>CAJMSD010000078.1 GCA_905215965.1 uncultured bacterium | reverse complement strand
TATAACGACATCAGAAAGAAGCTCATAGAGCGTGGTGTCCCCGAAAGCGAAGTCCGCTTTATCCACGAAGCAGATACCGATGTGAAGAAGAAAGAACTGTTCCAAAAGACCCGCAAGGGCGAGGTCAGAGTGCTTCTCGGCTCTACGCAGAAGATGGGAGCCGGCACGAATGTTCAGGACAGACTTATCGCACTTCACGATGTGGATTGTCCGTGGAGACCGTCAGACTTGGAGCAGCGTTCCGGTCGAATTATCCGTCAGGGCAACTCAAACCCTGATGTAGATATTTACCGCTATGTAACGGAGCAGACCTTTGACGCATATCTCTATCAGCTTGTAGAGGGAAAGCAAAAGTTCGCCAGTCAGATTATGACGAGCAAATCCCCGGTGCGTTCTGCCGAGGATATTGATGAAACCGCTCTGTCCTATGCAGAAATTAAAATGCTTGCCACCGGCAATCCGTATATTAAGGAGAAGATGGATTTGGATATTCAAGTCCAAAAGCTGAAGCTCTTAAAATCCAACTTTCTCTCTGAAAGATATGCTTTGGAAGATAAGATAATCAAATATTATCCGCAGCGAATTACAGCTTTGGAAAACCGCATTGAAGGCTTGAAGCAAGATGTAGAAACTGCGAAACAGCACCCGAAACCAACGGACGACCGCTTTGTCGGTATGGAGGTTAAGGGTGTTTTTTATTCCGAAAAAGCCGACGCCGGTAAAGCAATCATTGAAGCCTGCAAACAGATGAACAGCCCCGACCCTATTCCTCTCGGCAAGTACAGAGGGTTTGAAACGGAGCTGCTTTTTAATACCGCAGAGCGAAATTATGAGGTTCGACTGAAAGGTGCAACAAGCAGAAATGTTCCTCTCGGCGATGACGCATACGGCAATATTATCCGTCTTGATAACGGAATTGAGAGATTTGCCGAGAGCTTGTCACTTGCGGAGAACGACCTTGAGAACACCAAAAATCAGTTGGAAACCGCAAAGAAAGAAGTCCAAAAACCATTTATCCAAGAGGAAGAA
>CAJMSD010000077.1 GCA_905215965.1 uncultured bacterium | reverse complement strand
TCCTCCTGTTGTTCTGCGTTATGCTTTCTCCGTGCATTTTCGTATTATTTATTCTGCCATCTGACTTCGCCCTTGGACAGAAGCGGATAACAGATCAGCTGATCTGAATCCAGATTTTCCGCATGCATGTCAACCGCTGTGATCTGATGATTATCATAAGTCGTATAATAATAAATACCTTTTGCTGTATTACAACAGGACGTGTATATCGTGATCTCATATTTGCCTTCTGTCACCTCACAGCATCCACGCTGCTGATCTACGGATCCTAAGATATGGAAGAACTGGCTTACACTCTCATCCTCTTCTTCACCGGAGATCGAATTTAATTTTGTAAAGGCAACTTTCACAAATCTTGACTGGCTGGAAAGATCTCCAGGTATTCCCATTCCACCCATTCCTCTGCTATATGCATCAAGCTGTAATACTCCTGCAAAAGTACTCTCCGGCTGTTTTCTGGATACTCCGGCATAATTATTCAGTGCAAACATCTGACTCGGGAATGGTGGATTATTGGTAAGCACTCCTACCGGATTATCATATACATGCAGCCCATCTTTCATAGACTCAACAACGATACAGGAGTCTTTGTCTGCAATGATCCAGTGAAGCTGTGCTGTCGGCAGCTGTTCACTGAATGCTGTGCCTGTCAGTCTCATTGCTGCCAGCTTCTCTCTCGCCTCTGCTACAGTAGCACACTGTGTAAGGATCCATGGGATGAACTCGAACTGTGCCACCTGGCTGACTTCTGTTTCATCTTCCGGCAAAGCCTCTTCATATGCCGCATTTCCGACAAAATTAAGACCTGCCATTCCAAGGCCTTTTTCATTAACAGCATCATAATAAAGCGGATAACCTTCTGCAACAAATGCCATTCCGATCAAAGCATAATGGCTTTTTATCTTCCCGGCAAACCGGAAATCAAATTCGTAATTTCTTGGCGTTATCGTGATCTGTTCCCCATAGGAAAATTCATAATCAAGCGTTCTGCCCATATAAAAATCTTTTGTTTTGTAAGTTGCTGCTGTACACATATCGAACACCTCTTCTTTCTGCTATAATA
>CAJMSD010000076.1 GCA_905215965.1 uncultured bacterium | reverse complement strand
CGCTTTACATACAAGGTCTGTTCCTCGTTGTTATAAAACGCCGCCATATTGGGATACGGAAGCTCATTTGTTGCTTCTACTTCAACCGGGGAAGAATCCAGCATAACAGTAATGAGTGCTTTCGGGTCACGGTTGACAGTCGGTGCAGGCGGTCTCTTGCCGCTGGTCTGCGAAACATCAAAGACTTTTTTCACATTGTAGGAAATGCCGGTCGTACCGTCTCTCTTTGCATACTCGACAGGCTCAAGAATGGAAATACTTTTCGCACCTTTCTGAATTTTCACATTGTCCTTGCTCCAGTCGTCAAAGTTTTTAAGCTGGCTTGCTTCGGGAAGCTGCTTGAAAATCAGAAGTGCGTTGACCGCAGAGTATCTGTCAAGACGGCTCTGCGTATCAAGAAATGCTTTGAACTTTTCCGAGTCGGAAACGATAGCCTTTGCGGTATCGTCCGCCATTTGATATACGGCTTCTTTTTCAGCCTTCATCTTCTCGGCATATTCCTCTTTGGAAAGTCTGCTTCTCTGCTGTCCTGCTTTTGCAGGGGTAAAATTGTTTGTCATTGTGATTACCTCTCTTTCACATTTTTGCTTTTGGGTTTCGGCTGCTGGTGTACGGTCTGTGCCGGTGCGTTCTTAACCTCAGGCTTTGATACCTCCGGCTCTTTGCGTTCTGCTTCTTTCTGCTGCTTGGACTGTGCCTTATATCGGTCAAGCTTTGCTTTTACCGACGGCTTTCTCTGTCTGTCGCTTACAGTACCCTTATCAGTTTGCATATCTACCGGCTCGGAGTCGTGCCTTGACGGAGGGTTTTTGTCCGTTTTGGCGACTGTGGGGTTTGACTGGGAATATCCCTCTTTCTGAATAGGCTTTCTGACGGCTTCCTCAGTGATGATTTCGTTTTTGGTTTTTGTCGGCTTGTCTTTCTCCAAAGCTTCACGCTTTTCGACAGCCTTCTGAGACTCGGTGACAATCGCAGCCTTATCAACCTTACCGAGTTCAAATCTCTCAACGATTCTCTGAATTTTGGAAGCGTCCTCTGCACGGGCAATAATATCAATCGGTACATT
>CAJMSD010000075.1 GCA_905215965.1 uncultured bacterium | reverse complement strand
ATATGGCAGGAAAGATACAGACGATGATTCCCCAATATGGAGAACTCAACAGAATATACAGAGACTATATAGATAATTACGCTTTTTCTTTTGACAGGCAGAAATTCATATCGGATTTCTATCAGGAGTATAATGACATGAAATCCTTTGAAGCCGCTATCCTTGAACTGGTGCTTGACAAGCAAAAAGAGCAATACACCTTGATACTCAACAGCCTGAAAACTGAAATAGAAAAGAGCATACAGGCTTATGAGATACGCCCGTTAAGTGACAGAGCCATAGAACGTGCTTGCTATCAGCACATGGAAAGGTATTCTCAGGAAATTGAAGCCCAGCTGGATGTTACAAGAAGTCTGAGCAAGCCGCTGAATGAAGCCAACAACAGGTATGATTCCATTGGTTACAGGGAGCATACAGCCGAAGAGGAAAAACAGGCAGAGAAAGAATATGAACGCTGCAAGGCTGAATATGACAGGGAAAAAGCCAAACTGAACAAACTCTATGACCAGCAAAAGGCTACAAGAACAGAGGCATTCCAATATATGAAGAACTGTTGTGCGGACATATACCGTCAAAGCTGCCTTTTTCTGGATATATTGAAGAAATACATTCCTGACGGAAAGCAAGAGAATAAATCAAGCGAGCCAATCAGTCAGCAGGAAACGACAGAAGAACAACAGGAATATTTCAGCATGAAATTACTTTCGCTCATTCATGAGGTGTGCGAAGGAGAGCAGTTCGAAGAAATTTCCGCACCAGATTTCTATGCCAATATGAATCTTCACCCCTGCAACTGTAAGCTGAAAATAAAACCGAGAGAGAAAATACGTGTATGCTATCTGATATTCCTGATGAGCGAGAAACTCTCCAAACAGGACAGGGACAAATGGAAAGACAGAATACTGAAACTGCTGGATATTGACGACAGCTACTACAAATCCAAGTACAAGGAGCCTGTTTCAGATTTCCCCAGTGACAACAACCAAAATTTCGCCAAGGAAATGGAACATATATTCAGATAATCCGTGATATATCCTGATACTTTACGAAAGTTCCACTTTTACCACTCAAA
>CAJMSD010000074.1 GCA_905215965.1 uncultured bacterium | reverse complement strand
TTCATCAAGTTTGAGAATGATGAAAAATATGAGATAGACCGTGTAATTCAGAAATGCCGTGCGGCTTCCACCAAAGTCGGAGGAACCGGTATCCGCTACACGGTACAGATTTGCGGCAAGCCCACATTTCTGTTCGACGAAGAAAACGGAAAGTGGTTTGTAGAAGCAAAATCCTAATGGTAGGAGGTTTTGTAACTTGAAACATTTATCGAGATTTGACATCGAAGCGATTGCCGACAAGTATGTTCAGGCATATATGGCACTTCCTGATGTCCGTAACACACAAATATACAGAATTGACCCGGAGCTTCTCTTGGAGAAGGTTCTCGGATTGAATGTCGAATACCAGCACCTATCCTATGACGGTAGTATTCTCGGAATGACCTCATTTACGGAAATGGGTGTTCAGGTATTTGAAGATGATGATAACGAAGCCTTTTTCTTTTTGGACGGGAAAACCGTTCTTGTGGAAAAGGACTTGAACTTTGACAGCAAGCTGAAAGGCAGAAAGAACTTTACCTTAATGCACGAGGGCAGCCATCAGATATTCAAGATGTTGTTCCCGAATGATTACGGTGTAACACAGAAATCTGCCGGAGTACATTATTACAAGGCAAATTCCGAGAGGAATAAGCCAATATCCGATTGGGAGGAATGGCAGGCAAACACGCTTGGAGCAGCTATCCTTCTTCCTGAAAACCTCATAAAACAAGGAATGTATCTGTTCAGTCTCGGCGAAAAGATTGAATGCCTGAACAAGATATACTATCCGAGTGTATATAAAAGGTTTGACGCACTTGCGGATTTTTTAGGGTGTTCCAAAAAGGCTCTTGCCATACGAATGAAACAGCTCGGACTTTTGAAAAAGGAGTATCTTGATAATCCTTTTGATTTGGTTACGGTTTATCCGGAGGTGAGCGAGCTATGAAATCGTTGGAACAAAAGATAATCGTAAGGTGCAAAAACTGTGGCTGGCGTATTTTTGACAAGGTAACAATGACAACAGGCGTTATTGAACTGAAATGTCCGAACTGCCACAGAGTAGTAGAGGTTGACTTGTCCCTCCGCAAAGGAACGGTCAAGTACAGATTAACAAGAAGTAGTAACAGAGCGAACAATTAAATATCGGACAGATGTACCGAGCCACGAGTCCTTGAGCGAAAGCTCTTGAGTCATCAAATTGCC
>CAJMSD010000073.1 GCA_905215965.1 uncultured bacterium | reverse complement strand
GAACCCTGTGAACCGCCTATCAGCTGTTCAGGTTTTCCTTTTTCGCAATTTTCCTCATCATTTCCTCCGAAAGCCAGTATTTCGGAGGGACATCTGTCTCCAAGATATCCGACAAGGAACAGCCTTCGTCTTGACTGCGGTATTCCGAAACCGGCAGAGTTAAGCACTCGCCAGCACATACTATACCCCAGTTCAGAAATCTTTTCAAGCAGGATTCTGAAACATTCTCCCTGCGATATACCAAGCAAGTTGGGTACGTTTTCAGCGATAAAGTAACGGGGTCTCTTGGCTTCAAGGATTTGGATATAGTTGAAAAAGAGGTTTCCTCTGTCGTCCTCAAAAGCGAGTCTGCGCCCCGCGACACTAAAACTTTGGCAGCACGGGCCTCCAACGAGCAGATCAAAATCCGGCATACCTCCGTAATCGATTTTTGTGATGTCCTCATAGAAAATCTCCCCCTTTGTGTCATACAGCGTTCTGTAGGCTTTCTGTGCGAATCTGTCTATTTCACACCACCCGACGCACTCAAATCCGCCTACTTTTTCAAAAGCTGAACGGAATGCACCTATTCCTGCGAACGCTTCAAAATATTTTATCATTTATCACGATCCTTTCTGATTTTTGCAAAAAAAAACGGCTAAGTCTTTTTCAAAACTTAACCGTTACATTGACATATTCATTTCTTCGAATTGTTCTATATCCTCTGTAATTTCTTCTGTTTGCTCAATTATATGAAACTCATCCACATCGGGAATAACTCCAATCATTCTGCCGTTATCGAATTTACAATGCAGAGTACCCGCATCGTCCACAAACTTAACCCAGCCACAAGTGCCGCTTTCGACCGGACACAAATCCTCCATGTGGTCGAGGCAAATACGAGTTCCTTCGGGATACCTCTGTTTGAGCAGTTCTACTTTTCTTTTATCGTATATCATGTTACCTCACATTGTCATTCCCATATTGGGTTCTTCGGTCATATCCTCCAATTGACCTTTGTTCATTTCTTCCTCTGTCTGCAAACTCCAGCCGTCATCTGAATTCCAGAAGCTGACGTAAATATTGCCGTCGGGAGTTTTTATCAGCCGCTGCTCCAGACTTTCGCCTGCCCCGTCGCTGAGTTGTCCGGAACAATAATCTCTGAATTTTTCAAGCTCTTCCTCCGTAAGCTGACCGTAAATCTTAGCCGTGATAACTCCGACAAGCTCTCCGTCACGTTCCTC
>CAJMSD010000072.1 GCA_905215965.1 uncultured bacterium | reverse complement strand
TTGTCGTTCTGCAAATAGACAAACGGGTTATAGCAATGGCTTTTCTCCATTGAAATCAAATCGAGAACACGGACTTCATAGCCTTTGCTTTCAAGCAGCTTTCCGGTATCTCGGAGAATTTCGCCCTTTGGGTCAAGAATGACAAATGATGTGTTGCACTGCATAAGATTCGGCTTGCAGTAAAACCTTGTCTTACCGGCTCCCGAACCGCCGCACACAAGGGTGTTTAAGTTTCTTCGGTGTTTCTTCGCATTGAGTCCGATACAGACATTTTGCGTCATCAGCTTATTTGCAGAAGCCGGAGACTGTCTGTATTTTTTGTTTACGGCTCTTGCGTTGCCCCATTTTGCAGAGCCGTGTTCTTCACGCCTTCGGTAATTCTTCTGTGTTGAGAAGTAAATCCCGATACCCATTGCATAGCAGAGAAGCAAAACGAGGACAGTTTTTAGGCTGTCCTCGCATAGCTCAATATGGAATGGTTCGTTGAACGCTGTTAATAGGCTCGGCAGTATTTCCGGCAATCCTCCTTTTACAGAGGGAGCCATCAGAAGTGCCAGCCATACGACTGGGATAATACCGATGACGGAAAGAATAATCGCAGACTGCCTTTCGTTATCTCGATTCACAGGAGCGTTCCTTTTCGATAACTCTAAACTTTTTCTTTGGGGCAGTTCCGACCTTGATGATAAGGTCGTCCACCGCATCGGTAGATTTACCCTCGTTCATCAAATCTGTTTTCTCATCGTTGAGAGAACGGATAATAATGCCGTGTTCATAATCGTCCAATGCGATATGATACATTTCTTCCTTCGCCATAGTCTCACCTTATCTTTCGTAGTCTTTGCTTCGTTCCTGCTTCTTCTTGTAAAGCTCATCGGAAACACGGGAGTGAATATCCGCCATTGCATTTCTCATTTTGGAAAGCTCATAGCGAATGTCCTTCGGCTCTTTGCCGGCAAGCTTTTCAGGGATACGGTTGATAGCAAAATTCTGTGTATCGACACCGTACTTTTTGCAAAGCATATAGCCGATACAAACCGCCTGAAATCCCATATCCGCTCTGCTGTAACTGTCGCTGTTGATGGAGAGCTGTGCGTGGCCAAGCTCCTGTGCTACGCACTGAGCGACCGCTACGCTGTCTCCCACATCACGCTTTACATACAAGGTCTGTTCCTCGTTGTTATAAAACGCCGCCATATTGGGATACGGAAGCTCATTTGTTGCTTC
>CAJMSD010000071.1 GCA_905215965.1 uncultured bacterium | reverse complement strand
GCAGGAAGAAATTCAGAATGAAGCCCCAGCATATCCCCAGCAGGACGCACCAGCTTTACATTGAGGTCGTCGTAAAAATCTTTGACTTCATCACAACGGCGTTTTAATTCGTCCAAATCATCAGCCGATACACGCACTACATAAGAGAGCTTATACATACTTTCTTTTGTCTGGTCTAAGTCCGTTTCCAGCTCATCCACGCTGTCTAATGCGTCCACCACATTTGAGCTTGTTTCACTTCCTGCTTGATAAGCGTGATTGTCAAGGTCTTTCAATTCCTTTTTCTTGTTGCGGACGGTTGTTAATGCTTTACGGTTCTCCACGATTTCTACATTCATAGAAGTATCAACGGGGAATGTGAATTGCTGTTGCTGGAAATAGAAGATTTCAGACGACGGAAAATCAAGCTCGCCAACAATCGCATTGACGGTAAAGTAGGACACATAGCTTTCCCTGTCCTCATGTTCCAATCGCAAATACCGCTGGCTTTCCTCAATCACACACCTTGTCGGACGGATAAGGTCGTAGTATTTTATCAGCGTTTCTTTCTGTAATTTCTTCTTTGGTAGCTGGTACTCATAATCTTCATAGGCGATACCGTCCCTGCCGTAAAGATGTTCCATGAGATACCCAAAATCATGGATTTCCAAGCGACGCACCTTAAAGCGACGGGAGATTTTATTTTCCAGCAACTTTTCCATTTTCATATAACGGTTGATTTCATCATTCGGCATGGAAACAAAGTCATTCATCAGCGTGTGGTTCACTTCATGGAGAAATTCCTTGAATGTCAGCCACGCCGATTTTTTGATGTTCTTCAGATTGAGCTGTTCTTCCGTAACCATGAGCTTAAAGCCAAGAAAAAAGCGGTAGTCCACTTGATTGTCCCCAATCATTGATACTAACGCTTCGGTCTGTTCGTCTATCTTCTGGCAGGCAACTTCCTTTAATTTCCCCGTAACCAGCTTCTTTGACTGCTCCTGCATACTTCGTATTGAGCTTTCCGTTGCAATCTGCAACGCATGAATTTTTCCCTCACGGGACTGTGCGATAAGCTGTCGGAAACTGTCATGCACGATAAATTTCTGCTCTGCGGATAGGAAAGAATAGTTGTATGGTATCAGCTCATAATAAGCAAACACCTCATTGTCCTTATTCCAGACAAGGTTATTGTCAATATATTTTATCGGGAACATAGTTCACACTCCTTACTGCCGTGATTGTTTCATTGA
>CAJMSD010000070.1 GCA_905215965.1 uncultured bacterium | reverse complement strand
TCTCTCTGCACCGAGTTACGTAGATTCTGCTGTAACTTTTCCCATTGTTCCTTAAACCATTGTACTATGGGTTGTCGGTTTATGGTCAGCATAAGCTTACCACTATCCATCGGATGTTTCTCAACCCTAAAAATATCATTCTTGATGTCAAATTTCCACCTGTGTTCTTCGGAATAAATTTTGCCACTACATTGTATGGATTCTTTCTTTGTCAAGAGGTTTTCTATCATGTCTTTGGTAAACCCGATAACAGCGCATAATTTTTCCATTCTCAACATCTCTTTGAACATGGGAAACCATTTGTGGGCTTTTTCAAGCAAGGTGCTCAATCGTGATATTTCCTTGTCTTTGGCTTCAAGTTCTTGATTATGTATTCTTTGAAGATTACGAATTTGTCTGCTATGCTGTTCCTGTATTTGTTGTATCTGAATTTTTAATTCATCAGTAGCTTTGTCCCGTTTGGTAATTTCCTGATGTAGCTGCTCGATGTGATGTTCCAGTTCTTTCAGCTTACCGCTTCCGAAAAGAGAACCTACACCGCTTGCTATGGCGGTAGCAGCATTGGTGGCTGTTTTCTTTAGTTTGTCCGTGCGTATCTCTGCTTTTACCTGTTTGAGTTCCTGTTCGGCAAGGCTTACTTGTTGTTCCTTGTGTCGCTTGGTTTCCTCTATACGTTGCAGTTCGGCTTTCTGCTTCTCAATGATGAAATCATTTCGTTCCAGATGCTCTTTACCTGTGACAGCTTTTGCCTGTCCACGTTCCATCAGGAGAATATCGGAAGCAAGGGTCTGCATGATTGCCATATCCTCGTCATTGAGCTTTCGGCTCTTTCCAGTTTCATGGTTCATCCAGTCGAATACGACATGAGCATGATAATTTGGTTTGAACCATCTGTTACCGACTTGGAAGCTCTCCTTGTCTTCTGCTTCCGGCTGACCGTTCAGCCAATGCCCTTCGTCTTTATGCAGGAAAATCTGTAGCGGAGTGATGCCCCAGCGTCTTTGGCACTCTTCACCGAATTTGCGTACATCAGCCAGTGTGGTGTCCGGTCTGATAAGCAATACTCCTTCACGGATGGGTGAGCATCCCGCCACCTTGATAATCTTTCCATTCTTTCCCTTGCGTTCCCTTTCCTTTTCCTGCATGGCACGTCCGGTCTTTTCCTTGACCATTTGCTTGATATTGTCATAATGAGTTCGCAGTTCGGGAGTGCCGAAGTCGGGATTTATCCACTG
>CAJMSD010000069.1 GCA_905215965.1 uncultured bacterium | reverse complement strand
AAATTTGAGGATTACAAAACAGATTTGGGAACTGGCAACACAATCACTCCTGACTTTACGGAAGCTGATGATTTTTTGAAATTCATACAGAAGAACCGCAGAAGTATTCCAAGTAAAGAGCGAATTGCTGATAAGGACAAATTCATCAAGACCGTTTACGAACTATCCAATAGCTTTGAAATTGACGCTGACCTGATAGAATTTGCCGAGGGATATATCGCCAACATCTATGTAGATTATGCCTGCTACACTGGATATATCAAGAAGCTGTTAGCAATTCTTTTTATCCTTGCCGATGATATTTCCTTTTTAGACGGCAGTAAAGAAAATGCCGATATGCTTTTCAGCTTCACTTATCACACACACCATATTTTCCTGAATAACAGAGAAACAACCGATTTCTCATAATGTACCCGATGGCTACTCAACTGAGCAGCCATCTTTTCAATTTTCCAGACACCGTCTGGAATTTTTAATATGCCGGAATACCGTATCCATAGATATTGCTGCTTCCGACTGCGTACTGTCTTTGCTTGCAGGCGTCGCCTGAGTTGCCCTCTACGGTATAAACTGTGCCATTCTCACACTTCTCTACGATACCAACGTGGTCTGTTGTACCGTCGCCTTCCCAATCAAAGAAGATAATATCTCCTACCTTTGGTTCATAAGTGCGGTCTTGCCATTTCCCATTTGACTTAAACCAGTTTGCACCATCCACGCAACCTGCAAATTTCGGAACAAGTCCGCTTTCAATATACCCGCATTGGTCAGCACACCAAGATACGAAGCAGGCACACCATTCCACTCGACTATTAAAGCCGTACCAGCTCCAGTAAGGTTGTCCGCCCTGATTGCCTAGCTGTGTCAAGGCAACCTCAACAATCGCCTGATTACCTCCGGCAGTAAAGGCTCGCCCATACGGATAGTATCTCAGAACGTGAGCCGGATATTGGGTATCTCCATAACTGTCCCAACCAAGCCTTTGTGCCTGCTGAGTGGAAAACTCCACTGCATTGGCATAAGAATAACCGCCATACTTTGTTTTTGCCCAAGAAATATACCCATTACCGAAGTTGTAGCCTTGCAAGGCAAGTTTGATATGCTCCATATCTATCGGACTTTCCACTTCTGCCGAAGTAAGAGCCGCTTTCAATTCCTGAACTCCACACTGGATAGAATATTCAGGGTCTTTAATTCCATTAGGTTCGTGCGGATACCTTGTATTGAAACTTCCCTCTGCTGCCTG
>CAJMSD010000068.1 GCA_905215965.1 uncultured bacterium | reverse complement strand
CCGTTAGCTCTCTGGGACGGGTCGTGGGATTTGAGAGAAAGACCAATCTGCACGATACCAAAGCCGAGCATAATCATACCGACAGCCCTCACCAGACCGAGAATGAAATCGGACAGGTTGTTGACTACCTGAATGGGGTCATTGGCAGCAAAGGCGGTTACGGAAGTACCAAGCACAAAGGTCATTGCCATAACAGCCATACAGTAATAGCGGAAGCTTTTCTTAACCTTTCCAGTCATCGGCAGCTTCGTGGTTTTCTTGTTCTCATTCTTCTTAAAAAGTTTCATAGGGTAAATCCTCCTTATAAATTGAATATTTCTTCCAAGTCCTCATCGGACAGAAGCTCATAGGAAGTGCTGACAGTTTTTACGCTCACGGCGTTATCTGGAATATCACTGTCAAACACAATGGTTGCGACAGCCTGCATAGGCTCTCCGTGGATATACGGCGGTTGTCCTCCGTCAACCGTCAATTTTACATTCGGGTGCTTCAAGATGTCATACTTAAAGTCCATAACGGGGCGTTCTCCACGCACAAAAAGAAGTGCGTAACGGTTATCAAGCATACGCACTTCGTCTGGGGTCATCAGCTCACGCCCCGAAATCTGATAATTTGTTGAATAGTTACCACTCCGCCCAGAGCTTTTCCCGTAGGTGTTGGTATCAATGGTTTCCTTGCCCAAAAGCTCTGACACATATTTGTGGGTGCTTTGCTCGTTGCCACCCAGATACAAAAACTCATCGCAGTTGCCAACAATGCTTTCCCATTGCTTTTCAAAAAGGGCTTTGAGCTGCGCCAAATTTTGCAGGATAATGGATACCGATACCCCTCTGGAACGCATAACGGACAGGATTTTATCAAAGTCATCAGGCAATGAAACATTCGCAAATTCGTCCATTATGAAATGGCAATGCACAGGCAGGCTTCCGCCGTACTTGTGGTCTGCCAGATAAAAAAGCTGTTGAAAGAGCTGGGTATAAAGGATACTGACAAGGAAGTTAAAGCTCGTGTCGTTGTCTGGTATCAGAGCGAACAGAGCGACCTTCTTTTCTCCCAGACTTGGCAGGTCAAGCTCATCGGTGGCGGTAAGCCCTGCAAGGCTCTCCAGATTGAATTTTTCAAGCCTTGCGGCAAGGGTTATCTGGATACTCTTTAAGGTCTTTGCACTACCACTGTGGTAATCCCTGTAATACTTTAGGGCGATATGCTCTGGGTTTACCATTTCCAGACGGTCAAACAGCTCGTCCAGAGGGCTTACATAGCTGTC
>CAJMSD010000067.1 GCA_905215965.1 uncultured bacterium | reverse complement strand
TTCCTCACCACCAACGCAAGGCACACCAAATACTGCGGCGGCTATGCACCGGGGGACAAGCTGCACCGCACTTGCCGGCAGATCGGCAATCTAAAAGGCAGAGAACAGCGAGAGCTTGCAGACGATCATCCGATTATCCAGATATATGAAAAGAGGCTGAACACCATAAATCGCTATGTAAAGCGTGGTACTCTGGACGCTGACCTTGCGGAGGTCATGAAGAAACTGGCAAAAGATAAAGAACTCCGGGCAAAAAGTGATGTTGCTTATGCCAAAGGAGCTTATGAAAAAGAAATGGAACAGGCTGCTTTGCTTGCAGAAGCTAAGATACATATTTAGTGGGGAAACAATATGAAACAAATATATGTGCATGGATTAGGACAAACATCTGACAGTTGGACAAAAACAATAGATATTTTGCAAACTACTGATTACAGCTTGTGTCCGAATCTTCCTGATTTAGTTCATAGCAAAGAAGTGACCTATGATAATCTATATGCTGCATTTTCAGATTACTGCAATCAATATGATGAGCCTATTGATTTGTGCGGTTTATCGCTTGGGGGCGTATTAGCTCTGAACTATGCTATACAATATCCGAAAAAAGTTCGCTCCTTGGTGCTTATCGCCACACAATATAAAATGCCCAAGAAGCTTCTGAAATTTCAAAATCTTCTCTTTAGATTTATGCCTAAATCCATGTTTCAACAAATGGGATTTAGAAAAGCTGATTTCTTACTTCTATGCGAAACCATGATGGAGTTGGACTTTAACAACTCTCTGCACAAAATATCATGCCCTACACTATTGTTATATGGCGAGAAAGATACTGCGAATAAAAATGCTTCTATTGAATTGGCAGAATTGCTTAAGAACGTGGAATTAAAAACGATTATTGGTGCCGGACATGAAGTTAATATTGAATCACCGCAGGAATTGGCAGAAATACTTCATGCTTTTTATGAAAGAATGTCTTAAGGGATTCTTATAGAAATGAGAAGGGAGGTGCGCTATGCTGAGTGATTTTACATGGAATATGACCGGATACATACCGAAACACCAAGTCAATCCGCACGGTGATGGTATCATTCCCTATGTGGCAGAGCGCATCTTCCAACTGGAACCTGAGCCGCCAAAGGTAGGCAGTCTGAACGAATATATCCTGTCTGCCTTGCAGGAAAAGAATTTGATACATTTCTCATTCTTCCTACACCACTACGAGCCGCAGCTTAACAAGCGCATCAAAGACTTTCTCGGTGTGGATGGCGGC
>CAJMSD010000066.1 GCA_905215965.1 uncultured bacterium | reverse complement strand
ACTATAAATGAGCAAATATCGAATTTTGCACAAACTTATCCCACAAACTTAAAAGCTTCTTCGAATGAGGCGCTGCTTTTTATGAGGCGGTACAGGTTTGCAAACTGTTCCTGCTTTAGCTGCTGCTTCAAGGATGCGTATCCCTCTTCGAATGTGCAGTAGTTTCCAGAATGCATACAGCACAAATAGTGGACCAACGACATGATCAGCCAATACCTTTGGATTCCCTGACGGGATCGGATTTGATAACTATCCAGCGCAAGTTTACTTTTGCTCTGCCGGAAAAATAATTCAATCGGCCACCGTTTCGTATAGGTGTCCAGGATCTCCTGCGTGGATAACTCTGCATTTGTAGAGAGAAATACACGCAATGCTTTGGGATTCCCAAATCCATCCTTCGGATAGCTGAGGATCACCGCTGCATTTGGAATGCCATTCAACTCCCCTTCATAGCGGTATACATAGAATTCACGGCTGCCAACGGTCACGAGGCTGACATCCGGGTCTGTTTTCCGCAAATGAAGGGCAAATGCACTGGCTTTTTGACGGATCCCGCATGGATAAAGGATTCGGTTGGTCTTTAATGCCCCAACCGTATAGAATCCTTTCCGAATAAAACGGTCCATCACTTTTGCAGTAGTATACCAGCTGTCACAAAGAAAGTAGGAAATGACCGGCGCAGCGGGAAGTTCTTCCGCGATCTCCTGTACAATCTGGATCTTTGATCTTGATTTATCGTACAGGATGACTGCATAATTCAGGGTAATCCCGTTGCAGGAAAGCATAACGGAGACAACCTGATGCCCATAATCCTGACAGCCTTTTAAATGTGATTGATGAAAATACGCAGCTTCGATTGGATGAACCGCCTGTGACGAAGGCCGGGTATGTGAAGCAATCGTATCATCCACAATACAGTAAATCGGTTGTCCGGAACGCTGTGCTTCCCTATAAATGGCTTGGAGGATGCTGCTTTTTAAAACATCCTGCAATGCATCGTCCTTCCATTTTCCGTGATTCAGGAAATAAGCGGTCGTTGTCCTGTGGCAATGGCTGACTTCTTGGAAATCAACTGTTTTTCCCCGGTATCCCCGGAGAAAAACAGACAGGATGATGGTCAATAAGTGGTTCAGATACACATCGGATAAAAATAATCCGAGATTTAATGCTTTCAGGTAATTGTAAATATGTTTGGAATGATGTATACTGTTTGCAACGGACACCCCCTTGTTTGAGTGAGTATGTTGTTTGTTGGTACTTCAATTATACATCCTTCTACAGAGGGTGTCTTTCTTTTGTGCAATATTTTGGATTTGCTCATTTATAGT
>CAJMSD010000065.1 GCA_905215965.1 uncultured bacterium | reverse complement strand
TTGCGAAAAAAGAAAAATAAGAAAACTGTCGCAGATACCGGATACAAAAAAGTAGACAGAAAAGAGAAAAAGAAAAAAGAAAAGCAGGAGGAAAAACGCAGGCAGAAAAAACTGTCCGTCCAGCAGTCGATCGCTTATAAGGAAATGGGAAGAGATGGAATCTGCAGGGTACAGGGAAAAACTTATTCTAAGTGTATCCGCTTTTATGACATCAACTACCAGCTGGCTCAGAATGAAGATAAAAATGCAATCTTTGAAAACTGGTGTGACTTCCTCAATTACTTTGACAGCAGCATCCATTTTCAGCTGAGCTTTATCAACCATAAGAGCAGCATGAAGGAGTTTGAGCAGGTCATCCGGATCCGACCACAGGAGGATGCTTTTGATGATGTCCGTATGGAATACGCAAAGATGTTGAAACAGCAGCTGGCAAAAGGAAACAACGGTCTGGTGAAGTCAAAATATATCACCTTTTCCATCGAAGCGGATAATATCCGGGAAGCAAAGCCAAAGCTGGAACGTATTGAATCAGATATCCTGAACAACTTCAAGATCCTTGGAGTTCCGGCATATCCGCTGAATGGCGTGGAACGTCTGCAGATACTGTATGAGACTTTCAATCCGGATATCATGACAGACTTCCAGTTTGATTATGGTTCCATGATCCGGACAGGACTCAATACAAAGGATTATGTGGCACCGACCAGTTTTGTATTCCGAGACAGAAATACGTTCCAGATGGGAAATACTATCGGGGCTGTCTCTTATCTGCAGATCCTGGCACCGGAGCTTACGGATAAGATGCTGGCAGAATTTCTGGATATCGATAAGAACCTGATCGTCAACCTGCATGTCCAGTCTGTGGATCAGATGAAGGCAATCAAGCTGGTAAAAAGCAAAGTGACGGATATCAACCGTATGAAAATCGAAGAACAGAAAAAAGCAGTCCGGGCCGGATACGATATGGATATCATTCCATCGGATCTGAACACGTATGGCGGAGAAGCTAAGCGTCTGTTAGAAGACCTGCAGTCACGAAATGAGCGTATGTTCCTTGTAACAGCGCTCTTTTTAAATACAGCAAAGACCAAACAGGCACTGGACAATGCCATCTTCCAGACTGCCGGAATTGCACAGAAATACAACTGTGTACTGAAACGTCTGGACTATCAGCAGGAAGAAGGACTGATGAGCAGTGTTCCGCTGGGAGTCAATCATATCCCCATCAAACGTGCACTGACCACGACCAGCACTGCTATCTTCGTACCGTTTACCACTCAGGAACTTTTTATGGCAGGAGAATCCCTGTATTACGGATTAAATGCACTCAGCAACAACATGATTATGGTGGATCG
>CAJMSD010000064.1 GCA_905215965.1 uncultured bacterium | reverse complement strand
AAGATAGACAAGGCGATTACCCAGATAGGGCGCAAGATTATCGTAGATGCGGAATTGGCTCTTGAGCTTGCCGGGAAGAAAACAGGAGGACGGAAATAATGGGAGGTATGCTTATGGACTATATGAAAGAAATAAAGGAGATTTCGGCAGAACAGGCAATAATCCTTTGGCAAGCCTCACGCCTGAGCCTGTCGAAAATCTACGAAAAAGCACCTGAGATTCTAAAAGTGCAAGGTTCGGTCATTGGTACACTGGGCAATTTCAGTGCATCCATCGGCAAAGCCAAGAGTAAAAAGACTTTCAATGTATCGGCTATCGTAGCCGCCGCATTGAAAAACGGTACGGTACTGCGGTATGTTGCGGAACTACCGGAAGAAAAAAGGAAGATTCTTTATGTGGACACAGAACAAAGCCATTATCACTGTCTGAAAGTCATGAAACGTATTTTACGGCTTGCTGGTCTTCCTGATGACAGGGATAATGAACATCTGGAGTTTCTCGCTTTGAGGAAATACACGCCCGAACAGCGTATCAGGATTGTCGAACAGGCTATCTATAATACACCGGACATAGGGCTTGTAATCATAGACGGCATCCGTGATATGGTATATGACATCAACAGTCCGGGAGAATCGACACGCATTATTTCCAAACTGATGCAGTGGACGGATGACAGGCAGATACACATCCATACGATACTCCACCAGAACAAAGGCGATGAAAACGCAAGGGGGCATATCGGTACGGAACTGAACAACAAGGCGGAAACCGTGCTTCTAGTGGAAAAGGACAAAAGCAACGGGGATATAAGCAATGTTTCAGCCATGCACATCCGTGCAATGGATTTCGAGCCTTTCGCTTTCCGTATCAACGACAATGCATTGCCTGAACTCATAGAGGGGTACAGACCCGAAGCGAAGAAACCCGGAAGACCGGAAGAGGAAAAGTTCGACCCTTACAGACATATTACCGAACAGCAGCACCGTATAGCACTGGAAGCGGCTTTCGGGCTGAAAGAGGAATACGGCTATAAGGATTTGGAAACCGCCTTAATCAAGGCATATATGTCGGTAGGTGTAAAACTGAACCATCAAAAGGCGGTATCACTTATCACCATGCTCCGGAACAAACGGATGATAGTACAGGAGAACGGCAGGAAATACACGTTCAAGCCGGACTTTCACTATTAGACCGTCTAACTTGTAATCACTTCACTTTATTCGGCAGGTCTATATATTAAGGATAAAGCGAAGCGGTTGCAGAGAATGTAAAACCGCTTCACTTTATTACCGTATCCTATATATACGAAAATAAAGTGAAGTGATTATACAGACCGTACTTCATAAAAAGGTACGGGCGAAAAGA
>CAJMSD010000063.1 GCA_905215965.1 uncultured bacterium | reverse complement strand
GAGACTTCTTTAGATATTGTGTAAACCTCCGAGACGGTATAAAATAGAAATAACAAATCGGAGGTTATAATTATGCCAAGGTACAAAGACAGCCCGGAGGTACGGGCAACAAAACAGGAACGGAGAGAGAAATTGCGGGAATTGCTCGCACTAATGGAAGTGGAGGATGTCCGAGACCTGAAATCCGTATTCAAAGAAATGGTCGGCGAGGTACTCGAAAACGGACTTGAAGCAGAGCTTGACGATAAGCTCGGCTACACCAAGTACGATTACCGAAATAAAGACACCGACAACAGCCGAAACGGTCATAGCGCAAAGACCGTTAAAACAAGCGCGGGCGAAGTGGAAATAGCCGTTCCGCGAGACAGGAAATCCGAATTTGAACCGCAGATAATCAGGAAAAACGAAACATCACTAAGCTGGGATATTGAAGAAAAGATCATTTCAATGTACGCCAAAGGGATGACCACCAACGATATTTCGGCACACATTGAGGATATTTACGGAATAGAGGTATCGGACAGTCTTGTAAGCCGAATAACGGATAAAATACTTCCGGTAGTGAAGGAATGGCAGCAAAGACCGCTTGAGAGCATATATGCGGTAGTTTTTATGGACGCAATCCATTACAATGTACGCTGTGAGGGCAGAATTGTAAAGAAAGCCGTATACATAGCAATCGGCATAAATATGGACGGCAAGAAAGATGTTCTCGGTATGTATGTCGGGGAGAATGAAAGCGCAAGGTATTGGCTTTCAATACTTAATGGGCTGAAAAACAGAGGTGTTGAGGATATTTTAATTGCCTGTGTTGACGGTCTTACGGGCTTCCCCGAGGCAATATCCGCCGTATATCCGAAAGTCGAAGTACAGCAATGTATTATCCATCAGATCCGTAACAGCACAAAGTATGTTTCATACAAGGATATTAAAGCCCTAATGGCGGATTTAAAGAAGGTTTACGCCGCCGTAGACGAGGAAACGGCGCTTTACGAATTAGAGCAGTTTGCGACCAAATGGGACTCAAAATATCCTAAAATTTCAGCTTCATGGAAGGCTCATTGGTCTGAACTTTCAACCTATTTTAAGTATCCGCAATCTGTAAGAACGCTGATTTACACTACCAATTCAATTGAGAATTTTAACAGGCAGCTGCGGAAGGTCTCAAAAAACAGGTCTGTATTCCCGAACGATGACAGCCTGCTTAAAATGCTCTACTTGGCTCAGGTAGACATTACAAGAAAATGGACCGGCAGACGCAGGGATTGGGGTGAGATTCATTCTCAGCTTGAAATATTCTTTGCCGACAGACTGCCGGAGTAGCAGAAATTCACAGTCATGTAAAGGGTAAAATGAACGGCTGCCGCGGCAGCCGCCCTTGACATGCCTTGCTCTTTCTGCTATTATGCAAATATGGCGTGCAAG
>CAJMSD010000062.1 GCA_905215965.1 uncultured bacterium | reverse complement strand
GTCGAGATTGTCCCACGATAGCCATACTGTAAAATACGACCAACGAAAAGACGGATTTCATCTCCGGAAATAACCCCGTTGGATGCAAGGTTATTAAAATAATTTTCGTCATACTTATTCATTGTCTGACCGACCTTGAGCGAAATTCCCGGCTCAATACAATAAGCAACATTGCCTGAGTATGAGCCAATAGCCTTAAGATTGGTAAAATTGGAACGTCCGGTATGCCAACCATTTTTCAAGGTCAAATTGCTGTGTCCCCATACCCCATCGTAATTAGCATCGCCATCACGAGGGAAATCGACCATATAAACATCGGCTTTTTCTCCCGAAGCAGCATATGCTGTTGTCGAGCCAATGCCTGCAAAAGTGGTCACACACATAAGGGTCGCCAAGAAAAGCGACGTGACTCTTTTGAATTTTGACTTTATCATTGCGTTTCCTCCTGTAAAAATTGAAAAACACACCGTATCTCTACGATGTGCCTTTGTGGATTTTCTCTTACGACAAGATTTACCTGCCGAAAAACAAATGCGGATTTTTCGTTAATTTTTCATTTTACCATACACCTCCAGTCCGTTCATACTGTGCGATTGCCCCTTAGAGATAGACATATACTTTGAGATAGTTATATTCAAGTGAGATAATATATATCATTTTCGGTAGGTAGAAGTATAACTAAGGGGTTAGAGTGTGAGAAAGGGGAACTGTAAAACAGGCTATCTGCTGTCACGCTCTGCACGGTTACGCAAGAACTTGTTGTAATGCTCCAATGCTTTGCAGACAAAATCCTCCGTCTGACTGACGGGAATGTTTTTCGGGATAAGCTGTCTTACTCTGTCGCCCCTCAACACGATTTTTTCCTTTTGGTTCGGCTTTTCCTCAGACATAACAGCGTGGATTGCTTCGGTTGTAAGGTTGCCCTCGTTGAATAACTTTCGCATACGGATTGTCTGGTCGTGTGACGGGGTTGCGTCATTTAGGTCGATTTCGTCAACCACATCACGCTGGCAATCTTCATCAAGATAAGAAAGTTCCACGGCAGGACGCATTTTAATACGCCCCTCATCAACAAATTCAAGCAATTCAGGAACAAGGTTTGTCAGACGAATATACCTGCGTATTTGTTCACGACTTTCCCCTACTTCTTCTCCAATACGAGAAACCGAAAGGGCATCTTTACCTGCCAACTTCTCCACCAGTGGTGTAGAAGTTAAATCTGTTCTTTGTCCCTGCCTTTTCATTGCTTCCAAACGCATTTTATAGGCAAAGGCTTTTTCACTCGGCAATATCTCTGACCTCTGGAAATTACTTTCAACCATTAAAATGGTCGCTTCATCTCTGTTCAGGTCTACAATCTCACTTCTCAGGGTTTCAAATCCTGCCAGTTCACAAGCTCGCTTTCGTCTGTGTCCTGAAACAAGTTCGTATCTGCCGTCCTCTTTCTG
>CAJMSD010000061.1 GCA_905215965.1 uncultured bacterium | reverse complement strand
ACCGTATCCTATATATACGAAAATAAAGTGAAGTGATTATACAGACCGTACTTCATAAAAAGGTACGGGCGAAAAGAAAAATAAACCAATTCAACCATTATTAAAGCAATCATTTTATGGACATACAGACAGCAAAACAAATCAAAATAGCGGATTTTCTGCACAGTTTGGGATATTCACCCGTCAAACAGCAGGGTATCAACCTGTGGTATAAATCCCCGTTACGGGAAGAGACAGAGCCCTCGTTCAAAGTAAATACCGAGCGCAACCAATGGTATGATTTTGCAATTGGTAAAGGTGGAAATATCATTGCACTGGCACAGGAACTTTACTGTTCCGACTATGTGCCTTATCTTCTACAGAAAATCGAGGAACAGACACCACACATACATCCCGTGTCTTTCTCTTTTGGCAAGCAATCATTTTCCGAACCGAGTTTTCAGCAATTGGACATTGTGCTGCTGGCTTCTCCTTCCCTGCTTGCCTACCTACAGGAAAGAGGGATAAACACGGCACTGGCGAAAAGAGAATGTAAGGAAGCCCGTTTCACCCACAACGGCAAACGGTATTTTGCCATTGCTTTTCCGAACATATCGGGCGGATATGAAATCCGCAACCGATATTTCAAGGGATGTATCGCACCAAAAGAAATATCCCATATCAGACAGTCAGGAAAGCCAAGGAGTACATGTTACGTTTTTGAGGGATTTATGGATTACCTTTCCTTTCTTACCTTAAGGCTGGAAAGCTGTCCGCAATCACCCGACTTCGACAGACAGGATTACATAGTTCTTAATTCCGTAGCCAATGTTCCCAAGGCACTCTATCCGTTAGGAAGCTATGAGCGCATCCACTGTTTCTTTGACAATGACCGTGCAGGAATGGAAGCAATACAGCAAATCCGAAAGGAGTATGATGCTACCCGGTATATACGTGACGCCTCGCAAATCTACAGTGGATGTAAAGATCTGAACGAATATTTACAGAAACGAATAGCCGATAGGAAAGAGCAAGCGCAATCTGTCAAAAAGAGGAATGATACGCTATCCAAGAAACCGAAAGGCTTCCGGTTATAGCCCACTATAACTACACGCTTCGCTTACGTAGTTGTGGGCTCTCCCGAGGGGATTAGGGCTTTGCCCTAATAACCCACTCAGGGCGTTTCTCCCCTGAGAACCCCGAGCAAAGAGTGACCCTCTCTTTGCAATCTCCGCTTATGGGTTACACCCCTAAGAACCCTGTGCGGCTATGAGCGGACAACAGAATATTTTATCAACAATCCGAATCAAAATTTAAGAATATGGCAACAAAGTCAAGCATACATATCAAGCCCTGCAGAGTTACATCAAGCGGGGCTCATAACCGGAGAACTGCCGAGTATATGCGCAATATCGGCGAGTCCAGAATCTACATTGTACCCGAACTGACTTCCAATAACGAGCAGTGGATAAATCCCGACTTCGGCACTCCCGAACTGCGAACTCATTATGACAATATCAAGCAAATGGTCAAGGAAAA
>CAJMSD010000060.1 GCA_905215965.1 uncultured bacterium | reverse complement strand
CCGCCCAAATACGAAAAGAGTTTACCGGACTTTGTATTCTTCTGAAGCTCCATAATCACACCCATATCAGGAATCGTGATATTCGGGATTTTCAGGATTGCTTCCATATCAAGCTGCTGCAACTTTTTCTCCGTATCACAACCGGAGTCAAAGAGTTTATTCAGCACCTTGACCTTATTCTGAAAAGTTGCTTTGTCTTTCACGAAAATACCTCCTTAGCTAATGTTGATTACAATAGAAATACTGCCGCTCTGTTCTTCTTTCTGCGGATTACGTGAATACTCAGGAAAAAGGGACTGTACTCTCTGCCTTGCCCTGCGTATGGTTTCAAAACAAGGAAGTCCGTATGCTCGGTAATTAAATACAATATCCTCAAGCGGAAGATTTCCGGCAGGTATATATCCGTACCGATTGTAATAATGCAGAATGAGAAGCATATCATCATACCTCGACATCGGGCATTCCTTTAAGATTTCAAGCACTCGGCTCTCCACCGTTTTCTGTTGTTTCATAATGTTCCTCCAAAAATTAAAGGGACAGAGTTTTTACGCTCTGCCCCGACTGGTTAATGTTCGCTTGTTACTTACTTCTTACGGTTTTTAACCTGAAGAAAGATAAAGCCGCCGACAATAACGGCGACTAATGCGATAGCGATAATTGTCTTTGCTTCCATTACTCGTTACTCTCCTTTTTCTTCTTTTTGTGTGCAACAACAGAAGTTACAGCGATACCGACAGCAGAAAGTCCGGCAAGGACATACCAAAGTTTCATATTGGTATCATCTCCTGTTTTCGGCGTATCTCTTAACTCATTGTGCATTTTTACAACGGCTGTTTCATCAAGTTTGATAGTAACATTCTGGTCGGCAGGTGTGATATATGCGGCAGAGGCATTGTTTGCCACTTCGGATACGGTATATTCGCCAATACGAAGTCCCTCAATCACGATTTCGCCGTTCTTATCTGTTTCAAATGTCATATCATACCCGTTTGCTCCGGTTACTCTGAACGCAAAACCTTTGACCTTACCGTCTGAAGATGTCTTGACGATTTTCAGTGTTCCACGCATAGCTTCATTGATAAATCCAACTCCAGCCTTATTCTCAACGGAATAAGTTGTTTCGTCTTTCTCAATGAAAACAGAGTATTCTCCCTTATCAAGCAGGAAGCCCTCCGGTGCTTTTGTTTCACGGACAATATATTTTCCGTAAAGCAGCTCTTTCATCTCATAAATTCCGGTTTCGGTTTCTTCAAGATTTCCGATAAGTTCATCGCCATCATCAATCTTTCCGTTCTCATTGGTGTCCTTATATACCTCAAAGGTTGCACCCGTAAGTTTGTTATCCGGATATTCAGCGTCCACCTTCGTGAGTCTGATATTGCCGTGAACATACTCATTGACAATCTCAATTTCAACTACCTGCTCGGCTTTGCTGATATTGACCTCATACGCTTTTTCATCAAGAACAAATCCCTTTGGCTGCTCGATTTCTCTTACAATCCATTTGCCATAAGGAACTTTTGCAAAAGAAAAACTACCGTCTTTTGC
>CAJMSD010000059.1 GCA_905215965.1 uncultured bacterium | reverse complement strand
CGGGTTGCTTCTCCATAAAGAGCTTTCAGAGGTCCAAAGAGATCAAAGACAAACAGCAGCACGCCCAAAAGATAAGCCAGGGAGAGTACGCCTTCCTGATGTAAAAAAACGGATAAACCGAAGATAGCGGCAATACCCACGCCATAGAGAATGTTTAAGCCAGTGGTCCACGGTGTCATTTTCTGCTCAAACTTCGTATTGACATCCCTTGATTTTTTGAAGTTTTCCGTTAATTCGTCAGATTTTTCTCCGAGCAGATTGTAACTTTTGATAACCCCAATTCCTTCAGCAAAAGACAAGACCGCATCCGTCAAATTCTCGCTTTGGTTTTGACGCCCGACAGCCTCCTTGAAGGAAACCTTATTCATATATTTTGCAACCAGCGATGCCAGCAAGGTAATGATTACCGCAATCAGCCCAAGTCTCCAATCCAGTACGAACATAAAAACAGCTAAAACCAAAGTAGACAGCATATAGCTCATCATGTTGCCAATGGTACTCATAGAAACTTCCTCAATGAAAACCATATCCGTACTGAGAACAGAGCTGATTTTGCCAATATTCCCCGATGTAAAGTAACCCATCGGCATTTTTCTTAAATGATTTCCCAACTCCATCCGTTTATCAGCAAAGATCATAAATCCAGCGGCACTTTGCAGACGGTCGCTCAAATAGTGAACCACTGTCTGAACCACTACAACAGCTAATAATCCAAGTCCGACAAACAGACAGGTCTTTCCAGTCAGCGTATTATCAGCAAACCCGGCAAAGACAATAAACGCCATGAAGATCGGCATTTTGGAGAGAATGGACTCGACAAATGCACATAGAAATGCAGCCTGAATACGGCTTTTATACCTCCCGGAGAGGTTCAGGATTCTTGAAATCAATGCAAACATTTATCTTCCCTCCTTTGCAGTAGATACTTTCCACTCGGCGCTGTCCTGAGCCGCTTTCCACAACTTTTGGTATTCTGGGCAAGCTTGAATCAGCTCCTGATGTTTTCCGGTTGCCACCATCTTTCCGTGATCCATAACGCATATTTGATCTGCGTTCATTATAGCGGGAAGTTTGTGAGCGATAACTACCAAGGTTTTTCCCTTCACCAGCTCCGCAATAGCAGCCTCCATTTTTTCCTCATTTTCTGGATCAGCATAGGCCGTGGCCTCGTCAAGCACTACAATCGGGGCATCCTTCAATATTGCTCGCGCCAGGGAAATTCGCTGGCGCTGCCCCCCGGAAAGCATTTTCCCCGCATCGCCCGCCATGGAGTGAATACCTTGCGGCAGCTTTTCCAGAAACTCCATACACTGGGCTTTCTTCGCCGCCTCCATTACTTCCTCATCGGTAGCATCCAAACGTCCAAGACGGATATTTTCCAGCAGGGAGGTGTTAAACAGGTACTGATCCTGAGCCACATAGGAAATGCGGCTGTTCAATGCCTCCAGGCTCATATCACAAAGTTTCTGCCCGCCAATGGAAATGCTCCCTTTCTGCGGGTCATAGTAGTGGATCAACAGTTTTGCAAGGGTGCTCTTGCCAGAACCGGATTCACCAACCAGGGCAGTTTTTTGTCCTGCTTTTGCCACAAGGGTAATATCGTGGAGGACTTCGTTTTCCGCTATTATCGG
>CAJMSD010000058.1 GCA_905215965.1 uncultured bacterium | reverse complement strand
TTGCCGCAGATAATATCAACCATCTCTTTCTTATCGTTGTCCTGCACATAAACAGCACGATTAAGCGGAAGTCCTCTCATCTTTCCTTCCTCATTACAGATGATTGCAACGTCATCATCAAAGGGCATATATTCCTCAATATCCCCGCCGACAACCTCCTGCATTGCTTCCAGACTGTCGTCGATTACAATTTCCTTCGGGTACTTTTCCGGTTCTACCAAGAGAACTTTAATCTTAGAATCATTCATCGTTCTTCATTCCTTTCGTGTGTTTTTTTATTGTAAATTCCCATCCGCATACAAAGAAAATCGTTGAAGTCCTTACCTGCTTTTGGTGGCTCATCAACGATTTCATACTTATCCGGCAGAATGGTTTTTAAGGTCTGTGCTGCCTTTCTGCCCGCTATATCATTGTCAAAATGGATACGGATTTTCCTGACAGATGGGTTACTGCCAAGATACTTTTCCAGTGCAATCGGCACTTTACTGTCCTCAATTTTCTTTGCCGGAGAATACACCCCGGACAGCGAAACAAAGCTCATTTCTTTCCAATCCTGCCCGTTCAGCTTCGCAAGCGTGGCATAGGATAACAGGTCTATGGCACACTCAAAGAGGTGTACTTCCTCCAAGTTTTCCTTACCAAGCCGAAAAGAATAATCTTTTTTACTGCCACTGCAATCGCCCATAATCCTACGCTTATTCGTGGAACGGTAGGCTGCATATTTCGGTTCTTTCTTCTCGTCATAGCCTACAAACACAACATTGTGATACGGCAGGCTCTCAAAGATAAGGTCATTAGAGATACAGTAATTGATGATTTCAAAATCTATTCCTCTCCCGAAAAGATACTCTGTAATCACTCTGTTGGAAGCACATTTTTCAGGGAGAAGAAGCGGTTTATTTTCCTCTTTTGGCTGTGGCTTTTCATAGACCGGAGCCTGAATCGCTGTGTGTCCGATAATGGTTTCCACCGCTTCAAGGAAGCTGTAACCTTTGACCTTAATCAGATAATCCAAAGCACTCCTGCCACCGATACCTCTCGACCACCATATCCATTTCCCGTTTGAAATCTTCAAACTGTCGTGGGTTCTGGTGCAATAAGTGTTACCTGAAAACTTAACCAGCTCATACGGTTCATAATTTTTCAGGTAGGTTAATAAGTCCATCTGCTTCGCCTGAATGATTAACTCAGGTGCGATAAATGGCATATCGACCACCGCCTTCCTGTTTATCTCTCATACGATTTCTCCTTTCTGCCGCCGACTGCTTCGCCCTCATCAGGCTCTCCGCCGACAATCTCATTTTCCTTTTTATCCATATTGAGCAGGATATTCAGCTCATCAAGTCGAGCAGTTTTTGCCCTCAATTCTTCCTCCTTTGCAAACGGCTTTTCGATTTCCTGCTTCGCTGTTTCAAACTGCTTCTCCGTATTTTCAAGGCTGTTTTTCGTATCAGCAAGTGCTTCCTCAAAGCGTTCTATGCCGTTATCTATTCTCACGATATTACCGTGAGCATCGTCGCCAAGCGGTACATCTCTGCTCGTTTCACCTTTCAGTTTCACAACATAATTACGCTGCACCGTATCAAAATACAGTTCCATTTGAAAGCCACGGTACTCGCCAAGTGGTATCGC
>CAJMSD010000057.1 GCA_905215965.1 uncultured bacterium | reverse complement strand
CCAAACGGAAGGTCTGACTTCATAACAGCAGTTCCATTTTCATTTACGCTGACAATCTCAATCAGTCCATCAGCCGGAATAACTGTACCGCTTGCAGATACAATATCTTCTGCGGCATAAAGACCAAAGCTGATGTTTTTGATTTCTCCGTTGTCGCCAATACCAAATGTCTTATCCTTTTCAATGGCTTTTGCAAGGCTTACCTGCACTTTCTGTCTTTCGTTATAGAACGATGTGGAAGTTTCGGTAACAGAGATATTCTGACCTGCGTAAGTAAGCTCAACCGTATGTGTTTCGCCACTCACTACCATTCCGTAAGGTGCGGTAATTTCCTTGACCTCGTATTTTCCGAGATAAAGTTCTTTGCTCTTCACAAATCCATCGGAGCTTGTTGTGATAGTATCTACCACTTCGCCCTTTGAATAGCGGAGTGTACCGTCCGGTGTACTAATATCTTCCGCAGCACGGACTTCATAAACTGCACCCTCAAGTCCTGCCACTTCATAAACAGGCTGATAGATAACATCACTGTCCTCAGAACCACTTACATTGACACCGCTAAATACTTCTCCGGTCTTTTCAACCGTGATAGTACCTTTCTGTGCCATATTCGGCTTATTGACTTTCACAACAGTTACGCCGCCTTCCTCTGTGGAATTTTCTTCGGTAATATCAAAATATACCGGAGTATCATCAAGTACATATCCGTATGGAGCTTGTACCTCTACGATAGAATATCCCTTGCCGTAATCCAGTTTCTCAGGTGTGACAAGAGAACCATTTGCGTCGGTATAGAACACATCAATCGTGGTCGGTGTCGGATAAGTAAAGGTCATTTTGACCTGATTGCCCTGTGGGTCGTAAATCTTAAATCCTGCTCCTGCATACGGAATACTCTTTCCGCTTTCTGCGTCCACCTTGACTACATTGACAAAGCTCTCAAAGTTACGGTTATTGATAAGATAACGGTAGGTCTGTGCGTTCTGTGAAATGAACACATCAAAATCATCCATCATCTCTCTGCCTTCCCAACCGGAAGTCTGGTGTACGGTATAAATACCATACGGCATATCTTTTGTCTGACCGAAGCCATTTTCATCGCAAACGATAGTATCTCTCTCGTCTTTATTGGCTGCGTCATAGCTTCCGGCAGATTTCAAATAAATCTCAAAGGAAGCACCCTTTTCAGGTGTTTCAATCTTTGTTTCTCCGTCATCGGTATGTTTGATGATAGCCACATTGCCTTTGATTACCTGCTCGGTTACATCATTGGAAGTAAGGTTGTGTTCCACCTCATAAAGTTTCGGGTCTGCACCTACTTCATGGATAGTCTTATCAAGCAAATATCCCTCTGACGGTGTGATTTCTCGGATTGTCCAGTCGGTATCACAAACATATTCTTTAGTAGTGAACTGACCGTTTTCATCAGTAACATACTTATCTACAAGCGTTTCTCCCTTATAGATACCGTAAACTGCTCCCGAAAGTTTGGCATTGCCCTGTGCTTCGCCTTTCTCAGCGTCGCTCTTTGTTACTGTTACAGTAAATTTCTTCAAAATGTTATTGAAGTTTCTTGTGGTTACTTCTTTCCACTTCACTGGTGCAGTCTGATTTTTTGGCACAACATAACGGATAGCTGTGTCCACTTCTTCAAGAGTATATGGTTCAGAACCACTGATAAGCACATCTTTGAAAGTTGCCACACCGTTTTT
>CAJMSD010000056.1 GCA_905215965.1 uncultured bacterium | reverse complement strand
AATGTGCCTTTTGGAGATTTTAAGGTATCGGATAAAAGGTATGACAAGCATAAGTTCCTGATACACGATTACTTTTTTGCAAAGTCCCTTGATAAGTTAAGACCCGGCGGTGTGATGGCTCTTGTAACGAGCAAAGGCACAATGGATAAGGAAACTTTAGCAGTACGAAAGTATATTGCACAGAGAGCAGAGCTTCTTGGAGCAATTCGATTGCCGAATAATACCTTTAAGGGTAATGCAGGAACGGAAGTCGTTTCGGATATTCTTATCCTGCAAAAGCGTGACAGACTGATAGATATTGAGCCGGATTGGGTTCATCTTGATACCGATGAGAACGGAATTAAGATGAACTCTTATTTTGTGCAGCACCCCGAAATGATACTTGGAGAAATGAAAATGGTATCGGGGCGTTTCGGTATGGAAGCAACTTGTGTGCCGTATGAAAATGCAGACCTTGCAGCACAGCTTGATGAAGCAGTAGCAAACATTCACGGAGAAATCACGGAATATGAAACTGAGGAAGAACTGGAGGAGGAAGATAATTCTATTCCGGCAGACCCGACAGTGAGAAACTTTTCTTATACGGTGGTGGGCGATAAAATCTACTATCGTGAAAATTCCCGTATGACTCCGGTGGAAGTGTCGGCAACCGCAGAGAACCGAATTAAGGGTATGATTGCTATTAGAAATTCCGTCAGAACGCTGATTGAATTGCAGACAGAAGATTACCCTGACAGCGAAATCAAAGCGGAGCAGGAGCGATTAAACAGACTTTATGATACCTTTTCAGGTAAGTACGGACTCATTAACAGCCGTGCAAATACCTCTGCTTTTTCGCAGGACAGTTCATTCTCTTTGCTTTCCGCATTGGAGATAATCGGAGAGGACGGAGAACTGGAACGTAAGGCTGATATGTTTTCTAAGAGGACAATTAAGCCGCATACTCCGGTTACTTCTGTTGATACGGCAAGCGAAGCGTTGGCGGTATCTCTTGGAGAAAAAGCCACGATTGATATGGACTATATGATGGAGCTTTCCGGTAAATCGGAGAATGAAATCTTTGAGGACTTAAAGGGTGTTATCTTCTTAAACCCGCTTTATGAGTATGGAAATTCTTACGAACCGAAGTATCTGATGGCTGATGAATACCTTTCGGGTAATGTCAGGGAAAAGCTGAGGATTGCAAAGAACTCGGCAGAACTCTATCCGGAAGATTATAAGGTCAATGTGGAAGCACTTCAAAAGGTGCAGCCGAAAGACCTGACTGCAAGTGAAATTTCCGTGCGACTTGGTGCAACTTGGCTGCCGCCGGACGATGTGCAGGAGTTTATCTTTCATTTGCTTGAAACACCACGCTATGCACAGTGGAATATCAAAGTTCACTTCTCTCCATTTACGAGTGAGTGGAATATTGAGGGCAAATCCTATGACAAAGGAAATGTAAGGGCATATAACACTTACGGAACTTCCCGCATCAATGCCTATAAGATTATTGAGGAAACGCTGAATTTAAAAGATGTGCGTATCTTTGATTATATCGAAGATGATGAGGGAAAGAAAAAGGCTGTCCTGAATAAAAAGGAAACAGCGATTGCTCAGTCGAAGCAGGAAATGATTAAGCAGGAATTTCAGGACTGGATATGGTCTGACCCTGAACGAAGGGAAAGGCTTTGCAAATCCTACAATGAGAAATTCAATAGCGTCAGACCTCGTGAGTATGATGGAAG
>CAJMSD010000055.1 GCA_905215965.1 uncultured bacterium | reverse complement strand
GTGTCCGCTGCCTTTGCAATAGACACAGATTTTCTTGCCTTGGCAATAATGGCATACTTTCTGTTGGGCCTGTAGGCCGGCGCCACGGCTGTCGCAAGCACTAATAACAGAATTATTGTTATTCGGGTCTTAAATCTTTTCATAAGGGGTTTGAGTTTGAAAATATTTACAGTGGGTAAGTCTTGAATCTCGGTTTGCTGAACTGATTATTTGTTTCTGATGCAAAATTAAGTTTTTATTGCTTACCCTCCAAATCTCTTTAGATGGCTCTGAAATTACCCCGATTTTTCCCTCATGAGTCTTAAAATAGGGCTTGTTTTAACTAAATTAAGTTAATTAAAGTTATAGAAATTATAAAATTGTTTCAATTTTTTGGATGTTAATTCGTTATTGAATAAAAATCACTACCTTTGGGGAGCAAAACATGTCAAGAGCAGATAAAGACATATCATCATCGTTGCCTGTTGACCAGGAGAAGCTGGTTGAACAGTTGCGCGACCCCAAGACGGCGGCCGCTGCGTTCAACGTCATGATGAAGCTTTATGGCGAGCGCATCTATTGGCATATTCGCAAGATGGTGGCCGCCCATGACGACGCCATGGATCTGCTGCAGAATGTTTTTATCAAAGCGTGGAAATCGCTCGACAAGTTCCGGGGCGCCGCAAAACTGTCGACATGGCTCTATAAAATTGCGGTCAACGAGTCGTTGAATTTCATCAAGAAGGAGAAAGCGGCTCAGGGCATCACGGATGCTGACAGCGATGAGGCCCTTTTTGCCAACCTTGAAGCTGACCCATGGTTTGACGGCGACGAGTTGCAGGCTGAACTGCAAAGAGCCATTGCCGCTTTGCCCGAAAAACAGCGGCTGGTATTCAGAATGCGCTATTACGACGAGATGAAATATGAGGAAATTTTCGAAATATTAGGCACATCCGTCGGCGCCCTGAAAGCCTCCTATCATCATGCCGTATCCAAGATAGCCAAACACTTCGATCTCTAACCCCCCCTTCCCTTCCTTCCTCCTCCCCGTTCTGTGAAGGGGCAATCTTGCCCTTCAAGCAGGATGAGGTGGGTATCCGCCAGGGTGCTCTCAACCGGCGAATTATAGCGATAATCTAATTTGGGATATTCAGTTAATGGCTATGAGAAAAGGGACTGCAAAAGTATGAGATCGGGGAAAAAGAGGCAGGAGTGGTATTAACCGACGAATTTTAGCTTCTTACAAATGCAAAATTGACGCAAACCGGCATCGCAGGCATCAAGATCCGGCCATCGGCATAACCAACGGCTTGAAAAGGTGCCTGTTTTTCCTGTCAGGCTCGCTTCTTTTCTTTGCGTTTGATTTCGGCGGCAAGCTGCCGGGCAGCAAGGGTGGCGGCATTGGCCATGTGGATTCCAAAAAACAGCTGCAATGTTTCGCTGCGGCGGTTGCGGGCCGATATTCGGCCTACGCCGTAATGCAGTTTCTGATTACCGAAACTTCCCTCCATGACCGTTGCACGCAGATTGCCTATTATGCGCCGGGCGCTCGAAACATCCGCCGGCTCATCTTTGGGCTTGGGACCTTTCCGCACAAAGTTTGTGGTAATGCCATTTTCGGTGCAGTAACGACGGTTGGCGTTGGTGGCGTATATTGTATCCATGCCGATGCGGGTGACCTTCACTCCGGTCAGCGACTGCTGATATTCAACGCATTGGCGCAGGCGCGTTCCTTCGTTGAAAGCCTCGAAGGAATGGTGCTCGATGAACGAGAT
>CAJMSD010000054.1 GCA_905215965.1 uncultured bacterium | reverse complement strand
GCCGGATCAGCTCCGGGATATTGACCGGGGCGGTGATATAGTCGTTCACGCCCTCATGCCGGTATTCATATTCCGTGGCAGGGTCGTTGTTCTCGGTGAGGATAAAGAACGGCAGAAGCCGGACAGGGGGATTCTTCATTTGGAACATCCCCGCCACCCGCCGTAGCGTATGAAACAGCTCCATTGCTGTGCCGTCCGGCAGTTCCAGATCGCACAAGATCAGTTCTATTTCCTTATCCTCAAAAATCCGGCGCTTGGCTTCCCAAATCGAGGAAACCAGAATCAGGTCAAAGCCCTTTTGTAGCATAGCAGCCCGCAGCACTTCGGCGCTGGTATCTTCTGCATAGACAAAGAGCAGCTTGTGAAAAGTCGGGGCCTTTTCGCCGGATAACTGCCGGTAAGCGTATTCCACCAGCTTATCTTGCAGCAGCAGCCCTTTCATTTTGTCCATGCACAGCGTCGCGCCCCGGCGCATAGCCTCCTGTTCGTAGTCGTCCTTGTCATGGCAGGACGCCAGAACAAAAGGCAGCTCCTTGTCTGCGGCCCGCACCTCGTCCAGAAAGTCCATGCCAGAACCATCCGGCAGGTCGAGATCACAGCAGACCACCAGCGGCATTTCCTCTTGGATGGCGGCCCGCGCTTCTTTCAGCGTACAAGCCGTTTTCACCGGGTAGCCCCGGTGCTGTAAGTATATTTTCAGACACCATGTATAGGTGTCGCTGTCGTCGATCAGCAGTATCTTTTTCATGTGTCCTCACCCCCAATATTGATTTACCACAAGCATAAACTACAAATGTTACACAAATGTCCGAGGTGCCTTTGATTTCGACAGAAAAACAGGCTGAATTGTTACAACGCTCGGACATTTCAAAAATTTTTTTGAGAAATGGCGAAAAAAGCGGGGCAGCACACGCCGCCCCGCCGATCCCATACGGCTATTCCATCGTCCTGATTTGCTCAACAAGAGATTGTTTTTTCAGATTTCCAGTTGTGTAAGAAATCAAGGTGAATTGCACAATCAGCAGGATTGCTAAATATATCAATACGATCAGCCACGGAAATGAATAGTAAAAGTATGGATTCATCGTTTTCACAACGACCTGTACGGATAGGAAGCCCAGTCCAGTCCCCAAAACCAATGTTACCAGCGTAGCAAAAACTGAATACATTAACCCCTCATAACACAGCATTTTGATAAGCTGCTTTTTACTCAAACCAATCGCCTGTAACATTCCAATTTCCTGCCTACGGGATAAGAAGTTTGTGATTGTCGTATTGACAAGGTTGATTAAAGAAAAGCACACAACAATAACAGCCACGATCAACAATACCCCGAAAGAAAGTTGTTGAAGTCCGCTATAATAAGTGATACTTTCTTTTATGGTTTCCATAACCAAATCGCTATTTCCGTCTATCAGTTGATTTAATGTAGCTTCTACCGTATCATATTTTTTCATATCGGTAATTACGGAAATCGTACCTGTGCAATCTATCCCGGTCGCTTCATTCATAAACTGCTCCGGAAGCGCAAAGCATTTTGAGAAGCCGGAGTAAGAATATTCGTTTACAATGCCCATGACGGTATAGGCCTTTGTGCGAATTTGGCCGGATTCGGTTTTATAGTCCACTTCGACGGTATCACCCAACGCAGCCTCAATATCATAGAGATCGGCACGCTCTTGAAGCAAGACAATTCCATTGCCTGCCACCAGTTCATCATAATCAGTCGTTCCCGCAATTCGCTCTTTCTCCAAATTCTGCTGTTCATCTCGGCAAAAGCCCTGAATCCATTTTCCAGAATTACCATTTACACGATAT
>CAJMSD010000053.1 GCA_905215965.1 uncultured bacterium | reverse complement strand
CAATGTCACTAACTTAAGGCGACATTGATTAAGGAATGACTTTATGAGACCTGCCTTTAAATATAGGCCGGTCTTTTTTCTTTTTTTAGGCATGTTAAAAGGATAACAATTATCTCTTCACACTACTTTTCGAAAAGAATCTAACGATTAGTAATTGCTTCTATACGACATTCGAGAATGATTCTTTGCTTTATGTTCTCTGCTGAAGCTCCTATTGGGCCTTATCGGCGTGAGATACCTGTCTATCTCTTTTATTATATTGTCAAAACTCTCTTTTCGAATTCTGCTGCTTGGATGCATCAATGCTTTTACCAGATTCCTTTTGACTGCGCCGATTGCCACGCTTCTGTTATGCTTCATCTGATGTTTCTTGCCTTGAATCAATGAACATTTTCTTTCCATGATAATGAACTGGACCATGTTGAAGACCCAAGCGCATGCGTAGATATCCTGCAGAATCAGTCTTTCTCTTCTTCCGCTGAACTCTTCAAGCTTCAAGCCTTTCTTCATGTCCCTAAATGCGGTTTCTATATCCCATCTGGCATGATAGAGCTCTTTTAATTCTTCGATCGAAGCTTCGTCATCACTTAAATTCGTTATCAGAAATTCCTTCTCTTCTTTTCCGATGTCAATGATTGCCATGCGTATTACAAACGTTTTTGAAAGCACTTCTTGAACCAGCTCCGTTTCGTTTCTGAATCCATTGGTGTTCGCGTGGGTCAGCCGGACTTTGAATGTTTTGTCTACTTCATTGTCGCTTTCTATTTCCCTCCTGCATTTTGATAGAACGTATGTGCTTATCCTGAAAATGTACTTCATCTTCGAATTGTCGAATAAATTGAGCAGCTTGAAACTGAAATAGCCTCGATCGAAAACAACCAACGTCTTGCTTTCTTCTTCTTTTTTGATGCTGCCCAGCAGTTCTATGGCATGGCCTCTTTCGTCATGACTGTATTCATCGATCGCAATCCTCTTTATCGTATGGTTGTATACATCGCTGAGGCCGGAAAGCTTGATCATATGCGGCATGTTGTCAAGGGCTGTCTTCGCCGTGGGCTGGATATCGGCAATTGTCTCGAATTCCGTGTCTGATGGCAATACCAGATTGGATCCGTCTATCGCAAAGACATGGAATGACTTGAACTTCCTCATTTCGCTTTTGCGTATTCTCGTCTCATCATCGGTAAAGTCCTCGAACATTTCTTTTACGGCACCCGGAGAATATTTCATTCTCGCCTTATAGAAGCCGACATCGGAGATATCGATATCGCTCATGCCGGAATCCTCGAGCAATATTTTGACCTCCTGTCGTTGAGCCATGCCTCTTTGAGACAGCATCTGCAACAGCAGATTTTCCGGCGATACCTTTCTATGGCGGGTAAACGCCGTATGGTTATTGCCACGTATGGTGTCAATCTTATCGAGATGATATCTTTGGATTGTCTTTCTCCATCTTCTGAAAACATCACGGCTCATAGGTTGTCCCATCCTTATAGACAAGCTTCGGCTTATCTTTTGAAAAGGCTGCCTTTAGGTATGGTATGGCCTTGCTATCAACGGCTCCGATGTATTGAACCGTCTCTTGTATGACCTTGTCCCCGACCCTCCTGCTTCTCACTACAGATGCATAATTTTGATTTCCTTTTTTCCAAACTCTAACAAACATTTTGTTTGCCTCCTTTCACACTACATTATATGTAATTATAGACCAATATTGAATACTTATATGCTATTTATTCACACTACATTATTGAATGACGGCAAACTAAAAAAATGGCTACCATTTCAGTAGCCATTCAGCCAGATAATATCAATGTCGCCTTAAGTTAGTGACATTG
>CAJMSD010000052.1 GCA_905215965.1 uncultured bacterium | reverse complement strand
CCATGAACAGAGCCGAGGACAACAGCAAAAGCGTAAACGGAATGACCTTGAATGATGATAGGCTCTCTGGCGAACGGTAAAGCGTCTCAGAGCCGTCTGTGACGGTTATGGGGAAAACTATCCGCTGAAAAAGAAAAACGGCTCAGGGAGCTTGCTATTTGCTCTCCGAGCCGTCTGTATTTGTGAAATCAATCACTCTGTCGCATATCTCCAAAGCCGCAGGACGATGTGTAACAATAACAACCGTTTTATCCGTCATACTCCGCAGATTTTGAAGCAACCGTTTTTCCGTATCTGCATCGAGAGCAGAGGTCGCTTCATCAAGGAGCAGTATCGGGCTTTCTGAAAATATCGCCCTTGCGATTGCGATTCTCTGCATCTGCCCCTCTGAAAGACCTGTGCCACGCTCACCGAGCAGAGTATCAATTCCACCGTCAAGCTCCGACACAAAATCATCGGCGCAGGCTATCTGCAAAGCTCTGTTGATACGCTCATCATTCTGCATATCTGTCTTGTCAGCGAAAGCCACAACCTCACGAATCGTACCCGACATAAGCTGATTGCCCTGCGGAACATAAGCAAACAATCTGTGCCATTCAGCCGTCAAAGTTTTCTCTCCGTCGGTGTCAGTTAAATATCGTTCACCGCCGTCGAGCTGATAAATGCTCATGAGCAGTTTCAGTACCGTGGATTTTCCACAGCCACTATGTCCCGTGAACGCCACATATTCGCCCTTGCCTATCTCAATGCTGATATTTTTCAGCACAACAGGTTGATTATCTTTCGTCAGGTCTTTTATACTATCGACCGCAGGATAGTAGGTAAAATCGGCATTTTTCAGACCGAATGACCGCAGCTCATTGGTATAGTATTTCTTGACCGTATCAATAGCAAGAGCCTGACTATCAGCATCATTTCGGAAGCTCTCAATTTCCATTAGTCGTTCCGCACTTGCCGTCATTGCGTAAAAACGTGGGAGATAGCCTGTGATATTGGCAAACGGGGCTTGTATCTGTGAGATAAGCTGTGTGATAGCGGTCAGTGTTCCGTAGCTGATCGTACCGAGCAAAATGCCGTAACCGCAGTAGCACACCCCAAAGAGATACATTCCATTCATCGCAAGCCCGAAACCGATATTGCAGAAATTTGAGAAATGATTTTTACGCATTCTTGCGGTTTTATGCTGTATCATCTTCTCATTTGCTTCATCTTCCGTCTGCTGTTCCGTAGCAAATGAACGTATCATCATCATACTGCTGATATGCTCTTGCAGGAAGATACGGAGCTTGCCGTCACGCTCCTGCACCTGTTTATGGAGCTTTTTCAGCACCTTGCGGAAAGCGTAGGTAAATACAATAAGCAGCACTCCGCAGGGCAGGAGGACACAGGCAAACCGCCAGTCGAGGACGATCATCATAATGACGGCGCTTATCAGCTTGACAACCATTCCCACCAGTCCGGGGAGAATTTCAACATAGCTGTCAGCGACAACTACCGTGTCATTGGTGAGCCTGTTCAGCCATTCGCCCGAATGGACGGCATTCACGCTTGCGAAATCTTTTCGCAGGATATTGTGCATCAGCCGAGCCTTGAAGATATTTTCAAAAGTCGATTTTGATAATTCGTTGAGCCACCGAATGACCGCCCTCATACCGATCTGAGCCAGTACAAGCAGAACGGTCAGAACCACAAAATGCCAAAATCCTGCCTTATCGTGTGCCGTGGCGTTGTCCACGATATTCCGCAGGAGCAGAGCATACAGCACACCGCTTGCGCCGTGGAGCGCCTGTACCAGCATCAGAGCGAGGATATACAGCTTTTTCTTTTTTGGGACGGCATAGAGCCATTTTATTGCATTATTTTTCATCGTTTCAGTTTTCTTTTTTTAGAGTTGATATGCTTGAGTGTTGCCAACCGCGTCACCTACTTTCTTGAGGACTTCATACTTGAGGACGGCAA
>CAJMSD010000051.1 GCA_905215965.1 uncultured bacterium | reverse complement strand
TATAAAACATAAAAGTCCTTTCCCAAGTAAGGGAAAAGACCTAATACTGCACGAAGCATAATCGAATAAAACAGCAACAAAAAAAGCACCGTCGAATCTGGACAGCAAAGAATACTTCTATTCTTCACTTATCCGGCTTCGTACGGTGCTTGGTAGTTTAGCAAATAAATTGCTTATCTCCGCTTACTCGATTAGAAATCGTTTCGATATTTACTTGTAATCTTCATCGCCTGCAATTCCTGCCATATCCGTTCCTGCGGATTCTGCGGAAGTAAGCGAGATTTAAGATATGGACATTCTTGCATTTCTGACACTTCACACTCAAATGTCCGGTTGCGTCTGAAAAAACTCTTTGTATCCTGAACCCACAAGTCGGGCAGAGAATATCACGCTCTTTCAGACTTTCTGCTTCTACTCTTGACAGAAGCAATCTCTTTTGTATTTCAGGTGCTACCTGAGTCTGTAACCTCATTGTGAAACACCTCCCAGATTTAACTCATTGGAAATGTACTCAAGGATATTGTGATACTCAAATAGCCCCATATCTCTCAATCTGATAACCAAGGCTGTATAAGATACTCCGATATAAGCTGCCATTCTGCGGATAACTGCTTTATCCTTTGAAGTAATGGTATTATCGCCATAAACTCTTATCGGATTTGACTGATTATATTTCGCCAAGGCATTTTCAATAATTCTTCTCGGCATAAGAAGCGAAGCTCCCATTGTATCTGCCTGCCACTCAACAGACGCAAACATCTGAGCCAGTTCCTCTTTGGAATAACTACGCTCACTGTCATACTCTGCATGAAAGCGTCCTTCACTCGGCATTGCATACATCTTACTCAAGATATGATGTGACGCTTCGTGTGCCATTGTAAATCTGCGACGTCCCTGCTCCTTTTCAGCAAGAAGAAATTTATCAAGTACGATGGTATCTTTCGGGAAAACAAAGGGAATAATTTTTCCGTCCTGATGTACCAGCAGTGGTGTTGCTCCATCTGCCAGAAAACCAATCCTGCCTGCATCATCTTCTGCGAAAGAAGCGTATTCAATTCGTAACATAAGAAATTCTGTAATGAAATGTTCTATGTCGATGGATTGAATCACTCGATTGCTAAACTTATTAGCATAAGCTGTTATCAAGCCTTCGCTGATTTCTTCCAACTCGGCTCTTGACATATAAATACTCAAGTTGTGTCCACCTCCGACTCCACCTTGTCCGGCGGTGCAACTCCTCCGGCAAAGTTCTGTTGTATTTCCGCACTATCCAAATTGATTAGATAGCGAATTCCTTCAAGTGTTCTCATTCGTCTGTCCTCTGTTATAGTTCTTTGATGATGTGACAAGCCACACCCTGAATGCAGCACTCATCTACAATGATGTCTTTCATCTTCTTATTTTCCGGGTGGAGAATGATTTTCTTATTCTCATCATCTCGGAAGTAGCGTTTCAATGTATTCTGATTATCCACAAGGGCAACTACTATATCGCCATCATTGGCTTCTACCTGCTTTTTAACAACCACAAGGTCGCCGTCATCAATCCCTGCTTCAATCATAGACTGACCGCTTGCTCTTAATATGAAGAAATCTCCTTTGCCGAAAATAGCAGTAGGAAGTGATACATATTCTTCAATATTTTCTTCCTCATACTGAGGACTGCCACAAGGAATAGAACCTACAATCGGTGTCTGTGTCTGTTCGCCACTGTACTTACGGGTCACATTGGTACGAATCTCCTGCCCGTCATACTCAATCATATTCTTCTCAGCCATCTCTACCAAGTATTTATATGCTGTACCTCTGGCAATACCAACCGCTTCAGCAATCTTTGTAGTCGATGGGGATTGTCTGTTTTGCAGGTAATAATCCTCGATATACTTTTTTATCTCACTCATAAGTTCAGGACTCTTGCTTCTCATACCTGCACCTCGCTTTCTTTTCTATCGGAAGCAGTTTGCTTTCGATAGTTTTATTATACCTGATACGAAAA
>CAJMSD010000050.1 GCA_905215965.1 uncultured bacterium | reverse complement strand
ACAGAAAGGAGAGATTGTTTTATGCGTAAGATTTGGAATAAAGGACACCGTATCAGAGCCAGCGACAAGCACCTTGTTTACCACTTTTCCATAGGAACGCTTCTGTTTGTATTCGTGGCGGTTCTCCTGCTACTGAATAGTAAACAGCTCATGCGTACCGATTGGGAGCATTTCAGCTTGTTAGAGAACGGCTTGACGCTTTGCCCTTACAACTTCATAACTATACTGATAGCGACTGGTGTTTGTGCATTGGTCGCTTTTGGGTATTACCGCTTCTGTTACGACAGTTTCAAGAAGCTCCTGCACCGTCAAAAGCTGGCAAGAATGGTACTGGAAAACAAGTGGTATGAAGCCGATACCGTACAAGACAGCGGTTTTTTTACTGACCTGCAAAGCAGATCAAGGGAAAAAATCGTCTGGTTTCCAAAGATTTATTATCAAATGGAAAAAGGCTTGCTTCATATCCGCTGTGAAATCACGCTGGGAAAATATCAAGACCAGCTTTTACGGTTAGAGGATAAGCTGGAAAGTGGCTTGTATTGCGAGCTGACTGACAAGACCCTGCATGACGGCTATATTGAATATACCCTGCTTTATGATATGATAGCGAACCGCATTACCATTGATGAAGTACGGGCAGAAAATGGCTGTCTTAGACTGATGAAAAATCTTGTCTGGGAATATGACGCACTCCCTCACGCTCTGATTGCTGGTGGGACTGGTGGCGGTAAAACCTATTTTCTGCTGACGCTCATTGAAGCCTTACTGCATACAAACGCTGTCCTTTACATTTTAGACCCAAAGAACAGCGACCTTGCGGACTTGGGAACAGTCATGCCAAACGTCTACCATACTAAAGAAGAAATGATAGATTGCGTCAATGCCTTTTATGAGGGCATGGTACGACGAAGCGAGGAAATGAAACGACACCCGAACTATAAGACGGGCGAAAACTACGCCTATCTTGGACTGCCTCCCTGCTTTCTTATCTTTGATGAATATGTGGCATTTTTTGAAATGCTGGGGACGAAAGAAAGCGTGGGCTTACTTAGCCAGTTAAAGAAAATCGTTATGTTAGGACGACAAGCAGGTTATTTCCTTATCGTTGCCTGCCAGCGTCCAGACGCAAAGTATTTCTCGGACGGTATCAGAGATAACTTCAATTTCCGTGTGGGACTTGGGCGTATCAGCGAATTAGGTTACGGTATGCTGTTCGGTTCAGATGTGAAAAAGCAATTTTTCCAGAAGCGTATCAAGGGGCGTGGCTATTGTGATGTGGGAACAAGTGTTATCAGTGAATTTTACACGCCTTTAGTCCCGAAAGGACATGATTTTTTACAGACTATCTGCTCTCTTGCACAAGCAAGGAAGGACGGGACGGCGACGTGCGAAGCGAAAGGCGACGGCACGGACTAGCCGTTGCTGGTGTGGCGTAAGCCACGCCAGCAGGTAAAACCCCTCGGTATCTAACAGAGGGGTACGTTTGCAAATAGACAATAGACGAAAAACACAGGAAACATAAGGCTTATCGCATGGTTTCCTAGCAAAAATCGGCTGTGAAGTCGCCTTAAAAAACTTCACACTTGACAGATTGGGGGTATGGTTCTGAATGAAGAACAATGGATAAAAGAATTACGGGAAAAACGGATTGCTTACGGTATCTCACAAGGCAGGCTGGCGGTGGCGTCTGGTATCACAAGAGAATATCTCAACAAGATAGAAAGCGGAAAAATGAAGCCGTCAAAGGAACTTCTGAATACTCTGCATAAAGAACTGGCAAAGTTCAATCCAGAAGCACCGCTTACCATGCTGTTTGATTATGTGAAAATTCGTTTTCCCACGCTGGATATACAGCACATCATCAAAGATATATTAAAACTGAATATCAACTATATGCTCCATGAAAATTACGGGCGTTACAGTTATACGGAGCATTACTCTTTAGGGGACATCTTTATCTATACGTCGGCTGACGAAGAAAAAGGTGTCCTTTTAGAGTTAAAGGGGCGTGGTTG
>CAJMSD010000049.1 GCA_905215965.1 uncultured bacterium | reverse complement strand
AAGTTCGGCTCATTTACAGACTGCACGACCGGATAGTTGATATTGGTATCCTCAACCTTTATCCAACCCACCATATCCTCATTCTGCCGATAGAGTTCAAGATATTCCGCAAGATAGTCCTTATCTTCCGAAAACGTCACGCCCTCATTTTCCTTTGGCGGCTCGTCCTCCACAATCTCCGCAAGGTTATCATAGACTTCATTCTGCTTGGCAGAGTCAATGTGATTACGGATAATAAAGAAGGTGCTTACAGACAACACTACCGTAAACACCATCGCAATAATAATATAGATTTTTCTGCTCATTTTCTCTTACCTTTCCATATCATTTCTCTTAGGTGGAGTCAAATCTCTGCAATACTCCGGATACCTCAACTTGATACCCTCCATAAAATACGGAGCATATCCGCAACAGAACAGTTCCTCCGGTGTATAGAGATTTTCCCTGCCTTCTTCCGTAAATCCATTCCAGAGATTAAAGGCAAGGTGGCAGACCTTGACTGTGCCACTTGTCTGCCAACCGCCGTGCATACCTTCCGGTATGATGCAATCCCTCTTAAAATCAAACATCTTTCCGATGTTCATTCTTGTTTCTTCTGAAATACCCATCACATAGAAAAATGCTCTGTGATAGCAGTCGTTGACTTTGCACTTATCCAGATTTTCCAATACAAAATCTCTGTGTGCAGCATTGCGAAATTGAATCTTAGACATTGTAAATCCCTCCTTATGCTTCGCCTGGTTTGGTTGTCATCAGTTTATAAAGTTTCGTGTTCTTAGGGAATTTGTTTGCAAACGGTACAAGCGAACTTCCCACCTTGATAAGTCCGTGTCCTGCTTCCACATTCGTGATATAGGACATCTGGAGGTCAGAAATATTCAGAAGTTTTGCAAGCTCAAGCCTGTCTGTGGAAGCCTGATTCAGCATAATGATGAACTCTGAGTTTGCAAGCATTGTTCTCGCTGTGTGGCTCTGCAAAAGGTCATCGACATTCTGAGTGATTCCACTTGCGTATGCACCGTATTTTCTCACACGCTTCCACAAGGTAAAGAGGAAGTTTGCAGAGTATTCGTGCTGGAACAGAAGATAAATCTCATCAATGAAGATAAAGGTGTTCTTACCCTTTGCACGGTTCTGTGTGATACGGTTCAGGATAGAGTCAAGGACAACAAGCATACCAATCGGCATAAGCTGTTTACCCAAATCAAGAATGTCATAGCAGATAAGGCGATTATTGGTATCCACATTCGTCTGCTTTGCAAAAGTGTTCAGAGAACCATGCGTAAAAAGCTCAATGGCAAGTGCCAGTTCCTTTGCTTCCGGTTCGTCCTGCTGCAAAAGTTCTGCCCTGAAATCCTGCAAGGTCGGTATATGTCCCTGATAGTCATTCTGCTGATAACTGCGATACACGCTTGCCGTGCAACGGTCAATGATAGACTTCTGCTTCGCTCCGAGATTTGTTCCTCCGATAAGCTGTTCACAAAGGGACATAATAAACTCGGATTTCAAAATGACAGGGTTTGCACCGTCGCCGTAATCCTTATTCATATCCATTGCATTGATGTGATTGTCGGAAGTAGCAGAAATATTGATTACCTCTCCGCCCATTGCATTGACAAGCTGTGAATACTCTCGCTCAGGGTCGATGATGATAATATCTGCGTCTGAAGAAAGCACCTGATTGATGATTTCTCCCTTTGCCGCAAATGACTTACCGCCACCAGATACACCGAGAATAAAGGAGTTACCATTCAAAAGCTGCTTACGGTCTGCGATAATCATATTTTTGCTGATAACATTCTGACCGTAATAGATACCGTTCTCGTGGAAAATATCCTGCACCCTGAATGGGATAAATACCGAAAGGCTCTCTGTTGTAAGTGTTCTGAACGCATCAATCTTTCTTGTTCCAAACGGCATTACCGTATTGAGTCCATCTACCTGCTGAAATCTCAGTGTTGCAAACTGGCAAAGATGTTTTCTTGCTGTGGTAAGCAACGCTTCCGTATCATTCTCAAGCTGTTCCTTACTGTCTGCCGTAATAACCATTGTGATAACAGCGAACATCATTCTCTGGTCACGGGTCGTAAGGTCATCGAGGAACTCTTTCATTTCTTTCTTCTGCTGCTCCATATCATACGGAACAGTTGCAGAGAAGTT
>CAJMSD010000048.1 GCA_905215965.1 uncultured bacterium | reverse complement strand
AAGCTCAAGCAGACCATTGACCGACTCGTCATCACAGCGAAGGATTACGATGATTTTCTGCGGCTCATGCAGGAAGCTGGTTATGAAATCAAGACCGGCAAATATATCTCCTTTCGCGCTGAAGGTCAAGAGCGGTTTACTCGTTCTAAGACCATCGGAGAGAACTACACCGAGGAACGCATCAAGGAGCGGATTGCCGGACGGTCGCCGCGCAGAAATCGGAGGCAGACCGTGCCGAAGGACATCTCTCTCATCGGAGATATTCAGGAGCGGATCAGGCTCATTGACAGCAAGGGTTACGAGCATAAAGCAAAACTTACTATCCTCAAGGAAGCGGCACGGACACTCAATTATCTCACGGAAAACAACTTGCTCCAATACGCCGATCTTGAAAAGAAGGTCGAGGATGTTCACAGCTCCTATGACCGTACCGGTAAGGAACTGAAAGGCGTTGAAGCACGTCTGCGGGAAGTCCAGCCGCTTATCAAAAACATCTCCAACTACCAGCGCCTCAAGCCCGTATATGACGCATTCCAGAAGGCAAAAGACAAGCCGGGTTTCAAAGCAAAGCACGAAGCCGAGCTTGTGATTTTCGAGGCGGCACGGAGTACATTGCTTGCGATGCAGGGAGATGAAAAACTGCCGAGCTTGAAGACGCTGCAAGCGGAACAGCAGAGACTTCTTGAAGAGCAGCAGCGGCTATACGATGAACGCGCAACGCTCAAAAAGGAGGCGCGGATCATCGACACCATGAAGGCAAACGTAGATATTTTTCTCAAGCCGAGTGTAGTCCAAGAGTCTGAGCAAATTCGAGATAATCAGAGAGAATAACAAAAAGACTGTGCTGGTTTTTTGACCGGCACAGTCTTTCCCTTTAGCTGTATATCATCCAAATCGAAAACGATGAACGTCTCGTGCAAATCGGTCGTATTCACCCAAAGTTTACGAAACTCTATTGAATAGCAGACTTTCTTGTGCTATAATATAAGTTAGGTTTATTTTACATACTTTGCTGAGGTGAAAGTCATGAAAGCAAGCTACAAAAAGTTGTGGAAACTGCTCGTCGATAAGGAAATGAGCAAGGGTGATCTTCATAAGGCGTCCGGTCTTTCTTCAAGCACAATGACCAAGCTCAGAAAAGGTGAAGACGTGTCAATGGAAGCTCTGAGAAAAATCTGCATTTGCCTTGACTGCAATATCGGTGACATCGTGGAGTTTGTCCCTGACAACACAACACAGTCCTAAATATGGGACAGGCAATATGATACAGTATGCTATTAGGAATGGAGCAAATATAATGGATCAGACGCACCCTTATAACGGCAGCTTAACTGCTGAACAGTTTCTCTTCTACGAGATAAGAATTGCCGCAAAATACTATGTTTCCGGCTTGAAAATTGATGAGGCAATCGAGCGGATTAAGAAGGATAACCTCTTTCAATATCCAACAGAGAGACAGGTTTCCCGTTTGGCAAGAGCCTGTTATAAGCGGCTGGACGCGCTCGGCAACGAACAGCTTGTTCACGAGCTTGCCTCTGCACCAAATGATATTGCAAAGCAGATCAATCTATACGCGGTGATGAGGTATAATCGTCTGGTCTGGGAGTTTATGATTCAGGTTATAGGCGAAAAATACCGCAATCAGGACATGAACTTCTCAAGGAAAGACATGAATGCGTTCTTTTCCAGACTGCAAGCACAGGATGATTCTGTTGCCGCTTGGAGTGATGCGACAATCACCAAAATCAAAAGTGTTCTCGTTCGGATGCTGATAGAGACAGGGTATCTGGATGGGCTGAAAGACACCACGCTGAATCCCGTTTTTCTCTGTGAAGAGCTTGAACGAGGTATCGAAGCAAACAACGATTATGATGCACTTTCGGCATTTAATTACTTTAGATAGATAGGCGGACACAAACATGATTAAACAGGAGTTGGACCGGATCAAAGAGCGTATCTCGAATAAGGACTTCCTTGAAAACAAAGGACTGAGCAATGAGGTTGGTATCCATGTTTTCTGCTACAAAGCGGAGGATGAGTTGATCGTTCAGGATTATATCCGCAGATTGAAAAGCGAGGCGAACACGCCATATCGGATTATTGAGTGCGACCTTTATGAAGTGTTTCTCTCCCTTTTGGAGGACAAGCGCATTCTGAAATCAGTTGCAGGGTTAGA
>CAJMSD010000047.1 GCA_905215965.1 uncultured bacterium | reverse complement strand
CGCTCTTTCGGGGTCATTCGCTCCGTAATTCCGATTCGTTCGAACAGCACGAAATTCCGGGCTTCGCGTGCCAGAAACCGGTAGAGCTCTCCGTATCCGGCTACGAGGTCGGAGACGGTACGGATATCGAGGCCGTTTTGAGAAAGGGCCTGACGGTCGGCGAGTTTGAATTCATACCGCGGGAAGAAGTAACCGTGCCGGGCCAGCACCTCAAAAATCTCCTCTTGACGGAAACGCTTCCGAAGCGGCATTCTGGCAACAATTTCGGCGGTTTTATCGTAGAGCATCACCTTCTTATAACCTACGCCGCGGGTTCGATCTCCGAAGTAGAGGGTTTCATTCTTAATCGAGTTTCGCGGGCGAGTCTTATATCCGGCTATCAGACCGAATAACCGCTGACACGAGATTCGCGTGCGTAGATTTAGCCCGGCCTCGACCTGGGTAACACGGCCACGACTCAATTCTTCGTAGGAGATCTTCAAGCGTCCGGCCAACAGCTTAAAGGCGTGAAGAAGCGTTCCGGAGGTAAAGTCGAGCAGGGAAGCTCTTCCATAATACCACTTCCGGAGGCTATTTACGATATAGAGAGTTCCCGACCGTTTCGCCAAAATCAAGGCAAGCGGGTGCGGAGTGGTCAAGGAGAGGCCTTTCAGTCGATATATCGCGATATTACCGTTCTCCTTGACACGCTCGCAGTTCTCAAAAGAGCCCGAAAATCCTTCCAAACGAATCGTTAAATTATCTATCATAACACAAATAGCTTTTCTACAAAGATAACGATTCTATACCTCTTATTTTCTATTTCTCAACCGTTTAAGAGTAAAATCGGACTCCTTCGCTTACAGAATCCCTATGAATAGCTGGTTTTCGAGGCTTATTATATTTTCTTATATAAAACCGGAAAATCATTAACTATTCGCGCGATTATATTTTGGGAAGAGAGGCGCAAACGGGCAGCGGGCATTATACCTCTTTCAAATCCGCTTCCGATACGTTCATATAATCGTTATCCTCATCCATCTCCTTTCGAGCTATCCTTTTCTGGGTTTCCATCCACTCCCACTCTTCAAACCTCTTTTCGAGCGTCTTACCCAGGGCCGCCAACCCGATAATGGCAACTATCGGCGAGAAGAAAATCGCGATCAGCAGCCATTCGGCTACCGAGCGGCCGTAGTTTTTAGCCATTCGGCAGACAATACTTATACAAACGAGTATCCCAATGATACACCAAGCGATAAAAAAGCCTCCGAAGAGATCAACCAAAGCGTAGTAGTTCATCGTTTTATAAAGATTAGTTTATAGAAATTAGTCGGTTCTTTTTCTTATATATACGTCCCGAAGCCCTTTCCCGGAGGCTATTCGGGCGGTCGCAGCGAGATCGGAAATATCCTATTCTTTCAGCGCTTTTATGACAGCATCGAATCCGTCATCCGCGCAATTATTCGGTGAAATATAGGGCCGTCGGTAATTATTCAGGAGCACCAGATTCGAATAGTTCTCCAACCCTTCAACGGCGGCGAACCATCTTTTTTTACTTCGGCAAATCACGATCAGCACCCCCTTATTCATCAGATACCGAACCAGCCTTACGGCAAACTCCTGGGTGGGAAGCAGCCCCGATTCCGAGTGAATCCGTCGTTTCCCGATATCCTTATATTTTTTAGAGTGATACCCGAGGTATTGAATAATCGTCAGGTGGTTAGGAGTATCGGGACATCTATTCAGCACCTCGTTAAGCAGTTTATTCCAATAGTCGGTATCAATGGCACGCAGCGTTTCATCTTCGGTCGGGAAGGGACACCCTTCCAACAACATCGCTTCGGCCTTCTTTTGCAGGAAATACCGTCGGTCTTCGGAGGCCATTTCTTTCAACGTGCCATCGTTTCCGGATTGCTTATCGGTGCATTCCACCCACCCGGGATTCAGTGTCAGAAGGGCCACTTTCGCGTCAAAGAAATTACCGTGTACCGGTTCGGGAACCCCTTCGAGCCGGATTTTATGCAGTTCGTCGGCCGTTTCGTTAAAGGCTTCGATCGCGGTCCGGTCGCCGTTGCAAACGAGAACATCCGGAGATCCACAGTAATCGCTATTCTTCAATCTTTCGGCCAGTTCGAGCCAAGGGTTCTCCTTCAATAAGGTCTCTTTCGTTTCCATAGTAAAAGGTTTTATAGTCAGGTTCCCAAAGAT
>CAJMSD010000046.1 GCA_905215965.1 uncultured bacterium | reverse complement strand
TTTTCCGTAATCAGCGTTACGGAATTCGACGGGTAGCCGCTGTGGTTCTTGTCGGCGATCTTGAAAACGATCTTCGATCCGAAGCGCGATTGATACGCCGAAAGAACCGGAACTTCAATCTTCGCGCCCACCGTCAAACTGCCTAATGTTTTTGACATTGTGCCGCCTCCTTTGGTTTCATTAAGCTGTTGTAATAATGATCCGTCCGCCGGATCAAGTGATAACTGTTTCCCTTTTCGGCGTGTCCTCTCCAGCTTTGATAGGATTGTTCAACGGTCTTTGCGTCGATCCGTCCCGCCGCGTGAAGGGCGGCTAATTTCTTCAACTTCCGCTTCATATTGTTCTTGCTCCGGCGACGCACCTTGCGGATCACCGCGCCGCTTTCGGTCAAGTATGTATGAAAGCCCAAGAAATCAACGCCGTGTTTCAAGGGAAAGATATTCGTTTTCGCATTCAGCGAAAGCCCGCGCGCCTGTACGAACGCTTCAATCTGCTTCCGGCACTCCTGCAAATATGCTTTGTCGTGATGGATCAAAAAGAAGTCGTCCATATAGCGCCCGTAATATTTGATACCCAGCTTTTCCTTTACGAAGTGATCCAGCCCGTCAAGGTAGATAAGGGCGAAAAGCTGTGAAGTTTGATTGCCGATCGGCATTCCGACGTTGCCTTCGGTGCTGTCGATGATAAGATCAATCAGCCACAAAACGTCCGGATCGGTTATCTTCTCGCGGATTAAAGTTTTCAAAACGTCGTGCCGGATCGAATAGAAATACTTTGAAATATCGCCTTTCAGTATCCAGCCGTCAATTCCGTTCTTTCTGTAAAACCTCCGCATGAACTCTTGAAGCCTGTCTAACCCATAATGCGTACCTTTCCCCACCTGCGACGCGTAGTTATCGCGAATGAACGATCGTGTCAAAATCGGTTCAAGCACGTTATCGCAAAGCGAATGTTGAACAACCTTGTCTTTGTAGCTGTTCGACATAACCACGCGGCGCTTCGGTTCGTATACCTCGAACGTGTTATACGGGGACATGGTATAGCGCTTCGTTCTGATCTGCGCGCTTAATAGGTTCAGCGCTTCAAGAAGATTAACTTCAAACTTTGCCGCCGCTCCTTTCCACCTCTTGCCTTGCCGCGCCTTTCGGTAGGCATTGTATAGGCTTTCAAAACTGTGTATCTTTTCAAAGTCTGTCATAATAAAAAATCCTCGCTGTTTATAACCTTTGCCAGCCGCCGGAAGGCGGTATGCTCCGGTATCGGCGATCCTGTATTCGTCCCCGCCGTGGATAGCGGCGACGGGATACACCTTCCTTTGATGGTGGTATTCTGCTTTCGGCTGTGCCTACTCGTTCACATAGTCCACCGAAGCGGGCGAACGCCATTGTTGCCGTTGTACGCGTTGTTGTTGTTCAAAGAGCCGTCCGAATTGACGTTGCGGACGTTGTTGGCGTTCGACGAATTAGGCGTATCAAGATGTACCCCGAACGTTTTTCAAGCTCTCGTTTTGTCCCGCTTCTTCCACGCGGTCGTCATGTACTTCACTTCAAGCGCAAGTTTTGACCAATATTCGCAACTGCTCATAGAAATAAAGCCCATTTCCTGCGAAAGCTCTATGAAAAATAGAAGCTCCTTGCAATAGGTCAGCGCCTTTGCTTGTAGCTTCTGCCGTTGTCTGTATTCCTGTGCGTCCCGAAGGTCTAATTCGTTCGCTTCAAGGACGCATTCGTAAATGTCCACCGCTTTATCCTGTATCCTGTTTACAAGCGTGAAGCGGTATTTCTTCGGGTAGCGCTCCGTCGAATTCGTGATCGTGAAGGTGTGCTTTACAAGGTCTTTTGCTTTCACAATCACGTTGAATTCCGTCGGTTCTTTCCGCTCCCGCTCCGGTCTTTGCATAAATGCACCGTCCTTTCCGCATTCGCTCGATTATCGCGGTATCGTCGGCGCACCCGTCGAAATCGAAGCCCGCTTCGGTAACGGTCAGCGTTGCCGCGTTCCCTGTAACCGTTGTTCCTGTGATCTGCAATACCTCCGCACCGCAAGCCGCGCATGGCGGGGAAAGCTCCGCGAAGATGTTTCCGATCACGCACGATAATTCCGCCACCGTGCAAGCGTACCGCGTCAACATTCGATCCTCTGCAAACTCTCGTTCCAAATGCCCGTAGACGTTACGCCGTCGAGATCATCGAAGAGGATCAAGAACGGATTTGTCGTAATGTCATTGAAAAGCACCGCTTCCAGCATATCCACGCGCGCGTCAAGCGCGTTCGTGAT
>CAJMSD010000045.1 GCA_905215965.1 uncultured bacterium | reverse complement strand
TCTACTTCTGATGAATTGCTGAAAAAAGTGTTGCGGGTGGTTGCCGATGTTAAATGACGCTTCCTGTTTTAAACAGGTTTATATTGTGACAGGGTACACCGACTTGAGATCCGGGATTGACCGGTTGGCAGCTCTGGTTCAAAGTTATCTTGGTGATCATTGTTTCGAGCCGGATACAATATATCTTTTCTGCGGACGCAAAACAGACCGTATCAAAGGACTGCTCTGGGAAAATGACGGCTATCTTCTTTTGTATAAACGTCTTGAAGCAGGCAGTTTTCAATGGCCTCGAACAGAATCCGAAGTCCGCGGATTAACACAGCAGCAGTTCCGCTGGCTGATGGAAGGACTGACGATCACCCCGAAAAAAGCCGTAAGAAACGTAACACAGCCTGAGTTTTTTGCCTGATCTTTTTGTGCAAAACAGAGAAATTTTCCCTGTGTTTTCTATCTCGCTCTTTCTGCGAATGACTGGGAAAACAGGCACGATAATCCGCTTTCTGACATGGTTCTCGACACATCTGTGATACAAAACCCCGGTTTCTTCCTTTTTGGGGGTGTCTTAAAGCGGTGCCTCTCCGGTGCATTTTAAAGCGATACATCCATAGGCAAAATGACGAAAAAGGCGAAAAAACGGATTCGCAAAATCGTGAGGGATCTGCTATAATAGTCCTTAGAAAGGATGATCTGCTATGGCAATGAAATACACGGAAGAACAACTGAATAAATTTGATAAAGCAACACTTGTGCAGTTGTTTCTGGCTACGCAGGAGCAGCTTGAAAGCATCGATTCAAAACTCCAGCTTGTGTTAGAACAGCTTGCCGTGGCAAACAGCAAACGTTTTGGCAGGTCGTCTGAAAAAATGGCTCCGGATAACCAGATCGCATTTATGGAAGTAGACGGCAAACTTGTATTTTTCAATGAAGCGGAAGCCGTTGTGGCGAGCACGGAGTATGACGAAAACGCCCCCGTAAAACAAAGATCAAAAAAAGTCAAAGGAAAACGTTCTCTCGTTCTTGCGGACCTGCCGACCGTGGAGATCTCCCATAAAATGACGGAAGAAGAACTTATCCGGGAGTTCGGAGACAACGGCTGGTATCAGTTAAAAGATGAGATTTACAACCGATATCGTTTTACGCCTGCCAAGATCGAGATCGAGGAACACCACGTAGGGGTTTACAGATCCAAAAAGGACAATCATTTCAAAAAGGCAGACCATCCGGCGTATCTGCTCCGTAACAGTCTGGTCTCCCCTTCGCTGTTAGCAGGGATATTGAATGCCAAGTATGTAAATGCTGTTCCATTGTACCGCCAGGAGCAGGAGTTTGCCCGTTATGGTCTGGAAATCAGCCGTCGTGAGATGGCACACTGGACGATACTTTGTACGGAAAGATATCTGTCGTTGATCTATGACTGTATGCATAAAAAACTATACGAGTATCATGTCCTGCAGGCAGATGAAACACCGGTCCGTGTTACGAAGGAAAACAGAACGGAAGGCTCCAAACACTTCATGTGGGTCTATCGGACCGGAAAAATGTATGAGGATAGACCGATCATCCTATATGATTACCAGCCATCGCGAAATCTATCGCATCCGAAGAAGTTTTTAAAAGACTTCCGTGGGATCTGTGTGACGGACGGATATCAGGTTTACCACACACTGGAAGCAGAACGGGAAGATCTGACCATCGCAGGATGCTGGGCTCATTCCAGACGCTACTTTGACGAAGCACTAAAAGCCCTGCCCAAAGCCAGACGTAACGATTCGCTCGCCTATCTGGCACTAAAACAGATCCAAGCGATCTACCGCGAGGAAAAGAAGCTTGCAGAGGAATCTGCCGCAAAACGACTGAAACATCGCCAGGTTATCATCAAGCCAATGGTAGATGCTTATTTTGCGTGGGTAAAAGAAAATCTGCCTAAAGTTCCGGCAAAAGGAAAAACGCATAAGGGATTATCCTACTGCATCAATCAGGAAAAATATCTGCGCGTCTTTTTGGAAGACGGCGAAGTACCGATAGATAATAATGCAGCAGAACAGTCCATCCGCGGTTTCTGCATTGGCAAAAAGAACTGGGTGATGATCGATACCATCGCCGGAGCAGAATCAAGCGCTATCATTTACAGCATTGCAGAAACAGCAAAGGCAAACAATCTTAAACCATACGATTATTTTGAATATTTGCTGTCAGAAATCCCAAATCATATGGATGACAAGGATCTGAGTTTTCTGGAAGATCTATTGCCTTGGTCAGAAAAACTGCCGGATCATTGTCGCAAACCAAAACCTGCCTCGAAGCGATGAGGT
>CAJMSD010000044.1 GCA_905215965.1 uncultured bacterium | reverse complement strand
CCTCCACGGTAGCCGTACTGCAAGATACGACCGATAAGCAGGCGAATATCATCGCCGGAAATCGTACCGTTCGGACTGATGTTGTTGAAGAAGTTCTCGTCCTTTTCGGTGAGAGTATCTCCTGTCCGCTGACCTGTACCCGGCTCGATACAGTAGGCGATATTGCCCGAATACGAACCCATTGCACGAAGTCCCGTATATTTCGTGGACAAGCCTTTCCAACCGTTCATATAGTTGAGATTGCCGTGTCCCCATTCGCCGTTGTTATTGGTATCTCCGCTTCGGGGATAATCGACGAGGTACACATCGGCTTTTTCGCCTACGGCTGCAAAGGCTGTCGTTGCCCCAATGCCCATAAAAGCAGTAAGGCTCATAACCGCCGCCAACATAAGCGAGACGGCTTTCTTGAATTTTGTTTTAACCATTGCGTTTTCCTCCTTGAAATGCAAAAACGCACCGATTTTACTCAGTGCGTCCGCTTAAAATTATTTTGTTTTAGCAGTAGCCGATATAGATGTTGTAATCCGTATCGGATAGCTTTTCTGTCCATATCCACACAGCGGTAAAACCCTCGCTGTTCTTGTATCGGTTCAGTCTGCTTTCAATATCAGACTTGATACCGCTTCGGTTAGGATTTGCGGATATGGGGTTGTCCCAACATTCTGTCGCCGTGATGTCAAGAGAAAGCCCTATGCTTACCGCATACTCTTTTGCGTAACTAACATAAGGGCTGACATCGAATGTCTGCTTGTGCGGCTCTGTCGGTTTCGGTTCTGCCGGCTTTTCAGTCGGTTTTTCAACCGGCTTTTGTTCGGCAGTTGTCTGTTCTTTTGGCTGTTCCGTTTGTTTTTCGGGTTCAGCCTGCGTGGTTGTCTGCTTCGGTGGCTCTGCCTTTGGCTTTTCGGTTGCAGGAGTATCAGCCGTTTTTTCTTCCGCCGGTTTTGTCTGTACCGTCATAACCGTCTGACTTTCAGCGGTTGATTGGCTTTCTTTTGCCGTAATCGGTGTTTCCTCCTGAACTGCCGTGCTTTCCGGTTTTTTTGCCGTATCTTCCTGAGAATTTGTTTCGGTATTACCAGCCGGAAAAGAAGTCTCCGTTTTCGTTATCTCCTGTGCAGCTTCTTTGGCTGTGTTACCGTTACAACCTACGAGGAAAATCATCAGGCAGGCAAGAACACAAGGTATCAGCCTGTTTTTCATATCCATCGCTCCTTTCTGCTTTAATCGTAATCAAAACCGGTCAAAACATCAAAGGTGCGATTGGCTGAACTTTTTATCGTAGCAGACATTTTGCTTTTGCTCCAAATGTGCAAACCCTTTAATAGACAGCTATATGTTATTGAGATAGATATACTCAAGGGAGATAGAGTATATTTTTCAGCAGGTTAATAGCCGGTATATATAGGGGTTAGAGTGTGAGAAAGGGGGAAGGCTATCGGCTGTCACGGTCGGCTCTGCTTCGCAGAAACTTGTTGTAATGCTCCAATGCCTTGCACACAAAATCCTCCGTTTGGCTTATGGGAATATTCTTCGGGATAAGCTGTCGAACCCTGTCGCCCCTTAAAACAATTTTCTCCCTTTGGTTTGGTTTTTCCTCCGACATAATCGCTTGGATTGCTTCGGTTGTGAGCTTGCCCTCCTCAAAGAACTTTCGCATACGGATTGTTTGGTCGTGGGACGGAGTTGCGTCGTTCAGGTCGATTTCATCAACCACATCACGCTGACTGTCCTCATCGAGAAAAGACAATTCAACCGCCGGTCGCATTTTAATTCGCCCCTCATCAACATATTCCAAAAGTTCGGGAACAAGGTTTGTAAGGCGAATATATCTGCGAACTTGGGTTTGACTGTCACCCGACTGCTCTCCAATTAGTTGTGCTGTTTCTTTTCCGCTTGACTTCCAACCCACTGGGTCGGAAGTTAGGTCTGTTCTTTTGCCTTGTCTGCTCAATGCTTCCAAACGCATTTTGTAGGCATAGGCTTTTTCCGAGGGAAGTATCTGCGACCTTTGGTAGTTGCTCTCAACCATTAAAATCGTGGCTTCGTCTCGGTTCAGTTCAACGACCTCACAACGGAGAGTATCAAACCCGGCAAGCTCACAGGCTCGCTTTCGTCTGTGTCCCGATATGAGTTCGTATCTGCCGTCCTCTTTCTGCCTTACCGTCGCCGGAGTGATTACCCCTCGTTCCTTAATACTCTCAATGAGCTGTGCCATATCCTCGTCATCACGCACCTTAAAAGGGTGGTCGGGGAAATCGTCAATCTCAGTCAAGGGAATATCTCGGATTTTTGAAAGTTTTTCTTCATCTCTCTGTTCCTGCGTCGAGAATAAGTCATCGAGCTTCGTGAGAGTGAAGTCGCTCTTTCTTCCTGCCATCGGCTAACACCTCCTTTGTAAATTCGGTGTACGCTTTTGACACCGTGCTGCCCGGTTCGTAGGCAAAAATGCTCTTGCCTTTGGAAGAAGTCTCTGCGGCTTTTACGGCAATCGGGATATATGTTCGATACATCTTGATTTGACTACCGAAGTTCTCTCTCAGAGCTTCTACCGTGCTTTTGGCGAGGTTGGTACGGCTATCCACCAAAGTGAGAAGCATA
>CAJMSD010000043.1 GCA_905215965.1 uncultured bacterium | reverse complement strand
CCTGCACTATCATTATCCAGGCACAGACATATATTACGGATATTCGGTTTACGCTTCAACAGCTCCATCAGAGCCGTATCGGCTGTTCCGCCGAGAGCAAGTCTGTTGTGCAGTTTCCAGGCGTCCTTATTTCCGTACTTTATATTGTACAGGTTGGCGTGGCTCATAGCGTCGATGAACGATTCAAAAACATACACACAATCGTTCATACCCTCGCTCTCAATCAGAAAGCCGCTTGCCTTATCGCTCCCGGCTACTTCTCCCCGGAATCTGTAATTTGTGCTTGCTATGCGGAATGCTGCATAGGATATTTCACCTTGAGCGTTTTTCCCGGTCGATACAACAAGATTATTCTTAAATATTTTTGTGTTATCCTTCAGAAGAATTTTATCAACATATTTTGAAGAAACAGCTTCAGCTTGATATGTATCTGTTGCTGTCGGTGAAGCTCTCAGCGTTTGCAATCTATAATCAATCCAGTCACGGTTATCATTAAAGCGATAAAAAGCCATTCCCTCATCGTTGTATCCGACTATATGCAAACCGTTGTACTGCACTCCCTGATAGATCTGACCGGAAGCTATCAGTGTATTGATTATGTTCATATCAATTCCTCTGCCCTTGTTAAGATAAGCAATGATATTACTGTAATTTCGTCTGCCGTCCGGAAAGTGAGCCTGTTCCGGCAGAACAAACCGTACAGGTTTTGATACAGATACATTTTCCGTTACCGCCTTCCTTATCGGCGTATATGCCGTTTGCTCCCTATCTCCGACAAGATGTAATACCGCATCTCTGAAATTCATACCCCGTATCTTTACAAGGTAATCAATGGCATTGTTGCCGCCGACCTGTCGGCTGTTCCAGTACCATCTGCGTCGGTTGCCGTTTACAACAAGGCTGTTATGCTCGATGCACTTGAATTCCCTTTCCCCATAAGTGCTTTTAAAGGAAAAGCCCTCCTCGCTTTCGAGAAGGGCTATCATATCGGTATTTTTTGCTCGTTCAATTATATCTTCTTCAAGATGTGCCATACTGCCACCTCCGTTATCTCTTTATGTTTGAGATATACATTCTGTAGTTTTCAAATTCCGTGTCGCACGTCTGCAAAAACCACTGCGGCAAATTAAACTTGTACGGCAGAAAGCCGTTCATCGTAATTCTTGCCGAAGTTGCAAGATTTGAACAAAGATACCTGTACTGTTCACCACACATAGACGGGTCTCCGAAATTGAACGCTATTCTGTAATCTCTGCCTATTAGCCGCTTTGTATCGTTCTTGTCAGTTTCGAGCAGTGACATAAGCTGTATTATATCGGTTTCGTTGAAACCGCTCACAATATATCTGTAGTGACAGGACAGCCAGTTGTCAATCTGCTCGGTGTCTGCGCCGTAATCATTGATTACAACATTGTAGATTCCCCAGTTCTCCGGCACTCTGCCGAAGAAATAGAAGTCGATGTTGCGATATGTGAAATACGTTCCCTTTGATACCGTTTCTTCCTTATACGTTTCCTGGAGAATGTTCAGATCGCCGTCTGTCAGCTCGTTCTTGCTGAAGAACGCTACCTTTGCTCCTCTTGCTGTGAAATACTCTGCGAGCTGTATTGCGTATGTTGTAGTACCGACACGACGCATTGCTCCGAATAAACCGATTGATAAATGCAGGTCGCAGTTGTTGTAATTCGGTATTGCATTGTTATTGCCTTTCTGTACCGGGATATATGTAACGTCAAATCTTCTCTGACGTTCTTCTCTGAGTCCTATTCTGCGGTCTGCGGTTGACTTTATCAGTGCTTCACGCAGGTCTTTCTGCATTTTGTTACGGCTTATCTGTTTTAATGTTTTGGGCGTTTCGCCTATGATATTTGCAAGTCCCTGTCTTGCTATTTCCGACAGCAGCATATCACCGGGATATACTCCTTCGGCGTATATGATTATCGGCACGTCCGTTGCCATCACAAGAGCCTTTAAGCTCGTAAGGAATTCATCGCCCTTTTCCTCGATAAATTCTAGGTCGATTATGATATGAGTGATGTACTCATAATATTTCAGCTCCTCCTTGATGAAATACGAAAGATTGTTCACTGTTGTTATCTTCTGATTCATCTCAAGCTCCTTGCGTATTTTGCTGAGCATTGTCTGATGTTTCTTTTCTACCATTAAAAGCGGGAATAAAAACATTTTTATACCTCCGGTTCTTCTTCTTCAAATTTGTTGTAGGATTTAGCTTCGATCTTCGCCTTATCAGCTATCATCTTAAACATTTTCTCATTTCCGAGTAATTTATCAGTCTGCCAATTGTTCACATAGCTGAAAGTGCCTTTTCTGCATACTATCAGCGGTACGGTTGTATTTCCTGCTACGCTCACTGCATTGACAGTCAGTGCTGTTTCACAGCTGACAGGATTGTTCATTGCTATTCGTCCGTACAGCGTCATACAGTCCGTCATATTCAGATTTTCGCAATCCTGTCTTGTTTCTCCGGACAGCGATGTTGTTTTGATTCCGAAATTCACATAACAATTACCTATGCAAATGCGGTTTTCGCTACAAAACAGTTCATCATACTCTGATGCCGGAATATATCCCGCCTGTGCATACGCAAAATCAAGGCAGGATTTACGCAGATTTTCATCGGGTATGTTTATCTGTCTGATACGATACTTATC
>CAJMSD010000042.1 GCA_905215965.1 uncultured bacterium | reverse complement strand
TTATCTCTCATAGTCCTTTGAACGCTCCTGCTTCTTGCGGAACATTTCATCAGAGATATGACTGTGAATTTCTGCCATTGCATTTCGGGTCTTGGAAAGCTCCGCACGGATTTCTTTCGGCTCTTTGGAAGCCAGTCCCTCCGGAATGCGGTTAATCGCAAAATTCTGTGTATCTACTCCATACTTCTTGCAAAGCATATATCCGATACACACTGCCTGAAAGCCCATATCCCTGCGGCTGTAACTTTCGCTGTTGATGGAAAGCTGTGCGTGTCCAAGTTCCTGAGCGACACACTGAGCAACTGCTACGCTGTCGCCCACATTACGCTTCACATACAAGGTCTGCTTTTCATTATTATAGAAAGCTGCCATATTCGGATACGGAAGTTCATCGGTTGCCGCAACCTCCACCGGAGATACATCAAGCATTGTCGTGATAAGTGCTTTCGGGTCACGGTTTGCTGATACTGCCGGAGCTTTTCTTCCATTTGTCTGCGTAACATCAAATACCTTTTTGACATTGTAGGAAATACCCGGAGAACCATCTGCTCTTGTGTATTCCACTGGTTCAAGGATAGAAATACTCTTTGCCCCTTTGGTAATCTTCACATTGTCCTTACCCCAATCATCAAAATCTTTAAGCTGTGTCGCCTGCGGATACTGACTGTAAATAAGGAGAGCATTTGCTGCGGAATATCTGTCCATTCGACTCTGCGTATCAAGAAAGCTCTTGAATTTCTCAGGGTCACTCACAATCTCACGGGCAGCGTCATCAATCATCTGATAGACTTTTTCTTTTTCTGCTCGCTTCTTTTCCGCATACTCCTCTTTGGATAATCTTGGCTGATTACCGCCAGCCTTTGCGGGTTTGAAATCATTTGTCATAGTGAATTACCTCTCTTTTGTTTTGGGTTTCTTCTTCGGCTGACGGTGTACCGTCTGACCGTTTTTCTGCTGCGGCTTCTTGCCGTCTTTCTTAACCTCCGGCTCTTTACGCTCTGCTTCTTTTTGCTGTTTTGCCTGTGCCTTATAACGGTCAAGTTTCTCTTTGACCGATGGCTTTTCCACTGGCTTTGCAACACCCTTATCAGATTGCGTTTCTACCGGCTCTGAGTTTTGCCTTGACAGAGGGCTTTTGTCTGTTTTGGCGACTGAGGGGTTTGCGTTTGCTCGCTCCTCTTTCTGCATTGGATTTCTGACCGCTTCTTCCATAATGATTTCACTCTTGGATTTAGTCGGCTTTTCTTTTTCAACCGCTTCACGGTCTGCGATAGCTTTCTCTGCTTCACTGACAATCGAAGCCTTATCCACCTTGCCAAGTTCAAATCTTTCAACGATACGCTGAATTTTAGAAGCGTCCTCTGCTCTTGCGATAATATCTACCGGAGCATTCTCTCCCTTTGTGTTCTTATCTCTGAGGACACAATAAAGAACGCCATAGCGTTTTGCCTGTTCGGTAAACTTCTTCAAATCCTTTTGCGGAATGGAAAAGACTTTCAGCTCCTTGCCTGACTTAATCATATTGGTAAGCCTTGCTTTGCCCTTCGTCTTTTGTTCCTGCTTCAGAACCGATACCAAAAGCAATGCGATATTCTTCGCCGCCGAACCGCTTAATCTTGCAGCAACTTCAAATCCTTCAAGCGAAAGCCTAACGACCTGCTCTGCTGCGTCACCACCGTTGTTCATAGCGTGATTTCTCCTTTCTCTGCTGTTTTTGTTCCTCTGTTTCGATATGCTCAAGGTTTTCTTCCATAACCTTTGACCTCTCCGCAATATCCTCGCAGAGTTTTACTTCCCGTCGGAGTTTTTTCAATTCTCCATTGATAGAAGCGATTTCATCTTTTGCCGCCTGAAGCTGACCATCATCAATATTTGTTCTTATCTTTTTTCGGAGATGTGTTCTTCCGGCAATCAGATTTTTCATCTGCTCCTCTAAGGAAGTCTTATATGAAAAAAGCTGTTCGTCCGTGGAAATATTTTCTCGTCCGAGCAGCCTTACTTCATCAGTAATCTTATCGAGCTTCATCAAATCATCTTTCAAAAGATAATGAAGCCTTGCGTTATTCTGTTTCTTATACTTGGGCAGATAACCGAGTCTGTAACAGTAATACAGATACAGCCCATAAAGTCCGCCTTTCTTTTTCAGCTTCTGCCCTCTGGTCTGCATACGGTACTGTCTTGGCTTGTAAGTCGCCCTCTGGAACGGCTCAATCTCTGCCCATCTGTCACGATTTTCTTTGATACGCTCTACAATCCGGTCATTGGTATAATCTGCTCCGAGATTTTTCAGTCGTATCGGCTTATCGTATCCCTTTGGAATGACCGTCCAGTATTTTCGGCTTGGACTCAGGTTATAGGCATATCCCATTTCCTTGAGAGCAAACTGAAATTCTTTCAGGGTCTTGCTGTGGTCGATAGCATAGTCAATGGCTTCTTTTGCAACCGAGTAGCGTGTCGGCATACCTGCCTTTTCTTTCATCGTCAGATACTCCGACTGCTTACTGCGGTTTGGATTCGGGTCATAGTAAAGTCCATACTTCTCACAAATCCTGTCTGCAACTTTTCGGAATTTGAACCACGCTTTTTCCTCTCCCCACAAATGTTTGCCATCGACAAAAGAAATAGAGTTGATGACAAAATGGCAATGCAGGTGCTTTGTGTTCAGATGGGTTGTCACAACAACCTGAAATCTTTTACCCCACACTTCATTTGCAAATTCCATTCCGATTTTCTGTGCCATCTCAGGAGATATATCTGTTTCCTTGAAACTCAA
>CAJMSD010000041.1 GCA_905215965.1 uncultured bacterium | reverse complement strand
ATCCATTCAGAAAAAGACATTCTGAAACTGGTGACAACGCTGATTGCCAACACAAAGGGTGATGGAAAAGCCGGTGACGAGTTCTGGACGAGTGCGACACGTTCGCAGGCGGTAAAAAGTCTGCGCACAGTGTTGGTTTATTAAATCATAACCAGTCTGTGAACTGGTAATCCGATAGGTGGAATGATGGGGTAACGCCCTGAAACGTCTATCCTTGACGGACTTGCGTCAGCTGTAATGGTTGGGGTGAGAAGCTCCGTGACAACGACCGAGAGTAGTCGTAGGAATCTGCCAAAAGATTCTCGAAAACGCCCCAGAGGTGGGGTGCGCTACCTATAGGTCTAGGATCTATAAAATATCTATGATTAGAATGTTTACTTTGGCGAGTAAACTGACGAAAACTGCGAATGTACGGTTCTAAAAGAAGACCATATAGAAATGTATGGGTGCGTTAAAGCGCAGTCAGTGTGGTTCAGTAGAAATTCGCCCTACGAACGACCATGTTGTGTTACAGGCACATCCAAGCTGACAGGACTATAGCAGAGATCTAAGGATATATGTACAGATAGGATTATCGGAACGTGGAAAGGCACCAGATTCCATTAGAGGATAGCCTGACGAAGAAAATAAGCAGGTGAACTGGTGCTGAAAAGCCGTGATCGAACTTATGATGAGTTCTGCGAAAAAGAGGAACTCGGAGGAATGGTCACAAGTCGGTTGAAATAAACAGGCATTATTCAGTCTAATGATAAGGATTACGAGTAAGACCAAAAGGGTCACTTTCGAGAGGAGGTGATGCCTTATGCCAAAGAAAAGTAAAACATTATGTGTAGATGACCTGCGTCATGCGGAGTACTACGGAATGCAAGGTACTTTTGATGAACTATATCAAAAAAGTCAGAACGGTGAAGTATTTGAGAATCTTATGGATTTGATACTGAGCAGGGATAACATTTTACTTGCGTACCGAAACATCAAAGCGAACAAAGGCAGCTACACGGCAGGAACAGACAAAAAGAACATCACAGATATTGGGAGTCAAACTCCTGATGATGTGGTAAAAAGAGTGAGATTTATTGTTACGGGAAGCGAACACGGCTACAGACCAAAGCCTGTAAGACGGAAAGATATCCCGAAACCAAACGGAAAAACACGTCCGCTGGGAATCCCATGCATATGGGATAGGTTGATACAGCAATGTATCAAGCAGATCATGGAACCAATCTGCGAAGCAAAGTTCTGCAATAATAGTTATGGATTTCGTCCGAATAGATCCGTTGAACATGCCATTAACAGAACCTACACCATGCTTCAAATGATGAATCTTCATTATGTTATTGAGTTTGATATTAAAGGATTTTTCGATAACGTAAATCATAGCAAGTTAATCAGACAGATATGGTCGCTGGGTATCCATGATAAAACGCTGATTTTTATTATCAAGCGAATACTAACAGCTCCAATTAAAATGCCCGATAATACAACGGTACTGCCCAACAAGGGTACACCACAGGGAGGAATTATCTCACCACTACTGGCAAACATCGTTCTAAATGAATTGGATTGGTGGATAGCTAGTCAATGGGAGGAAAATCCGATTGCTATAAGCAGAGGGCGAGAAAGAATAATCGGAAAAACTAAAGTTTTTGATAAAAGCCATGGTTATAGGATTATGAAAAATACAGAAATGAAAGAAATGCATATCATTCGGTATGCGGATGATTTTAGGATTTTCTGTAGAACGAAAGAGGACGCAGTCAGGACAAAAGAAGCGGTTACGGCGTGGATTGAAGAGAGGTTGAAATTAGAGGTGTCCCCTGAGAAAACAAGGATTGTGAACACCAGAAAACGGTGGTCAGAGTTTCTTGGATTCAAAATAAGGGTAAGGCTGAAGCATCATAAATATGTGGTGCAGTCGGCAATCTGTGACAAAAAGGTTGAAATTGAAAGAGCAAAGCTAGTGGAACAAGCGAAAAACATCGCAAAACCCAGAGAGAAAAAAAGTTGTTTATCAGAAATTCAGCTATATAACTCTATGGTGTTAGGCATACAGAATTACTATCAGCTTGCCACCTGTATCAGTATTGATTGCAGAGAACTCCATAGGCGAGTAATGACAGTTTTGACGAACAGGTTAAATACAGAAACAGGAAGTATGCTAAAACATGAGGGTGGAACTATCACCCAAGCAGAAAAGGAAAGATTCGGACAGTCAAAAATGATTCGATATGTTTCAGGAATTGACCAGATGATCTATCCGATTGCATTCATCAAAAATAAAATACCGATGGCGAAGCGATCAATCGTTTGTAGTTATACAAAAGAAGGTCGTGCTCCGATTCATACAGAACTTAACCTTAATCAGTATGTTCTGAAAGGACTGAGAGAAAAAATATCCGTTGGTCATAGCACAGAATACCATGACAGTAAAATATCTTTATTTTCTGCTCAAAAGGGAAAATGTGCAATCAGTGGAGAAGAATTCGCAGATGCGGAACATGTAGCTGTATGGCTCAAAGTACCAAGAGCACTTGGTGGATTTGAAAGATATAAAAACATGGTTCTGATTCACAAAAAATATCTGATTCTGTTACAAGAACTGCCCCAAGCAGTAATAAAAGACCTGATAAAAACACTCAATATCACAAAAAAGATGCTCGTGAAAATCAATAGTCTGCGAGAGCAGGCGAACCTGTCAGCAATAATATAAAACTTAAATTTGGTGACTGATTAAATGTCTCGTGAAGACAATCGATGGAGCGCCGGATGCGGTGAAAGTCGCATGTCCGGTGTGAAGTGGGGGAAAAGGTGGAGATAATATCAAAACCTTACCTATCACTATAGGCGGAAACGCTGCTCTACTGCGCCTTGATCGGATATATCCACTATGAAGCTCCGGTTGAGGAACAGAATTTCTCCACCCTGATTGAGTTCCTGAACGC
>CAJMSD010000040.1 GCA_905215965.1 uncultured bacterium | reverse complement strand
GTGGAAAGCGGTATCGGTGCAAGTGCTGTGTACATATACAACTTGAAAAATCGTCCATACACTGTCATTATCAGAATAAACGACAGCACCGTGATAAATAATCCTCCAATAAGCGTTACCGCCCACAAAGGGATACTCTCAAAAAATCCGCAATCCTCTATGGTCGTTACCATCTCTGCGGGCAAAGTCGTCTGTTCCGGAGTTCCAAATCCGGCAGCATTTATAATGGTTGAAATCGTACCTTGCACGATATTAAATAATGCAAGCATAAGCTCCATTCCGTATGTGATAACACCTTTCGCCAGTGCAAAACGAACAAAGAGTTTCAGTGCGTGTTCCGGTTTCTTCACATCTGTAAAACTTCCGCAGGTCTTTACCATACCTATCACGAAAAACAACACAAGTAAGGCAAGCCCGATAGCCTGAACTGCACCGTTGATGTCAACGATAACCTTCCAGATATTCCCGCCCTTAAAGTTCTGCGGTGTAGTTGTGATGAGCGTCCATATTTCCGACAGTTTTTCATTCCAAGTTTCAAGGGCATTTTCAAGATTTTGAACTACCCAGTTATCACTCATTCAAAGCACCTCCTTACAATTAAGGGGTGTACCTTAACTTGGCACACCCCTCGATAACTGTGTAACTCTTATCTTAGCCTGTGATAAGAGTAAGGATTTCTTTCGCAAAAGTGATAATGACACCGCCCGCAAGAGTCAGGAAGCCATTGGCTCTCTGAGAAGGGTCGTGAGATTTGAGTGAAAGACCGACCTGCACGATACCAAAGCCAAGCAAAATCATACCGATGGCACGGATAAGTCCGAAGATAAAGTCGGACAGATTATTGACTACGGTAAGCGGGTCATTCGCTGCAAATGCAGTCGTTGTCATTCCAAGTGCCAACGCACCGACAATGACCATTGTGCAGTAAGCACGGAAGCCTTTCTTAACCTTTCCGGTCATAGGCAGTTTCTTTGTTTCCTGAATGTCAGTTGCTTTTTTCTTAAAAATAGTCATAGTTGAATACCTCCAAAATTTAATTTGTTTGATTGTTTATGAACAGAGCTTCCATCTCCTCATCGGAAAGAAGTTCCCAGTTCGTTTCTTCCATTTCCTTTTCAGGAAGTGTTGCAGGGTCAATGTCCCAAATGGCAATCGAAGCAATATCTTTTGTGACTTCTCCGTGCTTATAAGGACTCGCCTTTCCGTCTGTGGTAAGTGCCACATTCGGGTGTTTCATAATGTCATATTTGAAATCCATAATGGGTCTTTCCCCACGGATAAACAAAATAGCGTACTGATTATCGAGCATACGCACCTCATCAGGGGTAAGTAACTCTCTGCCGCTAATCTGATAGTTGGTGGAATAATTACCGCTTCTTCCGGTACTCTTTCCGAACGTGTTGGTATCAATGGTTTCCTTGCCCAACAGCTCCGACACATATTTATGGGTTGACTGCTCATTTCCACCAAGGTAAAGAAATTCATCGCAGTTACCCACAATGCTCTCCCACTGTTTTTCAAACAAGGCTTTAAGCTGTGCCAAGTTCTGTAAGATGATACTTACCGATACCCCACGGGAACGCATAACCGACAGTATCTTGTCGAAGTCGTCCGGCAGTGAAACATTGGCAAATTCGTCCATCATAAAATGAACAGGCATCGGCAAACAGCCGCCGTGGATATGGTCGGCTGCATAAAACAACTGCTGAAAGAGCTGTGTGTAAAGAATGGATACCAAGAAGTTGAAACTGGAGTCGTTATCCGGTATCAGTGCAAACAGTGCCACCTTTTTCTCTCCGAGTGACTGCAAATCCAGTTCATCGGCAGAAGTAAGAGCAGCAAGACTTTCCAAGTTAAACTTTTCAAGCCTTGCTGCAAGGGTTATCTGTATGGATTTTAATGTTTTGGAAGAACCGGAATGATAAGAGTGGTAATACTTCAAAGCAATGTGGTCAGGATTATCTATCATCAAATCCGAAAACAGATTATCAAGCGGAGAAGGACTTGGGTCGTCCTCGTCCTCAATCGCCCCGGCTCTGAGCATTTCCATTACCATTGCAAAATTCTGTTCTTCCGGCGGTGCTTCATAATGCAGATAAAATACAAGTGCAAGCAGAAGCATTGACGCTGCCGTATCCCAAAATGGGTCATTGCTCTGTGAACCTTTCGGAGTGGTACTCTTAAAAAGATTGGTTACGAGCTTCTGCACATCATTGTCATTCTGCAAATAAACAAAAGGATTGTAACAATGGCTTTTCTCCATTGAAATCAAATCAAGCACACGCACTTCGTAACCTTTCTTCTCAAGAAGATGTCCCGTATCTCGCAGGATTTCCCCTTTCGGGTCTAATATCACATAGCTGTTTCTTGCAGCGTTCATAATATTAGGCTTTGCATAAAATCTTGTCTTACCTGCACCGGAGCCACCGCACACAAGCGTATTCAGATTTCGTCTGTGCTTCTTGGCATTAAGTCCAATGCACACATTCTGAGTCATCAGCTTATTTTCTGACAGCGGCTTTTGTCGGTACTTTTTATCAATGGCTCTGACATTGCCCCATTTGGCAGAACCGTGTTCCTCTCGTCTGCGGTAATTCTTTCTTGTTGAGAAATAAATCCCGATACCCATTCCATAGCATAAAAGTAAAATGAGGACAGTTTTCAGGCTGTCCCCACATAATTTTATGGAAAATGGATTATCAAAGAGTGTCGCAAGATTGGCTGCTATCTCCGGCAATCCTCCGCTTATGGAAGGTGCAATCAGAAGTGCCAGCCATATGACCGGAACGATACCGACAATGGATAAAATAATGGCAGTCTGCCTGTCATTATCTCGCTTCATCTGAGCGTTTCCTTTCAATCACTTTGAACTTTTTCAATGGGGCATTTCCGACTTTTACAAGCAGGTCGTCTACTGCGTCTGCGGACTTGCCTTCCTCCATCAACTTTGTTTTCTCATCGTTTAAGGAGCGAATGACAACACCGTGTTC
>CAJMSD010000039.1 GCA_905215965.1 uncultured bacterium | reverse complement strand
CATTACTGCACTTACACCTCCAACCTATCAACCAGTTAGTCTTCCTGGTATCTTACCAACTTAACGTTGTGGGATATCTTATCTTAGGGTGGGCTTCACACTTAGATGCTTTCAGCGTTTATCCCTTCCATACTTAGCTACACAGCTATGCCACTGGTGTGACAACTGTTGCACCATCGGTATGTTCATCCTGGTCCTCTCGTACTAAGGACAACTCCCTTCAAATATCCTGCGCCTGCGACAGATAAGGACCGAACTGTCTCACGACGTTCTGAACCCAGCTCGCGTACCGCTTTAATGGGCGAACAGCCCAACCCTTGGAACGTACTTCCGCTCCAGGATGCGATGAGCCGACATCGAGGTGCCAAACCTCCCCGTCGATGTGAACTCTTGGGAGAGATAAGCCTGTTATCCCCAGGGTAACTTTTGTCCGTTGAGCGATGGCATTTCCACTCACATACCACCGGATCACTAAGCCCTACTTTCGTATCTGCTCGACATGTCTGTCTTTCAGTTAAGCTTCCTTCTGCCTTTGCACTCTTTCACCCGATTTCTGTCCGGGTTGAGGAAACCTTTGGGCGCCTCCGTTACTCTTTAGGAGGCGACCGCCCCAGTCAAACTGCCCGCCTGACATTGTCCCCTGACCAGTTCATGATCACAGGTTAGAATTCCAATAATTTAAGGGTGGTATCCCAAGGGTGACTCCACAAAAGCTGACGCTCTTGCTTCATAGTCTCCCACCTATCCTGTACATAAATTACCGAAACCCAATATCAAGCTACAGTAAAGCTCCATGGGGTCTTTCTGTCTTGTCGCAGGTAACTAGCATCTTCACTAGTACTACAATTTCGCCGAGTATACTGTCGAGACAGCTCCCAAATCATTACGCCTTTCGTGCGGGTCAGAACTTACCTGACAAGGAATTTCGCTACCTTAGGACCGTTATAGTTACGGCCGCCGTTCACTGGGGCTTTAGTTCTATGCTTCGATTACTCTAACATTTCCCCTTAACCTTCCAGCACTGGGCAGGCGTCAGCTCCTATACTTCATCTTTCGATTTAGCAGAAACCTGTGTTTTTGTTAAACAGTTGCTTGGGACTCTTCTCTGCGACCTACTTTTACATAGGTACCCCTTCTCCCTAAGTTACGGGGTTAGTTTGCCGAGTTCCTTAACAGTACTTCTCTCGCTCGTCTTAGGATCCTCTCCTCATCTACCTGTGTCGGTTTGCGGTACGGGTACCTTAATACAATGTCAATAAGCTTTTCTCGTCAGTGTGATTCTTGGAACTTCGTTACTTTAAATTTTCACTATGCCTTTCGGCTCCGGTTTTTCCTCTTCCCGGATTTCCTTCCTCTCCTGCGTCCCTTATCGTTTTTAAGTATTTCGGTAGTGCAGGAATTTTATACCTGCTATCCATCGGCTACGCCTCCTTGGCCTCACCTTAGGTCCCGACTTACCCTGGGCGGACGAACCTTCCCCAGGAAACCTTAGACTTTCGACGGCAAAGATTCTCACTTTGCTCTCGCTACTTATTCCAGCATTCTCTCTTCTGCCTCGTCCATATGTCCTTTCGATCATACTTCACCCTACTACAGAATGCTCCTCTACCGCTACAATGTATCTAATAATATGCACCTTTTCTTGTATACCTTATCCTTTTGAACATTTTGGTTAAAAACATTTCATGTTTTTAACAGAAAATTTATCTTCTTATTATGATACACATTATTAGATACATCATAACCCGCAATTTCGGTGTATAGCTTAGCCCCGGTAATTTTCCGCGCAAATTCACTCGACCAGTGAGCTATTACGCACTCTTTAAATGTATGGCTGCTTCTAAGCCAACATCCTGGTTGTTTACGCAATTTCACATCGTTTCCCACTTAGCTATATCTTTGGGACCTTAATTGACGATCTGGGCTCTTTCCCTTTTGACCACGGAACTTAGCTCCCGCAGTCTGACTCCTGACTACTAATATATGGTATTCGGAGTTTGATAGTGTTCAGTAACCTGGTTTAGGCCCCTAGCACCTTCAGTGCTCTACCCCCATATATCTTTACATCAAGGCTAGCCCTAAAGCTATTTCGAGGAGAACCAGCTATCTCCGAGTTCGATTGGAATTTCTCCGCTAACCACAGTTCATCCGGAAGCTTTTTAACGCTTATCAGTTCGGACCTCCACTTGATTTTACTCAAGCTTCATCCTGACCATGGTTAGGTCACCCGGTTTCGGGTCTATTACATATGACTTAATTCGCCCTTTTCAGACTCGCTTTCGCTTCGGCTTCACACCTTACATAGTGCTTAACCTTGCCATATACAATAACTCGCTGGACCGTTCTACAAAAAGTACGACATCACACCTTAACGTGCTTTGTCTGTTTGTAAGCATAGGGTTTCATGTTCTATTTCACTCCCCTCCCGGGGTTCTTTTCACCTTTCCCTCACGGTACTAATCTCTATCGGTCACCAAGTAGTATTTAGCCTTACGGGGTGGTCCCCGCTCTTTCATACGAGGTTTCACGTGCCTCGCACTACTCTGGATACTACCTCCTTCATCTTGCTTCTAATACAGGATTTTCACCTTCTATGATTTGCCTTCCCAAACAATTCTTATTCGCTCGATAAATGGATTATGTAGTCCGAACCCCAACGTTGCAAGCAACATTGGTTTGGGCTCTTCCGCTTTCGCTCGCCACTACTCACAGAATCGATTTTTCTTTCTCTTCCTACAAGTACTAAGATGTTTCAGTTCCTTGCGTTCCCTTCCTATATACTACTTTACTCATATATGGATATCCACACTTTTTTCTGTGGATGAGTTCCCTCATTCGGATATCTATGGGTCATAGGATATTTGCTCCTTACCATAGCTTTTCGCAGCTTATCACGTCCTTCTTCGGCTCTTGGTGCCTAGGTATCCTCCCTACGCTCTTTGTAGCTTAACCTCTTGCTGAAGATTTCTCTTCGCAATTTTTTCAACATTTTTCAATGCTTACTTGTTTAACTTTTCGGTTTAATCGTTACATACTTTTTCAAGTATGCTAGTTTACCTTCATCTTTATCTATATATTTTTCAATGTGCTGGTGG
>CAJMSD010000038.1 GCA_905215965.1 uncultured bacterium | reverse complement strand
CAAAGGAATTGACGGGGGCCCGCACAAGCAGTGGAGTATGTGGTTTAATTCGAAGCAACGCGAAGAACCTTACCAGGGCTTGACATATAGATGAATAACTAAGAGATTAGTTAGTCCTTCGGGACATCTATACAGGTGGTGCATGGTTGTCGTCAGCTCGTGTCGTGAGATGTTAGGTTAAGTCCTGCAACGAGCGCAACCCCTGTGATTAGTTGCCAACAGGTTAAGCTGGGAACTCTAATCAGACTGCCGGTGATAAATCGGAGGAAGGTGGGGATGACGTCAAATCATCATGCCCTTTATGTCCTGGGCTACACACGTACTACAATGGCTGTAACAGAGAGAAGCAACACCGCGAGGTAGAGCGAAACTCCAAAAGCAGTCTCAGTTCGGATTGAAGGCTGAAATTCGCCTTCATGAAGCCGGAATTGCTAGTAATGGCAGGTCAGCATACTGCCGTGAATACGTTCCCGGGCCTTGTACACACCGCCCGTCACACCATGAGAGTTGGGAATACCCGAAGCCTGTGAGCCAACTGTAAAGAGGCAGCAGTCGAAGGTAGAATCAATGATTGGGGTGAAGTCGTAACAAGGTAGCCGTATCAGAAGGTGCGGCTGGATCACCTCCTTTCTAAGGAGAAAGACGAAGTTTTGGAAGATTGATTGAGTTCAATCTTCCGGAAAAGGTTTATTGTTTATTTTTCAATGTACTCTTCAAAAAGTACATTGAAAAATAGAGTGAAGGCTCTTTATTGAAAAGAATTACACTAGAGACAACTCTAAAATATGGGCTCATAGCTCAGATGGTTAGAGCGCACGCCTGATAAGCGTGAGGTCGATGGTTCGATTCCATTTGAGCCCACCATACAAACATCAAGCATAGTTATAATATGAAGGTGTTTGAGAGTTTGGATTTTATTGCAAGTAGTGCAAGGAATATCAAATAATTTTTTTGAGATTATACGTTTGTATATCGAGAAAAAATTATGAAGATATGACGAAGCAATACGAAGTAAGAAAATTCAAAGAAAGCACATTGAAAAATATATAGAAGAAAAAATAGGTAAACTAGATATTCAAATAGTTGTCAAAAACTAGAGAATACAATTAAACCGATTAATAATTGAGATAATGTTAAACATATTAATTATTAACAATGAAAATAAGGTTAAGCTACAAAGAGCGTAGGGTGAATAGCTAGGCACCAAGAGCCGAAGAAGGACGTGATAAGCTGCGAAAAGCTTTGGGTAGGAGCAAATATCCATTAATCCAGAGATATCCGAATGAGGGAACTCACTTAGAGCAAACAATCTAAGTATCCATATATGAGTAAAGTAGTATATGAGAAGGGAACGTGGGGAACTGAAACATCTTAGTACCCACAGGAAAAGAAAGAGAAATCGATTCCTAGAGTAGTGGCGAGCGAAATAGGAAGAGCCTAAACCATGAGTAGTAATACACATGGGGTTCGGACCACGATATATTATCAATAATTCTAATAGAAATGTTTTGGAAAAGCATACCATAGACGGTGAAAGTCCAGTATATGAAAGAAAAGTTGAGATTAGTGGTATCCAAAGTAGTACGAGACACGAGAAATCTCGTATGAATAAGCGGGGACCATCCCGTAAGGCTAAATACTACTTGGTGACCGATAGTGAACTAGTACCGTGAGGGAAAGGTGAAAAGAACCCCGGGAGGGGAGTGAAATAGAACATGAAACCCTATGTTTACAAGCAGACAAAGCACTTTATATGTGCGATGTCGTACTTTTTGTAGAACGGTCCAGCGAGTTATTGTGTATGGCGAGGTTAAGTATTACGTAAGGTACGGAGCCGAAGCGAAAGCGAGTCTGAAAAGGGCGATATAAGTCATGCATAATAGACCCGAAACTGAGTGACCTATCCATGAGCAGGATGAAGCTAGAGTAAAATCTAGTGGAGGTCCGAACTGATTGTCGTTAAAAAGGCACCGGATGACTTGTGGATAGCGGAGAAATTCCAATCGAACTCAGAGATAGCTGGTTCTCCTCGAAATAGCTTTAGGGCTAGCCTTGAGGGAATGCATATGGGGGTAGAGCACTGAATGAGGTAGGGGCCTAACCAGGTTACCAAACTCTATCAAACTCCGAATACCATATGTAAATACTCAGGAGTCAGACTGCGGGAGCTAAGTTCCGTGGTCAAAAGGAAAACAGTCCAGATCGTCAATTAAGGTCCCAAAGATATAGCTAAGTGGAAAACGATGTGATTTTGCATAAACAACCAGGATGTTGGCTCAGAAGCAGCCATTCATTCAAAGAGTGCGTAATAGCTCACTGGTCGAGTGAAGTTGCGCGGAAAATTACCGGGGCTAAGCTATACACCGAAATTGCGGATTTACATTTGAAAGACAATGTAAGTGGTAGAGGAGCATTCTGTAGTAGGAAGAAGCATGACCGTAAGGACATGTGGACGAAGCAGAAGAGAGAATGCTGGAATAAGTAGCGAGAGGATGGTGAGAATCCATCCCGTCGAAAATCTAAGGTTTCCCAGGGAAGGTTCGTCCGCCTGGGGTAAGTCGGGACCTAAGGAGAGGCCGAAAGGCGTATCTGATGGATAGCAGGTTGAAATTCCTGCACTACGAATATACTTAAAAGATTCAAGGGACGCAGAAGTGGAAGATAACCAAGTAAGAGGAAAAGCTTGGCTCGCAAGAGGGAGTGAAAATTAAAAGTAACGAAGTATCAAGAAGCACGCTGACGAGAAAAGCTTGAAGATATTGTATATAAGTACCCGTACCGCAAACCGACACAGGTAGATGAGGAGAGGATCCTAAGACGAGCGGGAGAAGCATTGTTAAGGAACTCGGCAAATTAACCCCGTAACTTCGGAATAAGGGGTGCTGATGTAACAGTCAGTCGCAGAGAAAAGGCCCAAGCAACTGTTTAACAAAAACATAGGTTTCTGCTAAATCGAAAGATGAAGTATAGGAGCTGACGCCTGCCCAGTGCTGGAAGGTTAAGGGAAAGAGTTAGGGTTAAACCGAAGCTTAGAACTGAAGCCCCAGTGAACGGCGGCCGTAACTATAACGGTCCTAAGGTAGCGAAATTCCTTGTCAGGTAAGTTCTG
>CAJMSD010000037.1 GCA_905215965.1 uncultured bacterium | reverse complement strand
CAAAATTCAAAACAATATCATAAACTTCCTTTTCTGATCTCATTTTTATCTCCTCCAATTATTGAAATAGGTGTGAAACCATTTTAGGGCTTTCCCGCCTTGATTACCCTTTAGCAAAGACGGGCGGGACTGTCAACGGCGGCGCATGAAATGCGCCGTTCATCTTGACCGTTGACTGGCTCGGCTGGCTTTGCTATTTTCTCGATGAAAAACAATTTATTCGTACTTATTTCCATCATTGTCATAGTAAACCACATGAATGGAATACTCTTTTTCTGGGTTTTTAATTGAGATAATATCCATATCATCTGTGCTGTATCTCAATGTATCTTGCACTTGTCCATTTATTGTATAAGTGATTTCGGCATACTCTGTTTTAGCACCATTAAACCAAATTAAATCATACCATTCTCCGTTTATTGCAACGCCACCAACAATAATCTCATCACTATTTCGGTTTGTTGATGTACTAAATTTGTAATCTCCATTTCCTGTTGGTTCAAAGATGGCAAGTGTAGATTTATTATCTGCACTATATGCTCCACTCACGATATAACCGCCAAGTTCCAGTTCTTTTGCAATAGTCCATTCATTCCCCTTTGAAATTGCGGTGTTCAGTATGCTTTCTCTGCTGGTAATGGTATCTCCTTTGGGAGTTAAACTAAAGAAATATAAAAAAGCGGCAGCAACGCAAATAACAGTCGCTGAAATTATCAGTAACCATTTTTTCATAACCAATACCTCCATATAATCTGATTTATTATTCTCTTACTTCCGTCCTCGCTGTGGCTTTGGATTTTTCAGCAAGTCCGACTTCTGTGCAATCTTTTTCAGCCACTTCTTTTCTTCCTCGGACAGCTTCTTATAATTCAGTTTGAGCCGCTTGCAGATAAACATCATAGCCGCCTGCTCCGGGTCGCTGTCCTCTTTAGCGGTTTCCTCGGCTGCCTGCAAAAAATCTTCCAGTGGGCTATCCTCCGGGACGCTGAAAAAATCGTCCTTGTGGGCTTCCCGCAGGTCGAGGGCTATCTTGTTTATGTCCTGCTGTATCACATAGCGGCAAAAGCTGTCGTCGTCAATATGGGCGGCGATAAGCTGCCTTAACTGCGGGTCAGTCAAGCCGGGATTGTGTTGTTTCATAATCGTTGCACTCACGGCGTCCACAATGGCGTTTGCACTCTGTACCTGTTTTCCCGCCACGCCGTTCACATAGATTTCAAGGTCGGCCATGAGCCGGGGAAAATCCGGGTGGGTCGCCAGTTCACACAAAAGGGAATTGTCCACCCGCCCGCTTTTCAATAGTTCAATCATATCGTCGCTCAAACGCAGGTCGGCAAGATCGGCGTTTGGGTGATTTTTTGTGTGAGAGCGGCACAGAAGATAATCAACGGACACTCCATAAAACTTCGCCAGCTGGATAAGGGCATAGTGGCTGATGTCCTTGAAATTGTCCCCCTCATAACTTCCCAGCGCAGACTTAGAAAGGTGGGTCTGTTCCGCAAGCTGTTCCAGCGTCAAGCCACGCTCTACACGCAGGTCTTTTAACCGTTCTGGTATGGATAATTCCATGCTTCCCTCTCCCTCCTTGTCTGCCCGATAAATGGGAAGTTGTCGCTCTAAATACAATTCTTATTGTTATTTTTCGTGTACTTTTTTTCCGGAAATATGTTCTATTTCTATTTCTATCAACTGTACGCCTTTAATTCCCTTTCTGATTTCTTCTTCAACCTCCTCCGCTGACGGATAATATTTAAGTGCAAATTTTCTCACTTTTTCTTCCGTAGTCTTACAGTCTTCAACTAGCCTTGCTCTGCCAAATACCACACAGCTTGAAACATGATAAGCCCAATCTCCATCATCTACATATCCATCATTCCATGTCGTGAAGCAAACTTTGTCGTTATTTATAATGGAATCAATCTTATGTCCTTTTTTTGCGCTATGAAAATAAATTTTGTTTTCATTTTCATCATAGTAAAAATTTATTGGGATTGTATAAGGATATCCGCCATCTCCGTTTACGGAGAAAGCCGCTCTCTTATTATTTCTCAACAAATCTTTTGCTTCTTCAATCGCTATTTCGTTCTTAATCTTTCTTACTTTTCTAAACATAACAACTCCTCCTGCAAATACCGATTTACCGTTCTGTTTCTTCCATTCTACCACAATTCCGAGAGCGTGGAAATAGCCTGTTTTTGAAGCCAATTTCCCACCTTTCGGATATACGGGACGGGCGGTCATTTAGGTGTAGACTTAGATTAGTTCATCGATGGACAGCACCTTGAAAACCAAATGACCGTCCGAAAAGGAATACCCTGGCTGGGGAAGCACCGCAAGGAGCCAACTTCTGGACACTTTGTCCAGAGGTCACTTCGGGACAAGTTGTCCCGAAGTTATGGGGAGCGTGCCAATGCCGGAACACGCCGCAGGAATGGGGCAGGAAGCCTTTTCGGGGAGAACGGCAACGGAAAGCAAACTGGAGGGAACGCATGAGAGATAACCCCTATAAAGACTTGCCGCCGCTGGAACGCAAGCCGGACGGTTCCCTTTACCGCATGACACCAGCGCAGCGGAAACGGGCAAGCACCCTGATACGCCGGGAGTGCTGTAACTGTGAGGACGGCAACTGCATTGTCCTTGACGATGGGGACACCTGCACCTGCCCGCAGACGATTTCTTTCTCGGTCTGCTGTAAGTGGTTCCGCTGGGCGGTCTTGCCGCTGGACGGAACGCTGGAAGCGGAGATTTTCCGAGATAAGGACTTGAAACGCTGTGCAGTCTGCGGCGGTGTATTCGTCCCCAAATCCAACCGGGCAAAATACTGCCCCGGCTGTGCCGCCAAAGTTCACAGGCGGCAAAAAACCGAAAGTGAACGGAAAAGGAGGTCTTGTGTGGACAGTTAGGAGCGAAAAAAGCCTTGATTTATCAGGCTTCGCAAGCCCCAAACCGGGGCGGGTGGTATAAACTATCGCCCACCCCGGAAAACGGGCTTCTAACCGTCCACAAAACACACTATGACAAATACGATTTACATTCATCAGCCGGAACAGGCGTTCAGCTTCACCCGGCTCCCGAATTTTCTTTTTGAAGCACCTACATTCCAGCCCTTATCCAACGAGGCAAAGCTACTGTACGCCTTTATCCTGCGCCGGACAGAGTTATCCCGCAAGAATGGGTGGGCGGATGACTGCGGACGGATTTTCCTGTATTACCCCATCTGTGAAGTGGTTGACCTGCTCCACTGTGGGCGGCAGAAAGCGGTGAACACCCTGCGGGAACTGCAATACGCCGGACTGGTGGA
>CAJMSD010000036.1 GCA_905215965.1 uncultured bacterium | reverse complement strand
CTGTGAGGTTTACCTTTTATGATAGAGCCATCAAAAAGAAAGGGTGGTGTTCTATATGAACATATTACAAACGACAGATTTGAAGAAATATTACGGCACCGAACCGAACATTACAAAAGCATTGGATGGCGTGACCCTATCCATTGAGGAAGGTGAATTTGTTGCCATTGTTGGTACTTCCGGCAGCGGTAAGTCTACTTTGCTGAACATGATGGGCGGGTTAGATACGCCAACTTCCGGCAGTATTAAAGTAAAAGGGAAAGAATTATCGAAACTCAAGGATGAACAGCTTACCATCTTCCGCAGACGTAACATCGGGTTTATCTTTCAGAATTACAATCTTGTTCCTGTGCTGAATGTCTATGAAAATATTGTCCTGCCGGTGGAGCTGGACGGTGATACCGTTGATAAACGATTCATGGACGAAGTTGTGAAAATGCTGGCGCTGGATGGAAAGCTGAACAGTATGCCTAACAATCTGTCCGGCGGCCAGCAGCAGCGTGTAGCGATTGCCCGCGCCCTTGTTTCCAAACCAGCTATTATACTTGCAGATGAACCGACAGGCAATTTGGATAGCCGGACAAGTAGTGATGTTCTTGGTTTGCTGAAAGTTACAAGTCAGAAGTTCCATCAAACGCTTGTAATGATTACCCATAACAATGAAATTGCCCAGCTTGCCGACCGAATTATCCGTATTGAGGACGGAAAAATCGCACAGTGACAGGGGGTGACATTGATGGATGATATTTTATTTGGGAACAATAATCAGGCAACAATCAATCGTCTTGCCAAAAGAAGCTACCGCGCTAATAAGCAGAGAAATGTTTTCGTTACCATCGCATTATTCTTGACCGCCTTTATGATTACATCTGTGTTTAGTTTGGGGTGCAGTTATTTTGAAACCTATCAAATGCAGCAAATTCGTGCGATGGGCACGACTGCGGATGTGGCAATTACAAGCCTCTCAGAAGAACAATATGAAGAATTGAGCCGATCCAGCTTGGTATCCGTAGTTGGTGTCAGTCAGAGATTGGGCAGCATTGATACATCTGGAATGGACGATGCCCTGCTGAGTATTACTTGGATAGACGAAACAGAATGGCAAGAACACCGTGTACCAACAATTTCGGATATACACGGAGATTATCCGCAAGCAAAAAATGAAATTATGCTCCCTACATGGGCTTTGCGTGCAATGGGGATTGATGATCCACAGATAGGGATGAATATTTCCCTTTCCTATCAGCTCGGAACAGATTATCAATACAGCTCCGATGAATTTGTTTTGTCAGGCTATTACACAGATTATTCGGCTTCGCGTGCAGGCAACCGTGGTGCTGCTTATGTTTCGGAGCTTTTTGCAACACAAACAGGGCTTCCCTTTGATAGTGTGTCTACCGCAATGATTTCTTTTTCTGATGACAGTAATGCCCTGCGATCCTGTGAAAAACTAAAACGGAAGATTTCGTTTACAGAAAGTCAGTCCTTTGAAATTGTACCTATTGCTCAGAGTAATTCCACCACCATTGTTCTTCCACTGGCTGCTATTATCGTCTTTATCATTATCAGCGGCTATTTGCTGATTTATAACATTCTGTATATCTCAATTTCAAGAGATACACAATTCTATGGACAGCTTAAAACGATAGGCACGACAAAAAGACAAATCAAGCGAATCGTGCGTTCTCAAATATTCAGAACGGCGGTGATCGGTATTCCCAGCGGCCTGATTGTCGGTGGTATTGTTTCGCTTGGACTTGTTCCGTTTGCCATGAATATAATGTACTCAGGCGATACAGACCTTGGGGAGATAGTGTCCTTTTCCCCCATTATTTTTGCGGGTGCCGCAATCTTCACATTTTTTACTGCAATCATCGGCAGCATGAAACCAGCGAAAATAGCTGCAAGTATTTCTCCTGTTGCGGCTTCACGCTATACGGAGGCAAATACAAGGAGTTACCGAGATCATAAGAGCCATAGAACAAAATTATCCCGGATGGCACGAGATAATATTTTTAGAAACCCTAAAAGCGCTTTCCTTACTTTTGCGTCCTTATTTTTAGGCTTAATATTGTTTTTGGTTTCTGCTGGTCTACTATCAAGCCTAAGTCCCGACAATTTTGTAAATCAATGGGGAGAAAGTGATTTCGCATTGACTTACAGCATTTCCGAAGAAGGAAACCTGCTCTCTGATGAAATGTTGCAGCAAATTGAAACAATGCAGGGAATTGAAAATCTGCGCGTCACTTATTCTGCTTCACCGTGGCCCACTATGGATGTCATTTACGACGAAAATGTATTCGGGAAATATATTGATTCCTTGGATGGCGTATCAGGTCTTGATTTTTCAAATGCGGAAACACGAAAAAACTATACAGATAATTTTTGGAGCGGCGTTTACGGAATAGATTCCAGATATATCGAAGAACTTAATAAAACGCTTGATAAGCCTATTGACTTAACCGCCTTTGAAAAGGGAGAGTTGGTGGTTTTGTCCGCTATGACGGATGATGAGGGAAACCTATTGATTCAGCCAGGGCAAGCAATCACCGTTGTCGGTGAGTCCGGGGAACAGGTCTTTACAGTGGCAACTGGCTTTCTGGACGCTGATTTTCAGAGTGGTCGAGGAAATGAGAGAGGTACTGCCCCTGATTTGTATATCAGTGAGCAGGCATTAGAGAAGTTGTCTGGAGAAACTAAAATCTTTCGGATTGCTTTTGATACTATTGATAGCAGTTATGATAAAGGGATTATGGAGCAGCTTCAATCCATTACTGCTTCGTCACCGGGCATTACGATTCTGTCACGATATGAAAAGCAGCAAGAAATGGCCGGATATTTGCTGACCTCAAGGATTATAGCCGCAGGGTTGTCCGCTGTATTTTTGCTGATAGGAATTATGAATTTCATTAACACAATGGTTGTTAGTGTAAATACTCGGAAACATGAATTTGCAACACTTGAAAGTATAGGAATGACGAAAAAGCAAATTAGAAATGTATTGCTTTGGGAAGGCGGGTATTATTGGAGTATTTCTTTCCTACTGCTTGCCACACTGGGAACAGCGATATATATTCCGATATACTCAGCCTTTAGAAAAATGGTTCCTTATGCAGCTTTTCACTATCCTGTATTTTCTCTGTTGGTTGTCGCAGCTATTGTTTTACTGGTCTGCTTGGCAACTCCCGTCATAACTTTCATGCAAAATGTTAAGCAAAGCGTTGTAGAGAGACTGCGGCAGAATTAAATATTTGCGATGAAAACCGGGAGATTATTCTCCCGGTTTTTCAAATCTCACAGGTTCGTGAGATTTCAGCCCATTATTCTGTCGAAACAGCGTGTGTCGGTGACATTTCTGTGAGGATTGCTTGTTAAGATAAACGCAAAAGGAACAAGCTGCCGCACGACGGCAAAAGAAAAAAAGCCGTCGTACAGCAGCCTATCAACACGCCCATTTGAA
>CAJMSD010000035.1 GCA_905215965.1 uncultured bacterium | reverse complement strand
TGTCCTGTTCCTTGGCGGTCGTGAGGCCAGCACCATTAAGGAAATTTCCGAGAACTGGCTGGGCAAGGCCACGATCTCCATGCAGACCGAAGGACGCTCCCGTGGACAGTCTGAAAGCTACAGCCAGAACACCCAGCGGCTTGGACGGGAGCTGATGACCCCAAGTGAGCTTGCCACCATGCCCGGAGATCGGTGCATTTTGCAGCTCCGAGGGCTGCCGCCGTTCTATTCCAAGAAATACGATTTGAAACAGCACCCCAATTATCGCTTTACGGCGGAGGCCGATAAAGTGAAAAACGCCTTTGACCTCGACAGGCTCATTGACCGTCGCAGGCGGCCGGGCATGAACGATGAATGTGAGGTGTACGAAGTGTCCGTGCCGGATGAGGCGCTCACAGACGAGGACGAGGACATCCTCAACTATGACGACCTCGACGACCCGGACGCTTTTGTATAGAGCTTTGGGACATTTTGTCCCGAAGTAACAGGCTGCCGCCCGCAAGGGCGGCTTTTTTCATGGCCGGGTATATCCCGGAGAAACGGAGGAATATATGCAGTTTTTCGCTTCTGCCATCACCACTTTGCAGACCCTTGTGATTGCCCTCGGCGCTGGCCTCGGCGTGTGGGGCGTGGTCAATCTGCTGGAGGGCTATGGCTCGGACAACCCCGGCGCTAAATCTCAGGGCATGAAACAGCTCATGGCGGGCGGCGGCATCATCGTGCTGGGTACGACCCTGATCCCTCTGCTGTCCACCCTGTTTTAAGGGCGTAAAGCATGGGATTTCTCACCGACTGGCTGACAGACTGGCTAAAAGAGCTGCTGATCGAGGGAATCATGGGCAACCTCACGGGGCTTTTTGATACGGTCAATTCCCGTGTCGGAGAGATTGCGGTGCAAGTGGGAACCACCCCGGCGGCGTGGAACGCCGGGGTGTTCTCCCTGATCCGGCAGCTTTCTGAAACGGTGATACTGCCGATTGCCGGTCTGATCCTCACCTTTGTTGCCACCTATGAGCTGATCCAGCTCATTATTGAGAAGAACAACCTGCATGACGATGTATGCTAATAGCGAGGACTTTCAAGTCCTCGCTATTACAACGATGGTCAGCTCATTTGTGGCAGAATGAAATGACCGAAGTATGAAAGTGACGAAAGGAAAGGACAATCAGTATCCGACATAGACATACTGACCAATTGACAGTCCAGAATAGAGATAGAGATGGTAGTCCGTATCCCACCCTGTACTTAGTGAAAGATTATTTCCAGAATAATCAAACGCAACAACGGAATGTTTGGAACCTTCATTCGTAAAATCATCCAAAGAAATTAGCAGCAGTTCTCCATCGTTCAAATGATTTTTCATTCCAGAGAATGTAACGGATGACGCTTTACCAAGCGAGCTTGGGGTGCAATTTCTCCCCGAACAAAAACTGGATATGCCCGGTTTAATGTTAGCGCGCTGCGTTCCCGTTGCTGTAATCTCATTACTTGAAGAAATTGAATTGGTATCCATTGCGTAATATAGCTCCATAAAAATCGTACTGTTACTCACAGACGATGAAAGAGGACTGTCCCCCGTTGAACGAAAATACAACATGATATTTGTTGCCGCCGTTGGTGAACAGTGCTGAGTTACTCGTTGCCGAGTTCCATTAGGGCGAGTCGCATAAAGATTCGAAAAATCAGAAGTAGTCACAAGAGAAAATGACTGTGTAGAATGCATGGAGGTGGTATTCTGTAACGATGCAGTACTCTCACTTGTTACATCGCACTCTTCTTTGCACTGATTAGCATGGTTCAAAAAATCATGGTAAAATGCGGCAACATCATGTACGCTAAACTCCTCTACAGAGTCTAATGGAGAGAAATTTCCATTTGTCAGCTTAGTACAATAGGCAAAGTTCCCAAAGAAGTAGAGTTTATCGTCTGAAGAAGCCAACGAAGAACCCTCATTGGTTGCCAGACCTTCATATGCAGGTTTTCCGTTGAAAGAGTAACAGTAAGTGACCAACTCATTATTTATATTATTGACTTGAATATATCCAGTCGGACCACCATCTGTGGAAAGCTTAAAAACATAACCAATGCAAACGTCATCATAGTCATACAGCGCTATTGATGAGCAAATATCCGTTGTTTCGTTCCATATGCAATTAGACGGGGACTCTTCCACTATGTGTCTAATTTCTTCCCTTGCAAAACTTGTTGCAGCAGATTCAGTTGCAACGTAAGAATCGGTTATATTCGATATTGGCTGACTTGCAGAGGCCGGAGCAAATCCTACTAATGTGGTAACAAGCATTACGCAAAGTAGCAAAGCAACCCCTTTTTTTATTTTCATAGTAATATCCTCCTAACTGGATTCGATATTCACTTTATTGTATGAGTAGGATTAAGCATTTGCGGTAAAATACAAGAGCCACTGCTCCCACCAGGACAAGACCATGAACGCCACTCACCGGTACTATGCTTGCACGAAAAACACTGCGATGAATAATATCCATAATGGCGTGCGCCACTATGGTAATGTTGTCCACTCCACTTCATTTCGGTGAAATCATGTGAAGCATAGGAAACAGAAATGACCTCACTGTATTCAATTGGACAAGAGCAATCTGTGCAATCGTAGTTTCTCAACATCTTAACTTCGTGCTGATATGCCGAATGGTCTGTGTATTCATAACTAATCCAGGTATTATAGGTGCACTCATGTTCAGATGTGGCAGCAAATGCAGGGACAGTTAAGGACATCAGCACGAACAACATCAGTAACATGGAAATAAATCGTTTGCCTTTCAAGAAAAAAACTCCTTTCATATAAAATTAAAAAAGCGCACAAGCAGACTGATTAACAGTCCAGCTTATGCGCCAGCGGAAACAATTTTGATACGACCTCTCCATAACTGGGAGACGCACCAATACCGCATTCGCATAAATCCAAAACAGGCATCATGAAAACGATACATGGCGTTACCTCCTAATCATAGTTTGCTGGATAGCTATGCTATTCGCAAATTAATACTATCATAGATTCAAGGAAAAAGCCACCCCTTTTCAAGAAAAATTTTCATCTTTGTTGGCGTTTATCATAATACAAGCAGCAAGCTGGTTCGCTGCTTGCTTTTTTACGCCTTTTTATCGCAAACCAGATACCATCTGAAAGATGGCCAAAAATCGTTTTTGAGATTGTAGTAAGGGTAGAGAGAAAGAAAGCCGTTCCAGTCGAGCCTTACTAATGGTAACGCCAAAGTCACCATTGGTATGTCGTAATTCTGCCGCTGCTACGCTACCATAAAATCAAAAAAAGTCTCAGCGACGAATGGCGGATGGCAACTGCTCGTTCACAGAATGTTTACAAATACGCACCCTGCTTTTTGCCGAGAAAATGTCCGTTGTAAAGTGAAGGGTGGTTTGGAGCAGCAGAGAGCAAGATTCTACCGAGGTGCCAGATTTCGCATTTCGCTCATTCTGTCCCATCGGAATCT
>CAJMSD010000034.1 GCA_905215965.1 uncultured bacterium | reverse complement strand
ACCGCAAGGCTTTCTGTGGTAAGGGTTCTGAATGCGTCAATCTTGCGTGTTCCAAAGGGCATAGCCGTATTCAGTCCATCCATCTGCTGATACTTGAGAACGGCAAACTGGCACAAATGCTTTCTTGCAGTCGTAAGCAGAGCCTCGGTGTCGTTATCAAGCTGTTCTTTGGAGTCCGCAGTATGAACCATAGTGAGTACAGCGAACATCATTCGCTGATCACGAGTGGTAAGGTCATCGAGGAACTCCTTCATTTCCTTTTTCTGCTGTTCCATATCATAAGGAACGGTAGCGGAAAAGTTATTGTTCTGATTCTGCTTTCTCTGCCAGTTGGTTATGTTCGTCTCAACACCGAGCAGTCTGCTCTCTGCTTCTCTCACCGCTTCATCGGTCGGAACGGGTACAATGTCAATGGACATCATAAGGTTGCGGTTCAGGTCGGTAAGCTCGGCTACCATACTGTCCTTGATATAGGAAGCGTACTCACGAAGAAAAAGGACTCTCCCGTAACGGTTTCCCATTTTGAAGTAGTCCTTTTCAAATTCCATTGTATCCGGACAAACATAATCCTTGAAATCGTGTCCCTTTTTTCTCGTTTCCTTAATATTGAAGTGGTAGGCGGTTTCCTCCCCGACACGGAAGAAATCGTGGACAATTCTCAGTCTCTCATCGGTTTCAAGCTCCACACATTTGCTTCCGAGTCTTGCAAAGTGGGCAATCAGGTCAGCACCGACACGGGCAAAATATGTTCTTGCGTCCTCCACGCTCTTTTTGTTAATCGAGATAGTAACATACTTATCCTGAACGATTGCATTTGCACCGGTCGCCTTGTCGAGAAGCATTTTGTTATATTCCTCTCGGTAAACATCAAGCTCATCGCCGGTTTCGGGGATAAGAATGGTTTTCTCAAAGTCCAAACGGTTAAGCCGTCTGTTGTTGATAGTCAGCTTTGTAGTAGCTCCGCTGTCAAGAGAGTTGAGAAGCTCGGAGTATTCAAGGAACATTGCTTCCTTGTCCTCACGGCTTGCTACGGCAAAGTTAATATCCGTGAACTTGAAACTCTTGGAATACTTGTCCTTGCCCACACGGAAAATACCGTCATCATAGATTGCGGTAATGGGAATACAATCCTGTACGCCCTTTGGTACTACAAACTTTTCTTTGTCCTGCTTTAACAGGTTTGTAAGGGTTTTAATCATTGTTCTTATAAGCCTCCTTCTGTTTTTGTTCGATTGTCGGTTTCATCAATTCGTAATAGGTGTTGGTGGAATGAAAGACCAGCTTTTTCGGCATAAGGAACTCGGACTTTATCCACGCCCATATAAATTTCTCAGCCGTCATTCCGTTGTATTTCACAAAGCCGAGAGCCGCAAAAGGGGCAGCTCCCAAAATGCACACCCACGATACGGTTTCTGTTCCGAGGTACGGTTTTAGGAGGAAGTAAAGTCCTACCGCTACCGCACAGGCAAGAACTGAAAAAATGAACTGTCTGAGCGACAGTCCAAAAAACATTGACTCTGTATAATTTCGTATCTCTCGGTTAATTTTGACTTCCATCAAAAGCTCCTTTCTCTGCGATATGCTTGTTTTGCGTGACGGATTTCATCAGAGCAGACGCAGGTGTCCGCAAGGCAAATCACATTGCCGTTTTTCTTTCCTCCGTAGTACACACAATATTTGCAGTCGCAGTCGGCAGGCGTATAGCCCTGCCATCTATCATTATTTTTCTTGTTTTTCTTCATCAGAGAACCTCCCGTTATAAACCCATCATTTCACGGATAATTCGGTCGCTCATCTTAACCGCACCGACAAGCACAAGCATATTGAATACCAGTTCGCCGATATATGCCCATACCTGAGTAACGGCTGCTGCGTCAGGGTTCACTACCGGCGGCGTAGAAGCAAATAGGGAGAAGATGATACAAGCAAGTACAATTACTGCTCCCTCAAGCAAAACAGCACAGTAGCTCTTTATAAAGCTCTTACCCACATTCTGCGACGGCTCTCCGGCAAAAGTGGAAAGCGGTATCGGAGCGAGAGCCGTGTACATATACAGCTTGAAAAATCGTCCGTACACCGTCATTATCATAATGAACGACAAGACCGTGATAAACAGTCCGCCGATAAGAGTAACCGCCCACAATGGGATACTCTCAAAAAATCCGCAGCTTTCAATGGTTGTTACCATTTCAGCAGGTAAGGTTGTTTGATTGGGCGTACCGAATCCCGCAGATGTCATAATGGTTGAAATCGTACCTTGTACGATGTCGAACAGGGCAAGCATAAGCTCCAGCCCGTAGGTAATCACACCTTTGGCAATGGCAAAGCGGATAAACAGCTTTAATGCGTGTTCCGGTTTCTTTACATCGGTAAAACTTCCGCAGGTACGAACCACACCGACAACAAAAAACAAAACAAGCAAAGCAAGACCGATAGCCTGAACTGCTCCGTTGATATTCACCATTACCGACCAAATACTGCCGCCTTTGAACTCCTGCGGCGAAGTGGTTAGCAACTGCCATATTTCCGATAGCTTGCTGTTCCAAGTTTCAAGGGCATTTTCGAGGTTCTGAACTACCCAGTTATCACTCATCTGTTTGCACCTCCTTTAAGATTAGGAGCATACCTGAAATGCCAGGTATGCCCCGTTTGATAACTGTGTTCTCTTAGCCGGTAATAAGGGTCAGGATTTCCTTTGCAAAGGTGATGATGATACCGCCCGCAAGAGTTAGGAAACCGTTGGCTCTCTGAGACGGGTCGTGAGACTTCAAAGAGAGACCGACCTGAACGATACCGAAGCCAAGCAGGATAAGACCGATGGCACGGATAAGACCGAAGATGAAATCGGACAGATTGTTGACCACGGTAATCGGGTCGCTGGCGGCAAAAGCGGTAACGCTCATGCCGAAGACAAGAGTTGCTGCTGCGATTACGGCGCAGTAAGCACGGAAGCCTTTCTGAACCTTTCCGGTCATAGGCAGCTTCTGAGTAGTTTTCTTTTCGTTGTTCTTCTTAAAAATGTTCATTGTGTTTTCCTCCGTTAAAATAAGTTTTTATTTACTTCAAAATCCTCATCGGACAGAAGCTCGTAATTGGTTTCTCCGTAGCTTTCCTCCGGAAGTTCTTCCGGGTCAATAGAAAGAACGGAAATGGATGAGTGTTTGACGGTAACTTCGCCGTGCTTATAGGCAGAAGCCTTTCCATCGGTTGTAAGTGCCACATTCGGGTGCTTCAAGATGTCATACTTGAAGTCCATAACGGGGCGTTCTCCACGAATAAACAGAATTGCGTATTGGTTATCAAGCATACGAACCTCATCAGGGGTTAAAAGCTCTCGACCGCTAATCTGATAATTGGTGGAGTAGTTGCCGCTTCGACCGGTACTCTTTCCGAAAGTGTTGGTATCAATGGTTTCCTTTCCGAGAAGCTCGGACACATATTTGTGGGTGCTTTGCTCGTTGCCGCCGAGATATAAAAACTCGTCGCAGTTGCCGACAATACTTTCCCATTGCTTTTCAAACAA
>CAJMSD010000033.1 GCA_905215965.1 uncultured bacterium | reverse complement strand
TCACATGGAAAATCTGACTGGCGGCACCCCTCCCGTCAGATACCTACCCTGTGTAGTCCCTTGTAAACTGTACTTTTCTCCTGTATAAAAAATTATTCAGCCGATAAATTCTTCTCAATAACAGCCATAATCTCATTCAAACGGCTTTCACCAACGCCCTTGATTTCTCCGATTTCCTTACGAAGCTTTTCCATATCAAGTGAAACGGCATTGTTCTCAGCTACATCTTCGGCAGCATTGGCATAAATATCAGCCAAGAACTGCTCCATTTGATTTCGGTCGAAACCTTTTATCTTCTTATATGTTGCACGGTCAAGTGCAAGTCTGTCGCTCATTTCAATTCCTCGCATATCGTTATAATACCTTAATTATATCATACCGACCTTGAAAAAGCAATATGTACCAAGCCTGATTACTCAGGCTTGTGAGGGTTATTCCTCATCATCGTCGGAAGTTTCCTCGCCAACGGTATCTTCGTTTACGGTTTCTTCCTCGTATTCTTCCTCGTCCTCATCGTAAAGGGACTGCTTCGGAGCTTTCGGCTTTGCCTTGTAAACCTTAAAGTAGTAGAAGGCACCGCCGCCTGCAAGAGCAAGAACACCTACAAGGATAAGAAGCGTATTATTTCCGCCACCCTCATTTTCTGTTTTCTCCGTCTTATCGTCCTTTTCGCCCTCAGAAGTATCGTCGGTAGTTTCAATTACGTTGCCCTCTGCGTCCGTAACAGGTTCAACCTGTTCGCCATCAGGAGTTTCAACGGTTACACCTTCGGGGAAATCCTCGGCAAAAGCGAGCATATCGTATTCGTCAACCAAGTTCATAAAGTACACATTTTCCTTGCCCTTGCTGTCCTTGTCGATTACGATATAGAATGTGTTACCGTTCTTACTCTGAATAGCAATAAACTGTCGGTCAACCACATCTGCCGACACATCTTCGATAACAGTTGCGTTTCCTTCGGGAAGTCCAAGCGTAGGAGTTTCGCTGTCCTGAACGATAGTTGTTTCTGCGTTTTCCTTGTTATCGTCATTCTTCTCAATGACATTCACTTCGGGAGTAGGATACTCAATAACCTTGTCCTCAGTAATAACGGGAAGTACTCCGCTTTCAAGAACTTCGGAAGAAACTACGGTCGTGACTGCTTCTTCCATTTCAAGAGGTTTGTCAATGAGAATATCTCCCGTAGCGTAAACGCTCATAGCAGACATTGAAAAAGCTCCGCACATAACAAGTACGAAGCAAAGAATTTTACTCATCTTCTTCATCTTCGGTAATCCTTTCTGTAATCATTGTGTTAGTGATAGGTGCAGAAGCACCGACTTCATTGGAAGTCGTAATGCTCAACAGCTTGTCCTTCAGCGTTCTTACGTCAACATTGCTCATTGCTACAATGCAGATAATACGCTGATTTTGCAGTTCAATAAGTTCCTCATTGTACTGCTTAACCTTTGCTTTGAGTTCGGAAATCTTCGCAAGAGCAGCTTCAATGTCGCTGGTTTTGCGTTCGATGTTCGCTTCAATCTTTTCAAGTGAAAGCATAGCCCACCTCCTTTAGAATAAATCAGGTTTATTACCCTTAGTTTCGAGCAACAGCAAATACACATCATAAACGCCAGCCGCTTCAAGTTTAGGCTTGACCACGCTGTCCCAATCGTTAGCTGTCAGCGTAATATTGAGTATATAGTAATCGTAGTACACGGTTACTATAACTTCGTTTCCTTCCTCGTCGTAATCAATATACTGATATGAGCGTACTTCGTGTATTGACTCTACTTCAAGGGTGTATAAGGCATTGAAAATCTCCTGAATAAGACCCTGTATTTCGGCATCATATTCAAAGTCTATTTTCATAGCTGTCAGATAGGATATGAGTTCATACGGGTCGTGCTGAATAGGGTCGAGATAGTAGTTGTATTCGTTCCAACCTACATAGATGTTCGGGATATTATTGATTTCATTTGTCAGGTTATTTTCAAGCGAAACCATATAGTTTTCTGCCGCATAAATATCTTCTTCATCTGATGTGTAGGAAGAAGCGATTACCATACCGCCCGTATCAGCAAGCGAGCTAAATCCAGACGAGCCGAGAGTAAAGAGCAGACCGAAAAGTAAGAGGAAAATAACAAGAATGATTATTACCACTTTGTTATTTGTAACAGCCTTTACAATAATCTGACTTACATCCTTAGCTGCTTCGCCGGCTTTCTTGCCAGCCTTTGAAGCACCTTTCTTTGCCGTTTTTGCGGCGTTTTTCTGATTTTGCTTCTGCTGAGCTTTTTTAAGAGCCTTTTTAGCTTCCTTCTTGGTTTGCTGTTCCGTTTTGTGTTCAAGAGCGACCTTATGCTGATTTAGCTTCTTATGAGCATTTTCAGTATCAAATTTCAGCTTGGAAGCCTTTTTATAAGGCTTTTCCTTTAGCTTCTGATTTGTAGCCTTGACCTTATGAGAAGCGAAACGGAGAGCAGACTCGGCAACCTTTTCCGTTCCGTGAGCCGCTTTCAGCGTTTGGTTTTCGTCCTCATACTTTGAGATTTGCTGATGAACAGTACCCGAAACGGCAGTTGTAACAGCGTGCTTAGCTCCCTGAACGCCCTTTTGAACGATGTTCGGCTTTGGGAGAGGTTTTACCTCTTTTTCAAGTTTGAGCTTTCTCTGCATTTTCTGCTTTTCGGAGTTCCATTCCTTACGGACGTGGAATACTCTCTGATGTGGGAGCTTGTCCTCAGCCTTGTCAAGCCTTTTCCGGAGCTTATAGACCTTTTTCTCGTCCTTGCGTATTCGCCGTTTCAGCTTCTTTTCTCCGTGAGTGAGTTTTCTGTCGGGAGGAGCTTCACCCTCGTAATAAAAGACAGAATTGCCGTCCTTGTCGGTTAACTTCTCGGCAGCAGAGGATTTATCCTTCAAGCCTTTTCGGGTTTTCTTCTCCTTTAGCTTGCTTTCTGTCTTTTCCTCTGTCTGCTGTCCGACAAACTCAGCACCGTCGATTTCTATGACTTCTTCGGAATTGACATACTCATCATCACTCTTGAAGCTGAGCTTTGATTTCGGCTTCAAATCCTCGACAGTAGCTTCTACAACTTCGTTTGATGTTGTGTATTCATCATCGGAACAGAAGCTGTGCTTCAATCGAGTCTTTGAAAAGTCAAAATCCTTTAGTTCCTCGGCTTTGAATGGAGTTTGCCTTATTTCAGCAAATTCTTCCGCAGTAACGGGGATACAAGTCTCAGAATTTTGATACTTTTCATCAGATATAAAAGATAACTGTTCCGCAGGCTTATTGCCGTAGACGGCTTCTGCCCAAGTGTTTTCGGGATTATTCCGTCCAAACTGCAACTTGCGATGGTCAGGCTTTTTCACATCTTCTACCACAAGACCCGCCGCTTTCAGCTTGTCAAAACGTTCGTCGGCAATACCTTCGGGTTTCAACACGGCTTCTTCGGCTTTCTTACTGACCTTTTTTGCCGAGCCGTCTGCAAGATTTTGTTCGAGAACGCCGTCACGGGAGTGCTTTAAGACGGTTTTCTCCGTCGCTTTCAGCTCTTTTCCTGCCACTCTAATACCTCCTTTCTGTGATTTATTTGCCCTGCAAGCAGGGTATGTATTGTTTTTTCGGAGTGAATATGGTATAATGTAGAAAATCGGACAGACCGATAAATAAGAATTTGACGGAGAGATAGTATGGCTATTATTAAAAACGAAATACCGATTTTGGAGTTTGATACAGAGCAG
>CAJMSD010000032.1 GCA_905215965.1 uncultured bacterium | reverse complement strand
GTACGAAAATTCCGACGGGCTTGGAGGTATGGGACGGTCGCTGGGATGCTAAACGGATGGAACCGAAGGATAAAACCCTCGCTATCCAGTTGAACCGGAAAATTATGGAGCTCGATCTCTATATCAATCGGCTGTTGGCCGACGGTACGGAGTTGTCGATGGATCTGGTAAAAGAGTTCTATGACGGGAAACGTCGTGTAAAACCCGAAAATAGATCATTCTACGACTATTACCTCGACTTTGTAGAACGAAAACGAAAAGAGGGCTTGAATCCCGAAACGATCCGGGTCTATATGACGACCTTTCACGTCTTGAAAGAGTTTCGATCGGAGCTCCGCATCTCCGATATTTCGCTCCCGTTTATCGAAGATTTTGATAACTATATGCGCGAAGTAAACGGGAATTCGGCCGGAGGTCGGAACCCGAAGCATAAAAATCTGCGGACGGTGATTCTCGATATGCTTAAACGGAATATCCCGGTTGAAAACCCGTATAAGTGGTTCAAGATGCCGAACTCCGCGGTAAAAGAGGTCTATTTGGAAAAAGACGAACTCCTGCATTTGATCGACTACTCCGATAAGTTTGCGAGAGATACGAAAGAGTACCGGATTTTGAAAATGTATCAATTCTCGTGCTTCTGCGGTCTCCGCTTCTCCGACGTGCGCGACTTATGTTGGAAAGACGTGGATTTTTCGAACGGATTGATAAAAAAGCGGATGATTAAGACGAAATCCGAGGTGATAACCCCGCTTTTCCCGATGGCGCGGGAGATATTGGAAGAAAAATCCGAAAACGGGCGTTTGTTGGGAAGCGGTGATAAAATCTTCTATCCCTATACCGAACCGACCGTAAATCGAACGCTTCGTGAACACGTGAAACGGGCCGGGATCGATAAGCACGTAACCTACCACTCCTCCCGCCATACCTTTGCTACGCTGTTGGTGCTGGATAAAGTGGATATATATACGATTTCGAAGTATTTGGGTCATAAGTCCGTGAATATGACCCAGCGCTATCTGAAATACGACCTCTCGATAGCCAAGGAATCGGCGAAGAATATCAAAACGTTCTCTGGTAGAAAAGGATAAAAAAAGCTATCTTGTGAGAAAATTCTACCGAAATGATTAAACTGCCGACCCCGACTTTATATCTTCGGAGCGATAAACGGAAAAAGAACGGCCGAATGCCGTTATATATCCGATTCCCTCGAATTGATGGCGAAGAGCCGAAATATCCGATGGGTATCGACTTATTGCCCGAAGAGTGGGATGATAAGACGAAGGAACCGATCGACGACGCGCTGAAACTGATTATCGAGAAGGAGTTGACGCGAATTAGAACCCGGATATATAATGTTCTGGTAAATGGCGAAAAGTTGACGAAAACGTGCCTGCGCGAGATTGTAGCGAATGAAGAGCCGAAAGATCCGGGCGATGCGTCATTCTACGAATATTTCGATAAATACGTCTTGGAGCGGAGACAGGCCGGAAAGATGACCCGCTCGACGGAAAAGGGGTATGATACGACCCGGCGAGCCTTGAAAGAGTTTCGCGAAAAAATCCGGATAAAGGATATTGACGCGAAGTTTATCAATGATTTCGAACGCTTTTTAGTAAAGCGGGGTCGTGAACACGGCCTTGGAGATGTTTTGGGAACGAGAGCGAACCGGTTGAAGCACGTCCGGACGATTGTTCTTGATATTGAACGGCGAGGTATTCCGATAAAGAATCCGTATCGGACCCGTGAATGCGAGGTTCCCAAAGCTGCCGAAAACGATACGTTCCTCGAATATGACGAACTGAAAAGAATGTACCAGCTTTTGGGACTCGATGCCGAAATCGGATCGACCGAGTTCCGGGTATTGGTCATGTTCCTGTTTTCTTGTGCCGTAGGAATCCGATTGAGTGATGCGCTTTGTATAACTTGGGGTGCGCTGGACGTAACGCAAGAAACGATTATCGTACACTTGATTCCTAAAAAGGGTGATAAGCCGTGGAAACGGAACCGCGAAGTTCATATCCCTCTATCGACCTTCGGCGAAAGAATGATCGAGTGGATTGCCGCCGATGATGACGGAATCCCTTTCAGTCAGGTCGAACGTGAAAACCGAATGTTCCGAATCTCATCGGCGTCGACGGTAAATCCGACGTTGAAAAAGCTGGCGAAAATGGCAGGGATAGATAAGAACCTGACTTATCACGCCTCCCGAAGAACCTTTGCGACCTTAACTGCAGCGGAGGGTGCGGATACCTATACGATTAAGAACTATTTGGGACACTCGAGCGTAACGATGTCTGAACGCTATATGAAATGGAGTAAGCAATTGGCTCTTGAATCGGCGGAGAAAAACCACTTGATTGATATAAAGAAGATCGTACACCGGACGAAAAAAAAGAAATAGATCGAAGCTTCCGCCGAATTCTGGCGGAAGCTATTTTTATCTTTGCGAAAAAACTTTGGACGATGAATGCCTTGACGAATAATACGGCGACGCTGCTGCGCCGTTACCTGTGGCTCCTGGAGACGATCTATTCCGCGGGAAGAATCACGCTGGATGAAATCCGCCGCCGCTGGCTCCGGAACGAATGGTCGGGCGGAGAGGAACTTCCTCGAAAGACCTTCGAGAATCACCGGAAAGCCGTCGAAACGCTCTTCGATGTCAATATTGCCTGCGACCGCCGGACGAATGAATACTTTATCGAATACGGCGATGATCTCGAACGGGACGATCTGCGACGCTGGTTGTTGGAAACCTTCGCTGTAAACGATCTCTTGGTAAATAGTAAACGCCTGCGCCGACGGATCGCATTGGAACCGATTCCCTCGGGCTACACCTACCTGACGACCGTCCTTCGGGCGATGGAAGAGAACCGATGCCTGGAAATCATCTATCGTCATACCTACGATGAAAAGCGGGAAAAGCGCTACGAGGTTGAACCTTACGGGTTGAAGGCCTTTCGACGGCGCTGGTATCTGATCGCCGAAAGCGTGGAGATGGGCGGAATTTATGCGTTTGCCCTCGATCGGGTAGTTGATATAACTCCGACGGCGAAAGAGGCTGAAATCCCCCTGGATTTTGATTGTGCGGAGTTCTATGCCGACGCCTTCGGAATTATCCGGATTCCGGGGCAATCCGCCGAACGAATTGAAATTCGGATCTATGGGAAGCAGGCGAACTATGTTCGGGCCCTGCCACTGCATCCTACCCAGCGGGAGACTGAACGGACCGCGGAATATTCGGTGTTCGAATACCGGCTGGCCCCGACCTATGATTTCCGGATGGAACTGCTCTCGCACGGTGCCGACGTGGAGGTACTGCAGCCCGCGTGGTTTCGGGAAGAGGTGAAAAATGTGGTTACGAAAATGAGGGATAGATATGAGTAAAAAAATTACTGTAAAATTAAGACCCGAAAATATAGAAAATATATCTGTTCGCCCGTGTAGGAAAGGAGTCTATCTAACTTTTGATGCGGGAAATATTCGTTCTATTGTCTGTAAATATTCGAAGGTAATCACGATTTGTACGTCTAAACCAATTTATGATGATGAAAGGATACCGCCGATATTAGGCCCCATGTTATATTCCTTGTTAGAGAAAAATAGAATATCTGCGGGGCTGTTCCATTGGGACTGCGGCTATCCGTTCGCTAGAATGGGTCATCGTGCTATAAAAAACTATGTTATAGGATTATACGATATACGAAACCTTGCCGTTATAAATGGCATTAAAGCGATTGTAATTTCTCTTGATGACTGGACTTTGCCGAATTTCCTTTTGAAAAAGAGAGAAGATGAAAATTTCTATTCAGAGGTGATGAAAATGGCGAAAGACTTGAATT
>CAJMSD010000031.1 GCA_905215965.1 uncultured bacterium | reverse complement strand
TATCCATCGTTCCAGAACACAGTTTTTGTGTTCTGCGGGGATTGGGGCAGCGCCCCAACAAGCATGAAACAGGCGGGCTCCGTGTAAACGGAATCCGCTTGTTTTCGCAAAGTGGGTACCGCTTTGCATTGCTTGCCAGTTTCTTGTTCCCGTTCGTAACCCCTCTGAAGCCGTGGTTTTCGATGCCGCATATAGCGTAACGCTTCGCCTCGCACGCGGCCGGTTGACCGTGTCTGCGTCTGCGCCTCGTCGTACCCGAACTGCGCGACATGGCACTCTGCCCCTGCGGGAACGTCCCTGATTTTTTCTGTAGCAGCTTGCATTCGTGCTGAAAATTGACTTTCAGGCGTAAATCGTGTAAACTATATTAGTACATTAGTCACTGCTAACCGAAAAAAGGAGGGCATCCAATGACAAGCGAATACATGAACAACCTCTATCGGGATCTGCTCTCCAATTCACCGCAGACCGTAACGATCCCGATTCCTTCTGATATGGGAACCGGACAAATTGCGCAGGTGGTGACAAAACAGGGTGCCGTTGTTTCAGACTGGAAGATGAATTATTTTTCTGACATGAATGTGCGCGGGATTAACAGCGAGGACTATATTCAAATGCTGTTCTGCCTGAACGACGGCGTGTCGTGGAATATTGCAGGCAGCAGAGAGGGCGCTTGTCTTGCAAAGGGAGAATCCTGCATTTACCGTGGACACGGGAAAATGGAGTCTCTCTGTTATGCGCAAAACAGCGACTTCTATTTTAAGAACATCAAAATTCCCGTTCCATATTTCAAACGTTTATTACAGGACTACTTCGAGGATGGCGAGATTACCGTCTATGAAAAGAAACTGCTGACCGGAATTTCAAAGGTGAGCATAACGCCCTATATGGAGCATATTTTCGCAGAGTTACAAGACTTTACACATTATCGGGGTGGGCTTGGGTATCTGTTTCTGGAAAGCAAAATCCACGAATTGCTGTCAGTATATTTGAGCGAAGTGTTGGAGCTGCGAATCCTCTCGCCGGAATACTGCTGCATATCAAAAAGTGAACGTGATTGCATCATCGAGGCAAAGAGAATCATTGACAGCGAGCTTGCCTTTGCGCCAAGCTGTGAAGGACTGGCAAGGCAGGTTCAAATCAGCGTCTCTAAATTATCAAGGGGATTCTCCATGATGTACGGCATTTCGGTTCATGCGTATGTTATTGAGCAGCGGTTAGAGCGAGCCGCAGGATTGTTATTGGAGAGCAATATGAACATTGGGCAGATAGCGGTTCTTGTGGGTTATACAAAGCCCAGCAACTTTTCTGCTGCATTTAAGAAAAAGTATGGAGTTATGCCAAAAGATTATCGAGAGGCCAGCCGAATCAAATAGGTGCTTTGCATACCCAAAATAAATACCGATTTTGGGTAGAATGAAATTGCTTTTGGGTTGGATATTGGACATGAAATTGCTAAAATGCGTGGTGTGGTTAGAACACTCTAACCACACCACATTTTCATTTTCTCAGAGGAGGATACTGGTATGAGTTCCCAGAAAAAAAGTTCCCGGCTTGAGGGAAAAGATTTAATTACTATCGGCATCTACACCGTCATCTATGTCGTGATTGTTATGCTGGTGGCGATGCTTGGCTTTATCCCCATTTTTATTCCGCTGATGGCGGTACTGTGCCCTTTGATTGGCGGCATCCCCTATATGCTGTATGTTACAAAGGCTAAAAAATTCGGGATGACTGCAATCATGGGTTTCCTGATTGGCCTAATCATGGTGTTCTTCGGCAACGGCTATCTTACTATGGTAACTGGTCTCGTTGGCGGCCTGTTGGCCGACGTGATCCTGAAAAAGGCGGACTACAAAAGTGCAAAGAGTACAGTTCTTTCCTGCGGCGTGTTCAGCATCTGGGTGTTTGGCAACTTTGCTCCCATTTTCCTGAACCGTGAAAGCTATATGGTAATGTTGACTGAAGGATACGGCGCTGAATATGCAGCTACCCTTAATACATATATGCCTATGTGGATTGCGCCTATTCTGCTGGTTGCCTGCTTTGTGTTTGGCCTTGTCGGAGGTGTGATTGGGAAAGCTATTTGCAAAAAGCACTTCCAGCGTGCCGGTATTGCATAATGGCGCGGGAAATTCTGCTCAGCAAAAAAACAGAACAAGGGTTACGGCTCGATCCGCGTACAAAACTGTTGCTCATCTTCATCATAAGCATTTTTGTCATGGGTGGAACAGGCGGAGAAGCTATGGGGCTGATCCGCCTTGTTCTTTGTACGGTTCCGGCTATATTGCTGCTTACCTCGAAACAATGTGCAAAAGCTGTGGGCTATATTGCTGTGTTTTCTGCTTTTTATGCTGTTCAAATTTATGTTTTACCGCACCTTACGGGAATATTGAATTTCCTCGTTCTGTTTACAACAGGATTCTTCTGCCGAATCCTTCCCAGTGTTGCGATTGCTGCCTATGCAGTGAAAACAACAACGGTCAGTGAATTGATTTCCGGCATGGAAAGAATCCATATGCCTAAAGAAGTGACGATCCCCTTAACGGTCATGTTCCGCTTCTTTCCAACTGTCTTTCAGGAGTCAGAAGCAATCAGTGACGCTATGAAAATGCGTGGGATTAAACTTGGAGGGAAAAAATCTTCAAAAATATTGGAGTATAAGCTGATCCCGATGATTACCTGCTCCGTGAAAATCGGTGAGGAACTTTCCGCTGCGGCAATTACCCGTGGCCTCGGTGCTCCTGTCAAACGCACAAACATTTGCCAGCTTAAATTCAATTTTGCCGATGTGGTGCTGATCTTGTTTTGTTGCTTTGTAGTGTTTTGGGCGATTGCTTCCCCGATAATTTCCGCAGGAGGGATTTTGCCATGATAGATTTTCAAAATGTTTCTTTTTCTTATGGTGAAGAATCCAGCGGCGGAGGGATTAGAAATGTCAATCTCACCATAAACACAGGGGAATTTGTTTTACTCACGGGAGAATCCGGCTGTGGGAAAACAACGATTACCCGTTTGGTAAACGGGCTGGTGCCTCATTATTACGAGGGCAATTTAGAGGGTGATGTCCTTCTGGACGGAAAAAGCGTATCAGATACGCCGCTTTATGACTTGGCTGCTATGGTGGGATCTGTATTCCAGAATCCCAAAAGTCAGTTTTTCAACGTGGATACGGATAGTGAATTAGCCTTTGCCTGTGAAAATTTAGGCTATCCCCAGGAAGATATCCTGAAAAGGATTGACCGTACAGTTTCCGATTATCATATTGAAGATTTGATGGGGCGAAGCGTGTTTGCTCTGTCCGGGGGCGAAAAGCAAAAAATAGCCTGTGCTTCATCAAGTGTATTGCTACCGGGAATTATGGTCCTTGACGAACCATCTTCTAATCTGGATATGGCTGCTATTGATGACCTGCGGCAGGTCTTGAGCCTCTGGAAAAAGCAGGGCAAAACAATTCTGATTGCAGAACACCGCCTTTACTACCTTCACGATCTTGCAGATCGTGTGCTGTATGTAAAAGATGGGGAGATTGAACGGGAATACACGCCTGCTGAATTTGACAGTTTATCGGATAGCACTCGAAAAGAAATGGGGCTGCGGCCGTTTTCTCTCTCGAAGTTGAAACCCGCGAATCAGTATCAGGCGCATACAGCTAAACTGATGGAATTTCAAAATTTCTGCTTTGCGTATAAAAAGCGGGAACCGGAAAGCCTCCATATTCCGAGTGCTGAACTGCCTGTTGGAGAAACGATTGCCATTATCGGCCTGAATGGCGCTGGAAAATCTACTTTGGCCCGCTGTATTTGCGGACTGGAAAAGAAGTGTGGCCTTTTGCAGGTTGACGGGAAAACCCTTGATTGGAAAGCCCGGCTCAAACATTGCTACATGGTAATGCAGGATACCAGCCATCAGCTATTTACCGAAAGCGTGATGGATGAAGTGCTTCTGAGCATGGACAACGAGGATGAAACTGTTGCAGATGAAATCCTTAAACAGTTTGATCTGCTGGAATATAAAGACAGGCACCCGCTTTCTCTTTCCGGCGGGCAAAAACAGCGGGTAGCGATCGCATCTGCCATTGTGAGTAACCGGGAGATCATTGTGTTTGACGAACCAACCAGCGGGCTTGATCTCAAACATATGTGGGAAGTTGCGCGGAGTTTGAAGTCACTCGCGGATCAGGGCAAAACGCTTCTTGTTATTACGCATGATCCGGAGTTGGTGATGGCGGGATGTTCGTATGTAGTCCATATGGAAAAAGGGCAAATAAAAGAAAGCTATCCATTGGACGAATCCGGCAGTAAAAAGGTTTTGGATTTTTTCCGAATCCGCCAGTGAATTTTAGAAATTATGAATGTCAGGGCCGCCTTGACTGGACAGAAAGATAATGATAAGAGGCCGCTTTACTTTGGCGGCCTCTTGTTTTTGAAGCACAGACAGTACGGCTCAATATAAGGAGGGCTTATGTTCAAAAAAATCTTTGAGTACGCAGGGCCATATAAGAAAAATATGTATGTGGCCACGGTTGTCGTACTGGTCAGCGTTCTTATGGGCGTCCTGCC
>CAJMSD010000030.1 GCA_905215965.1 uncultured bacterium | reverse complement strand
TTAGATACATGATAAGAGGAATTTTTGAAGATTCCATAAAGATTTGAAAAATGGACGGACATAAAAGACGTCCATTACACTATCGGAAAATCAGCAAGGAAGTTTCATAGTAACCTTTGCGCCGCCGGTTTCTTTTGAATTTTCTAAAATAAGCTGACCATTATGTTGTTCCATAATCGAATTTGTAATATATAGACCCATACCAAAGTGTAACTTTGAATTGCGGCTTTGATCGCCCATATAGAACCGTTCCTGTGCGTGGCATAATGCCTCTTTAGAAAACCCCGTTCCCTCGTCTGTGACTGAAATTTCCACGAAACCGTTGTTACTCTGAACATCCACATAAAGCGTTCCGCCTTGCGGGGAGTAGTCCAGCCCATTACTGATAACATTCATAATAGCACGTTCTATCAGCACCCTATCAAATTTCAGCATTTGAGGGAGTGAAACAGTATTCATTTGCAGCCGGATTTCTTTTGTCCGGCATAGTGATTCCATATAACCGAACAAGTGCTGCATGAACGCTGGCAAGTCTATACTTTCAATATGGAGCTGATAACCAACCGCCGCCCGTGATATATCAATCAGGGTTTGAATATATGACTGCATCTGGCCGGAGCTTTCCACGACGTAACCAGCGTATAATCGTTGCTCATCATCAAGATTTGTTTCTGTGAGTAAATCAGCATTTCCTTGAATAACCGTCAGAGGCGTTTTCAAATCATGGGCAAGCGCGGCGATTTGCTCTTTCTGTGTCTGTTCGGTTTTCCATTGCCGTTCTAACGAAATTTTCAGATTATCTTTCATATCTGAAAAAGATGCAAGGACATCTTCAAACTCTTTGATTTTGGCGTGTCCTACTTCAAAATCAAGGTTTTGCTTTGAAACCTCCGCAGTTGCTTCAAAAAGCGGGGTCAGTTGTGTACGCAGGTTCTTAGCAAATCTGGCGGTCAGTATGATAATGACCAGCAGCGAATTTACAGCCATCAGGATAAACGCAAGCGTGTCAGGAGATGGAAAATATTCCGGTAGCCATGACACTGTAAATTGAGAACCAATATAATACCTTAAAACGCAAAATTCGTTTTCCCGGACAACAAGTGCAAACTGCCTCCCCGTAGCATATTCAATATATTCTCCCTTTGCGTACAGCAGGGCAATTTCTTTTTCATCATCGTCCATATTGCTGTAAAGCTCATTAAAGTTCTTGTCCAGAATTAAGTAGCCGCATCCCTGTGGAATCACAACCTTTGTAATATCCGGGGCAATCGTCAGCGTTGGAATGATCTCTTTTACCTGCAATTCACTTAGATTTGCTCTTGTAGCTAATCCAGCATTTACAGCAAGTCCCTCCAAACCAGAAGGGACAATAATTGCCGCTACCAGCATGACAATGAGGGAGATAGCAAACTGGCGAAACAATATTTTCAATGTAGGTTTCTTTTTCACTCCCATTTATATCCTATCCCCCATACGGTGCTGATCGGACTTATTTTGAAATGCTCCAATTTCGCACGAATATTTTTTATATGCGTTGAGATCGTAGAGTTATCGCCTATTCCATCAAACCCGAAAACGGCTTCATAGATTTGTTCTTTTGTAAAAACCTGTCCCCGGTTTTTCGCAAGGTATTCACAGATTGAATACTCGCTTTTGGTAAGGGGAACCGGCTGTTCTGAAACATACAGTACCTTTGCGGAAAGGTCAAATCTTATATCAGGCTCAAATGAAAGTGTGCTGTGATGCTCCCTTTTTTCTCTGCGTAAATGTGCCGCGACACGGGCGCGAAGCTCCTGAATACGAAAAGGTTTCGTAATATAATCATCCGCACCGATGCCCAATCCAAACAATATATCTTCCTCTAATGTCTTTGCGGTCAGAAAGAGAATCGGGCAGTCTACCATATTCCTGATCTGTTTGCAAAACTCAAACCCGTCTGTGCCAGGCATCATCACATCCAAAAGAATGAGGTCATAGAAATGCAGCTTTTTGATGTCTACATCATCCGCATTTTGACAGACTGTTATCAAATATCCATCTTTCCCCAAACTGTTCTTAATCAATTCCAAGATAGAAACTTCATCGTCAACTACAAGTAAGTGGGTCAAAAAATCACCTCCCGCCCCATTATACCACATTGTCGAGGTTACTCATCATTATTTTTAATGTCAGCTTTCCGATATTCATTGTTGATATTTACAGCTACGGCATTGCTTATATCCACATCCACAATACTGTAAACGTAGCCGAAACTGAAATCTTCCCCCGCCACATTTTTGAAGCGTTTCGATACCTGCCCGATTTCTTCTTGCAGTTCTGACATTTCAAGACATTCATCCGTTATGGTATATGTCAGGCCGTTATATGAAATTTCATCATAGTTTGCGGCGTTCAGCTCATAATACGGCAGAGATTCATTTAACGCCTTATTTTTATCGGCGGTATCGCGGAGCGCACCGCAGGCCGATAAGCATATAAGACTTACAAGCACAATTACCACGGCAAACAGGCACTTTTTATTCACTGTTTTTACCTCCCTCCCAACCATGAAACCAAACCAAACTGGCAATCAGCAGACAAACAGTGCAGCATACAGAAATAATCATACCGCTGAAAAAATCGGTTTTTACCTGTGCATACAGTTGGGGGCTATCCCATGCAAGCACAGTGTAATCCATAGCACGAACGCCCCAGGCCCAGGGAATATATTTCCATGTAGCGTCACCAAGCCCTGTTATCATAAGGGCAGCTATTAAACTCCCTGCAATTCCCAATCCCATAGATGCACCTTTTCCGAAGCTCATTCCCACAAACAAATGAATCAGGTAAATGGGAAGCATGGTAATCAACAATAGAATCCCTGCTTTCAGGTAAAGGCTTGCCGGAGCATCCCTATATAGTGCAGCGAATGTTCCTAACGCTAAAAATGTTGCGCCAAAAGCACAGATCATCAGAAAACCAAGTTTACCAATATACGTTGCCATGCGAGATGGGATTGTTCCCAACAAAAGCTGATAATGCCCGGCCTGATTTTCGATCTGAACAACCAGGCCCACAATAATGCCGATCAGAAACGGGAACGCAACGGCCAGCACTTCCAGATAGGCACTGATTTTGGTTGCCAGTTCCCATCTGGATATATGATAGTAACCCGCAAAAATCGCCGCACATATAATCGGAATCATGCTGTGCATATAGAGCAAAATGCTATGTTTACACTTCTGATATTCTGCTTTCCAGCAGCGAACCACAGATACCATAGTTACCCCACCTCCTTTTTCTCAAACCATCTTGCAGTTAAAAATGACAGCGCCGCAAACCAGGCCAGCGAAATGACCAATACAAGTATAATCATCCAAAATGCCATTGCCGTACTCTGATCTGCAACCGGCTCACCATTAGGCAAAATACCTAACACGGAAATCATAAGATGCGGCACCCAGCTATACGGGCAGATCATCCACAAAGAGGTTGTAGCCGTGAAAATCCCTAAAACGCTTCCAAGTCCGGCATTAAGAATAACCGTGACAAAGATACCAACTTTTTTTGATAACCATAAGCACAGCGGAACTTCCCATAGGCTTGCAATGACAATACAAGCTGTTCCGGCCGCAGCCTGCCAAATTCCGATTGTCAGGGGAATTTCGTTGATAACTAATATTGCAAAACCGCCCAACAGATTTAGCGCCAGGAAAATGAAATTCCCCACACAGGAGTAAATACCGGCCACTCCAATTTTTGCTTTCCAGACTTTGTTCTGCGAAACAGGCAATGAAGCAACGGCACGATATTTTAGTTTGCCATTATCCCGCTGTTCAATCAAGGCACAGGTGAGCGTAAGGAATCCAGGATAAAGCAGGATATACCACCAATTATAAGAATTGAGCTGGAACCAAAGAGGGGCAAAAAAGTTCATAAGCGCAGTTACAAACGGGGCCAGAACGATCAGCGTTTTTGTGAAAGTTCTCTTATGCTTTAGGTTCTCTGCCTGAATATATGCCATCTCCATTTAATATCCCTCCTTACCATTTCTGCGAATAACATCCATAAAGAGTTGTTCCAAATCTTCACCGGCGCGAAGCTCTCCCTCATATCCAAGGACGCCGCCAGCAATGATACCCACATGATCTGCAATCTGCTGGACTTCTGACAGAATATGGCTGGACAAAATAACTGTAATCCCTTTGCAGGGAAAAGAGCGAATTAACTCTCGAAGTTCCTCAATCCCTAAAGGGTCAAGGCCGTTAGTCGGTTCATCCAGAATCAAAAGCTGGGGACTGTTCAGCAATGCAATAGCAATACCAAGCCGCTGCTTCATACCAAGAGAAAACTGCCCGGCCCGTTTCTTGCCGGTATTCGTGAGCTGGACAATTTGCAATACCTCGTTAATTCGTGCATCGTCCAGGCCGAGCAATGTAGTTCTGACTTTGAGATTTTCGTATGCAGTCAGATTTTCGTAAAGCGGGGGCATCTCAATCAAAGCACCGATATGCTCCAGATCATTCCGCTTCCACGGGTGGCCGTCAAACTCGATGCTTCCCGATGTGGGGCGCAAAATGCCGGTGAGCATTTTTAAGATCGTGGATTTGCCAGCCCCATTCGGCCCCAGCAGACCATAAACCGAGTTGCGCCGGATGTTCAGTGACACATTGTTTACCGCCATTTGCCCCTTGAAATTTTTGCAGAGGTCAGTCGTTTTCAAAATCATATCCATATAATCAAGTCCTTTCTTTGATTTTACGGATAGCATACCGGGCAATTTTGAAGATTTCATAAAGATTCCCGAAAACAGAATATGAACAATACACCGTAACCGTGGAGCATATCGCAACAAAGCACCAACCTACGCATTTAGGGCCTTAAAAAGCCCTATATTTCAAGGTTTTTCCCGCATAGTCGGCGGGGTATGTGAGTGTTTT
>CAJMSD010000029.1 GCA_905215965.1 uncultured bacterium | reverse complement strand
GAAAAAAATATATGCGAATGTTGGACCTCAAAACACCCAGTAACCCCGTACCCTATACGGGGGCTTAGATTATCAATGAGTTTACGGAAAAATTTCCGTACAAATGCCCGGACGTTTTGTCCGGGCATTTAACGGTACTTATGATACTTGTAAATGGTCGATACCGAAACCTCAAGTGCAGCCGCAGCTTCTTTAGGGGGACAATCCGGGAACACTTCAAAATATTCCTCGACCTTTTTCTTTGCCGATGGGCGACCTTGTGAACATTCTCCAGCATCTTTTAAGATAGCAAGTTGTCCTCGCGCCAACCTCAAATGTAGCTCTTGCTTACGACCATTTCTCTTATTCCTCTCGATACGCACATCGGTCAAATGCTCGATGTCGTTGATCGTGAAGTTATAATACGCCTTGTCGTAGGCTTCCATAGCGCTTTTAATATCCTCCGGGTGCATGTGGTCTTCGCTGCCGTCCGGATTACGGTGCTCTACGCGTTCAAGCTCTGCCACGGCTTTTTTCATGTCCTCGCGCAGCTTTTTCTTCGGCACGTCACATTTGCAAGCGTAAATTGCCATGCACATGAGGAAGAAATATCTGTGCCCGCCTTTTATCTCGTTTACGTGGTTTAGCCACCAATCGTAAAGTGCATAGCCCTGCTTGCCCTTTATATCCCACTTCTTTGGCTCTCTGTGCCCCTCTACGACCGTTCTTTGATACCAGTCGGGATATTTCTCCTTTGCCTCCTCTAAACGCATCTGAGAGGGTCTGAAGGGCTTTTTTAGATTTACGCGGTTCTTTTCCTTGGCATAACCGTTCAAATATTCCAACGTCACGCGCTCGCCGGTACGAAATGCCCGGATTACAGACCCGTACTTTGCGTTGGTGCTGCCCACCATGCGAAAGCTTTGGTTAATGCTCTGGTACTGAATTTCCTCGACCTGCGTCGTGCCTTTGTAGTCCCACATTCGGAAAGTCAGGTCGTATTTCAAAGATTTCAGCTGTAATTTTATATTCGGGTATAAATCTATCGGCTTATCGAACACGTAGTAAATGTGTAGTCCACTGCCGGACGCAACAAGGTAAGTCGGCATAGGCAGCCGGCGCAGCTCGTTCGGATCACCGCCAAAGCGCAAAAACAAACTTTGGATTTCATTCAGTCCCACACCGTCCAGATCGAAGATCAGCGCATTCATACACTGCGCGTCTTTGAGCCGGTTCGCTCTGCTGTGATACGTCAAGCCGCTGCACAAAGTCATTGGGTTTTCTTCTATGAACTCCGTGTAATCTTCTTCCCATGTATCATTGAGCATAATTCTGCGCCGCAGCGCACGTCGCTTCGGGTCTTGCTCGTCCTTGTAGAGATAAATTGCATTGGGGTGAGAAAAATCCTCATGCAGCTCTCCGGCGTTTTCGTTGTTCGGGAAAATATCACGGTAGAAGTCGTAGCCATCGATTTCCGGGTATCGCGCTTCAAGATAAGCGCAAACCTGCCGGTAATTTTCCGTTACCACTTCCACCACCTCTTTCTCTTTCCCTTGTCCGGCGTCTCCGGCTCTGCCGGAGCTGCTTCACCGCTCTTGAGCTGTTGCTGTATCATACCAGCGTGCAGCGCTTGAGCGGCTTGTGCAGTCTGCTGCGCAGTCGTCAAAGCGGATGTAACTTCCGCCAACCGGGCATTTAATTCTTCAATTTGCTTATTCTTGATTTCAAGCTCCCTATTTTTAATTTCGAGTTCATGTTGGAGCATGGAAACCAATCGCAAACTGGTTTCCGATTGGTTCGCGAAATCGGAAACTTGGTTTGCGATTTTGGTTTGCGATTGTTTTTGAGAAAATGCAGATTTTATCAGGGTTTCTTGCTCTTTTTCAATCGCAAACTGGTTTCCGCTTTTTCGCAAACTGGTTTGCAGTCCGAGGTTTGCGATTTGTTTGCGAACTGCGGTCTTACTTACACCTAATTCTTCTGCAATTTCTTTGATTGTTTTACCCTGTTCCAAAGCAATTTCCTCACAATTTACTTGAAAAAGATCGACCAAATCACCAGTCCCAACGTAGCCAAACTAAACAGTGGCTGAAGCCAAAATACAACGTGTTTTACTCCGTGGAATGTAAAAAAGCGCCGTTGCTGCCGTTCTAAATCAACAACTTTTTGATCTAATTTTTTCTCGATTGCGGTCATGTCTGTATCAAATTTTTCGCAAGTTCTATTCAAAATTTCTTCAAAGCGATCCGTCGCTTCTCTCAAATTATTTTCATTTTCACGCAGCGAATATTTGACCTCAGCTACCGTCGCTTCCTGCACACTGTTAACGAGTTTAGAGAGTTGGACCGAAATCGTGTGTGAAAGACTTTCGTTGACGTTTTTCAATTTCTCGATGCTCTTGTTCAAGCTGTTCAAGTTCTCGCTGGCGTTCTTGTTCAGCTCTTCGAGCTGCTTCTTCTGCTGCTCGTTGCTCTGCTGCTGCCTGTCTTGCCATTGCTGCTCTGCCGTCCGAAGTACGTCTAAAGACCCCTTCAGCGATTCCTCGCATCGTTCGCTCGACTGCGCCAACGCTGCTTTCAGCAACGTATTCTCGGTTTCCAACTGCTTCTGTTCTGCTATCCGCTGCAATTCCTCGCTGGCGGTCGGTGTTCTGTGCAACGTCATATCTGGCATGTTCTAAGCTCCTTTCGAGATTTTGTTGCAGCGCTGCATCTATTGCTTGCGCCGTATATTTTTCTCCGAGAACATTTCCTCGGACTGATTTTTTTGAAACTGCCGGGTGAATAAACGAAACCGATTTTTCCGTATTTCTCGGCATTTGCACACCGTAACTTTTCAAATAATCCGTAAATTCGCGACGGTTACAGCAGCTATTTTTCGCTTCATCAATTACCACGCGGAGCTGTTCTTTCCAACTTCGCCGCTCCCAGTTTACGGACTGCTGCATATATTTTTCCGTCTGCAACACGGGCTTGATTTCGCCCTGCGCAATGCGCTGCCGCTTTTCCTGCGTTGCCTGACGCCAATTTAATTCCGTAAAACCTCGTTCAGCACCCAACTTGTTTGCAAGGTCTTTCATCTGCCCGTATTCTCGGATATTGCAGTGCAACTTCATGCCATTTTCAAAGCTGATCGCGTTCACAATGATGTGGCTATGCACGGTTTCGGTATCGGTATGCGTTGCAATTACACATTCAAATTCCGGAAAACAACGTGCAGCCATTGCTTCTGCAAACTCGTGATGCGCTTCGGCACTTACCTCATCAGCACGATCACAGGACAACTTGAAGTGATAATATTTGCGCTCATCAAATTTTTCGCCTTTGCCGTACAGATCTGCGGTCTCACGAAACTGCTGAGCGTAATCCTGGTTGTCATCGAGATTTTGGCTGCTCACAATTTCAGCTTTATTTTCGTCCGTAATATACGCGATTGCTTTTCCTGGCGTACTTTTGCAGCCTTTTCCCTTAAACAGCGGCATTTATTTCATCTCCAATATCTTCCTGTACGTTACCCAACATTCGTTCATCACACACTTAGATGCTTCGCCGAACGGCGTTCCTTGGTTGAGCTGCTTCGCTATCTGGTTCAAATTGTTTCCCTGTCGTTTCAGTTCTGCGAGAACCTCTGACAGTTCATGATTCACAACGATTGGCTTTTCGTCCAAAAGCTGAAGCACAAAATCCGTTTGATTTTTCGCTTCGGATTTTTCAAACTGGCTTTGAAACAAAGCCAGTTCCTCCGCGGTCATTCGCAAGGTGATCGCTTTGTTTCGAGTGCGGTTTACCGCCATAAGAAACAACCTCCTTTGGGGTTCGGGGTGCCGCAGCACCCTGACGAGGCGACGCTTGCGTCGGTAAATGGCTTGCCATTTGCGTACCTCGCTATAACTGCTACGTCTACATTATAGCTCTGCAGCGAACCACCTGTCAATAAGACGTAGCAAAAGGTGTCGCCGATAAGCGACACCTTCCAAAGCGCCGCGCACCGTGCGGCGCAGATGAGCCGAAGGCTCCCAAATCAGGCATATACCAGTTCGCGCAAAACATGCCCTTCGCGCGAACGCTGCTGCGCCGAAAATCGGCGCAGCCTTTCTCTTTAATTAGCATTGTCTTACAATTTGTGTTGCAAATTGTAAGACAACACGTTATAATAAGAGTAGCAACGGAGGTAAAAAGCCATGCTTTTTGAGTGGGATGAGAACAAAGAAAAAATCAATATCAGCAAACACGGACTCGATTTCAGCACCGCTGCACTCGTTTTCCGTGACCAAAATCGTTTGGAATGGTTCGATGAACTCCATTCAGACTACGAAGACCGCTATATCACGATCGGAGAGATCAACGGCATCGCCGTCGTCCTCATGGTCGTGTATACAGAGCGCGGCGACGCCATTAGGCTTATCTCCGCGCGTAAAGCCACCAAACAGGAAAGGAGAATGTACTATGGTGCGCAAGGAAATTGACGTAAATAAGCCCCTTACAGACGCTCAGATTGCTATGCTGCAAGCATTGGCAGACCGCCCGGACGAGCCAGATGCAGATTGCCCGGAGCTTACCGAGGTTCAGCTCTCGCAGTTTAGACGCGTAGCAGAACAAAAGCGAGAAGAACGCCGGAAACAAACCGTTACGCTGCGGCTATCCCCGCAGGCTTTGAAAAAAGCAAAATCCCTTGGCAAAGGGTATACCTCCGTTCTTAGTCGTATTCTCGAAAATGCCTTAGATAACCCTGAAATCATTCACCACAATTTATAATTCAAAAAGCCCCGGATGTCCGGGGCTTTTTCTTGTTTTTACAAAGAGAAAAAGTAGCAAAAAGAGAAATTCCAAAACGGCAGCAACTGCGCATCACCTCAAAAACAGCTATACAACCGCAGGAAATATGGAAAATCAAAGATTTACCACATTTCTCCGCTACCACCGGGTATTCACAGAAAAAGTGGAATGCAAAGCATCCAACTTTTTTCCGTGAATACCCGGCTACGTCTGCGAAATTAGAAGACCACCAACACAACCCCTTCTCCAAAAAATAAAGGGGTCAAAACGAGAGAAAACACCCAGTAACCCCGTACCCTATACGGGGGCTTAGATTATCAATAGATTTACGGAAAAAAATATATGCGAATGTTGGACCTCAAAACACCCAGTAACCCCGTACCCTATACGGGGGCTTAGATT
>CAJMSD010000028.1:2500-5268 GCA_905215965.1 uncultured bacterium | reverse complement strand
TTACTCGTCTATATTTTTTTAGCGTACTTCATAAATTTTAGCTTTTTTATGATTATCTGCTTTTTTCATTCAATTCTGTTTGATCCTGGCAGATGCTACTGCTATTGGGATTCGATTAAGCCATGCAAGTCGAACGAGTTTAGACTCGTGGCGTACGGCTCAGTAACACGTGGATAACCTACCCTTAGGACTGGGATAACCCTGGGAAACTGGGGATAATACCGGATAGGCAATTATTCCTGTAATGGTTTTTTGTTTAAATGTTTTTTCGCCTAAGGATGGGTCTGCGGCCGATTAGGTAGTTGGTTAGGTAATGGCTTACCAAGCCTTTGATCGGTACGGGTTGTGAGAGCAAGAGCCCGGAGATGGAACCTGAGACAAGGTTCCAGGCCCTACGGGGTGCAGCAGGCGCGAAACCTCCGCAATGTGAGAAATCGCGACGGGGGGATCCCAAGTGCCATTCTTAACGGGATGGCTTTTCATTAGTGTAAAGAGCTTTTGGAATAAGAGCTGGGCAAGACCGGTGCCAGCCGCCGCGGTAACACCGGCAGCTCTAGTGGTAGCAGTTTTTATTGGGCCTAAAGCGTCCGTAGCCGGTTTAATAAGTCTCTGGTGAAATCCTGCAGCTTAACTGTGGGAATTGCTGGAGATACTATTAGACTTGAGATCGGGAGAGGTTAGAGGTACTCCCAGGGTAGAGGTGAAATTCTGTAATCCTGGGAGGACCGCCTGTTGCGAAGGCGTCTGACTGGAACGATTCTGACGGTGAGGGACGAAAGCTAGGGGCGCGAACCGGATTAGATACCCGGGTAGTCCTAGCTGTAAACGATGCGGACTTGGTGTTGGGGTGGCTTTGAGCTGTCCCAGTGCCGAAGGGAAGCTGTTAAGTCCGCCGCCTGGGAAGTACGGTCGCAAGACTGAAACTTAAAGGAATTGGCGGGGGAGCACCACAACGCGTGGAGCCTGCGGTTTAATTGGATTCAACGCCGGACATCTCACCAGAGGCGACAGCTGTATGATAGCCAGGTTGATGACTTTGCTTGACTAGCTGAGAGGAGGTGCATGGCCGCCGTCAGCTCGTACCGTGAGGCGTCCTGTTAAGTCAGGCAACGAGCGAGACCCACGCTCTTAGTTACCAGCGGATCCTTTTTTGGATGCCGGGCACACTAAGGGGACCGCCTATGATAAATAGGAGGAAGGAGTGGACGACGGTAGGTCCGTATGCCCCGAATCCTCTGGGCAACACGCGGGCTACAATGGCTGAGACAATGGGTTCCGACGCCGAAAGGCGGAGGTAATCCTCTAAACTTAGTCGTAGTTCGGATTGAGGACTGTAACTCGTTCTCATGAAGCTGGAATGCGTAGTAATCGCGTGTCACAATCGCGCGGTGAATACGTCCCTGCTCCTTGCACACACCGCCCGTCACGCCACCCAAAAAGGGATTGGATGAGGATGTAATGTTTTGTTATATTCGAATCTAGTTTTTTTAAGGAGGGCGAAGTCGTAACAAGGTAGCCGTAGGGGAACCTGCGGCTGGATCACCTCCTTACACTTTATAATTATTATTATATGATTACATTTTTATGTGTGTTATAGACACAAATCACATTGTTTTGATTAATTGTAACTGTAATCAAACACTAAATCATCTACAGAGCTAAGAGTATCATTCTGATATTATTGGATTAATATTTATCATTATTAGTGCAGCACCGTTTTGTCGTGAAACAGGTGTGAAGGGAAAATATTTAAATGATTTTCCGTGCATAAGTAACCCTACTAGCACTAACTAACCAGATTATTTGTTAGTTTATGTGTTATTTAATAGATTAAAAAAAGAATCTTATTGGAATAATGTTTTCTTTTTTTAAACAACATTATTTTGTTGAAAAGACTATTTTAGTTTGGTTTTTTCTTCTTGATGGTTTGTTTAAAATTTTTTAAGACTTTTTTCTTGTGTATTAGATATTTTTTTTTAGTAATAGTTTGCTTAATTTGTTTATAAATCTTTCATTTGTAAAATTTTGCTACTTATGCTATCTGGGGGATGGCTTGGCTTGAGTTGCCTATGAAGGTCGTGGTAAGCTGCGATAAGCTTGGGCGAGGAGCATACATCTTTGGAACCCAAGATTGCCTAATGGGACTTCCTAGCACATTTTTTTTGTGTTGATCCGTGTAGGATTGGGAACCCGCCGAATTGAAACATCTTAGTAGGCGGAGGAAAAGAAAGCAATATGCGATGTCGTTAGTAACGGCGAGCGAAATCGACTTAGAACAAACTGAATCCCTTTTAGTAATATTAGGGAGATGTGGTGTATAGACATACTTTTAGGCCTCGGGGGATAAATCGAATTTTATTTGGAATTTTAGAACCGTAGAGGGTGATAGTCCCGTAGATATATTCTCTTTTTGAGGTTTTGTGTATGATTTTTTCTTGAGTAGGATCCGTTGGATATCGGGTTTGAATGTGGGAGGCATCAACTTCCAATTCTAAATACGTCTCAAGACCGATAGAGTATTAGTACCGTGAGGGAATGCTGAAAAGTACCCCTATAGGGGGGTGAAAAGTACCTGAAACCAGATAGTGACAGCCAGATGTGGCGCGTAAGGAATGAATTCTTCCGAAAGAATCAGTGGTAACATTGTAGTATGAGGAGGTTGGACTAGTGTTGCATCGTCCGTCTTGAAACACGGGCCAGGGAGTTCTTTGTTGTGGTGAGGCTAAAAGGTTTTTATCCTTGTAGTCGTAGGGAAACCGATATGCCCG
>CAJMSD010000027.1 GCA_905215965.1 uncultured bacterium | reverse complement strand
GTTCCCTATACAAATCTAAAAAATCTGTAGACTTTTTTATTTATCCTTCTCCAGACACACTCTTTGAAACAGTATCGTTTTTTGGAGAATTCTATACCTCTCCCTAAAACAGAACATGAGGCTGTTTGTATTGCGAATGCTTTGACAGGTATCCAGCGAAAGATTGAAATAGAGAAAAATTTGCTGTGTTTGTATGAGAAAGAGAAACAGCACCTACTTGGTCAGATGTTCATATAAACATGCGTTGTAACAAGAATTGTTTTTGAGTTATATATAGATCTTTTAACTTTTTCTCTTGGAGTATTTTATCAGCAATATATTTTAAAAGAGCAGCTATTCTATGTTGTTCTTGAATTGACGGGACTTTTACTTTAATACGGGAAAAATTGGGATAAAATAAATAAATCCTTACACCTCCTTCACCATACAAATTGTAATAGAATATAGCTCTCTTTGATTTAAGCAAATATAACAGCCAATCGGAGTCAATATCAGCGGCAGGTTTGATACAAACATATAGAGAACTAATCAAACACGGGGTCTCATTGTCATAGCGAGCAATTGAACCCACATTGATTCGAGCTGGATTATAAGCAAATTCGCCCTGCCGAATGATTTTATATGAGCTAATGTCATCTCCAGTAATCTCTCTACTTTCAAATTGCTCTTCTTGAGGAATAAAACCTGTATCTTTGGTAACTGAAAATACTGGATAGTGTTTGGAGTTCCGATTGCGATGACTGAAATGTTCCGTTAGATGCCCGAATGTAGAAACACCCCAATCGTCTGCAAACTCATGAAATCGTAATTGACCACTATATAATTGATCCGTTAGCGCACTTTTTAGTTGTTCCAGATCCTCAATGATTTTGTTTTGGGTGGCGATACGTTTGTCAATAAGTAAAAGCAAAGAGGTGATTTTTCGCTGTTCTTCAATCGATGGATAGTAGACTTTGATTTTTCTGAGATTCTCTCCATATAAGTGAACAACAGAAACACCTTGGGCAATACATGCAATTTCTCTTTTGCGTACACCATTTAACTGATAGGCAAAGAATCCTCCATCCTGCGACTGCAGTCTAATAATATTCAAATCGCCACCTAACAGGATGTTGTTATATGGTACACATCGAGCTGTTGAGATATCAATAGCTGTTTCTCCAGAACAAGGTATTATAACATCATTTGCTTGGCTTTTTACTAACCTAGAAGAATTTAAAGTTGTTTTACTATAAATATCATTGATTATCTCAAACTTATATTTAGTATATAATTCTCCATACAAAATACATGGAGAGCCTTTTGCTGATAATTGTTCTTTAGAGATGCCATGACTTTTTATAATTTCTGCAATCTGACCTAAATATTTTTCCCTCCACTCTCCGGAAAACTCCGGGAATCTCAAAGGGGGAACATTATTCGTGTTATTCCTGTTGGTCTTTATCTTGGTCATATAGTTACTTGAAGATTTAGGATTAAGGATGGCCGAAATTTATTCGACAATTCCCAACTCTTTGAGATATACTTCGATTTGCTTGTCCAGATCGGCGCGTTTGGCTTCCAGTTCCTTGATCTCCGCCATTACAGCGTGGATATCGATCGGCTCTTCCTCCTCGAACGTATCAACGTAGCGCGGAATGTTGAGGTTATAATCGTTTTCGGCGATTTCCTGTAAAGTCGCGCAATGGCTGTATTTTTCGACCTCCGAGCGATTGCGATAGGTCTCTACGATCTTACAGATATGCTCCGAGCGAAGTTTGTTCTGCGTTTTGACTTTCTCGAATTCGCGTGACGCATCGATAAAAAGGATGTTATCGTCTTGTTTGCGGCATTTCTTCATCACGAGAATGCAGGTCGGAATGCTTGTCCCGTAGAAGATATTGGCTGGAAGCCCGATAATTGCGTCAATGTAGTTTTTCTTTTCAATCAGGAACCGCCGGATTTTGCCCTCGGCAGCACCGCGGAACAATACACCGTGTGGTGCTACGCAAGCCATCGTGCCTCCGTCGTTGAGGTGGTAAAGCATATGCAGGATAAAAGCATAGTCCGCCTTCGATTTGGGAGCAAGCACACCGGCTTTGCTGAAACGATCGTCGTTGTTGAATTTTGCCGCAGCACTCCAGTCTGCTGAAAACGGAGGGTTGGCAACCACGGCATCAAATTGCCGATCTCCGAATTCGTCTGCTTCGAGCGTATCCCCGTTGCGGATGTCGAAATCGTTATACTTGATGCCATGCAACAGCATATTCATGCGGCAAAGGTTGAAGGTGGTCGGATTTTTCTCTTGTCCGAAAATCTCGTCTGCCTGCCCGCTTCGGGCCGTGCGGAGCAGAAGCGAGCCGCTGCCGCAAGTCGGGTCATAGACGGTTTTCAACCGTTGTTTGCCCGTGATGACGATTTCAGCGAGAATCTGGCTGACCTCCTGCGGCGTGTAGAATTCGCCTGCCTTCTTGCCGGCTCCGGCTGCAAACTGGCCAATCATGTATTCGTATGCGTCGCCCAGAATGTCGATCTCCTGTGCATCCTTCAATCCGAAATCAATGCCATTCAAGGCCACAAGAACATCACTGATCAACTTGTTCTTGTCATCCGCGGTTTTGCCCAGTTTGGGAGATGCCAGATCGATGTCTGAAAACAGACCGCCGAAATCATCCTCGCTCTCCTGGCCGATCGTACTGTCTTCGATCTTTTTGAGCGATCGTTCCAAGGCTGGCAGAATGTTTTCTTTGTGGTCGATCATCGAAATGATGGTGGAATAGAGGTACTCCGGTTCCACAAAATAGCCCAAATCCTGTACGCATGCCTCTTTCAAATCGGCCTTCAACTCTTCGTCATCACTGTTCCATGCCTCTTTGAAGGTCATTCCATCTTCTTTCAACTCCTCGTTGGCATACAGTTCGATCTTCTCGGAAAGGTATTTATAAAAGATGAACCCGAGGGTGAAATACATAAAGTCGCTGGCCGACATGTTGCCACGCAGGGTGTTGGCAACCGTCCAAAGCTGGCTGCGCAGTTTTTGTTGGAGTTCTTCGCTCATATTTGGATTTATTATTTATTCCCAATTAAACATATCGATAATAATGCGGAGTTTCCCCAATACTCGTTTGAGAATATTGCGCCGCTCCTTTAGACCAACTCTTTTTTCTTTGATGGCGTTTTGGATGATCTCGGGCTTCTCTCGCTGGAGATAATCGTATTGCGACAGGTACTCTTGCAGGGCATTCAGACTCAGTCCTTCCTCCTCGGACAGTTGTTCGATTGCTCGTTCCCTGGCTGCGCTGACGTAATTGGTCAGTCGTGTTTCAAGGTCGATGGAACCGTCTGCTTTGGCGCGATTGAATCCCGCTTTATCGTCATCGACATTCTGTTGAATAAATCCGTCGATGAGTTTGGCCTTGTTGCGCATCGACGCATCCCGGATCATCGTGTCGATGATTTGCTGGCGCTTTTGCTGGTAATCTTCACTGTCCGGGTTCAGGTCGGCAATCAATTCCAGAATATAGGCAACATTAATAACGTCGCTGTGCAGGAGTTCCAGGCAGAAATCCACATCGTCGATCCTTTCGGGTTCGGACTCGGCGGGTGTGGCGCCGGGCGTCTCCTTCTCCTCGTCTCCCGTGTGTCCGATGGCAATATCGAGGTATTTGGATCGGAAATCCATGTACTCCTGCTCGGACATGATGAAATAGGGATCATCCGCCTCGTACTCTTCGTAGACCTGTGCCTCGATTTTCCCCCGGATAATCTCCCGGAATGCCAGGATGAAAGCTCGTTTCTCGGGTTCGCTCTTCAAAGCATCGATGTGGCTGACGTTGGGGTACTTTTCCAGGAAGGAGATCATTTTCAGATTTAGCTCCTTGCGGACTTTCTCAAATGGTTCGCGGATAATATACTCATTGGGTTCGTTGTTACTGAAGAGTTTGATTGCGGCGTCCACATTTGCCTTGAGATCGCGGAAGCATACGATTTTGCCGAAACGTTTTTTCTCGTTCAGTACACGGTTCGTGCGGCTGAAGGCCTGCAGCAGCCCGTGGTACTCCAGATTTTTGTCGACATAAAGCGTGTTGAGTTTCTTGGCATCAAAACCGGTAAGGAACATACCGACGACCAGCAGCAGATCAAGCGGCTGCATATCCTTCCTGCGTTTTTTCATGCGCTCGTTCACGTCGTCGTAATAGGCGCTGAAATTATCGGTCGTGAAGGCTGTGCCGAACATCGCGTTGTAGTCGTCCATGATGGCTTGCAGTTCATCGGCCGGGACCTTCGAGTTGGCGAACCCTTGATTCATCCCCGTTTGTTCGTCGTCCTGGCTGGCGTTGGCTGCATAGGTAAAGATGGCGCCAATCCGGATTTTGGGATTCAGCTCCTTGAATATCTTGTAATAGCGGAGCAGCATCGGCACGGATTGGATGGCAAACAGCGCGTTGTATTCGCCGTCGAAGGTTGACTTGTTGAAGTTGTTGAGAATGAACTGCGCAATTTCCCGCATACGCGCTTCATTCTCATAATTGGTTGTTGTGTTCCCCTGGTAATATTCGACCAAAAATCCCAGGACGTTCTCATCGGCAATGGCGTCCTTGATCAGATACTTGTGCAAACATTCGCCGAAGACCTCCGCTGTGGTATGCTCCTGTTTGGCATTCTCGGCAAAGATCGGGGTGCCCGTAAAGCCGAATATTTGCAGATTCCTGAAAAAATGGACGATATTTTTGTGGCAATCGCCGAAATGGCTGCGGTGGCATTCATCGAAGATCATGACAACCTTCTTGTCGCGCAATGCTTGCAGATGTTTGTTGTAATAATCTTTGGTGACGGCACAATTCAGTTTCTGGATGGTAGTGATGATAATCTTTGAGTCGCCGCTCAACCGTTTGATCAGTTCGTAGGTGTTATCCGTACTATCGACTGCTCCCGGTTCGAATGCCTCGTATTCCGATTGTGTCTGTGTGTCAAGATCGTGGCGATCTACAACGAACATGACCTTGTCGATTCCCTCAATCTCGGAGACCAGTTGTGCAGCCTTGAACGAGGTCAAGGTCTTTCCCGCGCCGGTCGTATGCCAGATATAGCCATTCTTGTTGGTGTTCTCGACCTTGTCGATAATTTTCTCTACGGCATAGAACTGATAGGGGCGCAGGACCATCAGGCATCTCTCTCCTTCGTGCAAAACCACATATTTGCTGATGATCTTTCCCAGCGTGCATTTGTCGAAAAAGAAGTTGGCAAACATGTTCAGGTCGTTGAACGGCCGGTTTTCGGCATCCGTCCAGTTGAAGGTGAATTTGTAGCCGCTGTTGGAGTTGTTGGCAAAATAGCGGGTATTCACACCATTCGAGATCACGAAGATCTGAATGTAGTCGAACAGCCCGTGGAACGAGGTTTTGTGGTAGCGTTGGATTTGGTTGTAGGCCTGCTTCAACTCTACACCTCGTTTTTTTAATTCGACTTGCACCAATGGAAGACCATTGATCAGGATCGTCACGTCGTAGCGGCATTGTTTGCGGCCTTCGACGGTAATCTGATTGGCTACCTGAAATTCGTTTTGACACCACTTTTTCTGGTTGAGAAATTCGACCCAGATTCGTTCCCCGTCTTCCGTTTCCAAAGGGTAAAGATCCCGTAATTTTTTTGCTTTTTCGAATCGGGTGCCGCCTTCCAGATAAATGAGAATCTTCTCGAATTCCTTGTCGGTAAATTGAGAACGTCTGAGTTGTTGCAATTGTTTCAAGTTGTGTTTCTCCAACTGTGTCTTGAAATTTGCCTTCAGATTCTCCTCCTCTTTGATGATGACGCGTTCATAGCTGTTTCCAACCAGCGTCTTTATCAATCCGGATTCTAATGCGGCTTCGCTTTGGGTTGTCATTTTAATTGGAATATCAATCTATCCTACAAAGATAAAAATATTTCCTTAATGAAACACATTGAGGTTAACGCCGTCGCCCGCGACGTCTGCGCTGTTGTTCCTGCTGGGTTTGTTCCGCCTCGTCGGGATCGAATCTCGGGCGCAGCAGGTCGTCCAGCAGGTAGCTGAACGAGGGTATCAGGGTCGGAGCCGATTGACGTTCGGGGGCAAGCGCCTGTTGGCAGCTCCGTTCCAGCGCGGTGTCGATTTTCGAATAGCTGAACTGCCGGTCGATCTTCGAGCCGTTGAACGGGTAGCCGTTTTTGGCAAACACGACACCCTGCACGTCGGAAGTGCCTCCGCGCATCCGGAACTCCGTAGTGACACCTTCGCGGCGCAAGGCCGTCATTAACTCCTCCCAGTTGCGGCAGCGGGGGACGGCATCGCACAGGGCATGGTAGATTTCGTATTTCGTCTTGTCCGGTTCGC
>CAJMSD010000026.1 GCA_905215965.1 uncultured bacterium | reverse complement strand
CTTTGTACGGATATATCCCCACTCATTGTCCTCTAAATCTTCAATCCAACGCTGTAATGTCTGAATCATACGGACACCTTTTGGCATAATAAGTGGAAGTCCCTGCCCGATCACATCGACAGTAGTAAATAATTCCATCTCGCGTCCTAATTTGTTGTGGTCACGTTTTTTGATATCCTCTAAATGCTCTAAATAAGCATTCAGTTCATCTTTTGTCGCAAATGCTGTTCCATAGATACGCTGAAGCTGTGCTTTGTTGGAATCGCCTCTCCAGTATGCCATGGAAGAGGAAATCAGTTTGTATGCTTTGATTCCCTTGGTATTCATCAGATGCGGTCCTGCACAAAGGTCGGTAAATCCCTCGCCCTGTTTATAAAAAGAAATTTCCGCATCTTCCGGTAAATCTTCAATCAGTTCTACCTTATATGGTTCCTCTTTTTCTTTCATCAATGCAATGGCTTCTTCTCTTGGAAGTGTAAATTTTTCCAAACGATTGCCTTCTTTGATGATTTTTTTCATTTCTTTTTCTAAGTTATCTAAATCTTCTCTCGAAAACGGCTCGGATTCAAAATCATAATAAAATCCCTCGTCAATAGACGGTCCAATTGCTAATTTTACATTTGGGAACAGTCTTTTTACTGCTTCTGCTAACACATGGGAACAGGTATGGCGTACCGTACGAAGTCCTTCACTGTCCTTTGCTGTTAAAATGTTCATTTCGCAGTCACTGTCTACGACGGTTCTTAAATCTTTGACTTCTCCATTGATCTCTACTGCACAGGCTGCTCTTGCAAGTCCTTCACTGATATCTTTCGCAATATCGATTACCGACATTGCTTCACTGTACTCTTTCTTAGAGCCATCTTTTAATGTTACTATCATTTCTATGCCTCTTCTTTCTCTTCTTCATCACCAAAATCATATGAAAAACACTGATTGTATTTCTTTACAGTATTTTTGCTGGTGGTTGTTTTTCCAATAAAAAATCCGATTATTATTCCGACAAAAGTACATACTGCGGCTGCAATGATTAACTCTTTGTTGGTTCTTGTCTGTTCTGCTTCGATAAGCTCTGCTACTTTTTTGGTTCCTTCTTTGATTTTGCTCATAAAAATTGCCTCCTTAGATACTAATATGTATAATGCGCTTTTTGTGCCTGTGTTATACAAAAAAACCCCTTGCTAAATGCAAGGGGCAATAATTATCGCGGTTCCACCCAAGGTTCGCCTTAACACAGGCATCTCTTATGATTATAACGGAATCACCGGGCAGGATTGGTGCCACTCCGAGGTAGTCTTCACATAACATCCGTAAAGCCTCACACCACCCGGCTTCTCTCTGACACTTCATATTATGCTACTCGTCTCATCAACGTTTTATCTATATGCGTTAATTATAATCATATAAAAAAAATTAGTCAATAAATTTTTCTAAAATCTCACCGGCTTTTGCAAGAAGTTCTTCCCTTGCCACAGGTTTGACAAGATACCCTGCCGGTTTCTTGTCCATACACTCTTTAATAAGGTGTTTGTTCGTAACTCCCGTAAGGAATATCACGGGTATTTTATCGCATCCATCCATACCTTTTATTATATCAAAAGTTGCCGGTCCGTCTAATCCCGGCATCTTATAATCAAGAATAATCAGGTCAGGTTTATGATTTTTCAAAAATTCAATTGCTATGCTCCCGCCTTTTGCGGAACATACCTTATAAACCGGTGCCAGATACATATTTAAAAGCTTTAACATCCTGCTGTCATCATCAACTACTAATATCGTCTTCATAATTTGCATATCCTACCTAATTCCACTTCAATAGTCAAAAAAAAATACGAATCTTCCATGTAGACAATACCACATATTGCCTGAAAATGGAATATCCGTATTTAATTCAAAATGCAATCCTGTTCTTCTGTTTACTGTTAAGCCTCGATATTCTGCCTTTAATTGTATCTTTCACAATTTATCACGCTAATATTGTAGTGAATACTTTCACAATATTAAATTACCAAAAATTACATATACTTAAATATATGGAATACCATTGTTTTATTACGTTTAGTAGGAGATGAAGTATGTTAAGTTACAAACCACTTTTTGACTTTATAAATAAAAATCATATTTCAACATACTACCTTTTACAACATGGTATAGATAACCGTACTCTCCACAACTTAAAGCATAACCAGAATATTACAATGCTGACCGCAGAAAAAATATGCAATATTCTTAATTGTACTATTTCTGACATAGTTGTATTCATTGAGGAATAATCGTTACTCTCCCCCGTCACTATTGAAATTCCCCTTTCTTATATGTTATAATCCGAAGTATTCGGGAATTGCAGAGATTGTGCAACAATGGAGCAATTCAGTCATATCTATGAAAACGAGGAAATTACATTGGCTAATTTAAATGAAGAAATTAAAAGGCGACGTACATTCGCTATAATATCCCATCCGGATGCAGGTAAAACCACATTAACCGAAAAGTTTCTTTTATATGGCGGTGCCATTAATCTTGCAGGTTCCGTTAAAGGAAAAAAAACAGCAAAGCATGCTGTTTCGGATTGGATGGAAATTGAAAAGGAACGTGGTATTTCCGTTACCTCTTCAGTATTACAGTTTAACTATGATAATTATTGTATTAACATACTTGATACGCCGGGTCATGAAGACTTCTCAGAGGATACCTACCGTACACTCATGGCTGCCGATTCGGCGGTAATGGTTATAGATGGTTCCAAAGGTGTTGAAAAGCAGACAATCAAACTTTTCAAGGTCTGTGTAATGCGTCATATCCCTATTTTTACCTTTATTAATAAAATGGACAGGGATGCCAATGACCCTTTTGAACTCTGTGATGAGATAGAAAGTATTCTCGGCATCAAAACATGTCCTATTAACTGGCCTATCGGTTCAGGTAAAGAATTTAAAGGTGTATATGACAGAAACACCAAAATAGTGTCTACATTTACAGCCGCAATGAACGGACAAAAGGAAGTTGCCGAGCGTGACCTCCACATTGATTCCGATGAGCTTATTGGGGAAATCGGTACCCATTTCAAGGATAAATTAATAGAAGATGTTGAGCTTTTAGATGGTGCAAGTGCTGAATTTAATATGGATGAAGTCAGTGCCGGTACACTTACTCCCGTATTTTTCGGTTCTGCCTTAACTAACTTCGGTGTTGAGACTTTCTTAAAGCATTTCCTTAAGATGACCTCATCTCCTTTGCCTCGTAATTCCAACGAAGGGATTATTGATCCATTTACTGAAGATTTTTCAGCATTTGTATTTAAAATACAGGCAAATATGAACAAAGCCCACCGTGACAGAATTGCATTTATGAGAATCTGCTCCGGAAAATTTGAATCCGGAATGGAAGTTAATCATGTGCAGGGTGGACGTAAGGTTAAGCTTTCCCAGCCACAGCAGTTAATGGCTGATGAGCGTAAGATAATCGAAGAAGCTTATGCAGGCGACATTATCGGTGTATTTGACCCAGGTATTTTCTCAATCGGCGATACCTTAGAACTTTCCAATAAAAAATTTGCTTTTGAAGGTATTCCGACTTTTGCTCCTGAGCATTTTGCCAGAGTCCGTCAGATTGATACCATGAAGCGTAAACAGTTTATCAAGGGAATTAACCAGATTGCACAGGAAGGTGCTATCCAGATTTTTCAGGAATATAACACTGGCATGGAAGAAATTATTGTCGGTGTAGTAGGTGTTCTCCAGTTTGATGTTCTAAAATATCGTCTGGAATCGGAATACAATGTTGAAATAAGGCTTGAAACTCTGCCTTATGAATATATCAGATGGATTGGAAATCCTACAGAAATTGATCTTGACAGGATTGTCGGAACTTCTGATATGAAGAAGATAAAAGACCTTAAAGACCGTCCTCTCCTCTTATTTGTAAATGAATGGAGTATCGGAATGGTGCTTGACAGAAATAAAGGTCTTATCCTTAACGATTTTGCAAAATAAAAAATTGAGTAGATAAGGTGTTATTCACCATTTGGGTAGAGATTTCTAGGCCGCGAGCTTGGAATTCTCTACCTTTTTTGCACATTTCCGTTGTTTGGGTAGAGATTCACGGATGACAGCTGTGGGATTCTCTATCTTTTCGACCGATTTTTGCTGTTATATAAAAAAAATACCTACCGAGGAATTTATTCTACGATAGGTATTATCTAAAGATTATCTCTCTTTATGTTCCTTCAAAACCACATACTAAAAACTTTTCTGAAACATCTTAACATTTCCAACAACCTCTATAAGCCGTCTTGGTCAAGCCCTCGACCTATTAGTATCAGTCAGCTACATGCATTACTGCACTTCCACCTCTGACCTATCTACCTCGTAGTCTTCAAGGGGTCTTACTGCATATGCAGGGATATCTCATCTTGAGGGGGGCTTCACGCTTAGATGCCTTCAGCGTTTATCCCTTCCAAACTTGGCTACTCGGCCATGGATTTGGCAATCCAACCGATACACCAGAGGTTCGTCCATCCCGGTCCTCTCGTACTAAGGACAGCTCCTCTCAAATATCCTCCGCCCACGCCGGATAGGGACCGAACTGTCTCACGACGTTCTGAACCCAGCTCGCGTACCGCTTTAATGGGCGAACAGCCCAACCCTTGGGACCTACTACAGCCCCAGGATGCGATGAGCCGACATCGAGGTGCCAAACCACTCCGTCGATGTGAACTCTTGGGAGTGATAAGCCTGTTATCCCCAGGGTAGCTTTTATCCGTTGAGCGATGGCAATCCCACTTTATACCACCGGATCACTAAGTCCTACTTTCGTACCTGCTCCACCCGTCGGTGTCGCAGTCAAGCTCCCTTCTGCCTTTGCACTCTTCGAATGGTTTCCAACCATTCTGAGGGAACCTTTGAGCGCCTCCGATACCCTTTCGGAGGCGACCGCCCCAGTCAAACTCCCCGCCTGGCATTGTCCATTAGCCGGTTTACGGCTACCTGTTAGAAGCCCAATACTGCAGGGGTGGTATCCCAACAATGACTCCGTGCAAACTGGCGTTCACACTTCTCAGTCTCCCACCTATCCTGTACATGCAATACCGGACCCCAGTACCAAACTAGAGTAAAGCTCCATGGGGTCTTTCCGTCCTGGCGCAGGTAACCAGCATCTTCACTGGTACTTCAATTTCACCGGGTGCATTGTCGAGACAGTGCTCAAATCATTACGCCTTTCGTGCGGGTCGGAACTTACCCGACAAGGAATTTCGCTACCTTAGGACCGTTATAGTTACGGCCGCCGTTTACTGGGGCTTAAATTCAAAGCTTCGCTTGCGCTAACCTCTCCTCTTAACCTTCCAGCACCGGGCAGGCGTCAGCCCATATACCTCACCTTACGGTTTTGCATAGACCTGTGTTTTTGCTAAACAGTTGCTTGAGCCTATTCTCTGCGGCCCACTTTCGTGGGCACCCCTTCTCCCGAAGTTACGGGGTCATTTTGCCGAGTTCCTTAACAATGCTTCTCCCGCCGGCCTTAGGATTCTCTCCTCATCCACCTGTGTCGGTTTACGGTACGGGTACCTTATAAACAATAGCGGCTTTTCTCGACACATTCTCATCGCTCTTCGCTACTTTTCTTCGCTCCGCATCGCAGTCTTCTCTTTTGTGGGGGGTTTGCCTCCCACCGATAACCTCTGCTTGCACCGGGCTTTCCTTTCCCGGCTCGCGACCTGAACATGTGTCCCCACAGTTCTGTTATAAGGCAGTACAGGAATTTCAACCTGTTGTCCATCAGCTACGCTTCTCAGCCTCGCCTTAGGCCCCGACTAACCCAGGGCAGATCAGCTTTACCCTGGAAACCTTGGATATTCGGCCATGAAGATTCTCACTTCATTCTCGCTACTCATTCCGGCATTCTCTCTTCTTAAACCTCCACTGCTCCTTACCGGTACAGCTTCGATGATTTAAGAATGCTCCTCTACCAATCATTTCTGATTCCTAAGCTTCGGTGTCGTGTTTTAGCCCCGGACATTTTCGGCGCAGGACCTCTCGGCTAGTGAGCTATTACGCACTCTTTTAATGTATGGCTGCTTCTAAGCCAACATCCTAGCTGTCTTTGAAATCCCACATCCTTTTCCACTTAACACGTACTTTGGGACCTTAGCTGTAGGTCTGGGCTCTTTCCCTTTTGACCACCCAACTTATCTCGTGCAGTCTGACTCCCCAGCATCATCTGTCCGCCATTCGCAGTTTGATATTCTTCGGTAGGCTTTGACGCCCCCTAGGAAATTCAGTGCTCTACCTGCGGCAGACTAACTGAAGGCTAGCCCTAAAGCTATTTCGAGGAGAACCAGCTATCTCCGGGTTCGATTGGAATTTCTCCCCTACCCACACCTCATCACCACCCTTTTCAACGGATGTGTGTTCGGACCTCCACTACCTCTTACGGCAGCTTCATCCTGGACATGGGTAGATCACCCGGTTTCGGGTCCACGCTGACTGACTCTTCGCCCTATTAAGACTTGGTTTCCCTTCGGCTCCGGACCTTTAGTCCTTAACCTTGCCAGCCGGCGTGACTCGCCGGACCGTTCTACAAAAAGTACGCGGTTGAACTTTTAATAGTTCTTCCACAGTTTGTAAACACATGGTTTCAGGTTCTCTTTCACTCCCTTCCCAGGGTTCTTTTCACCTTTCCTTCACAGTACTATACGCTATCGGTCACTGGTTAGTATTTAGCCTTGGGGGGTGGTCCCCCCGACTTCCTGCAGGGTTTCTCGTGTCCCGCAGTACTCCGGATACTACTCGCTGCAATTCAGATTTCGAATACAAGGCTTTCACTTTCTTCGGCCAGGCTTTCCTGCCTGTTCTTCTATCTTTTTGCTCACTTATTGTAGTCCATTACCCCGAAATGCACGCATCTCGGTTTAGGCTCTTTCCCTTTCGCTCGCCGCTACTCAGGAAATCGATGTTTCTTTCTCTTCCTCCGGGTACTTAGATGTTTCAGTTCCCCGGGTTCCCTTGTATAAGCTATGTATTTACTTATACATATCCATGGTTTTCATGGATGGGTTTCCCCATTCGGATATCGGCGGATCGCAGAATATTTGCTTCTCCCCGCCGCTTTTCGCAGCTTATCACGTCCTTCTTCGGCTTCCAGTGCCAAGGCATCCACCATGCGCTCTTTTTTGCTTGACCATCTCGACATATAGCGTTATGTCTGATGGCTTATTCAATCTTTCGATTGCTTTGGTTTGTTTTTGTTATTCTCTTAAGAATAACAGGTTCGATGTCTTGATATTTCATCAATTTATTTTCAGTATGCAGTTTTCAAGGAACAATTCTTTGGTCTCTCGACCAGTGGAGATAACGAGATTCGAACTCGTGACCCCCTGCTTGCAAGGCAGGTGCTCTCCCAACTGAGCTATACCCCCATAATAGATTTCACATATCTATTAAGGTAGTGGGGTTGAGAGGACTCGGACCTCCGACCTCACGCTTATCAGGCGTGCGCTCTAACCAGCTGAGCTACAACCCCATAAATTTGGCAGCCACCTATCTTTCCATACCGTTACCAATATAGTATTTTCGGCCGCTTAGGTCTTAACCATCGTGTTCGGGATGGGAACGGGTGTTTCCCCTAAGCGCATCGCCACCAAAAAAATTATGTTACTTTGTTTTGGTAACTGAACAGTAAAACAACCCTTACTTCTTTTCCTTAGAAAGGAGGTGATCCAGCCGCACCTTCCGATACGGCTACCTTGTTACGACTTCACCCCAGTTATCAGACCTGCCTTCGGCGGCTCCTTCTTACGTTAGGTCACCGACTTCGGGCATTTCCGACTCCCATGGTGTGACGGGCGGTGTGTACAAGACCCGGGAACGTATTCACCGCAGCATTCTGATCTGCGATTACTA
>CAJMSD010000025.1 GCA_905215965.1 uncultured bacterium | reverse complement strand
AGTCGTTTTCGACTTTTGCTCCAAATTGTACGAACGCTGATGAAGGGTGATAAGGTGGTCGAGATTACGGAAATATGTGCCGATTTGTTGTTGTTCATCGTATGAAGTGGGATAACAAATGCTTGTTCCTTGCAAGGCGGATTTAGAAATAGATGTCACCTTTGTTCCTTGCATAAGTGGTATTAAAGTATCGTGATAAGAGTTGGAATTCAGATAATATCCGAGATAGCCAGAAGCAAATTTCTGTTGAGGTCTTAAAGGTATTGTATGAAGTCCAGAGATAACAGTAACATCGCTTAAATTCGCTATTTCAGTGCATTTTCCGACCGCTTCATCTTCCGCAGTATCAGCAACTATGACATCACCATTTTGAAGATATGAGGACTTAAATTTAGATACCACTTGTTCTGACTCAATGTACGGAAGTGCTTCAATTTCTAAGTCAAGAACCTCACCGAATTTTACAAGAATATCACCGTAATGCACATTCATAGCAGCTCCATTATCAGCTACAAGTTCGGCTCTTGATAAGGTGTTATTTTGAAGCATTGTGAATACAGAATTAAACTCACGCTGTTCCCAAGTATTTGCACTTTTGAAAACTACGAAATATCGCAAAATACCGTGAAACTTTTCTCTTTTGCCGAAAAATAAGATGAATGGGATTGAAAAATTGTGAGTTTTGTGGTATAATATTTCTGTATACCAACTTACGCTGTGTTTCAGCGAGAGTACAAAATAATTCTTTTTTGTCGTTGTCCCGAAAATGATACAACGACTATGGTATAATAGTTTTAAAGGGTAATTTAATGATTTCAAATAAATCTTAGGAGGACACCACTATGGCGGAAAACGAAAACAGCAAAGACCTTTTAAGCGTTCTTTGGGCGGGAGCTGATATTCTCCGTGGCAAAATGGACGCTAACGAATACAAAAACTATCTCTTGGGTATTGTATTCTACAAATACCTCTCGGATACTTTCCTTACTCACGTTTATGACCTTTTATACAACAAGAAACCTGAAAATATGACCGAGGCTCAGAGAGCTTACGAGGAAATCTTTGAAACAGAAGATGCAGAGGAGCTTCTCGAAGATATTAAGGAGAGCTACCACTACACAATCTCTCCTGACCTTACATACACAAAGATTGCCGAAGCTGCTAACAATAACTCCTTTCAGCGTGAGTCCTTGCAGAAGGCATTTAACAATGTAGAGCAGTCAGACAGTATTTTTGCAAATCTGTTTGCCGATGTAGACCTCTATTCCACAAGACTTGGTGCAGGCGAACAGAAGCAGTCAAGCACTATTGCAGAAGTCGTTAAGACTATCAATGAAGCAAACCTTCTTAATCACGAGGGCGATGTTCTCGGCGATGCGTACGAATATCTTATCGGACAGTTTGCAAGTGAAACGGGCAAGAAAGCAGGAGAATTCTATACACCACAGGCAGTTTCGCAGATACTTACCCGTGTTGCTATTCAGGGACAGGAGGACAAGCAGGGACTTCTCGTATATGACGCCGCTATGGGTTCAGGCTCACTTCTTCTCAATGCAAAGAAATATTCAAACAAGCCTGATTATATCCGCTATTTCGGTCAGGAGCTTTCCACAACTACATACAACCTTGCAAGAATGAATATGTTCCTGCACGGTGTTGACCCCGAAAATCAGACACTCAGAAATGCCGACACTCTTGACGCAGACTGGCCGACTGATGAGGAAACCGATTTCGATATGGTTTTGATGAATCCTCCTTACTCAGCTAAGTGGTCTGCTGCACAGGGATTTCTGAACGACTCTCGTTTCTCTGATTACGGTGTTCTTGCCCCTAAATCCAAAGCTGACTATGCTTTCTTACTGCACGGCTTCTATCACTTGAAGAACAGCGGAACTATGGCTATTATCCTTCCTCACGGTGTTCTGTTCCGTGGAGCCGCAGAGGGTAAAATCAGACAGAAGCTCATTGACAGCGGTGCGATTTACGCTGTTATCGGCTTACCGTCCAACCTTTTCTACAATACATCTATCCCGACAACAATCATTGTTCTGAAGAAAAACCGTGAAGGTCGTGACATTCTCTTTATCGACGCTTCAAGTCATTTCGTGAAGAAAAAGACACAGAACGATATGAGTCAGGAGAATATCGACCACGTTATCGGGCTTTACACAGACCGCAAGGATGTGGAAAAGGAAGCTCATCTTGCAAGCTATGAGGAAATCAAGGCTAATGACTACAACCTCAATATTCCTCGTTATGTAGATACTTTTGAACAGGAAGAAGAAATCAGCCTTGCTGATATTGCAACCGAACTTTCGGAACAGGATAAGGAAATCAAGACAGCTCAGACCGAGCTTCTTGCTCAGTTTGCAGAGTTGACAGCCTCCGACGAACAAGCACAAGCTGAAATTTCAGCTCTTATGAAAACTTTGGAGGGATTATTCTGATGAAAAATGAACAGAATGTACCACAGGTACGCTTCAAAGGTTTTACTGATGCTTGGGAACAGCGTGAGTTGGGTGAAGTAACGGAAGATTTTGTTGAAAAATCTACTGTTGAAAATCAATACCCTGTTTTGACATCGTCACAACAAAAAGGAATTGTGTTGCAAGATGATTATTTTGCAGGAGATAGAGTAAGCCAGTCGGGAAATTTAGGCTACTTTATTATTCCGAGAGGATACTTCGCATATCGAAGCAGAAGTGATAATGACGTATTTGTTTTTAATCGCAACGATTGCGTAGATATGGGAATTATCAGTTATTTTTATCCTGTATTCAAGCCTAAAAATGTTGACTCGGATTTCTTGTTAAGACGTTTAAACAATGGGTTAGAAACACAACTGAGAATTTCATCAGAAGGAACAGGACAGCACGTTCTATCTTTAAAGAAATTTAAAAATATGACAACTCTTTTTCCAACAATCTCAGAGCAGCAAAAAATAGGGGCGTATTTTAAATCCCTCGACAACCTCATCACCCTTCATCAGCGTAAGTGTGAAACCCTTCAAAAACTCAAAAAATCTATGCTCCAAAAAATGTTTCCAAAAAATGGAAGCCTTTATCCCGAAATTCGTTTTGCTGGATTTACTGACGCTTGGGAACAGCGTAAGCTCGGAGAAATAGCAAATCGTATAACACGAAAGAACACCAATCTGGAGTCAAGCTTACCCCTTACAATTTCTGCTCAGTATGGTTTAATAGACCAGAATGAATTCTTTGATAAACGCATTGCAAGCAAAGATGTAAGCGGATATTTCCTTTTGAAGAATGGAGAATTTGCTTATAATAAAAGTTATTCAAATGACGCACCGTGGGGTGCAGTAAAGCGCCTTGATAGATACGAAAACGGCGTATTATCCACACTTTACATTGTTTTTGAATTGTCAGATAAAAACAAAACCGACTCTGATTTTATTGTTTCGTACTATGATACTGACAGATGGTATAAAGAAGTTCAAGCTATTGCTGCCGAGGGTGCAAGAAACCACGGATTGTTGAATATTTCCCCGAATGACTTTTTTGAAACTGTCCTTACAATTCCTAAATCTATCGAAGAACAGAAAGCTATCGGCAACTATTTCCGCAACCTTGACCACCTTATCACCCTTCATCAGCGTAAGTTGGAAACGCTGAAAAAAATGAAAAAATCTATGCTCCAGAAGATGTTTATATGAAAGGCGGTGTATTAACTTGGCTGAATTAGAACAGACAATAGAAGAAAAGTTAATAAAACAGCTTACTGAGGGGAAAAGTCAGTGGACTTACCGCCCCGACCTTAATGACGAAGAAAAACTTTGGGCGAATATCAAGCTTATTCTTGAACGGGGAAACAAAGAACAGCTTGACGGAACAGAGCTTTCAGACCGTGAGTTTGAACAGGTTAAAAACCAGCTTTCTTTCCCAACCTTTTATGATGCTGCAAAATGGATTGCAGGAGAAAACGGCGTTGCACACGTTTCCGTTCAGAGAGATACCAAGACCGTTCAGCTTACAGTCTTAAAGCGTGATGATATTGCAGGAGGTTCAAGCGTTTACGAGGTTATTAACCAGTACAGAGCCTTAAAAGACGATGAATGTGATATTCACGACCAGAACCGTCGCTTTGACGTTTCTCTGCTTATTAACGGTATTCCGCTTATTCATATCGAGCTGAAAAACCGTCAGCACTCATATATGGACGGTTTCAGACAGATTAAAAAGTATATCAGCGAGGGTAAATTTACAGGCGTATTTTCTGCTGTTCAGATGTTTGTAGTATCAAATGCGGTAGACACCAAGTATTTTGCAGCAGCTACCGAGGAACAGCTCAATGAAAAGTTTCTTTCAGGTTGGCAGGATAACGAAAACGCTCCTGTTTCCGATTATCTGAAATTCGCTTCACAGGTGCTTAAAATCCCCGAAGCTCATCAGATGGTAATGAAGTATGTAGTGTTAGACCAAGAGGATAAGAAGCTCCTTCTGCTCCGTCCGTATCAGATACACGCTATTGAAGCTGTGAGAACGGCTTCACGACAAGGCAAATCGGGATATATTTGGCATACAACAGGCTCAGGTAAGACAATGACAAGCTATAAAACAGCGAGAAATCTTCTTATGGATATTCCGAGCATTGAAAAGACAATATTCCTTATAGACCGTAAAGACCTTGATATGCAGACAACTCAGGCATTCCAGTCTTATGCGAACAATGATGTTGTCGATGTAGATGAAACCGACAATGTAGGCGACCTTATTAACAAGCTGAAAAATCAAAATCAGCAGGTTATCGTTACAACAATTCAAAAGCTGTCTATTGCGATAAAGAAGCGTTTGCAGGAAGGCACACCGGCCTATAATCGTATCAAGAGCCTGCGTATTGCATTTGTTGTTGATGAATGTCATAGAGCTGTTACACCGAGAACACAGCGACTTCTCTCGCAGTTCTTCCATAATTCTCTTTGGTACGGCTTTACGGGAACCCCACGCTTCAAAGAAAACCCATATCCGGAAGAAGGCGATTTGCCACGAACGACCGACCAGCTTTACGGCGATTGTTTACATAAGTATACAGTAAAGGAAGCTATCCGTGACCAAGCCGTTTTAGGCTTCCAGACCGAACATCTCGGTCAGCTTGACTTAAAGAACAATGACGAAAACGAAGATTTGTCCATTTACGAAACCGAAACGCATATGCTCAAAGTTCTTGACACTATTCTAAATAAATCAAGAGAGAAGCTCGGCTTTACAAACGGACGTGGAAAAACTTATGAAGGCTTGCTCACAGTTAATTCAATTCAGAGGGCACAGGCATATTATGATTTGCTGAAAAGAGTCAAGAACGGCGAAACGGAGCTTGAAATCAGCGAAGAAACAAAACGAGTTTTACCTGACTTCCCGAAATTTGCGATTACATATTCCGTTTCAAGTGATGAAGATACTGAAAGTGCAGACCTCAATGTTCCGAAGATGAAAGAGTCCCTTGATGATTACAACAAGATGTTCGGTACTACATACGGTATTGGCGAAATCAAAGGATACAACGCAAATCTAAACGACCGACTTGCAAGAAAGAAATCCAAATTCAAGAGCCGTGATGAACAACTCGACCTTGTTATCGTTGTAAACAGATTACTTACAGGCTTTGACGCACCTTGTCTGTCAACTGTCTTTATGGACAGACAGCCTATGCACCCTCACGACATTATTCAGGCATTCTCCCGTACAAATCGTCTTTTTGATAAGCCTAAACAGGCAGGACAGATTGTTACTTTCCAATCTCCGCATAAGTTCAAAAAGGCTGTTGACGAAGCACTCATACTCTACTCAGCGGGCGGAGAAGCCTCTGTGCTTGCTCCTGATTGGGATACAGTATATGATGAGTTTAGAAAGGCTCTCGCTTATGTTCGTGTAACTGCGGCTACTCCTGATGTTATTCCTACTCTTGCAAAAGAGGGCGAATTACGCTTTGCAAAGGCTTTCCAAGAGTTTGACAAGATTTATGCAAGTCTTAAAGCATTTACAAAATATGCGGAAAATCCGCCTGAGTTCTACGGCATAACTCAGGAAGAATACGACGATTATGCTGCTCATTACAAGAATATTCGAGAGAAGTATAGAAAGGAACCCAATCCGATTGACCCTATTGACCCAACTGTTATCGACTTTGAATATGAGCTTAAAGCGTACAGCCGTGAAAAAATAGACTATGACTACATTGTTAGCTTAATTCAGACCGTAGTTTCAGCTACTGATGAGGAAAGAGCAGAACAGCATTATCAAAATCTTCTTGCCGAAATCAGTAAATACATTGAAGATTTGCTTTCATCTAACCCTAAGCTCGGTGCTTTAATGCAGGAATTGTGGGACGAGATAAACAATAATCCGGATGATTTTAAGGACAAGAGAGTTTCTCACACTCTTGCTCAGATGCGTAAGGAAGCTATTGACAATGTTCTTTCAAAATTTGCTGATGAATGGTGTGTAAGTCTTGAAGCTGTTTCCTACTCCGCCGACCGCTATGAGCTTGGTGATACGGAAATCCCCGGACTTAATAATTTGAAGAAAGCTGCCGATTTTGACAAATTCTCCGAAACCCACAGCGATATATCGAAATTCAAGTACAATCAGGCTATGAAAAAAGCCTTGTCAGACCTGTTAATTGAAGAAATTGTCCCGCTTCGTGATGATAATTATAGAATAGATGATACTAAATTGACAGCGAAATCCTAAAACTGAATAAAAATGTATATTTTTATGGAGCTAAGACTTTCTTAGCTCCTTTTTCTTTGCCTATTTTGCAAGAACTTGGGAACAGCGTAAGCTCGGAGAGATAGCTGATATTATAGGTGGTGGAACACCAAGTACATCAAATTCCGATTATTGGGACGGCGAAATAGATTGGTATGCACCGGCAGAAATAGCAGACCAAATTTATGTAAATTCAAGTACAAGAAAGATTACAAAAAAGGGATTTGAAAATAGTTCCGCAAAAATGTTGCCTGTTGGAACTGTATTATTTACATCTCGTGCGGGTATCGGAAAAACCGCTATACTACGCAAAGAAGGCTGTACAAATCAGGGCTTCCAATCTATTGTTCCTCATAAAAATGAACTAGATTCTTACTTTATTTTTTCACGCACAGAGGAACTGAAAAAATATGGTGAAACTAAAGGAGCAGGCTCAACTTTTGTAGAGGTATCAGGTAAGCAAATGGCAAATATGGACTTGATGATGCCCACAACATTTGAAGAACAACAGCAAATCGGCAAATATTTCCGCAACCTTGATAAAGTTATCACCCTTCATCAGCGAGAGTATACATAATTATGCAGTCAATATTCATCAAAAATAGACGAAATCACACAAATCTTACAACTACTTGGGAACAGCGTGAGTTTGGGAATGTGTTTGAAGAATACTCTGAAAAGAACCACGAAGAATTACCGCCGCTTACAATTATTCAAGGCAAGGGAACAATTTTAAGAGATGAATCTGACCGAAATTTGATATATGACAAGGCTGGGTTGAAAAATTACAAGCTCGTCAATAAGGATGATTTTATTCTGCACCTTCGTTCTTTTGAGGGTGGCTTGGAAGTGGCTAATTCAAAGGGAATTGTCAGTCCTGCCTATCATATTTTTCACGGTGAAAATGTTGACACAGGATTTTACTATCCGTTTTTTAGGTCTAAATTTTTCATAAGCGTATTGCTTAAGCCACACGTTTATGGCATTCGTGACGGAAAAAGCATCGATGTAGACGGAATGAAAACTATCAAAATTCCATACCCAAAAATCGAGGAGCAGCAAGCTATCGGCAACTATTTCAAGTCCCTCGACAACCTTATCACCCTTCATCAGCGTAAGTATTCACTTTTATTCATACGGACTTTTGAAATCTTGAAAGAAGCGTGTTTTTTTCTTAATGTA
>CAJMSD010000024.1 GCA_905215965.1 uncultured bacterium | reverse complement strand
TAAACCCCCGACCGGCAGATCTGCCAGCCAAGACGCTCTGGGCCTAATTACTATTTACCCTCGCCCAGACGAGCTTCATTCTTCACTTCTGCTGCCGGCCACACGCCGACCGCAGCCGCCATCTATTTTCCCTTTCTTTCAAGGCTCCAATCAGCGTCTACCGCAGCCTTTTTTATCCAAGAACATCTTACCATACGTAACTGGCAGTGTCAACATATTACCAAAATTAACCGTATAACGGTTTACCCGTTCATAATATAAACGGGTAAACCGTTATGTATTATCGTCCATTCGTCCAAATATACTGACATCGCGCCTGAAAACATTGTATAATTCTTATACACCTTGGCGTCAATCACTATCATGTAGTAAAGAAAAAGAAAGGAGCATACCATGAAAAAAAGAGTCTTTGCCATTGTCCTGACAATCATCTTGTGCACCTCTGTCTTCTCGTTGTCAGCTTTTGCTACAGATCTATCCTCTCCAATTTCACGGACACAACTCCTCAAAATCGCCGAGATGCAACGAGGTGCTGTCGACGCACATGAAGAGTTATATAAAACTTTTCTTGTTGGAGGTGTCGAAACTTATCCTGTAAACTACGGCGGCTCATACATTGATGGCTCTCTCCTTCATGTATGCATCGTTGATCTTCCAAATCAAGATATCTCTTACTATAAAAACATTCTAAAAAACCACCTGGATGTAGTTGTATTTGATAATGTTGATTTGTCCTTACAAACTTTAATTACTTCTTCTAGAGAAATAGCAACAAGTCTATTGGCTGATGGGATTCCTGTCTTTACAAGTTCTATCAGCGAACCTAACAATGCTGTAATTATAAGTACTGATATTGATGCTCTAAAAACAAGTGGAATCGAAGTTGCGTCCGTATCTAACGTTGAATTGGCAGATCCCTATCAGATTTCCACTCTTTCTTCTAACACCATCTCTAGACAACTTTACTCTGTTGACGAATTATCAACTACCGTTCCTGTTTTATTTGAGGACGGCTCTGCTTTAGTGCCTAACGCTACTTTGATGGGCGGAACCGCTCTTACAGGATATACGCTCGGCGTCTGTGGGAGATATAATGGCCAGCCAGCCTTTGCTATGTGTGGTCACGGATTAGCAAAAGGCGACAAAATAAAATATGCTGAAAATAATTCAGTAATTGGAACTGTCAGTGAGCAATGTTACGAAAATGATAAATATGGCGATTATGCCATTGTATCTATCACAGACTCTTCTTTTACAAGAACCAATATGGTTGGAGATCCGTCTAACCCCGGAAGTCAAACTGAAATTACTGGAACTATCAATCGCCCCGCTACTGGTCTGGCTATAATAAAATACGGAAAAAATGGTGGATATGCATATGGAGCTGTTTCTTCAAGCAATACTACTTGGTATTCAAGCGGAAATCCTGATGGTATCCATGGGTTAGTAGACGTTCGCTTAAGTTTAGGACGGCGCGAACCTGGCGATAGCGGTGGACCCATTTATACTGCAGACGGTCTATTTTGTGGCACACATACAGGAGCTGCAGATGAAGATAATTATGGTTTCAGCCATATTGTTTTCTCTCCATATGTGTATGTGCGTAATCTTGGTTTCTCTGCTTTGACATCATGAGGTATCCCTATGCCTTGCAGAAAAAAAAGTTGTCTTTTTCTGATTGGGGTATTATTAGTTATTCTTTTGTTTTATTTAATTGAAAACTCTCAACCCCAAAAATCCCCTTATCAAAATTTCACTCCGGTAAGCGAATTCTCTATTCAGACTGCTCAAGCACAATACACCATTGATACTAAGCAAATATCTCTTTGTATAACAAATCATAGTAATAATAGTCCAGAGCTCTACTTACCATATCTCGAGCAAAATATTAATGACACATGGATTATTGTAAAAAAGTCCCCTCATATAAAAGATACAGATAATCTTCTTTGCATCCCATCAGGAGAGACAATGAATGTGGAATTTTTTCTGACAGACTATGACCAACTACCTGTTGGTAAATACCGAATTGTTTTCGGTATTGCTCATAGTAATGACTTTTTTACTTTTCTTTTTGACATTGTCGATCCTTAACTTAACAAAAGAGCAGGGTTACATCCCTGCTCTTTTTATCATTTTAATTCTATATTTGTTTCTATCTCTTATTTTACTCTTTCGTATTCAGCCAGTTCTGCAGCATGGCTCCCTCTATAATCTTCCATCATTGCAGACAACAGTTCGCTCACGCTGCGTCGCTGCACATAAGCAATTTTTTGAATATCATCATACAAGCTCGGCAAAACCGACAGACTGATACGCTTCTTCAGCTCCCGATCTACCTTCGGCCGGCCTCGGCTTCCAGTGCTGGCCGAAGGTGCTGTAGGCGTATCGATCATGCCGCCGATGACGCTCTTTCTTTTGTTCTCCCTATCCTGCAGCTTACCCATGGCACTGCTCCTCCCTCTTCATATTTCCTGAAATAATCATTTTTGCGATTACTCTATACTCTACGGCGATCTCACTGTTCGGGGACTGCTCCACCACGGCCAGACCGTCGTAGATTCCCTTCTTCGCCACAGCCAACCGCTTCACAACGCCCAGCAGATTATATTCCTCTTTCAGCAGGCCGAGGATCTCCTGATCATCTGTTATTCGCGTATCATACAACGTAGCAATCACGCCAAGCACCTGAAGGTCAGGATTGATAAGCTCCTGAATCTCCCGGATGCTGTCCTGCAGTTGCGTCAGGCCACGATAGGCCAGGTAGTCCGTCTTGACGGGAATCAGAACCCCATCGGCACAGGAAAGCGCATTGATCGTTAGAATGGAAAGTTGCGGAGGACAGTCAATCAAAATAAAGTCATAGTTGCCCTTTATGGGCTTTAGCGCCCGATCCAGAATTTTCTCCCGGCTGGCTCTGGATAGCATTTCCATCTCCATTGGTGCCAAGTCAATAATTGATGTGACAATATGCAGATTGTCTCGAAGCTGCTGAATGCACTCGCTGATCGGTGCTCCATCCTTTTTCAGCACATCTACAATGGTTCGTTGTATCTCCAGCGGCTCCAAGCCAACGCTAATCGTCAAACTGGCCTGACTGTCCAGATCAATCATCAGCACCTTTTTCCCTGCATCGGCCAGAGCAACAGCAAGATTATGTGTGGTGGTCGTCTTTGCGACACCGCCTTTTTGGTTTGCGATTGCAATTACCTTCACGGTTTTCTCTCCTTTTGTTATTTAATTTATATATCTTATTTTAGTTATTTACCTTATATCAATTATATCATATATTCATGTTATTTCAAGTAAAAAAGCGGCGATGTTATTACATCGCCGCTTTTTTACTCGTTCCGCTCCCTTGCCCACAAGCCAACCGGAGACACACCAGGGCACCCAGGCATATACCATCCATCATCATTGTATTCAAAGGAGACTGCCCGCCACGTGCCGCAATCGAACTGATCTGGAAGCATTACCTCCATACCATAACCGCAGTGAATGTCCCTATCATCCCAGGTCAGGCGGTCACGCTCCAATTCGTAGCCAATCTGCAAGACTTTTCGAGACATCGTCTATCCTCCAATCAGTCTTCATAATGCCCCCGGCAGGATAAAACAATAATACTGTCATTTTCAACGGTATAAACAAGCCGGTTCGTATCATCAATACGTTTACTCATGCCTTTGATTTTCCGCAGCAATTCCGCTTTTCCTATGCCTTGTACTGCCCCGTCACGCTGCAGCTCCTGGAGCAGCTTATTGATCCGCTTCAGCGTTTTCTTATCCTCTGATTGCCAGTACAGGTAATCAGCCCAAGCGTCAGGCGAAAAGGTAATATTATGTGCCATCGCCCGCCATCGCCTCCAACTCCTCCATGGATTTCACAATCCCAAGGCCAGCGCGAACCTGCTCCAGACCTCTCTCTAATTTCCCAAGATAGGCAGCGTTCCGCTCTGCCTTCTCCAGTTCGTTAAAGCGTTCCTCGCTGATGATAACCACATTTTTTTCTGCTTTCCTGGTTACAATTACCGTCTCTCCTCTGTCCGTCACCCTATCACAGAAATCCTTCAGGCGACCACGGGCAGTCGTAAAGTTAATAGCAATCATAAAAGGCACCTCCAGTCTATATTATGTACCATTTCTTGTCCCTTTTATTGTACCATATCTATCAATTCATTTCAAGTTTTTCTATCTCACATGGCAGAAATATCATCCCACCACTTTCGGATTGTCTTGGGATCAAGTCCAGTATCCCTATGGCAATCTGCTTTGCGCCCGTCCGGGTGCTGCTGCCGCCACTCACACACCTTTTTTTTCGCTGTACCGCTACCTTTTGGTCTTCCTTCGTTTACAGCTTCTCCTAATTGTTTTTTCAAAGATTTCATAGTATTCATAACACGAACATGATCGCTTCTTTTGCGCCAATTTCTCTTATTGACCGGCATAGTCATGCCGGAGAGCTTAGCAATATCGTCCCTCGGAAAGGTTACATAGTCCTCATTAAACATTTCTAAAGCACACACAATATCGTCCCTCGTAAAACGGTTGATGTCCTCCACACTCATATCATCATATCGCTCGAGCAGTCCAAATGCGTCCTCTCTTAGCTCATCTTCATCTATGCCACACTTTTTTGCGTATATGGCCAACGTCATAATCCCGTAAAAACGATGTCCCACACGAATCTCATCGGCAATCCGATGCAGCCACCAGTCATAAAGATCTCTCTTTACCGTCCAGCGCCCCCGGCGCTCTTTTTTTACGATACGACGCTCATACCAATCCGGATACTTTTCCTTAGCCTCAGCCAATGACAGCCGGCTCTTTTTCATAAGCGCCTGTATTCGCTGCTGCTCTCCATTGCTGTCAGGAATATAATCCAGCAGCTTCTCCAGATCTACAGCATCCCCGAATCGATAAGCTACCACAGGATAATCTCGCCCCAGCTTTGAGCCAGACCCAACAACACGGAATCCCTGTAAAATGCCCTGCATCTGCGGCTCACGGATGGACGAAGTAAACCTGTTCCATATCTGCCGGGTGAGGGCATATTTCAGTTCCTTCAAAATTTTCTGATTCTGCGGATACATGGGAACCGGCTCTGTCAGCACATAAAAGAGATGGAGTCCTGTTCCGCTGTTTACAATAAAAGTCGCTTTGGGAATGATATCCTTGTCCATCTGATGCAGCGTATCCCGGAGCTGCGGCATACCTACACCGTCCAAATCAAAAACGATGGCATAGAGATATCTGGCATTTCTCCCGCTACGCTGCCTACCGAAGTATGAGATAGGAGACATGATTGTAAAATCTGTATCCTGGATATCTCCCAATTCTTCCAACTCGTCCGTAATCAGATGTCTTCTGGCCCTACCGTCACCTTCGATCTCCAGCGCGACCCCATTTTCACGACTATCCTGCTTTCTTGGGACGGTCAGCGCAATAGCATTTCCTTTAGCATCTTCATAGTGGCCCTTCCTCTCGAACGAACCTTCAGGAAATATCTCTCTATAAAACTCAAACGGCTCCACCGGCTCCAAATACTGCCGAAGATGGTCGTTCTTTTCCCTATAAAGCGCCCGCTGCCGCTCCAGAGCGGTCTGCTGATCTATCGTCACAAAAACACCTCCAGTCCAGAAAAGAAAAAGAAGCAAAAAGAAAAGTCCGCTACGCGGAAACCGCCTGCGGGCGGGAAGGGGGAAAAGGGGAGCCAAAGAGCGCCCCCTACGGGGGCTTAAAGAGAAAGTCACCTCCCCTTTTCCCCCTCGCTCCAGGGTATGGAAATGATGGAAAACCCGTTGGGTTTACCACATTCCCACACCCTTCCGCACACCCCCAATTCCCCACCGACTTTCTCCATTTTCTAAGAGAAAAAACACGTAATGGCTCCCTTGCAACCCCCTTAAAGGGGGGCATATATTATCAATGAGTTATTTCCCTATTTTTACTTGTAATTATAGCCTGTCTGATAGCCGATTGCAAGGCCATTCGGACAGGCTATTTTATCAAATCTAAAGCAAGGTCAGTGTCTTATGGCCTCATATCCTTCGGAACCTGCAGTATTGGCTTCTGATGCACCAATATGATGTCCCAAAAGCCTGTCTTCTCCCCTCTCCTTGCCTGGTAATTTGCTCGTAACTGATAGCTCACCATGACATTTTCATTCTTCATTATTTTGCTATATTCAGCGGGGTCCTCTCTTGGATCTGGCTTCTCTCGAATCCCAATTCTGTTTAACGCCCACGCCGTGCCATTTTCACTCTGCATTAGATCTTCACAAATCTGATGCCGAGCTTGTTCTTCAGTAAAATCTACAGAATAAGGGCTCTGCAGCACCGTTTCCCATAATGTGATCGTGTAATATCCACGATGATCTTTTCTCTGCAATTTCTTTTCCTGCGTGTTCATCACAACATACCCGGTATGCTCTTTTTTGGGTTTCAATCCACGATCTGCATTCGCTCTTTCCCGAGAGATCCGCAGCAGGTTTTCATTTAGGTGCCGTTGATATGTCGCTTCCTTCTTGGCCTGCGCCAATGCTCCCTGCATTTCTACAATCTCCCCGTCCGCCTGATCTCTCACTTGCCGAATCTGGTATGCAGCATTGTTATTTGCTTCATTTACTTGACGATCAGCGTTCTGACGTTCAATGCCGACCGTTCGGATTGCCTCGTCTCTCTCCCGGACAATCTTTTTATACTCGTTCAGCGTCAAAATCACATGGGTACAATCTGGATCCAAGCTGCCGCCAGGAACATCTTTATAACCCACTATCGTTTTCTTTACAAATTCGCTCATGGCGGCGCACCTCCTTACAGACCCCGAATATAGTTATCCGCTACGACGCTGATTCGGTTATGACCCAGCGCCTTGCTGCATATCAGCATGGCAGCCTTGTCCAGCTTCTTCCCCGCTTCATCTTTTCGGCAAGTATAAACCTCGCTTTGATAGCGCCGCCCGGTGCCACGGTTTACCCGGTCATAAGGAATATCCTCTATCGCCCTGGCATGAGCCTTGTAGATCGCCGTGGCATACTCCGCACGATACCCGTGGATGTCGGCACAATTATGAATGTGCTGCCACACCTTTTCCTCTGACGGCGTATCCGTCATTCGCTCAATGATCTGCCCCGCATTTTTGCCTATAATCGGGCTTAAGCGCTCTCGTCCGCCCTTTCCGTTGCGGACATGGACAAACCACTCCTCCGGAAACAAACGTGCGTCCTGGAGCATTTCAAGGCGTTTTGTGACACTCGGTGCTCGCTGCTCCTCTGGGATCTTCTGCAGCTCGGAGATCTCCGCCTCAATTTGCGTCCTGGGAACCAGATCCTTCCCCCGCAGCTCCTGCAGCTCTTTTCGCCGCAGGCCGGTCCCTCTGCAAAATTTTATCAATTCATCGTTATTCGTCTTAGAGAAGTGCTTGTCTCGCACCCGGTCCCCGCGACTCCGTTTGATCTCCTCACGGTTTCGCTTGGGAGGCTTAAAGTAATCTTCATCTTCCGGAGATATCCCATACAGCTTTCCCAGCGCTTTCGCTTCGAGCTGCACCGTCCATGCAGAAAGTCCCTGATCTACTCTGGTTTGAAGCCACTCATTGGCATACTTCTTCGAGCTTTTCAGCGTAGTGCATTCCGGATGATTCTCTTTGATGTACTTGATAAAGTATTTCGTATGTTTCCAGTAGCTCTTATAGGTGTTGAACGCAAATATTTTATCTTTCTCTGTTCCATTGGCTACAGCTTCTTTTTTACTTTCGCCAAAAGCCTGCATCCCAGTAAGCCGATCATAGGCTTGCTGGTGCAGATCTTTGAAGTACGCTTTATTTCTGCGTCCCATTCCGACTCCCTTTCGTGCATAACATATATGTTGTATATACGATAAATAAATGATATAATTTATATAAATTATATCATTCTCGTTTGCTTTCATTTCATGTTCAAGCTAAGCCGCCTCATGTCAGCTCCATTCGGAGACTCGGCAATCGGCAAAATACACTTTTTAACGTCTTATGTATGACGGGTTTGGGATTGCTCCCTACACTT
>CAJMSD010000023.1 GCA_905215965.1 uncultured bacterium | reverse complement strand
GGTGCGTTAGTTCAGCTGGTTAGAATACGTGCCTGTCACGCACGGGGTCAGGGGTTCGAGTCCCCTACGCACCGCAATAAACATTGGAAATCAATGTTTTACAAATTAAACACCCGATTTTACACCCAAGAATGTAAAGTTGGGTGTTTTCGTATTATTTATGATAATAAAGGGAGAGTATAAAAGTTTTTTACCAGTCGATGCGTTCATAGGATTTATGTGCCTGATGTTTGCCGGGGGTATTGCTTATGCCATTTATCACGCCTTGTTCATTGCTGTTTTCCAGCAGAATATCGCTTCGGAAATTCTCGGGCGCACGTTTTCTTTGATATTTAGTCTGAGCACGCTCTCTTCCTTGTTGGGGATATTGGTATCGGGATATTTGGCTGAAAACATGAGTATTGCAACCTTGTTTGTAATCTGTGGGACGCTCATTGGAGCGGTCGGAGTAGCCGCGTGTTTCATCTCTTCGATAAAATCTCTGCAATAACATATTTATCACAAAGACATCGTTTATTATGGCAAAAAAAGAACACATTACGATTTCAGACTTATTCCAAATATTGGATTTATTGGAAAGTACAGGCGTGAAGTATTGGCTCGATGGAGGATGGGGCGTAGATGCCCTGCATGGAGGGCAAACCAGAATCCATAGAGATGTGGATATTGATTTTGACAGCCGTTATACCGACAAATTGATTGCCTTTCTTCAGGAAAATGGTTTCGTCATAGAAACGGACTGGCTTCCTGCGAGGATGGAATTATACAGCGTCGAATTAGGGTATATAGACATACACCCGTTTATATTGAATGAGGATGGTACATCCAGACAAGCGGATTTGCAAGGTGGTTGGTATGAATTTCAGTCGGACTATTTTGGTGAAACTACTTTGGATGGCAGGGTTATTCCATGTATTTCATTGAAAGGGCAAAAGATATTCCATTCGGGATATGAATTTCGGGATAAGGATATTCATGACTTATCTATTCTAGATGCTATTTCAAAATCATAATTAAAAGCTGGAGGATCAATTCCCCCAGCTTTTTCAGCCCTCGTTACATCATAACTTGAATCCTCTACTTTTTCTTGGCTCTTCTGTTTTTCGTAAACCTTGCCGAAGTTTCTCCCATTGTTCTTTGAACCATTCGCCAATCGGTTGCCTGTTTATGGTCAGTACCAGTTTACTGTCATTGGTCGGATTCTTTTCCACTTTGAAAATATCATTCCTGATGTCAAACTTCCGTCTGTGCTCTTCGGAATAAATCCTGCCATTGCACCTGATAGCCTCTTTCTTCGTCAGAAGGCTCTCTATCATTTCTTTGGTGAAGCCGATGGCAGTGCATAGCTTTTCCATTCTCAACATTTCTTTGAGCATCGGGAACCATTTGAACGCCTTTTCAAGAATAGCATTCAGCCGTGATATTTCCTTGTCTTTGGCTTCAAGCTCCTGCTTGTGTATTCCTTGCAGGTTGCGTATCTGCCTGCCGTGCTGTTCCTGCATGTGCCGCATTTGGGCTTTCAAGTCATCAATTCCCGTGTCCCGTTTGGCAATTTCCTGATGCAGTTCTGCATTGGATTGTTCCAGTTTCTTCATTTTTCCGCTACCGAAAAGAGAACCCACTCCGCTTACTATGACCGTAGCGGCATCGGTGGCTGCGCCTTTGAGCTTGTCCGTGCGTATCTCCGATTTCACCTGACGGAGTTCCTGTTCGGCAAGATTTATCTGTTCTTCTTTGTGCCGTTTTGCAGCATCCATGCGTTGCAGTTCGGCTTTCTGCTTCTCAATGATAAAATCGTTCCTCTCCAGATGTTCTTTGCCTGTTACGGCCTTTGACTGTCCACGTTCCATCAGCAGGATGTCGGATGCCAAACTCTGCATTTCGGTCATATCCTCGTCATTGAGTTTGCGGCTCTTGCCTGTATCGTGGTTCATCCAGTCGAATACGATATGGGCATGGTAATTCGGTTTGAACCACCTTTCGCCTACTTGGAAACTCTCCCTATCCTCCGGTGCAGGCTGACCGTTCAGCCAATGTCCTTCGTCCTTGTGCAGGAAGATTTGGAGCGGTGTAATGCCCCATCGTTTTTGGCACTCTTCGCCAAACCTACGCACATCTGCCAAAGTGGTGTCCGGTCTAATAAGCAATACCCCCTCACGGATGGGTGAACATCCTGCCACTTTGATAATCTTGCCGTTCTTCCCTTTGCGCTCACGCTCCTTTTCCTGCATGGCACGGCCTGTCTTTTCCTTGACCATGCGTTTGATGTTCTCATAGTGCGCCTGCAATTCGGGACAGCCGAAATCCGGATTTATCCATTGTTCATTATCAGCCGTAAGTTCGGGCACGATGTAGATTTTGGACTTGCCGATGTTGCGCATATATTCGGCAGTCCTCCGGTTATGAGCCTCGCTTGATGCCACATTGCAAGGTTTGATATGTATGCTTGACTTTGTTGCCATTTTTTCATTTTTTTAATTCGGTTTTTGACTAATTATGTTTGCTGCTTTCCGCTCATAACCGCAAGGGGTTCTTAGGGGTGCAACCCATGAGCGGAGTTTCCAAAGAGAGGGTCACTCTTTGGTCGGGTTGCATAGGGCTGAAAGCCCTTGCCGGGTTCTTAGGGCAGCGTCCTAAGCCCCTCGGGAGAGCCCACAACTACGCAAGCGAAGCGCGTAGTTATAGTGGGCTATAACCGGAAGCCTTTCGGTTTCTTGGATAACGCATCATTCTTCTTTTTGACGAATTGCATTTGCTCTTTTCCATCAGCTATGCGCTTCTGCAAATACTCGTTCAGGTCTTTACATCCGCAGTAGATTTGTGAAGCGTCCCGTATATGCCGGGTGCTGTCGTATTCCTTTCGGATTTGCTGCAAAGCTTCCATTCCTGCACGGTCATTGTCAAAAAAACAGTGGATGCGCTCATAGCTTCCCAACGGATAGAGTGCCTTGGAAACATTGGTTACGGAGTTCAGCACCATGTAATCCTGCCTGTCGAAATCGGGGTATTGCGGACAGTTTTCGAGCCGCAGGGTAAGAAAGGAAAGGTAGTCCATAAATCCCTCGAAAACGAAACAGGTGTTCTTTGGTTCTCCCGACTGTCTGATGTGGGATATTTCCTTCGGTGCGATACAGCCCTTGAAATATCGGTTGCGGATTTCATAGCCGCCCGACATGTTGGGAAACGCAATGGCGAAGTACTGCTTGTCGTTGTGCGTAAACCGCGCTTCCTTACATTCTCTTTTCGCCAGTGCCGGATTTATCCCCCTTCCCTGCATGTAAGCGAGCAAGGCAGGAGAAGAAAGCGGCACGATTTCCAACTGTTGGAAACTTGGCTCTGTAAATGACTGCTTGCGAAAAGAGAAAGAAACGGGGCGCACGTGCGGTGCCTGTTCCTCTATGCGTTTCAAAAGGTACGGCACACTGTCTGTTGCATAGAGGTGCGAAGCCAGCGCGATGATGTTGCCGCCCTTGCCGAGCGCAAAATCATACCATTGGTTCCGCTCGGTGTTCACCTTGAACGATGCTTCATTTTCCTCCCTGAACGGCGATTTGTACCAGAGATTGATGCCCTGCCGCTTCACCGGGCTATATCCAAAGCTGTGAAGATACTCTTCCAGCTTGATTTGTTTTGCTGTCTGTATGTCCATAAATGATTGTCTTTATCGGTTATTGCTTGTTTTTCTTTTCGCCAGTACCTTTTCATATAGGTTACTGGCTGTATAACCACTTCACTTTATTGTCGTATATATAGGATACGGCTTAAAGTGAAGCGGTTTTGGTATGTCCCTGCAACCACTTCGCTTTATCCTAATATATAGACCCTGAGAATAAAGTGAAGTGATTGCGAGGATTGGACTAATAGTGGAAATCCGGTTCGTACCTGTACTTCCTGCCGTTTTCCTGCACTATCATCCGCTTGCTCTTTAACACAGTGATGAGTTTGACCAGCTTGTTGTCGCTCAACGGAACGCCCACCAAAGCATACGATTCTTTCAATGCCTTGCCAAGTTCCTTATACCCGTACTCGTCCTGCAACGAAAATGCGGCTTCCAAGGCTATCCGGTGCTGTTGCTCGGAAATGTCCTTGTAGGCATCAAACTTCTCGCCTTGGGGTCTGCCGGGTGCTTTGGCTTCTGCCTGGTAGTCCTCCGTCAGTTCGGGCAATGCCCTGTCATTGATGCGGAAGGCAAACGGCTCGAAGTCCATCGCACGGATGTGCATGGCGGAAACCTTGCTGATGTCCCCGTTGCTCTTGTCCTTTTCCACAAGGAGGACGGTTTCAGCCTTGTTGTTCAGTTCCGTGCCGATATGTCCCCTTGCGTTCTCATCCCCCTTGTTTTGGTGGAGTATCGTATGGATATGTATCTGCCTATCGTCCGTCCACTGCATCAGTTTCGATATGATGCGTGTCGATTCGCTGGGGCTGTTGATGTCATACACCATGTCACGGATACCGTCTATCACCACCAGACCAAGGTTCGGCGTATGGTAGATTGCCTGTTCGACAATCCTTATGCGCTGCTCCGGCGTATATTTCCGCAGGGCAAGGAACTCAAGGTTTTCGTTGTCCCTGTCATCGGGCAGCCCTGCCATGCGCATGATGCGTTCCATCACATTCAGGCAGTGGTGGGGGCTTTGCTCCGTATCGACATACAGCACTTTCCGCTTGGCTTCGGGAAGTTCAGCCGCATACCTGAGCACCGTACCGTTCTTCAATGCCGCAGCCACGATAGCCGACACATTGAATGTCTTCTTGCTTTTGGCTTTGCCGATGGATGCACTGAAATTTCCCAACGTACCGATTACGGAACCTTTCACGTTGAGGATTTCGGGCGCTTTCTCGTATTTTCCCGACAGGCTCAGCCGTGAGGCTTGCCAGAGGATTACCGCCTGTTCGTCCGATATTTCCCGGATGTCTTTCATATAGTCCATAGCGATTCCTCCCGTTATTGGCGTCCGCCTGTTTTCTTCCCTGCCAGTTCAAGGGCAAGTTCCGCATCCACGATAATCTTGCGCCCTATCTGGGTGATAGCCTTGTCTATCTTTCCGCTTTTCTTTATGCGGTTGGCAGTAGGCAGGCTGCATCCGAACAGTCTGGCTATGCCGGGTATTCCGTACACATATTTCCTGCTTGTGTCCGTTACGGGCTGCGGCTGCGCTTCTGTCTGACCGGAAGCGTGCCTGCTTAACATGATGAACTCTTCGCCTGTCATCTGCCAGACGGGTTTGGATAATAATTCTTGTAGATTTTGCATAGTTCTACTTTTTTTGATTCAACAATCAGCTCTGCGCACTGGCTGTTATTTCTGTTCTCGAACGATGCAAAATTAGGTAGGGTTACGGGTGGTAAGGATGGGGAAGGCGCAAGTCGAATATCGCTGTATCTTATTGAATATCAGAAAATAAAAATACCACTCAAAAATTACTTTGAGTGGTAAAAGTGGAACTTTCGTAAAGAATCAGGATATATCGCGGATTATCTGAATATATGTTCCATTTCCTTGGCGAAATTCTGGTTGCTGTCACTCGGGAAATCAGAAACTGGCTCCTTGTACTTGGACTTGTAGTAGCTGTCATCAATATCCAGCAGTTTCAGTATCCCGGCTTTCCATTTGTCCCTGTCCTGTTTGGGGAGTTTCTCGCCCATCAGAAATATCAGATAGCATACACGTATTTTCTCTCTCGGTTTGATTTTCAGCTTGCAGTTACAAGGGTGCAGGTTCATATTGGCATAGAAGTCCGGTGCGGAAATTTCCTCGAACTGTTCTCCAACACATACCTCATGAATGAGCGAAAGCAATTTCATGCTGAAATACTCTTGTTGTTCATCCGCCGTTTCCTGCTGACTGATTGGCTTGCTCGGCTCGCCCTGTCGTTTCCCGTCAGGAATGTATTTCTTCAATATATCCAGAAAAAGGCAACTTTGACGGTACATGTCCTCACAACGGTTCTTCATATATTGGAATGCCTCTTTTCTTGCTGCCTTTTGCTGATCATAGAGTTCATTCAGTTTGGCTCTTTCCTTGTCATATTCAGCCTTGCAGCGTTCATATTCTTTTTCAGCCTGTTTTTCCTCTTCGGCAGTATGTTCCCTGTAGCCAATGGAATCATACCTGTTGTTGGCTTCATTCAGCGGTTTGCTTAGGCTCCTTGTTACATCCAGTTGGGCTTCAATTTCAAGGGAATACCTTTCCATGTGTCGATAGCAAGCACGCTCTACGGCACTATCACTCAACGGGCACACCTCATAAGCCTGTATGCTCTTTTCTATTTCGGTTTTCAGGCTGTTGAGTATCAAGATGTATTGTTCTTTTTGCCTGTCAAGCACCAGTTCAAGGATAGCAGCCTCAAAAGACTTCATGTCATTGTATTCCTGACAGAAATCGGAAATGAATTTTTGCCTGTCAAAAGAGAAAACGCGATTGTCTATATAGTCCCTGTATATTCTGTTAAGTTCCCCGTATTGGGGAATCATCGTCTGTATCTTGTCTGCCATAAGCGTTCTACTTTTGTCTGTTCCTTTCATTGTCAAGAAGCATCGTCAGTTCTTCTTCCACCTGTTCAATGCTTGGCAACGCCGATTTCAGGCTTTCCGGCACAGCCTTGCTGAGCTGGTAATCGCTGATGCCGATAGGCTGGTCATAGCCTGTCAGTGCATATTGCGCGACAATCTCATCCTTGCCCTTGCACAACAGCAGCCCGATGGTCTTGTTGTCATTCTCTCCCCTCAGTTTGTCATCCACCACATTGATGTAGAAGTTCAACTGTCCTGCATATTCCGGCTTGAACGGGGTCGCTTTCAGTTCCACGACCACATAGGCATGGAGCTTTATGTTGTACAGAATCAGGTCGGCATAGAAATCGCTGTCGCCAATCTGGAAATGTTTCTGCCTTGCGACAAAGGCGAATCCGCTGCCCATCTCCAGCAGATAACGGGTGACGTGCTTCACCAGTTGTTCCTCTATGTCCCTTTCGTCCGCACGTTCTTTGGCTCCTGCCAAGTCAAAGATATACGGGTCTTTCAACAGGTAGTTGGCAAGGTCGCTTTGGGGTGCAGGAAGCGTGGTGGTAAAATTATTGACCTTGCAGCTGTTGATTTGCCTTTCGTACAATTTGCTTTCAATCTGCATTTTAAGGACATTGCTGCTCCAGCCCATTTCCACGGATTGCTTCATATACCAGTAATCGACACCTAACGGAAGGGAACTGTTCAGCAGAATCACATGGCTTGCCCAATTGATTCTTGCGACAGGTGATGCCAGGAACAGTTTTTCCATGTCCTCAATCGGTACTTGATAAACGGCGGCTACTGTTTGGACTACATCCTGAATTTGTGCAAGAACCTCTTGCACAATTACAATTTCCTTATTGTCTGAGGATTGAATTTGCGCAAGAGGCTCTTGCGTAAATGTCATATTGTTCAGGCTTTGAAGTTCATCCGTGATTTTCTGCACACTTGGAGTAAGTAATTTCGCATCGGTTTCTATAAAACTCCGTAATGCGCCCAATGGATAGGAGCGTGCGAACTGGCACATATAAGCCAAGTTCCTGACCGAATACCCTTTCTTTTCGGGATAATTGAACCGTATCACATGCGCCAGTTTCTTGATGACCTTACCGCCCCAGCCTTGTCGGTTCTGGTGGTACAATATGTAATTGCCCATCTTCCAATAGTGGAACAGCATCTGCGCATTGGCTGCACTGATGAGCCGGACTTGCGCCTGCTCTATTTCTGACCCGATGGCATTGACAAAAGCCTCGAAACTTCTTTTCTCTATATTGTTATCGTTGTTGCTCATTGTTGTATGTATTGAAAGTTACAAAGGTAAGCCCAATTACAGGTTTTCCATGAAACTTGCTGATTGTTTTTACAGTTGGTTGAATTTGTTCATCGCACTGGCTTTCACATCATCGGCGATGTCTATGTAGGGTTTCATCGCCTTGTAGTCGCTGTGTCCCGTCCATTTCATGACCACCTGAGCCGGAATACCGAGAGCCAAGGCATTGCAGATAAAAGTCCTTCTTCCGGCATGGGTGCCCAGTAATGCGTATTTGGGCGTAATGGTGTCTATGCGTCTGCTCCCTTTATAATAAGTTTCGCTTACTGGCTCATTGATTTCGGCAAGCTCGCCCAATTCCTTCAAATAATCGTTCATCTTTTGGTTGCTGATGACCGGGAGAGCCTTATGCCCCTCAAACTCCACATCTTTATATTTATCCAATATCGCCTTGCTGTGGTTGTTCAGCTCGATGATAAGCCTTTCGGCGGTCTTTACGGTGGTGATTTCTATATATCCGTCCCTGATGTCGCTTTTCTTCAGGTTATGCACATCCGAATACCGGAGTCCGGTGAAGCAACAGAACAGAAAGACATCCCTCACCCGTTCCAAATACTGCTTCGTTTCAGGTATCTGATAGTTTTTAAGTTGGTTCAGTTCGTCCCACGTGAGGAATATCACCTTTTTCGGGGTGCTCCGCAATTTGGGGTTGAAATCTTCATAGGCATTGTTCATGCAATATCCTTTTTTGGTACACCAGCGCAGGAACCATTTCAGGTAAGCGACCTGTTTCATGATGGATGTGTTCCGCATGTCTTCTGTGTCTTTCAGGAAATTCACATACTTTGTCAGCTTGGGTTCGTCCAACGATTCAAAAGTCAGTCCCTTGTCAAACTTTTCAAGGTGCTTCCTTACTGCGGCAAATTTCTCGTAGGTGGCATCAGACCAGCCGTTTTGCGTGCCGCACTCCTTAATGAACTCATCAAATACTTCCAAAGGAAGAAATACCACCGGGGCTTGTTCCTCCTCTTCCTTTTTCCCGTCATGCAACCTGTTGAATGCATCCTTTACCTGCTCGGTAGTGGGCATGAATCCCTGCACCTCGAACTCCTTGAAGATGTTCTGTATTTCGGTGTAGTATTTCAGCAAGTCCGCATTTATTTCCGATGCGCTTTGCTTCAGCTTGTTGGTACATCCGTTCTTTACCCGCTGCTTGTCGGCATCCCATTTAGCGACATCTATGCGGTAACCCGTTGTGAACTCGATACGGTGGCTGGCGAAAACCACGCGCATACGGATGGGGACATTCTCCACGATTGGCACTCCGTTTTTCTTGCGGCTTTCCAAAGCAAAAATGATGTTTCGTTTGATATTCATAATTGGGTGCGTTTGAAATTCAACACCCAAATATACACCCAATAATTGAAACAGCAAAAGGCATTTAATGATATTTAGTAATATGGTGGGTTTGTAATAACTTGATTATTATCAATATATTGCGGTTTTATGAGATTTCTTGATTATATAAGTTAAAGTCCCGTACGCACCGCCAGAAGCCGACGAAGAGCAGCTCGGTTGCGACTGAAAAGAAGAGGTCGCGGTATAAGTAAAACGAGATGGTTACAGCAACCGTCTCGTTTTTTCTTTTTTCTTTGCTGAATTCAACTTGCAAATGCAACAGAATTCTGATTAATAATTTGTTTAAATTTTTCGTTTGGCGTGAGG
>CAJMSD010000022.1 GCA_905215965.1 uncultured bacterium | reverse complement strand
CTTTGTCCAGCTATTTGTTCATTTTGTATCGAAAATGTTACTTTTGCTACTTGTTATTTTGAAAATTGATTTCCGTGGCTTGCAGCCCCTCTGCTCCGCCATCGCAAGACGGTTAGCTTCTTTCAGCTTCTCCTCAAGCTCCTTCTTCTTGGCAGTATCCTCAGAGATACGCTTGGTCAGCTCAACGATCCTTGCAGCGATCTTGTCACGCTTTTCTGCATAGATACCCATTCTGATTCTCACCTCACTCTCATTCTAAATTTTTATTCCTGTCCCATGAGCCGAAGCTCTGTTCTCCATTTTCATACTCCAATTATAGCGCGCAATACCATTAAAAATCTATTCGCATAACAGACAAACTTTTCGGGGCACAGCCCGAAATCAAAGCAACCGAATTTTCAGGAACGTGCAGTTATGAGGGGGTTACGATACCCTGAGAGCATAGAAACCCGCAACTGTCATTTTGACGAATACCCATTTTTCGATTCATTGACTTTTTGAGATTTTTCCAGTATAGTTATCATAAGGACGGCGGCGGAGCGATCGGACACAGAGAAATATAGTCGCTGACGCTCCAATTCCTCACCCGAATGTGAGGAAACTAAGCAGAGCCGCAGGCTCAAATGCAAAATATCCCCGTAGGGGCTAACACAAATCGCAAGCTCGGCATAGCTGCACTACAAATCATAGATTTGAGTACACCAATGCACCGCTTGGCAGAGGGCTGCCGCCCCTACAACCCCGCAATCAGAAACAGAAAAGAAAACAGAAAACATGAGCAACAAAACCAAACGAACACACAGTATTCAGGTCAGGCTAAGTGACGAAGAATACGAAGCGTTCAACCGCAAGTTCACGGCAAGCGGTATGAAGTCTCGGAGCGACTTCTTCCGGCACATGATCTTCACAGGCTACATCGTGATCTTCAACGATGACAAGATGAACGAGTTACTGAAACTTGCAAGAGCAATCTCCAACAACTTCAATCAGGTGGCAGTCAGAACCAACAGCGGCGGAAAGGTCTATCCCGAAGATATTTCCGCACTCAGGGAGGAGGTGGACAAGTTATGGCAACCACTAAGATTTTTCCAGTCTCAGTTGATGACCTTGCAGCACTGAACTACATTGCTAACCCTAAAAAAACGGATAACGGCAGACTGATTATCACAGAGGGGTGCAGTTCTGATCCGTTGCAGGCAAGTCATGATTTTGCCGAGATTCGGAAACACGGAACAGGCAGAAATTCCGTTCTTGCCCAGCACTTTATCGTGAGTTTCAAGCCCGGTGAAATTACTCCTGAGAGAGCATTGCCACCTTCACTGTGTTTTAAATAATATCAACTGCATCGACGGCAGAACTTTTGAAACGCATGAAAACCGTAGGACTACCAAGCAGGACAGGTCATTTCAGAAACTCATGAACATCACGGACGAGGTATGCCGACAGCATCATTTATCCGTGATCGAACATCCCGAAATGGGCAAGGGCAAGAACCATTGGGAGTGGGATATGTCACGACAAGGATTGAGCTGGAAAGCAAAGCTAAAATTCACAATAGATCAGGTAATCAAGGTCAGCGAAAACTTTGAGGACTTCCTTGCCAAATGCGCCGATTTCGGAGTGCTTGTTGAGTATAACCCCGACCACAAGATTGACCTGAAATTTATGCTTGCGGAGCAGAAAGAACGCAATCCGAGAGCGAAGTTCACCCGTAGCCGGACGCTGGGCTGGTATTATGAAACCGAGCAGATCAAAGGGCGTATCGCACAGTATATGGGCGGTATGATATATGTTCCGAGAATCAAAGTCAGACAAATCACTCCGAAAGCTGAGGAGAACAGGTTTGTCCGTGATGCTATCGATCGTGGCAATATGAAGGTGGCAAGCATCGCAAAAAATATTATCACCGCATACGGCGTTGAGCCGGATCAGGTTCGTGGTGCTGCGATGGCGGCATTTATTGAAAGGGCGCATCTTGTCGGTGAGCTGAATGACCTGAACGCACAGATCAAAGATCTGCAAGAAAAACTCAAAGTGCTGAAAAAATATCGCAAGGTCAAGCATATCGGAGAGGAACTGAAAGCACTCAGCGGTCGGGAGGAAAAGAAGTACCGCAAGGAACACGGCGGCGATATTGCCGAATATCACGAAACCTGCAAACAGGTTTTGGAGCTTTACCCGTCAGGCAATATTCCAAAGGTAGAAAATCTTGAAAAGCATATCGCATCTTTGCAGAAAAAGCTGTCGAAGAAAAATACGGAATACAATCAGGCAGATAAGAAGTCCCGTGAGCTGTCCGAAGCGACGAGGACAATAGAGGAATATCTCCGCCATGAACAGAACCGAGGACAACAGCAGAAGCGTAAGCGGAATGACCTTGAATGATGATAGGCTCTCTGGCGAACGGAGAAGCCCCTCAGAGCTGTCCGTGACGGTTATGGGGAAAACTCTATCCGCTGAAAGGAAAAGCCCTCAGAAACGCTTACAGGGCATTTCCGAGAGCTTTCGTTTAGTATTCAGTTACAGCACATTTCCTCACTGACGAAGCGTTCTGCGATCATGTGAAGGTCATATTTCTCACGCAGTTCCGATATTCTGCATCATGAGCCTTTTTCTAACAATTGTTCAATACGTCCTATCACGCCATCCCAACTCATTTGCTTACGAATTATATTCTGCATTTTCACAGCATTCTGCTTGAATAGTGCTTTGATGATACCATCACGCAGACAGGTATGGTAAAGTTGGATTTGTATGTCCTGCGAAAGGTAAATTTATCATAAGAATATTCATGGCTTTATTCCTCACTGAGCAGTTTTTTGTCCTTGTTGAGTAGCAGAATAAGATGTTCTTTTTAAGATCCTGTTCGGCTATTCTGTTTTCTCATACACTTTATCCACAAGGTCAAGCCCGTAATTCTCAGCTGTGCCATTCGTTGCATTGTACGCCCACTCTGCGACAGAGATCCCGTTCTTATTCATGTCTGAATAAACATCAGGTGTTACAATAATGGTATGTTTCGTTATATTGCGTGGATCATCATAGAACGGCAATCCGTCCCAGATGTAAAGATGTGCGCCGATTCCCTCGAACTGCGGTATCGTTTCTTTCAGATTTTGCTGAAATATATCTGCGATACTCTCATCAACTTCGGGTTTCCCGTAATCAAATAGATTCTGCGCCTTTGCAAGTTCACCGTCACGCACAGAGCAGTCAAACAGTATCGTCACATCATCTCCGAAGTCCTCATGAAGTGCAGTCAGACTGTCAAGCACGATATTGTTTGTTCTGATCCTGCCAGAGATCTCCGTAGGACTTTTCCATACATCAGTCGAAATAGTGTGCCAGTTATCAATAAACATGAGCATTGAATCGACCAACACGGTCTTGCTCTCTGCATTCGGGAAATAGTTTGTAAACACATCGTTTGCAAGCAGCGAAGCCGCCCCTGCCCCTGCACTGTATCCCGTCACCATAACAGCTTCAGGATCATTGATACCGCCAAACTCAATAGCTTTCTGCATCACAGCCGTATAGTTGGTATATCCGTGATGATAGAGTATCTTCTTGTTTCCGTCCTTGTCAGTGTACTCAAAATCATTTGTACCTGAGTGAAAATCACCTGTTGCATAGGGCAGGGCGATCACAGTCCAGTCCTTGAACGGGTTTCCGTCAATTGGAGTTGCAATACCGCCGCTGTTCATCATGTTATTGGCAAACTTATCAATAGGTGCAACCCTCCTGATGAACATATCCTCTTTTGCTGTCTCCGCATTGATGCTGATACCGCCGCCTGCAAAATAGATCAGCACTTTGTTTTCAGACCCTTTTCGGAAGAACGCTTTATACTGGCTACCGTCCGAACACAGCATATCTTGGCTTGTGATTTTGTACCATTTGCCCACTTTCGGGTTCTTTTCCAATTTTGGATATTGAAGCACGAATAGATACACACATAAAAGGATAACAATCATCACAGCAAGAATGATACCGATTATTTTCAATGCATTCATCATGAGCCACTACCTCCGACAAGCATATCATAGGTCACGCCGTACTTTTTGGCAATATCCTTGGCGTATGACGATCCTTCCGGTTTTGCAAGAGCCACCTTGAAAGAACGTTTGCCCTCCTCCGTTTGCATGACCAGTGAAGCTGCTCCTGTGCCACCAATTTCACGAGTAAGCTCCTCAGCATCATATCCCAGTTTGTGCATATGGGTATTGTAGATCGTTCTCACGCCCTTTGTAAGAAGTGCTTTCACGGAGTCTTTTGCGATGTAGTAGCCTTCTTCAAATGATGTAGTTGAGAAAGTTTCGTTCAGCAGTATCAGGCTCCTGCTTGTTGATTGAGAGAACATTTCCTTGAAACGGACGCACTCCTCGCCCAGCCTTCCTAAGTCCATTGTCTTGTCCTCGTCCGCTGGAAAATGGGTATAGATGCAGTCGCAGGGAACATAGCGGAAACTTTCTGCGGGAACGAAAAGCCCTCCCTGCGCCAGAATAAAAAGCTGACCGACAGCCTGTGTGATCGTGGTCTTGCCGCCACGGTTAGCTCCTGTGAGGATATAGACAGTGTGCTTTTGGTCGAAACAAAGGTCATTGGGAACGATCTCGCTGACATTCTCCATATTCATAGCGAGCTTCAGATTGTAAAAGCCCTTTGCCTGCATGGAAGTCTCACCCTCAGTAACAGGCTGTGCTTCGCTGAACACACATCCTTTTTCCATCAGACCGCCGATCAATTCCGCACATCTGATGTAGTATATGAACTCCGGAACCAGTCCTGAAATATTCACGATTGCAACATTTGCGTACTTGGTAAGCGTATCCCTCAGCTTCTTCACGAGGGAACTGAGCATTTTATTCACCACAGTATCCAGATAGAAAGTGGAATTTGTCGTTGCGCCGTCAGCCATAGCATTGACGATCGTGGATTTGGCTCTGACATCTGTGGCGAATGAAGATTGTACCGCAAGCAAGCCTGCCTCGTTCTTCATATAATCAATGATACCTCGCTTTTCCTCTCTGTCGATAAGCTGATAGTGCATATCACCGTCCCAGTCTGAGGTGTCCTGTATCCTTTCCTTATTTGCGATAGCGTCCGCAAAATTGCTGACGATACCCGATTTCTTAAAAGGCTTTTTGTTGACGGAAACCAGCCCGATGCTCACAGCTTCAAAACGCTCGTTGACATTGATGCCGAGGGTAACGCTCTGCACATCAGATGCTTTCATTTTCAGCGCAGCTATGTCCTTTTTCATCTCGGCAAAGCAAGCATCCTCGTAAAGCTCGGTGATGTAGTCCCTCAGTGAGATCAGTCCCTCGGACTGAATCCTCTCATCGGAAAGGCAATCACGCATCGTCTCTACGGTCTTGATGTAGCTGTCCAGCTCGTCAAGGCGGTGAAAGAGATGCCACAGTCCAAGCTCCTCATCTGAGGTCTTGTGCATGGTGGAAAAATCCCGCATGAACTGTATTTTGTCAAACAGCTCCAGCATGGTCTTTCTCAGCTCAGGCAATCGGAATATATCCCCGAAGATACGCTGACGGTATGCGGCAACTTTGGGATTGTCTGATATTTGTGAAAGCACATTAGCAACCAAACGGCGTTCTTTGCCATCACTTGATATTTCCTGAAAGAATGTGTCAAGACCGAGATCATGCATTACATGATCCGGTATCCTGCGGTACTCTATATCCATTCCAAAGGGTTGCAACAGGCTGAATCCAGTTTTCTGATTCATGCTATCACCTCTTACAGTTTCTTCAAGGGAATACAGATATAGCTCTCAGTATCAGCAGGATCTTCCGCAGGCGGCAGATAGAATTCCAACGAATAATTGCCTGCTAAAGCATAGCCCTGCAACGAGGGCAGCCATTCCGACCATATCTGTGTATTGACCTTCTGCATAGCTTCGGGCATAGCGCCCTTGCACTTGAACAACGCCCACAATCCGCCGGGGATCTGGTATGTTTCACAGCCTGCCGGGATTTCCTCCCACGGCAGATAAAGGTCAGCGATCCTGTAGTCAAAGGTCTTTCCGTCCATGTCCGAGCAGACACCGAACATTCCTTTCAAGCCTTTCATGTCTGCCATCCAGTCATTCCAGAATTTTGGAACTTCCTTGTAGCTCGTTTCGGCATGGAATCTTTTTTTGATGCCGACAACCGTAAACGGTACCTTTTCCACAATTTTGTAATCCAGCATACTTCCGCCCTCCAATGTAATTTTGATATGCAACGGAGCGAATGACCGCAGATTTGCACCTGCCTCTCTCGCCTGAGAAGGAGAGATGCCGTGAAAGCGCTGAAATGCTTTTGCAAAGCTGTCAGGTGAATCATAGCCGTACTTCATGGCGATGTCAATCACCTTACAATCAGAATAAGCAAGTTCCTGTGCGGCTACTGTCATACGGCGTGCACGGATGTAGTCTCCGACGGTCATACCGCAAAGAGCACCAAAAATCCGCTGATAATAGAAGGAAGATAATGCAGCTTTTTTAGCTATCTCCTCAATATCAAGTTCGTTCAGCAGATGTTGCTCAATATAATCAATGGAAGCCTGAAATCCTTCGATCCAGCCTTTCAAAACGGTCACCTCATTCCATTCAAATTCATTATATCACATCAAGGCATTCTTGTCCCGACTTTTTCTGCACTCTTTGTCGGGTACATAATGTATTGTGATGCGAAAGCCATGTCTTTTATTTTTTACAAATAAATCGAAAAGTGTCCTATATATAATATTATACTAAACCCTATCCCAAAAGTCAATCAATCATTGCGCCGAGACGGTACTCTGCACCTGAACGCTTACAGTAAGCATATTCCATAACAAATTTACCAATTGAAAGAAATGACAGCTTCAAAGCATGATTGAAGCTGTCATTTCTTTTATATAGCAATATCGTCTGTTTATCGCATTATTTGATTGTTCGTAAGGTGTTTGGGTAGGTTCAACTATCATATGAGAAAACTGCTCCTTGTACTTTTCGATCTGCTCATCGGTAAGCGAACAGGAATCCCACTCGCCGTATTCGTTTTGAAAGTTGCCTGAAATGTAGAAAGTGCCGTGGACAAGTGTTGCACCCACAATCCTGTTAGGCTCTGAACCGTTCAGCAGAAATTCGTCATTACACCAGACGATTGCGTCCTGCTTTGGTTCAAAATATATGGGTTCTATGCTGCCGCCCACAATTTCCTGCATAGCGTGAATATTATCTTTAATATCCTTCACATACGGCTTTTTCATCGGTTCAAACACAAGTATTTTCATGAAACCACCTCCGATTCCTCTCCGCAGTAGTCATTAAGCGGACACCCGTCGCAGTCTTCGTACATGGAACAGGTACGCTGTATCTCTTCCTCCGAGATTCCACAGTCACGGAACGGTACTTTGTCCTCTGAGGGGAAAAGTGCTATTTCAAATTTACCCCTCGCTACCGATATTTTCAGCTCGACTTCCGCACCTTCTTCCAAAAATACACCGGGCACTTCTATGTCCCCTGAATTGTTGATAAATCCTTTTGTGTATATCATATTTTTCATAAAATTAAACCTCCAAAATTGTTTCATCGTCAAACAGCGAAAGCTGACAAGCCGCCTTTGCTCTTTCGCTTGTATCATAATTTGATATGAGCAGCTCCGCATACTGACAGCCGCCGTCGTACCGCTGTGCCAGATTATTCAATCTGCTTATCTCCTCGATATGGATATTCGGCTTATCCCATATCTCACGAATTTCGGGACAATCGTTGTAGGAAACAAGAAATTTGCCCTTGATGTCCAAAAGAGTGTCACGCAATCTGATATGGTCTTTTGTCTTGAAACCTACGTCCTTGTAGTAGCTTTCAGTTGCAAAATACGGCGGATCGCAGTAGAAAAAGCTGACGGGTCTGTCATACTGCTTAATGAGTTTTTCAAAGTCCTTGTTCTCGATTATGACCTTCTGCAATCGCCTTGCCGCCAGATCTATCATCGGGAAATCCGACCATATTGAATGAGGCTGGCTTGCAAAGCTGTCAAGTCCCGAAGCATAGCTGTACCTTATGAGCTGATAGAATTTTGAGGCTCTGTCTACATCGCAAAGCTTTTGAAATATTCCACGCTTATGCAGTAAATTTATACGGTCAAAATCTTCTCTTGAATTCAACACATATCTCAGCTTGTATTTCAGCTTGTTCGGCTTATCACGCACACAACGGTACAGGTTTGCAAGATTTCCGTTAAAGTCGTTATACACCTCAAAATCCATACCCGGCGGCTTATGGAACAGCACCCAGCCTGCACCTCCGAAAACCTCGATATATCTTTCATAGTAGTTCGGAAACCTTGCAAGGACTTCATCTCTGAGTGCCTTTTTCCCGCCTACCCATGACATAAAACTGTTCATTGAACTCCTTTCCGTCATCAAAACCAATGACAGAAAGAAAGTCGCTTTGCTAAAAACAGAAATTTTCTGTCATTGGCAAAACGACCCTAGTTGTTATTTAATTGTGCTTACCTACCCCCTGATTATGGGGTCAACGTATGAAAAAATGATACGTTTCTGCTCAAGGTAGCCGTCAGCTTTGTTTACCTCAGTACATAATTCTTTGTACTGCCTTTCCGAGAGCACGGGCTTTGTTGCTCTAAGCATTGCAGAAATACTTCCCATGCAGAACTTGAAGTCAACTTTTGCTTTAACTCTGTTTGTGTGCATTACTTCATCTCCATTCCCATTTCTTCGCTTTGTGACTGCTCAGGATCATATCCCCGAAATTCATACAGCGACATTACCTCTCCCGTAAAATTCGGAGATGTTTCGTCTGTGAAAGAAATATATCCCTGGTCACCCAAGTTTATCGGCTCTCTTGTAACCACTGAGCCTGCGTGATTTACAGCAGTTCGCTTTTCTATCGCAGCAAATTCTCCCTCATCATTGTGTCTGATATGGTAGCAGTGCATACCCTTTGGAATGTCCGCATCCGTTATCCTTTCATTGGTGAAAAGTGCGGGCTGCCCAAACAGTTCTATCAGCTCATACTCGTCATCTCCTTCGATGTTGATATATCCTGTTTCGCTTGCGTTAAGATACAGTCCGCAATCTTCTTCAAGCTGAATATCCAACACAGATGCCGCAAATTCAAGCCTGTCCCTTTCGCTTTCGGGATAGTATTCTTCGATACGCTCACCGTCATAATACACTCGTCTGCCGCAGTTCATGCCGATATCCTCATCAGCCCATTCATGCTCAAACTTCACGCTTGGGAACATCTCCGCAAGCTTTTCAATGACAGGGTGAGGTGCAGACCATGCAGTCAAAAATCTCAGTTCCTTTTCCTTGCTGTAATCGGTATTTGGGTCAAATCCGTAAGCATTCCATTTCGTACCCCAGTTGGCGACCGACCAGTCATACCAATTGTTATTGCCGTACAGTTCCCGTTCTCGAACGCCCAAATTGCCTTTGAAAATATTTTTCGGCATAGGAATGATCTTTTCAAAATCTATCGTTCCCATACCGAACTCATCATTTTTGATCTTATTCAGAACACGCTTGACCGCCTCGGGATCGCCTGTTATTTTGATTCGGGTTGTGATATGATTAGGCATTTTCTATTTCCTTTCCGCAGTTTTTAAGCCTTGAAGTTTCCTTTTTAAGATAGTACACCGCCATTCCCAGCGAACCTATAGCGGTTCCTAAAATCCCGCCTATCAGCATTCCTATGAATAAATACGTCATTTACATCATCTCCATTCCAAAATCTTCGGTTTCAGACTGTTCCTGAATATATCCTCCCAACGAGTTCTCCACATAGTCCGACAGCCACGTGCTGCCGAAATTCTCTCTCGTCTGAATACGCCAGATAGCAAGCTTACCCACATCAAGCTGAACGTCATCAAATGGAAACAGCAGACAGGTTAATTCTCCGTTTTTAAAGGAAAATGCTCTTTCAAACTTACTTCCATTCTGCAATATTCCGCTTTCCGTCAGCATATCATTTATGCCGTCTACCCATTCCGTCAAATCTCCTCCGCAGCCCTGCAGGACAAGTCCTTCGCAGGTATTCATTTTTCTCAGCTCGTGTAAAGAAATGCTTTTAATATCCATTATTGCAAAACTTCCTTCCCGTAATATTTTTTCAGCAGATTAATGACAAATCCCTGACCTTTTCCAGTAACAAATGTCTGCTGATAAGTCTTTGTCATAGTCGGAGTTTCAAACACCGATTCCTTGACTGCGAAATATCCTCGATCAATAAACTGCTGATAGGGGAGGTTATTTGACATAAGAATTCCCATATATTTGAGCCAGCGGAACAGTCTTGTCCTGCCGATTTTAAAACGCTCATCAGCCGCAAGCTTTGCCATTGCGTTCATGTCGATAAGATTATCGGTGTTTGACACCTGATTTGCAAACTCCACCAACGGCTGATCATGACGTATCCGCTTGTTCAGCTTGCCTATGATCGTCATCTGAAGTCTGAACAGGTCACGGTACGGCTCGTCGAGAAACGGGAGGTAGTTTTCTATGAACATATCTTCGTTGCTGACGTAACCGCCGGTCCTCCTCAAAGTGGGTAAAATTGTAGCTGTAACCCAACGCTTAAACGCTTTGGCTCTCGGCATCTTGCTTGAAAGTATGAGGCTGTATAATCCACTTTCATTGATTATAGGGGTTTTTTGCATTCTTCCGATGGAGTCCTGAATTGGGATTCCATCTTTATCTTCAGGATCGACATGATCCTGTATTGCTTTAGTCGCTCTTTCGTAACCTAATATTCCGGCAACATCCTTGCCTACAAACCACGGTTCGCCGTTTTTAATAACAGTTCTAACCGAACCAAATTCCTCACTTACAAATGTTTGAATCATGTTTTCCATCGTTTATCTCCTTATCAAATTTCAATAAATTTCTTGAAATCGCTTCTACGACCGCAACCGTAATCGAATTTCCTGCTTGCTTGTACAACTGTGCGTCGGACATTCCGGTAGCGGCAACTTTATTGAACTGTTCTTTTGTGAAACCCTGCAACTCCCAGCACTCAACAGGCATAAGCCTGCGAATTCGGCCTTTGTGAACCACGCCGTGCCTATCTGTGACCGTTATCGTAAACATAGGTTCATTTGGATTTTTTATTCTTCTGCCGTTCTGGCGGGTATGCTCCTTAAACGGATTGATAATTGCTCTTGGAGCCTCCTCCACCAGAATTCCGGAACGCTCTCCCTTATGAATTCCGTTTGTTACTCCCAAATCCATTCTTGTATGCAGACATCGGGCATTTTCCGTAATCTGCGGATTTTCGTTCAAGTCACAAAAAACAGCGGAATGTTCACCCTTATGGTTACTCACTCCGCTGTCCTGTCTTGCAGTTATGCATCTTGCGATATCCGTTAAATTCGGCGGAGAATTGTAGTCGATAAAATACAACCCTGTTTTACCGCCCATACCTCCCGAACCGCTGCACTGAGTAACAGCAGTTCCGTCTGTGGAATATACCCTTGAACCCTGTGAACCGCCTATCAGCTGTTCAGGTTTTCCTTTTTCGCAATTTTCCTCATCATTTCCTCCGAAAGCCAG
>CAJMSD010000021.1 GCA_905215965.1 uncultured bacterium | reverse complement strand
GAAGGATGAAATTTCAACCTTATATTGTCGGGTTAAGCAGGCGAAAACTTCCAAAAATCACAAGTTTTTGCCCGCTTTCAAGGTATTTTCTTCTGATAAAATAACCACTATCGAATAAAAAATGGCATAGAGTATGATATGATGTAGAATAAATTTATTAACTTTGCGTCAAAGTTTAATTTCTTATCTATGGACAGAATCAAAGACCTGAATAGAATCAAGGTGGTTCTAACAGAGAAACATCTTACAAGTAAATGGTTGGCAGAGCAGTTGGGAAAATCTACTTGCACTGTGAGTAAGTGGTGCTCACAGAAGTCTCAACCAGACTTACAGACCATTGATCAAATCGCAAAATTACTTGATGTAAAAAGGAGCGATCTGATTGTTGATTAGAATGTTTTGTGCTATTAAACTATTTGTAAATGCAAATTTCCGAAGGATATGAGGATTAAAGATATTAACATAGTCAATTTCAAAGGTTTCCAAAATGAAACTGTTGTTTTCAACGGAAATCTCACGGTTGTTATCGGCAACAATACAGCTGGTAAGACCACTTTGTTAAAAGCTATTCAAGTGGGTTTAGGTGCTTATCTGCAAAGTCTTAAACAACTTCCAGGTGGGGCTCCATATCGTCGCAATTTCAGCTCACTTGACAAGTTTATGAGATTTGATGAGGAGTTAAGAGATTATATACCTAATGATGAGAAACCAAGAATTACGATTAATGCTGATTTCCCTGTAACACAATCTTTATGTGATAATTGCCCTAAGGTCTCATTTGTCCCAGTACATTGGTATAGAGAGTTCGCAGGTAACTACACAACACACACACGAGCATGTGCAGGAGAACTTATTGATGCTGTACATCAGATGGAGAGTCTGAGATACGATGAGAAACAAGAGTCAGTATATCCATTAGTATTAGCATTTGGAGCTAAAAGAACTAGTGACTCTCAGGCTAAAAGCACTTCAAATGTTAAAGAAAGAGCCTCACGAATTGAAAAAGCCTACAAATTTGCTTTGCACGACAAAGTGGATTTCGAAGGGGCTATGGAATGGCTAAAACACTACGACAAGGATATCAAAGATAAGAAGGAGTTTGAGGGTACTAGAGAAGCCTTCTTTGACGCTTTACAAACAGCAATACCTGCATTGTCTGATATTGATTTTGATAAGGGTGAGATTGAAGCGGTTGTAACAGTTACAGGACACACTCCATCCCGTCATCATTTCTCATATATGAGCGATGGCCTTCAGTCTATGATAAATATTGTTTCAGAGATAGCTCATCGTTGCATTGAGCTGAATGGTTGTCTTGGTCATAATGCAGTTAAGATGACACCGGGAGTAGTAATGATTGATGAAATCGACCTATACCTACACCCTCATTGGCAAAAGCATGTATTGCAGGATTTAACCAAGGCATTCCCAATGATACAATTCATTGTATCAACTCATAGCCCATTTATTGTTCAAAGTCTTCAGGAGGGGCAACTCGTAAGTTTTGATGATAATGTATTGACATCTGGCGAACCTTTCCGTGAAGGTTTAGAAGATATCACATCAGAACGTATGGGTTTACAACAGGATATCCGAAGCAAGCGTTTCAACGAAATGGTTGATGTTGCGACACGTTTATTTGAAGCGGCAGATAATGGCAGTGCAAATAAAGATGAGCTAAAAGCTAAGCTTGATGAAATTGAGGCTGAGTTTAGTGATGATCCTGCATATCTTGCACTTATTAGAACAGAACTTAAAGCAAAAGTGAAGTAGTTATGAGACCTATTGAAAAGAAGAAACCTGGCGACATTGTTCGTTACACTGATTCAAATGATCAAGAGGTCGAGCATACTATACAGGTGGATTATCCAAATTATGGAGATGCTAAATTTCCATTAGCTAGTAACATCGGTCAATATTGTTCTTATTGTGAGGGATATGAGAAGATCCATTCGTTAGAAGTAGAACATATGGCGGCCAAAGCTAAAGGTGGTTCTCGTACTGCGTGGAATAATTTTCTGTTATGCTGTAAAATTTGCAATACGGTTAAAGGTGTAGAAGTGATAAATGATGATTTTCATTGGCCACATTTGAATAATACTTTCTATAGTTTTGTCTATGATGAAACAGGAAGAGTCAAGGTAAATGATAATATTCCTGCGTTGTCTCAAGTTAGAGCCCAAAATTTGTTGGATTTGACAGGACTTCATAGACACCCTGGGGATGCCAATGGTCCCACTCCGAAAGATTTTAGATGGAAATATCGTTATGAAGCTTGGAAGTTGGCAACAGATTGGAAACTAAAATTTTTAGATCGCTTAATAACAGAAGATGATATTATCTCCAGGGTTAAAGATAAGGGGCAATGGTCTATATGGTTTACGGTATTTAAAGGTATAGATTCTGTTAGAGCTCGATTAATTTCGGATTTTCCTGGTACTTGTGCATCATGTTTCGATGCGAATAATCATTATGAACCCATTGAAAGAAATCCAGGCAGTCCTGATCCTATATAACTAAATCCTCCTATATAACAGCAAGGCAAGAATCATAATGCACGAGGCATTACGATACTTGCCTTACTTGTTAATTAAAATAGCGGACTCCATAAAAAACGCTGGCACCACGATTCACATCGGAGTGCCAGCCAACATTGTTTAACACTTAAAATTTTAAATTATGTATCAGTACTAAGCATACTTATTTATATCGAACGACTTGATTTTGCTTGCTTTCCTGCGTTTAGGCAGAGGATTTCCATTAGCATCCAAACATTCTTGGAGCAACTGATTTACTTTATCTTCATTGCTTACCTTATTGACAAGGAAGTCCAATATCACCGTATTAGCCAACTTATAATGGATGGTTGATGCTGCACGAATAGACTTCTGCTCGTCAGGATTATCTGAGTTTAGCACATCCACAAGGTTGTTCATATCCTCATATGTTAAGGACTTGTCAAAGTCCGGATCAGGTATCACTCCTTCAGGCTCCATCAACTCACGCTTATCCTCTTCAGTCAAACCTTTTTGAGGCTCAAAGTTATCCTCTACATCATCGGGGTTGATATCCTTATCCACGAGGAGTTCAATCTGCTTTAACTCCAACGATTGTGTGGGTATTGTACGGGCAGCGTTAATATCCTCGTAGTAGATAATATTGGATTTACCCATTACTTCATTCGGATCATCATCAACAGGAGGACTCTCTTCTACCTTCTGAGGTGTTTCTGTTTGGATTGGTTTAGGCTTTTCCGTAGGCAAATCCTTACCGTATATTTTCTTACGCCTTTCACGCTTGGCTTTTTCAGCCATTCGCTTCTTTCGGTACTTCCATAATCTGACACGAGCCATGCGTGCCCAGTTATGCAGTTTGTCCCACAAACCATATATCTTGCGACAAAACAGGAATACCCACAGACGATAGAATACCACCAAGGCACATAAGACCTTTACTGCGAAATATATCTTTGATTCCATAGCTAAAAGAGTTTAGTTTTACTATCCTCAAAAATCTTATTGATAGTCGTAGCATTTTCAGCAATATGGTCTTTGATAATTCTACTGACATAGCCTGCCATACTAGTATCTGGTGCAGCAATTGATAAAAATCGCTTCATACATTCGTGACTACTTCTATCAATATAGACCTGGACACGATTTTTCATCATATAACTACCAAGGAATCTCTTTTTATATTCCGCTTTATCAATTCCTTTTGCAGAAGAAGTATCTTCAGATAGCGATGGATTCTCTACAAGAGCAACTATGGTCTGTTTCTTCACCATAGGAATATTAGTTCCCTGATGATTTTTGTGTCGTACAAATCGACTATAGATATACTTTACGATAACGCCTGCTGTTACCAAATAACAAGCTCCTGTTGTGATATTTACTATTGTTTCAATCATAACTAAAATGGTTTTAATGGTTTGTAATACTCTTTATTATATAACTCGTTAATCTCATCCCAGTGCTGCTGTAAATGCTCCACAAGGATATTACTGATGTAACCTGATACACTCATATCGGGAGCAATGACAGGCAACACCCGTTTGATGCAGTCCGCCACTTCGCGATTGATATATACATGCGAGCGGTTTGAAGCAGGTATATTCACAAGATACCTCTCTTTATATGTACCTGTTTCCTCACGCTTCTTTCGTGGCTTGGGGGTACTCGGCTTTGAGGCTACCGCCTCAGTACCTTCGTCCGAATCTGTATCCGAATCCTCGGTCTCAATGACCTTCGGCTCCTGATAGTTCGGTCTCTCCCTGCCAAAGACAGGGATATCACCGACCATAATGTCTTTGAGCATATCCTCATTGACTTCTACTTTCTTCTTAGCCATAACTATTTCAGTTTAAGTTTCACAATCAGCTCATCGGCCAATTCACCGATACCACTGCCCTTAAGAAGTTTCGCAGGAGGCGGTAACATTGTGCAACGGAAGAATGACTTTTTCGCGTGGGTAATCTCCTTCTCATACCTGCATAGGTCAGGCAGAGTGGAATCGAGAACGGATAGGTTCAACTCTCCCATAATCTGCGAGTAGGTCTTCAACACATCCGTATTACTACGTTTCTTGAGTCTGTTCCAGAAGAAGATGATGTCTTTAAGAGGGACATCCTTCTGACTCTTTGCATAGTCCAATACAGTGGTGGCAAAGGATAGCGTACTCTGCATCACAATCAAATCGGGAATTGAAGGTGTAAGCACATAGTCCATATTAACTATGGTGCGGAAGACACCCGTTGATTGTACCGTTCCTGGAAGATCCACAAAGACAATATCCAAGTTCTCCTTCTCGGCAAGTTTGTCTGCCGCCTCTCTTGCCTTTTCTGCCGTAGAGCCGATAATGGGATATGCTCTCTTTTGTGTGCGTTCCCATTGCTTCTCCACAAGTTGCTGATGATAGGGACTTGCCGAGATAGCCTTCTTGTCACGCTCACGCATACGCACGAGGCTGTGCTGCGGAGAATCGCAGTCGATGATTGCGACATTAAGGTCTTTCTCATAGTGAAGGTAGCTGGCGAGTACTACCGTAAGGGCTGACTTACCAACCCCGCCTTTTTGGTTGCTGATAGCAACTAACAAACACTCTTTACTCATAATACTTAAAATTTAAATTGTTAATAAATAAGTTAACTGTCTCTTCCAATATCCCGTGAACGCATCCTTCCAACTATCCATTAGCGGTTGTTTCCACTATCGGAATCTTCCGTTGTTCCGTCCATCGTAGCAACCGTTATCGGGTACTTCCGACTATCCAACCGCTACTGGTCGGTATATTGGTCATGACCTTCCGTTAACTGTCATATCCGACATTGCTTCCAACTATCCAACTGTTCACGGAAGCAACCGACAGTGTGACCACTATTCCGTTATCGGAGGGTAATTTCCAACCGTTCACACCGCAAAGAAACAGCGAAAAATTGGAATAATCACTATGTCGTCAAGCCTCTGACCACACATGTCATCATATGTCATCACATAGCATATAACTCTCTATTTACCAATAGAATACACCTGTCTAACTTTGCACCCGAAAGATCTATGGACGCACGACGAACGGAGTTTTCGAATGCTTCTCTCTGAGAGGAACGGCGATAGCCAATTTTACGAAGGAAAATTCATGTTCAAGCGAACATAGCAAGTTGTGTTTTGAGGCACCCGAAATGTTTTCGGGCACTCAAAACAAACTTGCCACTCGCCTGCGGCTCGGGGAGGGATTCACTCCAAAGTCGTGAATCCATAGCGGAAGTTAGTAACCAATAAAATGTAAAAGTATGCAGACGAACAACAGGAAAAACCAAAGAAAAGGTGTAGGCCGGAAACCCAAATTAGATCCAGCTATACATCGCTATGTGGTCCGATTGACATCGGAAGAGAACGGACACTTTGACATCCAATTCCAAAAATCAGGATTCAAAGAGAGGTCGAAATTTCTAAAGGCTCTAATCTTCGAGCGTGAAGTAAAGGTGGTAAAACTCGACAAGGCAGCATTGGATTATTACATACGTCTCACGAATTTCTACCATCAGTTCCAAGCCATCGGCAACAACTACAATCAGACGGTGCGAGCCGTAAAAGCCAATTTCGGTGATAAGCGGGCATTCGCCCTTGTCGCCAAGCTGGAGAAAGCCACACTGGAGTTGGTGGTATTGAGCAAGCAGATTATCGCCCTCACACGCGAGTTTGAGGAGAGGCACTTGAACCGTAAAAGCGGAGGTTGATATGGTGGCTAAAATCAACAGAGGTGCTTCGCTCTACGGAGCCATCATCTACAACCAGCAGAAGGTAAACGAGGCGACAGGTAGCATCATAGCGGGCAACCGCATGATTACCGATTCTCTCTACGACCCTGACAGGATTGTACGGCAGACGATGTTCGCTTTTGAGAGTTATCTCGCAGCCAACCGCAACACCGAGAAGCCTATCCTGCATATATCGCTCAACCCGACATTGGACGACAACCTTACCGACAATCAGTTTGCGGATTTGGCAAGAGCCTATATGCAGAAGATGGGCTACGGCAACCAGCCCTACATTGTCTATCTCCACGAGGACATAGACCGCAGACATATACATATTGTATCTACCTGCGTGAACGAGAATGGTGAGAAGATAGACGATGCCTACGAATGGAATCGCTCGATGAAGGCTTGCCGAGAGTTGGAGCAGATGTTCGGACTCAAACAGATTGCCGACAAACGCAGGGAACTATTGGAGCCTTATCTGAGGAAGGCGGACTACACCCGTGGCGATGTAAAGCAGCAGGTATCGAACATCCTTAAAAGCGTCTTTACCTCGTACCGTTTCCAGTCCTTCGGCGAGTATAGTGCCATGCTCTCGTGCTTCAACATTGAGGCAAAGCAGGTCAAGGGCGAGTTCGATGGCAAGCCCTATTCGGGTATCCTCTACACGATGACCGATGACAACGGAAAGCCTGTTTGTACGCCCATCAAGTCCTCGCTTATCGGCAAGCGTTTCGGCTACGAGGGTGTGGAGAAGCGTATCGCCTACAATGCTCAGGAGTTCCGAGCGAAGAGGTGGCAACCCAAAATCCGCAATGATGTGGCTTTGGCAATGCACGGCTGTCGTGGCAACCGCGAGGAGTTCGTGCGTCTGCTCGGCAGCAAGGGCATTGATGTGATGTTCCGCGAGAACGATGCAGGGCGTATCTACGGTGTCACATTCATCGACCACCACAATCGTGAGGTATATAACGGTTCCCGTCTGGGGAAGGAGTTCTCGGCAAACAACTTCGAGAAGCTATTCAACTCGCAAGGCGACATTCCATGGGCCGATATGCCGCAAGGTTTCTCCGAGAGCCAGAGCCTCTCATCGACAGACCTTGAATCGGGCATAGAGCAAGCCTTCGGAATCTTCTCGTTTGACGCTCCTGCAAATGATCCGCAGGAGGAGATGCTCGCCAAGCAGTACCAGAAGAAAAAGAAGAAAAAACGCCGTTCACGCGGCATATCGTAAACCAATTTCACTAACCATTAAAACGAATTTATTATGCAACAGGAAGATGACTTGAGAGGATTGGCAAAGGTCATGGAGTTCATGCGTGCCATATCCATTATATTTATTGTAGTACATATCTATTGGTTCTGCTATCAGGCCATCGTGGATATGGGTATCAACATCGGAGTGGTAGACAAGATTCTGCTCAACTTTCAGAATACGGCAGGGCTGTTCAGCAACCTGCTTGTGACAAAGGTGTTCGCCATCATATTCTTGGCTCTCTCGTGCCTCGGTACAAAGGGAGTCAAGAATCAGAAGATGACCTGGCAGAAGATTTATGCGACCTTCCTAGGCGGTCTTGTACTCTTCTTTATGAACTGGTGGATGCTCGACCTACCGTTCTCGCCAATCGTGAATATGGTAATCTATACGGTTACTATGACTGTCGGATATATCCTCCTTCTTATGTCTGGAGTATGGATTAGCCGTATGTTCAAGCATAACCTTATGGAAGATGTCTTCAATGTGGCCAACGAGAGTTTCATGCAGGAGACACGACTGATGGAAAATGAGTATTCTGTAAATCTGCCTACGAAGTTTGTCTATCAAGGCAAGGAATGGGACGGTTGGATAAATGTAGTGAATCCGTTCAGAGCAACCATTGTATTGGGAACACCGGGTAGCGGTAAGTCGTATGCCGTAGTCAATAACTACATCAAGCAGACCATAGCCAAAGGTTTTGCAACATACATCTACGACTACAAGTTTGATGACCTATCGGTAATTGCCTATAATGAGCTGTTGAAAAATATCGACAAGTACAAGGTAAAGCCGAGTTTCTATGTCATCAACTTTGACGACCCACGACGCTCACACCGCTGTAATCCCATCAATCCGAAGTTTATGGTGGATATCAGCGATGCGTATGAGAGTGCCTACACGATAATGTTGAACCTTAACAAAACATGGATTCAGAAGCAGGGTGATTTCTTTGTGGAGTCTCCGATTATTCTTTTGGCTGCGATTATCTGGTATCTGAGAATCTACAAGGACGGTAAGTATTGTACCTTCCCACATACCATTGAGTTCTTGAACAAACCGTATGCGGATATCTTTACGATTCTGACCTCTTATCCTTCGTTGGAAAACTACCTATCTCCATTTATGGACGCATGGAAAGGTGGAGCTCAAGATCAGCTCCAAGGCCAGATTGCAAGTGCCAAAATTCCGCTGTCGAGAATGATTTCTCCGCAGCTCTATTGGGTAATGACGGGTGATGATTTTACCCTTGACTTGAACAACCCCAATGAGCCGAAGATACTCTGCGTTGGCAATAATCCAGACCGTCAGAATATCTACTCGGCAGCACTCGGACTATACAACAGCCGTATCGTAAAGTTGGTGAACAAGAAGGGTCAGTTGAAGAGTTCTATTATCATTGATGAGTTGCCGACTATCTATTTCCGTGGCATCGACAACCTCATTGCCACAGCACGAAGCAACAAGGTAGCTGTTTGTCTCGGTTTTCAGGACTACTCGCAGTTGGCTCGTGACTATGGCGACAAGGAGGCAAAGGTTATCCAAAATACGGTGGGTAATATCTTCAGCGGACAGGTGGTTGGCGAAACAGCAAAGAACCTCTCTGAGCGTTTCGGCAAGATACTCCAGCAGCGTCAGTCGGTATCTATCAACCGTCAGGACACATCAACCTCTATCAACACACAGTTGGACTTCCTTATACCTGCCTCGAAGATTTCAAACCTCTCGCAAGGTACATTCGTGGGTAGTGTGGCAGATAACTTTGGTGAGGAGATAGACCAGAAGATTTTCCACTCACGCATCATTGTGGATAGTGCAAAGGTCAATGCTGAGATGAAAGCATACAAGAAGATTCCGATTGTCAATGAGTTTAAGGACGAGAACGGCAACGACATTATGCAGGAGCAGATAGAGCGTAACTATTCCCGTATCAAAGATGAGGTTGAGCAGATAGTTCAAGATGAAATGGAACGAATCAAGGCTGATCCAGAGTTGCGTAAACGATTGTTACCGGACGAGAAGGACGAAGAGGATAACGATTAGAATCTGTATCCTATTTCTTACCGCAAAGGTTGTCCCGTGCCTTTCGGATTGAGCAAGGTCAAGCCCTGTGGGTGTCGTGGAAAAATCATCCTCGCCCCACGGGGCTTGCGGTATTTTTCCCGCCAACCTTGCACAATCCTGCACGGGACAGTCAAGGCGGTAAAGAAATAGAATACAGTGCTTCGCCTGTAATATGTATAACTTAAATATAGATAGACGATGATTAGAATGACATTATCAGAGTATCTCCGCAAACCAAAGGATTATCGTGGAGAATGGGACACAGAAAGATGGGATATTCCCAACTGGGAAGAAGAACGCAAGAAATATATGGGAAAGCGTACATTGATGACAAACATTGATGGTGCTACCTGCTTGGTTGTCGAAGGTCTCAGCCTTGAAATTATTGATGACTCCGATTGGCAGAAACCCGATGCTGTCAGGAAAGAAATCAGTCGCCAATGTCTGAAGTTCTTTACAGAGCGAGGCATCGAGCCTCACTATGCCAATTGCCTTATCCGCTATAAGGATAACTACGATACAGTTGAAGTGCGTATTGCCATCGGAATGGATGCAGAAACCGAAAAGGATGATGACATTTTCTTCTATTGCGATACGCTGGAAGATATGAAGTCACTCGCAGAAATCGGCTGTGAGGACTTTTACATTGCCGACTGCTACGGCTTTGGAGTATATGAAGATTTATTATAAACCCCCTTAAAACATATCGAGTATGAAGATTTTATGTCAAGAGCGTTATGACAAGGCTATCGCCTACGCAAAGGAAATCAAGAACGACACCCTGCAAAAGTGTATTGACCGTTTGAAACAATGGGAAGAAAATCCAAACTGCCCATGTGAGATTGAACTCTACTATGACTCGGCTCCGCACTCATTCGGATTCCGACAGGTATATCCTGATGGTAGAACAGGAATTGTCGGAGGCTTGCTCTATCACGGACAGCCCGACCAATCGTTTGCTGTATTGTTGAATCCTATTCACGGGTGGACTATACATACATAAAAACAGGTAATTCCTAAAAAGGAGAAAGCCAACTTAGGTCTGTGATGTCGAGTGCAGGTTTAAGTTGGCTTTTCTTATGCGACTGATAGTATATGAGAATACTTGTATTTACTATTTATCATTCTTTTCAGCTATTAATAGAAACTCTTTCAACTCATCATCTGTGTCTATATAAACTTCTTCGTGTATTGGGTCGCTTATTTTATCTGAATTGAATATGCAGTATGTATTACTCTCAGGATTTTCAAAAAAAACATACCCTTCATAATTCTTTTCTTCAAGAATTGATTTGAATAAAATACCATTTTCATAATCAGTCAGTGACTGTCCTAAATATGGTGCATTATAAAAGAAAAACTTGTTAATCTCATCTGCGGCATTTATCCTTTTAATATGATCTGTGGAGAAGATATCAACAATTACAGATTGTAATTCAGAATAAGGTTTATTAGAATGATGATTAACAAATTTATTCTCAATCACATTTGCATCAATACTGACTAGAAAACTTATAATGTTCGAACATTCAATCAATCCGCTATCAAGGTCCAAAAGATTTAACTCATTTACCACTTCACAATATGTAATTGTTCCGCTGTTATAGATGTTTCCTTTTTTATTTTGATTATATATTGCTTGAGCTAGAGTTTTTTTTGCTGTAGTCTTTTTATCATAAAAGAAAAAGGCTCCAATCGCATTTTTCTTTCCAAATTCACAACCAATATATTCAGGATTTTCGTATTCAGTTGACCAATCTACACTTAAGTCCGTTCCAAGATCATATCTGCAAAGTCTATCACCTGGCTCTAAAATTATACTATTCTTCTCTTTTCTCATAACCATTGCCAATCTCTATAAATTATGCGTAAACCGACATCGTGGGTAATTGGAACAGCCCAAGAATCTTCCGTATTGGGGGCGTCAGCTGAACTGTGTCAAGGCTGTTAGATAAATAGGAATTCACAATTCTGATATACTTCAGATGTAGGTTGCCGTTTCTAAAGCAATATAAAGTTTGTTTAAACTATGGTTGGCATTG
>CAJMSD010000020.1 GCA_905215965.1 uncultured bacterium | reverse complement strand
AAGAAATGGAAGCTCGAATGGAGCTTCTTTTTAGGCAGCGACGGACGGCGCAAATACAATGACCTGTGCCGCCGCTGCGTTCATCCCTGTAAGCAGAGCTTCCGCGCCGTTATCCTTGCCTGTCCGCATTACTTCTCCAAGCGCTCAGGACAAAGCCAAAATCTGTCGGATTAAAGGTTGAAAATCGCTGATTTCCTGCCCTCTGAGCAGAGATGACGCATTGCCCCGTATGTTTTCCTGTCTAAGCGCCAAACGCCTGAAATGTCAGAATAAAGGTCGTATTTCTATCAAAAGCGAAGAGCCTCGGTCGATGCCCTTGCGGGTGTCGGCTGAGGCTCTTTTTTGTTTACAGCAGATCGTTCAGAAGGTTCATGCACTTTACCTTCTGTTGGAGATTGGCGCTCCCATAGACATTCAGCGTGAATGAAACATTCTTGTGTCCAAGGATTTCAGAGAGCGATTTGATGTCAAACTCCGGTATCTCGATTGCCCTTACTGCGAAGGTGTGCCGGATCTCATGGAACTTTACCTTTTGCAGCCCATTACGCTTGAGAAAGCGGGTGAAAAACTGCCGGTATGTACGAGGCTCGGTGGGTTTCGTTTTGCCTGTCAGGAAGTAGTGATTCGGGTTTTCCGTGTAGAACTTCTTGATGATGTTCATGAGCAACGACGGAACTGGGATAACTCGGGCAGATGTCTTCGTCTTCGGCGGTCCTATATGGAGATAGGACGATCCCTTTCGCTTGTCGTAGATGCGCTGGACAGTCTTGTTGATATTGATGGTCTTGTCCGTAAGGGAAATGTCCTTCATCTGGAGTCCGCAAAGCTCGCCGATCCGAATGCCGGTAAACAGCGCAATCAGAATACCCGCCGTTTTTCTGTTCAAGTCCATGTAGATGCACTGAATAAGGGCTTGTTCCTGATCTTTGGAGAGCGAGTTGACTTTCTTGATACCCAGCTCTTTTGGGTACTCAATCAAGTCCCAATTCAGCAATGGAATAGCCCGCTCTTTATAGGCAAACTCCATTGCAAGCCTGAAAACGAGGATGACATCCCGTATGGTCTTTACGGTAAGGCCTCCCGTGTTGTCCAGCCGACCGGCATTGTAGAGATACGAAATGTAGCTCTGAATGTCCGTTTCGGTGATGCTGCCAATCTTACGCTTGCCGAAGTACGGGATCAGATGATTTTCGGCAATCAGCGTGAAGCTGGCGTGGGTTGACGGTGTGATCATTGGCTTCTTCTGACTTAGCCAAGTGTTCAGCAGCGTCTTGAATTGTGTATTGTTAGTCATATTGACCACCTCCACGAACATTATCAGGTGGAGGAGCAAACAGGGCATTATCGTCCTCAAGTAACGGTCTCGAAAAGCGTCCAGCATTATCGTTTAGAGATGATTGCGGAAGAGAATTTCCAAGCTGGCATCGCACTACCCTTGGTACAATTATTGAGCCATATTCAGAGAAAGTTCATGGAGAACATGACTTTGAAGTCCTTACATCTTCTCGTGAAGGACTTCAAAGACAAATAGATCATTTTGGCTCTCAACAAAGGCACGATACAGACGGCTATAACATTATACCTCTTGGCTTTTGCACATATAGAAATAGAAGCGATGACGGAAGGTTTACCTTCAACATTAACAAAATCAGCGACAAGGCTATTGTAAGTAAATTCTATCCGGTCTTTCGATTCAAAAATGCGAACAGCACTTTTATGACAGAATATCTCAACTCGTCAGCCCGAGCACGAAAAAAACTGTCAGTGCTTGCGGTCGGAACAAGTCAAGTTGTTCTTTCGTTCGAAGCGTTAAAATCTGCAAAGTTTGATCTTCCTTGTAAAGAGGAACAGGATAAAATCGCTTCTCTGTTAGAATGCTTGAACGAACGAGTTGAGCTTCAGCGTTCCTTTGTCGATGCCCTCAAGAAGTATAAAAGAGGATTACAAAACCGCTTTTTCTTTAAGCGTTCACATTTGTCCTCAAAACCCTCTGAAATTGATTCGCATGATGTGAAACCGTTGGGGAGCGTAGTTCATATCAATCCCAAAACCGGAGCGCTTCCAGAGGCGTTCATATATATTGACTTGGAGTGTGTAGAGTCAGGTGTTTTGAATAGTAAAAAACTTTTATCTCGCAACTCTGCGCCAAGTCGAGCACAAAGGCTTTTGGAGGAAGGTGATTTACTCTATCAAATGGTTCGACCGTATCAAAAAAACAATTACTATTTCCAAAAGAATTTTGAATATCCAACAGTTGGGTCTACCGGATATGCGCAAATCCGATGCTCAGAGGTGGACACTCAATTTATATACGAGCAACTTTCGTCAGACTATTTTGCCCGTGAAGCAATGCTTCGCAGTACAGGTACAGGGTATCCAGCTATCAATGCAGATGATCTTGCGGAAATTCCTATTTGGATTCCTCCACTTGATCAGCAGGAGAAAATCGGTGCGGCTTTATCCTTTCTCGGGGCAAAGATAGAAGTGCATCAAAAGCTACTTTCCGCCTTATGCAGTGTTAAATCCTCCTTGATGCAACAGCTCTTTATATGAAGAGCTGTTGCATCAGCGATGCTTTTAATCTGTTCAAGCTAAAGAGTGCTGAGTCCGCAAAAGTAATCTTTTGATCCAGCCCCTCAAGAAGAGAGACTACTTTACGCTGAACAAAAGGATCAGGGATAAAGAACTCAGTTTTTTCAATATTAGACCATTCTGCTCTCGGCATCTTTGTACCTGAGCTGATGTTGGCAACTCGAAGAAATTGCTCAGTTTGAACGAGGTAGAATAAGAATTTCGGTAAAACGGCATCTGACGGAATAAGCGCCCAAATCTCCGATGAGCAAGCCATCGTCTTTTGAGCAAAAGCATATTTACGAAGATAAGGGCGCAGTTTGCCAAAAAGTGTGTCACCAGACTTCGCTATATTTTTTATACTGCTTTGTGCTGTTGATGGAACTGTGGAAAGGATTTTTCCTGTTTCCTGTTCGATGTTCTCCAACTCCACACAGGGATATTCAATACCAGAAGTGGGATCATATTTCTCGCTTCTCCTTTGGGCAATCTCCGAGAAATAGTAACTCTTTGTTGTACATCCCTGAGTTATCTTTTCACCGAACAGATTTGAAAGCAACCCTCTTTTATACTTCTTGAGGTTGTCTACTAACGACTGCTGTGCATCGATCCGGTGCTCTAAAGCAATCATAAAATCGGCAATCTTTCGCTGCTCATTGAGGTTCTGCGGCAGATAGTGTTTAGTCTCGAAAAACGCGTCTGTTGGAACATTGAGTAAGCCGTGATTTCGAGCGCCTTCCGCTGAAATCTTATAGATTTCCCTGTACCATTTGAGAGAATCAAAGTAAGCTTTAATAAAATCACTATCATGCTTTTTAAGGGCAAAGCAAATATAAAGTGTTGATAAAGCGCCCATCGTGTAGCGATCCAAGCGCTTGATAGAGCCAAAGTCATATCCCACGGAGTAACTTTTGTTGTATGCGTACTCCCCATTAAGAAGCAGATAGTACCCGCTCATATCTTTGCTGGCAACTGTCTTATTAAAATAGCTCACCTGATCCACTAAGCCGTCTTTTGACGAGATTGTAAGCGGCAGGTCAGTTTGATTCTGGCTATTCTTTCGTGTTACACGGTCTGCGAAGTCAGATAACCTTTCAGCTTTCCACGGCTCATCAGAGCCCGGGAAGCGCAGCTTCGGGCGCTTTTCGAGACCGTTACTTGAGGGCTATTTGGACTGACAAAATCAATACCACTCCATAGCAAAATCCCTTGCAGTAGCAGAGGCAAATCCGCTATTGCAAGGGATTTCGGCGTTCATGGAGCTTTATCTTCGTACTTGAACAGAAGTATAAAAGAGGATTGCACAAGCTCGTTTTTATCAAAAACCGAAAGCACTCTTGGGAAAAGTCAGCCCTTCATGATATTGCTTCGTTTTGCGGAGGGGGTACGCCCTCAAAGGATATTTCTTCTTATTGGGAGGGTGAGATTGGCTGGATTTCATCATCCGACATACAAGAAGAGTGGATTGATGATATTTCCGTGACTCGAAGAATAACAAAAACGGCGATTGATAATTCAGCTACAAAACTTTGTCCCGAAGGCACAATCGCAATCGTCTCACGAGTAGGGGTAGGAAAAGTCGCAATAATGCCTGAAAGCCTCTGTACAAGTCAGGATTTTACCAACATAACTTCTATCACAGGGAACACACACTACATGGCGTATCAAATTGCATTCAGGATGAAACTTGAAGCCATGAAAACACAAGGAACATCTATCAAAGGAGTTACAGCCGATACAATAAAGGCAATGGTGTTAGACATTCCCCCTTTAGAAGAGCAGAAAAAGATTGCAGATATGCTTACCGCTTTTGACGCTTATATCAAGAGAGCTGTTTGCGAGTTGGATCTTTTTCTTGCTATGAAGAAGGCGTTGTTGCAGCAGCTCTTTATATGAAGAGCTGCTGCATATAACCACATTTTTCCTTAATCAGCAGATCATACACCTTCTGGGCAGCTTGCAGCCGAGCATCTATCTTATCAAGTATATCTGCATACTCTTGCTGCTTTGCTTGATCCGGAAAGATTACTGGAATACCCATAAGTAAATCGTCTGTCATAGATACTCGGTCATGACGAACTCCTTGCGATCCATTATCATAAATGTATCTATGCCAAGCATCGCTCTTAAAGTACCAAGCAAGGTAGGAGGGGTAAATATCTGCTTTTAGCACAAGGCAAGTGTATAGTGGTGAGATGATCCCTTTTTCATCGAGGGTATATCTATTAAACGGTCCATACGGCGCAGTGTTCGACTTTCGCGGATTGTAAACAAAATCTCCTTTTTCGATTACATAGTAATTTGCGGTATTTCCATCGACTGCAATGTCTTTGTCAAAGAAGTCACGCTGAGGAATAAGCCCATATTCAGCAGAGTTAGTTATCACATTTTTCACTAAGCCGTCTGTATTTCGGCGCGACACTTTTTTGAAAATATCACCTAATCGAACACAAGTCCATGCTTTAACTGACTGAGTTGTAGTCCGGCGAAAAATGTGTTGCATGACACCTCTTTTATACTTCTTGAGAGCTTCAACCAAATTGCGTTGTTGGCGGATTCGTTCATCAAGAATGGTAAGAAAACCGACTATCTTTTTTTGCTCAGAATAACCAGGAAAATAGACTTCGCCTGTCAATACAGTTTCATTATTTACCTTCATGTCATGTTTAGCACCTATGTTGACGAGAGGTTTGAGATATTTATTAAGCCTTAAATCGTTCCCAAAATAATAGTCAATATACTCTGCTACTGTTCCTTCGCATGGATGATACACGGCATAAAGCGTTGAAACAATACCCGGAGCACCATTGTTTACCTTAATTATCCCGTAAGGATTGGCTTTGAGTGGGCTTTTGGTATAAACAATATCATTTGTCTCTACAACATGATATTCTGCGACACTCTCCCCGGCAAATGAACGCCCTTGAAATTCGATTTGATTGATAATACCGTATTCACCTGAAACAGAAAGCACATCAGACTTCGTATAAATGAGATTTTTATTTCTTTCTTTGTTTTCAACAAGATATTGAGAAAGATGTGCAGATTTTATAGGCCCATCAAAGCCCGGGAAGCGCAGCTTCGGACGCTTTTCGAGACCGTTACTTGAGGATACATTTGCCATAATTATTTGCCCTCCACATCAAACGGGAAATCCAGCCCCAGCTCATCAAAATACGGCTTCAATTCCGCGTCGATGTCCTTGATTTCACTTTGGAGCTTGCGAATATCCGCAGCCACTTCGTTCAGATCAATTTCTTCTTCCGGCTCAAAGGTATCAACATAGCGGGGAATGTTGAGGTTAAAGCCGTTCTCTTCAATCTCCTGCATCGTCGCCACATGAGCATACTTATCAATGTCCTCACGGCGCTGGTATGCGTCTACGATCTTGTCGATGTCGCTTTGCCGGAGGATGTTCTGATTCTTTCCAGCCTCAAAGTCTTTGGAAGCGTCGATGAACAGGATGTTATCCGCATTGCCGTTGCGCTCCCTCTTGAGTACGAGGACACAGACAGGAATACCGGTGCCGAAGAAGAGGTTTGCCGGAAGACCAATGACGGCATCCAGCACATTCAGCTTTTGGATGAGGTGCTTGCGGATCACCTCTTCGGCAGCGCCACGGAAGAGAACACCATGAGGGAGAAGAACAACAGCTCGTCCGTCTTCATCCATGTGATAGACCATGTGCTGCACAAAGGCAAAGTCCGCCTTGCTCTTCGGAGCAAGCTTGCCATACTCGTTGAATCGAGCATCTTCCATGAACTTCATATCGGCAGACCAATTCGCGGAGTACGGCGGATTGGCAACCTGAACACGGAACTTCTTGTCGCCAAAATAATCATGCTCCAAGGTGTCTCCGTTGTAGATATTGAAGTTGCGGTACGGAATGCCACGCAGGATCATGTTCATTCGGGCGAGATTGTATGTAGTCGAGGTCAGCTCTTGCCCATAGTAGTTTCTGACATTCGCATAGTTTTTCAGGCGAAGCAGCAGCGAGCCGGAACCGCAAGTCGGGTCGGCTGCATCCTTCACATCCGTCAATCCGAGGCAAGCGAGGCGGCAAAGCAACTCGGCAGGACCCGAAGGGGTATAGAACTCACCGGCTTTCTTTCCGGCAGTCGCGGCAAACTGACCGATCAGGTACTCGTAGGCATTGCCCAGCACATCAATTTTGGTGTCTTCCACGCCGAAGTTGATTTCGTCAAGGGAAGAGATAATCTTCGCCATTACAGAGCTGCGATCCTTTACAGTATGCCCGAGCTTTGTGGAATCAAGCTGCATATCGGAAAACAAGCCATCGAAGTCTTCCTGAGAGTCGTTACCTATGGTGGACTCCATCAGGGAGTTGATAGCCTTCTGCAAAAACTCGATGTCAAAGGAACGGTTCTCGACCATCTTGACCATCTTGCGGAAGAGGAATTGCGGCTCAATCACATAGCCGAGATCACGCAGAGCTTCCTCTACGACAGCTTCTTTGTACTCAGGGTCAGCCCATGCCTCTTCATAGCTAATCCCGTCATCTTTCAAAAGGTTGACCATGTACTTCTCGGTTTTGTCCGAAAGGTAGTAGTAGAAGATCATGCCCAAGATGTAATTCTTGAACTCATAGGCTTCCATATTGCCGCGAAGGGCGTTTGCCATTGCCCAGAGCTTGTTGCAAAGCTCTTTCTGATGAGCCTGAATAGAGTTGTCCATTTCTTATTCTCCTTATTGGTATTTCTCGGCGTGTTTTCTGATAAAGTCCACGATACGGTTGACCAAAGAACGCTTCTTCAAAAGCGGCATCGGCTTTGTGAGCCGGTCACGGATGTTTCCGGCATCCATCGTACCGGAGAACTCGTATTCCGAGATGAAGTCGGTGAGCACCTTAGAGTCGATGTCCTCCTGATGGGCAAAGGCTTCAATCTCTTTTTGTTTTTCTGCGTTCTCGAAGTCGTTGTAGGCAGCGTCAATTTCATCAGCGCTGTTAAGCCCCGCAACAACCGTGTCCAAGAACGATTGCAGGATCTCAACCTTTTTGAGCAGCTGCGGGTTGTCCGTCCTGCCAAGTTCATCTTTGATGTGCTTGATGTCATAGTCCTTCTGCTTCGCGTCATCAAAGTGGATGTTGCGGATGAGATTCATGATGTAGGCGACATTGATTCGGTCGCTCTCCATAAGCTCAATGCAGAAGTCCACATCGTTCAGAACAGAGACAACCTCACGATCTGTTTTCTGTTTGGAGTAGAGCATCAGATATTTGCTCTTATAATCCTGATACTCCTGCTCAGACATCGTGAGTGCATCCTGGTCAAAGCTGAACTCGATAAATGTATGCAGCGATTGCAGATACTTGGTCAGCTCGCGGAAGGTGACAACAAAGAGCTTCTGATCATCTTCACTCTGCATGGTGTCTACGGCTGCGGGAGTGGCGGCGATCTCTTTGAGCTTTATGACCATCTCATTGAACTTCTCGACAAAGAAGTCATAGTCCGGGACAATAATGCCGGAAGTATCTTGCGCTTTTGAAAACAAAGTAAGCGCGTCATCCGTCTGCTTTTTGAGGTTGCGGTAGCAGATGACAATGCCGAAGGGTTTTGTCTCTTTCTCCACGCGGTTCGTGCGGGAATAGGCTTGCAACAGGTCGTGATACTTCAAGTCCTTGTCCACATAGAGGACGGAAAGCGTTTTGCTGTCAAAACCGGTGAGGAACATATTGACCACAAGCAGGATGTCCAACGGCTTTGTCTTCTTGCCCTTCACACGGTCAGAAATGTCCTTGTGATAGGCTGCGAAGGTATCGGTCGAGAAGTTGGTGCTATACATCTCGTTATAATCTTTGATGATCCTCTCCAAAGAATCGCGGCTGTGCTCATCCTTGCCTTCTGCATCCTCGTTCTGCCCATAAGAGAAGATACCGGAGATGTTCAAGTCGTGCTTTATGCTCTTGAAGATGTCATAATACTTGACCAGCGCCTCAATCGACGAAACGGCGAAGATTGCGGTGTATTGCCTGTTCCGTGTCTTTGCTTTATGATTTTGGACTATATGATTGGCGATGAGCGACATACGCTCTTCGGACAGATAAAGCTCATTGACATCAATGGCATCTGCCAGCGTGGGATCGTCCCAGTCAAAATCACCCTCCATCGTCTTTATGTATTCCACATGGAAGCCAAGGACATTGTTGTCAAAGATAGCGTCTTTGATCAGGTAGTTATGGACGCACTCCCCGAACAGCATCTCTGTGGTTTGCGTGATTTTTCCTTCTACTTTTCCGTTGACTTCAAAGCGTGGCGTTCCTGTAAAGCCAAAGAATTGAGCTTTCTGGAAGTGTCGCACAATGTCCTTATGCATATCGCCAAACTGACTTCTGTGGCACTCGTCGATGATAAAAACAACTTTCTCATCCTTGTACGCATCCATGATCTTTGCATATTGAGGGCGCTTGACAGCATTCGCCATTTTCTGCATGGTGGTTACAATAAGCTGCCGGTTTTTGTCCTGCATCTGCTTCACAAGGACATCGGTGCGGTCAGTGGCATCTACCGAGCCATTTTCAAACTTATTAAACTCTTCCGTGGTCTGAGAGTCCAAATCCTTGCGGTCAACGAGGAAGATTACCTTTTTAATGTTTGGATTGGCTGCGAGAATCTGCGCCGTCTTGAAGGAAGTCAGCGTTTTTCCCGCGCCGGTTGTATGCCAGACATAGGCATTGCGGTTGGTCAATGTCGCTTGCCTGACAAGAGCTTCGACCGCATATACCTGATAGGGGCGCATGACCATAAGCATTTTATCCGTATCATTTAGGATCATATACCGCGTCAGCATCTTGATAATATGGTCACGGGCGAGGAAAGCAATCGAGAAATCCTTCAAATTGGTAAGCCGCACATTGTCGAAGTCTGTCCAGAAGAATGCAAGGCTGTGCAGCATCTCCCGATCCGAGTTTGCAAAATACTTCGTGTCTACACCGTTGGAAACAACGAAGATTTGGATGAAATGATACAGCCCGTTGTAAGAATGCTTTTTGTAGCGCATCACCTGATTGACCGCTTCTCGGATGTCGATGCCTCTGCGTTTTAATTCTACCTGAATCAAGGGAAGTCCGTTGACAAGGATCGTCACATCGTAGCGATTGACATACTTTCCGACAACTGTCGTCTGGTGCGTTACCTGAAAAATATTCTTGGTGTGCTCGCTGTCAAAAAACGAAAGATACACCTTCGTCCCGTCTTCTCGCTCTAAGACAAATTTGTCTCTGAGGATTTTTGCACTTTGGAAAACAGATTTGCCAAGCATCAGATTGAGAATGCGTTCCCATTCTTTATCTGTGAGCGGCTTATCAAGTTTATCCGCATTGAAAGCCTCGAATTGCACCTTGAAGTTCTCGACCAACGCATCATAGTCGGGAACAGAAACGGTGCTATATCCCTGCTTATTCAGTTGATCTATGAATTGCAGTTCAAGCTCTGCTTCGCTTTGATATGCCATATCTTCATCTCCATTACTTGAGGATCATTTGGATGCCCAACGACCCCCGGATTTTATCTAACTGTTTTTACCGTAGGGAACAACTTATTCGTCGCGCAGCACTTCGCAAATATCTCCGATGTCGCAATCAAGGTAGTCGCATAGACGCATTAAAACTGTCAGCGCGACTTCCTCTCCCTTGTTGAGTTTGCTCATAGTGCCTGTGGATAGCCCTACATCCTTGCGCAGCGTCGCTTTTGATATATCTTTTTGGATGAGTAGCACCCATAATTTCTTGTAGCTTATTCTCATACAAACGCTCCTTATATTGCGGTTTGTGACGGGTACAAAAACACAGTTTACATTATAGCAGAAACGCTTGGTGCCTACAACGCATTTCTTCGAGTATTTACAAAAAAGTTGCAAGCTCTCGAAGTATTAGGGGGCAAATGAAACCTGAGCGCCTTTCAGCGGCTCAGGTCAGACCATTGGGGCTGAATAAGCCGTTCCCTTTTGAATACAGCCTTTGTGTAAAAGTCAAGGGACATGGCCATATCAAAACCTTTAATGTGGTCAAAGAAGGAGATGTCATCCGACATCTCAATAATTCTTCTAAGGAAGCCCATGCACGCGCCGCAATCAAAATAGTAGGTGGCAGAAATGTGGCTCAGATGTTCCTCAATCTCAATATCCAGCTCATAGTCATTTGAGATTTCTATGGCTGTTTCGATGAAAGTTTGCGCCATTTTCTCGCGTTCCGGCAAGGCAAGGTATGTTACATTGCTATAAATCATTTTCATGATTTCGTTGAACGAAGGTGCTTGCTTTGCATCTTCTCCGAAGGCTTCTACGAGGTCGATTCTTTCTTTCTCGAGTTCCTCTATTGTTTCTTTGTGAAAGTGTTTCTCATAGATTATCTCTCCCATCGTTCCTCTCTCCTAAATTGATTATTGTCAGCCCATTTTTCTGAGCGCGTTCGAGTGTCTGCGCAGCGCCTCCCCAGCCGTGAGTCACATAGCACAAAGCGTATGCAGCGTTATCAACGAGATACCGGTTCCTTGCTGGGATCGCAGCCTTAAAATGATACTTCTCAAAGCCTTCTGGATAGATAATGTCATCGAAGTATTTTGGCTCGGCAATGTTGAAAGTGAGGTAGGGGATGACAAGGTAGTTCCTTATCTGCGGATAGCTCTTTTTCAGGTCAAAGACAACCCTTGCGCACATCCAATCAAACCCGCCCATGCCGCCATTTAAGAAGTCAGTAACCCCGGAGGCGATAAGCTTTTCAACTTCTCGACGGACATCCTCTGCTTGGACACCGTAGCATTCCTTGTGACCAATGAAGGTCGCTGTCGCTTCTTTTCCCATCTCAAGATACACCTCTTCAAAATAAAAGGATAGCACAACTCCATGAACAAATCAACGCTATTAGCGTTGACGACTTCCATATAGAATGTGTATAGTGATAGCCGTGTCACCTATACTATTAGTGTGTATTACACGCTGATAGGAGGTGCTGTGATGAGGCTTGAGTCCGTCGGCAAAAATATCCGCAAATACCGCCTGATGAGGAAGCTTCGTCAAGAGGACCTTGCGGAAAAAGCCGACCTGAGTATTAACTATGTGGGCGCAATAGAGCGCGGCGAAAAAACGCCTTCTCTTGAGTCCTTGATTTCCATAATCAACGCTCTCGGCGTTTCAGCGGATATGATCCTTGCGGATGTCCTTGACAATGGGTATTTGGTAAAAGATTCGCTTCTGGCTCAAAAGCTTGATAAACTTCCTGCGGAGGATCGCTCTCAGATTTATGATGTCATCGACACGATGATCAAGCATTCAAAACAAGTTAAGCCCTGAAATAACGAAGGCTCACCGAAATCTTGCAGTAGGTTTCGGTGAGCCTTTTTCTTTTGCTTATTCGAGTTCTCCGCTGCGGGATTTCTCCTGTTCCTTTGCCATCGAGGGACTGAGGAAATCATCCACATTCGCCTTCATCGTGTCAATCAGGCGAGCTTCTTTTTTCAACTTGGCGCGTTCGTCATAAAGGCGCTGCTGCTCGTCCACGAGCCGTTGCTGTTCGGCTTGCAGAGATTTCAAGCTCG
>CAJMSD010000019.1 GCA_905215965.1 uncultured bacterium | reverse complement strand
CCTCGATGTAGAGTTTTTCGGTAATGCCCTCCTTCAGGGCGATGGCGATGCGCTTTTCGTCGATCATGCGGCGCCCCTCGGCCACGGCCTCGGGCGTCACATCGCGCAGCACCTCCAACTGGTATTCCGAGCGGCCGATCGTCGCACCGAGCGCCACGGCAATCGGCAGGCCGATCATCCCCGTGCCGGGGATGCCCACGCCCATGGCGTTCTTGAGGATGTTGGCGCTCAACCGCACGTCGATCCGCTCGGGCCGGCAGCCCAGCGTCTCGGCGGCACGCGCCGTACACAATGCCACGGCGATCGGCTCGGTACAGCCGATAGCCGGCACGACCTCGCGCTGCACGAGGCCGATGATCTGTTTGCGTTCTTCTTCCGGTAGCATATGCATTCGTTGTGGTCTTTGCCGATACACGAAACAACCCGGCTTGCGATCCGTCAGACGGGGCAAGGTCGGGAATGCGGCCGCTCGGGGCAGCCGCCTCATACAAAGATACACTTTTTTTGTTATTTTTGTCACACACAAGCACACAACAATGGAAAAACCCGAAAACCGGCCCTGGGAGGTTCTCTCGAGCGAATACCTCGCCCGCGAACCGTGGTTCACCGTGCGCCGCGAGCGGCTGCGCCTGCCCGACGGACGCATCGTCCCCAGCTACTACGTGTTTGAATACCCCGCGTGGGTGAACGTCATCGCCATCACGCGCGACGGGCACTTCGTGATGATCGACCAGTACCGCCACGGACTGGGCGAGACCGACTACGAGATCACGGCCGGCGTCGTCGAGCCGACCGATGCGTCGCTGCTGGCGGCGGCGCAGCGCGAGCTGATGGAGGAGACGGGCTACGGCGGCGGGCAGTGGCGCGAGCTGATGACCCTCTCGGCCAACCCCGCGACGCAGAACAACCTGACGCACACCTTCCTGGCCACGGGCGTCGAGCGGCAGGGCGACCAGCACCTCGACCCGACCGAAGACCTGCGCGTGCACCTCTTCACCGAAGAGCAGGTGCTCGAGCTGCTCCGCACAGACCGCATCCGGCAGGCGCTGATGGCAGCACCCCTGTGGCGTTATTTCGCAGAAACGCCCGAGGCCGGCGAACCGGCCCCGGGACCTAAGGAAAAGATGATTCGATAAGATTCCCGCCGTAACGACAGACGGATCTCCGCATTGAACAGAGCCGAACAAGGAAAGATGCCGGGACCTCCGGGTATTTTGCTTCCGGTCAGAACTTGTGAACGGCACGAACGCTCCACTCCGAAGCCTTGCCTCCTCCTTCGTCCAGAATCTCTCCGTACGGCTTTCGATAGGCGCGCCAGACAATATCCGGAGAGCAACCCACATCACATCCATAGGCCCGTCCGGCATCCTTTTCGGTAGATGACCAGAAACGGAACGAGGGCAAACGCGGATACGGATCCCCACCATATTGTGTCATATAGGCATTGAAGCGTTTTCTCGCTGCTTCGTAATCCCCCAAACTAAACTTTCCATCTTCTTCAGCACCTCCGATCAGAGTCCACAATCCCTTCAACTCGTCCAAAGCCGGAAGATACCAACCCGAACCCCGAGCCTCGCACCACTCGAACGCCGGGAAATCGGAAAGCGAAAAACCCGTCGAGGCCAAGACTTCAAACAAGCGAACTCGGTTCCGCCAGCCATCCGAACGATCGGCTACACCCAGTTCAACGCCTCCATAATAGACATAGCGGATTTTCCATCCCGATGCAAGTTTCTCCGTTCCTGCAAGCGCCTGTCTGTTTTCTTCACCAACCCATGGCAATTCCTTCTGATCGAGCGAAAGGATCAATCCATGCCGCCCTCCGTCTGTTACCGAAATGACCAGTCCCCGGACACCGTTCTCGTCAAACAGATCACCCGGGCGATAGGTTTTCGACACTTCAGGCCACGGATACTCTTCAATGGCTGTTGGTGCGGGATCCTCCATAAACAGATCCTTCTCTCCATTACGGTATGTTATCGAAAATATTTCGTTCCGCGGCAAAGAGAGTACCTCCTCCGACCCGTTCCACAACCGATACAGAACATGCGTATCGGTAATCTCCCGGACTTCGGCACGAATCTCTTCGGCATTGCGCAGCAGGATCAGATCCTGAGCCCAGGCACCCGAATACCACAAGAGCGCAATGAGCATCGTCCCAATATGTTTCATGGCTAAAAGCGATATTTAAGCGTGAAACCCAATGACGAAGGTTTGTTTCCGGCCTCCTTGTTGGGAGATGCTACCGCAAACTGGTACTGCAGTCCAAGATCAACATGTCCGAACGAATAGCCCGCATCAAGATACGGGCAAACAATAAACGACCGCGCGATATCACTTCCGGACTTGATCCAGGCATCCCGCTCAAAATCGTCCCCCATAATCTGTCCCCATGCCGACTCAAAATACGACCCTTCAACGCCGATCTTGCCCTGCAGACTCACCACATAGGCAAACCGGAATCCGCCCTGCAGGTAGAATCCGTTGCGGACGGGCCGCCATCCATAATATACGGAAGCAAACAAGGCATCATACTTCATCCGAAAATCAAAACTGCCGTTGCCGTCCTTCGCAACAATGCTTGTCCAGCTCGCATCATGCATGTAACCGATTCCGGCACCGACATGACCCTCGCCCGTTTTTTTGAAGAAATGTTCAACAAAGGCCGATACGGCGAACCGCATCTGGGGATTATTGGTATAATGCGCGACATCCCCGTATTGAGACAACCCATCTTCGAAATAGGATTTGAACGACCAAAAACTCAAGCCAATCTCCGCCTGCAGTCCGAACTCGGTCATCTTTTTCCGCTCGGCCTCTTTTGCCATGACTACGGCGCGTTCGACATCTACGCGCGTCGGGAGAACCGGAGTATCAGCGGATTCGGAGGCGGGAGTTTCAAGCGAAGATATCACATCCCTATCGCCCGACTCGTAACGAATAATAAAGATCTCATCGCGGGAAATGGAGTAAATAGGACCTCCAAGATTGGAAAATTTCCGATAACGGACCGATTGTTCACCGACCTCTTCGACCTTCACCTGGAGTTCCTCACCGTTCTTTTTCACAATAATGTCCTGCGCCGATGCACTCCAGATCCCTGCCATCCCAGCAAACATCAATAGAAACAGTTTTTTCATGGCTGTTGAATTTTATTTGCTTCCCGGTCTCCAAAAAAGCGGATGCATAAAAAAAGTGTGGAGCCGTTCGTTTATCCGGATGGAGGCTCTGGTAAGCCTTGAGTCAAATAAACAATACCCCACACTTGTACTGTATGGGGCGAGAATACGACACATACCAATACAAGAAATGAGTGTTACTGCTTTCCTTGACTCGTTGAAATTTTCCAGATTTACAAAGTATGGGTGTAGAATGAAAGCAAGAGCTAAACAAGTGTAAATAAACGCGCTAATTTACAGTGTATTATATATGACTTGATATTTTCTGTTGTTTTCATTCTTTTCAGTTGATTGGTTCTTTTTCGGTGCATTTTTGTTTCTTGTTTGTTCCTCGGCCTCGGCTTTTATTTGTAGTTTTGCAGCGGATATAACGAGCAAAAGAGGAGGAAATATGCCACGAGTAAAAAAGCCTGCAAAAGTCAAAGAACCTGTCCGTTTGCGGATGAAAGAACTGGCCAATGGAAACAAAAGCTTGTATTTGGATATATACCGGAATGGCAAACGGACATACGAATATCTGAAGATGTACCTTATTCCCGAAACAGATCATAATGCCCGTAGACAGAATCAAGCGACAATGGCTGCCGCCAATGCCATCAAATCGAAGCGTATCATCCAACTTACCAATGGCGAGGCCGGAATCGAACACAGGGAAAAGGTTCCTCTTTTAGACTGGATGGAGGCCTACAAAGAGAATCAGGCGAAGCGTGGTAAAAAGGGCGGGAACCAAATCATGGTAACTATCCGCATACTGAAAGATTTTGCGGGTGAAAGCATGACAATGGATCAGGTCGACAAGGCATTCTGCCAAGAGTATATCGACTATCTGCTGACGGAGTATCGTCCCAAAGGAAAACGGGTGTCTAACTTTACGCTTCACACTTATTACCGTATTCTGAACGGAGCTTTGAATGCCGCCGTTCGTGCGGACATTATCAAGTCCAACCCATTTACAAAGATCAACAACTCGGATAAGATACGCTTGCCGGAGAGCAAACGCTCGTATATGACCATTGAAGAGGTCCGGGCACTGATTGCTACTCCGATGAAGAATGAGGCCGTAAAACAGGCTTATTTGTTCTCCTGCTTCTGTGGATTGCGAATAAGCGATATTATCAGCCTGAAGTGGAAAGATGTATTCGTCGATAGGGGACAGTATCGTTTGGCAGTCTCCATGCAGAAAACCAAAGAGCCGATTTATCTGCCGCTTTCGCCAGAAGCGATAAAGTGGATGCCGGAACGAGGAGACAAGACCTCGGAAGATCACGTCTTCGACTTGCCGAGCCCAACGACGATAAACCTGCTGCTCAAACCTTGGGCAAGAGCGGCAGGCATAGACAAGCGTTTTTCATTCCACACGGCCCGGCACACGTTTGCGACGATGATGCTGACGCTTGGCGCCGACCTATATACAACCTCGAAACTGCTTGGTCATGCCGACGTGAAGATGACACAGGTGTACGCCAAAATCATCAATCAGAAAAAGGACGATGCGGTCAATCTGGTAAACGGATTGTTCGACTGAATCACGAGCGGTTCTTTACACCGGCGCGGGCATATATATTTTAGTTTACTTTAATATCTATATATAGGGGAGAAAAACTAAAGTAAACCGTTTTCGTGCAAACAACTGAAAGAAAATCGGCGGTGAAAATTTGAGCCAAATACGGGCTTTTGCCGCCTTGTATAAAAGGGAACAAGTGGTTGCCCTCCGGCCAATGAAAAATATCTCTGAATAAGCTGTGGGAAAATGTTGCCTGACTCGGATATAATGGGTTCAGTTTCTTCTTTCTTTTCCCCTTTTATTGCTTAACAGATGTGCGTGTCGCCGGAGAAACTCCGATGGCAATTCTGTGTCTAATTATACCAACCTGTTTGCCACTAATAATCAGTCCTGCATTGGACAACGAGACTGCCTCTGCTTGCAGATTGTGTGGCAGCCCTCCAGCCGCTCGGCGGCTGGAGGGGTATTAGGCTACCCCGAAAGAAATCTTGTAGCACACGGGCAAGCCTGGAGACAATCTGCTTTGGCAGAAGTATGGTTCAAAAAAGAGTGCAGGCATTTGTCATAAATCCACAAAATCTATTCACAAATATTGTGAGAGAAGGTCATTTCTAAGTGTTAAAATTCACATAAAGATCCATGGCGATTGAATAATTTTCAATATCTTTGTTTGCAATCCCAGTTTGTAATAGGAATGAAAGAAATTAACAGGTTGAGAATTATTCTTGCGGAAAAGAATAAAACAGGGAAATGGCTGGCGGAACAGTTGGGCAAAGACCCTTCGACCATATCGAAGTGGTGTTCCAACTCGTCGCAACCGCAACTGGATACGGTGATTCGTATTGCAGAGTTGCTGGAAGTGGATATTAAGGAATTGATAAACAGATAATATATGGCAAGAGAACAGGAGCGTGCGGAACTTCACCGCACAATCTGGCAGATAGCTAACGATTTGCGAGGAAGTGTCGATGGTTGGGATTTCAAAAATTACGTCTTGGGGATGTTGTTTTACCGCTTCATCTCCGAGAATATTACCGCTTTTATCAATGCGGAAGAGCATCGGGCCGGGAACGCGGACTTTGATTATGCCGAATGTTCGGACGAGCAGGCCGAGTTCGGACGTGAAGTGACCGTACAGGAGCGGGGATTCTATATCCTTCCGTCGCAGCTCTTCGGCAATGTGCGCAAACGCGCCGCAGCAGACCCCAACCTGAACGAAACGCTGAATAATATTTTCCATGCCATCGAAAATTCGGCCAAGGGTGCAGCGAGCGAGGATGACATGAAAGGCCTGTTTGCCGACATCGATGTAAACAGCAACAAACTCGGAGCAACGGTGCAGAAACGTAATGAGACGTTGGTGAAGATTCTCGATAAAATCGGCGACATGAAACTCGGCAATCTGGCCGATAATCAGATCGACACCTTCGGCGACGCCTACGAGTTTCTGATGACGATGTATGCCAGCAATGCGGGAAAATCGGGCGGCGAATTCTTCACACCGCAGGAGGTCTCCGAACTCCTTGCCCGTATTACGCTCGTCGGCAAAAAACAGGTGAACAAAGTGTACGATCCGGCCTGCGGCAGCGGTTCGCTGCTGCTGAAATTCGCCAAAGTGCTCGGAAAGGAGAATGTGCGTCAGGGGTTCTATGGGCAGGAGATCAATATTACGACCTACAATCTTTGCCGTATCAACATGTTCCTGCACGATATCAACTACGAAAAGTTCGATATTGCACTGGGCGATACGCTGCTTGCCCCGAAACACTGGGACGATGAACCGTTCGAGTGCATCGTTTCCAATCCACCTTATTCGATCAAATGGGTCGGGGATGAAAATCCGTTGCTGATTAACGACCCGCGCTTCTCGCCTGCGGGTATTCTGGCCCCCAAGAGTAAAGCCGACCTTGCTTTTACGATGCACATGCTTTCGTGGCTGGCTACCAACGGTACGGCGGCTATCGTCGAGTTCCCCGGTGTACTCTACCGAGGCGGAGCCGAACAGAAAATCCGCAAATACCTGATCGATAACAACTACATCGACACCGTCATTCAGTTGCCGGCCAACCTTTTCTTTGGCGTCGGCATTGCCACCTGCATTATCGTGCTGAAGAAGAGCAAAAAGGACAATGCAACGCTATTTATAGATGCCTCGGGTGAGTTTATCCACGAGGGCAACAAGAACAAACTCTCCGACGCCAACATCGCACGGATTCTCGAAGCATTCGTCGCACGCAAGGATGATGCGCATTTTGCCCGTCTGGTCGAAAACGACAAGATTGCCGGGAATGATTACAACATCTCGGTTTCGTCATACGTCGAACAGCCCGATACGCGCGAAGAGGTGGATATAGAGGCGCTGAACCTGCGTATTGCAGAGATTGTCGCACGTCAAAACGTGCTGCGCACGGCTATTGACGCGATTGTGACTACATTGTAAAAACGGAATGAGTATGAGCAATAAAGAGATAACGATCCGCAGTTCGGCCGCCGAATACCTGACCTTCGTAGCGGCCACGGGTGAAAATCCCTCCCGTGTGGAACTTCGGTATGAGGATGAAAACATTTGGCTGACCCAACGCATGATGGCGGAGCTGTATGGCGTGGATGTACGTACCGTCAACGAGCATATCCGGAAGATTTACGACGACAATGAATTGTCCGAGCCGGCAACTGTCCGGAATTTCCGGATAGTTCAAACCGAAGGCAGCCGTGAGGTCTGCCGCGAAGTGAAACATTATAGTCTCCAGATGATTATCTCCGTGGGCTTCAAGGTCAATAACGAGCGTGCTGTACAGTTCCGCAAGTGGGCGAATGCGGTTGTCAAGGACTATACCATACAGGGATGGGTGATGGACGATGAGCGGCTGAAACGGGGCGGTACGGTGCTTACGAAAGACTATTTCGAGAAGCAGTTGGAGCGCATCCGAGAGATTCGTCTGTCGGAACGTCGTTTTTACCAGAAGATTACGGACATTTACGCTACGGCCATCGATTACGATCCGACGGCAAAGGCCACTCAGCGCTTTTTCGCTGCGGTACAGAACAAGATGCATTACAGCGTGCATGGGCACACGGCGGCGGAGTTGATCTATCAGCGCGCCGATGCCGACAAGGAGCACATGGGGCTGACGACATGGGAGGGTGCGCCGACGGGCAAGATCCACAAATACGACGTGAAGGTTGCCAAAAACTACCTCACGGAAGAGGAGTTGCAGACGCTTGGCCGCATTGTTTCGGCCTACCTCGATCTGGCGGAGATACAAGCCATGCGCCATATCCCCATGACGATGGAGGACTGGGAGAAACGGCTGAACGGCTTTTTGTCGCTGATGGATCGGGAGGTGCTTGCCAATGCCGGCCGCATCTCGGCAGAGCTGGCCCAAGCCCATGCCGAAAGCGAATGGGAGAAATATCGCATTGTTCAGGATCGTCTCTATACGAGCGATTTCGACCGCTTCGTGCAACTGGAGGAGCGTGCAGCCGACAAGGAGAAAGGAGGTGAGCAATGAGCCGTATCGAGGAGATGATCCGGGAGTTGTGTCCCAATGGAGTGGAATACAAAAAATTGGGGGATATATTAAATTACGAACATCCCACAAAATATATTGTTAAAAGTACCGAATATGATAATTCATATTCAATACCTGTATTGACAGCAGGACAAACCTTTATATTAGGATATACCAATGAAGATGAAGGAATTTATGAGGCAAGTAAGGATCATCCTACAATTATATTTGATGATTTTACAACCTCATTTCATTGGGTTGATTTTAATTTTAAGATTAAAAGTTCTGCAATGAAAATGCTTCGTCCTAAAACATCAAATGTTTCTTTTAGGTATATTTATTATGCAATGCGATGCATTAGGTTTGAGGCTGTTGATCATACAAGGCATTGGATTTCAAAATATTCACAATTTGAGGTTCCTGTTCCTCCTCTTGCGATTCAGAACGAAATCGTAAATATCCTCGATAAGTTTACGGAACTGGAGGCGGAACTGGAGGCGGAACTGGAGGCACGGCGGAAGCAGTATGAATACTATCGCAATAAGTTGTTGAATTTCAGCAAATTAGGGGGGGGGCTGAAGGTGTAAAATGGTATAAATTAAGCGATATAGGTGCATTCTATGGAGGTCTCACCGGAAAGAGCAAACGCGATTTTATAGCAGGAAATGCCAAGTTTATCACTTATATGAACGTATACTCCAATATTGCGATAGATCTCAACATGAATGATATGGTTCAGATAGCAGAAGGAGAGAAGCAAAATAAAGTCGAGTATGGAGATGTTGTATTTACTGGCTCATCGGAAACACCTGATGATTGCGGGATGTCTTCCGTAATGACTACACGTCCGGATGGGGATTTATATCTCAATAGTTTTTGTTTCGGATTTCGTATGAACGATAGAGCATTGCTATTGCCCGATTTTATGAAATTCTTATTTCGCAGTGAAGAGATACGAAAACAAATAATAAAGACGGCCAGCGGTGTTACTCGTTTCAATGTATCTAAAAAACGGTTTGGGGAGGTTGTAATCCCCATCCCGCCAATGAAAGAGCAGCAACGCATCGTTGCCATCCTCGATAAATTCGAGACGTTGGTAAACGATATTTCGGAAGGACTTCCCGCCGAGATTGCCGCCCGCCGGCAGCAATATGAGTATTATAGAGATAAACTACTGACTTTTAAGCGCAAAGAAGATGCAAAAATACAACCTGGTTGCTGAAAATCCCGAAAGTACGGTCGTCAGTGACTACCGGGCAGAATACCGCACGGAAAAAGAGTATCAGTCGGAGGCCGATCTCGAACGGGCTTTTATCAAACTGCTGACCGAACAGGCATACGATTACCTGCCGATTCATACCGAAACGGAGTTGATTGCAAACCTGCGCCGTCAGTTGGAGAAACTCAATCACTATACGTTTACGGATGCCGAGTGGTCGCGTTTCTTTACGGGTTGTCTTGCCAACAAGAACAGTGGAATTGTAGAGAAGACCGCCATCATTCAGGAAGACCATGTGCAATTGCTGACGCGCGACGACGGAACAGTCAAGAATATCTACCTGCTCGACAAGGTCAATATCCACAACAATTCGCTCCAGGTCATCAACCAATACGAAGTCGATGGCGGAATGCGCTCCAATCGTTACGATGTTACCATATTGGTGAACGGCCTGCCGTTGGTGCACATCGAACTGAAACGTCGAGGTGTCGATATCAAGGAGGCTTTCAATCAGATCGACCGCTACCAGCGGGAGAGTTTCTGGGCAGGCAGCGGATTGTTCGAGTATGTCCAGATATTCGTCATATCGAACGGAACCTACACCAAGTATTACAGCAATACCACGCGCCAAAGCCATATCAAGGAGGCAGCTTCCGGCGGAAACCGCTCCAAAAGTCGGCAAACGAGCAACAGCTTTGAGTTCACCTCGTGGTGGGCAGATGCCAACAACCGGCCGATTACCGACCTGATGGGTTTCGGCCGCACATTCTTTGCCAAGCATACGTTGCTCAATCTGCTGACCCGGTACTGCGTATTTACCTCCGACCGGATGCTGCTCGTCATGCGTCCCTATCAGGTTGTAGCGACGGAACGCATCTTGAATAAAATCAACGTGGCCAACAGTTACAAACGCTATGGTACGGTAGAAGGCGGCGGGTATGTTTGGCATACGACGGGCAGCGGCAAAACTCTTACGTCGTTCAAAACGGCACAGTTGGCGAGCAAACTGCCTTACATCGACAAGGTGCTGTTTGTGGTCGACCGCAAGGACCTCGACTACCAGACGATGCGCGAGTATGACAAGTTTGAGCGAGGGGCAGCCAACAGCAATACGAGTACGGCGATTCTGAAACGTCAGTTGGAAGACCCGGCGGCGAAGATCATCATCACGACCATTCAGAAACTTTCGGTCTTTATCGGCCGTCATGCGGAACATCCGGTCTTCCAGCAAAAAATCGTCATCATTTTCGATGAGTGCCACCGTTCGCAGTTCGGCGACATGCATACGGCCATCATCCGAAAATTCAAACGTTATTTCCTGTTCGGGTTCACGGGTACGCCGATATTCGCCAAAAATGCCGTAAGCGGAGGAAAGCCCAACTTGCGGACAACGGCACAGGCTTTCGGAGACCAGTTGCATACCTACACGATTGTCAATGCCATCAATGACAAGAACGTATTGCCGTTCCGCATCGAGTACGTCCGTACCGTCAAGGAGAAAGAGGAGATTGAGAATTCGATGGTCTGGGACATTGCCCGTGAAGAGGCATTGGCCGACAACCGGCGTATTGCCAATATCGTTGCCTACATTCTCCAACATTTCAATCAAAAGACGAAACGCACGGCAAAATCTTATGAATTCCATGCTGTGACAAACATCGGCGAGGTGGCTTCAGCCGGTCGTCGCAATAAGGTCGAAGAGGTAAAACAACGAACACGTCTGACGGGTTTCAATTCGATTTTCGCTGTCTCTTCCATTGATACGGCCAAGATGTACTATGCCGAGTTCAAACGTCAGATGGAGGAGCTGCCGAGTGACCGGCGGCTGAAAGTGGCGACGATATACAGTTTTGGCGTCAATGAGGATTCGGACGATTTTATCATGGATGAGAATCCCGAAGATACGAGTGGCTTGGATCAGAGTTCCCGCGATTTTCTCGAAAGCGCCATTGAGGATTACAATGCGATGTTTGCCACATCATACGATACGTCGAGCGATAAATTCCAGAATTATTACAAGGACGTATCCCTGCGGATGAAGAATCGGGAGTTGGATTTGCTGATTGTCGTCAATATGTTCCTGACGGGTTTTGATGCAACGACACTCAATACGTTGTGGGTCGACAAGAATCTGCGGATGCATGGGCTGTTGCAGGCCTATTCGCGTACAAACCGTATTCTGAACTCGATCAAGACTTTTGGCAATATTGTATGTTTCCGCAATCTCGAAAAGGCTACCAACGAGAGTATTGCGCTATTTGGAGATAAGGAAGCCGCGGGCATCGTGTTGCTCAAAACCTTCGATGAATATTATAACGGTTATACGCAGAATGATAAGGAAGTTCGCGGTTATGCGGATTTAGTCAGCGAACTGCAGATGAAGTATCCAGCCGGAGAGCAGATTGTCGGAGAACAGAACAAAAAGAGTTTTGTGCGATTATATGGGGCAATTCTGAAACTGCGGAATATTCTCTCTACATTTGATGCTTTTGCTGGACGTGAAATATTGACCGAACGCGATGTGCAGGATTATCACAGTGCATACATTGACCTGTACAATGAGTTCCGACCTCAGAAGCATGAAGCGGAGCAAATCAACGAGGATTTGGTTTTCGAGATGGAACTAATCAAGCAGATAGAGGTCAATATCGACTATATTCTGTCGTTGATTCGCAAGTACCACGAAGAGCACTTGCAGGATAAGGAGATTATTGTAACGATTCGTAGGGCGATCGACTCAAGTGTTGACCTGCGCAACAAAAAGGAGCTGATAGAACGGTTTATCGAATCTCTGACGCCGGAATCAGAGGTGGATGAGGACTGGCTGGCTTATGTTGAAGAGCAGCGTCGTGCCGAGTTGGATCGGATTATCGTTGATGAGAACCTAAACAGTGAAGAGGCTTACAAGTTTATGGATAACGCCTTCCGCGACGGGTTTGTACAGACGACAGGGACAGCGATAACAAAGGTTCTGCCACCTGTATCCCGTTTCACCCCTACGGGTGACCGAACAAAGAAACGCGAAACCGTCATTGAGAAACTGACTGCGTTTTTCAATCGATTTTGGGACATAATGTCATCTAACAACCAAAACTAATTCTGCCTTATTATGAATCAATCGAACTATGCTTTATTAACGGCCTTATATGATTCTCAATCATCGGATTTGTATAAGGATATATATTTCCCAATTATTAAGTACGGCATCTTTTTGTTATATCAAAAACAGATAGATGCTACCAAATATTATGATACAACTAATATTCAGGAGGTTATTGTAGAAAAATTCGGTGTCAAAATACCTTTGATTGTCATCAAGCAGTCACTCAAGATAATTTCTAATGAACACCCTGACTTTAAGATTGAATTATTGCACAATGGTGATCAGCTATCCATAAAAAAAATATGGGATGTAGTAATCGCAGACTCAATAGAAAGAATCTATGAACAAAATTTGAAACATTTTGCAGCATTGCAAAATACATATGCGCAATATGTTGAGGCTGAGCAGCTCCAAACAAAAGTAAACTTTATCGACTTTTTTTCTGACAATACCGAGGATATATATCATTATATCAATAATGACACAACGTCAGAGCTTGTTGTTAATGAAAATTATATCCACATCGTGAATTTCCTGAAATGGATTAAAGAGTATGACACGAATTTATACGACATAGCTGCCGATATATTTTGGGGTTCTATTATTGCTGCGTTTCTTCAACGTGAAATAGATTTGAGTATTAAACCCGAAATACGAGTCTCATATTACCTTGACTCATCGTTAATTCTTGCCATTTTAGATTTAGATTCTTCTGCAAACTATCTGTATTGTACGGAACTTATTTCTATGATAGCTGCGTCCGGACATCTACCGTATGTTCATCCGCTTACTATTAAAGAAATTGATTCGATATTATATTCAGTAGAAAGAGATAAAGCACCGAAACCTAATTCTGGTATTGCAGAAGCTTATGACCGGCGAAATTTGTCTCCGAGTAAAATCCTACAAATCAGACAGAAATTAAAGGGCCTCATCACTGATTCGGGTATATACATCGAACCTTGTTCTGATGCACAAGTAGATGAAATTCAAAATGCTTATAAATCAAAATCTTCTGTCCGTAATTTAGCGACAACGCGAGCAAATACCTACTCGGATAATATTCGAGACATACATGATGTTTTTATGTATGATTTTATCCGAGCTAAAAATAATAAATGTGTTTCGATAGAGAAAAGTAATGCATTTTTCGTTACTCTAAATACGGATTTGATCAAATATTACAAAGAACTGAAACAAGATTCTTATATACTGTCAATTATTCATCCGGCTCGAATCGTGATGGATCTATGGATTCATAATTCTCAGACTACAAATATTCGACGGAATGCACTGGCTGAAGTTATTGCTCGGTGTACTGCTCTAAATCAGACGGATGTAAGACGAAAATTACGTTTAATTTCCAAACATTATAAAGAGAACGAATTTTCTGAAGAAAATTATAAAGCCGTATATATCGCAATGATGAATCGGTCTAAACAAGTTATGTCCGAGATTGATATGATTCAGAATCAAAATGAGCCTGAAGAAACAATTCATCAACGCATAGAAAATATTATCCGTACTGCTCTGCAAGAAGAAGAGGAAAGACGAAGCCAAAATTTGGATCATCAAAGAAAAATCGATGCTTTGGCCCAAAGTATAAAACAGACGGAAGATCAGCGGGAAACAATTAATAATGAAAATATTAAAACACAAAAACTGCTAAAACTGAACGAAGATTTGAATTCTTGTCAAGAAAAATTAAATGATATGAATCTGACTATCGGAAATCTTGAGAAGATTCGGGATCAAAATGTTTCTATGTGGAGATATTGGGTATCAATAGTAATTCAATCATTGTGCATATTATTTATTATCATATTTGGATTACGCTACCTTCTAATTTGCATGCCCAGAGCGACAACATGGTCTGATTTTATAGATCAAAATACTGGATTGATAATATCCGGATGTTTCTCGATCTTATCGTTTATCGTCGCGGGTGTGGCAAACTTATCTATTCTGCGACCTATTCGAGCCTATAAAAAGCATAGAGAAACATTATTGCAAGAGTGGAATGAGGATAATCCCCAATACGGCAAAACGAAATCCGACCGAGACGCTGTTATTGATGAGATAGAGATTTTGAAATCACAAATCAAAGATTTAAAAAATGAAATTTGATATAATGGTATCTCTCGTGTTTCTATCACCGAACTCACGAATAAATCATTAATTTCTGATCCTGCTGATTTTAGGTCGATTTATGAAATTATTTTAGAAATAAATCATATTACAGCGAAAAAATACAAACTTTACTTTATTTCCGTCTTATATATGTTCATTAAAGTAAAGTCAAACAAAGGGAAAAAAGGAGATGGCTGCGCCAAGTGACTATTGGCTCCAGCCATTTTTTCTTTTGGCTGCATTGTTGAACAAGCTGAATAAATTCAGTTTACTTTAGTCTATTAGCTCTATATATAAGCTAAACCAAAGTAAACTATATTTAGATAAGCATATTTGCTTGTCAGTATGCCGATGGCTATTACGGTAAAAGCGGTTTTGGTTGCCAATAAAAGGGAAGCACAGGCTGAAGAGAGATCGGGAGTTTTTCTTTTTTGGCTGCAAGTATGTTTATCAATAAATGTCTCTTAGAGTAGAGAGAATAACTGCTCACAGTAAAGCATGGACTCCTTGTGCAAACAAGTGAAGGGAATGAAACCTAATGAAAATG
>CAJMSD010000018.1 GCA_905215965.1 uncultured bacterium | reverse complement strand
CAGCCGGGAGCATAGCGCCGTTTGTTGTCAGCAGCCCGTTTCACGGTCTGCGTGTAGTTCCTTGTAAACTGACCTAATCTTTATGAGAAAGATATTGCTTGATAACGCTCTTGAATCGTGGAGCATTGCAGTGAAATACTGTAACAACATTAAAAACGGATTGTGTACACTCCACTATCAAAAAACATTCGTTTCCTCTTTACATAACGCAATAGAATTGCTGTTAAAGCAAATTATGCTTGATAACAATGACCACTCAATTATTGATAAAATGAAGGTCAAAAGTGAAGATGATGCATTGCTTCAACTTAATTATTATAAATCTACTTCTTTAAACGAATTCTTCAAATCATTGTCAGATGAAGATAGAAACAAACTTCATTCTATCGAATTCAAGGATTTAATAGAAAAAAGTACACAGCTAATCAAGTCTGCTTTGACTAAAATGAATGTTGTTTCTATTAAAGAAGAACTTAAAAAACTGCAAAACCTTAGAAATAACGAAACACATTTCTATATTTCAAAGGCGGATTACTTATCTGAAGATGATTTCGTAGTATTACACAATTTGATGATTACTATCTTTGAAGTAATGCAAGAATATCACCTTTTGCCTTACTGGGGAAAGGCGTGGGATGAATATAAGCATTTAGAGTTTATTACTACTTCAATAAATAGTTTTTCATATTCTTCTGCGGTGCGTTCTTCTCCTATTGCGAAAAGTGTCTCAAATACGCTTTCAGGCAAACAACTTTTTTGTTACAGTGATGAACCGTTTGACTTAGCCGAACGATATTTTGATGAATTGAATGAAGCTAATGAACAATCAGGCTATACCTTTAATGAGATTTTATCCATTATCACTATGATGAAACACTATGAAATAATCAGTTTCATTTCAGAGCAAGTAAGTGATGAAATAGAATTAGATAATGGTGAAATTATACCTCCACAATATGAACACATAATTGATATTACTCTTTAAGACGCTACGATTAAGATAAAACAGCAATTATAACTGAACATTACATAAGAGCTTCTCACACGAGAGGCTCTTTTTTATTTCAAATTGAAAGGAATGATTTCAGTATGCAGTTAGTGATTGCAGAAAAGCCAAGTGTCGGGGTGGCACTGGCTAAGGCTCTCGGTGTAACCGACAAGAAGGACGGATATATTGAGGGCAACGGATATATCGTGTCTTGGTGTGTGGGACATCTTGTTTCCCTTGCCAATGCTGATATGTACGATGAAAAGTTCAAGAAGTGGGATATTGCAGACCTCCCCATTATCCCCGATGAGTGGCAGTTCATCATTGCCGAGGATAAGGATAAGCAGTTCGGTATTCTCCGTCAGCTTATGGACGATAATCGAGTAACCGAGGTCGTGAACGCTTGCGACGCAGGTCGTGAGGGCGAACTTATCTTCCGTCTTGTGTATAACAAGGCACTCTGCACCAAGCCTATCAAGCGGCTCTGGATTTCCTCAATGGAAGAAAAGGCTATCCGTGACGGCTTTGATAATCTCAGGGACGGCAGGGATTACGAAAATCTCTATCAGTCGGCTCTCTGCCGTGCAAAGGCGGATTGGATTGTGGGTATCAATGCTACAAGACTTTTTTCCAAGCTCTACAACAGAACGCTGAATGTCGGCAGAGTTCAGACACCTACTCTTGCAATGCTCTATGAGCGTGAGAACAGTATCAGTAATTTTCAGAAGGAAAAGTATTTCAATGTCCATCTGAAATCTGTAGGTCTTGACGCAGTTCACGAAAAGGTCAAGGAACAGGGCGAAGCCGAGAATATCCGTAGAGATTGCGACGGCAAGGAAGCTATCGTAAAATCGGTAAAGACGGAAAGAAAGACTGTAAATCCCCCTCATCTTTACGACCTTACCACTCTCCAGAGAGAAGCAAACAGACTTTACGGTTTCACGGCACAGCAAACTCTCGACTATACGCAGTCGCTTTATGAAATGAAGCTTGTAACCTATCCGAGAACGGACAGCCAGTATATCACCGACGATATGGACGGTACTGCAAGAAGCATTGCGGAGTCCGTTGCAGGAAAGCTCCCTCATTTCAGCGGCATTGTTATTGCTCCCGATACCAAACGAGTAATTAATAATAAGAAGGTCAGCGACCATCACGCCATTATTCCGACAGCGGAAGTAAGTAGCACAGACCTCGGCTCCGTACCTGACGGAGAGAGAAAAATCCTCTACCTCATCGCAAATCGCCTTCTTTGTGCGACAAATGAGCCATATATCTATGAAACCGTTACTGCTGAAATCAGTTGTAGCGGTTATTCTTTTGTCGCAAAGGGCAGAAATGTCATTTCTGAGGGTTGGAAAGCTATTGAAAAGGCGTTCAGGGATTTTCAGAAGTGCAAGGACGATACCGAGGAAGATGTGGAAACTCTCGCTCTCACGGAAGGTCAGGTTATTGAAAGACCCGTTTCCGAGGTAAGCGAACACTTCACACAGCCTCCGAAGCACTTTACAGAAGATACACTTCTTTCTGCTATGGAACGTGCCGGAACAGACGAGATTACCGAGGAAGTGGAGCGTTCGGGACTTGGTACTCCTGCCACAAGAGCAAGTATCATTGAAAAGCTCACAAAGTCGGGATTTATCAAGCGTGAAAAGAAAAACCTTGTCGTAACGGATAACGGCACAGACCTCATTTCCGTAATGCCTGATATTATCAAGTCGGCTTCTATGACGGCTGATTGGGAAAATGCTCTCTCCCTTATCGCTCAGGGCAAGTTCACATCACAGCAGTTTATGGTGGATATTGAAAAGCTTGTTGACGACATTATCGGAGTTGCAAAGGAAAGTGTGGACGAAAGCAAGGTTTCACGAAACGGCGGAGAGGTTATCGGCACTTGCCCAAGATGCGGCAAGAATATTGTCGTAACTCCGAAGGCGTATTCCTGCGAGGACAGAAATTGCGGTTTTGTTATCTGGAAGAACGACAAGTTCTTTGAAAAGGCACGAAAGCCACTTACAAAGGAAATGGCAGCAAGCCTTATCAAGAATGGTAAGATTGCCGTCAAGGGTCTTTATTCAGAGAAGTCGGGCAAGAACTACGATGCAACCGTATGTCTTGACGATACAGGCAAGTATGTGAATTACAAGCTCGAATTTGCTCCGAAGAAGAAAAAGAAGTAAGAAAGGTAGGTACAAATGCCCGAAATTGAAAAGGAAAAATCAATCATTCCGCTTTACAAGAATGATATGATGACCGCCAAAGAAAACGGAGAAATGGCTGATTGGCGAATAAGTTTCAAGGAGAATTGTAATTGTGCAAAGGCTATTGACAAGGCTTTGAGCGAGAATTACGCTGATAATCGCCTTGAAACCGACAAGGCTCTTGATACCGTTCTTGCTGAGTATAGTGCAGAACGTGTAACTCACGTTCTTGCGGCTCAGGTAGTAAATCACGATTGGGACGGTCGTTATCACGATGATGTCAAGGCTTGGGCGAAGGAACAGACAAAGGAGCTGTCTGCCGAATTTATGGAAGATAGCCGAGATTATTACCTTAACGCCCACCCTATTCTCATTGACGGTCTTGCAACAACGGTAATGAGGAAGGAAAAAGAGCTTGAAAACGACATTACCAAAGGCTCACCCGATAAAACATCTGAAACTGATGTTACAGAGCCACCCAAGACCTTTACAAAGTCCAAAGATAAGGTAAAGGAAATCACAGATAGGCTCGAAAGCGGCATTAAGGAGCTGTTTGAGGGCGAAAAGTTCAAGGAATACCTTGATACAATGTCGAAGTTTCACAACTATTCTTTCAATAATACAATGCTCATCGCAATGCAGAAGCCTGACGCCACATTGGTTGCAGGCTTCAATTCTTGGAAGAACAAGTTTGAGAGAAGCGTAAACAAGGGCGAAAAAGGCATTCAGATTTTTGCTCCTGCACCCTATAAAATCAAGAAGGAACAGACAAAGCTCGACCCTGATACCGATTTGCCTGTTCTCGGTAAGGACGGAAAGCCGATTAAGGAGGAAGTTGAGGTTACAATCCCAGCATTTAAGGTTGTCAGCGTATTTGATGTATCGCAGACAAGCGGTAAGGAGCTTCCAACTCTCGGAGCTGATGAGTTAAGCGGCAATGTAAAGGACTATGAAAAGTTCTTTAATGCAGTTCGTGAAGCTTCTCCCGTCCCTATCAAGTTCGCAGAAATTGACGGAACGGCAAAGGGTTTCTATCACCACGAGGATAAGTCGATTACCATTAAGGAGAATATGTCCGAGGTGCAGACCATTAAGACAGCTATCCACGAAATCGCTCACGCTAAACTCCACGACCGTGATTTGAAGAAATCCGATATTGACAAGCCGAAGGACAGAAGTACAGAAGAAGTTGAAGCGGAAAGTATCGCATATACCGTGTGTCAGCATTTCGGAATTGATACTTCTGATTACAGTTTCGCCTATGTTGCTTCTTGGGGTTCGGGCAAGGATACGCCTGAACTTAAATCCTCTCTTGAAACTATCCGTTCTACTGCTTCGGAGCTTATCACGGCAATTTCCGATAAGTATCTCGGACTTGAAAAGGACAAGACACAGGAGCAGACTGCCGATAAGTCCGAAAAGTCGAATATTATCGGCAACACAGCCTATGCGGATATTGAGGATAAACAGTATCTCCGCTTGAAGTCAAGCACGGCTGAAAAGGTTGTGGAAAAGCTTACGGAACAGAATATTCCGTTCAGCGGTAGAATTAACGGAGATAAAACCACTCTCACTATCAGCAAGACGGATATTGATAGCTACAAGGCGATTATTGCCGAAGTGACGGGAAAGACAAAGGATACTCCCACACAGGAACAGCCGAAGTCTGAGCCTGAACAGGATAAACCAAAGACTGACAAGAACATTATCGGCAATGTCGATTACAAGTCTATCAGCGATAAGCAGTATTTCAAGCTTGATACGGAAACTGCGACAAAGGTAGCCGATAAGCTCACAGAAGAGGAAATCCCGTTCAGTGGTCGTATCAACGGTGACAAGACCACACTAACCATAGGCAAGGAGAATGTCGAAAAGTATAACGCTGTTGTAGATGAGATTAAGGGTCAGGCAAAGGAGGCTCCCGAACAGCCAAAGGCTGAACTTGAGAAAGAGCCTTCCAAGCCCAAAAAGAATAATATCATCGGAAATACAGCGTATAAGGACATTCCCGATAAGAGCTATGCAAAGCTCGGAACAGAAAAGGCACTTGCCGTTGCAGATATTCTTGATAAGCAGGGCGTGAAGTTCAGCGGAAGAACTGACGGCGATAAGACCACCCTTACCATTTCAAAGGCAGATATGCCGAAATACAAGGAAGCACTTGCTTCTGTGAATAAGGCATTATCAGCTCAGAAAATAGAGGAAAAAACAGCCGAAAAGACCGAAGAACGCTCAAAGCTCTATACGCAGTCCTTTGACTACGCTCAGGAAAATGGAGAGGTCAAAGAATTTCAGGCAAGCCACAAGGACAATATGAGTTGTCTTTGGGATATTAAGGCTACGGCTGAAATCTATGCTGTCGGAGGCAGGCTTGACGTTTTTCTTAAAGACCTTACCGAGAAGTACGGAACGGAAAGACCTCTGTATGTTCTGTCAAGAACGATTCAGCAGGTTGATGATATGCGTTTCTCTCCCGAAGCCAAGCAGATTGCCGATAAGTTTGAATATCCCGACAAGGACAGCGTTCATTCCTTTACGCACCTTTATGTAACTGACATTAAGCCGTCAGTTATCGACGATATGGTGTATAAGCTGAATGAAATGCAGCAGGGACTTGAAAAAGCTCCTGAAATTCAGGAATACACAGGTAAGCTCCCTGACAGCAAGATTACCATTGAAGAACGTAATGCCTACGGTTATGAAAGCAATGAGCTTCTTCCTCTGACCGCAGAAAAGGCTCTGGAGTTCTTTGATAACGACACGGTTTCCGTATATCTGCTCTATCCCGACGGTACAGAAGGTCAGGCAAACGACCGTTCTGACATCGAAAACCACAACGGTATTTTCGGTGTAGAAACTGACGAATGGTTACGCTATGAAGCGTTTCAGGAGCGTATGGATAAGCTTGCAACTGAAGAACCGTCAAAGGAAGCTCTGCTTCTGAATGGAAAGGAATGTGCTGCCGGTATCTATCAGCTCAAAGATATTCCCGAAAACAGGGATTTACACTTTGCGGGAGCTGAATATCTCGATAAAAAAGGCATTACTCCCGATAGGGATAACTACACGCTGGTTTACACTTTCCCCGTAAATCCCGAAGATTTGCAGGATAAAATCAGTTTTCTCAATGATGTTTACCACAAGTTCAACACAGACCACCCGAAAGACTTTGAAGGACATTCGCTTTCCGTAAGCGATGTGGTCGTAATTCAGCAGAATGGTGAGCTGTCGGCACACTTTGTCGATACTTGGGGATATAAAGAACTTGAAAACTTTGGAGCTGTGAGAGAAAATCCGCTTAAAGCCATTGAGGATACCGTAGAGCAGAATGACAACAGCTTTGACGGCATTATCAACAATACGCCCACAATGGAGGAGCTTGAAGAAAAGGCTTCAAGGGGCGAGATTGTATCTGTCACGGATATGATTGATGCGGCAAAAGCTGACAAAGAAAAAGCGAAACAGGCAAAACAGCCTGATAAAAAGCGTTCTATCAGAGGATATTTGAAGGACGCTTCTGAGAAGCCCAAGGAACAGCCGAAGGAAAAGACAAAGGAAAAAGAGAAGGGAGTTGAGCTGTAATGGAATTTTCCATAGCTGAGATTAACTTTATCTGTATCGTCAAGGGCGATAATCGTGAGGACACTATCAATAACATTTTTGACGTCCTCCCTGACCTTGAGGATAAGGAAATGATAGAGATTGCCGAAACTGCAATCGGTAAGCTCGAAAGTATCTCCGACAGCGAATATGACGAGTTCGCTTTTGAAGATAATTACGCAGATTAAACCATATTGCCCCTGCTTGAAAAAGTAGGGGCAAACATTTTAAGGAGGAAATATCCGATGTTTTTTACAAAACCTATTACACCGCCTATTATCCGTAAGGAATTCGACGCTTCCAAGTACAGAGGTGTTGATAAGGCTGACATCAAGGCAATTCACCTTGCTTTGCAGAATGGTGAGAAGCTCACAATCGACCGCTATGGTCATATCTACACCGCCGATGGCAGATGGATAGCCGACGGTATGCAGCGTGGGTAAGAAATCTTTAAAAAGCTATTGACTTTTACGCTTTAAAGTGCTATTATAGAAAAGGAGGAAGAAATGTCAACTAAACTTCAAGAGTATCAGGCTCGGTTGAATGAAAGTACCGAACGATTTTGGAAAGACAGCAACGAATATATGTCGCTGCTCCGAACATCGTCAAGGCTCTACAAGTACAGCTTTAAAGACCAAGTTCTGATACATTCACAGCGACCTGACGCAGTAGCTTGTGCCGAATACGACACTTGGGGACGTGAGGATATTACAAATCGCTATGTAAAGCGTGGCAGTAAGGGTATCGCCCTCATTGCAGACGATAACGGCAAAGCAAGGCTCAGATACGTCTTTGATTTCTCCGATACGGCGGCAAGGGACGAACGCTCGAAAACACCGTTTTTCTGGAGCATTACTCCCGAAAATGAAAATGCTGTTCTGAAACAGCTCGGAACAAACGCAGTTACTCTTGATACAGCAATACTTGAAAAGGCTCGTGAAATTGCAAGAAATTACTCAGGCGATTACCTTCACGACCTTATGAGAGAAACCGACGGAACATTCCTTGATGAGCTTGATGAATTCAATGTGCAGTCGAAGTTTGAAAGTCTGCTTGAAACAAGCATCGCATATACCGTCCTTACAAGGTGCGGATATGAAGCAGAAATGTATATTGAGCCTGACGATTTCCGAGGAATACACGAGTTCAACAGCATTGAAGCAATATCTATTCTCGGCAACGCTACAAGCGACTTGTCTGAACAGATTTTAAGAAGCATTGAGCGAACGCTCAAAATCGAAAGGAGTAAGGAAAATGACCGAAGCATTACCGAAAACAATGACAGAGAACGGAATTCAGTACACTCTGGACGAGAGGACGCAGACCTATCTTCCCGACTTGGAACTTCCGCAGCAGAAGGAAATTGGGAAATACGGACTGATGAGAAGGACTTACCTGATGAACAACAGGAAAGGGACTTATCAGGCAATGCTCCTGAAGGGAACTCTGAACAGCCACTTGGCAGAGATAGACGAAACAGTGAACCGCAGGCTCACGGAAATTCTCCCGAAGATGGCGAAGGAAGCGGGAGCGACCGAGGAACTGAAAGCGACAGACCAGATGGCTTGGGTGGGAATGATGAACACTCTGAAAGCTCAGGCAGAGGAAATGATAATCAGCGAACTGATTTACAGCTAAATGAAAATGAAGCAGTATCGGAAACAATTTCTGATACTGCTTTTTCTATGTCCGAAGATAAGGTGCTTGCCGTTATCAATCATTACGATGAAATGAATGTAAGCAAGCAGGAAACTCTTGACTTCTTCCTTGAAAATGAGGACGGAACACGCAGAGCCGACTTTATAAAGGCGGCATACGGACACCGTGCAGTAGAATTTGAGATTGACGGCGAAATTGTCGGTTACAGAAAGCACGGCGACGGTCTTGAAATGTGGGAAGGCTCTCCCGAAAATTCCACAATATTCTCTTGGGACGTTGTTCAGGAGCTTACAGCAAGCCTTATAGACCGACACGAGTTTATCGACCTTCCTGACTTTTTCGATATTGAGCCTGAAATCGAGGAAATGGGCGGCTATGACGAGCCTATGCAGTTATCCCTTTTCGGAGATATTGACGATGAGCCTATGCTCCCTACTGAAAGTTCAGAATTTGATTATTCTCCTGCAAGCGTATTTACTCAGGATATGATTGACTATGTTCTCCGTGCAGGAAGCAATGAGCCACACAGCTTGGAGAGAATTGTCGCACAGTTTGAAAGAAACAAGGGCGTGGAAAGCAATGCCGAGTTTCTCCGTAAGGAATTTGGCACAGACGGCAGAGGTTTTCTCTACGAAAGTCCTGACGGTCTGAATAAAGCAAGATTTTCAGCTTGGTACGACAAGGACGGTATCACTATCGGTATGGGTGAAACTGCATTTAACCGTTATGGAAGTGTTTCTATGACTTGGGAACAGGTTTCCAAGCGTATCAGCGAGCTTCTAAACGAAGGCAGATTTGCAACACAGGATATTCTTAAAGCAGCCGAGCCATACGACCGTAAACAGCTTGCGGATAAGCTGTGGTATCTTCATCAGGACGTAGAGGTTGAATATTTCATTCCCGATTACTTCTTTACAGGCGGTTTTGATGTAAGCACGGACAAGATTTCCGAAGCGTTACAGGGTGAAAAGCCTGTGCAGGAAATGATTGACGGAATGAAAGACCTTATAAAGCAATATAAGGCTGACCGTGATGTTCTCCGTTTCCATTTCCACAACCTCCCCGAAATCCTTGAAAAGCTCAAAGATAGACAACTTGACAGAATGAAATTCTCCGCAGAGCCGTCCTTTACAGTTAAGCACAAGTATTTCATAACCGACGATGAAAAGAATAAGCTTGTAGCATCGGGCAGTAATGTTGTAGGCGGTAAAAAAAGAATTGCAAAGTTTTTTAAAGAACCGCATACAGCAAAGGAGAAGGCTGACTTTCTCAAAAACGAGTACGGTATCGGCGGTAGTGGTCGTAGCGGATACAACACTTGGCACGACTCTAAAGGTCTTGTGCTGACAAAGGGCGACCTTTCAAAACCTGACGCACAGGTTACAATGAAGTGGAACGAGGTTGCAGAACGAGTTTCAAGGCTTGTGGCTCAGAACAGATTTATTACTCAAAAGGACATTGACGATGAAATCCGATATGCCAAGAGAGTGATTGCCAATGCTTCTGATAATCCTCTTGAAGAACAGAGTATAAAGCAAGCAAAGGCAGTTCTTGAAGAATACGGCGTAGAGCTTGAAGAAAATCCTGAACCAACGGAAGAAGTTGTTTCGGAAGTGGCTGAGGAAATCGAGGAATATAATGACGATGATGAAATCAAACTCAAAATCGGTGATAAAATTGAGCTTGACGATGGTGTATTCGAGATAACCGAAATATCGGACAGCATTGACGATACAAAATATCAGCTTCGTGACCTCGGCAGCATTTATCCTATCTTCCGTGTTATGTACGAAACTGAGATATATGAAAACGGCTTTGCACTTGTAGATGAAGCTCCTGCAAAGGAAAGCATAATAAACGAGCCTGCACCCAATATCTCGGAAGTGCCTGAGCTTAACGGCGAAAAGCACGATTTTACAATCACAGACGAAAACCTCGGCGTCGGCGGTGCGAAATCAAAGTTCAAGGCAAATGTAGAAGCAATCAAGCTCCTTAACGAGCTTGAATTTGAGAACAGACGGGCAACTCCCGAAGAACAGGAAATCCTTTCCCGTTATGTCGGCTGGGGCGGTCTTGCACAGGCATTTGACGAGAACAATTCAGCGTGGTCAAGCGAGTTTACCGAGCTTTATACGCTCCTTTCCCCCGACGAGTACGAAAGTGCAAAGGCTTCAACCCTTAATGCACACTACACCTCTCCGACAGTTATCAATGCAATGTATGAAGGACTTGAAAATCTCGGTTTCAAGGGTGGTAATGTGTTAGAGCCAGCAATGGGCGTCGGAAACTTCTTCGGCGTTATGCCGGAAGAAATGCGAAGCGGAAAGCTGTACGGCGTAGAGCTTGACAGTATTTCAGGCAGAATAGCAAAACAGCTCTATCAGAACGCAGATATTCAGATAAGCGGATTTGAAAAGACCTCTTTCCCCGACAACTTCTTTGATGTTGCAGTGGGTAATGTTCCTTTCGGTCAGTATAAACTTGCTGAAAAGCGTTATGACAAGCTTAATCTGAACATTCACGACCATTTCTTTGCTAAATCGCTTGACAAGGTTCGTGCAGGCGGTGTTGTAGCTTTCGTAACCTCAAAGGGTACTCTTGACAAGGCTAATCCGCAGTTTAGAAAGTACCTTGCACAGAGAGCCGAACTTCTCGGAGCAATAAGACTTCCGAACAACGCTTTCAAAGACAACGCAGGAACAGAAGTAACCTCAGATATTATTTTTCTCCAGAAGCGTGATAAAATGCTTGACATTGAGCCTGATTGGGTTCACATCGGTCAGACAGAGGACGGAGTTCCCGTAAACAAGTATTTTGAGCAGCATCCCGAAATGATACTTGGCGAAATGAAGCAAGGCGTAGAGTTCTCTATGTATGGCAATGCCGAAGAAACAGCTTGCGTTCCTATCGAGGGTGCAAGTCTGAAAGAACAGCTCAAAGAAGCGATTGCAAACATTCAGGGTACTATCCCCGAAGTAGAACAAGAGAACACGGAGAAGGTTGCAGAGAGTATCCCTGCCGACCCGAACGTGCGTAACTTTTCCTATGCAGTTGTTGATGACAAGCTCTATTTTCGTGAAAACAGCCGTATGTTCCTCAAAGATGATTTACCAAAGGCAACCGAGGAACGTATCAAGGGTATGTGCGAGCTTCGTGACTGTGTACGAACGCTGATTGACTATCAGCTCAACGAGTACAGCGACTATGATATTCGCTCACAGCAGACAGAGCTTAACAGAGTCTATGACGATTTTACAAAGAAATACGGCTTAATCAACTCTGTCGGCAATGCAAGAGCATTTTCCGAGGACAGCTCCTACTACCTTCTTTCTTCTCTTGAAGTTCTCAATGAGAACGGAGAACTTGAACGCAAGGCGGATATGTTTACAAAACGCACTATCAAGCAGAAAGCACAGATTACAAGCGTAGATACAGCTTCGGAAGCACTTGCTGTATCCATTTCCGAAAAGGCTCGTGTAGATATTCCCTTTATGGAACAGCTTACGGGTAAATCCGAAGGACAGCTTGTAAACGACCTTAAAGGAGTTATCTTCCGTAATCCTCAGAATAATCAGTGGGAAACTGCTGACGAATATCTGTCGGGCAATATCCGTGAAAAGCTCGAATATGCAAAGAAATCGGCAGAGGTATTCGACGAGGATTTAAGCGACAACATCGCTGCTCTCGAAAAGGCTATGCCGAAACCTCTTGAAGCAAGTGAGATTGATGTCAGACTCGGTGCAACTTGGCTTGATACGGATATAGTCAAGCAGTTTATGATTGAAACTCTCCAAGTTCCACGATACTTGCAGAATATGTTTGATGTGAATTTCTCAAAATACACATCGGAATGGCAGATTGACGGCAAGAATGTGGACAGAAGCAATGTAGCTGCCAATATGACCTACGGCTCGGCAAGAAAGAACGCTTACTCAATTATCGAAGATACGCTTAACCTCCGTGACGCACGAGTTTACGACCGTGTGGAACAGCCTGACGGCACAGTTAAATCGGTTCTCAACAAGAAGGAAACTATGATTGCTCAGGAAAAGCAGGAAGCTATCAAGCAAGCCTTTAAGGACTGGATATTCAAAGACCCTGACCGCCGTGAAAAGCTCGTAAACAAGTATAACGAGATGTTCAACAGCTCCAGACCAAGAGAATATGACGGAAGTCATATCACTTTTTCGGGTATGTCCCCTGAAATTCAGCTCAGAACACATCAGCTCAATGCCATTGCACACACGATGTACGGCGGAAACACCTTGCTCGCTCACCAAGTAGGTGCGGGCAAGACATTTGAAATGGTAGCTTCTGCTATGGAAAGCAAGCGACTTGGTTTATGTACTAAGTCGCTTTTTGTTGTACCAAATCACCTTACAGAGCAGATGGGAGCAGAATTTTTAAGGCTTTATCCAGCCGCTAATATCCTTGTTGCAACCAAAAAGGACTTTGAAGCCAAAAACCGTAAGCGTTTATGCTCGAAGATTGCAACGGGAGATTACGACGCAGTTATCATCGGACACTCACAGCTTGAAAAGATACCCGTATCAGCAGAACGACAAGAACGAATGATACGCAGGCAGATTAACGAGATTACCGAGGGCATTGAGTCGCTCGGAAGGTCGCAGAGTGCAAGATTTTCAGTAAAACAGCTTGAAAAAACAAAGCGTAATCTTGAAGCAAAGCTAAAAAAACTCATTGAAAATCCTCAGAGGGACGATGTAGTTACTTTTGAAGAACTCGGTATCGACAAGATGTTTGTGGACGAAGCTCACTCGTTCAAAAACCTGTTCCTCTACACTAAAATGCGTAATGTGGCAGGTATTCAGCAGACCGAAGCTCAGAAGTCCGCAGACCTCTATATGAAGTGCCAGTATCTTGATGAAATTACGGGCGGTAAGGGCATTGTCTTTGCAACGGGAACTCCCGTCAGCAACAGTATGACTGAGCTTTATACTATGATGAGATACTTGCAGGCTGACAAGCTCAAAGAAATGGGTATGCACAATTTCGACGCTTGGGCGGCAAATTTCGGTGAAGCTGTTACAGCCATTGAGCTTGCTCCCGAAGGTACGGGATACCGAGCGAAAACAAGGTTTTCAAAGTTCTTCAATCTCCCCGAACTCATCAATGTATTCAAGGAATGTGCAGATATAAAGACAGCGGATATGCTTAATCTCCCTGTTCCTGAAGCACACTTCCACAATGTAGTTGTAAAGCCGAGCGATATTCAAAAGGATATGGTGGCAGCACTTTCCGACAGAGCAAAGGATATTCACGACAAAAAGGTACAGCCCGAAGAAGATAATATGCTCAAGGTCACAAACGATGGGCGTAAAATCGGACTTGACCAGCGACTTATAGACCCTCTGCTCCCTGACGACCCAAATTCAAAGGTAAACACCTGTGTTTCCAATGTCTTTGACATCTATCAGAAGAATGATGATAAGAAGTCAACACAGCTCGTTTTCTGCGACTTTTCGACACCGAAAAATGACGGTTCTTTCAATCTCTATGATGATATTCGTGATAAGCTCATTGCAAAGGGTGTTCCGAAAGAGGAAATTGCCTTTATTCACGAAGCTGACAGCGAAGCCAAAAAGAAAGAGCTGTTCTCAAAGGTAAGACAAGGCAAAGTCCGTGTTCTGCTCGGCTCAACGGCAAAGTGCGGTGCCGGTACAAACATTCAGGACAAGCTCATAGCACTTCATCACCTTGATTGCCCTTGGCGTCCGTCGGATTTGGAGCAGCGTGAAGGTCGAATTATCCGTCAGGGTAATGAAAACAAGGAAGTTGAGATTTACCGATATATGACCGAAGCGACCTTCGACGCATATCTCTATCAGACTATTGAGAACAAGCAGAGGTTTATTTCACAGATTATGTCAAGTAAATCTCCCGTGCGTTCTTGCGAAGATGTGGACGAAGCAACTCTCTCTTATGCCGAGGTAAAGGCTCTCTGTGCAGGAAATCCTTTAATCAAGGAGAAAATGGACTTGGATGTAGCCGTTACAAAGCTCAAAGTATCAAAAGCCAATCACACCTCACAGCAGTACACCATTGAGGACAGCGTTCGTAAGCATTTCCCCGAAAGGATTGCAAAGACCGAGCAGCGTATAGCAGGTCTGGAAGCTGACCTTGCACACTTCAAGGCACAGCCTGTTGTTACCGAAGGTATCTCGCCTATGACGATACTCAACAAGACCTTTACCGACAAGGAAGAAGCGGGCAAGGCACTTTTACTTGCCTGCAAGCAGATAAAGTCAAAGGAAAATCTTGAAATAGGCTCATACAAGGGATTTGATATGTCCCTTTCGTATGACAGCTTTGCTCAGGAATTTCACCTTGAATTACAGCGTGAAATGTCCTACACGATAACGCTCGGAACTTCCGAAAGCGGTAATATTCTCCGTATTGACAACGCTTTGGATTCCATTGAAAAACGTATCGAATACAGTAAGGAACAGCTTGAAACGCTGAACGAGCAGTTAAGCACAGCAAAGGCAGAGCTTGGCAAGCCGTTTCCACAAGAAGCGGAGCTTACAGAAAAGCTCGCCCGACTTGCAGAGCTGAACACTCTCCTTAATATTGACGAAAACGCTATTGAAAATGCTGCTGTTGCGGCAGAAAAGAAGCCTGATATTCCGATTTCTGCTGACGAAGTAAAGCCAATGAGAAATGTATCTCCTGAAAAGAAACCGTCTATTCTCGGCAGAATAAAGGAAATGCAGTCAGCTCAGGCTGGTAATATCCCAAAGGAAAAGGCTCCGACAAAGGACAAAACCTCTGAAATCAGCTAAAAACAGCTCCTCTTGTCTTACGGCAAGGGGAGCAATTCTTTTTAGGAGGTGGCGATTTGAACTTGTTTGAAGCTGTGAAAGAGAGCGTAAGTCCTCGTCAGATAGCCGATTATTACGGCTTGTCGGTGCGTAACGATATGGTTAGCTGTCTGTTTCACGAGGACAGAAATCCGTCTATGAAACTGTACGACGACCATTTCTATTGTTTTGGCTGTGGAAAACACGGTGATGTTACAGATATGGTAGGAGAGCTGTTTGGAATATCCCCGAAAGAAGCGGCAGAAAAGATTGCTCACGATTTTGGCATAAGCTACGACAGACAATACAGCGAATACAAGCCAAACAAAGACAGCGTTATTGCCAAGATACGACGGGAACAGGAAAACGCAAAGAAAAATCACACTTTCAGAGTCCTTTGTGATTATCTTCATCTGCTTAAAGACTGGCGTACAGAATATGCTCCGAAGTCGTCAGAAGAACAGCCAAATCCGTTATTTGTTAAGGCTTTGACGGAAACTGACTATATCGAAAGTCTGCTTGATTACTTTATATCAGGCACTAAGGACGATATTGCGGATATTGTCAAGGATGAAAACGGCAGTATCGCTAAAATAGAAAAGACAGTTATGAAGTTCAGTAAACTTTCTGCTGAACTTACAATGTAGAGAAACCCTCTCGGCAGTTACACTTCGGTGTAGCTGTCGGGAGGGTCTTTTTTTGCCTTGATTTTTGGTCAAGAGATGTAAGAAAAGTGCTAAAATAATGAGATATTGCCTTATCACCTTTCATCAACGCAAGCCGTTCCGTTAATGATTAAATTAGCTTAAACCTGACAGAGAACGCATAACTAAATCTACGTCCTGATTTTCGAGTTCCTGAATGATATGTAAGTAAGTTTTCTGCGTGGTTGTCATACTGGCGTGTCCCAATCTACGAGCTACGCTCGCTATTGATACACCAGCAAACAGCAGCAAAGAAGCGTGAGTGTGCCTTAATCCGTGAATAGAGATTTCGGAAAGCTTCAAATCTTTACAATGACGGCTCAGTATGTCATTTACCGTAGAATTATATACCTTACCCTTTACAAATATAGGCTCATCTTCGGGCAAACCTTTAACAAGTTCAGAAAACTGAATTACCGTCTGCCAATCAATCTGTATCTTTCTAACCGATGACTTGTTCTTAGTGGGAAGAAAACCGCCATCACCTTTATAATCCCAAGTCTTACTGATTGAGAGCATTTGATGAGCAAAGTCAAAGTCCTTCGGAGTGAGGGCAAGTGCTTCTGAAAAACGCATACCTGTCTTTGCCACCAAGAGTATAAACCAATCCCAGTTGACTTCCGACTTCAAGTCAAGCGAGGTAAGAAGCGTGTGCAATTCAAACTGGTTAAGGTACTTAATCTTCTTGGCAGAAGGTGTTTTTCCCTTGATTATCGCTTTTCTTGTGGGGTCACGTTCAATTAAGCCCTCGTCAACGGCATCAAGTATCGCTCCTTTAAGTTGATGATGAAAATCCATTGTCGTCTGTCTTTCGTGATAGAGAGCATAATCGTTAAGCAACTGCTGATAAGCAATACGGTTAAGACTGCCCAGCGTAAGTGTAGGGACAAGCTTTTTCACCCACGCCAAGGTCATCTTATATTTGTCAAGCGTAACCTTTCTGATAGCTCCCTCCTTATACACCTTCACCCATTTTTCGTAATAATCACAGAATAAATCTGTGCGTTTAACATCGTCTAACATAGTTTTTACCTCCGTTTTTTCGCTGAAACGGCTTACGCTGATGAAGGGTGATAAGGTTGTCAAGGTTGCGGAAATAGGTGCCGATTTGGCGCTGCTCTTCCTTTGATGG
>CAJMSD010000017.1 GCA_905215965.1 uncultured bacterium | reverse complement strand
CTCCGATTTCGGGCTGTGTTGAGAAAAGTTTGTCTGGTATGCGAATAGATTTTTTGTATTATTGCGCGCTATAATTGGAGTATGAAAAGGAGAAATCAGAGCTTCGGCTCATGGAATATGTGAAATGACAAAAATGAAGGTGAGGTGATTCCCATAGCACTCTATTCTGAAAAGATCGCTGAGAATGATCGCAAGATCGAACAGCTCTCCAAGAACATCAAGCGTGACACTGATAAGCGTAAGAAGCTCATGGAGGAAAATGCCCGACTGAGCTATCAGGCGATCTGCGAGCAGTACAACTGCACGGGGCAGGACTTGCTCGATATTCTCAGCAGAGAACATCAGCAGGCTGAGATGCTCCAGACAAGCGGTCTGAGCGATGCAGATATTGCAGAGCTTGCAGGCAGCGGTCGCTCGTCTGAGGACAGCGATGACATTGCGTTCTACGATAAGCAGGACGGCGATGATGACTAAATGCCTGAACGGTCACAAGGCGTTTTCCCCGTAACCGACGGGACGATTTTTTAGGATCATGACAGCAGGAAGTGTGAAAATGGAACGAGCTGTCGGAAAGGATAGTGTAGAACGAATAATACTACAAATGCCGTAGAGAGAGAAAAGGCAGGCGTAAAAACTATGCAGGAGATGGACGAGCTTTACAAAGATTGTCCGATGCACACCAACACTTATGAGGTGGACGGTGTGAAGCACAAAGTTGTAAGTCACTTTGTCGGAGACAGGGATATTAACGATGTGATGCTTGGCTATGCTTTCAATAAGGTAGTCAACGAAATGATGCACCGTGTCCCTTGCTCAGATACAGAGTAAACTTTTTTCTCAAAAGCTATTGCTTTTTCCGATACGGCGCGCTATAATAGACTCGTATCGGAAAGAGCTGCTTTGGAAATGCAGGAAAGGAGTTTACGATGTTACCAAAGCAGACTGAATATAAAGTGGGAATGTACCTCCGCTTGTCCCGTGATGATGAGCGTGTGGGAGAATCCCTTTCGATTGAAAACCAGCGAACCATTCTGACGAAATATATTGAGGAACAGCACGGCTGGACGCTTTACGATGAGTATGTGGATGACGGAATTTCAGGCACTACGTTTGAACGTCCGGGCGTACAGAGATTGCTTGACGATGCGAAAAACGGCAAGATCAATCTTATCATCTGTAAAGACCTCTCTCGTTTCGGAAGAAACTACATCCAGGTCGGTCAGTACACAGATTATATTTTCCCCATGTACAATATCCGCTTCATAGCTCTGAACGATAATATCGACACAGCGAAATCGGACAGCGCTTCAATGGATATGATGCCGATCATGAATGTTTTTAATGAATGGCACGCAGCCAACACTTCAAAGAAGCTGAGAGCTGTTTTTGAAGCGAACGCAAAGTCGGGAAAGTATAAGACCAACTATCCGCCTTACGGATATATGAAAGGCACAGACAAGAATTGTACGCCTATCGTTGATCCGTATTCCTCGGAGATCGTCCGCCGTATCTTTGAAATGAGGGCGGCAGGCTACAATGTGAAACGGATTGTTGATGTTCTCAACAGAGAGCATATCCTTGTACCGTCCGATTACTATTACCACACTATCAGAAAGCCGAATCCTTACCGCACCTCGCACCTGTGGGGCGTATCTGCGGTCAAGCGTATTCTCCGCAATCCTATCTATCTCGGACACCTGATTCAGCTCCGCACCACAACCGTGAGCTATAAGAATCACAAGACCGTCCGCCGTGACGAAAATGATTGGGCGGTCACTGAGAATAATCATGAAGCGATCATCTCTCAGGAGCTGTGGGACAGGGTGCGTGAAGTCGATGATTCGGTAAGCAACGGCAAGTCCTCCAAGAACGGTATCACGATGCCGCTTTCGGGCTTGTGTTATTGCTCGGACTGCGGTTCCAAGATGAAGCAGAACAGCAATATTCACTGTAAGTCAAAGCCTTGCTACACCTGCGGCAGATATAGCCGTTTCGGAAAAGAGTATTGCTCCTCGCACACAATAAGGCTTGAGCTGATCGAGAGCCTTGTGTTGCAGGACATTCAGCACCAGATCGACTTCGTGATGAATGAGCCTGATGTGAGAGCAAAGCTCCTCGCTTACAAGCAGGGCGAGAACGCTGTGCAGGACAGCTCAGACAGGAAACGGCAGCACGATATTGTGAAGCGTATCGACGAGCTTGACGGTCTTATCCAGAGCGTCTACGAGGATAAGGTGGCAGGCAAAGTTCCCGAAAAGGTGTGTATCGGCTTGCTTGAAAAGTATCAGGCAGAGAAGGATAAGCTGACCGCTGAACAGGACGAGCTGAGAAAGCGTTCCGAAGCGACACGGCAGGACGAGCGTGATGTGGACGAGTATATCCGCCGTATGAAGTCCTACGCAGGAGCGAAGAAGCTCACCCGTGAAATGGCTCTGGAGCTTATCGAGTACATCAAGGTCGATGCTCACCCAGGTCACCGCAACCTTCCGAGAACGATCCATGTCTTTTATAAGCTGATCGACAAGCCGCTGACCAACAAAAGAAATGCCCTCGAATGATCGGGGGCATAAAAAACAACTATTGAACCTTCCATAATTGCTGTTGATATTATCAAAGAGGTCAGCTTTCTGCTGTTCCGTCTTAGCATCGTGGATATATGCAATCTCCTCCGCAGGGATACCTCTTGCGATCAGCTTGTCACGAATATCGTCGGAAACAGCATTTAATGGATACAGGCGAGATCAAGCAGTCATATTTCGATATATAGTAACATAAGATAAGGACTATGTCCTCTGTAAATGTGTACAGAAGGCATAGTCCTGTCTTTCTGCATAGCGTATCGTCTGATAAGAATTGCGCTCATATAGAAGTTTTCCAAACTACTATATTCAATTCCTTTACAGCAGGCTATAAAAAAGCAGGTGCTTTCACAGTAGAAAGCATCTGCTTTTTGTCATGTTATGGACTCCAGCGGTATCTGCTCAGACTCCCACGAACTGTCAGCGTGTATGGTTATCAGCTCCGCACCACGCTGTTTTGTTTCCTTTTCAATGCCCGGCATTGCAAGATAATCAATGCTCATGCCGTAGGTCAGGCGAATACCCTTGTATTCGATTGACGCATTGTTGTAGTGGTCGTGGCCGCAGAAGAATCCCGATGTGCTGCCAAGCTCAAGTGCGGTATCGAACATTTTGCTGGGATAGTCCGAACAGCACACAAGATCGTTGGTGATACCGCCGTGGTCACCGGGATTCTCACCGTAGAAGTATGTAACCTCGTCGCTGCCGTCCAGATATAGCTCTGTTGCGGTCCGTACTCCTGCAATGGGATATGGAAGAACACCATTGAATTTACCGTGTGACCTGCCTCGGCATTCATTCTACTGACCTCATCGGCATACCAGTCCACCTGATCGTCGTGGATATAATCATAAACGTTGATGCCCTCGCCCGTGTAGGCGTTTGAGTCAATCATGAAAAGCCACGTGTTCAGCGTGCCGTCGGAGTTTCGTATCTCGATAAGCTGATTGTTCCTGCCCATAACATCGGGCTGGGTGTAGGGGTAAATCAGATTGCCCGAGGTCTTGAAGGGAAGCGATTTGGATCGTCTATAATAAATTAGACAGAAAATATTAAGCCATGGTATAATAAAATAAAAAAGGAAAAAGGTGGTAAAAGGAATGTCAGGAAAGGTAAGGAATTACACAGAAGAATTCAAGAAACAGATAGTAACGCTTGTAAAGAGCGGAAGGTCGTCAAGTTCAGTGGCAAAGGAATATGGGATATCAAAATCCAGCGTGATGAAATGGGTGAGAGATTTCAATAATTCGGGTTCATTTAAAGCAAAAGATAACAGAACGCCGGAGGAAAATGAGTTGATAGAACTCAGAAAGCGAGTTAAGGAACTTGAAATGGAGGCTGATATTTTAAAACAGGCAGCGCTGATAATGGCACGAAAGTCGAAATAATTCTTGCGAATCGACATAAGTACAGTATCAGCGCAATGTGCAGAAAACTGGGAGTTCCGAGAAGTCTCGTTTATTACAAGAAAAAGACAAGAAAAATAGACAGCGAACTTGAAAACGCTGTGATTGAAATTTTCAAAAAAAGCCGGAATAATTATGGTTCAAGGAAGATAAAAGTTGAACTCACAAAGAGAAATATCATTGCTTCTAAAGGTCGAATACGACGTATTATGGAAAAATACGGGCTGGTATCAAACTATACAGTCAAGCAGTTTAAGGTTCATAAAACGACATGCAATGAAGAAAAAATTGAAAATAAAGTTGACAGAAAATTCAATGAGCGAGAGCAATTGGAAGTTGTAATAAGCGATCTTACATATGTAAAAGTCCGTGATAAATGGTGTTATATATGCATTCTGATCGACCTATTCAATCGTGAAATCATTGGATATTCAGCAGGAGCTCATAAGGATGCGCAGCTTGTTTATGAGGCTTTTCTGAGCAGCAGTGTGAATCTTTCCAAAGTGAAAATTTTTCATACCGACAGAGGAAATGAATTTAAGAATAAAATTATTAATGACGTTCTTGATGCATTTGAAATTGACCGCTCGTTGAGTCATAAAGGCTGCCCGTATGATAACGCTGTTGCCGAGGCAACTTACAAAATCTTTAAAACAGAATTTGTTATGAACAAAACTTTCGATTCTCTTGTTCAGCTGAAGTCAGAGCTCGCTGATTACGTTCATTGGTTCAACAATTTTCGCATTCATGCTTCTCTCGGCTATCTTTCTCCAGTTCAATTTAAAGCTTCCTTCTCGGCTAAATAATTTCTGTCTAAATTTGGGTTGACAATCCAATTTGTAGACCTCATTCAGCTCCTGCTTGTTTGCAGATGCAAGCGACTCGGTATCGTGGTTGCCGTAGGTGAAAGCCCAGGGAATGCCAGTATTGCGCATAAATGCCGCAAGTCTAATGACACACTCGCTTTCCGTTACGCTGAGGTTCAGATCGGCATTATGGCGTGCAACGAAATAACTGCCTGAATAGCAGACAAAGACCTGAGATTTGCTCATACAAGCATTTCTCAGGTCTTTTCTTTTCAGGTGGTTATAGTTTTCCGCTCCGCAGGCTTGGAAGGTGCTGAGGGGCATTTCCGTTCGTCTGAGGACATAACAAAAGACTCTACATTTATGGCGATGACCATACAGAAGTATTCCAAAATACTAATGGTTATTGACTAAACGGTGGCTAATGTATGAACAGACAGAGCAGTATCGCTTAATTGCGGTACTGCTCTTGTTTTATTCATTGATGCTTGTAATAAATTCCTTAAATGCTTTTTGTCCGTTCTCATTCCTTTTGAACACACCTGCATCTTCAAGCACTTCAAGAAATGCCTTTCCGATTTCATCTTCGATAATCGATTTTGCATTGTCTTTATTAAAATCAGGATGACGTTTCAAAATATCTTCTGCCCACTGCGCATGCTGTGTAAGTTCAGGATATGCATTAAGATTTTCTCCGTTTAGCATTGCTGTTTCAAGCATATTTATTTCCTTTGCAAGTCTTGCAGGAAGCACAGCAAGTCCCATAACCTCAATCAGACCGATGTTTTCTTTCTTGATATGATGAAGCGACGGATTTGGATGATATACGCCAAGAGGACGTTCCTCTGTCGTGATATTGTTTCTGAGTACGAGATCGCACTCGTAAACATTACCGTTTTTTCTTGCAATAGGAGTAATTGTGTTGTGCGGTTCTCCATCTGTTTCAGAAAAGATGAACACGCCTTCATCGGAGTACCCTCTCCATTTGGCAAGAATATCAGCACAGCATTCCGACAGCTGTTTTCTGTCCTCGGACGCAGCACGGATAACCGACATTGGCCATTTCACAATACCTGCTTTTACTTTCGGATAAGCCTTTATTTCAAACTCGGTTTCAATTGGAGCCTTCGCCATTGCAAAGGTGTAGTTACCGCCCTGAAAATGCTCGTGGCTTAAAATTGAGCCTCCGACAATTGGCAAATCCGCATTTGACCCTACAAAATAATGCGGAAGATAATCCACAATATCAAACAGCTTTTCAAACACCTCATCATCAATTTTCATCGGGATATGTTTTTCGTTAAACACAATACAATGTTCGTTGTAATAACCGTAAGGCGAATACTGCAACTGCCATTTTTCATTGTTCACGGTTAAAGGAACGGGACGAAGATTTTGTCTTGCAGGGTGTGTTGCGTGACCAGCGAAGCCTGCATTTTCGGGACAGAGCTGACATTCAGGATAAGCTGACACTTTCTGTGTTTTTGCCGCAGCAATGTCACGGGGGTCTTTTTCGGGCTTGGAGCAATTTATTGTAATGTCAAGCCTGCCGTACTCGCAGTCATAAGTCCATTTCAGGTCTTTCTCAATTCGTCCTGCACGGACATAATTCAGATTTTTGCTGAAGTCAAAATACCAATCGGTAGCTTCCTTTGGATTTACTGCATAACGCTTATTGAACTCAGCAACAACTTCTCTTGGCATAGGAGTCAGAATACCCATAAGCTTTGTATCAAACAAATCACGTGAATTCGATGTGTCGTTGATAATATTATTCTCACAAGCATAGTCAATCATCGGAGCGAGAATTTCATCAATAGTTTCATTGCGGTATTCTGTATTATTACTTTCCCAATCGGTAAGCTTCAAAGCTTCCATAAGCTGATTACGGACAACATAGATATCGTCGTTTGTTATAAGCTCCTTTTTTATTGCATAGTCAATAAGCTTTTGTACATCATTGCAAATCATACTTTCGCCCCCTATTTTTCGTCATAACCATTCGGATGATTCTTGTGCCAGTTCCAAGCACTTGCAATGATTTCTTCAAGGCTGTCGTGAACAGGCTTCCAGCCGAGAACGGATTTTGCTTTTTCGCTGGATGCGACAAGTCTTGCAGGGTCGCCTGCACGCCTTGAAGTTTCAGTTGCAGGAATCGGGTGTCCCGTAACCTTTCTCGCAGTTTCGATTACCTCACGAACGGAGTAGCCTACGCCGTTGCCGAGGTTGAAAATGTCGCTCTCGCCGCCATTGTTGAGGTACTGTACAGCAAGAATATGAGCCTGTGCAAGGTCGGTAACGTGGATATAGTCACGGATACAAGTTCCGTCTGGAGTGTCGTAATCAGTGCCGTAAATGGAGATTGTTTCACGCTTGCCATTGGGCACTTGCAGAATAAGCGGAATAAGATGACTTTCAGGGTTGTGTGCCTCGCCGATTGTGCCGCTTTCATCAGCACCGCAAGCGTTGAAGTAACGGAGAGAAACGTATCTCAGACCGTGAGCTTCGGCTATCCACTTGAACATTTTCTCCATAGCAAGCTTTGTTTCTCCGTATGGGTTTGTTGGACAAGTTCTGTCACTTTCGAGGATAGGAATATTCTCAGGCTCGCCGTATGTAGCGGCTGTTGATGAGAACACGATTTTGCCCACATTGTTCTTCACCATTGCTTCGAGAAGCACTTTCGTGCCATAAAGATTGTTGTCGTAATATTTCAGCGGATTTGTAACGCTCTCGCCAACGAGGGAGTAAGCCGCAAAGTGAATTACAGCGTCGATTTTCTCCTGCTGAAAAAGCTTGTTGAGGAAGTCAAAATCACGGAGGTCGCCTTCATAGAATTTTGCCCCTTCGGGAATCGCCTTACGATATCCAGTAACAAGATTATCTGCTATAACAACTTCGTTTCCTGCTTTTACAAGTTCAAGTGCGGTATGTGAGCCGATATAGCCTGCTCCGCCAAGTACCAGAATAGCCATAAAATCACTCCTTAGTAATCTCTACACCGCCTACGGGACGGATTTTCATTTTTGTACAAGATTTTTCTCCGAAAATCCTGTTCATTTCATTGATATAGTCATCAACAAGACCAACGGGAACGAATGCCTGAATTGTTCCTGCAAAACCGCCGCCGTGTACTCTTACTGCTCCGCTATTGCCAAGAAATCTTCTGCTGAGCATAACAGCAAGGGTTATTGCCTGATTTTCAGGGTCGGAGCAGGAATAATGATTCTGAAGATACGCTTCTGAAGAACGTCCCGACTGCCTTACAAGCTCAAGGAAGTATTCAAAGTTTCCATCTTTCAAAGCAGAAGCTTCAAATTTTGCACGATTGTTTTCCTCAAAGAAATGCGTTGCTCGGATTATTGCTCTATCAGAACAGGTTTCACGGAGCTTCGGAATTTCATTGTAAAATAAAAGCTCATTCACAAATCTCAGATGGGTCTTGCCGAAATGCTTTGCAATATTCTCCATCTCATTTCTGATTGCGGTATAATCATCAGTAAGGTCAGCGTGACTGCTCTTTGTATCGGTAATGCACAGGCAGTAGCCGTATTCCTCAAAATCACAGCTGAAGCTTTCAACCTTTGGCTGCTCCGTATCTGAAAAGTCGATGAACACCAAGCCTCCCACAGAAGAAACCATCTGGTCCATAAGACCGCTGTTCTTGCCGAAATAAACATTTTCGGCAAACTGTCCGATTTTTGCAATTTCAACTGCTCCTGCCTTATTATCGTTATAATAGGTATCTATTATTGTACCAATCAGAGTTTCAAAAGCGGCTGATGAAGAAATTCCGCTTCCGCAGATTACGTCAGAGGTGCAATATAAATCAAAACCGCCGATTTTAACACCCATATCCATAAATCTTGTCGCTATACCGCTTACGATTGCGGCTGTGCCTGTACCTGTATTACCCGATTGAACGGAAATATCGCTCAGATTTACAGTAAAAGGATTATATCCCTCGGATTTAATGCGGATAACTCCGTCATTGTGAAAGGCTACAACGCCGATAGCATCAAGATTTACAGCCGCCGCCAGCACGCAGCCGTGCTGGTGGTCGGTGTGGTTGCCTCCGATTTCAGTTCTGCCGGATGCGGAGAAGATACGGATATCCTTTCTGTTGGGATAAAGCTTTGCAAAGCTGCTTACTGCGTCAAGATAGCGCTGTTTCTGATATGTCATAGTGTCATCGTCTGTACCATAAAGCTCTGAAAAGACTTTTGTAAATTCATTGTTTTCAATACTCTGTAAAGTATCGGTAATATTCATAAAATCATCTCCTATGATATCAAAGTGAAGATACGATAAATTCAAGAGACATTGCTTCTTCGCTGTTTATCTTGAATTCCTTGTGTACGGGCGCTCCCCAGCTGTCATCGCCGCCAACGCCCATCTGCTTTGCGGCAATGCGTACCCAAGTGTAAGTTGGGTCAGGTAGCTCGTCACGGTGCATAGCGTTGTCAAGCTCGTATGCGTTATATGGAAGAACACTCATTTCAAAGGGATTTTCTGTTGCTGTGAAATTAAGACCTGCTCCGTTTTCTTCATATACATTTACATATCTCACGCCTGTTCTGTTGCCGCATTCCTGTGGGTTAAGATACTTTGTGAAGTTTTCCAGTGCAGTTAATGTGTATAAACCAAGTCTTGCGCCGTTGTTTCTGTCGATGTAGTTTTCATCAGGACCCATTCCGTAGAATGTGAACTTGTCATACTGCTTCTTCATTTTGAAATCCATTGCGAATACTGGCATATCGGAAAGTCCCTTTACTCCGTCATACTCAGCCTTTACGCCAAGTCTGCCGTCGAAATATGCGATATATGTAACCTTGTATTCAAATGACGGAACAGTGGGTGCAAGGAACTTGAATGTTACTTCAAGGCTGTCAGCGTTTTCTTTTGTTTCAAAACCGAGAAGCTTTGCACATTTTCCTGCGATCTGCCACTGTGCATTCTCGCAAGGGTAGCCCGCGCCTGTATCGTTATCGGTGTGCGCTCTGAAAAAGCTTACCTTAGGCGCTCTTGTGATGTACTCAACTCCGTTGTAGACCAGCGAGCTTACGCCGCCCTCACGCTTGTCGAACTGCATCGAGAAGCCCTCGCCGTTTACTCCGATACAGAAATCGCCGTACACTATCTCTGCCTTATGAGCAGTCATCGGGGCTGTGATCTCGGGAGTTTTTACGATCTGCTGTGCAAAGGATATCTCGTGTCCCTTTTCTGCCCAGATCGTGTCCTCTGCAAGAACTGCGTAGGCTGTCAGAACATATTCGCCGCCGTTTTCGGGAACTTCAAGACCGATTTTTACGCTGTCTTTTTCACCTGCGGAGATGTTCAGGCGGTGCTCCTCTGCACTGAGGATGTCGCCCTCCTTTTCAAGAGTTACCTTGAAGATATATTCGCTTGTATCAGTGAAAAGGTTTCTGTTTTCTACGGTCAGCACACCGTTCTCAAGACTCATTCTGATGTTGGAGTAAAGCTGTTTTGCTTCGCTTACCTTTGGAGAATATGTGCGGTCAGCGTAAACAATACCGTTTGTGCAGAAGCCGTAATCGCTTGCTCTGTCATCAAAATCGCCTCCGTAAACAAGCACTCCGTCCTTGTAAAGTGACTGGTCGATGTAGTCCCAGATAAAGCCGCCCTGATATGCTTCATATTTATCTTCAAGGTCGGTGTAAAGCTTCATACCGCCGAGGGAGTTGCCCATAGCGTGCATATATTCACAGCTGATGTAGGGCTTTCCTGTGTTCTGCTTCAGGTATTCCTCAACCTCACAGGGTTTTGCATACATACGGCTTTCCATATCGGTGATGTGGTCGTATTTTCTGTTCCACACAACGCCTTCGTAGTGAACAAGTCTTGTGCTGTCAACCTCGTGGAAGTATTCAGCCATTGACTCAATATCATCACCGCAGTAGCTTTCGTTTCCGCAGCTCCATATCAGTACGCTTGCGTGGTTCTTATCACGTTCATACATTGACCTTGCTCTGTCGAGGGAGGCTTCCTTCCATTCGGGAAGAGAGGCGGGGATATTTATTGACGGCTCACAAGCGCCCATCTTCTGCCAAGTACCGTGACTTTCAAGATTTGTTTCGTCAATAAGGTAAATACCATACTCGTCGCAAAGTTTGTACCAGAGGGAGTTGTTGGGATAGTGACAGGTGCGGACAGCGTTGATGTTATTGCGTTTCATAAAACGGATGTCCCACATCATATCTTCTTCGGTAACAACTCTTCCGCCTTCTGCGCTCCATTCGTGACGGTTGATGCCCTTGAAGATAATACGCTTTCCGTTTAGACACATAATGCCGTTTTTTAGTTCAAAAGTACGGAAACCGACCTTTGTTTCGGCTGTTTCAACAATCTCACCGTCAGCGGCAATTTCAGCAGTAAGTGTGTAAAGATTGGGTTCTTCTGCACTCCAGGGCATAACATTGGGAATTGATGCTGTAACATCTGCTGCGTCGCTTTCGTAAACCTTGATGCCGTTTTTGTCGGTAAGCGTAAGCTTTACGGAGTAGTCCTTTTCGCCAATAATATAGAGTTCGGTTGTAAGAATACCGTTGCCGTTTTCGCAATCATAGTCTGCGGTAACCTTCATATTACGAATATGAATTTCGGGAACAGCGTAAAGATACACGTCACGGAAGATACCTGAAAATCTCCAGAAATCCTGGTCTTCAAGCCAGCTTGCTGTGCTGTAACGGTAAACCTCAACCGCAAGCTTGTTGTTCTTTTCTTTCAGATAGGGTGTAATATTGAATTCGGAGGGAGTAAAGCTGTCCTCGGAGTAACCTACAAACTCACCATTAAGCCACACATATATTGCAGTTTCAACGCCCTGAAAGCTGATATATGTATCTTTTCCAAGCAGCGCCTTGTCAACATCAAAGAATTTCACATAGCTTCCCACAGGGTTACGCTTCTGAGGAATTTGCGGAGGAACGAGCTGTTCGTGTCCCTCCCAAGGGTACTGTGTATTGACATACTGAGGCTTATCATAACCCTGAAGCTGAATATGTCCGGGAACCTTGATTTCGTCAAAAGCTGTCACATCAAAGTCAGCCTTGTAGAAATCAGCAGGTCTGTTATCAGGGTGTTCGTTATACGCGAACTTCCAAGTGCCGTTCAGGCTCTGACGGAGATTACCGTCCTTTGTTGTGTATATATGGTCAGAGTGTGCCTTTTCACGGTTAACTTCAAAAATTTCGGGATTCTTAAGCCATTCGAGTGTAGGTTTCATAAGATGTCCTCCTTAGTTGCTGTGGGTTTTATCCCAATCTTCGTTTGCTTTTTCAACTGTAAGACGTGAGAGAAGAATTGTAATCAAGAGATTTAATATCATCGGTAACCAAAGATACATAAAGTGCAGCATATTGATGCAGGATTCAGGCTGTACAGCAGCGTTTGCAACATATCCCCCTGCTGCGAGCAACCAGCCTGTAAGAGCTGTTCCGACACCGCCGCCGATTTTAACACCGAGAGATGAGCAGGAATACATTGTTCCGTCGATTCGCTTGCCTGTTGTGCGGTATGTATAATCGGAGCAAGCTGCGATAAGTGCGTTAAGGTCGCCCTGCATAGGACTCATTGCGATTGCGGCAACACCTGTGAAAATCAGCATCATCGGGATATTCTGCATATATCCGCCAACCATTACCAGTGCTCTTGCGATAGTAGAAATGAGGTAACCTGTTAGATTAAGTTTGTACATACCCTTGCATTTCTTTACAATGAAGGGTGTAATAAGCAGACCGCAAATCATCGGAATATTGATCGCAAGGGAGAATGTGCCAAGTAAATCTGCGTCACCTAAGATGTAAGTCATATAGTAGATTCCCATACTGAGTGTTGATGAGAAAAGCTGCGTCAGAATGTAGATGCCGCATATCAGAATGTAGTATTTATTGGCAAGAAGAATTTTTGCGGAATCAACAAGTGAATATTTCTTACTTTCGTCCTTTGCACGGTTTTCCTTATCTGCAAGCTCAAAGTCGGGATAAGCATCGCTCGAAAACTTTGCTGCTTCTTCATCTGCGGGATTTTCTTTTTTAAGTTCTTTTTCGGGCAGCTCCTTTACAGAGAATACAGAGATTGTGTTTACGATGAGACCTATGATTGCGTAGATTATTGCAACTGTTCTCCAGCCTTCAGCTCCGCCGCCACACCATTCAACAGCCTTTACAGTTACTGACTGGATAAGCAGACTTGTTCCAAATGCGAAAATGAATCGGATTGAACCCATCTGAACTCTCTCGTTGCCATTTCGGGTAATAAGTGCGGTTAGAGCCGAATATGCAATATTATTTGCTGTAAAGAATACACCGTTAAGCAAGGTGTATGTAATAAAGAAATATGCATATTTTGCTACATCACCCCACTGGGGAGGCACTGCAAAAATAGCAACCAGCATTAAACTGCATCCTATGTAAGGGTAAAGCATCCAGGGTCTTGCCTTACCCAATTTTGTTTTGGTTTTGTCAATAAGTGAACCGAATATAACATCGGTAAAGCCATCAAATATTTTTGAAACCATCATCAACGTTCCGACAATCCCAGCGTTAAGTCCTGCGGTATCGGTAAGATAAATCATTACGAAGGTTGCGAGGAAGGCGTAAACAACATTTCCTGCGATATCTCCCGAGCCATATCCGATTTTGTTATACCATTTAAGATACTTCTTGTTATCCATAGAATACTCTCCTTTAATAGAAAATACTGTTGTTATTCAGTTTCGGTGCAAGTCTCGAGTTTTGCACCGAAGCGCACTCACATAACGGGTGAATACCGTTTCCGTTTAAAGTTACCCTTAGTTCTTGATTTTATTTTAACACGAATTTTACAGCAAAACTATAAACATTATCGACTAATATATGCACAAAATGATACAAAGGTATTGAAATACAAAGCTTTTTATGCTATACTGAAGAAAAACGGAAGGAGATAGCTTATGTTTACTAATGTCGCATATTTGTATAATTCTCTCAACGATATGGTTGATACAAGTAAATCTCTTGTTGTTACAAGTTGTGGATATTATCGTGTGCACAGCAGACCGACTGTATCAACCGAGCGACCAAGAGGAAGAAAAGATTATCAGCTTTTATATATCGCAAAGGGCAAGGGATATTTCTATTTTGACGGACTTGATGGTAAGCAAACGGTCATTACAGAAGGAAATATGATTTTATTCCGACCGGGCGAGATACAATATTATTATTATCACGCTCCCGATAAGACCGAAGTGTATTGGGTGCATTTTACAGGAAGAATGGTTGAAGGTATTCTGGATAATTATGAAATGCCAAATAATGAAAATGTATTCTACACAGGTAATTCTCCTGATTATGCGTGGCTGTATCGTCAGATTATTCAGGAGCTTCAGCTTTGCCGACCTAATTATGAAGAATTGATAGCCATTATGCTTCGGCACATTTTCATTATGATTAACCGTTACATTAAAGAAGGAAAAAAATCAGGCAGTGAAATTCAGAATGAGATTGATCGTGCTACCCATTATTTCAATGAAAATTACAACAAGCCTCTGAACATTGATGAATACGCCGAGTCACGTCATATGAGCACCTGTTGGTTTATACGAAGCTTCAAGCAAATTCTGAAGGTTACTCCGATGCAGTATATCCTCTCCCTACGAATGGCAAACGCACAAAGTCTGCTGGAAACCACCGAATACAATATTTCTGAAATTGCCGAGGCTGTCGGATATGATAACGCTCTTTATTTCAGCAGGCTGTTTCATAAGCACGTTGGTGTTTCACCGTCGGAGTATCGGAAGATGAGAAGCGGAAGATAGAGAGAATTATCTCCATCTGCACACATAGGCGGAGATAACTCCATCACATTTCTGCAAAGCCTTTTTTGATTACTAGTCCTCGTCACTGCACTCATCAAGTCCGTGCATAAGCTGAATATAAACGCACTCTGCTCGCTCACGCTCCTCGCCGTCCGTAGACATCATGAGTTCAAGGAAATACGCCTTTGCTTCTTCGTAATCCGTCCAGACCTCACGCTTACTATTACAGACGGTGGTGACCGTGTTTGATTTCGGCATTGCCAATTCGGATATTGCTAACATATACTGCACCTCCAATTTCATAGTAGCTATATTATAGCCTATTCCATTTTCGGAGTCCAGCTCTGCGAAATAATTGTAATAATTCTTGTGCAGGGCGCAGCAATAAAGGCGTTTTCCTCGGTGCATTTTTTCTCTTATTTTCTCACGTCCTCGTGAGCCTTATCGACTATCGCTCTGAACGTCTGCGGTGTCACAGCAAAGCGTTCCAACTTTGCCTGATACTCAGCAAGCCTTGCGGATATTTCATCAACTCCCTGACGTATTTCCTGCATATCTTCGGGATAAACATTTCCCGTCTGATTGACCTGAATTGCTATGGAATTTATGCGGTCAGCGATCACCTTAAATCTTGCCATATCGGGTGCAAGTTCTTCGTCCGTCAACTCAATTATGGGAGTGGCAAGAATCGAATTGTAAATATACTCCGACATTGAGCGCAGACCGCTTTCCTCCGTGTACTGTTTCAGCTTGGCAAACTCACTGTCATTTAAGCGGACTTTCAGCACCTTTGACTTCCGTTCCTCGTCTGATTTTACGTTCATAGACAAACCTCCAAAATCTTAGTATTCGCCCATTTTCATTGCCTATTATATCACTTTTTCTTTCATTTTTCAAGCGGGGTCTTAGGGGTGCAAATCCCTCTAACAAGCTGTTGTATTCAGGGTGGTCATTTTTCAAAATGTACCCCATGAATACCGTGCTTGCTGGGTTTGAAATCAATCTTTTATTTGATTTTTAAAACCAGCGCATATTGTGAACTTGTGTACACAATATGCAGAGCTTGCTAGGTTTGATTTTGGTATTCTTCCGACCGCCCAGGTCCGATTGTTTTTTTCATCGCTTTCGTGAAAATATTTCTGAGCGAACTTTCATAGTCGCTCAGGCGCTCATCAGCGTGTTTGTAGCTATGCGACTTGTTCTGAATAATCCCTGTTCCCTATGCTTGAAAGCAGTATCTCTGCGGTGTTATTTTGCTGTCAAAATAAAATCCCCATAACAATTTGTCGAACGCAAAACTCATCTGGCACACCAAAGTTCATGCGCACTGCCAATAGACAAAGTAAGGCGTTGCGCGCTATAATATTATCATCGGGTATCTTCCCGAAATCTGAAACGAACGGTGGTGATGATATGGCTGACATCGCAAAGAAGATCACGAAACTCGATGAGAAGATCGGCAAGCTGAAAGAGCGTATCAAATCAGATACGGCTGAATGTGAAAAGCTGAGTGAGCAGAAGGCTCTGCTGATATATCAGTCGCTGTGTAAGCAGTATAGCTGTGAGGGACAGGCGCTTGCGGATATGATCGCAAGAGAACACGAGCAGGCGGCTACGTCCGTTGCTGATGATGAATCAGTGTCGGAGAATAGCTATGATGATGTTGCTGACGAGGAAGAAATGCTCGGTCAGACTTCCTTCTTTGAGAAGAAAAATCCTTACTCGGATTAAAAATATATCCGACAACAAAACGATAGCTGTAAACGGGACGGCTCTGCCGTTCCGCACGACTACCCTGTGCAGGCGTAACGCCCCTGCAACAAAAAGCCTATGCGTGTAGAGATAGATAATCGCAGGCGGAAAGGAGAAAATTGACAACAAACGATGCTACTCTTGCCGAGCTGAACGAGCGATACAAAGACAAGCCCGTGAGCGAAGCAACTTATGAGATCGACGGTCAGCTTTTTACCGTCACAAGCCACTATGTCGGGGAGAAATCTCTCGACAAGGAGCTTTACAGAATGGCTTTTGAAAGAGCCTATGCAGAAACCGTTGGACAAGTCTGAAAAGATAGAAAAAAGGACTTGCCATATTCGGTTTTATGCGCTATAATGGTAATATCGAATATGGCTGTCTTGATTGGAAAGGAGTATGTCATGACAAGACAGTCAACCTACAATGTAGGTATTTATGTGAGATTATCACAGGAAGATATGCGAGAGGGCGAGTCCCTCTCCATTGAAAATCAGAAGAAAATGCTGACGGACTATGTCAGTCAGCATGCAGGCTGGAACTTGGTGGGGATATACGAGGACGACGGCTATTCGGGAACAAGTTTCGACAGACCCGGTGTCAGACAGCTTCTCGATGATGCAAAGTCGGGCAAGATAAACTTGATCCTCTGTAAAGACCTCTCTCGTTTTGGTCGTAATTACATCGAAGTCGGTCAGTATATCGACTACATTTTTCCTTCATTCAATATCCGCTTCATCGCCCTGAGCGACAATGTGGATACGCTTGACCGCAACAGTACGGCAATGGATCTTATGCCAATCATGAATCTTTTCAATGAATGGCACGCTGCCAACACTTCCAAGAAAGTACGCAGTGTCCTCGCTCAGAATGCCAAAGAGGGAAAATATATCGCTTCATTCGCCGCCTACGGTTATCTCAAGGGCGATGATGAAAAGCATACTCCCATTATTGATGAGCCCGCCGCAAAGGTGGTGCGCCGTATCTTTGAGCTTCGTGCAACTGGTATCACGCCAACACAGATCGCTAAGATCCTGAATGCCGATGGTGTGCCGATACCGTCCGACTATCGGGCGCAGAGGTTGGGAAAGCCGAATCCGTATAAGAACACCTTTCATTACTGGAGTCATGTGGCGGTGAGAAATATCCTCGGCAACCCGATCTATATCGGACATCTGGCACAGCAGAAGTTTACAACCGTATCATTCAAAAACCACAAGTCTGTCCGCCGTGGCAAGGACGAGTGGGTAATTGCTGAAAACACCCATGAGCCTATTATTTCTCAGGAGCTTTGGGATAAGTGTCAGGAGGTTGACCACTGTGCAAGTCACGGCAAGATCATGAAAAAGGGCATTGTTCTTCCGCTGAACAGTATGATGTTCTGCCCTGACTGCGGTGCTAAGATGAAGCTGAACGGTCACGCAAAGAAAAAGGACGGCTCGGTCAACTACTTCTATGTGTGCGGCACTTACACCCGCTGCGGTTCAACTGCCTGCACCACGCACTATATCAGTCAGAAGCAGATCGAGAAGATCGTGCTTGCAGACATTCTCGCAAAGGCAAGATATGTGATTGAGAACGAAGAAGAAGCCCGACAGGAGTTCCTCAGACGCAAGGAGACAGAGGGTACAAAGAACCTTGATAATGCCCGTCAACAGCTTGCAAAGTGCCAGTCAAGGCTTGCTGAGTTGAAGATGATGACACAGAAGGTCTATCAGGATAAGCTGCTCGGCAAGGTGCCGGAGGACTTGTGCCTTGAAACGCTCGGTCAGTTCCGTGCAGAAGAAGCTGAACTGACGGAGAAAGTAAAAAGCCTTACTGCCGCATTAGAACAGGACAGCAAGGCAAGGGACGATATTGAGGAATTTATCTGCCGTCTGAAACAGTATGCAGATGCACCTGAGCTGACAAGGGAAATGTGCGTTGACCTGATCGAGTATGTTGTGATTGGTGACCGCCCGAAGGACAAAAGCACACCTCGCCGTATTCAGATTTATTACAAATTCCTCGATAACGGGCTTGCAGACGGCGAAAAGTCCGAATTGAAGTAAGTATGAGTTAATGTGTATCCATTAGATAATGTTTGCTCATACACGCAAAAATCGCATTCTTCTTCAAGAGACTCGACCTCAGCGATAGACTTCTTATCCTTAGCATCATCGGCATCTTCACCCTCGACCGCTGCTTCTGCTGCCTTGTGCGGTACACCCAAATCACAGAAGATGATCTGCGTGAGCCTGTCCTCAGCCGTTTCAGCGTGGATACGGGCTACGTTCTCAACGCACCTGTTCAGCTTTGTATCGGGGTTGTCCTCAAAGGACGGATCGATCAGTCTCGGATCAAGACCGAGCTTTCTGCCGTCCGACGTAATCTTGAGCATATTGTCGATCGAAGGATCAACATTTCCTGCATTGATAGCATCAGCTCTGTCGGCAAGCTCCTGAACAAGCTCCTGCTGAAAAGGAGTAGCTTCGACCTGAACAACCTGATAATCACAGTCAGGTACATCAAGTTTCAACGTGTCCGCCGTCCTAATGTCAGCGACCTGCTTGAACATACTCATCAATTCGGGCAGACCTGTATAGTTAGCGATACGGGTGCGCTCCTTGAAGCCGTTGCCCGCAGGCTTTAACTCATAGTCTGTTTTCTGCTCACCGAAAACCGCAACCCAGTTGTCGAAGTGCTGTAAGCCGTGGTCTTTCAGGAAATCGTATTCCAAGTAACGCATCATGGTGTGCAGCTCAGTAATGGAATTGCTCAGAGGTGTTCCGGTTGCGAAAATCACGCCCTTGCCGCCAGTCTTTTCATCGAGATAACGGCATTTGAGAAACAAATCGAGAGCTTTTTGAGAAGCGGAGTTGGAGATTCCGGCTACATTCTGCAATTTTGTTGCCACGAACAAATTCTTGAATAGTGATAGGTAATCTTTTGATATTATCTCTGGATTTTCCCCCACTCTACACCGTACATGAGAGTTTCCTACTCA
>CAJMSD010000016.1 GCA_905215965.1 uncultured bacterium | reverse complement strand
TACTTTAGGGCGATATGCTCTGGGTTTACCATTTCCAGACGGTCAAACAGCTCGTCCAGAGGGCTTACATAGCTGTCATCGTCCTCTCGGACTTCGCCTGCACGGAGCAGCTCCATAACCATCGGGAAATTCTGCTCGTCTGGCGGTGCTTCATATTTCAGATAGAACACCAGAGCCAGAAGCAGCATACTCGCCGCCGTATCCCAGAACGGGTCTTGCGACTGTGAGCCTTTCGGCGTGGTCGCCTTAAACAAGTTTGTTACCAACCTCTGAACATCGTTATCGTTCCGCAGATAGACAAAGGGATTGTAACAATGGCTGCGGTGCATATTGATAAGGTCAAGCACACGCACCTCATAGCCTTTATTTTCCAACAGACCCCCGATGTCACGGACGATTTCGCCCTTTGGGTCGAGTATTACAAAAGATGTGTTGCACTGCATAGCATTTGGCTTGCAGAAAAACCTTGTTTTACCCGCACCAGAGCCGCCGCAGACTAAAATATTCAGATTCCTGCGGTGCTTTTTCCCGTCCAACCCAATACGGACATTCTGGGTCAAGAGCTTATTAGCTGACGGGTCTTTATCTCGGTACTTCTTATTCAAAGCACCTGCGTTGCCCCATTTCGCAGAGCCGTGTTCCTCACGCCTGCGGTAGTTCCTGCGTGTAGAGAAATAAACGCCGATGCCCATAACGTAGGCAAGCAAAAAAATAAGGACAGTCTTTACGCTGTCCTCACACACCATTATTTCGAACGGATTGCCCATCGCCACGGGCAGACCTCGGATAATCTCTACAAGACCGCCGCTGACATAGGGTGCTGTCAGCAGGGCAAGCCATACGACAGGAAGTATGCCGCAGACAGAAAGGATTAGGCTCGTTTTCTGGTCATCGTTCCTCATTGCACCTGCAATGCACGACCTTAACCTTTTTTGTCGGGGCGTGTGCCACCTTGCTTATCAGCTCGTCAACAGGCTCGGTGGGGCGTTCCTCCTTTAACTGCTGTATACGCAGGGTGTTTAAGGCGTTGATGACGATATTCTTATCGTACTTATCAAGTGCGATATGGTATCGTTCCTCTCTCATAGTCTTCACCTCCGATTAGCGTTCCTGCTCTTTGTTCTTTGCAGGCTTGTTCTTTTCCATACTCTTATACATATCGCTCTGGATTTCGCCCAGAACATCACGCATCGTGCCAAGCTCTCCCTTGAATGCCTGCGTATCCATTTCCGCATACTCTCTGGGAAGTCTGGAAAAGTCAAACCCTCTGGTATCCACGCCGTAACGGGAGCTTACCATATAGGCAACGCAGAAGGATTTGAAGTCGGAAGCATCACGGCTCTCGTTGTACTTAAAGTCATAGACCGCCGCCGACACTTCTTTTGCCATACTCACGAACAGCACTTCCTCAGAAAGCCCTTTCTTGACAAAAATGGTCTGCTGAGAGCTGTCATAATAGGCAGGCAGTTCAAGCTCACCGACGGGTACACAGGGTACAGGGCTTGCATCAATCAGAGCCGACACAAGCTCACGCATGGATTTCGGCTCCTGTTCCTGCTGCCTGTCCTTTGCCGAGGTTTCGGAAATATCATAAACCACTTTGGCATTGTAGGAGATGCCCTTTGTCCCGTCCTCACGGGTGTATTCCTTGCTCGGCTCAAGGATAATAATTTTCTGTGCGTCCTTATTCACATAGACACGGTTCGCTTTCCATTTGCTGTACTCTTTAAGTTGCGTTGCTTCGGGCATCTGTGCTGACACCAGAATAGCGTTAGCCACGGAGTAGCGGTCAAAGCTACCCTGCACATTAAGATACTGACGGAAGCTGTCGCCGCTTGCCATCATTTCAGAGCAGGTATTGTCAATCAGCTCATAGGCTTCTTTCCGCTGTGCCTGCTTTGCGGCAGCCCATTCCTCTTTATCAAAAGGTCTGTTGCCGCCGCTGAATACATCGTAAATACTCATAGCTGTTTACCTCGTTTCTTTGGATTTTGGTTTCTTTTTCTTTCTCTGGGGCTGTTTATGCTCCGTTTTCCCGTTAGCACTTTTCGCCCTGTCGGAAGCTCCGCTTTTGTCCAGGACGGAAGTGTTAATCTCTGCTTTCTGCTCCTTGCGGCTCTCCTTGATTTTCCGCAGTTCCTCTCTGACAGAAGGTTTCTCCTTAGTCATAGTAGCCCCCTCTGCGGATTTCTTTGGCTGCTCTGAGGTAGGCTCGGACTGAGGGGATTTTTCTGTCTTTGCCACCGAGGGGTTTGGTGCGTTTTCCTCCTTCTGGACAGGCTTGCCCATAAGCTCGTCAAGCAGCTTATCTTTCTCCGCCTTTTCCTGCACACCAATATCTGGCTCTGGCTGACCGTCCTTTGCATCTTTGGATTTCTCGGCTTCCGTCACAATAGAAGCGGTATCCACCGAAGCAAGATTAAAGCGTTCCACAATACGGCTGATTTTCGATGCGTCCTCGGCACGAGCGATGACATCGACCTCTGCATTTGGGTCTTTGTTTTTTCTGTCCGTGAGGACGCAGTAAAGCACACCGTATTTTTTTGCTTCCTGCGTGAACTTTTTCAAGTCGCCGCTTTTGACGGTAAAGACTTTCAGCTCCTTGCCAGAACGGAGCATACTTGTCAGCCTTGCTTTTCCTTTGGTTTTCTTTTCTTCTTTGAGAATGGAATACAACAGGATAGCGATGTTCTTCGCACCTGCACCTGTGATTTTGGCAGCGACCTCAAAGCCCTCCAAGCTCATTCGGACGATTTGTTCTGCCGCTTCGCCGCCTGTGTTCATTCTTCATCAGCTCCTTTCTTCGCTGTTCGTTTTCGTCTGCCCGTATCGTCTGCAATTTTTCCTTGAGGGTATCACTACGGGCGGAAATGCCCTCGCACAGTCTGACCTCCTTTCGGATAACTTTCAGCCGCCCCGAAATATCGGAAATCTCTGCCTTGACCGCTTCCTTTTCTTCGCCGCTTATCCTGCGGGATTTGGAGTAAAGCTCCTTTCGCTTCTGAAGCAGGGCAGACATCTCCGTTTCCAGAGAGCCTTTATATGAACAAAGCTGCTCCGCCGTATCAATGTGATTGCGGCAAAGCAGCCTTGTTTCCTGTGTGATGGCTTCCATCTTCATAAGGTCGTCCTTTAAGAGATAATGAAGCCGTGCATAATTTTGTTTTCTGCCTTTTGGCAGGATACCGAGCTTGTAGCAGTAATGGAGATACAGTCCACGCAAGCCACCGATTTTCTTAGCGTTCTTCAAAGAGCCTTTGACCCGATAGACCTTAATCTGTGGCTGTGGCTCCGAGAAGCTCTGGAATTTGACCGCATAGGAATTTTCTCTGATACGCTCCATAATCCTGTCATTGGTGTATTCCTCTCCGAGCTTATAAAGCCGCTTGGGTCTTTGCCAGCCCTTGCCGATAATCGTCCAATACTTGCGGTTGGGGTCAAAGTTTATGCGGTAGCCCATTTCTGCCAACTGGCGGTCAAAGTCTTTCAGCGTGAATGATTTGCTGATAGCTTCGTCCACCGCCTGTCTTGCAACATTATCCCTCGTGGGTCGCCCCTGCTTTTCGGCTTGGTAAAGGGCGTAGGGCTTTTTCTTGCCGCTTGGGTGTTCGATGACGGACAGGGCATACTCACGGCAAAGCTCATCGGAACGCTGACGGAGCAGCCGCAGATTTGCTTTGTTGTCGTGGTAGTGCATACCGTCAGCAAAAGAAACAGAGTTCACGACAAAGTGATTATGCAGGCAGTCGGTATTCAGATGGGTGGCAACGATGACTTGAAATCTGTTGCCCCACATTCGCTCAGCAAGTTTAACGCCGACTTCGTGAGCCTGCTCTGGCGTAACCTCACCGTGCTTGAAGCTCTGAAAGCCGTGGTAACAGACAATCTCGCTCGTGTCGTTCCACCCCGCTTTGGTAATCATCATTTCATCTCTAGCGGTGGTCGGGTCACAGTTTACGCCTGTGACAAAGAAACGCTGCTCGGTCTTATTCTTATTTGTAGCGTACTCCATTACATCGACCATCGCCTGCAGGTCGGCTTCGGTGTATTTGGGGTTGGCTGTCTTTTCGGGATTTTCGGCATAGTCGATTGGGTGGTCGAGCCTGCCACGCACATCCCATATCTCGCAGACCGCCATTACGATGACCTGCGTGGAAGCAGATACCTTTTGCGAATTTCAATCTGAAATTCGTGCCACTTCCTTGCTTCCTCACGGAGCATCGGGGTATCCACAAAGCCGAGGGCGTTTGCCTTAACCGCAAGCTGATTGATACGGTTGCCAATAGCGGACAGCTCACGCATCATTTTATAGAACTCTGGGTCGGGCTTTTCGCAGAGCTGATAGCCCCTTACCATTTCTCTTAAAAAGGCTTCTTTTGAGCGACCCGATTTCCGCACAAGCTCATTAAGGTGTTCGGCTTCCTCCTCAGTCAGACGGAAAAGTATCTGCACATTTCTTTTTCGCATTGTCCTCTTCCTTTCTCTCGGAAAGTCTGTTTATCTGCAAGCAGCACATACACACAACGCCGAACAGACCGCCGAGCATTGTGCCGATAATGAAAAATAAGAACTCACTCATTCTTGAACTCCTTTCTGTTCTCACGGGGTATTAGGGGGCTGTCCCCTAACAAGCGAATTTGGCTAACCAAATTCAGTGCTTGGTAAGACATCTCATTCCTCGCAGTCGTCCTCATACATACACTCACCGCACACGGGACAGAAGTACGGACAGTCCGAACAATCCTCATTTTCCTGTAGTGTGTTCTCGCACGCACTATCAAGACTGTCCTCGCTCTGCTCGGTAATATCGGCTTCGCCGCAGACAAAATCATCATCAGTAAAGTTGATAAGGTCTGTGTCGAACAGGATAATTTTTGTTTTTTCCTTTGCCTGTTCGGAGCTTTCTGCATAGACGGAAACGGTCTTTTGATAATGGGCGGTAAGGGTTACATCATACTTTTTCAATGGTTCATTCCTCGCTTTCAGCATTAAATTTTGATTTGGTTTCGGTATCTTTCTGGGAAAAAACTGCTACACAATCAACGGACATCACTCCTTTCACGGGCAGACTTTGGTCTTGTAATCCCCAGATAGGACAACAAAAAATCGTTGAAGTCCTTGCCGACAGGCGGTGGATCATCAACGATTTTGTAGTCTTTCTGCAACAGTTCTTTCAAAGTAGCGGTACAAAGTCTGCCTACCTTATCATTATCCAGATGCAGAACTATGGTCTTAATTTGTGGATTGGCACTCAAAAAAGTTGTGAGGGCTATGGGTATTTTGCTGTCCTTCATCTCTTTCTTTGGCTGATACACGCCCGAAAGAGAAAGCAGACTCTCCGATTTGCAGTCCTTGTCCTCGCATTTTAGATAAGTGGCATAGGACAGTAAATCAATGGCGGCTTCAAATAAATGCACGGTATCCGTTGGCTCTCTTGCCAGAAGTCGGAACGAATACCGCTTGTCGCTGCCCGATGCGTCCTGCTTGAAAGTGCTGCCGAGAGTACTTCGCAGGGCAGCATATTTCGGTGTTCCGCTTTCATCTTTCCCAATAAAAACAGCATTGTGGTAATCGGCACTCTCATAGAGCGTGCCATCTGCAATACATTCCTGTATGAGCTGATAGTCAATACCACGCCCGAAAAGATACTGTATCACTCGGTTACAATCCTTATTCTTTGGCGGCAGGAGCAGGACTTTCGGCTCATCTTTCTTGGGAGCAGGGGGCGGCTTCCAGTCCGCCATCGTCTGTCCCGTGAGAATTTCCACGGCTTCCACAAAGTCATATTCCTTAACCTTGATGAGATAATCGAGAGCAGAATAGCCGCCGAAACCCCTCGACCACCAATACCATTTGCCGTTGGAAATCTTCAAGCTGTCGTGTTCTGTGGTACAGTACACATTGCTTGTGCCTTTGACCTTAACGAGATTGCTTGGCTCAAACTCACGCAGATAGGATAACAAGTCAATCTGGCGTACCCGTTCAAGTACATCTGGGTCAATCTGCACATAGTGTCGCTTAGTTCTCAATGGATAAAATCACCTCCAGAAATAGAAAAAGCCGAGGGGCTTTCGTTAAATGAAAACCTCTCGGCTATGTAAATTACCATTATTATTGAGGATTTAATTTATATATAAGATTATTTCTTATATACATTATTTCGACTCCGTTATCAGCTAAATATTGCATCATTCCTCTGACATGCCCCAATTGAAAATGCATTTTTAAAAGATTGGCATCTGCTTTTGCATTTTCAATATATGTATGAGCGGTATATTTTTCTTCGCCATCATATGCGGTATGTTCAACTGGTGCTAACAAAAACTTGTATTCTGATATAGCATTAAAATCATTTGAAAACGATTCATTGATAACGGTATAATTATCCGACTGTTCTATAATTTGTGTATCCATTGACAGTCTGTCTTGCAGTGCTTCTAAAATCATCGTATAACCAATATATGGACTGTTTTTCCCTTTTACTCTGAAAATTCTTCTATCATTATAGTACAACTCATAAGATACCATATTTCCGTATGGTGGAAATTTAATACCTGTAGATTTTACCGTTTCATCTGTAGAATAAACACTTTTTATCCTCAACCCTTTTGGAAAGACATAGCTAATACAATCAAGCATTTCATCCAATTTAGATTTCATTAAATCAGAAATATCTATCTTTCCTTTTTTCTCTTTCAAATATTCCGCATTAAACAGCATCCAATATCCTTTAATTGAGATGGCAAAAAACAATTCCAATCCATATTTACTCGCATAATCAATTCTTTTTTGGAGATTTCCCATACTAATAGAATACCGTTCTTTGTCAGTATGCTTTATCTCCAACATGAACTTCTTTTCATTCTGTAACTCTACAAGTAAATCGGAGGTTGCCGTCTTTAATAATTGAGATACCCCCTCATCAAATGCAGTAATACTTTTACACACTTCCATAAAAAGAAGAATTAAAATAAATTCATCTTCCTTATTTTTTCCCACCAACCGTCTTTCAATTTCCTGTAACTCCATTCCAAGAGTCGTTGCTAAATTATCTTGCTGCTCTTTATTTAGATATGGCATCATTTGTTGAAATGCCATTATTTTATTAAAATCAGACATATCTTTTCCTCTCAATTGAAAAATCCCACTGAAAATCATATCACATAATTACTAATTATTCCCCATACAACCATGAGGAAACATTAGATACCAACAAATACCACTTTAATATGTTCTTTCTGCAATTAGACACTTTAAAATACTATTTTGAATTGCCTGCTTCCCTATTTTCATTTTCTTGCAATTCGGCTAAATTCATTTGTATTTCACTTCTTATTATTTCTCGTAACATATCATCTTGTGCCTCAACTGAACTGAATTTTCCAAGCAAATTTACACTTGATAAAAAACGCTCGTCCTCGTGTAAGGCTTTATGATAGTGATTGAGTTGTGATAACGAATTACGATATACTACCAGTGCTGTTCCTGCAATTAACTCTGTTATAACTCCTCCAATAGCTGGGATAATTGACATCTGAAAACTCAATCTGAATACAATAGGTATCAGTATTGCAACTATCATTAAACCAAATCCAGAAATACACATTATTACAGCTAAAATGAATGATGCTTTAGCCTGCTTTTGACTCCAAGTATAAAACTCTTTAATATCCTCAAGGTTAATCATCATACGCTCTAAAGCATCAATTTCCTTTTTCTTACCTTCATTTCCAGAACTCTTTTTTTCCTCTTGTTTTATTTCTTCTGGAACTATAGCCCGTTTTAATCGTCTTGAATAAGACTCTAATTCTTCTTCATCATCTTCTTGCCATCGTCTTTTCATAATTGATAAATAGCTCGTTAAAAGAGCTACAAAAGCTAACATCACAGAGGCTATTCCGAATGTTATAGTAATAATACTCTCGTCCCCAATACTTCCCATTTGAAAAGGATTTTCCTTAAATAATAGAACAATGAAAAGCATTGCAAACATTTCAATGGCAAGAGTCATAATTATCATAGAAGATGTTCTACTGTTTTTTTCCTTTAGATTGCCCTTTCTTATAATATATTTTCTATGTGTCAACACCTTTTCTATCATCAATTGTGTTTTGCATAAATCTTGCTCAGAATCGGAAATGCAGTCGATATATAATGTTCCTTCTATACATTTAGGAACATCTGCCTTATTCAAAACAACTGGAATTAACACTTTATTTCTATTTTCTCGTACTGACATTTGTGCCAACTGCAACTCCAAATTAAGAGGTACACTATCAGAGAATTTTTCATCTATTATCGCTAAAACGACATCTGCACTCTCCATTTTTCGTTTTAGAGCTACATTAATATTTGAACCAATTTCATTTATTGATGGCTTTGAAATAATCTTTGCATTTCTTATGTTGCTTAAAAGTTTTTCTGCAAATGAGATATTATCAAGCGAAGCTAAGATATAAACTTTCATATTCACAATCCTTTCGACCAAACCTTGTATTATATTATAGCATATTACGACATATTTTTCTACCTGTGCCGCTATGCAAAAGACGGCATCAGCTCAACGCCAATGCCGCCATTCTTGGTTACAAAATTCCTGCCTTTTTGAGATACCCAACGCTGTCATAGCACCCTCTGAAATAGATTGCTTCCTGCTGCATATCGCTGAGTCTGTTCCGAAGCTCCAAAACTTCTATCAAAGCCTTACACTCCTGCTCGGATAAATCACTCGGCTTTTCCGTATCCAAAACTGCCATCACTTTGGGATACTCCTTGTAGAGTTCCTCTATCCTTTCCTCTATGAAATGGTATTCTGGATTTTCTTTGGGCAGCTTTGCGATAACGGAGCTTAGATATTCAGCAAAGATGTTGCTATGCACATCAACAAAGGTTTCAAATCTGAAATTATCAAGCACACCTTTCACCTCCGACATTTACTAATCTACACCTATTATACTTCCCAGAAATCAGCAATACAAATATGCAAACCGCATTATCTCTCCCGACTTGCACATTTTCTTTCGGGCTGTTCTTCTGTCTGCTCTGGCTCGGTATCCATAACGGAAGTATCTTTTTCATTCAGATTCAGCTCAATGTTAAGAGCGTTCAGCCGTTCTGTTTTTTCTTTCAGCTCATCTTCAAAGGCAAAAGGCTTCTTGATTTCCTCCTTTGCGGTTTCAAGCTGTGCGATAGTTTCCGCCTTTTTGGTCTTGGCAGCTTCCAGTCTGGCGGGGAGCTTTGACAGCTCGTTTTCAATTCGGGTCAGATTTCCGAGGGCATCAGCACCTAAATCCACCTTATGCTTTGCCTTTCCGCAGAAGTTCATACAGTAATGAGCATTGACAGTATCATAATAAATCTCCATTCGGAAACCTCGGTAGCTGCCGATTTCGGTAGGTGCGGACATCGGATAATCCTTGCAGATTGCAAGGAGCATCTCGCCTGCGTCTGCCTTTTCGGTGTAGGTCACTCCTTTTAATGTCATCGAGCAGAACTTATCCTCACCCTGCGGCTTGTGCTGCTCAGCAAGAGCTGCATCATTTTCATATCCTGCAATGCGTTCCTCATACTCTTTAATGGTCTGGGGATAGTATTTCAGCACCCTGTCCTCAAGGTCGTAATGTTCGGAAAGATAACTCTGCTTTAACACTCGGAGCTTGGAAACCTGTATATCCAAATCCATCTTTTCCTTAAAACGGGCATCGCCTGTGGCAAGCATTTTAACCTCCGCAAAGGACAGGGCAACCTCGTCCACATCTTCGGCAGAGCGTACAGGGCTTTTGCTCGTCATTATCTGGCTGATAAATTTCTGCTTGCTCTCCACCAACTGATAGAGGTAGGCATCAAAAGTTTGCTCGGTCACATAGCGGTAAACCTCCACCTCTGGGAACATATTTCCCTGCCGTTCAATACGCCCCTGCCTTTGTTCAAGGTCGGAAGGACGCCACGGACAGTCAAGGTTATGGATTGCTATGAGCCTGTCCTGCACATTCGTACCTGCTCCCATCTTAGGAGTAGAGCCGAACAGCACACGGACTTCGCCGCTTCTGACCTTGCCGAACAACTCTTTTTTCTGTGCATCGGTGGTCGCTTCGTGGATAAATCGTATCTGCTCCGCAGGAATACCACGGGCTATCAGTTTCTCCCTCATATCGTCGTAGACATTGAAAGTACCGTCATTTTTCGGGGTGGACAGGTCGCAGAACACAAGCTGTGTCGCTTTGGTATCGGCGTGTTCCTCCCAGATACGGTACACATTATCCACGCAGGCATTGACTTTACTGTCTGGGTCATCTGGTAGCATCGGGTCAATCATTCTCTGGTCAAGAGCCAGTTTCCGTCCGTCATTGGTTATCTTGAGCATATTGTCGATATTAGGCTCGACAAGCCTTGCCCTGACTTTCTCAGCCCGCTTCGCAAGGGAAGCTACCATTTCGGTCTGTATCTCACTCGGCTTGGTCTTAATATTGTGGTAATTGACCTTTGGCACAGGGAGCTTTAGCATATCGGCGGTCTGAATATCCGCCACCTCACGGAACATCTGCATCAGTTCTGGCAGGTTATAGAATTTGGCAAACCTCGTCTTGGCTCGGTAATTCGTGCCTTCGGGTGCTAATTCCAGAGCTGTAACCGTTTCTCCAAAGGTGGAAGCCCAACTGTCAAAATGCTGCAAACCGTTCTGTGCAAGGGTGTCATACTGCAAGTACCTCTGAACGGAGTACAGCTCAACCATTGAATTGCTGACAGGCGTACCCGTTGCGAAAACCGTGCCACGGTTGCCCGTGATTTCGTCCAGATAGCGGCATTTCATAAAGAGGTCGCTTGATTTCTGGGCTTCGGTCTGGGCGATACCACCTACATTTCGCATCTTGGTGTAGAGGTACAAATTCTTGTAAAAATGGCTCTCATCAATGAAAAGCCTGTCAACGCCGAGCTGTTCAAAGTCGATGACCGTATCCTTACGCTTGGTGTCATTGAGTTTTTCGAGCTTCGTCTTGATTGCTTTTCGGGTTTTCATTAGCTGTTTGACCGTGAACTGCTCGCCTTTGGAAGCCTGCACATCGTCAATGCCACGCTCAATATCATCAAGCTGCTTTTCCAACTGCTCCCTCTGGCGTTCTATGCTCATCGGGATTTTTTCAAACTGCGAATGCCCAATAATGACTGCATCATAGTCACCTGTGGCAATCCTGCCGCAGAACTTCTTGCGGTTTCCTGTTTCAAAATCCTGCTTTGTTGTAACAAGGATATTTGCACTCGGATAAAGCCGTAGATATTCGGAAGCCCACTGACCGACAAGATGATTCGGCACAACAAACATAGATTTCTGGCATAAACCGAGCCGTTTGCTTTCCTGTGCGGCAGCTACCATTTCAAAGGTTTTTCCTGCTCCCACCTTATGGGCAAGGAGCGTACTGCCGCCATAAAGGATATGGGCGATAGCGTTGACTTGATGGGGTCTAAGTGTGATTTCTGGGCTGATACCTCCGAAAGTGATATGGCTTCCGTCATACTCACGGGGTCGCACAGAGTTAAAAGTGTCGTTGTAATAACGGACAAGGCGGTTTCGCCGTTCTGGGTCTTTCCATATCCAATCCTGAAACGCCTGCTTGATGACTTCTTGCTTCGCCTGTGCCGCCGTGGTTTCCTTTGCATTGAACACCGCTTTTTTATTGCTGTGTTCGTCATACACATAATCAAAGATACGGGTGTCACGCAGATTTAAGGTGTCCTCAATAATACGATAGGCGGAAGCCCTTTTCGTACCATAGGTGCTGTCCGCCTTTACATTCCCCATATCGGAGCTTTTATTCTCTATGAACCAGTCTCCGTTTATCGGGGTGTATCGTACCTTTAATCTTCCTGCGGCATAGCTTGACGGAGTTAAAAGCTCCATCACAAACCGCTGTATATCTTCCTGCGGTATCCAAGTCGCACCCAGACGGACAGAGATTTCCGCCGCCGAGAGGTCTTTGGGAATGACCTTTTTCAAGGCATCCACATTGACTGCAAGCTCTGGGTCATTCTTCGCAGCAAGCTCCGCAACCGTCAGCTTGTTGCGGACATTTCCCGACAGATACTCGTCTGCGGCTACATAGGAAACAGGCTCACAGTTCGGTACTTTGAAGATAACACCTTGTAAATCCTGCACAAGCTCAGCCTGCGTTTTGCCTGTGAGCTGCTCCATATAAGGCAAATCAACACGGGCTTTCTCCCCGATAGAGAGGGCAAGGGCTTCACTTGCTGTTTCAACCGAAGTTACTTCTCGATGGGGCTTAATAGTCCGCTTCGTGAACATATCCGCTTTCCGTTTGAAGTTGCCCTCATCATCAAGCACCTCCAGAGAACATAAAAGGAAGTAGCTCTCGTCTGAAGCAAAAGCAAGATAATTTCCTCGGCTGTTGATTAGACCGTATTTTGCGGTATAGGCATCATACAGACGGTTGAGGTTTTCCTGCTCGGTGCATATCATTTCCTCTGGGTAATCCTCGGTCTGATACTCAATGAGCTTACGCACACAGTCACGGATTTGGATAAGCCCTTTGATACGGTTTTCTGCGGTCATCGACACAGAAGCAGGTTGCATACGGTCGTTCTCTCGGAAATAAACCTTGCCGTCCACCAGAGTAAAAGAGAAATTACGCACATTCGGGTCAGCAGGAACGGAAAGCTCCTGCTCATCGGAGATTTCATCAACCCTATTATCAAGCTCTGGGATTTCGCCGTTTATCCTCTGAACTGCATTGGACAGAAGCTCGGAAAGTGGTATATCCTTACGGGCTTTACAGACAGGCTCGAAAGTACCAAAGCGTGTGTTTTCCATCTTTATCTCGCCCAACACCATTTCGGGGTGTTCGACAAAATATCTGTTCATCGTAACACCGTTTTCGTCCGTATCAAGGTGTACCCAGTCTGGCTCTATATCCATCACTCGGTCACGCTTTTGCAGGATAAGAATATCGCTCGTGACCTCCGTGCCTGCGTTTGCCTTAAAGGTGTTGTCTGGCAGACGGATAGCACCTAAAAGCTCGGCTCTCTGGGCAATATACTTGCGTACCTCTGGACTTGCTTTATCCATCGTACCCTTTGAGGTAATGAACATCACAACGCTGCCGGCACGGACTTTATCCAGAGCCTTTGCGAAAAAGTAGTCGTGTATGAGAAATTTCTGGGCGTTGTATCGGCTGTCATTGACCCTTATCTCCCCAAAAGGCACATTACCGAGGACCACATCAAAATGGTTGTCTGGGAGATTTGTTTTCTCAAAGCCCTCAATGGCAATGTTCGCTTTTTGGTAGAGCTGCTTTGCAATCCTGCCTGTGAGAGAGTCGATTTCCACGCCGTGGAGCTTGCTGTTTTGCATACTTTCGGGAAGCAGACCAAAGAAATTGCCTGTACCGCAGGACGGCTCCAAGATATTGCCCTGTGAAAAGCCCAGGCGGTCAAGTGCGTCATACATCGCCTTGATAACAACAGGCGGCGTATAAAAGGCGGTCAGCGTTGACTCCATAGCGGCACGGTATTCCTCTGGGGATAGGCTGGCATATAGCTCCTTAAATTCCTCCGCCCACGCCGCATTGTGTTCATCAAATGCCATAGAAAGACCGCCCCAACCGACATACTGAGATAAGACCTCCTGTTCTTCGGGTGTGGCAAGGCGGTTTTCGATTTCAAGCTCGTGCAGCAGGTTGATTGCCGCCATATTGTTACGGAACTTTTCTTTTGCTCCGCCGACACCGATGGCGTCATCGTTAATACGGAAATTATGACGGTCTACAGCAGGAGCTTCCGTTTTTTCTTCGGGGAGTAATTCGGTTTTTTCCTGTTCCAATAGCTTTTGGATATAGCCGATTTTCTCCACTCGGTTTATCGGAAAACCCACATTGTTCTGGAATGTGATGTCACGCAGGGACACATCGCCGCTGATTTTGCCAATGTTCTCAATGAGATATTTACGGTTATCTATGATGATTTCCCTGCCTATGAGGTCGTCTGCGGATTTCTCCATTTCAATGGCAGGAGCTTCTGAGCCATTCATTATATCGGCATACGCCTGTGGTTTTTCTTCGGCTTCCTCGGCTGTCCTGTACCAATCACTTTCGGTAGCCATAATCTCATCAAGGAGCTTCTCGTCCTCTTTGGTCAGCTCGGTGTGCTGTTCCAAGAATGGGATAAACTCACCTCTGCCACGGAGCAGGCTTTCTCGGTCATCTCCATATAGCTGTTCGCCCTTTGGCGATAAGGCATAATCGTAAAAATTCTTAATGTGGGCAATTAAATCACCCTCACCATCGCCAATATCAAACCGCCCTTCATAGTTAAATTCCTCGCCGCCGATAACAGCCTTGATAACAAAATCGGTCTTGTGATACCACCCGATATTTTTATCGCCCTCACGCTCACGGTGCTGTTTCTCGTCCAAAATACCAAGCAGCTTATTCCCCAGAGCAAAGCTCAAATCCGTATAGCGGTCATAAAACTGTCTGTCATAAAAGGCAGGGTGTTTGGAAAAACCGATAGAAAACTGTATTCCGTCCTGCTTTTTCTCGGACGGTGTTTCTGTCCTCTGTTTCTCGGTTACGACCACTTTCAAATGGTCATTTGCAGGATTTTCCGTTAGCTTTTCTTCAAAGTCGGCTCGGCTGTATTCCTGTCCCAAGATAGGGAACTCGGCATTTTGCAGATAAACCTTTTCCTCGGTAAGTGTTGCAATCTCATATTTATCCGCACCGATATACACCACATCGCCCTCATTGTAGAGGTAACGGAGTGGGTGCAGCTCCCTTAATTCCTCGGTAAACTTCCACCCATTACTGCGGCTGAAAACCGAGGTCGTTTTCCATTGTACCTGTGCAAGAAAGTCTATGAGCTGTTGAACAGTTGAGGGGTCGGACAGGTGCTGTTCCATTTGCTCGGCGGTAACATCTGCAAGGTCGCTTCGTTCCACAGCAGATAACAAGTCTTTTTCGTACCTGTCCAAGTCACGGATAAAGTCAGATAGCCGCAAAGCAAGGGTATCCCGTTTGTCGGCAGGCGGCAGGTCACGGTGGGCGTCAATAAAACGCTGCCTTGCTATTTTCCTCTGGGTGTCAATCTCATATTGGGGAGCTGACACGCTCTCCAGATAATCGGCATAATGGTCTTTTTCTTTCGGATTGAGATAGCAGTTATCCTTAATCAGCTCACGCAGACGCTTTTCAACCTGTGACCATTTCAACACAAGGTCGTGATTGGTATAAGTGCCGTTTCGGTCAATGGCAAGACCTTTGCTGTCATGCCAAGAATGACCGCTGAAACCATCGGGGAAGATGTGCGTACCGCCGCCCGTTCCATACTCATTTTTAAGGAACTCAATATTTTTCTGTCTGTCCACGCCCTTTTGGAATTGGCGGTAGATGCGGTATTTTCCGTCCGCAACACCGCTGCCTTTCTGAAGCACGGAGTCAATATCTTCTTTGGAAATAGCAAAAGCAGCGGCTTTTTCGTCCTCTGCTTTTGCTATCATTTCGATTTGTTCATCTACGGTTGGAAGATTGACCCTGACCTCATCCTCTTTGGCAACGCTTACTTGTAAATCAGTTCGGTCAGTATCACTTCCTCCGCTTGGCTGCGGATGTTGTTCATCAGTCCGACCCACTGCATCGGTGCTTTCTCTTTCAGTTCCTCTGTCACGCCCTGCTCGGCTGAGAGCTGCTTCGTCAGAAGCTCCAACCTCTGGAGTGCTGTCTGCTCTACCTCGTGCAGATGCCCGTTCAGCCTGCCCGATGTCAGCAGATTGAGATAGGTCACTCGCTTGTGCTTCTCCAGATAATCCCTGTGCATCAAAGCGTACCTGCCAAGCGGAAGCTCTGGCTCTGTCGGTAATGTTAGGTCGGGAATAAGATAATCCCCCTGTCTGCTGTAAGTGATTTTGCTCATTGTATTCGCTCCTTTCGGGTTGTGGTCTGCCTTTATCATACTGAGCCTGCGTTCTTTGTGCAAAGGTGCGATTCTGGTCTTTTTCCGCCATTTGCACATTTCGGATAGACTGTGAGATTTCCCGTAACGCCATTTCCGCAATATCGCTCGTGGCAACGCCGATGGCGTTTATCGTTGCAGGGGTATTGAAATTTACAATATCCGCAAAATCATCACGGTCAAAAAACTCATTCGTATCCAGACCGCAGCGGCTGATCAGCATAAAAGCAACGCTGTTTGCTGCCAGCCGCCTGTAAACGACTTCTATATTAAAGTCATCCAGTTCTTCCAAAAAGCTGTCTTTCGTGCAGTCCTTTAACTGAGAAAAATAGTCTTGCAGATTGTCCTCCACGGCGTTCTTTGCCGTTTCCATTAAGGCAGAAGCAAGGTCAGTGCTTTCCACATCTCCAAACCTGTCCGAGAGCCTTTCCATAACAGCCTGCTCGTATCGCTCATCCATCTGCCATATCGGAACAGGGCGGCTGCCATAATAGCCCTCGTGGGTGTCGGACACATCAAAATAGTATTTCAGCGTATTCCTGCGACCTTTCGGGTCAAATACGGCAATACCCTTGCTGTCCTTATTGACCCAACGCTTGAACTGCCTGTTCCAAGTTTCGAGCTTCGCAACGGCGACAGCATCGGGGCGTTGGGCGTATATTAAAAGCTGTTCGTCAAAACGGCATTTATAGTTGCGGCAGGCAGAGGACAGAAAGCCCTGCCACGCCTGCGGACTTTTTGCAACCGCAACGCCTGTACGCCGATACAGCTCTGTGATTAGCTGATACTTCGCAGCCATTCAACCTACACCTCCTTATCGTTTTTGTTTCAAATATTCCTTTTTGCTCACTCCGCACCACCGCCAAGAAAAGAAATGACCTTGTTCGATTTAATGCTCTTTTGCAGGTCATTGATGAGAGTAATATCCGCAACCGTGATGCCCTGCATAGAAAGAATATCGTCCATAGTCATAGCGGCAATCGCTTTTTCATCGGTGAAGCCTGCTTCCAAGACCTTATTCAAGACTTTGACGGCTTTCTGATTAACAGCCATATTCTAAATCCTCCTTATCGTTCTAAATCCTTGTGCTTCGGTTCTTTCTGCGGCGTTTGCTCCGCAGGTTTCGGCTCATAGGTCGCCCCGTTTTTCTGCATACGCTCGGCAAACTCGCAGATGTGGTACAGATTGCTGCCGACTTCGGTATGGTATTCATCAATGAAGCGGCAGGGATACTCCCGTTTCTCTCCCCAAGAAGTCGTGACAAAGACCTTTCCGCCGTCGGAGATACGGAACAGTTCTTTATATTGAGGGTCAATAAATCGGATACCTTGTTCTGCTTTCTGGATATGCTTATCAAGCCATTCCTTCACATAGCAATAGCAATAAAAATTATAGTCGCCTTTGGTGGGATTGCACCGAAGCAGAAAAGCGTGTTTCTCCGTATCTACACGGAAACCGTACTCAGTACAATAGTTGCCCTTAATAACACTTTCGGGAAAATGCCTTGCAAACGCACTCATATCATAGCGGTTATGCAAAAGCCCTTTATCCTCCCGTAAAGCATTGATGACCGTATCAAGGTCTGCCTTAAATTCGTCAGATTTCCATTGGGGTCTGGTATCAAACCAAGTGGTGTAAAAGCCATAGCCCGTTGTGGCAAAGTCACCACGCAGATGCCCGATAGTGCCTGTCTGCCCCTCAAGCTGCATGCTCTGGGCATAGGTGTATTTCTGTTCTGTCGGGGTTAAAGGTCTTGTCTTTATTTCATTACTCATTCGGCTGCTCCTTTCTTTCCTTTTTCTCCTTCTGCTTGTCTAAAATCTTGCGGATACAGACATCGCAGAAAATAACTGACCCATCCTTATATCGGGGATAAGGACAGGTCGTGCAGTCATATTTTATTTTATCGCTCACGGTCATCACCGTTTTTCTGCTTCTGGGCAGGCTGATTATAGGGCATACGGCACTCTGACTGGTATCGTTCATTCAGCTTTTGCCGTGCATCATCAAGCTCATTCGTGTAATAACCCCAGAAATAATTTGAGCCGCCCTTGCAGTACCAACACACATAAGGGTTGGGTGCGTTGGGATTGTGACCGATGACAAGCTCTGTACTCCCGATAGTACAGCTCTCAATGATTTCATAGTTCTGATTGGAGCGTTTTTCTTCGTCCATAAGCACCTCTCTATTCTTTGGCATAACGCCGATAGGCTTTCTCGCCCGTAGCTCTCATTTTTTGAATAGGGCGGCTCCCTGCAAGCTCTGGATACCGTGCCTGCAGCTTGCGGCGTGTCCTGCTGACGCTCTCAAAGCTCGGCAGACCGAGATATTTGTGCTGCGTCATTATCTCTGCAAGCGGCATTGCCCCTGCATCCTTCAGACAGGCATTACAAAGTGCAAGATACAGCACCATATCGTCATTTCTGGCATCTTCATTCTTTTCCAGAACAGCCCTGACTTTCTTTTCAATGGTTTTTAGGTTTCTCATCTTTACCTCCATAAAGGAAAGGGCGGCATCTTTCAGCCGCCCAAACCACTTACTTATTCTTTCTGTTACGGATATTCAGCCATACCGCCGCACCCACAATGAACACGACAAGCACGATTGCGATAATGGTTTTAGCGTCCATCAATTAGTCCTCCTTTTTCTTCTTTCTGTTCTTATAGCCGACAAATCCGAGAACGCCCGCACCGACAACAGACAAAGCTGCAAGGCTTACCCATAAGCCCAGATTGAAGTCATCGCCTGTTTTCGGGGTATCCCTAAACTCATTGTGCATCTGCACGATAGCCGTAGCGTTCACCTTTACCGTTACTTGTTTATCGGCAGGAAGGATATATCCTGCGGAAGCCTTGTCGCTTACTTCGGATACGGTATAGTCGCCAATCCGCAAGCCCTCAATCACGATTTCCCCGTTCTTATCTGTCTTAAAGGTCTGGTCATAGTCCACGCCTGTCACACGGAAAGAGAAGCCCTCCACCTTACCGTCAGAGGAAGTCTTTACGATTTTTAGAGAGCCTTTCTGTGCTGCATTGATAAAGCCAACACCCGCCTTGTTTTCCACGGTGTAGGTCTTTCCGTTCTCCTCGATGGATACGGCATAAACATCTTCATCCAACACAAAGCCTGTCGGAGCTTTGGTTTCCTTTACCAGATATTTGCCGTAGCGGAGTTCACTCATCTGATAAACGCCGCCGTCAAGTTCTTTCATTTCGCCAAGCAGCGTATCGTCATTATCCAGTTTCCCATCGCCATTGGTATCGGAGTAAACCTCAAATACCGCACCAGACAGCTTGTTGTCGGGATAATCCTCATCAACCTTTGTCAAAGCGATATTGCCCTTAATGAAGTAGTTGACAAGTTCGATTTCCACAACTTCGTCCACCTTGCCGATTGTTACGGCGATTTCTTCCTCGGAGAGTGCATATCCCTTCGGGCTTTCGATTTCACGGATTATCCAAGTTCCATACGGCACTTTGGCAAAAGAAAAACTACCATCATCTTTTGATGTGGTAGCTGCAATCGCATTTTCTTTTGTAAACTCGGTAGTTCCTGTCTTAAAGATACCGATAACTGCACCTCCCAGAGCCTTTCCATCCTCATCAGATTTCTTACCGCTTACAGAGCCGTAAATAATGTCATTTGTGATAGCTTCGCCCTCATTGGCTGTGATGCGGACAATTTCGGTATCCTGCCCTGCGTATTCAAAAATAACAGGGTATTTTACATCGCTGACAATATATGCGGAATTGGTCGAGATTTCCTGCACATAATAGCTGCCCATCGGCAGGTCGCTGATTGCTTTCCCGTGACCGCTTTCATCAAGGGAAATGACCTCAATCAGACCGTCCGCAGGAATGGTCTTTCCGTCTGCGGCTGTGAGTTCCTCTGCCGCATACAATCCAAAGGTCACATCAAAGATTTCCCCGTTCTTGCCAATGCCGTAGGCATCATCAATGGCAAGGCTCTTGATGAGGTCGATTTCAACACGCTGTCTTTCATTATAGAAAGAAGTAGCCGTTTCCGTTACATCAACATTCTGTCCTGCATACACAAGCTCAACAGAATGGACTTCCTCATTCAGCACCATTCCATACGGAGCTGTGATTTCCTTAACCTCATATTTTCCGAGATACAGTTCTTTGGATTTTGCTGTACCGTCCTTTCCTGTCGTAACGGTATCCACAACCTCGCCCTTGTTTGCTCTGACCGTTCCGTCCAGAGTGACAATATCCTCGGCTGCGGTAATCTCATAGACTGCACCATCAAGACCGCTGACAGAGAAAATCGGCTGATACAACCCCTTATCGCCTGCCACGGAGCTGAATACCTCGCCAGACTTTTCTACAGTAATTGTGCCTTTCTGTGCCATATTGGAACGTACTACCTCAATAACGGTAATGCCGCTTTCTTCCTCAGAGTTTTCCTGCACCACATCAAAATAAACAGGCTCGGAATTTAAGACATACCCATACGGGGCTTGTACTTCCACAAGGGAATAGCCTTTGCCGTATTCCAATGTCTGCGGTGTGATAAGGTCGCCGTCTGCCGTAGTATAGAAGGTGTCAATGGTCGTCACTTCGGGATAAGTGAAAGTCATAGTCACAAGATTTCCATTCGGGTCGTAAATCTGGAAGCCTGCACCTGCATACGGGATTGTATTGCCTGTTTCTGCATCTTTCTTTACGATTTTGATATAGCTCTCAAAGTTAGCGTTGTTGATAAGGTAGCGGTAGGTCTGACCGTCCTTGCTGATAAACACATCAAAGTCTTTCATCAGTTCACGCCCCTCCCAACCAAAGGTCTGGCGGACGGTATAAATGCCATACGGCATATCCTTTGTCTGGGCAAAACCGTTCTCGTCACATGTCAGCACATCACGCTCGGTTTCCTTTGCATTTTCATAGCTGCCTGCGGATTTGAGGAACACTTTAAATACCGCACCTTCTTCGGGTGTTTCAATCTGGGTTTCCCCGTTATCCGTATGCTTGATGAGTGCGATATTGCCTTTGATGACCTGTTCATTCACATCGTTTGCGGTACTGTTCAGCTCTACCGTGTATAGCTCTGGTTCTGCACCTACCTTGTGGATTGCGGTATCCAGAAGATACCCCTCGGACGGGCTGATTTCACGGACAGTCCAATCATTATCACAGATATAATACTTGGTCGTAAACTGACCGTTTTCATCAGTCGTGTAGGTGTCAATCAGTTCCTCACCTTTATAGATGCCGTAAACCGCACCTGCAAGGGAAGCGTCGCCCTGCGGAGAACCTGTTTCTGCATCGGTCTTTGTCACAGTCACTTGGAATTTCTTCAACACATTGTCGAAGCTGCGTTTTGTGACCTTGTTCCATTCAATCGGAGCTGTCTGGGAAGCAGGAACGACATAGCGGACTGCGGTATCCACTTCCTCAACCACATACGGGGTATCGCCACTGATAAGGACATTTTCAAACTTAGCCAGTCCGTTTTTATCAGTCACGGCATACTCGTCAACAGGCAAGCCGCTTAAAGATGTGCCATAAAGGTGGAATTTCATTCCCTCCACCAGATTGTCCTCGGAAGTCTTGACGATTTCCAGACTGCCACGCTTCAAAGTATTGCTGAAGGTCACAGTAGAGGTTTTTCCTCCGATAAGTGTGACAGTCTGGGTTTTCTGCGGCTCATAACGGTCAATAGACTGTTCTGTGACCGTATAAGTGCCAGGGAATAATCCCTCCACGGAGACAGAGCCGTCCTTTCCTGTCTTAACTGTTTTATTGAAGTTATCACCTTTGATTGTAAAAGAGATGCCCTCCACAACTCCGTCCTCAGAAGTCTTTTTGAGGGCAATCGTGCCTGTCGGCGTTTCGATATTGATATATGCAGACACGGTATCAGCATTCTCCACACCTGTTACCAAATCCTGCAAGTTCGGGTCGCCATAGGCAATGAGCTTTGCACTGCTGCTGACAGTCGGCACATTGTTCCTCTTTGCCGTAATGCGGACAGAACCGCTGATAGCTACGGTGGAGCTGATTGTCAGCTTATTTCCAGACTTCGATACACTCACATTGCTGTCAGAGCTTGAAAAGCTGTAATCGGAAAGGACGCCGTTGCTGTCCGTCAATGTGATGCTGTACTTTCCGTCCTTGTAGGCAAGCTCCTTTGTGATGTCATTCTTACCGCCCGACATAAAGCTCGGAATG
>CAJMSD010000015.1 GCA_905215965.1 uncultured bacterium | reverse complement strand
GTAACGCTGTCGGGAATGACGATATCACCCGAACAAGTGCTTCCGTCAATTAAAATATTATTTACAATTACAAGAGGATTTTCCTTCTGTTTTGCTTCAAGCCACGGCGTATCACTAAAAGCATGCCCACCAATACTTGTAACGCTGTCGGGAATGATTATTGAAGTTAAGGCCGAGCAGCCACTGAACGCCAATTCTCCTATACTTGTAACAGGCACACCGTCAATTACTGACGGTATTTCAACGGAAGTCGCCGAACTGTCACAATCGGAAATCTCTATATAGTCGCCGTAATTTTTATATGTGAGGACATCATAAGTTCCCTCGGTATATTCATCAGCCGCATTAGCCTGTATAGCGTAATTCTGAGGATCTGCGGCAGTCGGCACAGCTGCTCCGAAAACCATACTTGCGGCAAGGAGCGCAGATAATATTTTTTTCATGGTAAATAACCTCCTAAATAATTTACACTTTCATTATACAAGATTCTTTTGGAAATTTCAAGCATCTATCGCTTTAAATGCGGCGCGGAGAGTTCCTGCTGCCAAGATACGAATGTTATAGTCCGACGCATTGATGCCGTTCATGGACTGCTTCGGCACAACGCAGGTCTTGAAGCCCATTCGCTCCGCTTCGCGTATACGCTGAGAAATATGCGAGACCGAGCGTATCTCTCCGCCGAGACCGATCTCGCCGAACGCAATAAGGCTCTCGTCTATCTGCTTGTCCATAACGGCGGAATAGAGAGCCATAGCTACGGGCAGGTCGCCGGCAGGCTCGTCAAGCCTGAATCCTCCGACAATATTAAGATATACGTCAAGCGTTCCCATGTAGATGCCGAGCCGCTTTTCAAGCACCGCAATGATTATGTTGAGCCTGTTGAAATCAAAGCCGGTAACCATTCGACGAGGGGCGGAATAACTCGTTTTTGAAGCAAGAGCCTGAACCTCGGCAAGGATAGGACGAGTTCCCTCCATAACGCAGGCAACGCACGTTCCCGAAACGTTAAGCGGACGTCCCGAAAGAAGCATCAGTGAAGGATTTTCAACCTCGGCAAGTCCCTTGTCGAGCATTTCGAAAACGCCGATCTCGTTGGTCGAGCCGAAACGGTTTTTTACGGCTCTCAGCATACGGTAGCTCTGATGACGCTCGCCCTCGAAATAAAGCACCGCGTCAACTATGTGCTCCATGACCTTCGGACCTGCAATAGCTCCGTCCTTGTTGACGTGGCCTACTATTATAATAGGTATCTCCTGAGTTTTCGCCGTGTACATGAAAAGGTTGGTGCATTCGCGCACCTGAGTAAGGCTTCCGGGACTGGAGGTTATGCGGCTGATGCTCATTGTCTGGATAGAATCTATTATGGCGATGTCGGGAGCGCATGATGAAATGGTCTCGGCGATAGCCTCCGCGTCGGTTGCCGTGAGAATATACAGGTTTTCGGTATCTACGCCGAGTCTCTGCGCGCGCAGCTTTAACTGGCGTGCGGATTCTTCTCCCGAGACATACAGAACGGAATGATCATTACCGAGGAACTGGCAGATCTGGAGAAGAATCGTGCTTTTTCCTATGCCCGGTTCGCCGCCGAGAAGCACGAGCGAGCCTTTTACGAGACCTCCTCCAAGAACGCGGTTGAGCTCTCCGAGACCCGTATCATAGCGCACATCGTCGTCGATGCCGATATTTTCAAGCTCTAAAATTTTCTCCGACAGATCGACTGCGCTGTTTCCGGCGGCGCGTCCGGAAGCCGGAGCGTTACTTGCCGCAAGCTCCTCCTCGAAGCTGTTCCAAGCGCCGCAGGACGGGCATTTTCCGTTCCATTTGGAGCTTTCGTAGCCGCACTGATTGCAGGTATATATATATTTCGATTTTGCCATGATAATTTTCCTTTCAGGATATATTCGGAAAAACCCGGTGCATTACGGTCATGCACCGAGTTTTGCGCAGGAGCTGCGAGAGCGATTATTCAAGATAGGATTCGGGCAGCTCGCCTATGGAGAGCGCAAGATATTTTTGCAGGGAAACAGCGTCGTTGGAGCTTATACCGTCGCCGTTCTGGTAAACGTCGGCGTTGAGCGTTCCCTGTTCCGACAAGGTTGTTATTCCGTTTGCCGCGCAGAGTATGGCGACAACGTCGTCCATGTCGGCTTCGCCGCTTTCGTTGGCGTCGCCCCATAATATTTCGGAATCAAGAGCTTCAAATTTGAATCCGTTTTCTTCTGCGTAAGTCTGAGCGTAAGAGCCTTTATAGCCGTAGATAGTTCCTGTAAAACCCTTGAATGCATTAGCTTTGATGCTTGTTACGCTTTCGGGAATAACTGCCGATGTCAAGCTTGTGCAGTACCAGAACACAGCGTCGCCGAGACTTGTAACCCCGTCAGGGATAGTTACCGAGGTCAGGCTTGAACAATTCATAAACGCACGGTCGCCGATGCTTGTAACGCTGTCCGGAATAATTACGGAGGTCAGGTTTTCACAGCTGCCAAATGCATTATAGTCAATGTTTTTAACGCCGTCGGGGATAGTTAGCGAGGTCATACCTGTGCATTTGCAAAATGCCTCTCTACCGATACTTGTAACACCGTCAGGAATGTTTATAGAGGTCAAACCTGTGCATTCGTAAAACAACTCGCTGCTTATATTCGTAATGCTGTTTGGAATAGTTACGTCGCTCAGATTTGTACAGCCGTCAAATACCCGTTCATCAATGCTTTTTACGCTGTCCGGAATGACTATGGAGGTCAGGCTTGTGCAGTCTCTGAACGCTCCCTTTTCAATACTTTCAACGCTGTCGGGGATAGTTACAGAGGTCAGGTTTGAGCATTCCTCAAACGCCCACCTTCCGATGTTTGTTACGCCGTTAGGAATAGTTACAGAGGTCAGATTTTCACAGTATTCAAACGCAGACATACCAATGCTTGTAACGCTGTCGGGAATACTGTACTCTGTTTCGCTTTTTCCGCAGGGATATGCGCAGATTTTGGTCATATCATTATTAAATAATACTCCGTTAATGCTTGTATAGTATTGATTATTTTCATCAACAAGGATCTCGGTCAGGCTTGAACAGTTAACGAACGCAGACGTACCAATACTTGTAACACCTTCGGGAATAGTTATTGAAGAAAGGCTTTCACATTCTTCGAATGCATTATTGCCGATGCTTTCAACGCTTTCGGGAATGACTATTGAATTCAGGCTTGAACAGCAGCGAAAAGCGTCACTGCCTATACTTGTAACGCTTTCGGGGATAGTTACGGAAATCAGATTTTTACAATAGTAGAAAGTATTCTCGCCGATACTTGTAACGCTCTCAGGAATGGTTACGGAAGCTAAGCCTGAGCAGCTCTCGAACGCAAAATCGCCAATACTTGTAACGCTGTTGGGAATTGTTATTGAAGTCAGACTTGAACAGCCGCGAAAAGCGTCATTACCTATGCTTGTAACACTATCCGGAATGGTTACAGAGGTAAGACCGGAGCATTCGCCGAACGCATTCTCACTGATACTTGTAACGCCGTCCGGAATAGTCACGGAAATCAAGCCGGAACAGCGGTAGAATGCGCCCATTTCCATACTCGTAACACTATCGGGAATGGTTACAGATGTAAGATTATAACAGCCGTAGAACGCGTTTGCCTCGATGTAGACAACACCGTCGGGAATTGTATATTCCATTTCTTCTCTTCCAGCAGGATATTTGCATAATCTGGTTTTTTCCTCGCTGAATAGAATTCCGTTCTCACTTGAAAAATACGGGTTATTTTCATCGACAAGAATTTCTTTCAGGTTTTCACAGTCCATAAGAGCGAATTCATCTATACTGTCAATACTGTCGGGAATAGTCAGAGAGGTCAGCGGGCGGCATCCTATAAACGCAGTATCGCAGATACGTGTAACGGGAACTCCGTCGATCTCGGACGGTATAGCGACAGCTTCGGCTGATTGGTCGCAGCCTGAAATTTCTATGTAGCCGCCGTAATTTTTGTAAGTAAGAACATCGTAAGTTCCCTCCGTGTACTCGGAAGAAGCGTAAGCCTGTGCGGTGCGGTAATTCGCGGAATCGGTCACAGCCGAGCCTGTTCCGAAAACGATGCTTACCGCAAGAATTGCAGCTAATAGTTTTTTCATGGTAAATAACCTCCTAAAAATTAAGGAATCACTGAATAAATCTGACTGCGCACTTGGCACGCGTTCTTTGTGAGGTGTTGCCTTAGCTTTCATGAGTGATTTATCCGATGATTCCTTATTATCGTTATATTTTTAAATGTTTAGATTATGCGTGTATTTCCGCATAAGCCTTTAATTTTTTTGTAACTCCGACAGCCGAAAGAGCGCGTACAAGAGCTATGCCTGCAACTGCTCCGCAGACGCCCTGAACAACGTTTCCGGGAATTCCCGTAAGCGCGGGCGCAAAGCCGTAGAGAATTGCTTCATAGAGGTAATATCCGCCGATCATAACGACCTCGGCAGCAGCTCCTCCTGCCGCATATCCGATAAATTTGCTTTCGGGACGCGCGGTATTGATCCTATGAGTTATCAGCGCAGCCGTGACTGCAAGCATTCCTTTGATGATAAACGTTCCCGGAATATATACGGGATAGCCTGCGATAAGATCGGCAAGCGCAGAACCTATACTTCCTGCCGCAAAGCCGTAGACAGGCCCGAGAAACCAAGCGGAAGCCAGAATGAAGCAGTCTCCGAGGTTGACATAGCCGTTCAGCGGAGACGGAATCCTGATTATAAGCGTTGCTGTGCATATAAATGCCGCAAACATTGCCGTTTGGATCGTTTTAGAAAGCTTTTTGTTCATAAAGATCATTCCTTTTTATAAAATATTGATAAGCAGGGGTTATCTGCCTATTTTCATTGAAATATCGAAGCACTTGACCGAATGGGTAAGCGCGCCGAGGGAAATTATATCAACGCCTGTTTCGGCAACCTGACGGATATTTTCTTCGGTAATGTTTCCCGAAGCCTCAAGCAGAGCCCTGCCGTCTGTGATCTCGACAGCTTGGCGCATTTCCTCGCAGCTCATATTATCGAGCATTATGATCTCGCAATTGACATCGAGAGCTTCGCGCAGCTCGTCCAGAGTGCGGACTTCAACTTCTATCTTGACCGTGTGACCGATCTTTTCGCGCAGAGCGTTTACGGCAGCGGTGATACCGCCGTAAGCGTCGATATGATTATCCTTAAGCATGGCTGCGTCGGAAAGATTGAAGCGATGATTTTTTCCTCCGCCCATTGTAACCGAATATTTCTGAAGCGCGCGGAGACCGGGAAGAGTTTTTCTCGTATCGGTAACGGCGGCTTTAGTGCCCTTTACAAGCTCCACGCATTTATTTGTGGCGGTCGCGATTCCGGACATATGCTGAAGCAGATTCAAAGCCGTTCTTTCGCCTTTCAGCAGCGTAAGAGTGCTGCCCTCCATTCTGGCGATGATGTCGCCTTTTTTGACCTTGTCGCCGTCGTTCATGAGGATTTTAAAGTCAACGTCTCCGCCGACAAGCTCAAAAACTCTTTTAGCCGTTTCTATCCCGCAGAGAACTCCGTCAGCCTTTGCGACATAGTAGGCGGAGCTGCGGTGATCCTCTGGAATAAGGTTATCCGCCGCGGCATCGATGTAGTTGATATCCTCAGCCAAAGCTGTGTTGATAATGTTGTCTATATAACATTGAAGAAGTTTCATAAGATTTTCCTTTCTGTCGGGAGTGCCGATATATTTACTGCATGACCTCTTTGAGAATAATGTAAGCTACTGTCACAAGAGATTTAGCTTCAACGAAATTGGTATCTACGCGGTAGCCGCCGCTGAGCAGAGTGTTGCGTATTTCTTCAATGCGCCGGAAGCCTTCCGCCGCCGCCTGTTTATCGGGGATAACGAAATGACTTTGCTGCATGATCTTTCTTGCTTCTGTGCGGAAGCCGTGGGGGATAGGTTCGCTTTCCGCATGAGCGTCGAACTCGGCAGTCTCAAAGCTTATCGGGCTGCCGTCAAGCTTTGAAGCGATATCCTTTGCGGCATGACGCGAGAACACAAGAGCCTCCAGCAGAGAGTTGCTGGCAAGGCGGTTGCTGCCGTGAACGCCCGTATGAGAGCATTCTCCGCAGGCGTAGAGATTCGGAAGAGTTGTATGCGAATTTCTGTCAACGTCGATTCCGCCCATAAGGTAGTGCTGGCACGGGAATATCGGGATATGATCCTTAGTCAGGTCGTAGCCCTGTTTAAGAAGATTCGCGTATATCATAGGGAAGCGTTTCTTGAGAAAATCGCTGTCCTTGTAGCTTATATCGAGGTAAAAATCGGTAGAATCCTGCTTTCTGCTTTCGAGCACAATAGAGTGCGAAACAACGTCGCGCGGAGCAAGCTCAAGGCGGTCGTCGTAATTATGCATAAAGCGTTCGCCCTTGCAGTTTAGCAGATACGCGCCCTCGCCGCGGACAGCTTCGGAGATAAGGAAGCATTCTCTTGTTTTTCTGTTGTTGAAAGCCGTAGGGTGAAACTGTACATAGCTCAGGTTCTTGATCTTCGCGCCCATTTCGTAAGCGAAGGTTATTCCGTCTCCGGTAGCGATAGCGGAGTTTGTGGTAAACTCGTAAACGCGTCCGATACCTCCCGTGGCAAGTATCATAAAGCGGCAGTTGTATGTATCATAGCTTTCGCCGCGCATAATGAAAGCGGAGTATCCGGAAGAAGTTTGCTTTACGTCGCAGAGCAGAGCGTTATCGAGGATAGTGACGTTTTCGAGGGTGCGGACCTTTTCGAGGAGCTTCGAGGTTATTTCTGAGCCTGTAGCGTCGGCATGATGGAAGATACGGTGATGACCGTGACCGCCCTCTAAAGTGCGGTGATATGAGCCGTCGGGATTCTTATCGAAATCAACGCCTAAGTTTATGATGTTTTCAATATCCTCGGCAGCTTCGCTGACGAGCGTATGAACGGCGTCGATGTTATTTTTGAAGCCGCCTGCGATGAGGGTATCGTTAAGGTGATATTGTATATTATCGTCGGGCGAGTTGTAAACTCCGGCAATACCGCCCTGTGCAAGAGAGGAGTTGCATAGAGTCAGTTCCTTTTTGCAGATGATGAGTGTCTTAGCCGTCGGAGGGAGACATATAGCCGCATAAAGTCCCGCTACACCGCAGCCAACGATAATTACGTCATAATTATTAGCCATATAGAGCACTTCCTTTACAAGAAATCGTCTGTCGGCGAATATGTATATATCCGCTGCTTGTTCGATCGGCGCAGAAACGCCGCACTTAAAACATAATAAATGCTGTAATATAAATTCCGGATTTTATTATAGCATAAAAATCATAAAATTGCAATATTCGCACAGAAAATTATATCGAGCAAGCTTGATAGAGCGAATTGTCGGCGGCGACTCGCCGCTTATAGCATATTTGTCGGAAAATGTCACTATCAATTTTAAAAAAATTCACCTGTTGACAAATAAAAAATCATATAAGGAGCTGTTTATACAAATGTATACAAAACTATGTAAGCAAATACATCTTATACTGAGAATGAGAATGATACTGAGAATGAGAATGATACTGAGAATGAGAATGATACTGAGAATGGGAATGGGAATGATAATGATAATGAAAGTAAAAAATCCGCGGCGAATATTTTCCCCCTCCTCCCTCGTCGGCAGAAAAATTATGCAATATCGGATTCTTTTTTTCGATAAGAGGGATAGAAAAGTGCACACCCGTATTGATTTGGCATAAAAAATCATAAAAAAAGCATAAAACTGCATAAGGGTTTTATTGACTTTGTGAACTTTGTATGATAAACTAAAAGAAGTTAAATTTATAGAATAATGTTTACAATTATGTGCTTGATGAGGAGGAATTGTTTTGAAAAAGTTTAAAATCGGAAAAAAGCGGCTTGGGGCAGCTGCGCTGGCTGTCTGTACGGCAATGGCTGCTTCGACCCTGAGCGTTTATCCGTCGGCTGACAGAGCCGCTGCAGCTTCTGCCGAGGATTATTACCTGATAGGCGGTATACTTTCGTCTCAGACCCTGAACGGAAACGACGCTGTTGAGATACAGAAATATCTCGCGCTGATAAGAGACTTCGACGCTGCCGAAACGCTTTCCGCCGACGCTAACTGCGACGGAACGCTTACTCTTGACGACGTTATAAGCATCATGGCTTGGTGCGTGGACGTTGACCCGATGTCAAGAGTTTCCGACTACGCAAGACTTGACGGAACTGCCGATCCCGTATATTACGCGTCCGACGCGGAGCTTTCCGAGGCTGTTACGGAGAGCAAAAACGAGGGATTTTCAGGCTCTTCCTACGTTAATTTCGACAACAAAACCGGAAGCAGTCTCACCCTTAAGATCAATGCCGATGTTGCCGGCCATTATAAATTCCGCATAAAATACGCAAACGCTTCCGAGACCGACCGTATGATGTATGTCTCGGTGAACGGCAGCGCTCAGGGACCTGCCGCAGCATTTGCTTCAACAGGCTCGTGGACGGACTGGGGAACGGACGTTGTTGTCGCAAATCTCAAAGAGGGCGAAAATACGGTTACGTTTATTTCGGGAACTGACGACGGCGGCCCGAATATCGACAGCATTCAGGTTTGCAGAACATACTGCCCGAACAGTCTGCTGAAGGACATTCCCGATTTCAGCGAGGTTGAAACTACAACGGTAACCGCTACCGAACCTCTCACAGAAATTACAACAGAGCCTCCCACAGAGCCTCCTGTTCCGTCAACAGAACGCTATTATGCCATTGATTCGGAATATGTGAACGGAGTTTCCGAAAATACGAACGAAGGCTTTGCAGGTACGGCTTACCTGAATTACAACAACGAGATCGGCAGCTATAACGTCTGGACAGTAAATGCCGCGGAGGACGGAAATTATCTCGTTACCTTCCGCTATGCAAACGGTACCGATGTTGACCGCAAGATGAAATTATCGATAAACGGCTCGAATGACTATTATCTCCAGAGCTTTGCGGGAACAGGCGCTTGGACGACTTGGGAGGAAACGACCGTCGTTCTTCCGCTCAAAGCAGGAACTAACACGATAAAGGCGGCTTCTGCTGTCTCGGCAGGCGGCCCGAATATGGATTACATCGAGCTTGAAAAGACGGATTCTCCGGCAGTCGGCTTCGAAACGCCCAAGGAGGGCAGACAGGTCGAAAACCTTAACCGCGGAGTTTCTGCCGCTTATAACGGAAGCGGAGTTCTCGTAAGCTGGAGAATACTTGCAACTGACAGCGAAAATACGACCTTCAAGCTTTACAAGAACGGTCAGACCCCTGCTATTTACGAGGGATCGGTCAATGAAGCTTCCAACTACTTCGACGCTTCGGGAACAGCCGCGGACTGGTACACGGTGGACACCTTTGTGAACGGCGAGATGACCGAATTCGCTCAGGCATCGATAAATCTCACCAATAAGAACGGCGGTCAGAGCGGAGCTTATTTCGATATCCCGATCGACAAGCCTGCCGGATTGACTATGCCCGACGGTACGACCTGCACCTATACCGCAAACGACGCGTCGGTCGGAGACGTTGACGGAGACGGCGAGTACGAGATAATCCTCAAATGGGATCCGTCAAATTCTCAGGATAATTCCAAAAACGGTTATACCGGAAATGTTTACATAGACTGCTACAAGCTGAACGGTACTAAGCTCTGGAGAGTTGATCTGGGAAAAAATATACGTGCAGGAGCTCACTACACGCAGTTCATGGTATACGATTACGACGGCGACGGCAAGGCTGAAATGGTCTGCAAGACAGCCGACGGCACTGTTGACGGCAAGGGCGGCGTTATCGGAGACGCTTCCGCTGATTACAGAAGCACGGCGGGAAGGATCCTTTCAGGTCCCGAGTATCTTACGCTTTTTGACGGAGAAACAGGCGCGGCTCTCGATACCATAGATTACAAGCCCGGCAGAGACGACTACAATAAATGGGGCGATAATTACGGCAACCGCGTTGACAGATTTACGGCTGCTACCGCATATCTTGACGGCGAAAAGCCGAGCGTCGTAATGGGACGCGGCTACTACACAAGAATGGCTTTGACGGCTTACGATGTTGTTGACAAGAAGCTCGTTGAGCGCTGGGCGTTCGATACGGGATATAATTCTTCGGCTGCCGGCTACGGACAGGGAAATCATAATCTTATGCCTGCCGATGTTGACGGCGACGGAAAAGACGAGCTTGTGACCGGTTCGGCAGTTATCGACGATAACGGAACTTGTCTGTATTCAATGGGCTACGGTCACGGCGACGCTATGCACGTAGGCGATCTCGTTCCCGATAATCCGGGTCTTGAGATATTTATGTGCCATGAGGACTCGGCGGCAAATTACGGAATTTCTCTCCGCGACGCGGCAACGGGCAAGGTGCTCTTTAAAAAGGACGCAGACGGCGATACCGGAAGATGCGTAGGAGACAATCTTATTTCAGGCAACGGCGGAGCTGAATTCTGCGGTTCTCATGACGGAGTTCTTTACAACGGCGCAGGCGATTCCGTAGGAAACTGGTCGGATATCACAAAATGGGGACAGAATTCTCTCGTTTACTGGACCGATACCCTTGAAAGAGCCGTTCTCGACCGTACCATGATAGATCAGTACGGAAAGGGAAGAGTATTCACGGGTGACGGAGCTTCCTATAACAACGCTTCAAAGTCGAACGCAAGCATTACCTGCGATCTCTTCGGAGACTGGCGCGAGGAGCTTGTATTCCCTGCAAACGACAGCACGTCGCTGAGAGTGTTCGGAACGACTTACACGACAAGCTATAATATGTTCTGCCTTATGAACGACACGCAGTACCGCTGTCAGGTAGCAGGTCAGAACGTAGCATATAATCAGCCGCCGCATACTCCTTACTTCCTTGATTCGACGCTTCCTCTCCCGGAAGCTCCGCAGGTATACGAGGCGGAGTAAAGGCAAATTTTATCAATCATTCCAAATATTAAATTTTTATTAACTTTATGTTAATTTTCAGGCTTATTCAATGCTTTTACGTTGAATAAGCCCTCTTTTTTGCCCGTTTATGAAGACGGCTGCGGAGTCTTCGGAACAGGAGGTTTTATGACGATTCGTGCAAAAGGAAAAAATATCCCTGCCTATGAGATCGGGCATCTTTTTAGGCAGGGAGAAAAATATGCCGAAACGATCTGCTTTGAGGTCGATCGCTTTTACAACGGCATTGATCTGAGCGAGTGCTCGTTCATGATAAGGGGAGTAAACGAGGATAACGGCGAGGCGCAGCAGGCGCTCGTGCCGGAGATATCGGATGAAAAGCTTTTGCTGAGCTGGAATGTCTCCGAGTATTTTACGGCGGCTTCGGGCAGGCTGCTGCTTGAACTGAGAGCTTCGGGCGGCGGCGGAGATATTATCCTGAAATACAATATTGCGCCGATAGAGGTCGCTCCGTCGCCCGAGGGAGAAAACGTTCCTCTGCCAAGCGCCGCAGAACAGGTCATCAGCGAGATAAACGCAGCTGCCTCGGACGGAATTGCCGGGATTCAGACGGTTATCGACAGCTTTGACCTTGAAGCGACGGAGCGCAGGCTTGACGCTATGGAGGAAAACATCGGGATATTTCTGGCGCGTCCCGAGGTAATTGCGGTAACGGCGGAGGAATATGCAAGCATCAGCCATAAGGAAAATTCACTGTACGTTATAGTAAAGGAGTGATAAAATGAACGGTACGGGAACACAAATCGATCCGTATGTTGTTGAAAATGCCGCGGATCTCTACGAAATGAAAAATATCGGCTCGGAGGAAGCGTATTTCAAGCTTGGAGCGGATATTGACTTCAACGAAACGGAATATGCAGGCAGCTATGAGCCGATAACATTTTTTGCCAAGGAATTTGACGGCTGCGGACATACGATAAGAAATATTTACAGCAGCAGTTCCGATACTGCGCGGCTGTTCTACGACAAATGCGCGGGAAGTACGGTATTTAAGAATCTCAATATCGAAAATGCCGTGCTTATAGGCGCTCTGGTGCAGCTTTTTGCTCCGGATGCGCAGCGCGAAAAGACGGCGGAGTTTGAGAACTGCCGCTTTCATATTACGGCAAACGAGGGAACTTTGTCGTCAAGCTCAAGCGAGGGATTTTTCAACAAGCTCAAGTACAGCGTTAAAATGAAATACTGTACGGTCCTTATCGATCTGCGGACGGGCAGACACCGCAGCATATTGAGGAGCAGCGCTCTTACGGGCTGCCAGTTCAGGCTGAATATTACTTACGATCTCATAGCGATAAGCTCCACAAGCCACTCCTTTTTTTATGACGTTAAATGCGTCGATACGGCTTTTATCGGGAAGATCAAGGCAAGGACGGAAACTCCGAGGACGGCGAATTTTTCAATGAGCGGCTCTTTCAATAACTGCTATCAGGCGATAGAATACGAAAATATAACGTCTGTGAACTGGGATTCGACAATTGCTGCGCCCTGCTTCTATGACAAGGAGCTGACGGGAGGAATTACCGTAGGCAATTCGAATTCAAGCTCGGAAAACAATCAAAGAATATTCGCGCTTACGACGGAGCAGTGCAAGGATGCTGCCTATCTGCGCTCGATAGGCTATGTGTGCGCAGGTGAGTGATATGGGTCAGATCATCATAAACGGAAAGAACGGCGGTTATCCCACTTTGGAGGAGCTTCCCGATGCTGCGGAGCTTGAAGCTCTTTTTTCGCCCTATCCGCTGAATATCCAGAAAACGGACGGCAAAAACGGCGGATATCCGCACATCGGAACGCTTCCAAATGCCGCAGCGGAGGAAAATCTTTCTCCGCTTTATCCGAGGTACATGATGCGGTGCGTAAGCGGAGTCAACGACGGCTATCCCACGCAGCTCCCGATGAACGGTCTCGCGGAAAGGCTCAATATAAGGGTAAAATTTGGGGATATGCCTGTCAGAGCCGTGTATTTCAACGGCAGGCAGATAATCCGGGCTTACTGCAATGAAGAGACGGTCATCAAAAAGCTCATAGAGAGTATCTGAATTTCGGAAAATATCATTCCACACTGTTTTGTGTGAAAAAAATACAAAAAATGATGCGTTATGGCCCAATAATTTTTCGTTGACAAATAATAGGTATAATGATATAATTGTTCGTATGTAAGCGCAGACCGCATCACATCTTTTGTGAATATTTTAATTATTTTTCGGCCTGTAATTTTCGAGAAAGGAGAATGCTTGCTATGAACAATATGATGAGTCCAGAATTTAGAATAAGAGAGGTAGCTGAGCGAATTAGAGCCGTTCGTGAATCAGTAGGCTATTCTCCCGAGGAAATGGCTGCGAAAGCAGGCGTGACCGTTGAGGAATATCTCGCTTATGAAAGCGGAAACAGCGATTTCAGCTTCACTTTTATTTATAAATTCGCAAATGCCTGCGGAGTTGAGATAACCGACCTTATGGAGGGTGAATCTCCGCGTATCAACAGCTTCGATATTACGAGAAAGGGCGAGGGTCTTCCTATCGCGCGCCGCAAGGGTCTGATCTATCAGCGCCTTGCTCCGAATTTCAGAAACAAGATCGGCGAACCTTTCCTTGTTACTATCCCTTATGTTGACGAAAAATACAGAGTTCCCCACGCTCATACCCACGAGGGACAGGAGCTTGACATCATTATCAGCGGACAGCTTAAAGTCCGCGTAGGAGACAACGAAGAAGTCCTCAGCGAGGGCGATTCCATTTATTACGACAGCTCCGAGCCCCATGACGAATGGGCGGTAGGCGGCAAGGAATGTAAATTCTACGCCGTTGTTTTCGGCACGAATCAGTATGCCGGAGCTATGTCGCATCTTGAACCTGTTACGCTTCCCGGTACGACAAATTTCGACCTTGCAAATATTGAGAATCCCGTTGCGGATAAATTCGTCGAGGTAGAAACAAACAGCGAGGGCGCTCTTACGGGAATCAATTTCAAGAATGCCGAAACATTCAATTTCAGCTTCGATATCGTTGACGCTCTTGCCGAGAAATGTCCCGATAAGGAAGCTCTCGTCTATGTTTCAAACGATATGGAGGAACGCCGCTTTACCTTTGCGGAAATTAAAAAATACTCAAACATGACTGCCAATTACTTCCTTTCAAAGGGAATCAAAAAAGGCGATAAGGTCATGCTTGTTCTTAAAAGACATTATCAATTCTGGTTCTCTATCCTTGCTCTTCACAGGATCGGAGCTATCGTAATCCCGGCTACGAATCAGCTTGTTCAGCACGACTTTACATACAGATTCAAGGCTGCCGACGTTAAGGCTATCGTCTGCACGGGCGACGGAGACGTTGCTCATCAGGTCGAGCTGGCAGTCGAAGAATCGGGAATGGATATCATTAAGATGATGGCTCACGGCGAGCGCGACGGCTGGGCACCTTTCGATAAGGAAATGTATGAGTTCAGCGACGTTTTCGAGCGTCCGACAGATCCCGAAAAGCTTTCGTGCGGAAGCGAGCCGATGCTCATGTTCTTTACTTCCGGTACTACGGGATATCCGAAGATCGCTATGCACAGCCATAAATACGCTCTCGGTCACTTCATCACCGCGCGCTACTGGCATAACGTTGATCCTAACGGAATCCATTTTACAATTTCAGATACAGGCTGGGGCAAGGCTCTCTGGGGCAAGCTTTACGGTCAGTGGATGAGCGAGACCTGCGTTTTCGTATACGATTTCGACAGATTTGACGCGCATAAGATACTGCCTATGTTCAAGCAGTATAATATCACTACCTTCTGCGCTCCTCCGACTATGTACAGATTCTTTATCAAAGAGGATCTTTCAAAATATGACCTCAGCTCGATAAAATACGCTACCGTTGCCGGAGAAGCTCTCAACCCCGAGGTTTATAATCAGTTCCTCAAGGCTACGGGAGTAAAGCTCATGGAAGGCTTCGGTCAGACAGAAACGACCCTTGCTATCGGCAACTTTGTAGGAATGACCGCAAAGCCCGGTTCTATGGGAAAACCGAGCGCAATGTATGATATAGATATCGTTGATCCCGACGGAAACAGCGTTAAGCCGGGTGAAACCGGCGAGATCGTTATCCGCCTTGACAAGGGTATCCCATGCGGACTTTTCATGGGATACTACAAGGACGAGGACAGAACCAAAGAGGTATGGAGCAACGACGTTTACCATACGGGCGATACCGCATGGCGCGATGAGGACGGCTATTTCTGGTATGTCGGCCGTGTAGACGACGTTATCAAGTCGTCGGGCTACAGGATCGGACCTTTTGAGATCGAAAGCGTTATTATGGAGCTTCCGTACGTTCTTGAATGCGGAGTAAGCGCCGCTCCCGATCCTGTAAGAGGACAGGTAGTAAAGGCTTCTATCGTTCTTACCAAGGGAACAGTCGGAACGGACGAGCTTAAAAAGGAGATCCAGAATTACGTTAAAAAGCATACCGCTCCTTATAAATATCCGAGAATCGTTGAATTCAGAGACGAGCTTCCCAAAACTATCAGCGGTAAGATAAGAAGAGTTGAGCTTAAAGGCTGATAAAAACAGCGTTGCCTTTTGTGCAAATCGATGAAAGTGTTTGTAAGTAATCACCAAAAATACGCTTGGACTATTTAAAAATATCTCGTAATGTGATATAATATATTATAATGTTTGTTGAGTGCGGAATCGTTTATCGATAAATAAATGGTTCTGCGGCATTGATGTATATTCCAAGACGAGGATGGTGTGGGCGTTGGTTTCGGTTCTGAAACGGTTGAAAAAAATATTCGCCGCAGTTGTTTCGGCTGCCGTGGTATTTGCCGCTGTTCCTGCCGTGAACTGCGCGGAAGCCGATGAGACCGTGGATTATCAGGCTTACAGCGAGGAGATGCTCTTCCTTGTGAATGAAGCGAGGATAGACGCGGGTCTTAAACCTCTGGCTACGGCTCCTGCTTTGTATGACGTTTCAAAACTTCGTGCGGAGGAGATAAGCGTATCGTTCAGCCATGTGCGTCCGGACGGCACGAATTTCCATACCGCCGCAGAGGAGGCAGGAATACCGCTGGGAGCGGCTTATGAGAATATCGCCGCAGGCAGCAGCAGTGCGGAAGCAACCTTTATTCAGTGGAAAAATTCCGCTCCGCATTGGAATAACATCATGAGCGATGCGCATACTCATATGAGCGTGGGAGTTTATTACTCCGAGGGAAGCCGGTACGGCTGGTACTGGGAGCTGCTGTTTATTTCAACGGACGAGGTCTTTGACGGTCAGCAAACTCTTGTGCGCGACCCGATAATTCCCGTTTCATATGGAGACATTGACGGCGACGGCAAGGTTTCTTCTTTTGACGTGGTACTTATGCGTATGTATCTGGACGATAAGATCAGCTTCAACGAGCTTCAGACAGAATACGCCGATTGTATAAAAGACGGCGCAGTCACATCTTCCGACCTGAAGGCTCTTCAGAGATATGTTTTGAAGATATATGATTCGCTGCCTTATGAATTTTGATGGGAGAGTTAATTATGAAAAAGTTATTTGCTAAGATCATCGCATCTGCTGCGGCAGTTTCGATCGTAACGGCTGCCGGTACAGGAATGGCTGTAAACGCAGGCGGCACTTATGAGGACGAGTGCGTTCAGATGCTCAATATGATCAATGAATACCGCGCTGAGAACGGAGTAAAGCCTCTGAAGCTGTATATTACTGCCTGCAATATGGCAAATACGCGTTCAGCTGAGCTTGAGCAGCGTTTTGATCACACACGTCCGAACGGAACAGACTGTTTTACTATTTTTGAAGAAAATAACATAAACTGCGGCTGGGTCGGAGAAAATATCGCTTTCGGCTACGGCAGCGTTGAAGCCGTTATGAACGCCTGGATGAATTCTGAGGGACACAGAAGTAATATTCTTGATGAGGATTTTGAATATATCGGCATCGGAATAATCAACGACCGTTACTGGACGCAGCTCTTCCTTGACTCTGCTCTTATAGTCGGAGAAAAAGGCGATGTCAACGGCGACGGCGAAATAAATTCTGTAGACGCTTCCAACGTTCTTAATTATTACGCTTATCAGGCAACTTATCCGCAGTTTGTTCAGCTTCCGAGCTTTATAACTCTTGCCGATGTTGACGGAGACTCTTATGTAAACGCTACGGACGCTTCTTCGATACTCAGATATTATGCCGAAAAGTCGACAGGAGGAAATCCTACATTTTAAGGCATAAAAGACAGGCCGACCGCCTGCTTTGCGATTAAAATTATAATTGGACGGACGTTTTGTCCGTCCTTTTTGTTTTAGAAAATCATTCTTCCGTCGGCGTGGTATCAATTCATAAAATTTTGCATATTATATACCGATAAGGCGCGGATTTTATTTGCGCTTGCTTTCTATAGGAGGAGATTTCTATGTGCGGTATAGCAGGAGCGGTCAGCTTTATTGAAGATATGCGTGAGGATATGAGGATCTATGAGAATATGCAGAAGCTTCTTCTCAGGCGAGGTCCGGATCAGCGGGGGATAATGATCTCGCGCGAGGCGGCGCTTATACATACCCGTCTCGCCGTGATCGATATAAGCGGCGGCAGACAGCCAATGAGCTTCACAGACGGCAGCCGAAACTTTACGATCGTCTATAACGGCGAGCTTTATAACACCGACGAGATACGCAGCGAGCTTGAAAGCGATTTTGAATTCGAAACCCGTTCGGATACCGAAGTCGTGTTGAAAAGCTACGTAAAATGGGGCGCGGAATGCGTCGAGAGATTTAACGGAATCTTTGCTTTTGCGGTTTACGACGAAGCCGAGCATAAGGTTTTCATTGCCCGTGACCGCATCGGAGTAAAGCCTTTTTTCTATTTCAGAAACAAAAACAAGCTGATTTTTGCTTCGGAAATTCCTGTGCTGCTTGAGCATTCCGACGTACCGCGCGAAATAGACAGCAATTCTGCCGCTGAGCTTATTCTTATGGCTCCCGGACGCACTCCCGGCTGCGGCGTTATCCGCGGTATCGAGGAGCTTAAACCGGGGTGGTGCGGCTTCTACAGTCAGGACGGACTTGAACTCCGCGAATATTGGAGACTTCGCGCCTATGAACTCGACGAGACCTTTGAGCAAACCGTCGAGCACGTGCGTGAGCTTATGCTCGATTCCATACGGCGGCAGCTTGTGTCCGATGTTCCCGTGTGTACGTTTCTTTCGGGAGGGCTCGATTCAAGTCTGATATCCTCCGTCGCAGCCGCGGAGCTTAAAAAGCAGGGGAAAATTCTCGATACGTTTTCGATAGATTACCGCGACAATGAAAAATATTTTCAGAAAAGTCACTTTCAGCCCGACAGCGATCCCGAATATATCAGATGCATGGCGGAATATCTCGGCGTGGAGCATCACTGGGTAATAGTCGATACTCCCGAGCTTATCGGAGCGCTTGACGAAGCCGTGGAGGCAAGAGGTCTGCCGGGAATGGCTGATGTGGATTCTTCGATGCTTATCCTCTGCCGAGAGATAAAAAAGCACGGAACGGTCGCGCTTTCGGGCGAATGTGCGGACGAGATCTTCGGAGGATATCCCTGGTACCGCGATAAGGATATCCGCATGACGGACGGCTTTCCCTGGGCGCAGAGCACGGCATACCGAAAAAGCTTTCTCAGCGATTATTTTTCGGATAAGATAAATGCGGAGGAGTACGTTTACAGCGCATACAGAAAGACTGCGGACTACGCTATGAAGCTGCCCGATGACAGCGAGCTTGAACGGCGCATGAAGGAAATGACGCAGCTGAATTTTGATTGGTTTATGCAGAATTTGCTCGACCGCAAGGACAGAATGAGTATGTACAGCGGACTTGAAGTTCGCGTTCCGTTCTGCGATTACAGGATAGCCGAATATATGTATAACGTAAAGTGGGAGGATAAGGACTACATGGGCAGAGAAAAGGGACTGCTCCGAGAGGCAATGAAAGATTGGCTTCCCGAAAAAGTGCTTTGGCGCAAAAAGAGCCCGTATCCGAAAACTCATAATCCCGCGTTTCTCAATGCCGTTACCGGAAAGCTGAGGGAGATACTCGGCGGCGACTGCGAAAAGCTGCTTCAGCTTGTGAACCGCGAGGCTCTTGAAAAGCTGCTTCGCCATGAGGATCAAGTTCAGTGGTACGGTCAGCTTATGAATCTGCCGCAGACGATCGCTTTTTTTGTGCAGCTTGATTTCTGGCTGAAAAAATTCGACATAAAAATTGTATAGTGATTATTGTTCGAGCCGTCGGCATATTGCCGGCGGCTGTGCTGTAGCCAACGAGCGAAAAAGACAGGCTTTGCCTGCAATCTTTCCGCCGCGGAAAAACTGTCGGTTTTTACATAATTTGCAGGACTTGAAAAGTTTGTATGATTACACAAGGTTTGATGTGAAAATTTGTGAAATATTGATGTGAAAATTAAATATTCTTAAAAAGAAACGGCTGTATAATTTGTTTTTTTTACATCATTCACATATTGACAAAAATATTGAGAAAATATGTATTTTTATGTTGCAATTTTCAAACGGTTGTGATATAATATTTGTATAAGATTAACAATGGTTGGCGTCGGCAATTCGACGTCGCAATTTCTGTCTGTACAAAACAGTTTACATATTACAGAAAAGTACTGAATTCGGCAAAAAAATTACCCACAGTATAAAAATTGGTGAATATTGATAAAAAAGCACTGATTATTTATGTCAAAAAAGCGATTGAAAAGTATCTTTTAAAATGTTATAATTGTTATATTAAGCAGCGGAATTGTATCCAAATGTTATAAATTATGGAGGTGGTTTCATGAAGAGGTTTTCCTATACAGCCCAAGACGCTAACGGCAAACAGGTAAAAGGCGTTGTCGTTGCCGAAAATGAACAGGAATTTCTGGCAAAGATCAAGGAAAAGGGTCTGTATTGCAAAGATTATAAGGAAAGCGATTCAGAAAATTCAAAATCAGCGTACAAGTTTTCTACCAAGGAGCTTGCGTTCAGCTGCCGACAGCTTAGCTCAATGCTTACTTCAGGTCTGACGCTTGTAAAATCAATCGACATTCTGTGTAAGGAACAGGAAAAACAAAAGGCAAAGGATATCTGGCAGGATATCTATGAAAGCGTTCAGAAGGGCGAATCCTTCTCGTCCGCGCTTGAAATGCATCAAGGTTCGTTCCCGGACTTCCTCATTTCAATGGTAGGCGCCGGAGAGTCAAGCGGCTCGCTCGACGTTATCATGCAGAGAATGTCCGATCACTATGCAAAGGAAAACAAGCTGCACAATACTATTAAGAGCGCTATGGTTTATCCTATTATTCTTCTTGTACTGTGTATCGTTATAGTAATCTTCCTTTTCACATTCATCATGCCGACATTTATCGATATGTACGAAGATCCGTCAACAATGCCTGCGCTTACAAAGATGCTTGCCGCAATAAGCAACTTCCTGAGAAAACGCTGGTACATTCTCATCGGAATTGTGGTAATCGCATTCTTCGGTATACGTTATGCGCTTAAGGTTCCTTCGCTTCGAGTCAAGGTCGACCGGTTTATTATCAAGGGTCCCGGCTTCGGACCTCTCGTTACAAAGATCTATACGGGACGTTTCGCAAGAACCCTTTCTTCACTCTATTCAAGCGGTATTCCGATGGTAGAATGCCTCGAAAGAGCTTCCGCCGTTCTCGGAAATTCATACATAGACGAAAAATTCCTCGATGTTGTCGATGAAGTAAAGCAGGGTGAATCCCTTTCGGCGTCAATAACAAGAACAGAGGTGTTCGAGCAGATGTTCTGTTCAGTAATTTATGTCGGAGAGGAATCGGGTGCGCTTGACTCGATCCTTGAAAAAACAGCGGAATATTACGAGGACGAATCCGACTCGGCTGTACAGCGTCTTGTAGGTATGTGCGAGCCGATGCTCCTTATCTTCCTCGGTATTATCATCGGACTCGTAGTTTGCGGTATTTACCCAGCGCTCTATGGCTCAATGGAAAGCATAGAGAACGAATAAAATTGAAAGGTGGAAAGAATAAATGCTTTCATTTGATATTACAGACAGAAATATACGAATCGTTAAGGGCGTAGAGGGCAACGGCAAGATCAAGATCTCATCGGCGGCAACTCTTAACCTTGAAGAGGAAGTTATCGTTAACGGTCACGTTAAGGACGTTCCCCGTGTCGCAACACTTATAAACGGTATTCTTAAGAAAAATAAGATGGCTGACAGAGAAGCTATCGTCAGCATCTCGTCAAACCTTACCATATTTAAGGAGCTTAACGTTACAAAATCAAAGGGACAGGATCTGCAGAAGGCTGTAAAGCAGCAGATGCAGGCAGAGCTTAATCTCGACGACTCTTACTGCGTATCATATATTATAGTAGGCGAATCCGAAAAATCGGAGGGCGGAGAAGCTCATTACAAGGTTCTCGCAACGGCTTGTCCTTTCGAAGTAGTAAACTGCTACAGAGAAGTTTTCAAGATGCTCGGAATCTCACTGAAATCGGTTATGATCGGCTGCAACTGTATCACAAAGGTACTTCTTGCCGATACCAAGATCAAGTCGAAAATGCCGCTTCTTGCAGTTCAGATCGATAATAACTTCATCTCTCTCAACCTTTACGAGCAGGGACAGCTTTCGTTCTCACGTTTCGCTTCTATCGACGCTACCGACTACGGCAACTCGGAGGACTACGTTTTCGAAGCTGTAAACGAAAATATCTTCCGTATGCTCCAGTTCCACAAGAGCCGTAATACCGGAGAGATAATCGAAAACGTTGTGTTCTACGGCGATACTCACGACTATGTAAGACTTACCGACGAGCTTGAAAAGCTCGATCTCCAGACAAGTCTTATCAATGTTCCTCCGCAGATCCACGGCCACGAAAATCTTGAATTCTCGCTCTATGCAAACGCTATCGGCGCTATGTTCAAGAGAAATAAAGATACCGAGAAGATCAATCTTCTCGAAGCAGAAGGTATGTCGGCGCTCAGCAGAAGCAAGACCAAGGGCGCACCTGACGATTCAAGACTTCCTGTCGGAGCAATCGCATTTTTCGCCTGCTGCGCACTGGCAGTCGGCGGTATCTGGGGTTACCTCATGATAAAGGATAACGGAATCATTAAAGAGACCGAAAATTATCAGTCGAAGCTCAACGATCCCGAAAACAAGGCTCAGGTCGAACTTTATGAAAGACTCTGCCTGATGCAGACTAAGGTCGATAATTACGGCGTTATCATTAACAACGCTCACGACGCTTTCTATTCGCAGCCTGTAGTGCTCGGAGAAAAATACGACAAGCTTGAGGAAATTGTTGCCAAGACAGCAACTGAGCTTAACGTAGGCGAGGCAAAGATCCTTTCTCCTCAGTACAGCAAGGGCGTGTTCACATTCAATGTTGAGTGCGACCACGTTGACGAGCCTTCTCAGAAGCTTCCTGCCGCATTTGTTCAAAACCTCAGAAACGAGACAGATCTGGTAGCAAAAGTTTCATATACCAACTATCAGGTCGTTGAAGAAAAGAATAAGGATACGGTTGGCGAGGACGGCCAGACGATCGCCGGCGAAACAAACGAGACTGTAAACTTCACGCTTACTGTCAGCATTGTCGGCAGAGAAAATCCGTATCATGCTCCGGAAGACGATGCGGAAGATACTACGGAAGAGGAGGCTGAATAATCATGAAATTAAATTACAGAGATAAGGTAATACTTCTTGTACTGTTATCAATAATTATTGTGGTAGCAGGTATATTCGGATTGATAAAACCTAAGAATGAGGATATCAAAACCGATGAGGCAAAGCTCAAGACAGTCAAGGCTGACTGGGCGGCTATGGACGACAAGATCAAGGCTATTCCCGGAATCACAGAAGATATCGAAGATGATCACGAGGAATATGCAAAGCTTGCTTCGGACTTCGTTGACCGCGAGCTGATCTCCTCCCTTTATGAGGACGATACATATAAGCTCGATCAGTTTATGCAGCCGCATATCGACGCCTGCAATACAGACGGAGCAAAGCTTGAAGCTAAATCGGTAGAGGTCGGCAAAATGTCGACGGCAACACTCAGCTATTATTACTTCAGACCTAACGTTCTTACTTCGACAATGTTCGACGCCGCTGATATCAACGGCAATTATCAGAAGGAAATTGACGAAGTAATGGAGGAAAGCAACGCGCTTTCACAAAGAACTGAAGAAACTGTTTTGAGAACTCAGTTCGGACTCGCAGCAGAAGCAAACAAACAGGGCGTCTGGGCATTCATGGAGAAAATCAACAGTCTTAACACAGCTATTTTAATTGACTCGGTAAATATCGCAGATTATTCATTCGGTGAGGATAAGGAGCTCGAAGAGGGCGAAACGCCAAAGGACACATCGGATGTAACTTTCGTAGTAAGTCTTTATTCCGTTTTCGACATGGATGAACCGATCGTCGAATAATATGACGGAAAGGCGGTAAAGGAATGAACAAGAATAATAACCGGCGAGTTAAAGGTTCGGTATTGTTTACTGTTGTAAGTGTAATGTCATTGCTTATCATATTCCTTATGGGAACACTGGTATTGGCTACATCGGCAAATAAACGTGCCTATAAATCCTATTCATCGTCACAGACACAGTATACCGCGCGCGCTGCGGTAGACAGTATACTTGCGGCTGTCGGTGATTCGTCTGCAGACGGAAGGGCGCTGGCATCCGCAATTCAATCACTCGATAATGTAACCGATGCTCCGATCAATGTAACCGTAAACATGGGCGGAAACGGCATAGGTAGAGTAACAGATGCCAAGATCGCGCTCATCGATAAGGAATATCCTATTTATGACAGCGTTGATCAGGAATGGGTAAAATGTAAAAGATATTCTATCACAGCCGAAGTAGAGCTCGGAAACGAGACTACGACCGTAACCTCGTACGTGCTCTGCGACGCTCCTACGGGCAGCGGCGGCGGCGGCGGCGGCGGTTTTACGACCAGCGGCGGCGTTGCCGGTGCGGGAAACCATACATCTGCAGTCGGCGGTACCTACATTGCGCTGGGTAACGCAGCTACAAAACAGTATATCGGTACAAATCCCGTAACAGGCGCAGGCTTTACTCTCGAAGATAAGCTTTACCTGTCTGACAACGGAAGAGGCTTTGACGCTGCCGGTAATCCGGTTACGCCATATACGTTTGGTAACTACTATCTTACAGAAGCTCCTTTCGTTATTGACGGAAGTATGCAAATGAACTCTACGGCAACGTTCCTTATCCCTAAAGCTGGAAACGGCGTTGCTATCTGGGGCGATCTGAAGTTTGGAAACTATGCTCCGGAAATCGTATCGGTCAATATGGATAACTCCGACAGTGATCTTACTACACCCGGTGTTCAGAGCTATTCCTTCAACACGATGCCTTACCTTTATGTTGACGGAAAAATTTCAACAGACAGTAACCTGCATCTCGGTTCGGGAGATCTTCCGTTGAATATTTTCTGCGGTTATATCGAACCGGGACAGTTCAACTCGTGCGACATTAAGGCGGACGTTTTCTGCTATGATGCCGATAAAACAACCGTACTCGGCGCTAACGGCGGCGGCGGACACCTCTACAGATGGTCGTCGTCCGTAGTTAATAAGGGCGTTACCTACGATTACGTAGGCGGTAATTTCTATTCAAAGGGAAATCTTAAGATTAATACCGGCACTACTATGGAATTCGGCGGCGCGGCAGTTGGACAGTCCGTAAACGTTAATGTCGAGGGCAACGTTGACATTCAGGGCAACACCAAAATTTACGGCAATCTCGTTGTCGGCGGCAATCTTAATATTTCAAACGGCGCAACCCTTGATGTAACAGGTTCTATTTATGCAAATACGATCACAGGAAGCGGCGTTACGGTCGGCTCAAAGACCTTGAAGCCAAATGTTCAGTCCAACATCTATGATGCCGTTGCGGCTAAAAATGTAAAGATCTACGGAAACGAATGGTGGTCTCCGACAAGACCTTATGCTTGGCTTAAACAGGACGCTCTTGCGGACTCTTCATTTACGATCAACGATGAGACAGTAAATGTTAACGGTACTGATTATGTATTCAAAAATTTCAACGAAGGCATGGTTCAGGATCCGTCTACAGGCAAGGATTATGTTATCGAAACATTTGACAATCCTCCGGATATGACTACGCCAAAAACTTATGAGGTACTCACCGATATTACTACCGGAGAGATCTTTACCGAAGCTCAGGCTTATGATATGGGTGAAATGTCGTACAACGGAAAAACGGTAGATCCTATTTCGGATTATATCGCAACCGGAAGCACTATATTCCCGGATTATGCGGAAAAAGACGTAATTCTCGGCTTGACTCAGCTTCCGGGAATACCGGTCGAGGATACAAAGGTTCTTGACACAGTTAAGGCAATTTCGGAGAAACAGCTTTCACCGGCTGAATTCGAAACAGCTATCCCGGGAAATGTTGACGTAAGCACGGTAGTAAGCTGTTCGTCACTGGCTGACGGCGCAGAAATAACAGACAGCTGTACGCTTACAGGTTCTACCTTTAAACAGACTATTTACATTACTCCTCCCGAAAACGGAGAGCTTTGGATAAAGCTTAAGGACGTAACGATCAACGATACTTCAAAAATCATTGTAAGAGACGTTAAAAAGAGCTATAATGTTGCCGGTCAGGTTGATTCCGTGCAGAAGCTTAACGGAAAAGTAAACTTCTTCGTAGAGGGAACACTCAAATTTGCTGCCAGCAATAACGCACTTGTAACCGGCAATAACGCACTTGTAACCGAAAGTTATGACCAGATCCTTTCAAATACGAATATCGATATCTGGACGGGCACAGACGTTAACTTAAGTACTGCGGCAGCCGGCGTAAATGCTTATTCTGACGCTGATATCATCGACATTACAAATACTGCACTGTGGAACAGTCCGTCTTCTGTTAAGGCTGTTAACGCGCCTGCTCCTAACATCTACATCTACTCGTCAAATGAATTTAACAACGCTGAGATGACAGATCCTAAGAATAAGGTCGAGATCGAAAACCTGCCAAGGATCACAGCTTATATTAAAGCTCCTTATCTTCAGTTCTCGGGTGTTGACTTTGGTAATGTCGGAAATAAGATCTATTACAATAACGCTGACGCTAAATCTTATGCGGGCGTAGGCAACAGATGCGTTATCGGATGCGTTGTCTGCTATGAGGCTGCACTTACAAACGACTGGATGAATGTCTACATTCCGGAAAACAACACTGTAGCTCCGCCGATAATAGCAGGCGGCGGTCTTGGTACGCACACTTATCAGGCAGTCGATTATCTGATGTATTAAGGAGGGAGCAGTGTGGAAAAAAATAATAAAAAATCCAAGAAGAAGCTTCGCGGCATGACTCTTGTAGAGGTTATAATTGCTATCGCGATCTTTGCGATGCTTGGCGCTGTTCTTATCCTCGTCGGTACTTCGATCGACCAGTATTCGCGTTCGACAAAGCATATGAACGATAAGATAGCAGTTCAGGGTCCTATCGCAGAAACACAGGATACGGACGGCTCGGTGCTTATCAACGATAATCTTGAGATCAAGGTCAACGGCAGTATAACTGTCAGAGGCAATCTTTACGATACGGCACAGTACGCTATCGACGACAGCGGAAATTACTCCGAGGTCCCCGATGAAAACGGCAGAACCGGAAAAAATCTTAAGTATATCACCGGTATACAAATGCCGACAGCGGCAGCGACTACAGCCGCTCCGACAACGTAATGCGCAGCTGTATCGCTTTGGAGGAGCTGAATATGAAAAAGAAAAAATTAAAAGGCTTTACGCTTATCGAGCTTATAATCGTAATGGCAATTGTCAGCATTATAATGGCTGCGGTAATGATCCTCGTTGATCCTGTATCAAAAATGATGAAAAAAGCTTCGATACAAGAGGCAAATTCAGCCGCTGTTGATAACGTAAAGCGCTATATCGAAGGAAATCTTCGTCACGCAACTGCTATTGAGGCTCATCTGGGCGCTCTTACCGACATCGACGGAAGCGCGCTCGATACTTCAAGCGAAGGGGCTAAGGTCGCATCGCTTGAAAAGGTCGCGAAAAATTTTGCAGACCAGTATTATCTCAATAGAGCCAAAGACGATAATACTCCGTATCAGGGCAAGATCCACGTTCTGGAGATTGACAATACGAATGCCGGAAGGATCAACGAGTATACTATTGATTTTGAGGCAGGATATACGGTTTCCGAACCGGACGCGCTCGGTAATTTCACAACTAAAGTAAACGTTTGGTCAAAGCTTGAAGACTGGGATCATACCGGTGTAGGTGCCGACCCGACGTATCCTGCTTATATCAAAAAAGAAGCAAATGTTATCAATCCGACTTATTACGAGGATTACTCGTTCTTCATCGAGCCGGGGTATAAGGATCTTTCAGCTACCGATATTGCGGCGTCTGATTCCCGTAACTATGTTGCCGAGCTTCAGACTATCGAAAGAGACAGAGTTAATGTTGACGGTACTCCGGTTCTTAAAGCGGACGGCACGATCGAAACCTATACGGTTGAAAGTTTTACTCCAAATATGTTTGCCATGAGTATCGTAACTTATAAAAATTCGGGCATATACCCGAAGACGGCAGATGATCCGAGCACTACCGAAGATGAAACAAGACTGTTTGAATCTCCGGCGGCTGTTTCGAATATTTCAATGTCGCTTGTAAACGTTAATTCCAATTTCAAGAGTGCGAATAATCTTCGTACTTATTACGGCCCTGTAAGATACAACGGAACCGGTACTTATGCAGGTGCTCCCAACACTATTATGACTCCCTCAACGCCTGTTGACCTTGAAGGAAACGACGGAAACTGGGATTATAAGAAGCTTGACGTTCTTCTGACAGGATCGGGATATACGCAGAATCAGAGCTTGTGGAGCATCAAAAACACAAATGAGGCTTCAAGTCCTAACCTTTATTTTGTATATACTTTACCTGACGCACTTTAATTTGACAGACAAAAAATCAGGCAGCAGTTTTAATGCTGCTGCCTGAAATTATTTTTGCAGTTGTCCGCTGTTACTGAACTGCGGCTGCTGTAAGCTTACTTAAATACCACTGCGCTATATCGCTGCCCCAAAGCGCCGAAACGGCAATTCCGATCGCAAGAAACGGTCCGAAAGGAATCTTCGATTCGCCGTCCTTGACTCTTTTGAGGATAAGTCCCACAAGCGCGCACAAAATAATTCCTATAAATGCTGAAACGATAACAGCGTGCGTTCCGAGAACTGCGCCGGCTGCGATCATAAGAAGAGTATCGCCAAGCTCGATACCTCGGTAATCCTCACCGGTGCGCTTTTTTATGATAACTCTGCTGATCTCTCCTATAATGAAGAAGGGTACGCTGACGCATAAAGCTCCGATGATACGATGCTTGAGCTCGACGGTGTCGGAGAATATCGCAAGCGGTACGGCGAGAAAAAGCACGATGCCAACCATGATAAGATCGATCTCCATCGTGTCCCAGTCGATAAAGCCGATAACGATGAGCATCGACATAAGAACGCAGGTTATTATGGATTCAGCATTGAAATCCATTACATAGAAAGTAAGAACATAAAGCAATCCGTTCAGGCTTTCAACAATAGGATACCTCGGCGAGATCTTTTCGCCGCAGTTATGGCATTTTCCTCTGAGGAAGATCCAGCTGAAAATAGGTATCAGGTCGCAGACGCGTATCTTTGCGCCGCAGGTCATGCAGTGAGAGGAACGTTTGATAAGCGATTCGTTTTTCGGAACTCTGAAAATTACAACGTTCAGAAAGCTTCCGATGCAAATTCCGAACAGAAAAACTACGGTGTAAAACATTATGTAGAATTGCGGCTCCATGAAATCACTGTGGAGCATATTGAAAAATTCACCCATATGTTTGCCCTCCTTTTAGATTATATATCTATTATACCATATAATTTGCAAAACCACAATATATGCGGGGAAAATTCTATAGGGCAAGTTTTTAAGCATAAAATCGTAAAATTCAAGCGATTCGGCAAAATATATACTCCTCTTAACAGCAAAACGAATGAAGAGAGCATAAACGGCGCATTTATTTTTGCGCATACTCTGCGCCGTATAAATTTAAAGCTTATACATTTATATAAGAATATAAGATATTTCAAGCATATCATACAAAAAATAAAAGCGGAGGTTTGTTATGAGAAATCAGAGAATTGGTGACTACTTAGTCGAACAGAGATTGATTAGTCAGGAGCAGCTTGAGAAGGTTCTTGAGGCTCAGAAAGAGTCTAACGGAACAAAGCGCTTCGGCGATCTCGTTGTTGAGCTTGGATTTATGTCCGAGGTCAATTTTGCAAAGGCGCTCGCAGGCAAGCTGAGAGTTCAGTATGTGGACCTCGATAATATCGAGATCAACACGGACGCTGTTCAGAAGGTTCCGGAGGCTCTTGCGAAAAAGCATACTGTTATCGCTATAAACATTCAGGGTAAAAGACTTACTGTCGCTACGGACGATCCTATCAACTTTATCATTCTTGAGGACATCAAGGTCTCGACAGGTATGGATACTGTTCCGGTGCTTGCCACAAAGTCGGCTATCAACAAGGCTATCGGTAAGTGCTATTCAATGCAGAACGTTGACAGCGTTCTTGAGGGCGTTCAGCAGTTCAACGACCTCGGCGAAATGAATACCGACGACGCCGAGTCAAAAGACAGAGTTGAAAGCGCTCCTATCGTTAAGCTCGCTACAACTATCATCGAAAACTCATACAGAGCCGACGCTACCGATATTCATATCGAGCCGTTCAAGACCTACACGAGAATCCGTATCCGTGTAAACGGCGACCTTGTCGAGATGATGAACATTTCAAGCGCAGTTCACAGCGCGCTTACCACACGACTCAAGCTTATCAGCGGTATGAACATCGCCGAGAAGAGAATCCCGCAGGACGGCCGTTTTACGCAGGTCGTTGACGGAACTACTCTCGACGTCCGTGTTTCCTCGCTTCCTACAGTACACGGCGAGAAAATAGTTATACGTATTCTTTCCACCGGACAGATCGCTCTCCGTAAGATCACCGACCTCGGTATGTCGGATCACAACTATGAGCTGTTCGAATCTATGATCCGCTGTCCGCATGGAGTTATCCTGGTAACAGGACCTACCGGTTCAGGTAAAACAACTACCCTTTACGCAGCCCTCGGTGAGCTTGCAAAGCCGAACGTAAACGTTATTACCGTTGAGGACCCTGTCGAAAAAGCTATCGACGGAATCAATCAGGTTCAGGTTAATACAAAGGCAGGTATGACATTCGCCGCAGCCCTCCGTTCTATCCTCCGTCAGGACCCGGATATCGTAATGATCGGTGAGATGCGTGACGCCGAAACTGCCGATATCGGTATCAGAGCCGCTATCACAGGACACCTTGTTCTTTCAACACTTCATACAAACGACGCCGCTTCCACAGTTGTCCGTCTCGTTGATATGGGCGTTGCCGCTTACATGGTCGCAACCTCGCTTATCGGCGTTATCGCTCAGCGTCTCGTTAAGGTTCTTTGCCCTAAGTGCAAAACTCCGAGAATGTCTACTCAGGAGGAAAACGAGCTTATGGGTATCGACCACTCGATCCAGATCTACGATCCGTGCGGCTGTCCCGAGTGCAATAACACAGGCTACAGAGGAAGAACCGCTATCCATGAGATCATTCACTGTACCTCTAACGTATCTACGATCATCGCAAGAAACGGCAGCAAGGAGGAAATTGAAGCCGCCGCAAAGGCTAACGGAACAAAGCTGCTCCGTGACAACGCTTCCGAGCTTGTTCAGGCAGGCGAGACCTCTATCGAAGAGCTTATCAAGGCAACATATACCGTTTAATTTGAAAATAACAAGGAGGAAACTACCATGGCGATAGAAATTAACAGAATTCTTGACGAGGTTCGTCTTTTAGGCTGCTCGGACTTGCACTTTACAAACGGAATAGCTCCTGTTGTAAGACTTAACGGTACGCTCAGAACGATGCGCTCGCAGTACCCGGAAATGGACGAGGAGGAAATACTCTCCATCGTTAACCAGATGACAAACGAGGTTCAGGCAAGAAGCATCGCTCAGCATAAGGACACCGACTTCTCGTTCACCACAAGAAGCGGCTACCGTCACCGTGTAAACGTGTATTTCCAGAGAGGCTGCACGGCTATAGCTATCCGACTTCTCAGAAACGATATCCCTACTCTTGAGGATCTCATGCTTCCGCCTATTCTTGCAGATTTCGCAATGCGTCCGAGAGGTCTTGTGCTTGTAACAGGCCCTACAGGTTCCGGTAAATCTACAACTCTTGCAGGTATGCTCGACTTCGTAAACCTGAACAAGAGCGCGCATATAATCACCGTTGAAGACCCTATCGAGTACGTTCACGAGCATAAACGCTGTATGATAAACCAGAGAGAGGTCGGCGACGACGTTCCCGACTTTGCGCTCGCCCTCAGAGCTGCCCTCCGTGAGGACCCTGACGTTATCCTCGTAGGAGAGATGCGTGACTTCGAGACTATCCAGGCTGCCGTAACCGCTGCCGAAACAGGACATCTCGTACTCTCCACGCTTCATACGACCAGCGCCGCCGATACTATCAACCGTATTATCGACGTTTATCCCGAGCATCAGCAGCAGCAGATCCGTACTCAGCTTGCAAACAACCTTGTCGGCGTTATTTCTCAGACACTTATCCCCAAAAAGGACGGCACAGGACGAATCGCCTGCATGGAGATCCTTAACGTAAACGACGCTATTGCCGCAATGATTCGTGACAATAAGATCCATCTTATTCAGTCGGCTATCCAGACAGGTAAGCAGCAGGGCATGATGAGTCTCGATCAGGAGCTTGCACGTCTCACAAAGACAAATGTTATCAACGAGGCAGACGCCCTTGACAAGTGTCAGGATAAGCAGGAGTTCTATCGTTTCCTTTCACAAATGTGAGAAAATGTTTGTTATTTGTGCAAATTGACGAAAAGCAGTGAAAATCAATGCCTATTTGCCGTAGCGATGTAAAAAGTTGTAATGATATTAAAAAAAATTCAAAAAACTGTTGACATTTTGTGAACGGCATGATATACTATAATCAAGGAAAGGGAAAGAATCCCTACTGAAACTAATGATATCCCGAGGGATACATAATTTAAATTAAAAAAGGAGGTTTTCTTTATGAAAACGACAAAGAAAAAAGGCTTTACTCTTATCGAGCTCATCGTTGTTATCGCTATCATCGGTGTACTTGCTGCTATTCTCGTACCTGCTATGCTTGGTTACGTAAAGAAGTCCAAGATCCAGGGCGCTAACTCAGCTGCTTCAACGATCCTTAAGGCTTGTAACTCAGCTCTCGCAGAGCTTGATGAAATGGATACACCTTTCACAGGAACTTATGTTGGTAATAACGATACAGCTGAGGGCGATGCAGTTGAAGCAAGTGAAGTTATTTCCTATATGTCATATTACTTTGACGGAGCTAAGTCAGCTTCATACGGAATCAACGTTACAAACGGTGTTGCTGTAGCTTGTGCTGCTAAGTCCGGTCAGTATATCGGTACTTCACCAAAGGTTTACAATAACAAGAATTATCCTGATGACGCTACTATCTCCGGTGCTTTGGAGGAAGCTCAGAATAAGTATGATGCAGACCACGCAGAAGATGGCGAATAATTAAATCAGCTTGTATTAAATGCTTGATTGAATAATTTTAAAGTCCCTCATTTTGAGGGACTTTTTTCTTAGAAAGGTTAAAAATGAAAAAGTACCTGATGGAATTTTTGTGCGCGGCGGCCGGGCTTGCGGTCGGAGCGTCGGCTGTTTATGCCGCAAATTACAAAAAGCTAAAGCTTGCCGAAGAGTGCGCCGTAATTGACGAGTGCAAGGAGATATTGGCTGAATATAACGTGACCATGAACGGCGAATTGGACGAAATTGCGCTGCTTAACGGCTATCTTGATTCTTACGATAAGTATACTTATTGCTACGAGCCGGATTATGAATCAAAGGAAGTCGTAACGGATTTCGTCAATGGAATGCCTACGGCGATAGGCTGCGGATTCACGGTGGAATACAACGAAAACGACGAGCTGGTCTTTCTGACCGTCACGCAGGATATGCCGGCAGATAAGCAGGGCATCAAGCCAAACGATAAAGTTATTTCAATTGACGGAGAGCTTGTGTCCGAACATGAATATGATTTTGCCAAGGAGCTTCTGGGAAAGGACGGAACGACGTGCAGTCTGGTTCTGGAGCGTGACGGCGAGCGCATAGAGCTTGAATTTGAGCGTCACAGCGGCGATATCAGCGAGCTGCAGGGCGTTGTCGTCAGAAATTACGGAACGACGCTGTATATGAGCATTGCCTCCGTCTCGGACAACATAAACAGCTTTGTGCAGAAAAATCTCAATGAAAACGAGTTTGATTCGCTGATCCTCGACCTGAGAAACAACCGCGGCGGCTCGACAAGTGCGGGCATGGGAGTTGCGGATAATTTCATAAGCGAGGGATATGTTACCGAGCATTACTACACGGGCGAGGAGAGCAAGAGCGAGATAAATTCCGCCGAAAACGATGTAGATGTCCCGATAGTTGTGCTTGTGAACGAGCACACGGCAAGCGCGGCGGAGATCATCACGGCTCTGCTGAAACAGAATGCCGACGCGGAAATTGTGGGAACGAACACCTTCGGCAAGGGAATTTTTCAGCTCACCGCGCCTCTTGAGGGAGGCATGAGGCTGCACTTTACCGCGGGAAAGTTTACCGTCGGCGACTGGGATTGCTGGCAGGGCGTGGGTATAGCTCCCGACTATGAAATTGAAATGGACAGCTCGCTGATCGGCACGGAAAACGATGTTCAGCTTAACAAAGCGATAGAACTTCTCGGCTGAAAATTGACGAAATACACAATATAGTTGGTGAAAAATTGTGTACTGTTTTCATAAAATGCCGTTGACATTTTGTGAATAAACTGTTATAATATAAATGTAAATTATGCTCGGGAGGTTAGTGACATGAGAAAAAAGTTTAAAGGCTTTTCCCTGATGGAGCTTGTAATAGTTATAGCGATAATCGGTATCCTGACGGCGATGCTTGTGCCCGCATGGATGAGTTATATAGCAAAGTCGCGTATAAAAACGCAGAACAATAACGCAAAGGTGATCTTCAACGCGGCTCAGACTGCGGCTACGAAGAGGAAGTTTCAGGAGAGAATAACTAATGTTATCAATGTTGGAAGCGGAGATTTCTACTTCTATTGGGACGGCAGCACGGGTTACAGCGTTGGATCCGATACTGTTGCAAATCCTCCTGTGACGGTCGGCGACGCGGATTTTGACGCTGAGTTTGCAAATGAGATCAGCAGCGTTTTCGATAACAGCGAGGGAACTGTATATAAGATCTGGATTCAGAATTATATAGTTCGTTCTGTCGTTTCCGCCAGAAGTGAAAATGATAATTTCATCGGAGCTTATCCTACTCCTTTGACCGAGGAGGAGGAGACGCACAGCGTCAGCGACTATCCGTCGAGTTCGATTGCACATTAAATTGTTAACTTTTTGTGAATGATTGTTGAAAAATGCCTTGTTGTGTGAGCAATAAGGCGTTTTTTTGAGCCGAAAAGCGGAAAACCTCTCTTTTTTTGCACAATCTGCCTAAAATTGTTGAGAAGAATGTGGAAAAACATTTAGTTGACAAAAAAGGACAAAGATGATATAATAAACAAGTCGTCACGAGAGGGCGGCGGGATCACAGAAAAGCGGCAAAA
>CAJMSD010000014.1 GCA_905215965.1 uncultured bacterium | reverse complement strand
TTGTCAACTAAATGTTTTTCCACATTCTTCTCAACAATTTTAGGCAGATTGTGCAAAAAAAGAGAGGTTTTCCGCTTATTCGATCAAAATCGTAACACTATGCGTTGCTTCGTCTCTGCCAAACGATATTTTCATGTCCGCCGAGCCGCCGATAACTTCATAAGCTATGTCAAAAATATGACCGTCATTTATGTAAGTCAGTTCAAACTCGTCAGCAAGCTGCTCCGAATCGAATTTAATTTTAATGTTCCTATTTCCGTTTGTCAGCTCGCGGCGGATAACCTCTTCTGCCTCGCTTATACTCGACGCGCACAGACCTTCTCTTTCGTAGTAATTTTGTCCGCCGCCGCATTCAAACGGCTCAAAGGTATCGTCCGGAATGTGCTTGTTTTCGTTGTCGGAATTGCTTTCATCGTACAGAAACTCCGCATCGCTGCAAAGAAAATAATTGTACTCGCAGAGATTGGCGCCTTTTGGATCGTCCCACGTCACATCGCAATTATACCATTCTCCGTCAATCTTTATTTGATTCCACGCGTGATCCTCGCCGTCGGTAGTTTTTCCCGTTACAACAACGCACTCCATGTCAAGCTCTCGCGCAAGATGGCAAAACGCCTTAGCGTAACCCTCGCAGCGCGCTTTCCCCTCAACGAGACAGCCGTAAGCCGTTCCGGAAAATTTCGTGTCAGCGTCATATTCGCAGCCGTTTACAACAGCGTCATGGATATAAAGCGCCTTTTCATATTCTCCCGAGGGAGCTGAATCAACGATATCTTTCACCTTTTCGTCGAACAAGCTCCGCTTTGCCTGCAATTCACTCTCATCATCAGTGAGATAGGAAACGTCCACGCTGCGCATTTTTTTAGCCACATAAAAATAATAGTCCGCCTGAAAAAGTCCGCCCTCCTGCTTTTCGAGAATACAGTAGAGCTTTGTATAAGTATCGCCGTCGATCACACACGGAAATTTGATTTCCTTCCGGCCCTCGGAAATTCCCTCGTAAAGAGCGGTATATACAGCCTTTTCGTCCTTGCCGAGCTGTTGATAGATCGGTCTGACAGCAGCGTCGTCATCGTCAAGATAAACCGCGTCCGGATAGCGCTCGAACACACCGTTTTTCTTCATATAGGACAATCCAGCGACAACTGAAATGAAGCACAGCGTCGCTGATGCAAAGGCAAATATTTTTTTGTTTGACATGAAATATCCTCCGTTACAGTCGGCTAAAAAGTCAAAATTCCGTTACTTTTTAGAGATCATGACCATATTGTTTTTGATTTTGAAGCCGGAAAGATTCTCAACAAAGCGGCTGAATTTGGAATATCCATAGGTTTTGACGTCAAATCCGGGTATCTTCACGCAAAGCTGCTTTTTAAGCTCGCCCATATTGTAGCCCTTATCGCCGTTGCTTTTGACAATAGCAGCAAGCGCGTCCTCGATACGCTGCAGATCCGTTCTGTCCGATTTCTGTGAAACAAGAATACTGCTTCCGACCTGACGGAAATTCAGACAGTCAAAATCTTTCAGAAGCTGCGAAAGCTTCGAATACCCATAATTTCTAACGTCAAAATCAGGATATCGGTTAAGCAGGCGGCTTCCAAGCTCGCCGATATTTATCTCCTCGCGAAGATTCGCATTCTCCGAAATTATGCGGATTATAGCGGATTCAAGAGTTTTCATCTCAAGCTTCTCGTTATCGCCCGAGCTTTGAAGCTCTTCATCGGCAAGTATTTCCAGATACTTAAAAGCGTTGCAGGCGGTGCTGAACGGCTTGGGAGTCTTTCTCTCCCCCATACCGATAACGTGCATTCCCGATTCCCTGAGACGTATCGCAAGCCGCGTAAAATCGCTGTCGCTCGATACTATGCAGAATCCGTCAACATTATGAGAATACAAAATATCCATAGCGTCGATAATCATTGCAGAATCCGTCGCATTTTTTCCGGTAGTGTAGCTGTATTGCTGGATCGGCGTAATGGCATTTTCCAAAGCCATACTTTTCCAGCTTGCGGTAGTCGGCAGAGTCCAGTCGCTGTAAACTCTTTTATATGTAACAACGCCGTAATTCGACACCTCGTCAAGAATATATCTTGTGTATTTTGCAGCAACGTTGTCCGCGTCGATAAGTACGGCATAGCGCATTTCTTTTTCCATATTTTCACCTCCGAGTTAAGACATGCGCCGCAAAATTCCGCACGGCGATGTCTTAATGCATAATATATTTCAAAATTTCCGTATATAAGAAAAAAATCCCGAAACAATCGCTTCGGGATTCACAATCATGCCAAGGATATTTCCCCAACACTATGGAGCGGATTACGAGGCTCGAACTCGCTACCTCCACCTTGGCAAGGTGGCGCTCTACCAGATGAGCTAAATCCGCATTCAATAAAGAACATGAAGCACATCTCAGAAGATATTCGACATATTCTTTATGGTGCCTCCGGTCGGAATCGAACCAACGACACGGGGATTTTCAGTCCCCTGCTCTACCGACTGAGCTACAGAGGCATAAAAGAAAAAATGGCGACCCGGATGAGGCTCGAACTCACGACCTCTAGCGTGACAGGCTAGCGTTCTAACCAACTGAACTACCGGGCCACTGGTGGGAACTATAGGGCTCGAACCTATGACCCTCTGCTTGTAAGGCAGATGCTCTCCCAGCTGAGCTAAGCTCCCACTAATTTCCTTTTTGCGTCAGTTCCCTGACGACGATATTAATTTTACCACATCTTCAAGGATTTGTCAAGCATTTTTTTGATTTTTTTTGAGATTTTTTGAAAAAAGCTCGTAATTCGCGGTATATAGGGAAATTCTCAAGATAAATTTTTAAAGATCGTGGCAGCTTCCGCAATCAAAGCCGTTTTTTTCCATGATCGAAACTATTTCTTCCACGCATTCAAAGTCGTTATCGTCATAAGATAAAAGTACATTCTGAATTTGTTTAACCATGACCGAAAGCTTTTCATTGCATAATTCTATTATCGGCGCTTCGTCCAATTGATCTACGGCATCGCACATCAAGCTTTTCAAAAGATCTTTATACATAACCTAACCTCCCACAATCTAATGTTTTCATTATACAACTTAGAAGTCTATATGTCAAGATAAGTTAAGTATTAATATATTATGTGTAGATTATATAATGTGGAGGTGCTATATGATAAAATTGAACGTTTTAAAACTTCTTGAAGAAAGAGAAAAGACGAAATACTGGCTTTACAAGCAGCTCGGCATGAGTTATCAGAATTTCAGCAGAATGGTCAATAATCAAACAAAAATGATAAAATTCGAGAACATCGAGGTCTTATGCCAAGTGCTTGAATGCACCCCGAACGACCTCTTTATCATAACAGACGAGTAAAGGCTTGCCGTATAAATTTATGCGGCAAGCCTGATCTTATCCCACAATTTCCTTGTTAAACAGCCTGAGGGTGTCCATTTTCAAAGCGCGGTGCTCCGGCTTGTTCAGCTGCGGATCGTCCGAAAGCAGCTCGTGAGCGCAATTCTGAGCCATGCTCATAAGCTCCATATTGCAGGCAATATCGGCAATTTTCAGCGGCGGAAGTCCATGCTGCGCGCTTCCGAAGAAATCTCCCGGGCCGCGCATTTTCAGATCCTCTTCGGAAATTTTAAATCCGTCCGTTGTCGAGGACATGATTTTCATGCGCTGTCTGCACTCGTCGCTTGTGTTATCGGTGATAAGTATGCACGAGCTTTCCCACTTTCCGCGTCCGACGCGTCCTCTCAGCTGATGAAGCTGGGATAATCCGAAGCGTTCGGCGTTTTCGATCACCATAACTGCCGCGTTTGGCACATCGACTCCGACCTCGACAACCGTTGTACAGATCAGAACCTGAATTTCTCCGTCATGAAATTTTTTCATGACCTTTTCCTTTTCTGCGGCTTTCATTTTTCCGTGAAGCAGCGCAGTCGTGTAGCCTTTAAGGTCGCCCTCCGCCGCGTTTTCGGCATAGGATTTAACAGCAAGCAGATCGTACTCGCCGTCCTCTATCATGGGACACACAACATAAGCCTGCCTTCCCTCGTCAAGGCGCTGGCGGACGAATCCAAAGGCACGGTGACGCAGCTTGCCCGTTACCGCATAGGTTTTCACCGGTACTCTTCCCTTTGGAAGCTGAGTTATTGCCGATATATCGAGATCTCCGTAAATAATCAGCGCAAGGGTCCTCGGGATAGGAGTAGCCGACATAACAAGCTTGTGAGGACGGTCGCCCTTTTCCGCAAGAGCCGCACGCTGAGCCACTCCGAAGCGGTGCTGCTCGTCGGTAATGACAAGCCCGAGGGATTTATATTCCACGTCTTTTTGAATTATAGCGTGAGTTCCCACGATGACCTCAAACTCTCCGGAAGCGATCTTTGCCCGCATTTCCGATTTTTTCTTCGCGCTGAGAGAGCCTGTCAGCAGGCACACGTTTATGCCAAGCGGAGCAAGAAACTCGGTCAGGGTCTTATAATGCTGAGAAGCGAGTATCTCAGTTGGAGCCATAAGAGCCGCCTGAACTCCGTTCCTCACCGAAAAATAACAGGCAGCGGCGGCAACGGCAGTCTTTCCGCTTCCGACATCTCCCTGCAAAAGGCGGTTCATCGGGACTTCTCGGCACATATCTCCGATAATCTCATTTGCCGCTTTAAGCTGATCGTCGGTCAGCTCGAAAGGGAGCTTATCTATAAAATCCGAAAGCGAAATACTGCTGTCCATTTTATAAGCCGTGCTGCGGCGGCTTTTCGTTTTCAGCATAGACATACCAAGCTGAAGCTTCAGCAGCTCGTCAAAAGCAAGTCTGCGCCGAGCCGTCTCCGAAGCTTCCTCCGTCTCCGGAAAATGAATGTTTTCAAGAGCGTACGCAAGCGGACACAGACCGTATTTTTCGAGCAGACTGTCGGGCAGGGTCTCAAAGGGAGCGGACCTCATAATATCAAGAGCCTGCCGCATATTTGTACGCACCATATTCACGGAAAGTCCCTGAGTAAGCGGATATACAGGCTGTATCAGCACTGATTCCTCCGCGCTTATGTATACGGGAGCAGTGATCTCCTTACGCAGAAAATTCCCCGTCACCTTGCCGTACATATAGTAAGTGCCGCCCTCTTTAAGAGCCTGAAAAGCGTAAACGTTGTTGTAGATAACGATAAGGATATCGCTGATGCCGTCGGTAGCGGCAGCCTTGCATATCACAAGACCTCCCCTTACTCTCTGAGGCGGCATCTTGCGAAAAATCGTGAGCTTCAGCACGTTATACTCATTCAGCTCCGCCTGCTGAACAGGCACATGGCAGCGGAAATCAAGATACGCTCTGGGAATATGATAGATCAGCTCATAAGGAGAGTTTATCCCCAATTTACGGTATTTTTCTCCCCTTGCCCTTCCTACGCCTTTAAGATATTCAATTTCGCCGAAAAGATTAGCCGCCATTCCGATTCTCCTTAATTTTGAAAAAACAACGGGCGAACACACAGTCCGCCCTATAGTCACATTATTATCGGTTTAAGTTTTATCTTATCTCTGTTCACAGATAAGCTTGATAGCGGTTCTTTCCTCGCCGTCGATCTGAATATTGGCAAAAGCAGGAATACAGATAAGATCCACGCCTATAGGAGCAAGATAACCTCTTGCGATAGCGATAGCCTTAATAGCCTGATTTGAAGCGCCTGCGCCGACAGCCTGAACCTCTACAGCTTTCTGCTCTCTGATTACACCGGCAATTGCGCCTGCTACTGAATTAGGTGACGAATGTGATGATACTTTTAAAATTTCCATAGTTGATGATCCTCCTAAAAGACAATATAGTGGTTTGCAAAAAAGCCGCCCTTTGGCTGCCTACTATTTTTATTATACTATACTTTATAAAAAATTGCAATAGCCGTCTTAAATTTTTGTATATTATCTTATAATTATGCGTTCAATTTTGTGCGTTTTGCCTATTTTTTCGTCAAAAGCCGCCACGATTCCGCATATAAAGCAAGCTCCGTCCGCTTCCTTAAATCTTACGGGCATACGGAATCTCAGCCGATCCACAGCAGGCTGTATCTCAACGCCGAGACATGAACGTTCGGGACCTGTCATGCCAAGATCGGTGATATATGCGGTATGACCGCCAAGTATGCATTCGTCAGCTGTCTGAACGTGAGTATGCGTACCGAAAACTCCTGTAACGCGTCCCTCCAGATGATATCCCATAGCCTTTTTCTCAGATGTTGCCTCGGCATGAAAATCCACGAAAATATTCGGAGTATCAAGCTCTTTCAGTATATTGTCAATGACGGTAAAAGGATTATCCAAAGGATCGAGATATACCGTTCCCGAAAGATTCACGACAGCCGCAGAATAAGTTCCCATATCGAGAATGCAGACACCCTTGCCGATGCAGCCGCCCTCGGGATAATTTGCGGGACGTATTATAACGTCGTTTTCGAAGATATCAAGAGCTTCCTTCCGCCTGAAAGCGTGATTGCCCGTGGTTATAACATCTGCTCCCGCATTAAGGATCGAATCCGCGGAGTATTTTGTTATGCCGTTTCCCTGAGCGGAATTTTCACCGTTCACAACGGTTATGTCGATATCATACTGACTTTTTATCATGCGAAGCTTTTCGGCGAGGAAATCGCAGCCTGCCTTGCCTACCACGTCTCCTATAAATAATATGTTTTTCAAAGAGTTTTATTCCTTTCAATGTTCTGTTTTTATAATAGCATATTTTACAGTGATTTTCAATAGGTGTGTGAATTTTTCCGGTCGATTTGAAAGGGAAACGGCACAGTATTCAAAGTTTTGCCGAAAAAAGCAAAAGGACTGCCGCAAGCAGTCCTTTGTCATGTTATGTTATTTATTCGACGACATATATTCCTCAAGCGTCAGATCTCCGCCCGTTGCCGTATATGCATAATAGCCGAGCACCGAAGACGCATCGGAGGAATCTACCGCTTTATCCTTGTTTACGTCTCCTGCAAGCTTCTGGAGATCGTCAAAAGGAGACACATTTCCGGTAGCAACAGTAGCGTAAGCGTTAAGAATATTCGAAGCGTCGCTTGCATCGACATATCCGTCGTCGTTAACATCGCCGAGCATATATTCGTCCTCTTCAACTATCAAGTTGCCTGCAACAAGCTCGTAGGTCTTATATGCAACGGGAGGATAACTGCTCCTGTCGGTTATTCCGCTGTAAACCGTTCTAATCAGGCTTCCCGAATTCGTATCGTGAAGCTCGCCTATCTGCTCAAGTATCAGAGCCGCGATAGCAAGATGTCCTTTCTGATTCGGATGAAAATCCCTGTTATCTCCGGATTTTTCTATATCGATAAAATACTGTGTATATCCCTGATTTGTATCGGAAAGCAGCTCTCCGTCATTGATAGCGGTGAACTCCGCTCTTACATCGGCGATTTTAATATTAACGCCTTCAGCCGAAAGCTCGTCCTTTAATGCTATAAGCGACTCGTCGCTTCTGCCGATCGAACGCTCGAACACCAGATTCCTCAAAACACTGACAACGCTTTTGTAACCTGCATATTCTCCGCCGTCGCCAAAGTTTTTCTCCCAGTAAGTCTGCGAGAACTGAAGCGGCTGGTAGATAGTCTGAAGAATTATCTCGGCATCGGGATTCATCTCGTTTATCTTCTCAATTATATCGCGCGTTCCGGGCAGAACTTCATTATAAAAGACGCCGCCCGGAGTCTTAACCGTACCTACAAGAGATTTGTTCAGCTCAGTCGCAAAGGTTGAAGCTTTGCTTGCGTCAGAAAATCTGTTGGCGACCTTTGTTTTATCAAGCTTATTCAGATCTTCTCTGGAAAGAAGATTGATAGTAGAAGTGCCGGAATATTCTTCTTTAAGCAAATTATATTTCAGCGCATAAGAACCGACATATTCCGAAGCTGCGCCGATCATATCGTTTCCGCCGATAGAAATAACAACATAATCGGAATTCACAATTGATTTTGCGGCATTCGCGTCCGAATTTACAAGCTCAAGCAGATCGGCGGTTTTAGCTCCCGGCTTAGCGAAATTATCCACCTCGCAGCCGAGATAATCTCCGCATATCTCGCCGTAATTATGTTCAACGCTTCCGTTTGCAATGCTGTAACCGCTTGCTATGCTATCGCCAAGAATCACCATTGATTTTTCTGATGAACCGCTGTCCGCAGCAAAAGCAGCCGTCCCCGCGGCCGAAACCGCAAAAACCGCAGCAGCCACAGCCGAAATTAATTTTTTCATTTAATCTCCTCCTCTGTATTAATAAAAAATTCGATCTGTCAATAATTGATATCCGAATATTGATTCCGGATACAATACAATTATATATTATTATAACATCTTTGTCAATGTCGCAGTAAATTTAACGGACAGGTAATTTATGTAATCAATAAGCTCCGGAAAGATAAATTTCCTTCCGGAGCCGTATTATGGCGTGTTGACACGCTCTGATTTATTCAACAGAAATAATGTAATAGTAAACAGGCTGACCGCCGTTTACAAGCATTACCTCGATCTTATCGCCAAGCTTATTCTGAACAGCCTGCTGTAAATATTCGGCATTCTCTTCGGTAACGTCCGCGCCGTAAATAAGAGTGATATATGACGTATCATTTTTTGCAAGCCGCTTTACGATCTTCATAGCAGCCTTATTGATATTTTTTTCGGTAAACGCAAGCTTGCCGTTTTCAAGAGCAAGGATCTCGCCCTCTTTAATGGAATGTCCCTCGTACTCGGAATCTCTTGCGGCAAAAGTGATTTGTCCCGTTGAAACCTTTTCAAAGGCTTTCGTCATATTAAGCCTGTTTTCAGCGAAATCAAGCGATTCGTCAAAAGCGAGCATTGCGGAGATTCCCTGAGGAATCGTTCTTGTCTGAAGAACGCAGACATTTCTGTCGGTAAGTCTGACAGCCTGTTCAGCCGCCATAATAATATTTTTGTTGTTCGGAAGAACAAATATTGTATGCGCAGGAGTTGAAAGAATGGCTCTGAGAATATCCTCGGTGGAAGGATTCATTGTCTGACCGCCCTTAACGATCATATCGGCTCCAAGATCCTTAAACATTTCTTCAAGGCCGTGACCTGCGGCAACAGTAACAAAGCCGTACTGTTTTTCAGGCTCGGCAGGAGAAAATCCATCCTCGCGCTCTTTAGCCTCCGTAACCTTATTCTCATGCTGAATGCGCATATTTTCTATTTTGGGCTTTGGATCGTTGATGAAAACTCCGAATTCAAGAGCTTTCTGAAGAGCCTTGCCCGGATTGTCGGTATGAACGTGAACCTTGATGATACTTTCGTCATCGACCACAACAACGCAGTCGCCTATCGTTTCAAGATATGCCCTGAGCTTAAAGGGATCGGGACAATTTGCAGATTTTTCAACAATAAACTCGGTACAGTATGTGAAATTGATCTCTTCATCGAATTCGCTTACGGCTGTGCTGAAAGATTCGGAAGTAATTTCCGGTGCGGAAGCTTCTGCGCAAGGCTCGGCGATATCTCCGCCCTTGAATACCTCGTACATAGCCTGAATTATAATAAGGAAGCCCTGACCGCCGGCGTCGACAACTCCTGCCTTTTTAAGCGCCGGAAGCATTTCCGGAGTTTTCTGAAGAGTTTCATCGGCAGCTCTGCAAACCTCGCTCCAGAAAATAAGGTCGTCGTTGGTAGAAAAGGAAATTTCCTGCGCTTTAAGCGCGGCAGCCTTTGAAACGGTAAGTATCGTTCCTTCAACAGGCTTCATGACAGCCTTGAAAGCAGCGTCAACTCCAAGCTCAAGAGCGTTTGCAAAATCCGCGCACGAAGCGCTTGTAAGTCCTGCAAGTCCCTTTGAAAAGCCTCTGAAAAGAAGCGAGAGTATAACTCCGGAATTTCCTCTTGCTCCTCTGAGAAGAGCAGCCGCCGCAGTAGACGAAACCTCTGCAACGGTACATTTATCGTCAAGACGTCTCAGCTCGTTTATCGCATTTCCCATAGTCATGGACATATTTGTACCCGTATCTCCGTCAGGTACGGGAAAAACGTTAAGCTCGTCGACCTGTCTTTTTTTATTTGAAATAGTAATACCTGCCGAAATAAAAGCATTTCTTAGCAATGATCCTGTTATCACAAAAAAGTCCTCCAATACAAATTAATAATTCATTCCGTCTACAAAAACGTTGACCTTATGAACGGGAATATTTACGGCTTCCTCGATGGTAAAGCTTACCTTATGGATAATGCTGTCAACAACGGCAGCAACGTTAGTGCCATAGGTAACTTTTATATGGAGGTCAATAACAAGACCGCCGTCCTTGTCGGTATAAATATTGACGCCCTTATTTTTTTCGGTGATCCTGCCTCCCGAGAGCGCCGAAAGAGCACTCTGAACGGCACTGACGCTGCAAATATCGGCAACGCCGAAGCAGCTTGTTACGGTATGCTTTAAAAGTTCGGTAAGATACTTTTCCGAGACAATAATTTTTCCGATATGGTTTTCCGTATTTATCATTGTGGCACACTCCCAGCAAATTATTATTTACACATATTCACACATATTTACGCTTATACAATGTTATTATAACACATAACATATTGATTTACAACACTTTTTCATAATAAAAGCAGAAAAAAACGCTCTGCAAGGATTAATTAAAAAAAAACGGACAGCTTTAACTGTCCGTTTTTGATTCAAAAAATTAATTTATTTATCCTCTTAGTCTTGCTTTTAATTATCAAGAGCCTTTTCCAGCCAGACTCCTGCAAGCTCGAGAGCCACGTTAAGTCCACCGTCGCACTTTGCATTTTTAACGCACGCCTGAAGCGGATTCAGCGTAAGATCGGTAGACATCTGAATAACCCTGACTTCGTCGGCAACCTCGGATTCTCCGACCTTTTTAGTTGACAGTATCTCAAGCATTATTACGTACGGATCGGACATATATCCATAGTATAAAATATTATCCTTTCGCACAAGCGGATAGCCTTTATAGGTGTAAAATTTATCGTTCATTGGTACTCCTCCTTATCATCATTATTTCCAGGTCAATGTGAAGTCCTCTCCCGTATCGAGCTTTTTAACATTTTCGGGAATCGTTTCCGCATATGATTTGCTGCAAAGGTATTTGCTTTCACCGTCAACGACAATAAGCGCGCTAAGAGCGGAATACTCATAAAATTCAACGGTTTTGGTCGTTCCATCATAAGATTCCGTATATGAAATCGAAGCTATCGGTTCCGTATCTGGAACAGGAACATCAAGAGCGAATTCCTCTGCCGAGCTTTGCAGTAGGAACTGATAGAAAAGTCTGAAGCGTTCAGATTCAAATTCCTCGCCGTTCTTTACAACGCTGTAATCCTCTGACGACACATTGCTTCCACTGTTTTCATTATTGATCTTTGTCAGTTTAAATTCAACGTCATCAAAGTCTTTGCCGGTAATTTTCATGTCGGTGATATTCCAAACGAACGTTCCGAAAATGATCTTTGAAGCTATCTGGATAGGATCAACGGAGGCCCATTTTGCATCTTCATCCGAAACGATATAAATGACATTTGTGCCTTCAAGCATAGCGTAATACATTGTATCGCCGTTTTCGTCCTTATATGACTCGCTCATTTTCAGCACATAATTGTTTCCGTCGTCACATTTCATTGTAACGGTACAGAAAGCGTCGCTGAGGCCTGCTTCTGCTATATCAGCCTCTGTAGGCAGAATTTTGTACACGCCCTCCGAGGTAAGTCCGAACATTCCGTTTGTGATATCGACAGAATCGTCTACGGACAGAAGCGAATACGTCGGTTCAAGCATTATATGAGTTGCCGAAGTACCGCCTATATAATCATCATCATCACTTTTAGGATCGTATTCAAGGTAAATATCGTAATCGATATCTCCGCGCTCGATACGCAGGCTGTTTATCTTCGGATAATCCTCTTCGGCAGGCTCTTCAAGTATCGTTGAAGAAACAAACTCTTCAACCGTTTTACTGTAATTTGCAAGAGTCGAAGCCGAAACCGTATACACGGTATTGCTTTCCGAGGTCTTTACATAGTAGTCTGTTCCAGTCGGAACGTTATCTCCTACAAGAAGAGTAACGCTTTCTCCGGACGAATAATTGATCTCAGCCGTTATCTGCGGAATTGAAAGTCCGTATTTTGAAAGATCATCGCAATCCTCGGCTGCAATGGCGTTCGATGAAAGCCCCTTTACATTATTGGCTATCGTTCCGACAACAGACGTGTTAAGAGGCAGATCTTCATATCCCTCAAGCGTATACGTGATATATGATTCGTCCGCCGAAGCTTCGGATGCCAGAACGGTAAATTCCGTAGTCATATTTTTTACGTTTACACTTTTTATATCAGCGTCCTCAAGTATTACCGTTCCTGCGCCGGAAACCTCCGACGATTCGGAAGAAGATGATCCCTCAGTATCGTCGGACTCCGTAAGCTTCAATGCGGCAAGTCCTCCGCCGAGAACGACAAGGACTGCTCCCAGACCTATAATTCCCTTTACTGCTTTTTTCATTTATTCTTTCTCCTTATAAATACGACTATTCCGATCACTACTACGATAAGAGGAATAATAAACACAACAAAGGTTCTGATTCCTACGATCTGAGCGGCTGTAAGCGACAGCGTTTCTTCCTGAAGATTTTTCTGAGGAATAACAAAGCTGTTTTCCTTTCCGGTCATCGTATTTACTGCATTAATAAGAAGATTTGCGTTATTATAAGAATTTGTATTTGTAAGGATCGACGGATCTGACATATATACAGAACCTATTGCAAGAATGCTTGAAGTATAAACGTCAAGCTGCTCTGCACGCTCTCTCTTTGAAAGAACCATAACATTCTGCTGACCCGTTACATCGGTCTCGGAACCGTCAAGCTTGCTGAGATGAGCTGTTTTGGCAGTAGTAAGAACCGGTGAAGTAACATACTCGCTGTTCTTTTCGATTATATTGATATTTCTTGAGAACGGAGCAATGATCGGAAGAGTTTCATTAGGAAGCGTTCCTACAGCTTCTGCGTCTGAAACGCTGACGATAGGAGATGCAGCCGTCTCATAATTGAGAACATAAAGCGAAGCGTTCATCATATTCGTGTCGTCGCCGACAACGCTGTCTCCGATCTCGATATTCCACTTGTTCAGCAGCTCGTTTATATGCGGAAGCTCAGCCGAATCAAGTCCTGCAATATAGATCATATGCTTACCGTATTCTCCGCCGTTGAAAAGGAAATCTTCGATTTTAGCGACAGCATCTTCGCTGAGGTCGTATGCCGGCGCAGGAATTACAACAAGATCGTAATCCTCGGGACTTACATCGCAGGTGTAAATATCAACATCGGTACACTCGTATCCGTTTTTGGCAAGCAAATTTTTAAAGCTTTCAGCTCCGTAAGCGCTTGAATTTGAACCGTAAACATAGGTTGTGTGCTCAGCGTCCATATAGCTCATAAATGCAGCTCTCATGGGATTTGCGTCCGTTACTGACATAATTGCCGATGTAAGCGTGCTTTCGCCGACAAAGCTGTATGTTACGTCCTCGGAATATCCGTAGTAGCTTGACTGACCGTTTGACGAGATCATGGCGCTTACGCTTGTTACCTTGACCTTCTCGTTTGAATAAACGACAATGCTTCCGTCAGTAATATTTCCGTTATAGTATTTGCTGTATTTTGAGACCTCGTCGGGATCCTTTGTAGTATCGATATATTTGACCTCGATGCTTCCCTTTCCCGCTTCTGCGTAAACCTGATAATTTTCAAGTATCTTCGGGATCATATTGTAATACTTATAATTAAGCAGAGTAGATTCGGGCATCATTACGGCGATCTCAACATCGCTCTCCATTTTTTTAAGGACCTCGATAGTCTCGTCGCAAAGCTCATAGCGGCTGTCCGAAGTAAGATCAAGCTTGAGCGGATAACGCTTCATAAGCATACTCGATATTACATTTATAACGACAACGATCGCAACAACGAGCACGATCACAACGGCTGACATTGAACCGTATTTGAATTTCTTGAAATTCTTTGGCTTCTTTTCAATTTTTTCCTTGTTTTCGATATTTTCATTCTTTTCGATATTTTCATTTTTCTTCATTCCAACGCACCTTCCTTCCTGAAATTAGCTCCAACGGCGCTTCTCGAGAACTCTTACCGTAAAGAAATTAAAGAGAAACGCGGCGCTGATGTAGAAAACTACGCTTGAAAGATTGAACAGTCCCATTGTAAATTCAATATATCTTGAATAGAACGAAAGGGACGTAAACAGCTTCTGAATGAACTCAACCGAAATATTGCTTCCGATCGAATCGATCATGTACAGAAGCATAAGAGCAAGAAAGCTTGCAACGGCTGAAGCCATCTGATTTTCGGTAAGCGACGAGATAAACGTGCCTACTGCGATGAAAGCGGCTCCAAGAAGAAGCATTGCAAAGTAGTTGCCGAGAAGCGTAGACCATGTAACCGTACCGAAGTAGCTCAGGAACATAGCATAGATAAAGACAATACTTTCAGCTATGACAAAGAGCGTAAATGCGGCAAGATATTTTCCGAGAACGATAGACCACAAGCCTACGGGAGCAGTAAGAAGTCCCTGATCGGTCTTATTCTTTTTTTCCTCGCTGAGAAGTCTCATGGTAAGGATCGGAATAAGGAACAGCACCACAAGGAACAGCGCGCCGAACATTGCCGACGTATCCGTAGTTGCTGACGCAAGCGATCCGGCGTAGAAGAAATAGCCTGAAAAAAGAAAGTACACGGATAAAAATACATATGCAAGTCCCGATGTAAAAAACGCATACATTTCACGTCTGTAAATAGCGCCCATTATTCCTTACCTCCATTTTCATTTTCTTTTTCATCATCTGCGTCGTCTGCGAGCTCTGCCTCGACTTCGTCTGCAAACTTTAGATTGATCCTCGGCGCAGGCTCCGTCTCTTTTGCTGCAGGAGCTTCTTTTCCGTCCTCAAGCACCATTCCGTCGCCCATAGTGATCTTGAGGAATATATCCTCAAGAGTAAGGTCGGACAGCTGGAACATAAGGATATTCCAGCCCTTATCGAAGCACAGCTTGTTTATATCGCGGCGTATATCGATATTCTCCTCCGACTCGACATCGTAATCAAAGATCCCCTTCTCGCGCTCCATATCGGCTCTGACGTATTTTACGCCCTTGATAGATTTAAGAGCGTCGGAGATCTCTTTCTTGTCGGCGGCAGTTTTTGTAGTTCCCTCGATACGAATAGTCATCTTATGCTCGTCAGTGATATTCTTGGCGATCTCGTTGGCAGTACCGTCGGCAGCCTTAACGCCCTTGTTTATAATAATTATTTTATCACAGACAGCCTGTATTTCCTGAAGAATATGAGACGAAAGAATGACTGTGTGGCTTTTTCCGAGCTTCTTGATAAGAGTTCTTATCTCGATTATCTGTTTCGGGTCGAGTCCTACTGTAGGTTCGTCAAGAATAAGCACAGGAGGATTTCCGATCAAAGCCTGAGCAAGACCTACTCTCTGGCGGTAGCCCTTTGAAAGATGCTTGATAACTCGTCCTCTGACGTCGGTTATCTTGCACAAAGTACATACGTCCTTGATATGAGCTTTTCTCGGGAGCTTGCATTTTTTAATATCAAATACAAAGTCAAGATATGCGTCAACGGTCATATCGATATAAAGCGGCGGTATTTCCGGAAGATAGCCTATTTTCATCTTCGCCTTTATAGGTTCTTCAAGAATGTCGATACCGTCTACAAGTATCTGTCCCGAGGTTGAAGAAATATAGCCTGTAAGCATATTCATGGTTGTGGATTTTCCTGCTCCGTTAGGACCGAGGAAGCCAAGGATCTCTCCCTTTTCAACCTTAAAGCTTATATTGTCTACGGCAAGCTTGTCGCCGTATTTTTTAGTAAGGTTTTTGACCTCTATCATTTGTTTTCCTCCTTGAACGGCTGCCATTGTCGTTCTGCGGCAGTCATCAGATAACAATAATTATATCAGCGTAATGTGATAATGCAGTGAACGTACAGCGAAATATAAAAGCAATAAAGCTCCGGATCAGGACAATTTTTCGATGCCCTTTCTGATCCTTGCAAGGGAATCCTCCTTACCCAGTATAGCGCAAAGCTCAACGCCGCCGCCGGGAGTGAACTGCTTGCCTGAAACCGCTGTTCTTACCGGCCAGAGCAGCCAGCCGTTCTTTACGCCCAATTCCGCAATAAGACCGAAAAGAGCCTCGTGGATATTTTCGGCGTTCCAGTCCTCGACAGCTTCAAGCACGGGAAGAACCTTTTTGAGAGCTTCGAGGGAGGTCTCCTCATTCGTTTTCATTTTTTTGTGGCAGTACATGGAATTATCGTACTCAGGAAGCTCGTCGATAAAATCGACCTGCTCGGGAACATCGGTAAACAGCTCCGTTCTCGGCTGAAGCACGGAAGCAAGAAGCTTTATGTCGATATCCTCTCTCTTAACGGTCTGTCTGATATACGGAGTAATATATTCGCAGAACTCATCGGGAGTCATTTTTCTGATGTAAGCGGCATTGATAGCCTTGAGCTTTACGGGATCAAAAATTGCAGGAGCCTTGCTGATTCCGCTGATATCGAACTCCTGAACCAGTTCGTCAAGAGTGAATATCTCCTGCTCTCCCTTCGGCGCCCAGCCAAGAAGAGCTATAAAGTTCACAACGGCGTCCTTGAGATAACCCTTTGCAAGCAGATCCTCAAAGGAAGCGTCTCCGTTTCTTTTTGAAAGCTTAGTCGTCTGATCCTTCATGACAGGAGAACAGTGGATATAAGTCGGTATCTCCCAGCCGAACGCCTGATAAAGAAGATTATATTTAGGCGCGGAGGAAAGATACTCGTTTCCTCTTACAACGTGAGTGATCCCCATTGTGTGGTCGTCAACAACATTCGCAAAATTGTAAGTAGGCATACCGTCGGTTTTTATAAGGATCTGATCGTCAAGGGTTGAATTATCAACGGTAATGTCGCCGTAAACCTCATCGTGAAAAGTAGTAGTTCCCTCAAGCGGCATTTTCTGACGAATTACGTAAGGGATTCCCGCATCAAGCTTTTCCTTTACCTCTTCGGGAGTAAGATTGCGGCAGTGTCTGTCGTACATGGGAGCAATATGCGAAGCCTCCTGAATCTTCTTGACCTCGTCGAGTCTGTCCTTGTCGCAGAAGCAGTAATAGGCGTGTCCGCTTTCCACAAGACGGAGAGCGTACTCCTTGAACATACCCATTCTCTCCGACTGGATATAAGGACCTACAGGGCCTCCGATATCCGGACCCTCGTCCCATTTTAGTCCCGTCATTTTAAGAGTATTGTAAATAACGTCGACCGCGCCCTCAACATATCTTTCCTGATCGGTATCCTCAATACGAAGAATGAAATCTCCTCCGTTTTTCTTGGCAATAAGATATGTGAAAAGAGCTGTTCTCAGATTACCGATATGCATATATCCCGTAGGACTGGGAGCAAATCTCGTCCTTACTCTTTTTGTTTCTGACATGATGATCATTCCTTTTATCGTAAATTTTGCAGAGCTTCACTGCAAAGCATATTTTCTGCAATTATCTATATCCGTCTGTACGGCGGATCTCAGCTCCTCAAGAGAAGCAAATTTTTTTTCGTTTCTTATAAACCGGCAGACCTCAACGTCTACCGCCTGACCGTAAAGATCTCCGGAAAAATCAAGTATATGGGTTTCGGCAAGCGGAGATAAATTGTTTCCCACGGTCGGCTTTACTCCCACATTCGTTATGGACGGATAAATATTTCCGCCTATCGCGGTCTTGGTATAGTAAACGCCTTTCCGCGGAACAAGCTGTCCGTCCGCAAAGGTCTGATTTATCGTAGGGAAATCCATAGTTCTGCCAAGCTCCATGCCGTGGATAACCTCTCCGCTTATACGGTAAGCGCTTCCGAGGAGCTTGTTTGCGCTCTGAATTTCGCCGTTTTTCAGCAGCTCACGGATCTTTTTCGAAGATACTTTTTCGCCCTCCGACTTTATATCGTCTGCGATCTCCACTTCGAAGCCGTATTTTCTGCCCAATTCGCAAAGCTCGTTTATTCCGCACGAGGCGCGTTTTCCAAAACGGAAGTCGCGTCCGCAGGCAACATACCGCGTATCAAGCCTGTTCACAAGTATTTCCCTGACGAACTCCTCGCCCGACATATCCTTTACGCTGCCAAAGTTCTCCGTAAAAACCTCGCTGATACCAAGAGCCATTATCAGAGCTTCTTTCTGCTTGTCGGTATAGATATATTCAATTTTTCGTCCCTGCTTTTCCTCAACAGTGGAGCTGCCGAACGTGAAAACCGACGGAATAAAGCCGCTCCCGGCAAGTCTTATCGGGAATCCGATGACCTCCCGATGTCCGAGATGAACGCCGTCAAAAAGCCCGAGCGCAATTGCTCTCGAACCCTTCTCAGCCATTATTTTACGTTCCATTCAGCCACCTCTTTTACGCAAGATTTTTTCCCACTCTCAGCACTCCGTTTTCACGGTCGGCATAAGCCGTACCGATAAAAGCTCCGTCGCTTCCGTAAACGGCAAAGCTTCCCGAATGCTCCGGAATGCTTCCAAGTCTTGAAAGATCGAGCTTTACGCCGTTTCGGTACATACGCGTCTGAGCCTGTCCGAGTCTTATCGCAGGGAGCTTATTAAACACGCGCTCTATCGGAAGTATTAGCTGTTCAAGCCTTTCCTCATCGCGCGCCTGCTGAACCTGCTCAAACGTATAGCAGTCGTCAAGAGTAAATCCGCCCGAAGCGGTTCTCACCAGCGAAGTCATTATTCCTCCGCAGCCGAGCTTCTCTCCGATATCATTGATAATAGTTCTGATATATGTTCCCTTGCCGCAGTCGATCAGGAGCGTACCCTCGCGGAGAGTCTCGTCATATTCCGTCAGTGTGATACCGCCGACTTCTATTTCACGCGGCTCGCGCTTTACCTCGACGCCCTTTCTTGCAAGATCGTAAAGCCGCTGACCGTTCACCTGAACGGCAGAATACATCGGCGGCAGCTGCATGATCTTTCCGCTGAACGCAGGAATAACCGCAAGCAATTCGCTTCGGCTTACGGATCTATCCGAAAGCGAAAGCGTTTTTCCTGTGATATCCTGAGTATCCGTTGTCTGACCGAGCCGAAACTCCGCCCGATAGCTTTTCGTATTGTCGGGCATTATGTCGCAGGCTTTTGTCGCGTTTCCAACAAATACGGGAAGCACTCCCGTAGCCATTGGATCAAGAGTTCCTCCGTGACCAAGCCTTTTTATCCTCATGATACCTCTCAGCTTTGCAACAACGTCAAAGGAGGTAAATCCCTGCGGCTTATTTATGCAAATAACACCGTTCATAAGCCGATAGCTCCTTTAACGACCTCAATAAGCTGATTTTTGATATCGTCCAAGCTGCCTTCCATAACGCAGCCGGCAGCTTTAGCGTGACCGCCGCCTCCGACTTTCTGGCACATTTCGGAAACATTCGCGTCGTTTGCCGAACGGAATGAACACTTAAACGCGCCGTCCTCACGCTCGCGCATAAGTATTCCCACTTCGCTGTCCTCAAGCTGGATAGTCATCGGAGCAAAGCCTTCAAGCTCCTCCATAGCGACGCCCATTTCCTGCATCATTTCCTGAGTTACGGCAATGATGTTGAGCTTTCCGCCGAGATATGTCTCCATAAGCTCGCCTATCCTGCTTTCAAGCTTCATTCTTCCCGCCGATTTCACATCGAACATATATCGGTTGATACGCGCAAAATTGATATTGTAGCTGCGCATCATTTCAGCAGCTATTTCATGCGCTCTCGGCGTAGTGCAGTCGTACTTGAAGCAGCCCGAATCCGTAGCAATTCCGGTATAAAGGCACGCAGCGCAGTGCTCGGAGATATTTACTCCCATATATTTCGCAAGATCGTAAATTATCTCGCAGGCGGCAGCCGCACCGCTTCTGAGAAGAGTTTTTTCCGCATAGTTCTTATTTGAGATATGATGATCTATGCAAAGCTGTATCTTGTCTCCATAGATCTTTTCATACCGTCCCATAAGCTTTACGTCAGCTATATCCGCCGCAATAAAGGACTTCGGTTCGAAATCCTCATCTTTGATACCGTTTGTCAGGAAATCATAGCGTTTTGCGATAACGTCGCTGCAAACCACTCTGCTGCGGATCCCAAGCTCCGAAAGAATATCCTTTATTGCATAGCCTGCGCCGATGCAGTCGCCGTCGGGATTCTGATGAATGACTATAACGGCATCCTCACAGCTTTTCAGGAATTCTGCCGCTTCCTCCATATTTATAAGCATTACCGCACCTCGTTATATTTCTTTAAGCTTTCTGTTTATCTCCGCACTGTGCTCGATAGAGTCGTCGGCTATAAATTTCAGCTCGGGACATTTTCTCATCTTCAGACGATGAAAAAGCTCTCTTCTGATAAAGCCGCTTCCGCTGGAAAGACCCTTTACCGATTCCTTTGCCTTTTCGATTCCGCCAAAGCTTGAAACATATATTTTGCAGTAAGACATATCTCCGGACAGATCCGCCCTTACAATGGTAAGCATCGGGTCTATCCTCGGATCTTTAAGCTCTCTGAGGATAGCCGTCATCTCGCGTTTTATATCTTCTGCCATTCTGCCGTTTTTAAAATTTGCCATATGATCCTTTCCTCTGTGCGGCTCAGACGTTTACCGTAAAGCCGTCTCCGTTTTCCTCGGGATGATTCTCATCGCCGTTTTCATCAAAAAAACCTTCGTTGAAAACCTGAGCGCTGAAAGCGTCGTTGTTTTCATGAACTTCACTGTCAGCCTCGGCGATCTCTTCGTTTTCTTCGTAGTAATATTCATCGGCATATTTATCGTAGTCAGGAGCAAGCTCCTCCTCCGTAACAGGTCTTTCTATACCCATAAGGTCGTCAATGTCATTTTCGGGCATATCGAACGGAGTACACTCTCCGAGTATGATTTTCTGTACCGATTCAAAAAAGAATATATCAATGGGACCGAAATCCTCCCATGCAAGAGCCTCCTTGCAGTACTGAAGCATATCTGCAGTGCTCATTCTGCTGTTATCCATTATTAATTCCTCCTTAATTAAGGCAATAATTAATCCTCTCTGTATTCCTCAACGGTGTAAGCCTCGAATATATCTCCCTCTTTAACGTCGCTGAAGCGTTCAAGGCTGATTCCGCACTCGTAGCCCTCGGCAACTTCTTTAGCGTCGTCCTTGAATCTCTTGAGACCGGATATCTTATCGTCGGCAATGATGATTCCGTCACGCACAACGCGTATCTGACAGCCTCTGGTCACCTTTCCGCTGAGAACGTAGCTTCCTGCTACCATACCAACGTTTGAGATCTTATAGACCTGTCTTACCTCGATTCGTCCAAGCTCAACATCTCTGAACTTAGGAGCAAGCATACCCTTCATAGCTGTCGTTATTTCCTCGATAGCGTCGTAGATGATCCTGTAAAGGCGGATATCCACGCCGTCGCGTACTGCGCTTTCGGCAGCTACGGGATCTGGTCTTACGTTAAATCCTACTATAATGGCATTTGAAGCGCTTGCAAGCATAACGTCGCTTTCCTTTACAGCTCCGACAGCGCCGTGAATTACTCTTACTCTTACCTCGTCGTTGGAGAGCTTTTCAAGAGACTGCTTAACGGCTTCAACAGAACCCTGTACGTCAGCCTTTACTACGATAGGAAGCTCCTTGATCTCGCCCTCTGCGATCTGACTGAACAGATTATCAAGAGTTACCTTTTTATAAGAGTTGAATTGCTCTTCCTTAGCTTCGTGCTTTCTCTTTTCAACAAGCTCTCTTGCAAGACGCTCGTCTTCAACAGCATTGAAAATATCGCCTGCGCTCGGAACTTCCGCAAGACCTGTGATCTCAACCGGAACGGAAGGTCCTGCCGATTTAACTGTTCTTCCCTTATCGTTTGTCATAACGCGGACTCTTCCCACGGAAGTACCTGCAATGAGAACGTCGCCCGTATGAAGCGTACCGTTCTGAACGAGAAGAGTAGCGATAGGTCCTCTGCCCTTATCGAGTCTTGCTTCAATAACAGTACCCTTTGCAAGACGTTCTGGATTAGCCTTAAGCTCTTTTACCTCGGCAACAAGGAGCACATTTTCAAGCAGCTCGTCAAAGCCCATACCTGTCTTTGCGGAAACGGGAACGCAGATAACGTCACCGCCCCAGTCCTCGCAGACCAGATCGTACTTTGTAAGCTCTTCCTTGATCCTGTCGGGATTAGCTCCCTCTTTATCCATTTTATTTATAGCAACGATTATTGAAACTCCGGCAGCCTTTGCGTGGTTGATGGATTCGACTGTCTGAGGCATGATTCCGTCGTCTGCGGCAACAACGAGAATAGCGATATCCGTGATATTCGCACCTCTTGCACGCATTGACGTGAACGCTTCGTGTCCGGGCGTATCGAGGAAGGTGATATCCTGTCCGTTTACATTTACCTGATATGCACCGATATGCTGAGTGATTCCTCCTGCCTCGGTATCGGTAACGTGAGCGTTTCTTATTCTGTCGAGGATAGAAGTTTTACCGTGATCGACGTGACCCATTACTACGACTACAGGACATCTTGGTTCAAGATTTGTATCGTCGTCGTCGCTGTCGTCGATAAGACGCTCCTCAATGGTAACGACGACCTCTTTCTCGACCTTAGCTCCCATTTCCTCTGCAACGAGCGAAGCCGTATCGAAGTCGATCTCCTGATTGATAGTAGCCATAACGCCCAGTCCCATGAGCTTCTTGATAACGTCCGTAGCCGTTACCTTGAGACGCGAAGCAAGCTCGCCGACGGTAATGCTGTCGGGGATAGTGATCTTAAGCTGCTGCTTTCTTGCGCGCTCCAGTTCAAGACGGCGAAGCTTCTCAGCCTCCGTCTCCTTCTTAGAATACTGCTGACGGCTTCTCTGAGCAGATTTCTGATTTATCTTCTGCTTCTTGGACGAATAATTATCCTTATGCTTATTGGCAGGAGCTATCTGCTCGTAACGCTCGTTATACTTATCGAGATCAACGTAGCTTCCTCTTGTATCTACGGTTCTTCTCTGCGTAGCAGTTTCGGCGGTCTCGGAGCTTATAGAAGCGTTGAATTTAGTTTTTTCTCCTCTGTCATGAGCCTTAGCCTGTGTTTTCTTATCGTTCTTTTTCTTATTGTTTCCGCTGTTCTGCTTAGACTTAGGCGTTTCGGCAGGCTTAGCAGCTTCTGGCTTCTTAGGTTCTTCCTTTTTAGCTTCTGCCTTTGGAGTAGCGGACTTCTTAGGCTCTTCCTTTTTAGGCTCAGCCTTTGGAGCTGCGGACTTCTTAGACTCTTCCTTTTTAGGCTCAGTCTTTGGAGCTGCTGTCTTCTTAGGCTCTTCCTTTTTAGTCTCAGCCTTCGGAGCCGCAGTCTTCTTTGACTCTTCCTTTTTAGTCTCAGCCTTTGGAGCAGCCGACTTTTTCTTTTCTGCGGCAGGTTTTTTCTCCGGCTTCGGATCTTTCACAGAAGCGAAATACTCATCAAAAGACTTTACCTCGTGCATTTTTGTATAATGCTCGAGCACAAGATTCATTTCGTCGCTTGAAAGTCCTGTGGAAGCTTTTTTATTATCACCGTTTTCCGCAAAAAAATCAATAAGCTCCTGTGGCGGAACATTAAGATTTTTTGCAGCGTCGCTCAACTTTATTTTTTTTGTCATAGGCTTGATTACCTCCGGTTCAAATCGTATTGCGCCGTAATTTTCCGGCACTGATGATGTAGATGTATTTTTCTATATAAACGCAATAACTGCGGTCAGATGTTATCACTGCCGTTTACGGCAATTTTAAGGAATCCGTCGGCAAAACCTTTATCGCAGACGGCAATAACGGCAGTCTGCTTTCCGGTAAAGCTTCCCAGCTCTTCCTTTGAAAGTCCTGTTTTTATCATCGGAACATTATACTTTCCGCAGACAAACGCGGCTTCCTTAATTGTTTTTTCAGAAGCGTCCGCAGCGGTAATGATACAGAACGCTTTATTCTCCTTGACTGCGCTTACGGCGCTGTCAAAACCTTTGACCGTTCTGCCTGCTTTAATGCACATCGTAAGCAGATCAGACGTCTTTTTGTTCTGCTGAAAGCTCACTGCTCATCACCTCATAAACGCTTTCGTCTATTTTACAGGAGAACGATTTTTCAAGACGTCTGCCTTTTCTGGCTTTTTCAAGGCATTGGCTGCTGCGGCATATATATGCGCCTCTGCCCGCCTTTTTTCCTGTAAAATCAAGACTAATCTCGCCCTCGGGAGACTTTACGATACGTATAAGCTCCTTTTTAGCTTTCATCTCACCGCAGCCGAGACACATTCTCATAGGTATTTTTCTGGGTTTCATAATGATTCTCCGTTCTCAGCCGGCAATTCGGCATCGTCAACGGCTATAAGCTGATCGTCGTCAAGAGCATCGTTCTCGGCAAAGAGTTCGTCTTCATCGTTTGCCAAAGTCTCCGGGATTTTGAAATCGGGACTGATCTCGGGAGCTTCCTCTCCTGTCTCCATATCAAACTGAGGCTTGATATCTATCTTAAAGCCTGTAAGCTTAGCGGCAAGCTTGGCGTTCTGTCCCTTGTTTCCGATAGCAAGCGAAAGCTGATTGTTCGGAACGATAACAGTACACATTTTCTCCTCCTGAGAAATAATGACTGTCTTTATTACCTCTGCCGGAGCAAGAGCTTTTGCGATGAATTCTTCCGGAATTTCGCTGTAAGGGATAATATCTATCTTTTCGCCGTTAAGCTCGTTTACAACAGCCGAGATCCTTGAACGTCTCGAACCGATGCAAGCTCCCACAGCGTCAACGTTTGCGTCCTTAGACCATACGGCGATCTTTGTTCTTGAGCCTGCTTCTCTTGAAATAGACTTGATCTCAACGATACCGTCGTATATCTCAGGAACCTCTATTTCGAAAAGTCTCTTTACAAGATCCTTATGCGTACGCGAGATCTTAACGACAGGCTTTTTATTTTTATTTGTGATCCCGGTAATATAGACCTTTACGAACTCGCCCTCTTCAAGGACTTCGCCCGGTATCTGCTCGTTGCGGAAAAGATACAGCTCGGTGCCCTCGTAAACGACCGTGACCGTACCTCTGCCCGGCTCTATCTGAGAAACCTTTGCGGTAATGCATTCGTGCTCCTTAGACTCGAATCTTGAAAGCATCTGCTCGCGGTTGATCTCTCTGAGGTCGCCCTTTATCGACTGCTTTGCGGAAAGCGCAGCCATTCTTCCGAATTTGGAAATATCGATCTGCTTAGGTATCCTGTCGCCTATCATAACGTTTGGATTTATCGCTCTGGCGGCATCGATATTTATCTCGTTTTCATCGATGGGCATTTCCTCGATGACCTCCTGATCGATATACATTTCAAATTTCTTTGAAACGGGATCGATCTCCACACGGATATTATCCTCGCTGTGCGGATAAGCCTTACGTGCCGCCTTAAGCATTGCAGACTTCACCTTTTCAATAAGCAGATCTGTTTCAACGCTGTTTTCCTCGCCGAGCATCTCAAGAGCCTCAAAGAAGCTGCTGTAGCCCTCTGCCTCGGGATTGCTCACTGTTTTTTTCTTTGCCATTTCTGTTAATTCCTCCGATTCAGTTTATTCAAATTCCATATACAGTTTAACGTATGATATTTCAGAAAGGGGATATTTTACTTCGGAACCGTCTCCGAGTATCAAAGAAACTCCCTCTTTATCAGCTCCCGCAAGAGTACCGATGATCTCTTTTTCTCCGTTCACATTTCTTATGAATCTGAGCCTTACCTCATCGCCCTCGCATATTTCAAAATGCTCTTCTTTTAGCAGCTCTCTTTCAAGCCCTGCCGAGCCTACCTCAAGCATATAGCTCTGCGAAACGGGATCTTTCTCGTCGAGCATATCACTGATAGGCCTTGTGGCTTTTTCGCAGTCGTCGATAGAAATGCCCTCGTCGCAGTCAATAAAGATACGCAGATACCACATTGCTCCTTCTTTGACGTAGCATACGTCCCATAAGTAATAACCAAGCTCGTCTGTTATAGGTTTTACCAAGTCATAGACGCGCTGTTCGGTGCTTCCGAATTTTTTAAATTTCATAATCCTTCAGTTCCTGCGCGGCAGGATACTCCTTTCACAATGAAAATTGCAGACATTCAGAATATTTTCTCAATTTTGCGGCATTGAATGCAAATAGTCTTATTACAAACGAAAGACCGGAATGCTCCGGTCTTTAGCTTAAACTATCATTATTTAGTATTATACCACCGTTTTCCTGAAAAATCAAGGGTTTTTTGTATATTTCAAATAATTAACTATAACCTTGGAGAAATTCTCTCAAAGCTGCACCGCGCAAAGCCGGAAAAAGCCGTCGGAAACGCTTTGTGCCGCGCTGTTTACACATCTATTATTACCCTCGACGCGTCCTCGCAGCGCAGAGCTATCACTGCTCCGCGTATCAGGTATGCAGTCGGATCGCCGGACGCGCTTTTTTGCAGACACGATACCTCTGTTCCCTCGATAAGTCCGAGGTCGCTCAGACGGCTCCGCATTTTTCCGCCTATCAAAAGCTTTGCTACTCGTCCGCGCTCGCCCTCGTGAAGCGAGCTTAATGTATATATTTTTTTCATGCTCAACTCCGTAATAAACACAAATAGCGGGAGATCACGTTCTCCCGCTATTATTATATGCTCCGCATTTTAATCGGTTACCGACGAATAAAATCCGTCGTGATAAACGCTCAGCTCAGTTGTAACTCCGCTGCTGTTTCCGATTATTTTTACTCCGCATATCCTGCTGCCCGAAATTATTCCAAAGCTGACCTTGTCCGAAAGATCCTCACCGTTATATCCGCTGTAGCGGCAGAACCGCCTGTAAGACGCTCTCTCGGCAAATTTTCTGCGGTATTCAAGAGCCTGTAACGGATCATAAAGGAACTGGCGGTCAAGCTCGAAAAACTTATGGCGCACTATCTCCTTGGAAGCCGCGTATTCGTCTTCAAGCTCGTATGTGCCGTATTCTCCCGACATATCAGCCATATTAAAATGACTGACGAGCCTTTTATAATTATGAGAAAATCCCGATTCAATAAGCTCGTCATCGGAATACGAAAACTCCGACGGCTGCGCCGCCTGCGTGATCCTGACGTGATTTGTTCCTCTGATATACGGATAAGTCTGATTAAGCTTATACGTCAGATTTACGATGCCGTCCCACATTGACGAAGTGTTCTTTACAAATATATAACCGCTCGTATCGCTGCTGCTTTCATGAGTAACGTGGGGCAGCGTATAATTGTCGTCCATAAGACTGTTCAGCGATAAATTTGTTTTCAGTCCCGGCTCTATCTGATTCTGACAGAGCAGAGACGTAAATCCCCTTGACGTTATCACTGCCGTCTTTTTTCCGAACGACTCGGTAAACTCGAAGCTGTCAACAAGTCCGTGATGAACGTTTTTTCCGTTTACATACAGCAGAGCTTCGCGAACCTGAAAATAATTATCGCCGCTGTCTGCCGCAAAGGACGCGGTGAGAGTTGTATAAGGCATATAGGCGTCTTTTACAAACGTAAATGAAAGCAGCTTCGTTTCTTCCGCGGCAGCGCCCGATCTTTTTAAAACAAGCTTAGTCTCCATTGTGCCGAACCTCCGCTGTATCTAAAGGTTCGTATCCCATTGCTGACGATGTCACAAGAGATATCGAAATATTCAGACCGCCTTCATCGTTTTCCTCGGCATTAAAAGACTGTACACGGCAGCCATGAAAAACTGTACCGCGGTATTTTATTTCAAATTCCGTATCCGCGTCCATAAAACCGACAGAATACATCATCGGACGAAGCGGATAATAATCGTCGTAAACTCTGCCCGAAAAAGTGATCTTTAATGCCTTTCGGCACGAATTTGAAATAAACGTATCTCCGTTTACAGTTGCCTTTTCCGAAAAAACACGGCTTCCCGACGCGCTGAATTTCTCGCAGTACAGAACCAGCACTCCTATTCTTACCGGAACGGGTTTATTTGCAGAAAATTCCGTCATGCCGCTTCCCTCTCAGTCTTTTGGATCCCTTTTGCCGAATATACCGCTTTAAGAACAAGACGGTTTATATTTGAATCCTTTTTGACCGACACAGCGGTAAGGCGGCAGTCAAGACTGCCCAAGCTTCCGAACGCAGGCGCTATCACTCTTTCGAAATAATCAAAAAGTCTGCCCGAATCCTCGCTAAGCGGCGCTGCAAGAGTGATGCCTACATCTGCTCTGAACGGCATATACACAAAATACTCGGTAAATACCGGCGTGCTGCATTCAAGCTTGTCCACGGACGTGACCACAAGTGTTTTTCTGCCCTTTTGTTCGAGACTGCGGCAGTCAAAGGCAGAGCAGACATTTTCCGCTCCCGCTTCCTTCAGCGTATTGTTTATAACAGAAATTATTTTATTCAGCATATTATTCCTCCGCAAAATTTTATCCGATGCCGAAAAATGTAAAGCTTTCATTGCGGATAAGTCCCTTGCACAGTGACATATAATCACGCAAAAGAGCCTCGGCACACCTGAGCGATGATTTTTCCGTATCTCCTGCCGTCATCTTTCCGGCATACGTGAATTCCGTTCTGTCGCGTGACGCGTTTATCTGCCGAAGCCTGAAATTCGCGACGGCTGCACAGAGAAAATCAAGGCGTATATCCGATTCGTCGGGAGATATGAGTATCGCCTCGACCTCCGATACCGCAAGCGTAATTACCGGCATATATTTTTCAAGGCTGTCCTCTCCGGAAAAAAGCGTAAAAAGAGTTTTAACCGATTCTATATTCATCGCATATCCTCCTGTCCGCGGAATTATTTTCATTTTCCGCAAGCTGTATCTTATCGTCTCGGAAGGAAAGCTCCGATTCAAGCTTTTTCTTGAATTCCACAAGCTCTCCCAATCCCATAGACGAAGCGCGCCCGAAAGCCTTTTCGGCAGCTACCGTACCTCCGCAAAAGAAAGCAAGACGGCGTATGTCGCGTTTAAGCTCTTTCTCCGCCAACAAGACCGCGTCGCCCGACTTGGCGGAGGAGATCTTTTCGCGGCTTGCGGAAAAATGCTTGGTGACTCCTGCGTTCACCTGTGCCGGAACTGCTACGAAGCTCCATTCATACGCGTCTGTAATGCCGGATAAAACGGTATGACAAAGCTTGCTGCCGTATATTTTTCCCTTTACGTGAGCGCAGGATGACTTTGTTTTGTCGCAGCCGCATACGGAACAGTACCGCTCGGACGCGGAGCATGAAATACTGACCTCCTTTTTGATGCCTCCGTCGATCTCTGCGATAAGGCTTTTATTTCCATCGGTTTTCACCATATAGACATGACCCTTGACGAATTTATAGGTATCGCCGTTGACCGTCTTTCGGGACGCGTCCTCTATCAGCTCGGTATCGAAAATCCGAGCCGATTGATTCGAGGTTTTGGGATCGTGGTCGAAAATTCCCGTTTTCCCGACAAACAGCTCTTTCAATTTTTCCAGAGCCGTATCGGAAAATCTCTCGCAGTCTCTGTCAATATCGTTATCGCAGAGGATCACCGAAAAAATATACACCTCGTCGGCAGTCAGACTGCGGCGCGTAAATCTGTTTATTTTATCAAGCTGCTCTTCAAGCATATTGACCTCCTTAATATTCGGGCGGACGATCTGTCCGCCCGTTCTTATTTATTATTCCTTTGTGACAGTAAGCACCTTAACTGCGTCGGGAGTGATCTTTCTGAAACCGCAGGTGATAGATACCGATATACGGTCAAGCTGACGGTCAATGAGCTTGTCGGTCTCCATTATAAGGTCGGAGCTTGTAATAAATTCAAGAGCAAACGCCTTGTCGATTCCAATGAGCTTATCGTTTCCAACTGCCGGAGATTTCACAAGCTCTGCTCCGAACGGAAGCACAAAGCATCCGTTTTCGTCGGCTGAAATGTCGGAAAGCTGGCTCATTGCCGCGATCTCGGACGAAACGGCAGGCGAAGCAATGAGAGTTGTCATGTTGAAGCAGTCGAACTCGCCGTAAAGTCCTGCAAGATCGGAGTACGCAAGCGACGTTGTAGTGAGCCCTGTTGCGTTTGCCGCAAGAACCTCAAGAGCCTTTTCGGTAACGGAATTGGCAAGCTTAACGCCGATGCTTCTGAGCATGATGCCGAAAACGTCAAGTCTCTGCTGACGTACAGCTTCATAGGAAGCGTTGATGATCCTGCCGTATTTTGCAAGAACTGTTGCCGATGCCGACTCTTTAACAACAGCGGCAGGAAGAGTTCCCGTTTCGGCAGTAGTTGTGTATTCAGCAGAATCGTCAAGAGTACAGCCGATGTACTGACCGCAGCCGCACTTAGTTTTCACGGCGCAGATACCGCCGAGAACAGAGCTGTCAAAGCCCTTTTTAATGCTTCTTGCTATAAATTCGGGGAAAAGGACTGCGCTTTCGGTAGTAACAAAGAACTTTTCAACAGTATCGCAGTCGGCTCCGATGATTCTTATGCCAAAACGCTTGAGCTGTCTCTCGTAAGCGTCAAGTCCCTCAAGCGGAGTTCCGCTGTATGCGGCGGAAGGATCAAGCTCCTCCAGCGCTGCGGCAAATGATTTTCCGCTGAGATTGTAGAGTCCCTTTTCAAGTTTAATATCGTTATACATAAATTAAATACCTCCATAAAATTAACGTGATTCGGCTTCAAGACGCATTTCTATTTCTCTTGCCTGCGCATTTTTAAGGCGAGCCTCCGCAAGAGCGGTTTCGTCCTGAAGATTAATGTTATCCCATTCGACGCGGCAGACCGCATCGATGCCTTGTGAACAAAGAAACGCATTTCCTATATCGCATATCACCGGACTGAGTATCCTGCGGTAATATTCAAGCTCCGAAGTAAGAATATCCGCCTGCTGCGACGACATTCTTTCCGTTGAGGACCAGTTAAGTCCGAGCAGAAACGGCGGTATGGAAAGCTTTGCCGTAAGCTGTTCAAGCAGCTGACGCACCGGCACATTCGTATCAAAAAGCTGATTTTCCGCACCGATGACCTTGATATCTATATCTCCGACAGCAATAAAATCCTTTACCTGACCGTATTTCGCGCTGTTCATGCCGTCTGCCCATTCTTTGGCTATCTGAACGGCTCTTTCACGGGAATAGACCGCTTCTCCGCTGTTCTGAGACGGCTTGTACGTAACGGCATAGCGTACATTCCCTGCCCTGTCGAAATTCTGACCTATACACTGGTATATCCTCATGAGAATACTGCTCAGTGCAGGAAGTCCTCTGAGAACGGAACGACCTCCCGTAAGCGCAGAATAAAGAATCCTTTCAGGGTGCGCGATACACCTCAGCGATCCGTCGCCGCCGCATACCATATACTGTCTGGTAAAAGGAGACGTTCCGCTGCGTATCTTCAGCCGCGAAACATCGCCATTGTAAAGTCCGGCGATAATCCCCTCCTTGCTGTCCGCGGCTATTTCTCCGACTGCCGAACCGTAAGTGAGCAGACTGTCAAGATAATTATCAACAAAAGTGTATATCGATCTGCCTGTCAGTCCCACAGGAACATTGTCGAGAAAATCGTCAAGAAGTCCCTGACGGCTTTCCTCGGAACACACGACCTTGAAACCGCCCGTAAGTCTGACGATTTTCATAAGAGCCGCGTCAACTATGGGCACGGTCGCTCTGAGACGGTCGTAAAGCTCCTTTTCGAACGGCTCTGCCGAATCCGGAAGATACAGCGATGCGTCTGCTTCGCGGTGTGCGGAAACAAGCTGCATTTTTTCAGCCGGAAGCTTTATCGGCTTTGATTTTCGTTTGAAAAGTTTCATTTTACCTCCTAAACGTTTATTAAACGGCGCTGTATCGCTCTATCTTGTTATCGAAAGAGCGAAGAAATCGTCTCCGTTTTCCGAAGCGATAAGATCTGAAACAAAATAGCGCATATCGTCCATAGCATGGTCGTTTTCCTTGACGGGAGAATCTCCCGCCGCCTTGTCGTTCCAGCAATAAAACGAAAACTCGCGTATGATATCCCTGCATTCCTCGCTGAAAAAAAGCCTGTCCTGCCTGAGCGCGGCAGAAACCCGCCTTATACCCGTTAATACGTCGTTATCAGCCTTTACAACATGGAATTTTCGGTGTCTGCGGATACACTCGATAAAGCTTGCGGCAGACGGGTCTACGATCACTTTTGAAATTTCGAAGCCCTCCGCCAGCTTTTCCAAAGCCTGATAATGCTCCTCGTCGGTGCGCGGGATACCCTCACGCTTGGAGGAGTAGTAATATTCGCGGATACGGCAGCATTTATTGCCCGACACTCCCCACAAACCGAAAGAAGAGGGATTGACCGTGCCGTAATCGCATGAAATGACAAAACGTTCGAAGCTGAATCGGCTAAGATCGGAAACGATATGCTTTTTGCTGCTGAACATCGGATAAACCACTCCCTCGGACGCCACCCATTTCCCAAGAATGTAACGCTCATAGAAAGCTCCCGAGTACAGCCGCTTGTAACGGCTTTTTACCTTCTCGGAAAGTGAAGGATTATCGTCCATAGTGAAATGAAGATAAAGAGCGCGTTTCTCCTTTGTCTTGCAGATCCATTCCCTATAAAACCAATGGGACGGATTTTCGGGATTGCAGTTGAACCACATTTTCGAACCGCTTACGGAGCATCGCGCAAGAGCCTGTTCTACGAAGGAACGAGGCATCAAAGCGGTCTCGTCGAGGAAAACGCCCGAAAGGGTTATTCCCTGAATAAGCGAAGCCGCGCTTTCGTCTCTGCCGCCGAAATAGTAAAATCGATTCGTATTGCCGAGAAGCGTGATATCCACATAGTTGCGGCTCACCTTCTCGGTACAGATAAATCCGACAGAGCGAAGATTTTCAAGCAGCGGAGCGATCACATTACGCCGCAGCGATGTAATTGTCTTGCCGCATATTGCAAACACCGCTCCTCTGAAACGATACGATGCCCAAAAGACAAAGCCAAGCGACATCGAAAGAGTTTTTCCGCTTCTGACAGCTCCATCGCAAATGATCGCGTCGCAGTCTGCATACTCGGGCTTACTCCACCAGTTCAACGTCAGCAGCTGCTTTTCCGAAAAGTTATTGATCTTCAAAGCTCTTATCATCTCCCTCCGCGGAACTGTGCGAAAGCGCCTCGATCAAACTTACGGCATTTCCGCGGTCGGAGCAAGCGTTTTCAAACTCGAACAGTCTCTCAAGAGCTTTCAGTCTGTCAAAAAGCTTGATCTCCACACCTCCGCCCTTTACGCGCTTGATCTCGGAAACATTAAAAAGATCAAGTTTCTCGATCACGCTTGCAGGCGGAAGCTCGTCGGCAAAAACAAGATACACTGCATCGCTGCAATTCCCGAAAGCGAGTCTTTTCAGTCCCGACATAACATTACAGCTGTCGGACAAAATATCTCTCATCTGTGATATCAGCTTTTTGCAGTATGAGGATTCAAGACAGCCGACGGCATCTTCAAGAGCCGTTTCTCTGGGAAATCCCGAACGCAGAGCAGCTTCCTCGGCATTGCCGAGCATAACATAATAGCAGCAGAATTTCTTTTTGTCCGAAATCGAAATTTCTTTGCTCATAATAAAAAACCTCCTTGTGAACGTTTATCAGCGCCGTTCATAAGCAGGCAAAAAAAGCATGGAATTAAATGTAAAACCGTTGAATAAGAAAAAAATAATTTTTTGATTTGTATGAATATACAAAAAGCAGCCAATTTCACTCGGCTGCTTGTAACAGTTTAACAAAAATAACGTTCTTCACCGACACCCTCTCAAAAGCCGGTAAAGAACGTTATTTTTAAAGATGAACCGCGTACCCCTCAATACGCAATCCACAAAAGCGGCAGTGATACTTTTGTCCGATGTACCATACTTGTCATAGTAATAAAAAAGCTGAGATCATTCATTGACTTTAAGCTGTTTAGGCGATCAAACATATTATAGGCATTAATGTTTAATAACAGCTTAATAATTGTGAGAATAGATTAAAACTTGATAAGGAAACAAACAAACCGGCGGAGTTTAAACCGGAATCGACAAGCTAAAAAAACTGCCTTGATTTACAGGACGCGCCAGTGCGTCAAACTGTAGTTATTCGGTGATTAAGGAGGTCTTCTCTCCTTAGCCGACATGTGTATTATAAAGCATTATTTACCGTTAATCAATTGACAATATTGCCTGAATTTAGGACTATATTGCTATATTTAATAATCATATTATTATTAATATACTATGTCTATAATCATATTTATAACTTATACATATTTAATACGCAATCGAAATTATTAACGCCATTTATATAAATTAAAACAATATTTATAAGTAATTTTTGCCTATATACTGTGATTTTCAACAACACAGCAGAAAAATTGGATTTAAAATTATAATATTCTCTGTCTTTTGAAGCGGCGCAAGCATTTCGCTGAATTCTATAAATCAAAATAATTATCAAATTCATTTTTGATACTGCTCAAAAAATTTTTTCAAAAAAATGCGATAATCACAGTTCGAGCAAAAAAATTCAGGACATACAAGTCCTGAATGATTTATTATCAGATTATGCCGTTTGCAGCATTTTCGATTTTCTTTTCGTAGTGAGCCTTGCTCCATTCAAACGGAAATTCATCAAAAAGTCTGAGGCAGCCCTTTGCCGTCTCAACAGCGCCTGCAAGAGCTTCTTCGTCTCCTGCCTTGGAGTAAATATAAACGGCAGCGGTGAATATTCTAAGCAGATTCAGGTCGTTTTTGCCCTTTGGCTTATAACCGAAATTAAGCAGCTTAAACGCCTCGGAATAATGCTTTCCGGCACAATCCACAAGAGCAAGGGTGATATTCATTCTCACGTCTGCGGCATTTCCTTTCTGCTTCGCCGCATAAGTCTGGATAAAGTTGATGTTATCGGTCCTGAAATCCTCGGCGTCACGCCAGTTTCCGAGAACACTCATAGTTTTCAGCATACCGAGACAATAATGGAAACGGTCGTCACTGGCAAGCTTTTTATTCGCAAGAGTTTCAAGGTAAAACTCCGAATTTTTATAATCATTCAGCTTTCTGTACAGCGAAGCAAGCTGGATAACATCGTCCGCAGCAGGCTTTTTCACATTATCAACAAACGCGTCCGCATAGTTCTCACAAAGATCCTTAGTGTAGCCCTCGCGGCAAAATTGCTGATAAATTTCATCATATTTTTTAGTGTCTGAGCCAAACGAAGGCATCAGCGCTTTTGTAAATCTTATCTTCTTTCTCTCTGATGTAGACAGCATAAAATGCCCCTCCAATATTTGATACTAACAATTCTAACATAATTTCAAAAATTAGTCAATAAGACTTTAGCACTAATTCATAAAATTGTTGATGTGCACAAAAACGAATACTTTTTTTCTCCGAATTAACAAATCTAACTTATAGGAAATTTAAGTTTATTTCAATGTTTTATGATATAATAAGCGTAAACGCTTATTACATTTTATCTAATATCCTTGCAGATACGCAAATCAAGAATTTGCTCCCTGCAATCGGAATACCATAAATAAGTATGCATCACTGATATTATGAGAAAGGAAATGCAAATGAAATTACTGGTTGTGGAGGACGAAATACAGCTTGCAGACGCCCTTACAGAAATACTCAAAAGGAACAAATATGCCGTCGATACCTTCTATGACGGTCTTGACGGACTTGACAACGCCATTACAGGAATTTACGACTGCATAATACTTGATATAATGCTGCCCGGCATGAACGGACTTGAAATACTGAGAAATCTCCGAAGCGAAAAAATCAACACTCCGGTTCTGCTCCTCACCGCCAAAAGCGAGATAGAAGATAAAATAGGCGGACTTGACTGCGGAGCGGATGATTATCTTACAAAACCGTTTGTTACGGGCGAGCTTCTTGCAAGGATCCGTGCTCTGACAAGAAGAAGGGGCGAATTCTTTGATGAAAACTGCCAGACCTTCAACGGTCTTGAGCTTAATAAGGCTTCCTGCGCAATGCTTTACGACGGAAACGACGTTAAGCTAAGTCTGAAAGAATACCAGATAATGGAGCTGCTTATTGCCAATCCTCACAGAATTCTTCCAAAAGAACGCATTATAGAAAAAATATGGGGATTTGAAAGCGATGTTGAATACAACAACATCGAAGTCTACATATCTTTCCTGAGAAAAAAGCTCGCCGCTATCGGCGCCGACGCACGTATCAAAACGGCGCGCGGCATAGGCTATTCCCTTGAATAAGCCGCAAGGAGGAAAATGTATGTTCAAAAAAAACAATATGTTTAAAAAAGTACAGCTTCGTTTCTTCGGCATAGTCATGAGTATACTGCTTACAACCTTTATCGCGCTTCTTGCTTCGATCAATCTTATCATGGAAGCCGTTATGCAGCGCCAGTCAAAATACGTTCTCAAGCAGATAGCTTCCAGCCTTGAATATGACGATACTACGGAAAGCTTTACTTTTGTGCCTAAAAACAATGGCGATCAGGAGCCGCCAAAGGAGCAGCCTCCCGAAAAAGATCCTCCTCCGGATAAACCGCAAAATGGCAGCGATGATTCTTCGACTGCCGAGGAAACAACAAGCGCGGATAAAACGCAGGGCTCAACGGCTGCTTCAAGCACCGAAGAAAGCACTTCTCCCTCAACGCAGAAGGAAACCAGCGCTCCGTCAACCCGGCCGACCGATATGGATCAGCCAAGCTCGGACGCGCCTGCCGTGACGACCGCTACGGCAGCTTCCACGGAGAATTCCGAAACAACGACATTTCAGATCATCCCTCCCGCAACGGAATCGAAAACCGAGCCGACAGCCCCGAACGAAAATAACGGAGATTATCCTCCCAACGATTTTCCTCCGTTCCCGGACGACGGTCATCACGATGAGCCGCCTTGGGGAAACGGCGACTATCACGATGACAGATATCATCATGAGGAAGATTGGCAGTACCCTCCCGACTGCCATGACTGGCAGAATTTCTACTACGGCGATCAATTTTGGTATAAGAATCCCGACGAGCAGTTTTGCGAAGAGCAATCCGAAGACGAGTACGCTGCCGAACCGACAACAGAAGCTGCAGAAACGCTGGCTTCACTATCGGGAAAAGAAAAAGCTGTGCTTGACGGATATTCAATACTCACATTGAGAAACATCAAGCCCGCGTATGAAAACAGCTTTGCGGCTGTAAAGGGCGACTCGTCTATACCAAAAAACTTCGGATCTATCGACTTTTTCGTGCTCATGGCGGATAAAGACGGAAATCTTGTGGCTTCTCTCAACAACGAAGAGCTCAGTGCGGATACCGCTCAAAAATACATAAGCGCCATAATCGACGACGGTTCGGCAAGCGGCATGCTTAATTCATATCAGTTTTGCAGTCTCGACAAGGACAACGGCAAGATAATGGTTTTCACCGATAAAAGCGCGGAGCTTGAAATGCTCGATCAGCTCATGCATACTACAATTCTCATAGGAGCAGTAAGCTTTGTGCTGCTTTCCATTCTTGCTTATTACCTCTCAAAGAAATGCATAGAGCCTGTAAAAATCGCCTTTGATAAGCAGAAGCAGTTCATTTCGGACGCAAGTCACGAGCTAAAAACTCCTCTTACCATTATTTCTGCGAACGCCGACGTCCTTTCCGATGAAATCGGCTCGAACAAATGGCTGACCTATATCCATTCGCAGACGGAACGAATGAACGTGCTCGTAAACGATCTGCTCAATCTTACAAGACTTGAAAACAATTCATCGGGCGCTATTTTCTCCGAATTCGACCTGAGCAAGGCGGTGGAAAACACGGCCCTTCCCTTTGAATGCCGAGCTTTTGAGGAAAACAAAAAGCTTGAGATCAATGTTCAGAACGGCCTTAGCGTAAAGGGAAGCGAACAGCATATCAAACAGATGACGGCAATATTTATCGACAACGCGCTGAAATATTCCAACGACGGCGGAACTGTACGCGTTACCCTGACTTCACAGAGCGACAAGAAAATACTTTCTATATTCAACACAGGTTCCGGTATAAAGGAAAACGAAAAGGATAAAATTTTCGAGCGATTCTACCGAAGCGACGACTCCCGTTCAAGAATGACAGGCGGATACGGTCTCGGTCTTGCAATCGCAAAATCCGTTATTGAAAATCACAGATTCAAGCTTTCGATCGATAATCATGAGGGAGAAAGCATCTGCTTTACCATTACAATGCAATAACCAAAAATCATATTGAAAAAGGCGGAATTGATATTCCGCCTTTTTTTAACCTCTCCAAAAAATACCGTATTATATAAACCGCAATCCGACGCAAATACTTGACACGTCAGGATTTTATGGTTATAATAATATTGACTAAGTCCGCAGTCAGCCTCTTACACTGCGGTCGCGAAAGGAGTTTAATTATATAATGAAAACGCTTAAAAGATACCTTGCCGTGCTTCTTGCGGTCACGGCTATGGCAACCACTTCAGTATCGTGCAACGATTCCGAAAAATCAAGTTCCGAGGATAATTCCCACTATAAATCAGAGGACGAATTCTCGGTAAGCACAGACGAAAATATCAAGGGAGAAAATGATTCCGACATCTCCGGACAGACTATCTACTGGCTGGCAGATTACGATATCAACCCAACCAACAACAACGACAGATCTGTCGCTCTCTCCCTTTTTGAGGACGTTTACGGCGGTAAGGTCGAATGGATCCAGACCGACTCGGAATCAAAATTCTCTACGCTCGCTCAGCGTATCCTTGCCGATCAGCCTGTTGATATGTTCCCTTATGAATGGGACGCTGTTCCTAACGGCGTTACAAAGGATCAGTATCAGCCGCTTGACGACTATTTCGATATTCTGGAAATGGATACCGATCTCTGGGACGGCATGGAAGATATTATCGATATGTTCGAATATAAAGACGCTCATTATGTAGTTCCGTATTGTCTGTCAGATCCGCTTCTCATCACCTACAGCAGAAAGCTCATGGAAGCCGAAGGCCTTGAAGATCCTTACGAGCTTTACGAGGACGGCGAATGGGATTGGGACGCTATGATGAATATGATGAACACCTTCGTTTCAAACGCTCCTGAAGGCGTTACAAGATACGGTATCAACGGCTGGTTCGGTCAGGCTGTAATTCAGTCTACAGGTCATACTATCGTAACTTATGAGGACGGAGTATTCAAAAACAATATAGACGATCCCGAGATCGAACAGGCAGAGCTTCTCCTTGAAGAAATGGCAACAAAGAATCTCTATAATCCGGAATGGATAGGCTACTTCCCGGACGACCGCAACACACTCTTCTTCGGAATGGCAAACTGGGCGCTCGGTCAGTCCAACGCAAAAAATGAGGACGCAGATCTTATGATCGTTCCGTTCCCGAGATCGCCAAAGGCTGACGAAAACTACCTCTGCTGCAACTTTGCCGCTAAGATGCTGATAAAGGGCTCGGACAAGGGCGAAGCTGTTGCAACTTATATCAAATGTGAAAGACTTGCCGCTACAAACGAGGACTACAAGCAGGTAGCCAAGGATAAGGCTCTCGTAGTCGAGAAATCGGCTTCCGGAATCGTTAAGAGCTATGTAACGGAAGAACAGTACGACGCTCTTCAGACATATCTCGATCCGGAAAATATCTCACCTGTATTCGACTTCGGCTACGGCATGGGCGAAAGAATGTACGGCTCGGGCGAATACACCTATGAAACAAGAGGCGTAATGGACAATCTTGAAAAGGCTCTTCTTGAGGGCAACGAACAGGTTGATTCATGGGCTTCCCTCAGAGACGCATGGACAGGCGTAATCACAGAGGAAGTAAATAAATTCAATCAATAATTGCAGTTCCTGCGTATAAATACGCTGTCAATAAAAAACGAATGACCGGAAGGTTTAAAGCCTTCCGGTCATTTCAGTCTGTAGAAAAAGTCATTGTATTTCTGATGATAACACAAAATGAAGTTTTGGTCAAGCCTTTTTAAAGGCTTGCGGTTTCCAAAGGCAGAGCCTTGGTCGCCGTCCGCAGACGGCGAAATTCCTCAAACAAAGCGCTCTGCAAGGGGTGAGCCGTAAAAAACAGTCCTGTGGACTGTTTTTAGGCGAGGGGTGACTCCCCACAGTGTGGGGAGATGTCGGCAACGCCGACAAAGGGGACGGGCGACCGTTGGGAGGCTCTGCAAGAGAGAGCGCCCCCTTAAATTCAAAAATTATTTTTTCGTCAAAGAAAAGAACCTGTCATATCTTATTTTTAAGCTTTCTGAGAGTATATCCCTCATTCACTTTCATAACGCCTCTGTCGATCGCAAGCGCATAATCGGGAACGTCACGCGTAACGGTAGTTCCCGCCGCCGTATAAACTCCCTTGCCCAGCTTTACCGGAGCAATAAGATTTGTATTGCAGCCTATGAAGCAGTTATCACCGATAACGCAGCGGCTCTTTACAATACCGTCGTAATTAACGGTAACCGTTCCGCAGCCGAAATTGACCTTTTTGCCGACATCGCTGTCGCCCACGTATGTTAAATGAGCTACCGCCGTCTTTTCGCCTATCGTAGAGTTCTTAATCTCGACAAAATCTCCGATCTTGGCTCCGCTCTTTATGCAGCTGCCCGGACGAATATGAACGAACGGTCCGATCTTAACTCCGCTCTCGATCTCGGAATCATACGCCTGAACGCTGTTAAGCTTTACCTCGCTGCCAAGCTTGCAGTTTTCGATAACGGTATTCGGACCGATCTCGCAGTTTTCACCGATGACCGTTCCTCTGCGTATAACAGTTCCCGGAAGAATACAAGTTCCGCAGCCTATTTCAGCGCTTCTTTCTATAATTACTCCGTCGGTGCAGATAAATTCAACGCCGTTTTCGAGATGCTTGTTTATCACGTTCATTCTTGCATAATTATTCAGCTCAAGCAGATCTTTTCTGTCGTTTGCGCCTTTGATAATATCGGGATTTTCCGACTTGTACGCGCCCGCATTCTTTCCGTCGGCAAGAGCAATACCTATCGTGTCCGTAAGATAATACTCGTGCTGAGCGTTTTCGCAGCCGATTTTTCCGAGAAGCTCGATAAGATCGGCAGTTTTGAACCAGTAAGCTCCGGAATTGACCTCACGAACAGCTTTCTGCTCCTCCGAAGCGTCTTTTTGCTCAACGATACCGCTTATACCAGCGGCGGTTCTGATGACTCTGCCATAGCCGTCGGGATTTTCAAGCTCTGCCGTTATCACGGTAACGGCGTTGTTCTGCTGCTTGTGAATAACAAGAGCCTCTTTGACAGCCACAGAGTCAATAAAAGGAGCGTCTCCGCAAAGAACCAGAGTATTGCCGCTTTCGTCCTCCTTCAGGAACGGTATCGCCTGCATTACCGCATGACCCGTGCCAAGACGTTCCGCCTGCAAAACGGTTTTATAGCGTCCGTTCAGATATTCATCGATCATTTCGCCTTTAAAGCCCTTGACTACGCATATATCGGAAAGTCCCGATTCTTCGCAGGCAGAGATCACCCACTCAAGCATAGGCTCTCCAAGAACCTTGAATAACGGCTTTGGCATATCAGCCTTCATGCGTTTTCCCTGTCCGCCCGCAAGGATAATAACTTTATTCATTTTGCGCCTCCTGAAATATAATAGTTAAATAATGAATATAAAGCAAATTTAATAAACATTGTGTATTTATTTATTATACCATATTTTATTAATAATTGCAAGCACAATATAGCATACCCCACGAAAATCATTTTTTGCAGACAAAATTTGTTTTTTATTTTTCCCTTATCAACACGAAGCGAAAGATTATTGCATACCAAATTGAGCGAGTATTATTACAAACTTTTACAATTACGGCAGACAATTCCTTTTATTTTTTTCTTAATTACTGAAATTTTGTATATTATGCAACAAAAGATTATAGAAAATTTTTTCAAAATATATATGGTAATTCTTTCCGGAATGTGTTATAATATGTATAAGTCCGAATTTATACAAATTTATTGTATACGTTCGGTAAAGTAAAAAAACTGGAGGTATATACCAATGGCAAATAAGTATTGCTACCTTTTCTCAGAGGGTAATGCCAACATGAGAGAACTTCTCGGCGGTAAGGGCGCTAACCTCGCTGAGATGACAAACATCGGTCTTCCTGTTCCGCAGGGCTTCACAATCACTACAGAGGCTTGTACTCAGTATTATGAAGACAACGGTATCAGCGATGAGATCATGACTGAGATCAACGAATATATCGTAAAAATGGAAGAAATTACAGGCAAGAAGTTCGGCGACAAGGAGAATCCGCTCCTCGTTTCTGTTCGTTCAGGCGCAAGAGCTTCAATGCCGGGTATGATGGATACTATTCTTAACCTCGGTCTTAATGAAACTGTTGTTAACGCAATCGCTGAGAAGTCCAACAATCCAAGATGGGCTTGGGACTGCTACAGAAGATTCATTCAGATGTATTCCGACGTTGTTATGGAAGTTGGTAAGAAGTACTTTGAAGAGCTTATCGATGAAATGAAGGCTAAGAAGGGCGTTACTCAGGACGTAGAGCTTGACGCTAACGACCTTAAGGAGCTTGCTAACCAGTTCAAGGCTGAATATAAATCAAAGATCGGCAAGGACTTCCCTGACGATCCTAAGGAACAGCTTATCGGCGCTATCAAGGCTGTATTCCGTTCATGGGACAACCCCAGAGCCAACGTTTACAGACGTGACAACGATATTCCTTTCTCATGGGGTACTGCTGTTAACGTTCAGTCAATGGCATTCGGTAATATGGGTGACGACTGCGGTACAGGTGTTGCTTTCACAAGAGATCCTGCTACAGGCGAAAAGAAGCTCATGGGCGAATTCCTTACAAACGCTCAGGGCGAAGACGTTGTTGCCGGTGTTCGTACTCCTATGCCTATCGCTCAGATGGCTGAAAAGTTCCCGGAAGCTTTCAAGGAATTCCAGAACGTTTGCTCAACACTTGAAAATCACTACAGAGATATGCAGGATATGGAGTTTACCGTTGAACACGGAAAGCTTTATATGCTCCAGACAAGAAACGGTAAGAGAACAGCTCAGGCTGCTCTTAAGATCGCTTGCGACCTCGTTGACGAGGGTATGAGAACAGAGCAGGAAGCCGTTCTTATGATCGATCCAAGAAACCTCGACACACTTCTCCACCCACAGTTCGACGCTGCTGCTCTCAAGGCTGCTACACCTATGGGCAAGGGTCTCGGCGCTTCACCGGGTGCTGCTTGCGGTAAGGTCGTATTTACTGCCGATGACGCTGAAGCTTGGGCTGCAAAGGGCGAAAAGGTAGTTCTCGTTCGTCTCGAAACATCACCTGAGGATATCACAGGTATGAAGTCCTCACAGGGTATTCTTACAGTCCGCGGCGGTATGACTTCACACGCTGCTGTTGTTGCCCGTGGTATGGGTACTTGCTGCGTATCAGGCTGCTCCGAGATCAACATGGACGAGGATAACAAGAAGTTCACTCTCGCAGGAAAGACATTCAACGAGGGCGACTATATCTCGATCGACGGTTCAACAGGTAATATCTACGATGGTATCATTCCTACTGTTGACGCAACTATCGCAGGCGAATTCGGAAGAATCATGGCTTGGGCTGACAAGTACAGAGTTCTTAAGGTCAGAACAAACGCTGATACTCCTTCTGACGCTAAGAAAGCTCGTGAGCTCGGCGCTGAGGGTATCGGTCTTTGCCGTACCGAGCACATGTTCTTCGAGCCTTCAAGAATCGCTGCTTTCAGAGAAATGATCTGCTCCGATACCGTTGAAGAAAGAGAAGCTGCTCTTGCTAAGATCGAGCCAATGCAGCAGGCTGACTTTGAAGCTCTTTATGAAGCTCTTGAGGGCTGCCCTGTTACTATCAGATTCCTCGATCCTCCTCTCCACGAATTCGTTCCTACAGAAGAAGCTGATATCAAGGCTCTTGCTGATTCTCAGGGCAAGTCCGTTGAGGCTATCAAGGCTATCATCGCTTCGCTCCACGAATTCAACCCAATGATGGGCCACAGAGGATGCCGTCTTGCCGTAACATATCCTGAAATTGCAAAAATGCAGACCAAGGCTGTTATCAAGGCTGCTATCAACGTTAAGAACGCTCACCCCGATTGGAACGTTTGCCCCGAAATCATGATCCCTCTCGTAGGAGATGTTAAGGAGCTTAAGTTCGTTAAGAAGGTTGTTGTTGAAACTGCTGACGCTGTTATCGCTGAAGCCGGTTCTGATCTTAAGTATGAAGTTGGTACTATGATCGAGATCCCAAGAGCTGCTCTTACAGCTGACGAGATCGCTGCTAACGCTGACTTCTTCTGCTTCGGTACTAATGACCTTACTCAGATGACATACGGCTTCTCAAGAGACGATGCCGGCAAGTTCCTCAACGCTTACTATGACGCTAAGATCTTCGAGAACGATCCGTTCGCTAAGCTCGATCAGGTTGGTGTCGGCAAGCTTATGGAAACAGCTATCAAGCTCGGTAAGCCTGTAAATCCGAAGCTCCACTGCGGTATCTGCGGCGAGCACGGCGGCGACCCGACTTCTGTTGAGTTCTGCCACAAGATCGGTCTTGACTATGTATCTTGCTCACCTTTCCGTGTTCCGATTGCAAGACTTGCTGCTGCTCAGGCAGCTATTAGTAATAGGGATTAATCAGAAAATCGCTATACAATGGGATTTTCCGATAACCTATGAAATGGCAAGAGCCTATCAGAAGGCTAACGGAAAGTATTTAAGGCAAAATCAGTGGGAAGATATAACTCTCGTGATGAGTCTTGAACTTGGTAAATAAAAAGATTACCCCGTATCCGACGGTCAAACCGTAAGATACGGGGTTTTTCTATACCCTGAATATATGATAAGCTCAAACCAACATTAAGAAAGGCGGAATTATTATGAAGAATAGTAAAGCAATCGGAAGTCCCATATCACAGAACGGCAGAAATGTCAATACCTTTTCTGAAAGAAATTTCAAGGGTTCCCCCTTATCACAGAATGACAGATTTGTCAACCCCTTCTCTGAAAATTTTTTCGAGGGGTTCATAGCACAAAAGCTGTCAGATGTCAAGCCTTTTCTGAAATATTTTTCGGAAAATCCCGAAGCACAAACTGAGGAAAATGTCAAGACCTTTTTCAAGATTTTTTTCTTCGGTACAGAACTCAGGAATAAAGTTGCAAATCTGAAAGCGGAACTTGACGCTTCGGAGTACAGAACATTCGTCTATCCCCGTACTATTAAGGGTGCAAGCACGGCTGAGTTCATCAGGACAAAGCGTGAGTATAACAAGTACCGTGCTGAGATTGAAGCAATGGGCAGAATTGCCGATGAAATCGAAACAGCAATGAATGAAGCACATCTTGACGAATTTGTCAATACCTTTTTTGAAGAAAAGTTTGGAAAAATCGGAGTGAATGATGTTCTCGTACTGGAGATTGAATTCTGATGGCGTATTGCAGAGTTGAAACAGCAGACGGATACACGGTAATGTCAAATTACCATTTAAGAGATACGCGGCTTTCTCTTAAAGCCAGAGGTTTACTCTCCCAAATATTATCGCTCCCTGAAAAATGGGATATGACAATCTCAGGTTTATCGAAAATCAACCGTGAATGTTCCGATACTATCGCTTCTATCATAAAGGAGCTTGAAGCAACAGGATATATCACCCGATACCGAGAACGGCGAAAAAACGGAACTTACGGCGAAGTGTTCTACGATATAAGAATGAAGCCACGCCATTTCGATGAACCTAAACGGAATAAATCCGAACGGGTAAAACCCAAACAGATGTCCTCGGCACAATTAAGTAAAGAGAAATCAAATAAAGAAAAAGAAAATAAAGAGCTTTTTAATATCAATCAATCTATCCTGCCTGATGGGATTGATAAGATTGACGGATACAGAGCAATCATTCTTGAAAATATCGAATACGACCTAATCGTTGACCAATACAACAAGGCACAGCTTGATGAAATTGTCGATATAATGCTTGAATGTGTATGCTCAGAAGCGGAAACGCAGAATATCGGAAAGGATAAAGTTCCGACCGAGCTTGTCAAGAGCCGTATTCTGAAGCTCAATTCTATGCACATTGAATATATCTTCTCCTGTCTGAAAGAAAATCCAAGCAAAGTGCGTAATATCAAGTCCTATCTGAAAACAGTTCTGTATAATGCTGCCGTTACTATCGACAACTATTATACCTCCGAAGTAAATTATCACTTTAATGGGGGCGGTTAATTCCGTCCCGTACATAGCAGTCAAGTATTAAAAACACTTGGCTGCTTTTTTTATACCCAAAAGGAGGTTAGACTATGAGTTTCCCACTCAAAATTCCTTAGCAAGAACAAAAATAACCCGAAAGGAGGACAGTAATGCAGGAGCAGAACTCCGAAAAAGTCGTGTCGCTGTCGGTTAGGGCGACCAAAGTTACGGCGAATGTGCTGAAATCGGCTGTAAGAGCCTATCTCTCGGCACAGAAAAACAAGTCTCCGAAGGTCTATAAAGGTAAGCAATCGGTAAAACACCTTATTCAAAAGGGCGAAAAGCTCACGAATATTGAAGTTACCGACCAGAACATTAAATCCTTCAACAAGACCGCCCGTAAGTACGGTATCGACTACTCTCTCAAAAAGGACGGCTCTGAAAAGCCGCCGAGATACTTCATCTTTTTCAAGGCAAAAGACGCAGAGGTTATGAACGCTGCTTTCAAGGACTTTCTCGGAAAAGAACTCAAAAAGAAGGAAAAGCCGTCTATCAAGGCAAAGCTTAAAACTCTCGGTGAGCAGGTTAAGCAAAAGGCTCAGGAGCGTACAAGAGAGAAAAACAAGACACGGGAGGCAGAACTGTAATGAAATTCAATAAGCAAAAAGTAATGAAGGTTCTGCCCTTTGTTATCCTCGGATATGCCTTCAACAAGGTATCTCAGGCGTTCACAAGTGCCGCAGGCACAGAACTTGGCGACAAGATAATGAACGGTATGGACAGCTTGGGTGAGGTTTTCCTAAATCCCTTGCCGAGCTTCAATCCCATTGATATTCTCATTGGTATCGCTGGCGGTGTAATCATAAAACTCGCTATCTATATCAAGGGCAAGGACGCTAAAAAATACCGTAAAGGCTGTGAGTACGGCTCTGCCCGTTGGGGTAATGCCGAAGATATTAAGCCATATATGGCTGAAAAGTTTGAGGATAACGTCATTCTTACCGAAACGGAACGTCTGACGATGGACGGCAGACCGAAGGCAGGACCCAAGTATGCACGAAACAAGAATATCCTTGTAATCGGTGGTTCAGGCTCAGGTAAAACCCGATTTTATGTAAAACCGAACTTGCTTCAAATGCACAGCTCCTATGTGGTAACCGACCCGAAAGGAACGGTGCTGAACGAGGTCGGAAAGGCTCTGAAAGAGGGCGGATATGCAATCAAGGTGCTTAACACTATCAATTTCAAAAAGTCAATGCACTACAATCCACTTGCGTATATCCGTTCCGAAAAGGATATTCTGAAGCTCGTAAACACGATTATCGCCAATACAAAAGGCGAAGGCAATCAAAGCGGTGAGGATTTCTGGGTAAAGGCTGAAAGACTTTACTACTCGGCTCTTATCGGATATATCTGGTACGAGGCTCCCGATGATGAGAAAAATCTGAATACTCTCATTGAGATGATAAATGCCAGTGAAGCACGAGAAGATGACGAGAGCTTTGAAAATCCGATTGATAAACTGTTTAAGGAGCTTGAACAGGAAAACCCTGAGCATTTTGCCGTAAGGCAGTACAAGAAGTACAAACTGGCGGCGGGAAAGACCGCAAAATCAATCCTCATTTCCTGTGGTGCAAGACTTGCACCTTTTGACATCGCGGAGTTGCGTGAATTAACAGAAGATGATGAACTTGAGCTTGATACGTTGGGCGATAAAAAGACGGCACTTTTTGTCATAATCTCGGATACCGATGATACTTTTAACTTTATCGTAGCCATAATGTACACTCAGCTTTTCAATCTGTTGTGTGACAAAGCCGACGATAAATACGGCGGCAGACTCCCTGTTCACGTTCGCTTTATACTCGATGAGTTTGCGAATATCGGACAAATACCAAAATTCGACAAACTCATAGCAACGATACGAAGCAGAGAAATTTCAGCTTCAATCATCTTGCAGGCACAAAGTCAGTTAAAGGCGATTTACAAGGATAATGCGGATACAATCGTGGGCAACTGCGATACAACACTCTTTCTCGGTGGTAAGGAAAAGACCACTCTGAAAGAAATTTCCGAAATCCTCGGAAAGGAAACCATTGACCTGTATAACACTGGTGAAAGCAGGGGCAAAGAAACCTCGCACTCCCTGAATTATCAGAAAACAGGCAAAGAACTTATGTCGATGGACGAACTCAGCGTAATGGACGGCAGTAAGTGTATTTTGCAGCTTAGAGGCGTGAGACCTTTTCTCAGTAATAAGTACGATTTAACGAAGCATCCAAAATTCGCTCTGACCTCCGACGCTGACGAAAGAAATCTTTTCAATGTAGAAAAGTATCTGTCGCATAAGCTCACAGTAAAACCGAATACAGTTGTTGAGGTTTACGACTGTTCGGAAACAATTGAAGATGACACGAAAGCCGCTGATGAATAATCAGACGGCTATTTTTGTGTCCAAACAACAATCAAAACTATTTTAATTTAAAGGAGAATTTTAATTATGGAATTTTTTAACTCTGCTGTTGAAGTACTTCAGACACTCGTAATCGCTCTCGGTGCCGGTCTTGGCGTATGGGGCGTAATCAACCTTCTCGAAGGCTACGGTAACGATAACCCCGGTGCTAAGTCACAGGGTATGAAGCAGCTTATGGCTGGCGGTGGCGTTGCCCTTATCGGTATCACACTTGTACCCCTTCTTTCCGGTCTTTTCGGTTAATCCAACAGCTCGGCAAAAAGCGGAAGCCTGCCCGAAACGGCAGGCTTTTGCTATTAAATAAGAAAGGTGGTATGTAATGGACGATATTTTGCAATCCATTGGCGATGCCATACACGACTTTTTCGTTGACGTCTGCGGTGGAATGTTTATCGGAATATTTGATGATGCCAATGCAGCTACCGGCGATATAGCAAGTCAGGTGGGGCTTACACCCTCTCAGTGGAACGGCAGTATCTTCACAATGATACAAAACCTATCGAAAAATGTGGTAATACCGATTGCAGGGTTAATCATCACGTTTGTGCTTTGCTACGAACTGATAACGATGATTACCGAAAAGAACAATATGCACGACATTGATACCTTTATGTTTTTCAAGTATGTGTTCAAATCCTGCGTTGCAGTTATGCTTCTTTCCCATACGTTTGAGATAACAATGGCGATATTCGACGTAGGTCAATGGATTGTCAATCAGGCGGCGGTATCAATTACCAACGACACCTATGTCGATGTAACGAGCATTTATATTCAGTTCAGGGACTCACTCGACGCTATGGGAACGGGAGAACTGATTTCCCTAATGCTCGAAGCGGCTGTTGTCAGTCTTGCCGTTAAGGCGATAGCAATACTTGTTTCCGTCGTTCTTATCAACAGAATGATTGAGATTTATCTGTATTGTTCTGTTGCTCCTATCCCCTTTGCCACTATGACCAATCGTGAATGGGGAAATATCGGCACGAACTATATCAGAAGCCTGCTTTCTCTTGCTTTTCAAGGACTATTCATAATGGTAATTGTGGGCATTTATTCGGCGTTAGTAAAGGATATTCTTATAGTTTCTGACCTACACTCAATGCTTATGCGTATCGGTATGTATTCCATTGTTCTCTGCCTCACGCTGTTTAAGACATCATCAATTTCAAAGTCAATTTTTAATGCTCACTAAAGAAAGGAAATGCAATATGATTTACAAATGTAACGAAACAATCACAAGGAAACAGCAGGATTATCTTGCAAGGCTGGCTGAACTTTCGATTGAAGCGGCGCTTGGCGGAAAGAACTCCCTTTCATACCGAGTTCTTTTTCGTTCCTGCTGCGACGACCTTGATGATAATTTTGAGGAGGTTTTTGGAACAACCGAGCTTTCCGAACTCAGGGCTTGCCAGTTCAACGACGCAGTGAAATTCCTTGCGGAATGGTTTCCAAGCGACATTATTATGGAAATAAGCGTGGATATCGAAGCGGATTTCGAGAAGTATCGCTATCGTTTCGTTGAGGAAATGCCAAAGGATAGCCCCGCCTACAAGCAGTTAATGGAGGATTTTATGTATGCCGTATGTTCAGGTTCCGAAAGACCTTGCGAAGATTAAGACAAAGGTCGCTTTCAATCTTACAAAAAGACAGTTAATCTGCTTTTCGATAGCAGCGGCAACAGCAGTTCCGACCTATTTCCTTACAAATGAAGCTCTTGGTAATATGGGGGCAATGCTTCTGCTTATTGTAGTTGCAATGCCCTCTTTCCTTGCAGCAATGTATGAGAAAAACGGATTGCCCTTTGAAAAGGTGGTGAAAACGGTAATAAAAAGCCGTTTTCTCCGCCCAAAAATACGCCCATACAAGACAGAAAACATCTATGAGTATGCCGAAAAGCAGTATGACTTAGAAAAGGAGGTAAAAAGCATTGTCGAAGATAATTAAGAATGTATCGGGCAAGCAGAAAAAGCAGATTGACGCTGCTGTGAAAAAGGCTCGTCCTAACGGGAATGGCAAAGTTCCCGTTACAGCACAGCAGTCAATTCCTTTCAAGCAGATGTTCAAGGACGGTATCTGCAAGGTGGACGATAACTACTACACCAAGACAGTTCAGTTCTTCGACATTAACTATCAGCTTGCACAGAATGAGGACAAGACAGCAATTTTCGAGAATTACTGCGACTTCCTCAATTATTTTGACAGTTCCATCAATGTTCAGCTTTCCTTTCTCAATCAGGTAGCCGATGTTGAGGAATTTCACAGCCAGCTTGAAATTGACGGTCAGGACGACGAATTCAACGATATTCGTCAGGAATACACCGAAATGCTGAAAAATCAGCTTGCAAAGGGTAATAACGGACTTGTCAAGACAAAGTATATCACATTCGGAGTCAAGGAAAAGTCCCTGAAAGAAGCAAAGCCGAAGCTTGAACGTATTGAAGCTGATATTCTTAACAACTTCAAGACTATGGGCGTGCTCGCTCAGTCTATGAACGGAGCTGAACGTCTTGCTGTGCTTCATCGTAGCTTTAATCCTGACGGTAGAGAGAAGTTTCGTTTCTCTTGGGATATACTCCCGAAGTCAGGTCTTTCCGTCAAGGACTTTATCGCTCCCTCGTCCTTTGATTTCTCAAAGGGCAACAGTTTCCGTATGAGTGGAAAGTACGGAGCAGTTTCATTCATCAACATTATGGCTTCTGAAATGTCAGACCGTATGCTTGCCGATTTTCTGAACATTGAGCATAACATCACGCTCAGTATTCACATTCAGTCTATCGACCAGAACAAGGCGGTAAAAATGGTTAAGAGCAAGATTACCGACCTTGACAAGATGAAGATGGAAGAACAGAAAAAGGCTTTCAGAAACGGTTACGACATTGACATTATGCCGTCGGACATTAACACCTTCGGCAAGGAAGCAAAGAGTCTGCTTAATGACTTGCAGAGCCGAAACGAGCGTCTTTTTATGGCTACAATTCTCATTATGAATACAGCCGACACCAAAAGAAAGCTCGACAATATCATCTTTCAAGAACAGGGTATCGCACAGAAGTACAACTGTCAGCTCAAACGCCTTGACTATCAGCAGGAAGATGGCATTATGGCTTGTGTTCCTATCGGTGTGAACGAAATCGAAATCAAGCGTGGACTTACCACATCAAGCACCGCGATTTTCGTTCCGTTTACTACTCAGGAGCTTTTTCAGGGCGGTGAAGCTCTCTACTACGGTCTTAACGCACTTTCAAACAATATGATTTTGTGCGACCGTAAGCAGCTTAAAAATCCGAACGGTCTTATTCTCGGTACACCGGGTAGTGGTAAGTCGTTCTCCGCAAAACGTGAGATTACAAACGCTTTCCTTACCACAACAGATGATATTATCATCTGCGACCCCGAAGCCGAGTATTATCCGCTTGTAAACCGTCTTAACGGTCAGGTTGTCAAGATTTCGCCTACCTCAACGCAGTATATCAATCCTCTTGACATCAACCTCAACTACTCCGAGGACGAAAATCCTATTGCATTAAAGGCAGACTTTATCCTCTCCCTTTGTGAGCTGATTGTCGGAGGTAAGAACGGACTTGAACCTATCGAGAAGACCATTATCGACCGTTGTGTGAGAATGGTTTATCGTGATTACCTTGCAAATCCCGATACGGCTGAAATGCCTATCTTGCAGGATTTGTACGACCTTATGCTGAAACAGAACGAGCCTGAAGCACAGAGAATTGCGACAGCACTTGAAATGTATGTAACAGGCTCTCTCAATGTATTCAATCATCGTACCAATGTTGATATGAACAACCGTCTTATCTGTTTCGACATCAAGGAGCTTGGCAAACAGCTCAAAAAAATCGGTATGCTTGTCGTTCAGGACTGCGTATGGAACAGAGTAACGGTCAACCGTGCCGAACACAAGTCAACTCGTTACTATATCGACGAGTTCCACCTTCTTCTCAAAGAGGAGCAGACAGCGGCGTATTCCTGCGAAATCTGGAAGCGTTTCAGAAAATGGGGCGGTATTCCTACTGGACTTACACAGAACGTCAAGGACTTGCTTGCAAGCCGTGAAATTGAGAATATCTTTGAAAACTCAGACTTCATCTATATGCTCAATCAGGCTGGTGGCGACCGACAGATACTCGCAAAGCAGCTTAACATTTCCCCTCATCAGCTTTCGTATGTAACGAACAGCGGTGCGGGTGAAGGACTTATCTTCTACGGGAATGTCATTATTCCCTTTGTCGATAAGTTCCCGAAGGACACACAGCTCTACAAGATTATGACCACAAAACCCGAAGAACAGGAGGAAAACTAATGAAGATGAAGAAAAAGACCATTAAGATTATCGGTATCACAGCAGGCGTAATTGCGGCGGTAGGTGCAGGAGTAACGGCGATTTGCCTTGCAATCAAGAACAAGAAGAAGCCTGCTGCCGAAATCCCTTACCCTGCATCCGCTTGGGATACGAAGTAATGGGTTGGCTGATTTTTCTCGGTGGAGCAATGTTTGGCGGTACAGTAGGCATATTTACAATGTGTCTGCTTCAGGTCAATCATCTGAACGAAGCCGATAGTGAGGAATAAGAAAAGCCGTACTCGGATTTCTCCGAATACGGCAGTACATATTGAACTGTTCGACAAACCTGTTACTGTTTGTCAAGCCTTTTTCTGAAAAAAATAAAATATTTTTCGGCAAATAAAATGGCATAACAACAAAGCCGAAAAACAATGGTTTTTTCAGCTTGTAAGGATATAAGTAAGAATTTGTGCAATCAGCAATAAATCTCCATCACTCTTGCGTAATAGATGCGCAGGAATTTATTAAGACCTGCGATTTTGGCAACACGCTTAGGCTTACCCTCGGTTTCTTTCTTGATGATGAAATCATATACCGCAGAGTCCTCGGTGGGTTTTGCAACTTTGAGACTGTGCATAATCTCATAACCAATTTTTCTGAGTGTAGAAGAACCACGTTTTGAAATGTTTCGCTTAGTACCAACGAATTTGCCCGATTCATAAGGCGGAGCGTCAATACCAGCAAAGGCTACAAGAGCGCTGCCGTTATTAAACCGTCTGACATCTCCGATTTCGGCAATTAAGCGGACAGAAAGGACATCTCCAACACCTTTCATCTCCCTTACCACAGAATACTCCGGCAAGGTACTTGCAATTTCCTGCATTTGTGATATAATTAAGGATAAGGTGAGTTCGGCATCTCTTACCGATTTCACCGCTTGCAGTACCAGCATTTTGGTAGATGGGGTACTGGATTTAAGGGTTGGGATATTGTTCTTCGAAAGCTGATATATCGCTATCGCTTGACTTTCGTTGAAACGGTATCCCTTTTTCTTAGCCCATTTCCCGTAGTCCTCAACAAACCGCTTTTCGCTCATCTTTTTGATGTTGTCATAGTGCCAATATTTCTCGACAAAGTCGCAAAGCTTGTCCTTAGTGCTGTACGCAGGAACAGTACCTTGCAGTATTGTTTTGATCCCGGGCATAACGCAGTCAAGAAGATTTGCAAGCTGAATTTTGCAGCTAATCTTGAGCCGAACATACTGGTCGTATTGCCTGCCGAGCAGCTTCAGCTCTGCATAGATTTCATCGGGCGGACAATATGCAGCCATCGAAAACCAATGATCTATGCCGTAGTTTGCGATACGGGTAGAATCGATTTTGTCGGTTTTCGCTTTTCTCAAAGCTGCTGCGCAGTATTTTTTCATTATGTAAGGATTTACAACAACGGTAAAAATACCTGCTGAAAGCAGCTTTGTAACAACAACCTGATGATAGCCGCCGGTAGCTTCCAGAACGACTTTAACGTCCTCATCGAATGATTTGATACGCTCAATTAAAGCGTTTAAAGCCTGTTCGGTGTGTTCAATGTTATACGGAGCTTCCACGACTTCACCATAAGGTCGAAGCATACAAACCGTACTTTTGTCCTTTGAGATGTCAATACCTACGCTAATCATAAAGTATCCTCCTTGAAAGAATAATTGAAAGGTAGAACCACTTACTCTTATTGACACTCATTTTGGCTCGTTACACGAAGGCTATGCTTCAACCTG
>CAJMSD010000013.1 GCA_905215965.1 uncultured bacterium | reverse complement strand
GCAAATGCCTCTGGATGCTTCATCTTCATTGTCCAGGGCTGCAAAATTTTTGTCCACAGTATGGGGGACACATCATAAAGTGCGGCTTTTAATATTTTTATTATAACATTTCAAGCATAATAACCTTACCGTTGCTCATGGTAAGCTCAGCCAATATATTCTCATCATTGTCCACTGAAACTTTAAAAGTGTATTCATCGTTTTCTCCGCTAAGTACGAGAAGCACCTCTGCTCCCTTTTCGGCATATTCTACAGAAGGAACCTCTCCCCTTTCAGTGTCCGAACCGTTTATGAAACAGTAATAAGTTCTGTCTTCTTTTATATACATCATGATATTGTTATTTTTATCATGCCAATATGCCACAGCAAGGTTATAAAGCGCTTCATGACTGAAACTTACTTCGTCAAACGGCTTGCCTGCTGCTTCAATAGTAATCAGATCAATCTGTCGGTTAAGATCAAACTGTCTGCTTGGAATCTTATAATTACTGTACTGCGATTTGCTGTATTCATCATAGGAGTCATTAATTTTTCCTAACGCAGATAATAAAGGAACAATTATCATAATAATAACGACAACACAAGTGGTCAATATATTTTTCGCAAGCGGTGATTTAAAATAATACGACTGCCTATGATTTCCGTTAACGTCAACATAAGCGTTAGATGTTGTCTTATCAAAATAAAGTCTCGCTTTGCCGCCGAAGCCTATAACCAACTCTTGCGCAACATTTAAAGTAAATCTCTTCCTGTCTATCAATTGTTCCGCATTTTTTCTGAATCCGGTATCGTTTACCGACTGTCTGACATAAATATTATTGAAAAAATTGTGCCAAATAGTTTGGCTTCTTCTAAGAGAAAAATCATTTATGATCTCATTGAATTTGTGTATTACGGAATCGGTTATCTGCTCCGGAGTAATTGGAGACAGCGGCTTGCTTTCATACGATTTTACTTTTGAAAAATCATACGTAGTTTTTTCCTCGGCTTCTCTTGATTTATTCCCGATGTCCGAGCTGTTGCCGGTTTGATTTAAATTACATTTTTTATCAGTGGCATCGTTGATTGCTTCCTCACAAGAAGCTTTCATTTGGGACAATTCCTGCGGCGGAATATTTTTTTCAACGTTTCCGTGCTCTTTAACCGATCTTGCATAACGGGTCGCCGCCTTGTAGGCATCATGAATGCGCTGAAATTCCTCCGGGTGCTCTTCGGGATTATATTTTTTTGCAAGAACAGCGTATGCCTTTTTGATTTCTTTGATATCGCTTGTCGGCGCGATATCAAGAATTTTCCAGTACATAGCTGACACCTCAGCTTTCTATCTTATCAAGGAATCCTGTCAAGTCATTGTAAGAAGCTCTCACTTCATGACTGTTTCCCGATTGCAAAGCATTTTTAAAATTGCTCAGCAACGCAACTATATATCTGCGTTCATCAGAAAGAGATTCCTCGAAAACGCGTTCTGCCCTTGCAATCAGCATACGATTTTCCTCATTTTCGGCAGGACTGATTTTAAGCTTTTCAAGTTTTTTGCTGCACTCGCTGATTTCTGATTCAGTCAGGGTACTGCTTCTGCTGACAAAAGTTTTGCTTTCTGTTCTGCCGTCTGCAAAATTTTTTACGTCGACAAGCAGAATTCCGTTTATATCATATGTAAGCCTTACGCTGCACAGCGGTTCATGGCTTTTAGTCGGAGGACAGGTACACTCGATCCTGCCAAGAAGAAGATTTTTTACCGGAAGCATACTTTCTCCCTGATATACGCTTATATTAAATTTTGTCTGACCGTTTCTTACTGCTGTAAAATCTTTTATACGGCTTGACGGAAGCGAAGTGTTGCGTTCAATTATAAATTCCATAACGCTTTCGTTCATCTGCTCGTCAAACACCGATATTCCCAAAGAAAATGGACAAATATCCGTGAGCACTATATCCTTAAGATTTTCGTTTCTGTCCTTTATGCCTGCGAAAATACCGGCTCCTAAAGCTATGGCCGTATCGGGGTTAATATCCGTTGACGGCTTTATTCCCGTAATTTTTTCTACAAAAGCACGGACAGTAGGCATTTTGCATGATCCACCGACAAGAATCACATCGTCAAGTTCTTCAAGGCTGCATCTGCTGTCTCTAAGCGCTTTTCTGACGGGTTCGGCAAATTTTTCAAAAATTTCAGCGGATATTTCGATAAGCTTATTATTGTCAAGCGATGCGCTGTACCGCCGTTCTTCGATATTGGCGGCCATTATTGTCATAGGAATGTCTGACAAAGCCCTTTTGCAATTCTCAGCAGTTTTATAAATAACTGCTTTGCTGTCCGCCGAAAGCTTACTGTAATCAAGATTATTTTCACGGCAGAAATACTGCGCTATTGCTTCGTTGAAATCCTTTCCTCCAAGATGATTATTACCTGCAACCGCAAGTATCTCAATCACGCTGTCAAATGCATCGACAATCGAAACGTCAAGAGTTCCACCGCCAAAATCGACTATCATAAAAGTGCCGTCACCAAAATCATGACCTGCAAGATACGCAAGAGCTGCGGCAGAAGGTTCGTTAACGAGACGTTCAACCTTCAAACCGGATAAGCTTGCTGCAAGCTTGGTAGCATTACGGCAATTATCGTCAAAATACGCAGGAACGCTTATTACGGCTTCTTCTACCGGTTCTCCGAGATACATTTCGGCATCGCTTTTTATCTTTTTTAGCACAAGCGCAGAAAGCTCCTCAGGAGCGTATTCTTTACCGCCGAGCAATATTTTTGTATGAAGTCCCATGCTCCTTTTGAACTCGGAAGCTGAGAAATCAGGATGTGAGATCAGCCTTTCCCTTGCGATTTTACCAACAAGCACCTCTCCTGTTTCGTCGATACTTACAGCAGACGGTGTAACGATGTCTCCCATGCTGTTTTTTATTATTTCTGCTTTGCCGTTGCGCCAACAAACCGCAAGGCTGTTGGTAGTTCCGAGATCAATACCGATAATAGCCATAGTTTCACCCCAGTTATATTAAATTCTTAATAAATTATATCATTATAATGATTTATTGTCAAGGAAATAGAAGAACTGTCAAAAAAAGGCTGAATAAAACCGTTACCGGAATTATTCAGCGCTATTTCAAAAAATGTCTTTTTTGCTTTTAATATATCTTCTTATCAAAATTACGATCGACAGCATTATACATATCAGCATAAAGACAGGAACGAGCCATTTATTTCCTGTTTCAGCCTGTGTGGATTTAATATCAGTCCATAAGTTCTGCATTTCCTGATTTGCCTCTGTAGAAAGATTTCGGTAGATCTCTGAATGTTTTTCAAGATATTCGTCATTGGGATATGAAATACCGTCATTTTTTATTTCTTCGTCAAGCATTTCATACGCTTCGGAATTCGGCGTTGAGTAACCGATATAGGAGGTTGTTGCGTACGCGATATCAGGTTCACACATAAAATTGATGTACATCTCAGCTGCTTCTTTTTGCTTTGAGGACTTTGGTATACACATTGCGTCTACGAACCAATTTGTACCGCTTTTCGGGATTACGAAACCAAGATTTTCATTATCGTCCATGAGAGTAAGAGCATCTCCGGCGTAATATGGTGCAATGATCGCCTCACCTGCTCCCATTTTATCGAATATCTCGTCCATTACATATGCCTGAACGTATTTTTTCTGCGCTTTAAGTTCTTCTGCACACGCTTTAAGCTCTGAACTGTCCTCGGTGTTAAGAGAATATCCCAGTTTTAACTGAGCTATCGCAAATGCATCGCGGGGATTATCAAACATAAGTATTCTGTCCGCATATTTCTCATTCCAAAGAATATCCCAGTCGATCTCCTCTTCAGGAATATCGATTGCAGCCACATCATAAATAAGGCCTATTGTTCCCCACGTATACGGGACTGTATAATCATTTTCGGGATCATATTCCGGATCAATAAATGAATCCATGATATATTCGAAATTAGGAATATTATTATAATCCAGCTTCTGTATCATATCCTCGTTGATCATTCTTGAGATCATATAGTCAGACGGAATAATTACATCATAGCTTGCTCCGCCGCCCTTTAGTTTAGCGTAAAGCTCTTCGTTTGTAGCATAGTTTGTATAATTCACATTGATTCCTGTAAGCTCTGTGAATTCTTTATTTACATCAAGAATACCCTCTTCTGAGCCGTCGGAAATGTATTCTCCCCAATTATAGACGTTTATCGAAACGCCTTTGCCTCTGAAACGACTATAGTAGTCGTCATCGGCAATGTTAAGGGTCTGAACTTCTACATCTTCCTCATCATCGCCGTTGTAAGAACAGGAAACACAGCTTCCACAAATCAAAAACGCTGACAACACCGAAAGTGAAAATCTTTTCAGAAACAATGATTTCATTTATTTCTCCTCCTTACGGCAGGATTTTCCTTATTCTCAATTCGGCGCTCCGCTACATTCTTAACAATAAGAACGATCACAACTATTACAAAGATGATCGTTGAAAGAGCGTTGATCTCCGGACTTACCTTTCTTCGTGTCATGGAGTATATAGTAACAGGAAGAGTCTGTGTGCTTGAACCGCTTGTAAAATAGCTTATTATAAAATCGTCAAGTGAAAATGTAAATGACATAAGGAATCCGGAAACTACTCCCGGCATGATCTCGGGAAGAACAACCTTAAAAAACGCCTTGACAGGACTGCATCCGAGATCCTGTGCCGCTTCATAAAGAAACGGATCCATTTGTCTGAATTTTGGCATCACATTAAGAATTACATACGGTACGTCAAAGGTTATATGAGCTATCAGAAGCGTTGCAAAACCAAATTCAACATTCATTCTTGCAGCAAAAAATACGAACAATAGCATAAGCGATACTCCGGTTACAATTTCCGGATTTATTATTGGGAAATTTGTAATATTCAGTATCAATACTTTCGGAAGCTTCTTCATACTGTTAATACCGATTGCCGCCGCCGTTCCAAGTATTGTCGCAGCAATAGAAGCGAGCACAGCGATTATTATCGTATTCAGGAGAGAGGACATAATGATTTCGTTGTGGAAAAGCTTTTCATACCATTCCAGCGTAAAGCCGGACATTACCGTTCGGCTCTTTGTGGTATTGAATGAAAATACAATAAGAACAAATATTGGTACATAGAGGAACATCAGTATTATGCCTAAATATATTTTCGATAATTTTTTCATTTATCCGCCTCCTCACATTAACACAACGTCACCGTCGTCAGCATTGAACTGATTCATTATTGTCATAAGAAGCAAAACTATTACCATAAGCACAAGTGAAATTGCAGCTCCGAGATTCACATTATATGAAGTTCCCAAGAATTGCATTTCGATCAGGTCTCCAATAAGAAGATTTCCGCCTCCGCCAAGCATTCTTGAAATAATGAAAGTGCTTATTGCCGGCACAAACACCATTGTGATTCCCGACATAACTCCCGGAAGACTTAACGGGAGAACGACTTTGAAAAGTGTTTTTCTGGAATTGCAGCCAAGATCGGCTGCCGCTTCAAGCACGCTTCTGTCAATTTTTACCATGACCGAATAAAGAGGCAGTATCATAAAGGGAAGATAATTATAAACCATGCCAAGAATAACCGCTCCCTCTGTATTCAGCATTTTATACGGACCAAGTCCGATATAGCCGAGAAGCGTATTTATAAGTCCGTTATTTCCAAGAAGCGTCATCCATGCGTATGTTCTCAGCAGGAAGTTCATCCACATAGGAAGCATGACTATCATCAGCATCGTTCCCTGCGATTTTTTACCCATACTTGTAAGTATATACGCTAACGGATATGCAATAACAAGACATATAACTGTCGCTATAAGCGCAAGCCAAATCGAACGCACAAATATCTGTGAATACTGCGCCACATCAGAAACGTAGTCAAGAGTGAAATTACCGTTTTCGTCAGTGAAAGCAAAATATGCTACCATAATAAGCGGAACAAGTATAAACACCAGCATCCAAACAAGATACGGTGCGGAAACAAGTTTAGTTTTCATTTTCTGCACCAACCTCTCTTCTGCCGCTTTCGTCCTTTGTTTTCCTCATAATATGAATATCGTACGGAACAAAGGAAAGCCCGACAGCCGAGCCTTTTTCCGCTGCCTGTGTTGAATGTACGATCCATTTGTAATCATACGCATCAATTATCATTTCATAATGAACGCCTTTGAAAATAACAGATTCAACAACTCCGCTTAGCTGCGCATCGTCGGGCGAAACCAAACGGATATCCTCGGGACGGATAACGACATCAACGGGAGTATTATTGCCAAACCCCTCGTCAACACATTCAAACTGTCTGCCATTTATTTCAACAAGCCTGTCTTTTATCATAAGACCGCTCAGGATATTGCTTTCTCCTATAAAATCAGCAACAAACGCATTTACAGGTTCATTGTAAATATCAACAGGCGTGCCTATTTGCTGGATCTTACCGCCATTCATTACAACGACTATGTCGCTCATTGTAAGAGCCTCTTCCTGATCGTGAGTAACATATATAAATGTTATTTCAAGCTGTTCCTGAATACGCTTTAGCTCTATCTGCATTTCTTTTCGCAGTTTAAGATCAAGCGCACCGAGAGGCTCGTCAAGGAGCAGGACTTTCGGGTGATTTACAAGAGCTCTTGCTATAGCAACACGCTGCTGCTGACCTCCCGAAAGGCGTGAAATACTTCTTTTTTCGTATCCGACAAGATTGACAAGCTTCAGCATCTCGGAAACTAATTTTGATATTTCCTTTTCAGGAAGCTTACGTACACGGAGACCGAATGCGATATTTTCATAGACATTTAAATGCGGAAACAAGGCATATCGCTGAAAAACCGTGTTTACATTTCTTTTATACGGAGGAACTCCGTTAATTTTCTTTCCGTCAAATGTAACAGTACCGCTATTTGGATCAATAAAACCGCCTATGATTCTTAAAGTCGTTGTTTTACCGCAGCCCGACGGTCCAAGCAGAGTAACAAACTGCTTATCTCCTATTTCCAGATTAAGCTTGTCAAGAATACGTTCGCCGTCAAATTCAACAACGATATCTTTAAGAGTAACAATATTGCTCATAATTCTAAGTCCTCCCAATAAAATTCATGGAAACGCAGTCTGTTTTTTTCCTGAAAGCGGATTTCTGAAACTGCACGCAAATTATATTTTAATTCATTATGACAGAAAAGTCAACAGTTTATGGCAAATTATTACTCTATTCGGCATTTTATGCATAAAACATAAATGAGGACATCATACTTGACGTCCTCATTTGCATTATTACATATATTAGTTAGGCTGTCCGATACGCCGACGCAGATTTTCTTCTTTCAGAAGTCTTCCTTCCTTAATTAGCTCCGAAATTCGCTGCGTATCGCCGTCCCTCAGCGCTTTACTGTACATATTCAGATTTTCTATAAGCGTATCAAGCTCAAAAAGCAGATTTTTACGATTCTGCATAAAGAGATCTGTCCACATATTTTCATTCATGGTAGCAATTCTCGTCATATCCTGAAAGCTACCTCCGCTGAATCCACATTCGATATCAAGCTCCGGACTTTTTACATAAGCGCTTGATACTATATGAGCAAGCTGTGAAGTATAGGCAATAATCTTATCATGATCCTCAGGTGTAGTCGTAACAAGCTTTCCTGCGCCCATTTCAAGCGCAAGCTCTTCAAGCAAAGTGATATTTTCCTTAGTACTGTCCTCAAAGGGAGCAATAATAAAATTTGCACCGCAAAAAAGTTTTTCCGTACTATTGACGTAACCGCCGAATTCTTTTCCTGCCATAGGATGAATGCCGATATATTCCATATTGTTTATTTCAGCAATTTTTTTTATACGCTGTGCAAATTCACCCTTGATTCCGCAGACATCTGTGATAAGCCGCACTTTATTTGCCATTGCAGAAGCATTTTCTTTCACGAAGCTTTCAGCGGCTTCCGGATAAAGACAAACGATAACAAGCTCTATATCGTCAAAGCTGCCGCTGAATTCTGTATCAATGCAGCCATCTTCAAGAGCAGCCTGTTCGATCTCCATGTTCAGATCGTATCCGACGATAAAATGTTTTCCGCTTCTTTTCAGTGACTTACATATCGAGCCGCCTATAAGACCTAAGCCTGCAACAAGTATTTTCATCTTAATCAGTCCTATCAGAGAATTTTATGCTCGATATTGCAAAGGAGCTTTACATCCTGCATAATATCGGCAAAAGCGTCGGGAGTTATCGACTGTGCTCCATCGCACAAAGCCTTTTCAGGAGTCGGGTGTACCTCTATCATCAAGCCGTCTGCTCCGGCTGTTACAGATGCTTTTGCAAGCGGTTTGATAAGCGAGGACTTGCCTGTAGCATGGCTTGGATCCATAACTACGGGAAGATGAGTAAGCTCATGCAGAACCGGAGCGGCAGATACATCAAAAGTGTTTCTTGTAGCCTTCTCAAAGGTTCTGATCCCGCGTTCGCAGAGAATAACATTTTTGTTTCCGCCCGACATAATATACTCTGCGCTCATAAGCCATTCTTCGATTGTATTTGCAAGACCTCTTTTAAGAAGTATCGGCTTGTCGCAATGACCGATTTCAGAAAGCATCTCGAAATTTTGCATATTTCTTGCACCGATCTGGATAACATCTACATCATTGAACAGATCAAGGTGATCGAGGCTCATAAGCTCGGTAACGATAGGAAGTCCGGTTTCTTGTTTTGCAAGAAGAAGCAGCTCGAGACCTCTTGCTTTAAGGCCTCTGAAAGCGTATGGCGAAGTTCTCGGCTTAAATGCTCCTCCTCTGAGGAAATTTGCTCCGGCAGCCTTAACAGCTTTTGCGCAGCCTATGATCTGCTCCTCGGATTCAATAGAACACGGACCTGCTATAACTCCGAAGTATCCGCCGCCGATTTTTGAACCTCCGGCTTCTACGATCGTATCGTCGTTATGAAATTTTTTATTTGCAAGCTTATACGGCTCTGATACACGCTGTACCTTTTCGGCGATATCGAGCGCTTCAAGAGCTTCCATATCGACCTTCGACGTATCGCCTACAAGTCCTATAACTGTTGAGTGAGTACCTGTACTGCAATGTGTTTCAAGTCCCATATCCGTGAGTTTATTGATAAGCTCGTCTATTTTTTTCTGCGGCGCAGAGTTTTTACATACAATAATCATAAAATATCAACCTCTCTTAAATACTAAAATGAAAGCTTAGATTGCTTTCGTTGTTTAAAGTATAACACTTTAAATGCATAAAGTCAATAATTCCTTTGTAGATTTTTATTTTTTTAATTTTAGGCGCCTCTGAACTTAATATAATAAAAGAACTGTGCTAATTTATACAGCACAGTTCTTTATAAACTTTCTTTTGTTTTGTCTGTTATAATTATTCTTCGTTAGGTTCAGTCGGTTTTGTTGAAATAACTTCTTGACTTTCGTATTGATTACTTTGAATTTTGGAAGAAATTTCTTCAAGCTCGTTTTGCAGCGAATTCAGATATTCGTTATATCGTTTTTCTTCAATTTCACTGTTTTTTGCGGCTGTATTATACAGCTCTTCATATTTTCTCAATTCTTCTTCAAGCTGTAAATGCTGTTCGAGCAATTGAGCCTCTGCAGAATCGGATTCTACGCCTTCAAGTTCGTCGGCTGCAAATAAAACAACATCTTTGCTTTCGATCACCGAGTTATCAAAAGTGTTTTTTATTTCGATTTTTGCACTTTTTCTGTAATACTCATCTGCCGGAACAAAAAACATATATTCACTGAACGCGCTTATGAACGGGGCGATAAATTCTGCCGTATATCCGCTTGAAGTGACCAGATCATAACTTGCGCCAAACACATTCTCAGTATTGGAATATTCATCGAAGTTCATGAAAGTATAGTCTGCATACATTGAATTATCGCCTGCGATATAGATATTATCTACTGTATCTGCTTTCGTCATATCAGAAAGCTCGGTATCTGCCGCAGCCGATTTGCCGTTAAAATAAACTACATTATTCCAGTCGCTTTCAAATTGCTCGGTATCATAACGCTCCTGAACGGATTTTCTTGAATCATAGGCATAAATATCATAACTGTAATTATTATTTTCATCATCTGCGTTATGCCAGTAATAAAACGCACTTGTAATAGGAATGATATCATTATCGGTTTTGCACAGCATTCTATAATTAAATGCTCCGAGTTCAATTTCATTTTCATCACTATCGGTAATTGCATTATTACTTTCATCGGCATCAAACAAATTTTCAGCAGTATACAACATATTCTCGCTGCTTATACGTGTGACAGTCTGTTCGCTATTAAGTTCGGAATCTTCGAATTTTGCGTTTGTATCGGCTGCCGCAATAAAGTTCTCGTCCTCAAAGCTTCCCTCGTAAACGACAGCGTATATCTGATTGGTATACACATCTCCACAGGTTCTTATAAAAATTCTGACGTTAAGCCCGGATGTCTCGGATCTTTCGAATGGGCAGCCATAAAATGGCAGGATAAGCGTATCATATTTTATAAACTGATCCAGCGTGAGATCCTTATATACGTAAGTGCTGTCAGAGTCAAGTTCCTTGATCTCGGCTATGATTTGTCTATATGCCTGTTTGTCTTCGCTTTTTCCTGCATTAAACAATACATTATTCAGGAAGCCGTCAGGCTTAGCCAGAAAAAACAAGCATAGTACAATTGCCGCAGCAGCTGCAACAAACGATGTAATACGGAATTTATTTCTGCGTCCGCTCACGTTTTCAAGATCGCTTACAGTATACTCAAAATCCTCCGAGCTTTTTGTTTGCTCAGGAAAAGCTCTTTTGGCAATTTTGTCAAAGCAGTCTACTGATGACGCAAGTTCGTCCATTTTTGATTTCAGATTATTTTCGAAATCTTGAATTTTCTGATTTTTTTCATTCATAATTCAGCACCTGCCTTTTTCTGTAATATTTCAATTGCTCTTTTGTACCTTGATTTGACCGTAGTAACCGGACATCTTAAAATGGACGCTATCTCCTGAAAAGTCAGCTCACTGTAGCATTTCATCATAACGATCTGCCGCTGATTGTCATTCAGATGTTTAAGCAGCTGATTAACAAAGATGCTGTCCTCTACGGTTTTATCGGCGTCACCGTAGCTTTGTATGATAAAATTCATACTTTCTTTTTTATAACGTCTGCGCTGTTCAAGGGCGACGTTGCGCGCTACTGTCAGAATGAATCCTTTTCCGTCGCCGCCTTTTGGGGAAAATTTTTTTACTTGCGTCAACCTAACAAAAGTTTCCGCAACGCAATCCTCTGAAAGATGATAATCGCACGTAATACTGAATGCAATAGCAAAAACCTGCTTTTTAAACATATTGTAAAGTGTGCATAAACTTTCCTTTGACGTACTGCAATTAATGATCAGGTAATTGACTTGATTGATTTTATGTTCTTCCGACTCCCTGTCTTGTGTTAGGGATTTCTTAAAAATTATAGCGTTCTCACCTCCGTTGAGAATCTTTTGTTCAGTCAACATATATTTCACTCCTTCCAGAAAACTACCGTAAAAACGGCGATAATGAAAGCTTTCATAAGGTAGTGATTTTAAAGATAAAAAAAGACGAACTTTTTTTGAAAAAATTTCGAAAGGTTGTTATCACAAACTAACAATCGTGATTTTTAGAAGATATCCGGCATTTTTTACTTGGTTTCAACTTATTATATCATAATAAGTTGTATTTTGCAAAGAAAATTTTCTGAAAAGTATTGACAGCAGGAAAAATATATGATATATTAAACACATGAACAGATATTCATATAAGGAGTATGAGCTATGGAAAAGGTTTATAGTATAAAAAATCTGAATTGTGCGCACTGTGCATCTAAAATTGAGGAAAAAATCAAAAATATGGACGGTATTCATTCCGCTGATATAATATTCGCATCAAAAAAGCTTAAAGTCAATGGAAATATCAATTCACACACTCTTTCTAAGATTAATAGTATTGCTCATAAAATTGAGCCTGATGTTGAATTCATTGAGGAGACTGAAAATCTTGGAGAAGCTTTTTTGCTTCGCGGCAAGATAGCATCCCTTTTAGTTGGTGCAGCACTTTATCTTGCAGCGATGCTCTCGCAAAAATTTATGGATAATTTTATTCTTTACTTATGCTTATATATAGCGGCGTATCTCGTTTTTGGCTGTGAAGTTCTTGCAGCTACATTTAAAAATATTAGAAAAGGCAATGTTTTTAATGAGAATTTTCTCATGACTATTGCTACACTCGGAGCTTTTTTTCTCAGAGAATATTCCGAAGCTGTTGGAGTTATGCTGTTTTTCAAGATCGGAGAAATTTTCGAGCAGTATGCTGTTGCCGGAAGCCGCAAGGCAATAAGTGCTGCCGCTTCTCTTAAAGTTAACGAAGCCGATATCCTCAGAGACGGAAAATTCATTCACTGCTCTTCCGATGAAATTTCCAAAGGAGATGTTATTCGGGTAAGCGCCGGGGAGCGTATCGCAGCAGACGGAATTATTACCGGCGGGGAAACTCGGCTTGATACTTCGGCGATAAACGGCGAACCTATTCCGAAGTCTGTTACTGTCGGCGACAAAGCTATATCTGGCTGCATTAATCTTGGAGATGTCATTACCGTAACAGCAACAGCTCCGGCAGCCGATTCAATGATATCCAAAATCGCCGACGCCGTTGAAAACGCTTCAGCGTCGAAACCAAAGATCGACAGATTTATTACCCGTTTTGCAAAATTCTATACTCCGATCGTGATCGCTGCTGCCGCCATAATAGCCGTTATACCTTCTCTCGTATGCGGAAATTGGATCGAATGGCTTTATACCGCTTTGACGCTGCTTGTTATAAGCTGTCCGTGCGCTATTGTACTGAGCGTTCCCCTTGCCTATTTTTCGGGAATCGGAGCTGCATCTAAGCTTGGCATTCTTTTTAAAGGAGGAAGCTCCTTAGAGGCTCTCGGGAAAGTAAAAGCTGTTGCTTTTGATAAAACAGGAACTGTGACAACAGGTACGTTCGATGTGACCTTGATAGAACCGAGCGATGGAATAAGCAAAAAAGAGCTTCTTGAGATCTGCGGATCATGTGAATCGTCGTCAAAGCACCCTGTCGCAGAAAGCATAACAAGATACTGCCGACACAATAATATTGCGATTACCGTTCCGGAAAAAACCAAAGAAATATCCGGCAAGGGAATTATAAGTCTTATTGTCGGAAAAGCTGTTATTTGCGGAAATAAGCGCATTATGGACGAACACGGAATTGCTGTTCCTGATAATTCTGATCGTTCGGGAAGCGTTGTATATGTTGCCTCAGAAAAACAATATTTGGGACGCATTATCGTTTCCGACAGTATAAAGAAAAATTCCGCGGAAGCTGTAGCTCAGATGAAAAAAATGGGACTTCATACAGCCATGCTTACCGGAGACAAAACTGAAAACGCTGAGATCGTTGCAAAAGAAATTAATGCTGACTATGTTAAAAGCGAACTCCTTCCGGAGGATAAGCTTGAAGAGATTAAAAATATCCGTAATAAGTATGGCGCTGTCATGTTTATAGGCGACGGCATAAATGATGGTCCTGTTCTTGCAGGAGCAGACGTTGGAGCAGCCATGCAGAACGGTTCGGATCTCGCACTTGAAGCTGCCGATGCAGTTTTTATTAATCAAGAGCTTGATTCGGCTGTCAATGCCAAAAAAATTGCCGATAAAACACTTCGCGTTTCAATGGAAAATATTGTTTTCGCACTCGTGTTTAAGCTTGCAGTTCTTATTTTAGGAATGCTTGGTCACGCAAGTATGTGGTTTGCTGTTTTCGCCGATTCCGGAGTAGCTATGCTCCTTATTCTGAATTCCATAAGAATTCTCAGAACAGGTGTTAAGAGAAGATGATTTTTAAAACAAAACCTGATGTTGACTTTTGCAGCTTTTAAGCTTATAATAATATCAATTGCTATTATTATGAGGTGAACAATATGCGTGACTGTATTGACAAAATAATTAAAAATTCAATTGCCAACGGTGAAAATATAGGTGCAGGCTGTCTTATTTTTAAGGACAATAAGGAAATTTACAGCGGATTTTTCGGTCATTCTGATATTGATAAGAATATTCCTATGAGCCGCGATCATATATTCAGACTTTTTTCCCTTACGAAGCCTATTACCTCTGCCGCTGCAATGATTCTGACAGACAGAGGAATTATATCGCCTGATGATCCTGTTTCAAAATTTTTCCCCGAATTCTCCAATATTTCTTATGTTAATGATAAAAATGAGATCGTGCCGTGCAATATCCCGATTACTGTTTCACATCTGCTTAATATGACGTCCGGACTCCCCTATGCAGACAACTGGGGAACTTCGGTTTGCGCTTCGGCAAAGCTCTTCGATGCGGTAATAGACGGTCAGAGAAGCGGAAATGAGATAACTACCGAGGAATTCTGCCGAAGAGCCGCGGATATTCCGCTGATGTTCAGACCCGGAGAGCTTTGGGATTACGGAATCTCTGCTGATATTCTCGGCGGAATTATCGAGCAGGCTTCGGGAATGAAGCTAAGTGAATTTCTAAAGCAAAATATTTTTGAACCGCTTGGAATGAATGATACCGGATTTTATGTTCCAACGAATAAGATGTATCGCTTTACTGCTTTATATTCATGGCAGGAAAATGGTCTTAGGCAAGATCATGGAAATTATCTCGGACTTACCGACTACAGCTGCCCTCCTGCCTTTGAATCAGGCGGAGCAGGTCTTGTTTCGACTATTGACGACTACTCAAAATTCTCGCTCATGCTTGCGAGCGGCGGCGAATTCATGGGAAAACGTCTTTTCAGCCGCAAAACTTTTGAATATATGACTTCTCCGAAGCTTAGCGAGAGTCAAGTGAAAAATTTCTGGGAAAGACTTCGCGGATACAACTACAGTTGCCTTATGCGCATTATGACCGACAAAAACAGCTCCTGTATAAAAACCTGCAATGGAGAATTCGGCTGGGACGGTTGGACAGGCACGTATTTCTGCGCCGATCCTGTCAACAATATCGTTTGTCTATATTTTACGCAGATTTGCGGCGGAGGTACAACAAAAGAAGCAGCCGCAATCGCAAATACAGTTTTTGAAAAATTGCTCTGATTTCAGAAACTAACTTATTGAAAGCATATTTCGTTAAAACATAATTTTGTGGTGGAGCAACTTCTTCCTTTCGCATAAAATGTATTGAGAGAGATCTCAATTTATACGAAAGGAAGCTTTTTTATGCCCAAAATATTTTTAAGTCCTTCGACGCAGGAATGGAATCAATACGCTACTGAAGGCAATGAGGAACTGTATATGAACCGACTTGCCGACCGTATGGAACCGTATCTGCGTTCAAGCGGCATCCAATACGTAAGAAATAATCCGGACAGAAATGTCGGCGGCGCTATAAGCGATTCGAATTCAGCTTATTACGACGCTCACATTGCGCTTCATACGAATGCAGCTCCGGAATATCTTGCAGGAAAGCTGAGAGGTATCGATATATATTTTTCTCCTTACAGCGAGAGCAGTGAAAAGCTCGCAAATATAATTGCAAACAATCTTAAAAGCATTTATCCTCTGCCGGATAAATCAAACGCAGTCCCCACGACCTCACTCGGAGAAGTAACTCAAACAAAAGCTACCGCTGTTCTGTGCGAACTTGGTTATCACGATAACTATGCTGATGAAGCGTGGCTTAAAAACAATCTGAATGAGATCGCCCGCAATCTCGTTCAGTCGCTCTGTGATTATTTCGGAATACCTTTTGTCTCACCGACTGCTGTCCTCTGGGGTACAGTCACAACGGACGGTAGCAATCTTAACGTCAGAAGCTATCCGTCTATAAGCGGAGCGATTATCGGCTCTATCCCAAGCGGAGCCACTGTAATGATAAACGGCGAGACAAACGGCTGGTATGTTATTAACTACAACGGACTGGTAGGCTACGCAAGCAGTCAGTTTATCTCAGTTTAAATCAAAATACGCCATACAGATTTACAGTACTGTATGGCGTATTTTTATAATTTATCAATTATCTTCAACACTATTCAAAATTTTTCTTCTATAAGCGAGCGCTGCCTGTTCCTGCTTATTTTCGCCGAATTCATAGTAAACGCGATCCTTTAGAGCATCAGGAAGATATTGCTGCTTTACATAATGATTTGGATAATTGTGCGGATAGAGATAGTTCTGTCCGACAACAGACGCACCTTTGCCGTCAAAATGCTTATTTTGCAGATGCCGCGGAAAATCAAGGGCGTCGCAGGATCTGACATCGGATATTGCAGCATCTATCGCTGACTCTGCGCTGTTGGACTTTGGAGCTGTTGCGAGTAGAATTATAGCTTCCGCTAACGGGATCCTTGCCTCAGGAAGTCCAAGCTGAAGAGCAGAATCCACACAGCTTTTGACGATAGTTATAGCCTGCGGATAAGCAAGTCCAACGTCCTCGGCAGCGATAACAAGAAGCCGCCGCGACAGCGAAATTATATCTCCCGCCTCCATAAGACGCGCCGCATAATGAAGAGCTGCATTTTCATCAGAACCTCTAATTGATTTCTGCAAAGCTGAAAGGAGGTCATAATGCTGATCACCGTCACGGTCATAACGCATATTGCTGCGCTGAATGAGAATTTTCAGCGATTCCTGCGTTATATTGACTTTGCCGTCAATGTTTTCTCCGCACACGGCGCAAAGCTCGGCTGTATTCATTGCCTTGCGGACATCTCCGCCGCAACCATAAGCGATATTCCTGCAAATCTCGTCATCATAGATTATCTCAATACCGTTTTCTTCGGAAATTATTCTAAATGCACGTTTTATTGCAGGAATAAGCTGCTCGGCACTAACAGGCTTGAATTCAAAGACTGTGCTTCGGCTTATGACTGCATTATAGACTGAAAAATAGGGATTTTCGGTAGTTGAAGCTATAAGCGTTATCGTGCCGCTTTCAATGTATTCAAGGAGACTCTGCTGCTGCTTTTTATTAAGATACTGAATTTCGTCAAGATAAAGCAAAATTCCGTTTTCAGTTCCGAAAGTGCCTATTTCAGCCACAACATCTTTGATATCGGACAGCGAAGCATTTGTACCGTTGAGCTTATGCAGCGTCATATCGCAGTTTTCGGCTATTATACGAGCAACGGTCGTTTTTCCGATGCCTGACGGACCGTAAAAGATCATATTAGGAACTTTTCCACTTTCAATTATTCTGCGGAGCGGTTTTCCCTCCGCCAGAAGATGCTCCTGACCTACAACATCGTCAAGAGCTTTCGGGCGTATTTTATCGGCTAACGGTGTTGACATATCGATTCTCCTTTTTAGTAATTTAAATCAGAATATCTCTTAGTTAAAACCTTTCCATTGTTGAAGCATATATATTATAGTCCAGAATAATGTTTGCCCAATAATCCCAGTAACCAAATAAGTAATTCTGCAAGGAGTCAGGTTAGCTTGTATGCCCTGTTTTTTTGCTTTTTTAATTCGATTATTGGCTGACAGCCTATAAAATGAATACCACAATCCAATACCTGATATAGAATATATTAAAAAATGCATGAAGTACCCTCATTTGTCTTAAATGCTGATTTATATTATTAAACTATAAAATATGGGACGGACAGATTGTCCGCCCCATTAACAGCGATTAATTACTTATAAAGCGGATACTTGTTGCAGATCTCGGTAACGCCGGCACGGATCTCGTCTGCCTTGTTCTCGAAATCAGTAGCACAGAGATAGATATATTCAGCGATTTTTTCCATTTCCTCAACACCGAGACCTCTTGTAGTAACAGCAGGAGTACCTATTCTGATACCGCTTGTTACAAAAGGCTTTTCGGGATCGTTATGGATAGCGTTTTTATTTACTGTTATGTAAACTTCATCAAGACGGTGTTCAAGCTCCTTACCTGTGATGTTGAAGGGACGGAGGTCAACAAGCATAAGGTGGTTATCTGTACCGCCCGAAACGAGGTTGAAGCCTCTCTTGAGGAGTCCCTCGGAAAGAGCCTTGGCATTCTCAACGATTCTTGTCTGATATTCTTTGAACTCAGGCTTGAGAGCCTCGCCGAAGCATACTGCCTTAGCTGCGATAGTATGCATAAGAGGGCCACCTTGTGTTCCTGGGAAAATAGCGGAATTAATCTTCTTTGCAAGATACTCGTTGTTCGTGAGGATAAGGCCGCCTCTTGGTCCTCTGAGAGTTTTATGAGTTGTGGTCGTTACGATATCGGCATAAGGAACAGGCGACTGATGAAGTCCTGCCGCAACAAGTCCTGCAATATGTGCCATATCAACCATTAGCAGTGCGCCTACAGATCTTGCAATCTCAGAAAGCTTCTTGAAGTCGATCGCTCTCGGATATGCAGATGCTCCTGCAACGATCAAACGTGGCTTGTGCTTTGCAGCAAGCTTGTAAACTGTATCGTAATTGATAGTTTCAGTCTCGTCATCAAGACCGTAAGAAACGAAATTAAAATATTTTCCCGAAAGATTTACAGGCGAACCGTGTGTAAGATGTCCTCCGTCGGCAAGACTCATACCAAGAACAGTATCTCCCGGCTGGAGAACTGCAAAATAAGCAGCAGTATTAGCCTGAGCCCCCGAATGCGGCTGAACGTTAGCAAAACCTGCACCGAAGAGCTTCTTAGCGCGTTCGATAGCGATCTGCTCAACAACGTCAACGTTTTCGCAGCCGCCATAATAACGCTTACCCGGGTAACCTTCAGCATATTTATTTGTAAGAACAGAACCCATTGCAGCCATAACAGCAGGAGAAACGATATTTTCACTTGCTATAAGCTCGAGGTTTCTTCTCTGGCGGGCAAGCTCAGCATTCATAGCATCGCCTACCTCGGGATCGTAATTGGTAACAAATCCTACTGAATCCATTAAATCATTATACATTGGGTAAACACTCCTTTAAAATAGTCATTATTGATATCACTGTAATTATTATACACTATAAATGAAATAATTTCAATAGTCAAAAATCAAAAAGAATGATATATTTCAGAAAAAATCAAACAGTTCAAGGCAGAAAAACTTTCAACATTCACCAATTATTCTGTAGTATTATACAAACCATCGGCTTTTATCGCTGATAAGATTATATATTTTTTGTTGTTTGATGTAGAAATAGCTTGATTTGTCAAAGCATGACGAAATATTTTTCTTGACTAATTCAAATAAAAATGATAAAATTTAATTGTTGTAGAACAAAAGAAAAAATAGAAAAAGAACAAAGGAAAGGTGTCGGAGTGCTTGCGCTTCGACGCTGTTTCTTTTTACAGATAAAAATCCCCAAACGATGTTCGGGGATCATAATACTATTCAATTGCAATAAGCAATTACATGCTTAGATAAAACATAAATTATTCCATTGGAATTCACCTTTTCATTGAATTTTAATAATCAATATGAAAATCGTGATTACTTTATCATTGGTACCACCTTTTATTAATATACTAAGTGATTCAAAATAATTATCTCATCGGACTCACCTTTACACATAAAATTTATGTATCTAAAGACTCTTCGTCGAAATTTCAGATAATCCTGTACCTAAAAAGTAACTCAGAAAAAAACCGTGAATTTTATTCAGCATGACGTCCGCTCAACAACTAATACCTATTTCATCTAACTACATGGATAAGCAATATGCTAAATTCCCTTTTATCTATTATACTGTTTCGCAAGCCCGCCGGCTTTGCGCTGTTGTTCAATTTCACTCTCCATCGGACTCACTCACCTTTCCGCTGATTCTGATTTACATTGAGAATAACTCTCAAGCCAAGTAAATTAAGCTTTCGTGGTTAAGATCATTTATCTCTCCCCTTCTATGTCTATATAATATCACATCTTTATAGCAATGTCAACAGTTTTTTGAAATAAATAGATAACTTTAGTAAATTCTGCACATTATACAAATAGTGATATGTTTATTTGTCATTTTTTCACAATACAAATAAAATCATGCAAAAGCCTGCTATTGCCTAAAAAACAGACATCCGTTTATTTTTGACTAATGAAAGACAAAATTTTTTCGGTTATAATCAATATACGATCAATTAACAGATTTTTACTTGATTCAAACTAAATTTCCAACAAATTATATATTTATATTACTTTCCTTGAAAAATGCACAATAAAAGTTATATTGACATTTTTCTAAATTTTTAAAACAATAATTTATTTGTTTATCCCTTGACAAATTATTCCGGCATATGATATAATAATGGCAGTTGAATAATTATTTTTTGGGAGCTGTCTGTAGGATTAAGCTCCCATTTTGTTTTTATCGGAAAGGAGTTGAAATATAATATGGCTTTAGATACGATAAAAAAAGTATTATCCGCCGAATCTAACGCTGATAAAGTAGTTGCCGACGCTTACAAGGAACGCGAAGAAATCCTCAGAAACGCGGAAGCTGACGCTAACCGCAACATTCAGCAAAGTATTAGCCGTGCTAAATCCGATGCGCAGCAGCTAAAGCAGCAAAATAAATGCGAGCTTGAAAAATTTAGCGCCGCAACAGAAAAGGATTGCGGCGAAAAAATCAAGGAAATAAAGGCTCTTGCCGAACAAAATATGTCAAAAGCTGTCGATGCTGTTATTAATTCGTTTTTTGAAAGCTGATTTCTCTTAATGAAAGAAGGTGATCAATTATGGCTAAGATGAAAATGAAAAAAATTGAGCTTATCGCATTGCTTACCGACAGCAAAAAAATAATCGAGCTGCTTCAGCGGCGCGGTGTGGTTGAAATTTGCGATTGCTGCGACGATGAACTTGAGCAGACAAATACTGCTTCTGCGATCGCAGAATTTGAAAAGTTCCGCAATACAGCAGTTCAGGCTCTGGAGATCATCAATACCGAAGCTCCGGAGAAAAAATCTCTCCTTTCGGGTTTTACCGCCAGAAGAGAGGTTGAGGTCAAGCAATTCGGAAAAGGAGCTTTACAGCTTGAAAAGGTAATGCAGGCTGCATACGAAATTATCAAGAACAGCCGTATAATCAGCGAATGTGAAGCTTCCATAGCTCAGCTTCAGGTCAAAAAGGATTCTCTAAGTACGTGGCTGGATCTGGATATTCCTATGAATTTCCGCGAAACCGCGTCAACGAGCAGCTTTATCGGCAGTATGCAGGGAAAACTTACGGTGGAACAGTTAAGCGAGCTATTCCCCGATTGCTTTTGCGAAATTATATCGTCGTCCAAAGAGCGAACTAATCTTTTCGTGTTATCGAGCAAAGCAAATTCGGACGAAACCGAATCGCTGCTGAGAGAAAACGGATTTATTAGTTTTTCCGAACCCGATAACAAAACTCCGCGTGAACTTTGTTCTAACTATGATGCGCAAGCTGAAAAGTTAAGAAAAAAAGTTTCCGAATGCCGCGACGCAATTGTAAAGCTTGCCGATAAACGGCGTGCGCTTGAATTCGCAATCGATTATTTACAAATGCGAAAAGATAAATATGAGGCTTTGGAATCTCTCGGATTCACAAAAAATACATTTATCCTGACGGGATTTATCCCTGAAAAATATACGGAATCACTTGGAAAGGAAATAACTTCTAAGTTTTCGGCTTCGATCAGCTTCTATCAGCCGGACGAAGATGAAGATGTTCCTGTTCTGCTTGAAAACAGCAGCTTTTCTTCGCCTGTTGAAGGAATCACGGAGATGTATTCCATGCCCGGCAAAAAGGACGTAGATCCCACGCCTGTCATGTCGTTCTTCTATTACCTTTTCTTTGGAATGATGTTATCCGACGCAGGTTACGGTATCGTCATGGTAATAGGCACGGTAATCGCACTTAATAAAATGAAGCTCGAAGCTAAAATGAGAAAAACTCTCATAATGTTCAGAAACTGCGGCATTTCAACCATTATATTCGGAGCTCTTTTCGGAAGCTGGTTCGGAGATATAGTTCAGGTCGTGGGCAGAGAATTTTTCGGAAAAGAGATCGGAAGTCTCGCTCTTTGGTTTGAGCCGCTTGACGACCCGATAAAGCTTCTTCTGTATTCTTTTGCACTTGGTATTGTTCATCTGTTCCTCGGAATCGGCGTTTCATTTAAAATGCGCTGGGACGAGGGCAAAAAGCTCGACGCTTTTCTTGATACCGTTCCTATATATCTTATTGTGCTTGGAATATCTCCCCTTGCGGCAAATATACTGACAGGTGTACCCGAAATTCTGAAAACAGTCGGACTTTACATGGCTGTTGCAGGAGTTGTTCTGCTTGTGCTTACAGCCGGCAGAAGCTCAAAATCCGTTTTCGGCAAGTTTTTCGGCGGACTTTATACTTTGTATAATACAGCTACGGGATATCTCAGCGATATACTTTCTTATTCACGTTTGCTGGCTCTCGGTCTTGCGACAGGCAGCATCGCGGGTGTTATAAATCTCATAGGAACTATGCCGGAGAACTTAATTGTTAAAGCTGTTCTTCTGGTTGTAGTATTCATAGTCGGTCACACTGCTAATTTAGCCATAAATCTTCTCGGCGCTTATGTTCACACCGACAGACTTCAGTTTGTGGAACTTTTTTCCAAGTTCTACGAGGGCGGCGGCAGACCGTTCAATCCATTTACCGTTAAAACAAATTATATTAAATTCAAGGAGGAATCTATCAATGAGTAGTTTAGGTCTTTCATTCGCAGTTATCGGAGCTGCTTGTGCAGCGCTTTTTGCAGGTATCGGTTCGGCTAAGGGCGTAGGTCTTGTAGGTGAAGCGGCAGCCGGAGTAGTTTCGGTTGATCCTTCAAAATTCAGCAAGGTACTTATCCTTCAGCTGCTTCCGGGTACTCAGGGTCTTTACGGACTTCTTACAGCAATTCTGCTTCTCAGCCGTATAGGAATTATCGGAGGTACTCCTGCCGATCTCACCCTTAATCAGGGGCTTATGTTCCTTGCAGCCTGCCTTCCGATCGCTATAGTTGGTTTGTTCTCGGGCATTGCTCAGGGAAGAGCCGCAGCAGCCGGAGTAGGCATTGTTGCCAAAAAACCGGATCAGAGCAGCAAGGGCGTTATCATGGCTGCCATGGTAGAAACATACGCTATCCTTGCGCTCCTTGTTTCAATTCTTCTCATCTACAACATTGCTGTCTGATAATACAGCCGATCAATCTAAGGAGGTATGAATATGTCCGGTATCAACTCGATTCTTACCGAAATTGAAAATCAAGGCAAGCTCAATGCTGAGGAAATTATTACTGCCTCAAAAAAAGAAGCCGAAAAAATACGCTCTGACGGAGATTTGAAAGCCGAGCAGACATATAACAGCTTTATGAGCAAATACCGCTCGGATATTGAACGCGAATATGCAAGCGGCTGCTCCGGTGCGCAAACCTCGGCAAAAAGAAAAATACTTGCCTGTAAGGTCGAATGCATAGATTCAGTAATAAAGGAAACCGAGTTAAAGCTTCATGAGCTTCCCGACGACGAGTATTTTGGACTGATCGTTAAGCTTGCGGCTAAGCGTCTCAGAAAAGGAAAAGGCATATTCAGCTTCTGCAGTTATGATCTTGAACGTATGCCTGACGACTTTGAGAAAACGCTGCAAATTCTGGCTCAGCCGTTTGAATCGAGTGTTGAGATCTCGCGGGAGCCCGTCAATATAGCCGACGGATTTATTTTAAGCTACGGCGACATTTCGGAAAATTGCAGTTTTAACGCTATAATTGAAGCCGAAAGAGAAGCAGTAAGGGATCTTGCAGCTTCAATACTGTTCCGATGAGGTGAATTATGAGCACTACAGAATTTGCAAGCGCGGTAGCTGCCGTAAGAGCGCTCGAGGGTACTCTGCTCTCTAAAAGCGACATAGACCGAATGATAGCGGCTCGAAACGTTTCGGAAATTGCGGGAATACTTATTTCAGCAGGAAAAAATGTGCAGGGCGATTCGGACGATCTTCTGAGCTCTCTTGAAAGCGAACTTGACGACGTTTGGAACTATATTATGGAATTTGCAACGGGAAGCAAGTCTCTCGCCGTTCTTCTTTACAGAAATGATTTTCATAATCTGAAAGCAGCTATAAAATCTTTTGTTACAAACACAGAACCGCGGAGATGCTTTGTCAGACCGACAAATTTAGATCTCGAGTCGCTTCCCGAGATAATTTCCAAAAAGAATTATGACAGACTGCCCGATTATATGAGCTCGGCAGCCGCCGAAGCGTATGATATTCTCACGCGTACTATGGACGGACAGATCTCAGATGCCGTAATTGACGCTGCCGCTCTTAAAGCCATGCAAAATGATTCGGCAAAATACGGCGGAGATTTCCTTTTGAAATATTCAGCAGTAATAACCGACTGCGCCGATATCAAGACTGCATACAGATGCAGTAAAATGGCAAAATCACGTCAATTTCTCGAAACTGCCGTATGCGGCGGAGAGCTTGACAAAGAGCAGCTTATATCGGCGGCCCTAAGAGGAACTGAAAGCTTTGTCAGCTGGCTTGAAACTACCCAGTACAGCGAAGCTTCCGAAATGCTGAGAGAATCTACGGCAGCATTTGAAAAATACTGCGACGATCTTGTCATGAATCTTGCCGGCGACGCACGTATGCAAGCTTTCGGAGTCGAACCTCTTGCGGCTTATTTCATAGCTAAGGAAGCCGAACTAAAAAATGTTAGAATAATCCTTGTCTGCAAAAAATGCGGAGTTTCAAACGATATTATCACGGAAAGGATGCGTATGCTGTATGTATAAAGCAGCCGTTATAGGAGACAGGGCAAGCGTATCCGGCTTTGCGGCTCTCGGACTTGCCGTTTTTACAGCCGATAATCCCGAAAATACCGCTAAGCTTATAGACAGGCTTGCCAGAAATAATTTTGCAGTCATTTATATCACTGAGGCTGCTGCGTCAGATGTACGTGATACTATAAATAAATACAGAAACGAAAAGCTTCCTGCTATTATCCTTATCCCCGGAATTACGGGCAATACGGGCGACGGTATGCGCTATCTTCACGAGTCTGTCGAAAAAGCAGTCGGCTCAGATATTTTAAATCAGGAATGAGGTATTATCATAATGAGCAGTATTGGTACTATTGTTAAAATTTCAGGTCCGCTGGTTATCGCCGAAGGTATGCGTGACGCTAATATGTTCGATGTTGTGCGCGTAAGCAAACAGCGTCTTATCGGCGAAATTATAGAAATGCACGGCGATCGTGCGTCTGTACAGGTTTACGAGGAAACTTCCGGACTCGGTACCGGTGAGACTGTTGAATCCGTCGGCGAACCTATGAGCGTTGAACTCGGTCCGGGACTTATCGGCAGTATTTATGACGGTATCCAGCGTCCGCTTGATGATATTCGCCGTGTTTCAGGCAATAATCTTAAAAGAGGTATCGAAGTGCCGTCCCTCAAACGTGAATTGATGTGGAAGTTTACTCCTTCCGTCAAAAAAGGCGATGTTCTTAAAGGCGGAGATGTTATCGGAACTGTTCCCGAAACAGATATAGTTCTTCATAAGATCATGGTTCCAAACGGCATAAACGGCACGGTCAAAGAAATAAGATCAGGAGAATTTCATGTGACCGATACCGTGTGCATTCTTGAAACGGAAAACGGCGACCGTGAACTTTCTCTTATGCAGAAATGGCCTGTAAGACGCGGCAGACCTTATTCAAAGAAGCTCTCTCCGAATATGCCGCTTATTACGGGACAGCGTGTTGTTGACTGTCTTTTCCCTATAGCCAAGGGAGGCGTTGCAGCTATTCCAGGTCCGTTCGGAAGTGGAAAGACCGTAACTCAGCATCAGCTCGCAAAATGGGCAGAAGCTGATATCATCGTTTATATAGGCTGCGGCGAGCGCGGAAACGAAATGACCGACGTTCTTAACGAATTTCCCGAGCTTATTGATCCGCACACTCAGAAATCGCTTATGGAACGTACTGTTCTTATCGCAAATACTTCGGATATGCCTGTTGCGGCACGTGAAGCATCTGTATATACGGGTATCACAATTGCAGAGTATTTCAGGGATATGGGATATTCAGTTGCATTGATGGCTGATTCGACCTCCCGATGGGCAGAGGCTCTGCGTGAAATGTCCGGACGTCTTGAAGAAATGCCCGGTGACGAGGGCTATCCAGCATACCTCGGAAGCCGTCTTGCACAGTTCTATGAACGTGCAGGCAGAGTCATTTCCACCGGAACAGAGGGCAGAGAGGGTACACTTTCGGTCATAGGCGCAGTATCACCTCCCGGAGGCGATATCTCTGAACCTGTTTCTCAGGCAACTTTGCGTATTGTCAAGGTTTTCTGGGGTCTCGATTCCAACCTTGCTTATCAACGTCACTTCCCTGCCATAAACTGGCTTACAAGCTATTCGCTTTATGCGGATTCTCTTGCGGACTGGTATAACAACAATGTTTCCTCGGACTGGATGGAGCTCAGAGGCAGATTAATGTCTATCCTTAATGACGAGGCAGAACTTAAAGAAATAGTCAAGCTGATCGGTATGGACGCGCTTTCGGCAGGAGATCGCCTTAAAATGGAGACTGCTCGCTCTATCCGCGAGGATTTTCTGCATCAGCTTGCATTCCATGAGATCGACACATATACAAGCCTTAAAAAACAGCTTTATATGATCAAGCTGATCCTTGGTTTTAACGACGAAGCTTTTGACGCCGTCAAAAGTGGTGCGGACATCGAAGCGCTGACCGAGCTTCCCGTAAGAGAAAAAATCGGACGATTCAAGTATGTTCCCGAAGACGAAACAGATAAAGACTTTGCTGATATCTGCACTGAAATTTCCGCTGAGATCAACGACATACTGAATAAGGAGGAAAAGTAATGCCACGAGAATACAGAACTATTGAAGAAGCGGCAGGTCCACTGCTTCTTGTCAGAGACGTTGAAAACGTAAAATATAACGAGCTTGCCGAAATTCGCCTTTCCAACGGTGAAAAGCGCCGCTGCCGCGTACTTGAGATCGACGGCACAAACGCTCTTGTTCAGCTTTTTGAAAATGCCGCAGGCATTAATCTTCAGGACAGCAGTGTAGTTTTTTCCGGACGTCAGATGGAGCTTGGAGTTTCCGAGGATATGCTTGGCAGAGTTTTTGACGGTCTCGGCCGTCCTATCGATGACGGTCCTGAAATTATACCGGATATGCGTATGGATGTAAACGGTCTGCCAATGAATCCTGTTGCAAGAAAATATCCGCAGGAATTTATACAAACTGGTATCTCCGCCATTGACGGTCTGAATACCCTTGTAAGAGGACAGAAGCTCCCTATATTTTCTGCAAGCGGTCTGCCTCACGCTCAGCTTGCCGCTCAGATCGCGCGTCAGGCAAAGGTTCTCGGCAAAAACGAGCAGTTTGCTGTCGTATTCGCCGCAATGGGTATTACTTTTGAAGAATCCGAATATTTTATCAACAGCTTCAGAAGTACAGGAGCTTTAGACAGAACCGTACTTTTTATCAACCTTGCTAACGATTCGGCTATTGAACGTCTTTCTACGCCGAAAATGGCGCTTACTGCCGCCGAATATCTCGCATTTGAAAAAAATATGCACGTTCTTGTAATCCTGACCGACATTACTAACTATGCCGACGCGCTGCGTGAGGTTTCAGCGGCACGTAAAGAGGTTCCCGGCAGACGAGGATATCCCGGATATATGTACACGGATCTTGCTACGATCTATGAACGTGCAGGACGTCAGGAGGGCAAGGACGGAAGTATTACTATGATTCCGATTCTAACTATGCCAGAGGACGATAAAACACATCCTATTCCCGACCTTACAGGATACATTACAGAGGGACAGATAATTCTTTCACGTGAGCTTTTCAGAAAAGGAATCAATCCTCCGATAGACGTTTTGCCGTCACTTTCAAGACTTAAAGATAAGGGTATCGGCGATGGCAAAACACGCGCCGACCACTCCGATACAATGAATCAGCTGTTTTCAGCTTATGCCCGCGGAAAAGACGCTAAAGAGCTTATGGTCGTTCTGGGTGAAGCCGCGCTTACTCCAATTGATAAGCTTTACGCGGAGTTCGCTGACGAATTCGAGAAAAAATACGTATCTCAGGGCTTTGAAAATAACCGCAGTATCGAAGAAACTCTCTCGGTCGGCTGGCAGCTTCTGAAAATTCTTCCAAGAAGCGAATTGCGCCGTATCAGAGAGGAATATCTCAACAAATACTATGTTGATCTTGACTGAGGGGTGATTTTATTTGGCAAGACTGAATGTCAATCCTACTCGTATGGAGCTGAGTAAACTTAAGGCAAAGCTTGCTTCTGCCCGACGCGGTCACAAGCTTTTAAAAGATAAGCGCGACGAGCTTATGCGTCAGTTCATGGATCTGGTACGCGAAAATCGTCAGCTTCGCAGCGAGGTTGAGGAAGCAATACACCAAGCCAACGCTCATATGGCTGTCGCTGGTTCTGTCATGCAGTCCCAGCAGCTTGAAACTGCGCTTATGATACCAAAACAGGAATTGGAGCTGGATATATCCGAAAAAAATGTAATGAGCGTAAAAATTCCCGTTTTTGATACAAAGTTTAAAACCGATAATGCGAGCGATATTTACTCATACGGAACAGCTTTTACATCTTCCGATCTTGACGATGCCGTCGCTTCGCTTGCAGATATTTTTCCTAAGATGATAAGACTTGCGGAAATTGAAAAATCTTGTCAGCTTATGGCTGATGAAATTGAAAAGACCAGACGCCGCGTAAATGCGCTCGAACATATCATGATTCCCGATTACGAAGACACTATCAAATTTATTACGATGAAGCTGTCCGAAAATGAACGGAGCACCACAACAAGTCTGCTTAAAGTCAAGGACATGGTTCTTAAAAGATCACATAATTATTCATAAAAATAATGCACAGCCGGTACTTTAAATTCTGCAATTATCGGCTGTATTTTATTGCAAAGAAAAGCTTCTCAGAAATACTCCGAGAAGCTTTTCTTTATTATTTAGGAAAACTTAGTTCTTTTGAGGACGATCAAAGAGATGAACCGTTTGAAAGCGTACCGCTTGTGTAAATTGCCTGTGTTCCGCCTTCTATCGTTGCTTCACCGTTTACAGTTCCGCCTGTGTAGAACTTAGCAGATGAATAGGAATTGCAACCTGCTGTGAGATTTGTTACTGCCTTATTTGCAATAAATGAAACGATTACATCATTACCGTTTGCAAGAGTTATTCTTGTTCCTGCGCTTATTGATGCGGAAGCTGTTACGGTTGACGGAAGCTCGCTTCCGCCCATTCCTCCCATGCCGCCTGAGCCTTTATTGATTACATACACACCGCCGGTATATGATTTATTGCCGTCGGAGTCAAAGGGTTCGTTTCCGTTAGAAATTGCGTAACCGCCGGAAATTGTAAGACTGCCGTTTGAATCAAAGCCGTCATGATCGCCGTCTGTTGCATTTACGAGAGCTAAACCGCCGTTTAAATTAAGAGAATAATTACCTGACGAACCTCCCATTCCGCCTTGTCCCCAAGGACCGACAGAAGTATTGCCTGAACCGTCCGCACCGCCTGCTGCGTTATAACCGTCGTCGGTCGAATTTACGATAACAGAACCGCTGTTCTGCGTAATATTCATACCTTCAATACCCTCGTAGCACTTAGAAATATAAATCTTTATATCATCAAATGTATCTGCGCTTCCGTTTCCGATAGTAAGCGTTGAATCTGAATGACATCCGTCGTCTGCTGAAGCAAGTGTCAGATTTCCACCGAAAAGGTTCAGATTTCCGGCACTGTGCAGACAGTCATCAGATGAATCAATATTGATTGTACCGCCGTTGATATTGAGGTTTCCACCGCTCTGATATGTTGTTCCTGCCGCGTCATAGAGACCAACAGCCTTAATTCCCTTAGCACTTATATCGACCTTATTGCTGTTGCCGTCGCCCATTCCCGGGCCGCCCCAACCGCCTGTTGAACCGCCGCTGCTTCCCGAACCTGTATATTCAGAGCCTTGATATGTATGGATAGTAAGATCTCCGCCGTCCATGGTAAATTCCTGTTCAGCCTGAATTCCGTCAGCATACGAATCAATATTTACGGTTCCTCCGCTGATTGTAACATATCCTTTTCCTGTCTCGGTGCTGTTTGACTTGATTCCGTCGCCGCTTGCAGTAGTTTTGACTGTTACATTGAGCGCTGAGAAGTCAACGTCAGCCGGATCGCCTATCCTTACGGAGCTGTTGCCTCTGATTCCGTCATCAACGGCAGTTACATTTATTGTTCCGTTCCAGATCTTAAGGTCGTTCTTGCAGACGATACCGTCCTCAGTATTTCCGTTTACAATAAGAGTTCCGTTGCCCTTGAGCTTGAGGTCGTCTCTTGCAAATATAGCGCTGTTGATCGTGATAGTTTCATTATCGCTGTTTACATATGTATCTGTATGAGAAGTTCCGTCCGAAATTGTGCTTACTGTTCCGTTTTTAGCGGATATTGCACACTCATCGCCTACATTTTCAACATAAATAGGAGCAACATTGCTGTTTGAGAGCGTAAGTCCGTTAAGAGAGAGCGTTACATAAGCCGCAGCTTCAAGTGTATCATCTGTAGAAACCTTTACCTGACCATTGGCACATGAACCGCTGACCTCATAGTCTCCTGCCTTTTCGATAGTTACATATGTATTGTCTGTTACGCTGACATTTTCAGCAGAATTAACATCTACCGTAACGCCCGATGCATTTAACAGAGAAACGCTGCTGTCCGAGAATGCAATTGTCTTAACGACGTTGTCGCCGACAACAACTTCTCCCCCGTCCTTAACTTTAACGGCATAATACTGAGTTGCAATACCGCTGTTTGCAAAGTTGCCGTCCGCATCGGTGCTGTGGCAAGCCTGCTGTCCTGCAATGTAAACGTTGTAATTACCGTTGCTTGCAAGAGAAGAATCGCTTATAAGTACGTAATTGTATTTTTTAAGCGGCTCGTATGTTTTATCTCCAATAGTCAGAGCGTTTGATTTCTTCCACTCTGCTTCCATATCAAGGAGCATCATTGTCTGAGTAGAACCGCTCATATCAATAACTTCATTGCCGTTTACCTGATAATCTGTAGCCGTAGCGATAACAGTACCGCCTGTAATATTAAGCAGTCCGTTTACGTCCAGACGGAAACCGCGGTCGCCGCAAGCAGCTACGTTTCCTCCTGAAACAGAAATTTCCGTTGCAGCCTGAACAGCGTCGTTTCCTGCCTTAACGCCAACATCGCCGCTCATTATGTAAACTCCGGCATCTGATTTTATACCGTCAGCCGATGAATCAATATTGATCACAGAGCCTTCGATTTCAATATCCTTATCGGACTTGATCGCATCAGCATCTCCTGCAAGAACGGCATCTGTAGTGAGATCGGCCGTATTGACATTGATAATACCGCCGTTGAGATTAATTTTCTTCTCGCTGTTGATTCCGGCGTTCATTGAACTGTTTATATTGAGCGTACCGGTGCTGTTCTTCGTAATAGTAAGCTTATTATTTGCATAAATGACTCCGCTTTCGGTATATGCTGCTGCCGATGTGTCGGTGAGAGTATTCACGCCGTTTACTGTGATTTTTGTTTTATCAGCTCCGGAAGCTGCCGTAGAATAGATACACGGAGCAGTGCTGCTTGTCATGGAAACATCCGTAAGAATAATTTCAACATCGTTTATATCCTCGGCAGGAGTATCAACAATGATCTGACCGTCTGTCATATCACCGTCAACGTAATATGTGCCGGAAGCCGTTATTGTAACAGTTTTATCATTGACAACAAGGTTATCTCCCTCGGTCGTGATATATGAGGTTTTAAGGTGAATATAAGACGGCTCGCTTATAGGTTCGGTATACGATTCGGGAAGACTGTCGATTATAAGAGCAAGGTATTTTTGAACAGAAACAGCATCGTTAACGCTGAGACCGTCACCTCTCTGATAAACGTCCGCATTGTCGTGTCCCTGCTCTGATATTGTATTATTGGCAGAATCAGCAACATGGCAAAGAATTTTAACAACGTCGTCAATCGTTACATCGCCGCTTTCATCGGCATCGCCGGCTGTAAATACTGACGAAGCCGCAGATGTCTGAAACAGCGGAGATATGGGAAGCGCTGAAGCAAGTACACAGGCTGACGAAATGCCTGCAAAGATCTTTCTTATAGATGTCTTCATATAAAAATCTCCTTATAAATTTTTTTGATTCGAATATATAATACATGACCACCCGAACCAAATATTCAATTTGAATTATTTAGATTATAGACTTTCTATCTTAAAATAATCTTAAATTCAATACCAAATATAGAAATAATTAACAGTTGAATTCGTTTTCAATAAAAAATGAGCTTGCAGGGCAAACTCATTTATACTTATGATTCTTTTTTATTTTTTCTTCGGTAAAACGCATACATGACAGCACTGTATGTTAATGCTCCAAGAGAGCCAGAAATTATATCTCCCATTGTGTTTAAATTTCCGCCCTGCATATTTGCATTTATCAGCGTGTCTGCTGTAAACTCATATATTTCCCAGAAGCCTGCGCAGGCTGCCGAGAAGAAAAGCGAAAACAAAAGCTTTACGGCAGTATCGTTTATTAGACTGCGCTTTTCAAAGATGTAATTTATTATTATCATTCCTGCCTCCGCAAGAACGATCCCACTCAGATAATGAACGAATTTATCGTAAAATCCGACGTATCTGTATAAATTAATTACCGAGCCGAGCGATGCTGCAAAAAAGTGAAATATCATTGCAAGTACATAAAATCGCTTTGGGAATTTCCATGCCGCCAGACTTATTACGACAATTGATGCAAACGAACCGGCTATTTTCATGGTTGTCGTATTCAAAGGTGTTAGGAACGCTATTAATGTACATATAGCCGTTACCGCAGCAGCGACAAGCGATGCAATAATTTTTGTTTTTGTTTCTTTGGTTTTCATAGCAGTCTCCTTTATGGCTTATCAGCATTTTATAAAATTATATCATAAATGATACTCTAACTTTCATGCTGCTGCATTACATACTTTTTTGTATTTACAAAAATAATTGTCCTTATAATGCCGTCAGTTCTCAAAACTTTTTCCATCTCTATGAGAAACATTTCCTTGCTGTCGCAACTTGTCCACGTTGATATATCTGTCGATGGTTCACAATAGAAAACTGCTATTTTGTCACATTTTTCCAATATTTCATTTAAAAAATAAAATATTGGCGTTTCTGAAAAGCTTTTATTCTTATCAAAAGAATTTAAATAATTACAGCTCTCATCATACAAGCAACAAAACACATCATTTGACCATAATTCGCCTTTAAAATCAAGTGTTTTTGCAATTTCATTTATTTTGGTCATTCCAACTGAATATGCGTTCTTTAACCCATAACGTGTTAAATCAATATCGGATTGGCAGATAATAATCATACTCATATAATTCATTACCTAACTTTCTTTATATTCTTATCCAAACAATTATATAGAACGGTCAATAAGATAAACTTCATTGCTTTCAGTACGTTTTCCCAAAACTATTGTATACAAATCAGTGAGTATTTCACTGAGAAGAGAACTATTAAATTTTATTACCAGTATACCTTGTTATATTAGGAAAATCTTTTGCCGAAAATTTAAAAATTGTCAAGTCGCTATCAAACATTTCTGTACACTCATAAACCTTTTCAACTACAAATACAAGTCCTTTTGATAAGATATGATTTAAATGTTTGCAATGGTTTGCCGTCCTTTGCGATATTTCCAACTGTTCACCATATGAAGCATTTAATAATCTATCTCTAAATATTTTATCTATAGATATTTCCATAGCAACATCTTCTATACATTGTCGATATATTTTTTCCAAGTTTAATGCATTTGATTCTTTCATCATTTGTATTCATTCCAACTCTTACTTAAAAATTGTCGTCTTTATCTCTATTTACATTATGCCATATTTCAAAAGTAATGTCAAGAAAAATGAACGTGCTCGTGTGAGCCGCGCAAATGAAGACATAAATTATAAAATCCTTCATTACATTAGATCAACCATGAATAATAATATCATTATTATGATTCATCTTTCTATTGACATATTTTAAAAGAAAATGTATAATAAAAAATATTAAAGCAAAACGTGTAAATAGCATCAAAGACACGCTATCAGCTTGAATTAACTTAACACAGCAGTATTATTTTAAAGGAGTTATCTTATGAAAAAAAGTATTTTTCGGAATGCTGCTGCCTTTATCCTTTCGGGAACTATGCTCTTTTTTTCCTCTCGTGTAAGCCCGGAACTGAGTATAAGGTCAGACGCAGCTTCAAACAAAACTCGTGTAGCCGTGCATGATCCTTCCATTGTGAAGCTTGATGATGGCAGCTATTATATCATCGGCTCGCATCTTGGAGCAGCAAGATCTACAGATCTTGTCAATTGGACACCCTCAGCCAATTCCAGTGCCGGCACTAAAAACACCACCTTTTTTAATGACATCTATACCGACTTAGCTGTACCTGCCGCATGGTCGTCTCCGTCCAATGCCAATTATGACTTGTCTGGAAATCTCTGGGCGCCTGATGTTATCTACAATGAATCTATGGGGAAATATTGTATGTACCTCAGTATTAACGGTGACAACTGGAAATCTTCCGTTGTTATGTGTACCGCGGATAATATTGACGGTCCATACACCTATGCAGATACCATCGTTTATTCCGGATTCAACAACACAGATACTTTTAATTACACCAAAACTGACGTGCCAAAAGTGCTTGGTGATAATCCTGACATCTCCCGTTATCTGGACAGCAATGGCGAATGGAACGCAAATTACGGAACAAATGCAATTGATCCTGCGGTTTTCTATGATGAAAACGGTTCTTTGTGGATGATATACGGTTCTTGGTTCGGCGGACTTTTTATGCTTGATCTGGACGAGGATACAGGTTTGCGCGATTACACTGTAAAATATGATACCGTTACCGACGTTTCTGACGCCTACATGGGTATCAAGGCGGCAGGCGGACATTGGGTTTCAGGCGAAGGTCCTTATATTGAATATATGGAAGATCCGAACACAGGTAAAGGTTACTATTATTTATTTGTGTCTTATGGCTGCTTTAACAACGACGGCGGATACAATATGCGTATTTTCAGAAGCAGCTCCCCAACAGGACCGTATGTGGATCAAAACGGCAACTCAGCAATTTACACGCAAGGCGGCGATAACATTGGCGGAAGTGTAGGAATGCGCCTTATGAGCAATTATCAATGGAACTGCAACGATCGTCCGAATAAAGCGCAGGGACATAATTCGGTTCTCATGGATGATGACGGAAAATTGTTTGTGATCTACCATAACAAATTCAATGACAATTACGGTTTCCATGAAGTCCGAGTTCATCAACTTATCATGAATGCCGACGGCTGGCCTGTTGCAGCTCCGTATGAATATATTCCGGGCGAAGAAGTATCTTCTGTGGGACATACCGAGGCTGCCGTTACCGGAGAGTATGAATTCATTTTCCACAAGCTGAATCAAAATATCATTGCCGACCAGACTACCAGCGGTGATAATGCCGAGGTGGCATTTTCTCAGAATATCGTTCTTAATGCCGACGGCTCAGTAACCGGAGACATCGCCGGAAGCTGGACAATGGAGGAAGGCTCGGCAAATATGACATTCACTTATAACGGTGTTACTTATAAGGGAAGCTTTCTTGTTCAGGCGGACGAATCTACAGAAATGACACAAAAAATGACATTTACCGCAACAGGAAACAACACTTGTGTCTGGGGAAGCAAAAAAGCTGCGTATGATTTCTCGGAAGATATGAAGGATTCCACAAACGCAAGCAGTAAGCTTGTCTACAACAAAGAAAGTGTTCAAGGCACAGGTGCAGCCGTAAAACTTCCGGGAACGGAGCTGCTCAGCGGTGTCCCCTATTCTATCACAAGCAAATTCAGTGGCAAAGCACTTGATTTGACAGGAGGAGATACAGCAGACGGTACGCAGATCCAGCAGTGGACTTTCACAGGAGGCAGTCATCAGGAATGGCGTTTTGTTGCCATGGATGACACTTACTGCAAAATTCTATCAATGAAGGACGAGTCAAAATGTATCGGTATTGACGGAAATGATGCCTCGGACGGTCTGAATGTCACGCTGCAAACCTATAACGGTTCGGATAATCAGCTGTTTCGTATCGTGCAGGACGGTGCGTTTTATGGTATCGTTTCAAAATGCTCCGACGGCAAATCAGGATTGGACGTATACGGTTGGTCTGAGGAAAACGGCGGCGTTATTCACCAGTGGAATTACTGGCGCGGCGCGTGTCAGATGTGGAAAATTGCTCCGATCTGTCCCACTGTAACGGACGGCACATACACCATTCGTAATCTGAACAGCAATTTATTTCTTGCTGCATCAGAAGATAACGTTGTACAGAGTACAGAAATGACATGGACTATTACAAGTCAGTCGGACGGCACTTATCTGATTCAAGAAGAAAACGGCAAAGCTTTGACCATAGAAAACGATTCGGCAGAGGACGGTGCAAACATTTCTCTTGCAGAAATTTCCGGTACCAATGCACAAAAATTCCGGCTTTACTGCAATGCAGACGGTTCTTATACTCTGCTAAGTGAGATCTCCGAAGGAAAATCCTGTGCGGACGTGTACGGCATCAGTCTGGAAGACGGAGCAAATATCTGCCAGTGGAATTACTGGGGCGGAAACGGTCAGAAATTTATCCTTGAACCTGCCGCTTCAAAAAAAGTAATTGGCGATGTAAATGCCGACGGTAATTTTTCGGTTGCCGATGCTGTTCTGCTTCAAAAATGGCTGCTTGCTGCACCAGATACAATTCTTGCAGATTGGAAAGCAGGAGATCTATATGAAGATGAAATGCTTAACGTATTTGATTTATGTTTAATGAGACGATTACTGACTCAATAATAGAATTTATTTGACAAGCTAAAAGCCACGTTAATATGAAAAAAGGCGGTGTATTGCGATATGGTAAGTTTTGATACAAAAAGAAAAATTGCTGAGCATTTGTTTACAAAGCATGAAGACGATTTTGAACACGCTTCTTTCGACCGCGAAGTTGCCTTTTATGAAAGTATCTGTTCAGGCAATATGGAGCTTGTAAAAGTATTTATGAAACCGCTTTGCTGCGAGGGCTGCGGAATATTAAGCGAGGATTTTCTGCGTAATCTGAAATATCACATGGTAGTTCTTGCCGCAATAATCGCTAGATATTGCATCAATGGCGGAATGACTCCTGAAGAATCATATAATCTCAGTGATTTTTATATCATGAAAACGGATAAATGCAAAACTGAAAGTGAAATTCGTGCAGTTCACATTGAAATGATCGAGGAATACACAAATAAAATGCGTCAAATAAAGCTTAATGGAGTTTACTCAAAGCAAATAGTACGTGCTATAGACTATATAATCTGTCATCTTCATAATCATATTTCCCTTGAAGAAACCGCAGAGCATCTTAAAATAAGCACATCCTATCTTTCAAGACTCTTCAAAAAAGAAACCGGAACTGCTTTTGGAGAATATGTGAATAAAATCAAAATTGAAGAAGCTGCATCTCTTCTGCTCTATACCGAATATACCGATACCGAAATAAGTAATCTGCTTGGATTCAGCTCTCAAAGCTACTTTATAAAAATATTCAAAAAACATACGGGAACAACTCCAAAAAAATATAAAAAACAATACAATATCTCAATTATACAGACCACTGAATAGAGTGGTCTGTTTCTTTTATGCATGTCATGATTTTACCATTTTTGTCATAAAAATTGTATACTTTTCATAAATAATTCTGTACTATTATAATAAAAAAGCTGTATGTGATCTTAAAACAGATCTCGTACAAAAAATTATTGAGAGGGTAATGATTATGAAATCAAAAAAATTTAAAAGGCTCGCAGCGGCAATTGCTGCCTGTTCTGTAATGGCATTGTCTATACCTGCTGTACCTACTGCAGTTTCCGCAGCCACAAACATTATCAGCAATTCAACTTTTGATTACGGAACATCTGGTTGGGGCACATATAAAGAAAGCGGCGGGGTATGTTCGTTAGGAACTGAAAACGGAAGCCTTGCACTTACGGTAAGCAATGTCGGCAAAGTCAATTATGCCGTTCAGGTATATTATGATATCGTGCCGCTTTATCAAAACGGCGTATATCGCATCAAATACGATATTTCCTCCACTACAGACAGATATATTGAAGCAATGATCCAACAGAACGGCGGAACATATCAGGCTTATACATGGAAGGGTTTGCAGCTTACCTCCACACCTCAGACTGTCGATTACGAATTTACGATGACATCTGAAACTGATATTATGTCTAAACTCGTCTTTAACTGCGGTATTCAGACAACGCATGAAGGCGTTCTTCCTGAGCATAAGATATATATCGACAATGTTTCACTTGAACTCGTCGACGACAGCAAGGTCGATTATTCCGCTAACCGACCATATGAATCACCTATTTTAACAAATCAGGTCGGATACAAATGCGACAGCAAAAAGACTGCCGTTTTTAGAGGAGCAGATGATCAGAGCAATTTCTCCGTCGTAAACGCAGATACAAACCAGATTGCTTACACAGGAGTTCTCTCGGGCAGTATCAGCAATTCATCAGCCGGAGAAACAAATAAAACCGGAGATTTTTCTGCCGTTACAACGCCCGGAAAATATTATATCTCCTGCGGTGATCTTGATAACTCTTACACATTTGAAATTTCCGACAGCATTTACTCCGATCTTCTCGATGACAGCATAAGAATGCTCTATTTGCAGCGTTGCGGAGAAGCTGTAACGGACAGCGAATTCAGCCACCCTGCCTGCCACACAGGTATGGCAACAATTTACGGCACAAATGACAAAATAGACGTTTCAGGAGGCTGGCACGATGCAGGCGATTACGGTAGATACATCGTTCCTGCTGCTAAAACTATTGCCGATCTGCTTTACGCTTACGAGGCAAATCCTGAAATTTTCAGTGACAATATCGGCACTCCACAAAGCGGAAACGGTACACCTGATATTCTTGACGAAGCACGCTATGAACTTGAATGGATGATGAAAATGCAGCGTGACGACGGTGCCGTTTATCATAAGGTCACTTGCGAGAATTTCCCCGGATATGTTTCTCCGGAAAGTGAAACTGCTCCGCTGATCGTTACTCCGATTTCAACGACCGCAACAGCCGACTTCTGTGCTTCAATGGCTCTTGCTTATGAATTTTATAAGGATATAGACGCAGATTTTGCCAATAACTGTCTTGAACGCGCCGAAAGAGCCTGGAGCTTCCTTGAAGCCAACCCAAACTTGATATTTAAAAATCCGGAAGATATCACAACAGGCGATTATGGCGACAAATCTGACAGAGACGAGCGCTATTGGGCAGCAGCTCAGCTCTACCGTGCAACCGGAAACAGCAAATATGAAACGGCTTTGAATAATATGACAGCTTTAAAAGGACTTGATTGGTCTACCGTAGGCGATTACGGCAACTTGGCTATTCTTACCGCAGAAAACATCAGCAAGGATTCTGCCATTTATAAAAATGCCAAAAGTGCGATTGTTTCTCAGGCAGACAGCTTTGCCAAAATTTCCTCAAATTCTCCTTACGGAGTTGCAATTACAACTTACAACTGGGGAAGCAACATGACAGTTGCAAATGCCGGAATAATACTCGGTGCAGCTTACAAAGTTACCGGAGATTCAAGCTACCTTGACGCCGCAAATGCTCAGCTGAATTATCTACTTGGAACAAATCCCGTTGGAGAATGCTTCTTTACAGGATATGGAACAGTTTCACCTGAAAATCCTCACCATAGACCATCTATGGTTGTTGGAAAGGCAATGAAGGGAATGCTTGTTGGCGGTGTTAACCAAAGTCTTGAAGACAGCGCTGCTAAAGCATATTGTCAGGATCTTCCTGCCGCAAAGCGCTATGTTGATAACTCTGAAAGCTATTCTACTAATGAGGTCACAATTTATTGGAACTCTCCCCTCACCTATCTTGTTTCGCTTACAAGCGAAGAGGATATTGTCAGCGCAAATTACATTCTCGGCGATATCAATTCAGACGGATATGTCAACAGTTGTGACGTAGTTCTTGCTAAAAAAGGTCTTATCAGCGATGAATTTTCAGATATAACCGCTGAAAAAGCAGCAGACGTTAATCAAGACGGAAACTATTCTGTAGCCGATGCAGTTCTCATACAAAAATTTGTTCTTGGAGCAATCAGCGCTTTTCCAAATGAATAACAGCTCGTTGTTGATATTTCATATGTTATAAAATAATTTCTTTTGTTCTGTCTATCATGCTAAAACGAAGGCAGCCGTATCAAATACGGCTGCCTTTACTGATTATCAAGAATTGCTCATTATTTTTGCTTGTTTATAATCATAATTGATTGTATTTTATTGTCGCTGAGAGAGAAAATGATCATCCTGTTATCATCAACGCTATACGTGACAGAACCTTCCATGTTGCTGCCTAATTTTGATGAATCAGTCGGTTCACCTAAAGTTTGCTTTATCATTTCATATGTATCATTAGTTGTTAATCCTGCCGCATACATTCCAGAATCATTGACCTCAGAAATATATGGATCGATCTTTAATAAATAAAATTGTTTGTTGTTTTGTTCTTCCTTAGTTAGTTCTTTGTTTGAATCATATTCAATGAATCCAGCCTGTTTGTCATTGCATTCGAAAGCATAGCATACTACTGAATGTTCGGAATCCACATACGGAGAATCATTCAGCTTGAATATACCGGAAAAGTCCGAAAAAGTACAAGGCATAGATATCTTAACGCCTTTTAAATTAATATTCTGGATTATATGCTCAAAAACCTCCTCGTTAAAAGTTCCGGTATAATATGAGCTATCCTCCTTGAAATTATTCTCTTCCTCTGCCTGAGATATCTCAGATGATTCATTGATTTTGTTATCATGTTCGCAGCTGCAAAGCGGAACTAAAATGATAGCGGTACACAATAAAATCGTAAGAATTATTTTTATAATTAATCTCCTCTCTTTCAATGGCATTCCCAATAAGCGTATTTTACAAGGTTTGAGTTATTCTTCAAAAGCCACATAGGATACGCTTTCCTGTCATGCCTTATTTTCCTTTGTGATATTTCTTACCCATTTGTATTTAATGTAATGCCTATAGACCGCAGGAATTTTTACAAACTCATCAAGGGTTAAAATAAATGCGACTGCAAGTACTGGCAGCTTGAGAATAAATGCGCCTATCATTCCCAAAGGTACAACTACGCACCACAGCGTGATCAAATCGCACCACATTCCGAATTTTGTATCTCCGCCCGCAGGGAATATACCTGAAATGATGGTGGAGTTCAAGGAATTGCCGATAATGTAGTATGCAGCCATAAACATCATAAATTTCAGATAATACTGTGCTTGTGGTTCCAGATGAATAATGTGCAGAATAAGCGGAGTGAAAGCAAGTATCACAATTCCTGAAGCTATGCCTGTCCATATGGAAAATCGTACAAAACTGCCGCCGGCTTTTTTTGCCTCATCAAGTTCGCCGCGTCCAAGCATACCGCCGATAATGATGCCGACACCTGCAGAGATTCCCCAACAGAAGCTTGCTATCATACTGCGGACAATACTTGCAATAGAATTAGCGGCAGTAGCATCTGAGCCAAGATGTCCCATTATAACGGAATACATTGTAACTCCACCGCCCCAACCGAGCTGATTTATCAGCAGCGGAACAGTGTAACGCCAATAATCCTTGTGAAGCTCTCTGTTGTCGGAATGAAACATCAATCCAATATGAAGCGATGGACACTTCTTGTTCGCAACGACAATCAGAACGAATACTGTTTCAAATGCTTTTGCCAGTACAGTTGCAAGGGCTGCTCCTCTTATACCCATTTTCGGAAAAGAGGCAAGACCAAAGATAAGAAGGGCATTCAATACGATGTTCACCACTACCGACAGTGAACCGATCAATGAACTGAGTTTTGCTTTATCGCATACCTTCATCATTCCGAAATATGCCTGTGTAAATCCGGTAAGCAGATATGATAGCGACACCGTACGTAGATATTCCCCGCCTGCGGTTATCAGATTTGCATCTGAAGTAAAAAAGTGCATGATCTGCTCAGGAAAAATCGCTGTTCCAATCGTGAAAATAAGACCTACAAGCAATGAGTATCTCATGGTAATTGCAAGAACCTCTTCTGATGTTTTTTTATCCCCTTTCCCCCAATACTGTGCGGCAAGAACGTTCAATCCAAACACAAAAGCGCCATAAAACAAGCTGAAAACAAACGCGACCTGACCTGCAAGAGATGATGCAGAGAGCGAATCCTGATCTAAAAAGCCAAGCATAAAGGCATCACTGGCAGTAACAAGCGATGCCATAAGATTTTGAAAAGCAATAGGCGTGACAATACTGAACAGTTCTTTATAAAGCGATTTATTTTGATTCATATTTTCCTTTCAGCTCCTGTGGGATTTTTCTGTCCTTGAAGTAATACTCTCTGTCATGCTCCCCTATTTCACGCTGCACCCTGCAAGGATTTCCAAATGCAAGAACGTTTGATGGCAGATCCTTTGTCACAACGCTTCCTGCGCCGACTACAACGTTATCTCCGATAGTTACGCCGGGCATAATAAGAGCACCTGTACCGATCCAGCAATTATTTCCAATGTGTACCGGCATATTATACTGAAATCCGTCGCGGCGCATTTCAGGTTCAAGAGGATGACCTGCTGTAGCAATCACTACATTTGGTGCGAACATAGTGTTATCTCCCACATAAATATGCGTATCATCAACAAGAGTGAGATTAAAATTGGCATATATCATTTTTCCGAAGTGACAATGAGCTCCGCCAAAATTTGAGTGAAGCGGCGGCTCAATATAGCAGCCCTCGCCAATCTCGGCAAACATCTCTTTTAATAAAGCATTTCTTTTTTCCATCTCTGTGGGACGTGTATGATTAAAATCATAAAGACGGTCAAGGCTTCTGAGCTGCTTTTCCATTATTTCCTCGTCACCCGGAAAATACAATTCTCCTGTGTGCATTTTATTCTTTTCACTCATTTTGATTTCCTCCATTTAAGCGTTTTTATTATTATACTATATTTTTGTGAGAATTTCAATAAGTATTGTATATCTTCAGGAATACTGACATTTCTGTTATCGGTGCTTGACAATTTATTATTTTTATGATATAATTATAAAAAATTAATGTGATGTGCAATGAGACAGAAGGGGCTTCTATGAAAGATTTTGATTTAGATGCTGCTCACGATGCTTCATGGTGTCATCAAGAGCAGTTGTCAAAAGATAATAAATGCGGTTGTTTTTATTGCTTGAAAATTTTCTCTCCTGCCGAGATCAAAACGTGGATTGATGATAATTCGGGTACTGCAGTCTGTCCTTATTGCGGTGTTGATTCAATTATTGGTGAAAGTTCCGGCTTCCCGATTACAGAAGAATTTCTCAGTATAATGAAAAAACGTTGGTTTTAGAAAAATACAATATTCAATATATGCGCCTGCGGTGAAACCGGTATACACGATAGATTAATTTTGCGTTATTTAGTGAAATTATGTAATAAGCATTCTTAACTTAAAGAGTGGAGATAATGACATTATGGTTCGAGAAATAAAAAGTGATGAACAAAAAGAATTATTGGAATTATATTTGTCATTACATGAGGACTCTGTTCCTGAGCAATCAGAAACTTTGGAAAAAACATGGACTGAAATAATGAATGATAAAAATCATCATTTGCTGGTGAATATAATTGACGGAAAAATCGTTTCATCATGTGTATGCATCATAATTCCAAATTTAACAAGAAGAATACGTCCGTATGCTTTTATAGAAAATGTAGTTACTCTTGAAAAATACAGAGGACACGGATATGCTACGGAGTGCTTAAATTATGCTAAAAAATTAGCGGTAAAAAGTAATTGTTACAAAATAATGCTTCTTACAGGTTCAAAAGAGGAAAAAACGCTCTCCTTTTATAGAAATGCAGGCTACAACAGCATTGATAAAACTGCGTTTATACAATGGCTTGAATGATATTTACAACATTTGACGGCGAAAATTAAATATGCGGGTGTGGTGAAATTGGCAGACACGCAAGATTTAGGTTCTTGTGCCGCAAGGTGTGCAGGTTCAAGTCCTGTCACCCGCACCATCTATATGTGACGAAAAAGATCACATGCCAAAAAAGTCCGATTTTTCGGACTTTTTTGCGTATATGGACACTAAAATTTCATTCGCAAAACCGTGGATCACCTAAGGTCTTTTTCGAGTGTTTTTGGGACTTGAACGGGCGTTTTTTGATTTTCAAGAGAAGTGAGAGCAGATTTGGAGAGAAAATTCCGAAGTCTGCTCTTTTTTATTGCGAAAAACTTTCACAAAGTTTCAGACGGTTTCTTGTTCGTTATGCCGAATCCGTTGAGAGTCACTACTCTCGATTGGTTCGGCATTTTTTGTTTCCCCTATACATTATAAAGGAAAGCGAGATGATGCTGATGAAGAAAATCACATTCAATGCTCTGCTCAATCACAAGGCTCATAACTATAAGCCGATGCAGATTGAAGTGGAGAAAGTCATTCTCCTCTACGGTAAGAGGTTCGAGCAGATGAAGAATCATCCCCTGGATGACTGTCCCGAAATCATCGAGAACAGAGATCTGATGTATATGAAGGGCAACACTGCACACTGTATCCTCTTCCTTGATGCCAACGGCAGCGATGGAATCCTTGTTGAAGCCGAGGGCGCTGACTACGCCCGCAAGTCACAGTTTATTCCGAATGCACGAGCAATCATTGAGGCGAATGACATTACTGCCGAAGAACATCAGCTCCATGCAGAGCTGAAAGCTATGGCTGACCGAATCGCAGAGCTTGCTCACACAGGTCAGAAACACTTCATCTTTGAAGATATGCTCGGCGATGAAGATTTACGAGTGCTGATGATTCGAGCGGTGGCAGAAATGCTTGACAGACGTGAAGATCTTGCAGAGGTTCGTGACCACTACCTCGGAATTGCAGGTCAGGCAGATTTCACAGTAACCGCCAAGCCCACACAGGAAATGAAGCTCTATTGTCCCCTTGAGATTCAGGCTGAACCACAGATCTACGAAACAGATTGGGATGCACCATATGAAGATGACCTTGAGGTTATTCCATCAAGCTGTGCTTGTGGTTGTGAGGATGAAATCAATGCTGCCATTGAGAAATACTCCGAGCCGGATGAAAAGCATCGTGGACTCATGATTTATTACAATGAGGATTCTCCGGTCAATGAAAAAGTTGTATCCGCATTTCCTTCAGTAGAGGTCAGAAACGGAGAGCTTGTTGGAGTCCTCACCTGCCAGATTACAGAACCACTTACTGACAGCGAAATGGCTGAATTTCAGGATTGGTGGTCTGGACAAGCATCAGATGGCTGGGCTGAGGGCTTTGAGCAGAGAGAAATCAAGACTGACGCATTCGGCACGATTTACGTCAGTTTCTGGAACCCCTCCGACAGCTGGCAGATTGAAGTTGAGATGATGGATGAAACCAATGATATCGAGGAAGAAGAAAGCCTTGATATGGGCGGTATTTCTATGTGAAAGGATGATGTGAATGAATAAAACGCCAAGTAAAGTGCAGATTGAGATGCTCCGTGAGTGCTATCCCAAGGGCATGAGGGTACAGCTTGATCGTATGTATGACGATCCGTACCCTATTCCACCCGGCACGAAGGGAACCGTTGAGGGCATGGAAATCATCACATACAACACACAGCTGACTGTCTTCGGTGGCTTTGCTCCGAATTCACAGTCAGCTGAAGTGCTTTCTAAGGCTCTTGGAGAGCAGACAGTATTAAGCGGTTCAGTATCCCACGGCAGAGAGAAAAGCCAGTCATTGCAGATGATAGGCAGACCATTGATGACCGTGGATGAATTAAAATCCATGCCAAAAGGTCAGTTCATTGTCATGAAAACAGGAACCCACCCGATGATCTCAAAGCTAAAGCTGTACTTCAAGTGGGGCATCACATTCGGAAATCCGTATCTGCTCCCCGACAAGGGTGCAAGAGCTGTGCGGTATCTGGAACGTGACGAGCTGATGAGAGAAATTGCTGTGAAATATCCGCAGAAGAAAAAAATGATTCCGCCGCCCGAAGAAGAGGTGGAAATCGTAGATGAGCATGAACCACAACCTCATAAGCCAAAGGTTGATGTAAAAACAGGAGGGAGATGATATGACTTGATACAACCAAGAAGAATCTATGACCTTGGACTGACGCATAAGGCGGTGGCTGTGTACTGTTATCTGTGTAACCGTGCAGATAAGAACGGCGAATGTTATCCGTCAGTCAGACTCATATCCAAGGACTTAAGTCTTTCAAAAAGTTCGGTGTTCAGGGCATTCAACGAGCTTGAACGCAACGGACTGCTGCAAAGACTTCCGAGATACCATCCAAGCGGTGCAAGACGAAGTACGCTGTATCGCTTAAAGGGTGAAATCACAAAGACAGGAGGTGACGCACATGTTTGATTGGATTGGCGACGCCATTGACTGGATCGGTGACGGCATCTCATCTCTTTGGGACAGCACTATCGGAGGTGCAACCGAAGCTATCGGCGACTGGATCTGGGAGTGTATGTTCGAGTGGCTGTTCAACCTTATCTATGGAGGCATTGCAGACCTGTTTGAATTCATCAACAGCAGTACCTCAGATATCTTTACACTTTCATGGGTGCAGGCGTTTATTGCTCTGTTTCATCATCTTGCATGGATGCTGTTTGCCTGCGGATTGATTGTGGCAGTATTCGATTCTCAGCTATATGAGCAATCAGCTTCTGGGTAAGGGGAACACGGTGGCGGCCGTCGATGAGCTGTACCTCTTCCTCACAAACATGACCGCAATCGAATATATCCGAAACGGCATGAAGCGTGTGCGTAAAAAGGAATCCTCGTTTATTCTGGCAAGTCAGAACATCGAGGACTTTTTGCTTCCCGAAATCAAGGAATTTACAAAGCCGCTGTTCAGCATTCCGTCCCACCACTTCCTGTTCAATGCAGGTCAGATCAATCCGCAGGAATATATGGATGCACTGCAGCTTGAAGAATCTGAGTTCAGTCTCATCCGCTATCCGGAGCGAGGAACCTGTTTGTACCGCTGTGGCAATGAGAGGTATCTCCTGCAGGTGATTGCGCCTGCGTATAAGGCGGCACTGTTTGGTGCGGCGGGAGGTCGATAAGGATGAAGGAATTCCTCATCAAGCTTGCCCTTGACATTCTCGGTGACAAGGAAACCAGAGAGAAGATCGGCATTGTGATTCTGAGTATTGTAGTGGGCGTTGTGCTTCTGATGTTTGCACCTGTGGCTGTGCTGATGACGATGCAGGATATCGATCCACCCGATGTATCGGGAAACTTCGATCAGGCAGCGTGGATACAGTCTCTCGACAGCGAACAGCAGAATCAGATTGCACAGATGGAATCCGCAGGTCAGCAGATTGCATCTGCAATGGAGTCGGTAGGTGTTCGTGAGCAGACCATCAAGGCACAGCTTATCTATGTTTCCTGTTTTGATGATGTGGTAGTGGATGACTTCAATGCCTATGCAAATCTGTTCAGATACGCTCCGGACGATGCAGCACTCATCAACAGCATCAATCAGAACTACGGGTTGGAAATTGTGTACGAGGACTTCATGAGAAGCTATGCTCTCATCAGTCACGTGGTCATCAATCCATATATGTTCACAGATGCACAGACAAAGAACTCAACTGACCTTGTGATATGGGCAAGGCAGGCATACGAGAACGGCTGGGGTTATGTGTACGGCACCTATGGAAATATTCTGACCGAGGAACTCCTGCAGGACAGGGCTTCCATGTTCGGAGAACACGTCACAGGCTTTGAAGATTTCATCCGTGAGAACTGGATGCGAAGGAAAACGTCAGACTGCGTTGGTCTCATCAAGGGCTACGGCTGGTACAATCCCGACAGCGGTGAAATTGAGGTAGGAACAAACGGCATGGCTGATGTAACCGCAAACGGAATGTTTGATGCGGCAACGGTTAAAGGAACGATTGATACCATTCCCGAAGTCCCCGGACTTGCTGTGTGGCAGGACGGTCACATCGGTATCTATATCGGGAACGGTGAGGTCATCGAAGCCATGGGGACAGAGCAAGGCGTTGTGAAAACTACGCTTCCAAGCAGCTGGACGCACTGGCTTGAGATTCCATATATCTCATATCCACAGCAGGAAGAATCGACAACGGAACCCACCGAAGAAGGAGAGTGAGAATATGAAAAAGACAATCACAGTAAGCATCAATGAAGAAAAGCTCTCGGCGATTGAGATGTACCTCGGTCAGAAGGACACGACTCTTGCCGCAGAGCTTGATAAGTATGTGGAGCAGACCTACACCAAGGTCGTGCCGCAGAACGTGCGTGACTTCATTGACATGATGGCTGACAAGAAGCCGGAAAGGAGATCAGGTCGCAAGGCCAAACCGATGGAGTCTATTCAGTCGGAACAGCAGACCGAGGACTGAAACCCCACAGTTCGCTCCAGAATCGCTTGTGTGGCGGTTTGGGAGTCGCAGTCGGGAAAGGATTCCCCACGAGCCGTCAAGCGAAATCTGAGGGCTTTGTGGGCGAGTCCGCAGAGGTCGGAATTTGCCGACTTCTGCCCCGATTTGGGGTAGGTCTTTGGTTTGCAAGTTAAAGTCCGGTCGACTAAAGCCGCCCGGACACCCACATCGACGAGCAAAGCTCGCCGAGTTTGCGAGGTGTTGCAAAGTTTGGCTACTGGTCGGGTAAAAAGGAGGTTTTCAAAAATGAGGTCGAGTGATAGCAAAAAAACTGGGGTTTCAGGCAATAATACGAAGAATAAGCAGGTCGAGTACAAAAAAAGAAGGGTTACTTTCGGACTGCAGATTCTGCCGGAGATAATGGATGGCGTGAATGCAATATATACACATGATAATTGTCGTTCTAAATCTGAATTTATTGAAAAGGCAGTGAAGTTTTATATCGGCTATCTCAGTCAGAATGTTAACGTCAACTATATCTCTCCGATGATTACCGAAACAGTGAAAGCACAAATCAATGGTACAGAACAGCGACTGGCTCGTCTGCTCTTCAAGGTTGCAGTTGAGCTTGGCAAGCTGACGCATCTGCTTGCGGCGGCGAATGATGTTGATGACGAAACACTTCGTCAGCTTCATGTCATGTGTATCAATGAGGTGCGTAAAATCAATGGCGTCATTGACTGCGAGGATGCTGTCAGGTATCAGAAAGAGTAAAGAAAAGCCGTATCAGTGCGATACGGCTTTTACATATTGAAAATTATTTTGTGCTGTGTTCTTCAATCCATTTCAGCAAATATGGTCTATCATTATTTGCCGAGGTCTCAAACCATTGCGAACACATCCTGTAACTCACACCATTGATGAGAATTGGTTTGGCATAATACCTAACATGATCAAAATCTGAATTCTCTTCTACCAAAAGTGGATATTGCAAATCAAAGTTCTGTTTGCTATACCCCAGTGTTTGCATTGCAGCTATTTCTTCATCTGTTGCATAGCCATCGATCAACATGCGTCCCAGAACTCTTTGAGCAAGCTGTCCGATTTTCAATTCCTTATATACATCCGCTTCGGTATAGTCAATTCCATCAATATGTGTTTTCCGAGTCGTCGTTCTTGTTCTTGCGGTTCTGTTAGTCGCTTCTCCAGAGAACATTTTATACATTTGATAACTGCGTAAAAACAACTCTGAGGTATCCGCTACGCCATCACTTACCAACAGGATAGGTTTCAGTACTGAATCGTTGTATTCCTCATTTGCGATAATGCGGAAATTATAGTCGTATCCGTTTTCATTGAATATCGTATTTATTTCTTTGATGCAGGGTTCAAGATCAGAAAGAACAGATGGATTGATCTTTGGTGATGCAAAAATGATTTCAGCTTCTTTGGTTGTCATGTATCCATTAAGGCAAAATGCTGTCCTTGCACATTTTTCAAGCACTTTCATCACCGTTGTATCTCGACTGCCATAATTTAATCCTGCTTCATGAAAAGCTACATCAACAGCATAGTATTGGTTCACATCGGATTGGATAGATATACCAAGAACATCACATTCACCTTGCAGTAGCAACTGAGATAGAGATGAATTGTTCTTGAAAATGGCATAGTCATACTTTTGTGTGTAATGATTGTCGATAAGCTTCATCATTCTTTCTAATTCTTCTGCATTTGATAGTGACCACTGAGATGATACCTTCCAGTTTGTTTGTACTATCTGACATTCCTTCACATGACGCAGCCAAGAATAAAAAAGAGATTCTCCCATTTCGATTTTCATACATATCACCTCATCAACAAAAACTACAATCATTATATCATATTTGTGAAGCAAAAACAATCCCTGGTGAAAGGAGTGAATGCCATGCCCAAACTAATTGTAACAAGCCGATACCTGAAAAAAGGTGCAGTAAAGAAATTGCAAAACTATGTGAAGTATATTGCAACTCGTGAAGGTTCTGTTCCCGTAAAAGAAAACAGTGGAAATGAACCTGCAACTGAAAAACAATGTGAACTTATCGCATCTCTGCTCCGTGAGTTCCCCGACAGCACACAGACATTTGCATACGAAGATTACAGCAAAGCTACAACGCAGAAGAATGCGTCTGCATTGATATCTGAAATTATTGAGAATAATGCTGACAGAATCAGCGAGCGAGAAAACTATATCGGATACCTTGCAAATCGTCCCGGTGCTGTGAAATTTGATACACACGCTCTGTTTTCGCAGGAGGATACTCCGATTGATCTGAACGCAGTTGCAAAAGAGATTGCAAATCATGGCGGAAATGTCTGGACTCATGTTGTTGCTCTGCGCCGTGACAACGCACAGCAGATGGGATATGATAATCTGACTGCATGGCGTGAACTTGTGAAACGTCAGATTCCGAATATTGCGAAAGCACAGAAGATTGATATGCAGAACCTGCGTTGGTATGCAGCGTTTCATGATAAGGAAACCAATCCACATGTGCATATTGTGGTGTATTCTACAGATGAGCATGAGGGTTTTCTGACAAAGAAGGGCATCGAGCAGATACGCAGTGGTTTTGCAAATGATATCTATCAGGATGAACTTCATCACCTCTACGCCAGACAAACAGAAGTGCGTGATCTGCTGAAAAAAGAATCTGCAGAGTTGATGCAGCAGCTTTCAGCAAAGGTGCAGAGCAGCACCTCATTCGAGCCGGAGCTATGTCAGATGATACAACTCTGCCGAAAACAATTGCAGGATTCCAAGGGCAAGAAAGTATATGGCTATCTGAAACCAGAAGTCAAACGAACTGTTGACCGTATCTTTAAACTTCTTGCATCCAACGAGTCCATTCAGAAAATGTATGACCTGTGGTGTGAGATGGAACAGCAGAAGCATGATGTGTATTCCTCTGCAAAGATTTCACCACCGCCACTGGTTGAGAATCCGCAGTTTAAGTCAGTGAAGAATATGATTATTCGTGCAGTACTTGATATGCGGACTGAACCGATTCTCTCAGAAATAGAAGTTCCAATGGAAACGGGTGATGTGCATTCATCGGAGAATTTTAAATGGAATCCCGATGGTGTGTTTGAAATTGAGGTGGAACCGTCAGAGCTTACGATTGAAGATGAGATTGATAGACTAACTGTTCTTGCGAATCAAGGAAAAGCGTATGCATCATACAAGCTCGGCAAGCTGTATCTCTTTGGTGCAGACGGCATTGAACGTGATGTACCACAAGCAATACAATGGCTCACCAAATCTGCTGAGGCCGGTAATGAGTATGCACAGCAACTACTTGATAATATGGAACAGAGAGAAAATGCAGCCTTTGCATCGACCATCTTCGGATTGTTCGTAAACTTAAGTCGTATGATCGAGGATGATTATAACAAGAGTCACAAGAAACTGCAATCCAAGATCGACAGCAAGCTGCAGAACATGATCCGAAAGCATAAGCAGGAGCTTGGCATCAGAGATGATCACGGAATGACAATGCAATAACCGATTCGGAAACGAATCGGTACATAGGCTTATTGTCGCAGAAACAGGACAACAAGCTATTTACAAAACCGTCAGAATATGGTATAATAGAAACAATATGAACCACTCTGATGGAGGTGAATGTATGAACCCCGAAAATTATCGTAAACTGAAGCTGTTAAAGCTCTTGGAACTGCTCCGGCAGGAAACAGATGAGAACAACCCAATGGTGACAAATGAGATCTGCCGTCGTCTGATGGAAATGGACATTGTGTGCGATCGTCGTACACTGGCAACGGACATCAAGCTGCTCAATGAACAAGGATACGAAATACAGTCCTGTCAGGTGTGCAAAGCAAAAGGTTATTACATTGCCGACCGTCGATTCAGCATACCGGAACTAAAAATGCTGATTGATGCTGTTGAGGCATCGCACCTGCTGTCAGAGAAAAAGACAAAGGAACTGATTGAAAAGATTGCGGCTCTCGGCGGCAGCAAGCAGGCAGAGGTGCTGACAAGCAACATTGTCCGTTTCAATACCGTCAAGCCAACAAACGAGTGTATCTACTATACCATTCAGATACTGGAAGAAGCCATCCGTGAAAAGAAGAAAGTGACAATCCACTATTTCCATCTGAATGAGCGACGGGAAAAAGTGTACCGTTCCGAGAATGGAATTCATACAGTAGAGCCAATTGCCCTAGTTTACAACAACGACAGATACTATCTCACCTGCTACAATCCGAAGGCTGACAGGAATTACAATTACAGACTTGACCGCATCGAAAAGGTAGAGCTCCTGAACGAACCGATCAGCAGCAAGGCAAAGATCCGCAGCCGAAGTGTTGCCAAGTATAATGCACAGGTGTTCAAGATGTATGGCGGTGAAACCGTCAAGGTGACGCTTGTGTTTGATGCTCGGATGATCGATTATATATACGAAAAGTTTGGAATGGATACTAAAATCCGTCCATGCGAGGATGACAGTTTCACTGCGAATGTAGAGGTGCAACTCAGCCCGACATTCTGGGGATGGCTGTTTCAGTTTACAGGACAGATGAGAATTACTGCACCGGAGTGGGTGTGCGATGAATATATGGGGATGTTAAGGAAAGCGATTAATATTGAATGAAGGAAATTGATTTGTACCGCAAGGAGGCGATACCATGACCGTCGATACCAAAGAACTTGACAAAATGGAGGAAGTATGATTAACGAAAGGTATTATGAAGGCTTCGAAGGTGATGAAGAAATACTCTTGAGGCTTTACGCGCATGACAAAGAGATAGAACAGTTAGGAGTATGGAGCGGATATTTTAATTCAATTGTCAAAACAATCAAGCCACAAAAAGATGGATGGACAGGTTTAGCGTACTATTATCATCTTGCTATTGGATGGTATGATGAAGAGAACTGGGAGGTTCCGGATCTTAGACTGTTTTATGAGCAACTTATGAAAGTGGATGAGAAATTACTTGTATATAACGAGGACAGAGAGGTACTACATTTGTTACGATGCCTGTTTGAAAAAGCAATAGAGAAACAAGGTCGTATAACGATAAGCAGCTATTAAAATGAAGTTCTCTTCCCCGAATATATCCGGACGCTGAGTTTGATGAGCGATGCGGATGGATCGTTTAAAGTCGTATTGAAACGATGAAAACGTGCGTAGATGTCAAGATGAAAAGTGGAACACGCATTTATGATTGAAATCACCCAGCAGGTACTACTTAAGCGAGAAATATGAATGAAATCCTCGGAAATTTCCGAGGATTTCTTGCAGTTATGCAATTTCTGAACTACTGATGCTGTATACTGGTTTTGGAGAACGGTGTAGAAGCACGAAAATTGCGTGAAAGGATTGAAATTTTTGTAAGAAAGTGGTATAATAAATAATGTATAACTTCTCGCAATGAAAAATTATCGGAAGTTGGAGGTGTAACACAAACATGACGATATTGACAAAAAAGCAAATGTCCGAGGAGGACATCAAGCTCCAATACATCACCCCTGCCATTCTTGCAAAATGGGACAAAAGCAGGATCACAATGGAAACCAAGATTACAGACGGTAAGATCTGTCTGAACGGTAACTTTGTGCATCGTGATAAGAAAAGTGCGAAGTATGCCGATTATGTCCTCTATTATAACAGCAGCTTCCCGATTGCGATTGTGGAAGCAAAGGACAATAAGCACAGTGTTTCTTTCGGCTTGCAGCAGGCAATTACATATGCACAGATGATGGATGTACAGTTTGTTTACAGCTCCAATGGTGACGCATTTTATGAACATGATATGCTCACAGGTGTGGAACGAGAGATTGCACTTTCAGATTTTCCTACACCGGATGAGTTAATGGAACGATACAAGGCTGAAGCAAACGGAGGAAATGGTCTGTCAGTTAACGAGCTGACAGTCATGAGTCAGCCCTATTACTCAAGCCAGAACACCTACGAGCCGAGATATTATCAGCGAGTTGCTGTCAACAGAACCGTGGATGCTGTTGCACGTGGTGATAACAGGTTGCTGCTTGTCATGGCAACCGGTACGGGTAAGACTTATACAGCATTCCAAATTGTTTTCCGCTTGCTCAAAAGCGGTATGAAGCGAAAAATTTTGTATCTTGCAGACAGAAATATCCTTGTGGATCAGTCGATAGCACAAGACTTTGCACCTCTTGAGAAAGTAATTCACAAAATCAATGTGTCCAAAGATGACAAGACTACAATCACATCTCATCAGGTGTATTTCTCACTTTATCAGCAGCTTATCGGAGATGATGATAAAGAACATTTCTCTGAGCTGTTCGACAAAGACTTCTTTGACCTAATTATTGTAGACGAGTGTCATCGTGGCAGTGCGAAAGAAGATAGCCGTTGGCGCAGAATACTGGAATATTTTTCTTCTGCTACACAAATTGGTATGACTGCTACACCAAAGGAAACGACCTACACTTCTAATATCACTTATTTTGGAGAGCCTGTTTATACCTATTCCCTCAAAAATGGTATTGAAGATGGATTCCTTGCCCCTTTCAAAGTGATTAGCATCACTACCGATATCAGCGACGGCTGGCGACCGCTGAAAGGACAACGGGATTACTATGGTAATGAAATTGAGGACAGAATATACAACAACACCGACTATGACTACAACATCATTATCGCAGACCGTATCAACCAAGTTGCTCTGGAAATCACCAACTATCTGATCAGCACGGACAGAATGCAGAAAACCATTGTGTTCTGTGCAACAGAAGATGCAGCAGAACGAATGAGAGTTGCACTTGTCAATTTTAATGCAGATATGGTCGCCAAGAATCCCGACTACATTGTACGCATTACAGGTTCGGATGTATATGGAAAGAGTAAGCTAAAACAGTTTATCTCCGTTGGAGAAAAATACCCCGTAATTGCTACAACATCCAAGCTCCTCTCTACCGGAGCAGACTGCAAAATGACCAAACTCATTGTGCTGGATGAGAATATCGGTTCTATGACGGAATTCAAGCAAATAATCGGAAGAGGAACACGGCTGCGGGAAAAGGATGGAAAGACACATTTCGTAGTAATGGATTTCCGTAACATTTCAAGACTGTTCTATGATCCCGAATGGGATGGACCGGTTGAGGTTGATCCGAATTACCATCCTCCCAAACCAAAGGTTGGACCGGACAAATCAGTAGATCCACCCGAACCTCCGACAGATCCGCAGGAAAAGCCCTATGTGGATGTGGACGGCTGTACAGTACGAATCATCAATAAAGTTGTTTCTGTCTATGATGCGGACGGCAAGCTTCTGCGTCATGAAAATATCATCGACTACACCCGTACCAATATTCTGGGCGAATTTGCAGATCTGGAACACTTCATCAAAAGCTGGAACAGCGAGGAAAAGAAAAAGACCATTCTGGAACTGTTCAAGGAGCATGGTATTGATCTGATGGCGTTGAAGGAATCACAGGGTATGGAAGATGTGGATGTATTCGACTTTATCGTTCATGTTGCGTTCGACAAGAAACCGCTGACAAGAAAAGAACGTGCCAACAATGTGAAAAAGCGTGACTATATCAGCAAATACAGCGGTATGGCAAGAGAAGTCATTGAAGCACTGCTGGATATGTATTCCAATGAGGGCGTAATGCAGATCGAAGATACACAGGTTCTGAAACTGGATCCTTTTATCCGTATGGGCAAACCCTCTGCCATCGTGAAGCTGTTTGGTGGCAAGGAAGGATATCTGCAGGTCATTCGTGAACTGGAAGAAGAAATTTACAAGGTGGTATAACATATGAGCAGTTTAGGTAATTTCGTAAAGAGATTACGGGATATTATGAGAAATGACGCTGGTATCAACGGCGATGCACAGCGTATTGAGCAGATTGCGTGGCTCTTGTTTCTCAAGGTCTATGATACAAAAGAAGAAGATTGGGAATACGATGACGATGACTACACATCCATCATTCCCGAAGAATGCAGATGGAGAAACTGGGCGGTTGATGATGGCAAAGGAACAGCAATCACAGGCGATGAACTGCTTGACTTTGTCAATAATACGCTGTTTCCAACATTGAAATCCCTTGAAGTAAACAAAAAGACACCTATCAAAAAGGCAATCGTCAAGACGACCTTTGAGGATACCAACAACTACATGAAGGACGGCGTTCTGCTGCGTCAGGTTGTTAACGTCATTGATGAACTCCAGTTGGCTGATTATGAAGAAAGTCACGCATTCGGAGAAATCTACGAATCCATTCTGAAAGAACTGCAAAGTGCAGGTTCTGCAGGTGAATTCTATACGCCAAGAGCTGTGACAGATTTCATGGCACAGATCATCAAGCCGAGAATTGGTGAGAAAATGGCGGACTTTGCCTGCGGTACAGGCGGATTTATTACAAGCTGGCTGAAAGCACTTGAACCGCAGAGAAAGACGGTTGAGGATATTGAAGCCTTTGATACTTCTGTTTATGGCATTGAGAAGAAGCAGTTCCCGTATATGCTGTGTGTGACAAATCTGCTTCTGCATAACATTGATACACCGAGAATCTACCATGATAATTCGCTCCTGTACGATGTACTGGACTATACGGAAGAAGATCAGTTTGATGTGGTGCTGATGAATCCTCCCTACGGCGGCAGTGAAAAGGCGGAGGTCAAGAATCATTTCCCGACTGACCTTGCAAGCAGTGAAACTGCGGATCTGTTCATGTCCGTGATCATGTATCGCTTGAAGCAGAACGGCAGGGCTGCAGTCATTCTCCCCGATGGCTTCTTGTTTGGCACAGATAATGCCAAGGTAGCAATCAAGAAGAAACTGTTGGGTGAATTTAATCTGCACACGGTCATTCGTATGCCGCACAGCGTCTTTGCACCGTACACTTCTATTACAACGAATATCCTGTTCTTTGACAAGACCGGACCTACCAAGGAAACATGGTTCTATCGTCTGGATATGCCCGATGGCTACAAGAACTTCTCAAAGACAAAGCCAATGAAGCTGGAGCATTTTGCACCTGTCATGGAGTGGTGGAATCAGCGTGAGGAGATCACGGTGGACGGCTTCGACAAGGCAAAGAAATATACCGCTGCCGAGCTTGTAGAGCGTGGATATAATATTGACCTCTGCGGTTTTCCGCATGAGGAGGAAGAAATTCTCCCGCCGAAGGAACTGATTCAGCAGTATCAAGAGAAGCGTGCAAGTCTGAATGCGGATATTGATCGGATTCTGGCACAGATTACAGATATTCTTGGAATTTCGGATACGGAGGATATGTCATGACCGCACAGCAGTTAAAGAACTCCATCCTCCAGATGGCGGTACAGGGAAAACTCGTTCCGCAGGATCCGAATGATGAACCTGCATCTGTCCTGCTTGAACGCATCAAGGCAGAAAAGCAGGAGCTGATTAAGGCTGGCAAGATCAAAAAGGACAAGAAGACTTCTGAAATTTTCCGTGGGGCTTCCCGTAATCTCCCTTATGCCTTTTGTGAGCAGGTAGGCAAGGAAATTCGGGATATTTCGGATGAAGTGCCGTTTGAGATTCCGGATACATGGGAATGGTGTAGATTAGGAACAGTTTTTCAGCATAACACAGGAAAGGCACTTAATTCCTCAAATCAACAAGGGACTAAAATGCAGTACATTACAACATCGAACTTATATTGGGATAGATTTGAGTTGGATAAACTTAAAGAAATGCTCTTTACTGAAAGCGAAATAGAAAAGTGTACTGTGACAAAAGGTGATTTGCTTGTATGTGAAGGTGGCGATATTGGTAGAGCAGCTATATGGAACTATGATTATCCTATGAGGATACAAAACCACATACATAGATTACGCCCATATGCCACTGTTGATATGTACTTTTTCTATTTCATTTTCAATCTCTATAAGCACTCTGGGTTAATTGGCGGAAAAGGTATAGGAATACAGGGGTTATCTTCAAATGCTATTGATAAATTACTCATTCCTCTTCCATCCCTTTCCGAACAACACCGTATCGTTGCCAAAATAGAGGAACTCCTCCCATACATCGAAAAATACGCCCAAGCCGAAACACAGCTCACCGCCCTCAACACATCCTTCCCAGAAGCCTTGAAAAAATCCATCCTGCAGGAAGCGGTACAGGGCAGGCTTGTTCCACAAAATCCTGATGATGAATCTGCATCTGTTCTGCTTGAACGCATCCGAGCCGAGAAACAGGCACTTGTCAAGGCTGGCAAAATCAAGAAGGATAAGCACGAATCAGTCATCGTGACAAGGGATAAAGTTCCTTATGAGATCATAGACGGAAAAGAACGCTGCATTGCCGGTGAAGTGCCGTTTGAGATTCCGGAGGGGTGGTGTTGGTGTAGATTATCACATATTTGTCAAAGTATAACTGATGGCGATCATCAGCCGCCACCACAAGTCCCTAATGGTAAGCCATTCATCGTTATATCTAACGTTTCTTCTGGCAAAATAGATTTTTCAAACACAAGATATGTTCCCGAAGAATACTATAATAAACTTGACAACAATAGAAAACCAATTAAGAATGATATTTTGTTTACTGTTACAGGCTCCTACGGCATAGTGATGAAAGTGGAAAACGATAGGGAATTCTGTTTTCAACGACATATTGCCTTATTGAAACCTTTATTTGTTGATTCGGATTTTCTTGTTCATTGGTTAAGGACACCTTTAGTTTATGAACAATGCAAAGAAACAGCAACAGGAACAGCACAAAAAACAGTAAGTCTTACTTCACTGAAAAATATTATTATTCCAATCCCCCCACTCGAAGAACAACACCGCATCGTCACCAAAATCGAAGAACTCATGAAACTATGCAAAATCCTATAAAAAACCGGGCATACTCTCACATTGAGGGTATGCCCTTTTCATTACCAGTCAATCACAGTATCCACGATTTCACGCTGTTCTGTAGCAGTCTTACGCAAATAAATGCGAGTAGTCTCAATGCTCTCATGTCCCATCAGATCGGCAAGAAATGCAATGTCATTGCAACGTTCCAGAAAGCTCTTTGCAAAGCGATGACGAAACGAATGTGGATAAACCACTTTCGGATCAATGCCATATTTGATTGCATACTTCTTCAGCTCACCAGAAATTCCCCTTGTTGTGATACGTTGTCCACGCTGATTCAAGAAGATAAAACCGCTGTCCTGTTTCTTTGCGTCAAGCCACGCAAGGGATTCTTCCTGCAAGGATTTCGGAATGTAGATACGGCGGAGTTTACCGCCTTTGGAGTACAGGTCAAGATAACCGAGCCTGACATGTTCCACCTTGATCTGAATCAGCTCACTTACTCTCGCACCCGTAGCCGCAAGAAAGCGGATCACAAAGTACCAGAACAGTTCGTCATCCTCTTTCAGACGCTGCTTGAAGTACAAGTAATCCGCTTCACTGATCACATTTTCGAGGAACGGTTTCTGCTGCACCTTGACAAACGAGAGTTTCCACTTGTCCTTGCCTACACTTTCTAGATAGCAGTTCATACCACGCAGACGAAGATTCACAGTCTGCGGTCTGAAATTGTCCACCAGCCACACCTTGTACTGATTCAGATTCTTCTTTGTGACTGTGCGGTACTGCTCTGTGAACTGCCTGAAAGCAAACAGGTACGCAGATTTTGAGTTTTCGGACAGATTTGTCTTGTCCAGATAAGTCTTAAATTCGTCAATCATATCGAAAGACCTCCTTTCAATATGATTGTAACATATTACTTTGAAATCTGGTTGATGATGGGGAGGAGTTGTTCGATTTTGGCGACAATGCGGTGTTGTTCGGAAAGGGTTGGGACAGGTACAAGAAAATGTTTTAGTTTTTCTGCATTGATATTTGATTGACCAATTGCATCACTACGAACTGTCTGACAATAAGTCCAGTAATATTTTGATTGCATTACATAATTAAGATAATCGCTATCAATCATCGGAGTAATTCTTACAAGATACCCTGCATAAATAGCAGGCATCTCACCTTTATAGATCGCTGTTTTTCCGACAATCTCTCTACTGTTAGTACGGTTGAACAACAGATCGTTATACACCAGTGGGTATCGGATAATTTCAGTTTCATCAGAAGTATATACTAATTTATCATAATTGATTGTTCCATTTTGCAGATTGCCCATTCGCAAAACAGGCATTTTTCCTTGCTTTTGTGATTTTTGAGAAGTGCCATATTGAATGTTCATACATACACTTCCTAACCTACACCAACACCACCCCTCCGGAATCTCAAACGGCACTTCATCGGCAATACAGCGTTCTTTTCCGTCTATGATCTCATAAGGAACTTTATCCCTTGTTATGATGACCGATTCATGCTTGTCCTTTTTGATTTTGCCAGCCTTGATAAGTGCCTGTTTCTCAGCTCGGATGCGCTCTAAAAGCACCGACGCAGGCTCATCGTTGGGCTCTTGTGGAACAAGTCTGCCCTGTACAGCTTCCTGCAGGATGGATTTTTTCAAGGCTTCGGGGAATGATGTGTTGAGGGCGGTGAGCTGTGTTTCAGCATGGGCGTATTTTTCGATGTATGGGAGGAGTTCAAAATACTTATCTGCGATACGTTTTTGCTCACTCAAAGGTGGAATAGGAAACAGTAGTTGGCTGAGGTCTTCTTTATTGAAACCAGCTTGAGCACTGCGAGAATTACCAAATATAACATTCTGATATATTGAAGAATGGTAAAACAAGAACAAATAGTTTCTGTCTATTTCGAACTCGTTAAATAACGAAATAACCTTTGCCATAGCGACATTGTATGCTCCATCTTCCGCCCAGAATACTTTTCCAAGAGAAGCCCCATATCTCGCAAGAAGAATATCGCCCTTTTGAGTGGTTTTTGAAGCAGTTGAGATAGGTATATATACAGGAACAGGTGATTTACCATAATCTCTTATTTGATAAAGCCTAATATAACCTTCTTGCGGTTCACTCTTAAACTTAGATTTAGGCGGTTGAGAACCACCAGATATTTCAAATAAATCGTTATGGCGAACCCACACCCAACTTGCTGGAATCTCAAACGGCACTTCCTCCGAAATATCCCGAATTTCCTTGCCGATTTGCTCACAGAAGGCATAAGGGAGATTACGGGAAGCTGAAAACGGCTCTCAATTATTGAAATATATTGGATTTTGTGCTATAATTTAATATAACGTATACGAAGGAGAGGTTCGATATGGAACAGAAAACGCTGGATAGGGCTACATACAAGAAAATTAAAGGAATGACTCGTGAGGAGATGCAGAACTTCCTTACGAATTATTACCACAACGTCATGGCAGATGCAGAAGCTCCGACACTTGATCTTGGTGAGCTGAGAACAGAAATTGGCAGTATCAAAGGCGTTGGTGAAAAACGGCTGGATGAGATTATGGCGGTGATTGAAAAGCATTTAGGCATATACTGAACACGATCAGAACCACTGACACCCCGTCGGTGGTTTTGTTTTTTCAAAAAATATCTCCGAAAACGTTTTAGAATAGTGGCGGTACTATTGACAAATCGCGCCATATCGTGTATAATAAAGGAAAGATTAGTAAAACACAGCTTTATACAATGACAAGGAGGGGATCGTCATCGCCAGAGGAACCAAAAACCGACCAACAAAAGAGATGATCGTTCAGATAGCATCTAAACTATATATTGAAAAGGGATTTACAGATACCAGCAACAAGGAAGTCTGTGAAATACTGAATATCAGCCCCGGCAATCTGACGTTTCATTATCCGCAGAGAGAACACGTTCTCACCGAATTTGTCAAGGAACTCTGCGATTTTCAGTGGCGCATGATCGAAGTGCTCGAACACGAGGACAAGTCACCACTGCTTGCGCTGTGCATTGAATTTGCCACAAATGCGGCAATTGCAGAGGAAAGCAATGCCATGCGTAACATTTTTATTTCCGCTTACACTCACCCGATGCCCCTTGCGGTCATCCGGGAAAATGACACAAAGAAAACCCAGCAGATCTTCAAAGAGTTCAATCCCGATTGGACCGAGGAACAATATATGGTTATGGAGAACCTGTACTCTGCCATAGAATATGGTATGTTCTCATCGGCAGGACAGGAGGGCGTCAGCCTTGATATGCGTGTTGCCTGCGGACTGGATGCGGCATTGAGATTGTACAATGTTCCCGAAGCCCTGCGAAATCAGAAGATTGAGAAGATCATCGCAATGGACTACAGAAGCTTCGGAAGGAAAATCCTCTCCGACTTCAAGGACTATATCACCGCTGTCAACTGGCAGGCGGTGGAAGCGACACGACAGAAAATGATCGCAAAATCGCAAAAAGGCAAATCGAAAAAGGAGGTACTGACATGAAAACAAAAATGCAATTTACAAACCGCATGCTCAGCCTTGTGCTCAGTATTATGATGGTAGTATCTATGCTGCCGATGAATGTGCTCACAGCGAATGCGGCGGAAACCACGGAATCTGCCATCGACCTTTCCACGCTGACGGGAACTTATGTCATCAGCGACAGCGGTGAATATACTTTCACCGGCTCCGGTAGCTACGGAATCAAGGTCGAAAGCGGAAATCCGACGATTGTTCTGAATAATGCAAGCATTATGGTTGGTGAGGGCAGTTCTATTGATGTCGCATCCGGCAGCAATGCAACCATATTTGTGCTGGGCGACAATACCATAAGCACTTCAAAAACAGAATCTTGGTATGCACCATGTGGTGGTATTTTCGTAGCAGAGGGCGGAACAGTAAATATTACCTCAAACGGGACGGATAATATTCTTCGTGCTCACGGTACTCTTGCCGCAGCCATTGGCGGAAAGTACGACTACGACAACAACGAGAGTTATAATGCCGGTAACATTAACATTTCGAATGTCACGGTATATGCGTATACGAACAACTTTTACGCTTCAGCCATTGGTGCAGCAGGCGAAGGCACCTGCGGAACAATCAATATTACAAACGCAGTCGTATATGCCTATGGCGCTGGTGATAAATGGACTTCTGCTCCCGGTATCGGCAACGCTTGGAGTTTGCTTGATTGGTCGGATACGATCCCTATTGTGATCATCTCAGATTCTGAGGTTCACACCTTTAGATATAACCCGTATTCTGATTATATCGGATATTTGGGAGATGAATCCGGTGACACTTACGCTACCGGCAGCATTAACTGCGGCGATGGTGGTTCGGTAAAGAACAGCACCATCTGCTGTTATACCGGATTGGATGCCACCACGACGGATAAGGTCGTAAAATACGGCGCGCTGGGCGGTCTGCTCAAGGAAGATGGAACCTGCGAGGGCGAACACTCCGGCGGCACGGCGACCTGCACCACTCTGGCAGTCTGCGAAAACTGCGGTGCAAGCTACGGCGAGCTGGGCGCTCACACCTTGGATGTTACCACCGGCAAGTGTGTCTGCGGCGCTGACATGACCGTGGTCGCAATCGTCACCGATGGCACGAACACCTACTATGCAGCCGATGCAGCAACGCTGAATCAGGCAGTAACCGCAATTCTGGAAACCGGCAGCAGAACCTTTACGGTGGAGCTCCCTGCCGATGCAGAAGCCGGGATGATCACCGCCATCCGCCGTGCCATCTGCGACACCGAGGGCGTTGCCGACGGCAGCATTCACCTCACCCTCAAGGGCGTGACTTCGATTCCCGGTACTACCAACTGGGACGGTGTTGCTTTTGGCCCTCGTAATGCACAGTGGGATGAAAACAACGTAGAAATAGTATCGCATGAAGAAGTTACCCAACTGGCATCCGTCAATCTCCCCGATGTAACGGAAATTGGTGCTCAGGCGTTCTTGGACTGCTCGAATCTGACTTCCATCACCGCTCCAAAGGTGCAGTCTATAGGAGATTGGGGCTTGCAAGGCACAGCGATCACCTCCATTGATATGCCGTTGCTGAAAGAGGCTGGATTTGCAGCACTCCACAGTACCGCCCTTACAGAAGTTTCTCTGCCTTCGTTAGAAACAGCGGGAGTTATTGTGTTTGGGCATTGCGAACAACTCCGGACCGTAGATTTGCCTAAACTTCAGAATCTAAGCCAGCAGCTCTTCACTCGTTGCACAAGTCTTGTTTCGGTAAGTGCTCCTGCAGCGACCAGTATGGGTATTAATGTTTTCAAAGGTTGCTCCGAACTGGTTTCTATCACATTGCCTGGAGTGACAGAATTAACAAATGAGGCTTTCGCAGAGTGTACGAAGCTTGAAAACATCACATTAGGCTCTGTTATCACAAAAGTAAATGTAAATCTGTTTGCAGGTGAAGCCCTTTCTTCGGGCATTACCCTCACGCTGAACTGCGGACAGGAAAACGCCGAAACTCTGCCCGCGGCGGCAGGTACAAATGTTGAATGGGCCGGCTTCACATGGAAGGAAGTAAAGTTTGCCCATAGCTACGTAAACAGCAAGTGCACCGCCTGCGGCGAAGACTGCGCCCACACCGGCGGCACGGCGACCTGCACCACTCTGGCAGTCTGCGAATCCTGCGGCGCAAGCTATGGCGCAGTGGACACCACCAACCACGATTCCTCCGTGGAATGTGAAAACGGCTTCTGTCCCAACGGCTGCTATGAGCCTGCGACCTTAAACGCAGCGGGCTACTATGAGATTGACAATGCAGGCAAGCTCTTCTGGTTTGCACAGCAGGTCAATGTAAAGGGCAACAGAGAGATCAAGGGCGTTCTGACAGCGCATATCGACCTTGAAAACAAGCCCTGGACACCCATCGGCGCGACCGGCGAGGAGAACAACAATTTCCGCGGTGTCTTTGACGGACAGAACTACACCATCAGAGGTCTGAACGTGGAAGGTTCCGAAAACGGCGTTGGCTTCTTCGGTGAGGTCAGAACGGGTACGGTCAAGAACTTCACCATCTACGGCAATGTTGTCGTGAACACCGAGGTTGACTACGTTGGCGGTGTCATCGGCTCGATTTGCGGTGTGAATGGTGAAACTGACCTTGAGCGCAACGGCGCGAACATTCAGAATATCACCTCCTTCGTGAATGTCACCGCGAAGGCCCATGGCATCGGTATGATCGGCGGATTTGTGGGATACGCAAACCACCAGAGCCTGATTGAACAATGCGCCTGGTACGGCACCTTTGATGCAGGCGAGTACCGTGTGGACTCCGGCGCGGGCGGCTTTATCGGTAAGATTCAGGAGAACACCAGTGAAGTGACCATCCGCAACTGCGGCGCCTACGGCACCATCAAGACCAATTACGCAAAGAACAGCTATAATAACACCGCAACCATCTATATGGGCGGTTTCCTGAGCTTCTCCAACACGAATGCACAGACTACCCTTGAAAACTGCCTGTTTGCAGGTAGGTTTGAGCGCGGTGAGAATCTGACCGATCAGGCGTTTCTTGGCGCATTTGGCACGCTTCGGAGTGTTAATGCAATCAAGAATTGCTATTACCTCGGTGATGACGGTCTTGAGGCTGTACACAGCGATTCGAATCTGAAACCCGGGAGTGATAACGTAGAGATCACAAGTGTAACCGTGGAAGAGCTCAGGAACAACACGATTGCCACCCAGCTGGGTGATCACTGGATGCAGGACGTCCATTATCCCATCCCCAAGGACACGAAGGCGCATAGTGATAGTGCAACCTACACCTACACCGACAACGGCGACGGCACCCATAAGGCGACCTGCACCGAGTGTGGTTATGTGGAAGTGTATAATGAAGCACATAGTGGCGGCACCGCCACCTGCACCGAACAGGCTGAGTGCCAGCATTGCGGCGCAAGCTACGGCGAAGTGGGCGGTCACAGCCCCGATGCAGCTGGCTACACCGTCAATGCCGACGGCACACACAGCTATACCTGTTCTTCCTGCGGAAATCCCTTCACCGAACGCCACACCTTCACCGACGGTGCTTGCACCGGCTGCGGAGTGATCGGCGGCTACTGTGGTGAGGAAGGCAATGAGCAGAATGTTATTTGGACTTACGCGAACGGAACGCTGACCATCAGCGGTACCGGTGCTATGGCGGACCAGTTCGATAATTACAATAACCGTCCCTGGGAAGAATATGTAGACCAGATCACCACAATCGTGGTGAACGACGGCATCACCTCTATTGGTGAGGCTGCATTTTGGCGTTTCCAGAAACTCACCACTGCAATGCTGCCCGACAGCCTTACGACCATATCGCAGCAAGCATTCTATGGATGCACGGCGCTGAAAACAGTGAACTTCCCGACTAACTTAAAAACCATCGAAGGCTGGGCATTCCTTGGGTGCGCGTTGGAGAGCGTCACCCTGCCCGAGGGACTTACAACCATCGGTTATAGGGCGTTTAGCGAATGCAAAAATCTCACATCGGTGACGGTTCCTGCGTCCGTGACCACCATAGATGAGGGTGCTTTTGGGTATAGCCCGGCAAAGATCACCGTGGCTGAGGATAACCTCAACTATTCCTCTGATGAACACGGCGTGCTGTTTGACAAGGATAAAACCACCTTGATTTACTGCCGTCCGAACATAGAAGTAGAGACTTACACCATCCCCTCCACCGTGACCGAGATTTGCAAAGAAGCATTCTACGGCTGCAAGAATCTTGCTACTATCACCATCCCCGACGGTGTGCAGAAGATTGGAAGTTCGGCGTTCGGCAGCTGCGAGGCGCTGACCACCATCACCATCCCCGCGGGTGTGACAACCATTGAAGCCAACACATTCTATGACTGCACCGCATTGACCGCGGTGACCATCCCTGCGGGTGTGACGACCATTGATATGTGGGTATTCTCTGGCTGTACAGCGCTGACCACCGTTACCATCCCCGCCAGCGTGACCAGTATTGCATATAACGCGTTTTCGAACTGCAGCGCGTTGACCACCGTGAATGTGCCCTGCACTTGGGACGGCAGCCTGTACACCTTTGACGAGAGTGTACTGAACAAGGTGCATAACTGGGTGGGCGGCGCCTGCACCGTCTGCGGCGTGCCCTGTGACCACAAAGACAGCACCCACACCACCGCCACCAACAACGGCGATGGCACACACAGCTTCGAGTGTTCTGTGTGCGTTAATACCGTCATCGAGGCTCACACCGCGACCTACTCCGCAAGCGGCAATGTTATCACCGAAAGCTGCTCTAAGTGTAAGGCAACCATTGGCACCGCTACTATCAGTGCAACCGGCAAGACCTATGACGGAACTGGTGTAGAGCTCATTGTTTCTAAGACCGGCTCTTTGGAAAATACGGATATTCCCGTTACCCTTACCAAGGACGGCGAAGCCTTTACCGGCGAACCCGTGAACGCAGGCGCTTATACTGCTTCTGTTACGCTGGGCGGCAAGACCGTGAGCGTTGACTTTACCATCGCAAAGGCAGCAGCGATAATCACAGCAGCTCCTACCCCCAATACGCTGACCTACATGGGCGAATCGCAGTATCTCATCAGCGTAGGTGAAGCGGCAGGCGGAACGATGGTTTACAGCCTGACCGAGAACGGCGAGTATACCACAAGTATCCCCCAAGGCACAAATGCAGGCAATTACACGGTTTGGTATTACGTTCAGGGTGATGCAAACCATAAAGAAAGCGCAAAGGATTCCGTGTCCGTTAGCATCGCTAAGGCACCTTTGACTGTAACGGCTGATGCGAAAATCAAGACCTACGGCGATGAAGATCCCACACTGACATACACGGCAGAAGGTCTGCTTGGTGGTGATACGCTGGCCAGCGCGCTGACCGGCGCACTGACTCGTGAAGAAGGCGAAAATATGGGAACGTATGCCATCACTCTGGGCACTCTGTCCGCAGACAACTACACCATTTCCTTCGAGGGAGCAGATTTTACTATCATGGACATAACCGCACCTACCGGAACGATTCTGATTAAGGAAAACAGCTGGAACAAGTTCTGGAATACCACTACCTTCGGCATCTTCTGTAAGGACTATGTGGATGTTACCATTACCGCTGATGGCACCGGAAGCGGTATTGCAAAGGTAGAATATCTGCTCTCTGATACAACGTTGGACGAGAACAATATCCCAACAGAGGGATGGACGGAAATCTTCAACAATAACGATAAGTATAGCTTCTCAATCGAGCCGCAGAACAAGGTTGCTGTCTATGTTCGCATTACCGATGAATGTGACAACGTAACTGTCATCAACTCCGACGGTATCGTGGTTTATGAGGACAGCAAAGCAGTTGATACCGAAGTAACCTACACCTACAAGGAAAACAGCGATAAGGACATTGCTGTGGATTTCAACGGTAACACCGTAAACTCCATCGTTTGCAGCGAAAAAGTCCTTGCAGCAAACACCGATTACTCCGTGGATTACGAATCCGGTAAAATTGTTCTGAAAGCTACTTATTTGGATACTCTGAACGCCGGTGACTACACCTATACCGTTTCCTATAACCCGATGGGAGTTGAGAATTCCAGTGTGACCGATCTGACAACGACCTTCATCGTTAAGGTGGAGCCGACAAGCATCGCAGGTGCAACTGTAACTGTAAACGGCACGTTCACCTACGACGGCAATGCCAAAACACCCGATCCTGTGGTCGTTCTGAACGGCGAAACCTTGGTGAAAGATAGGGACTATACCGTTTCCTATGCTGAAAATGTGAATCCCGGTACCGCTACCGTGACCATTCAGGGCATCGGCAACTTCAAGGGAACTGTTACCAAGACCTTTACCATCACCTGCGACCACAGCCACAGCGAAGACAAATATAGCAACAACGGCGACGGAACGCACGATAAGGTTTGCTCTGTCTGCGGTTACGTGGAAAATGCAAGCGAGACTCACAGCCATGTTTACACCGCAGATGAAACCACAGACACTATCGCTCATATTTGCATCTGCGGCGACGTAGAAATGAGCTTCACACTGAACATTTCCACCGCAACCTACGGCGACAGCCCAATGGCAGTACCGCATTTTACTTGCAGCGATACCACCTATGCAGGCGAGTTTCCTGTGATTACAATTGACGGCGAAGAAAACAATTATCCCACAAATGCAGGCACCTACGAAGTTATCATGACATGGGGCGAAGTGAGCGTCATCGGAGAATATGTGATTAACAAGGCAACACCCGACTACGTTATCCCCACAGACCTGACTGCAACTTACGGTGATACACTCGCAGATGTAGCACTTCCCGAGGGCTTTGCATGGGACGACGACACACAGTCTGTCGGCAATGCAGGAACAAATACATTCACAGTAACATTCACTCCTGCGGATACTGATAACTACGAGATCATCGAGGGTATCGAGGTTGAAGTTGAAGTTGCCAAGGCAACACCCGACTACGAAATCCCCACAGACCTGACTGCAACTTACGGTGATACACTTGCGGATGTAGCACTTCCCGAAGGCTTTACATGGGGCGACGACACACAGTTTGTCGGCAATACAGGAACAAATACATTCACAGTAACATTCACACCTGAAGATACCGACAACTATGAAGTGATCAAGGGTATCGCGGTCGAGGTGGAAGTTGCAAAGGCAGTACCCAGCTACGAAATCCCCACAGACCTGACTGCAACCTACGGTGATACACTTGCAGATGTAGCACTTTCCGAGGGCTTTGCATGGAACGACGACACACAGTCTGTCGGCAACGCAGGAACAAATACATTCACAGTAACATTCACACCTGAAGATATCGACAACTACAAGATCATCGAGGGTATCGGGGTCGAGGTGGAAGTTGCAAAGGCAACTCCCGACTACGAAATCCCCACAGACCTGACTGCAACCTACGGCGATACACTTGCAGACGTAGCACTCCCCGAGGGCTTTGCATGGGACGACAACACACAGTATGTCGGCAATGCAGGAACAAATACATTCACAGTAACATTCACACCTGAAGATACCGACAACTACGAGATCATCGAGGGTATCGAGGTTGAGGTTACAGTAGCAAAGGCAACTCCCGAAGTGAATATTCCTACTGCAAGTGAACTGACCTATGGGCAGACATTGGCTGAAAGTGAGCTGTCAGATAGTGATTGGAGTTGGTTTAACAGCTCTGTTGTACCGACAGTCGATAATGACGGCTATGTGGCTTTTATGGTAATTACAGATGGTGAAAACTACGATTATACAAATATGGAAGGTTATGAAATCTGGGAATCTGCACCTGTACTTGTCAGAACAATTCCTGTAACAGTTGCCAAGGCAACTCCCGAAGTAACACCTGTCGTTCCCGAAGGTGAGTATATCGAGGGCGATGCACTTCCCGAAATCGGTTATGAGAGCAAAATCAGCGGTATCATTGAATGGCTGACAGAGCTTGTAGACGGTCTGGTTGAGGGCGAAAATGAGCTGGAATGGCAGTTTACTCCCGATGATGCGGATAACTACGAAGTAGTAACAGGCACAGCGGTTGTAGAAGCGCAGACAACAACAACAACTACTACTACCACTACGACTACTACAACTACCACAACGACAACAACAGAGACTACAACATCAAGTTAAAGTGTCCCCCAAAAAGTGGACAGTAAAAATTTGCACCCATCCCGAAAAATGGACAGCCAATTCGAACCCGAAT
>CAJMSD010000012.1 GCA_905215965.1 uncultured bacterium | reverse complement strand
GCAGTTAAGCTCTCTTGCGTCGAAAATACTTGGCTGGCAACGGCCCGGTAAGATAGATCTTCGCCGGCTTTTACTAAAGTCCTTCCTTTGAGGAAGGACTTTTTTATTTGCAATGAATTTTTTATCCTTTGCAGTGAATACTGATTATGTATTACTTCAAAGGAGAATCCAAATGAGTGATGAACAGCAGCGGATAAATGTCTTTTCCAAAATGCGCAGTCAGCTTCTTGACGACGGATATGATGAACATCAGCTTTGTTTTACTCGCTGCTCTCAAATTGTGATATCTGTAATTTTTTCGGTATTCGCTTTTATGACCGCGATAAAAATTTGCGGCAGCTCGCAGTTCAGCAGCTACTTATATTCAAGAAAATTCGCAACTCTTATTGCTCTTGCCGCGATAGTTCTTGCATTTATTTACCTTCATGAGTACCTTCATGCCTTTGGCTGGAGCATTGTTCTCAAAGGCGGCTGGAGCTCTGTCAGCGTTAGACTTGGCAGAATTACGCGTAAGCCGTTTGTTATCCTGCGAGAATCTATGGGCATCGGAGCCTATATCACCGGTTTGCTCATGCCAATGTTACTGACCGTGGCAATTCCTCTTATTTCGGGATCTATAAGAGGAGGAATGTTCATGTTTGTTGCAGGCATTTGCGCTGTGCCTGTTTGCAGCGATGATTTTATAATCCTGCTTAATGTTCTCAGGCTGTCCGTTGGAAGTGAAAAGATCAGGATACTTATTTATCCGGAAAAATACGGTTGTATACTTTACAGGAAAAGCAGAAGCCGCCCCGATTGAACGTCGGAGCGGCTCTTGCTTTTGGGTGGTTTATATGAAAAAATTGTGGATGGCGTTAATTTAATTACTGCGCGTTTCTGTCGGGAGCATCAGGCGGAGCAACACGGTCGTCGGGCATTTCCGGCATACCGTTTTCTCCTGTCGGAGGTTCATGAAACCTGTCCGAGTCACCGTCTTGCGGCTGAAAATCGTGTGGAGTATCGTTTTCACCGTCGGGAAATTGCATACCCATATGAAATCCTCCAATTGTGTCGGAATTGGCCGCTGTAACATCGGACGAGTAATCCGAATCTCCGTTATATCCGCCGGATTCGTAAAGTCCGCCGAATAATTCGTTTGCAGCAGTTGTGCCGCCGCAGTAAACAGTATATGTTTCTCCCTCTATGATATCGGGAGTGCTGACTATTACAGAGCTGAACTGCTTCTCAGCCATAAAGCTCAGTATTTCTTCATCTTCCTCATCGCAGACGGTAACAAGCGTTCCGCCTTCCTGAGTATCGGGCAAATTAAATGATGCCGAGCATTGCGCGGAATTTGTACCGGGAGCTTCAGCCATTCCCGAGCTTCCTACTGCAACGAGTATTCCGCCGTTTACGTTGATTTCTCCGTTGCTGTCCAGTGCTCCGTTGCCGTCGTTTGTCGGACCGTTCACAAGAACCGTTCCGTCGTTTATACAAATATCTCCGTTTGAGTCGAGACCGTCACCGCCCGAATTAACGCAGATATTGCCGCCTGTTATGCTTATGGCAGCTGTTGCTTCAGCCGAGCCGTTATTTGCGTTTAATCCGTCGTCCGATGAATTGACCTTTATATTTCCTCCGCAAATATTGATTTGTGCGGATTCGATTCCCTCGTAAGAATCGGTGATCGTTATGTCACCGCCGGAGATATCAAGCTGCGAATCAGCGTGAATACCATCGTCACCGGAAGCGAGATTTAAAGTTCCTCCCGATATTGACAGGCTTGAACTTGAATGAAGAGCGTCATCGGCAGCGTTTATATTGAAACTTCCGCCTTTGATAAGCATCAGAGAAGCAGTTTTGATTCCCTTTGTGCTGATCGAATCGCTGTCGGAGGCCGTGATCTGATCATTTGGGTAGAGGTTTTCTTCTCTGCGAAAGTCGCCTCCGCCGTTAGGCTTCATAAACTCGTTATCGGTTTTTTGCTCCGCATTTTCGAAACCTCCGCCCGAAGTTATGCTAAAATTGCTGTTTTCGGAAATGAACTCGGTTTCGGCTTGAATGCCGTCCTCTTCAGAAACGATATCCGCAGAACTGTCAACACTGTAAATGAAGCCAAGCTCCTCGTCCTTGTAATTTGTGGTTTTCAAACCGTCCTTGCCGGAGATTATATTCAGCCGAGCGTCATACAGAGCAATGCTGTCTTTGCCCTTGATACCGTTGCCTGCCGAATTTACATTTATAGTACAGCCGGCTGCGACGATATCGTCTTTTGAGGTTATGCCCTCGTTGTAGCTGCCGTTTATGTTGAGAGTTCCTTTGCCGTTGACGGTAAGACTGTCGGCGCTGAATATGCAGGCGTCCGGTTCGTTTTCTGACTCGGAGCTTAGTTTGTATTCCGTGCCGTCCGAGAGAGTACTTTCGGTATTTTCGGGAACAGTGATGAAAAGCTTTTGCGAATTTTTAGCGTAAATTACAGCCGAATCGGAGCAGCTGATCTCGGCGTTATTCAGCACAAGCTGAACCTTTTCGTCGGTATCGATTATAATGCTGCCGTCGTTAAGCTTTCCTGAGACAAGATAAACGCCTTTTTCGGTAATGCTTATATTTCCATCGGATTCAACTGCTCCGTTTCCGGAAACAGCTGCGCTGTCGCCCGATAACGTGATCTCGCAGTCGGGTGCATCATACTCGCCGCTAAGATCGCGGTCGGAAAAGACGTTTTCGATATTGCTTGAACACTGTAATGAATCGGCTTTTTTCTCTGTGCTGCCGGATTCCGAAACTACATTACTTAGTGATGATTCGTAGGTCTTGCTTTTTGAATCAGAGCTGTTTACCGAATCGCTGCTGCATGCTGCCGCAAAAACAGAAAAAGTAAGGGCGGCGCTGAAAAAGCCTAAGAATTTGTTGTTTCTCATAACGAGACTCCTAACTTTAGTATTTTCCCGCCTCGGTATTTCTCTCTATGCTTGAATTATAAACGGTTAATATGTAAGTTTTGTGATATTTTTTTGAAAAGGAGAAAATAGTTTGGTTTACGCACGGCACTTTATAATATTACAATCAAATTATACCTTTTGTATATCGTGTGTGGCTGATATTGCTTTTTTTCTGCTGATTATTTTCCGTTTGTTCCATTATATGGTTCAAGCTTATCACGGCATTTGTAAGATGTGCACAAAAATCAAATTATTTTTTCTAAAATGTGCTTTTGAGCAAACTATTGCGATACGTATAATTTTGTGATATAATATTTTATGATGTATGTTCAGAATTTGTACGGATAAGTGCGGATTCAATACATTATAAATTTTGAGAAAGGAAAGAGATTATGAGAAATAAGCTATCTAAAAGGTTTCTCAGCGGTATGACCGCAGCTTTGATCTCGCTGTCTGCTGCTTTGCCGAATTCTTTGGCAAGCTTTGCGGCAGAACCGATTTCAAATGCTTCCGGTACAGATTCCAAAGACGACGTAATACTGCTTGTGGGAACAAATAACGAACTTGCAGGGGATACTCTTGACGAAACCATAAGAAATGCAAATAAAACTTATGCTCTCGGTATTGCGTCTCAGTTCTGCGTTTTTCTTGAGAACGATATGCATACCTTTGGCGCTGACGCCGAGGGAAGAGTTGCTGTGGGCGGCAATTTCCTGAATTCTGACGGTAATAACTATCAGATGGGAAGCGGCGACTATGCAACGGCTGTAACTCTGGAAGAGATATTGAACTCGGAAAATTTCGCCCACGCGATCATTAACGGAGATAAAGCAGAAAAGCTTTCAATCAAGCAATTCTTCGCCAGTGATCCGGATAATTACTCAGGCTATTATGAAGGCAATCAGTTCAAGATATTCAATGTAAGCAACAGCTTTGACGTTGACGCACAATATCCTGGCGATAAGGATCATTTCTATGTTGGCTCGGTGCTCGATGTAAAGGCGCAGTTTGTTGAGCTGAGGAAAAGAAGCGAGGCTTTGGCAGGAAAGGTTACGCCTAACGTTAATATGACGAAAAGCGGAACCGAGGTCAGCCTTGAATATACCGGTTCGGAGGATCTGAATGTTGTATATTTCGATATTCCGGAAAGCAGCTGGTTTGAAAATGTAAGCAAGGTAAATATCGTTGTTCCCGATGATTCGTACATTATCATTAATGTTCCCGACGACGGCACGATAAACTTCGGTGCAGCAGCTACTACAAAGACCTATATCAACGGAAATGAAATAAGCAATACAGGTTCTGTAAAGACAAACAACCATGCCGATTCGGCAAGGATACTTTATAATATCCCGAATGCGGATAAGGTTTCGATAAACAGAAACTTTAACGGAACGATCTTTGCTCCGAATGCAGATGTTGACGGCGGTACTGACTGTCAGGGACATCTTTCGGGCGCTCTTATTGCAAAGAGCTTCACGGGCGGTCTTGAGATAGGCTACAGACCATACACGGGTCCTATTTCTATTCTTGGACTTTCGTCAAGCTATTCGATCGATTTCAGAAAGCTCGATGTTAACGGCACAGGACTTGCCGGAGCTACCATCGGTATCTACAATGCCGAGGACGGCAGCCTTGCAACAAGCTTTGTTTCTACGGGCGGAGTCGATCAGGTTAATATAGATGCAGGCAGATATTACGCTAAAGAAATTTCCGCTCCCGACGGTTATCTTGTATCCGATGAAACCTTCTACTTTGAAGTAAACGAGACCGAAAAGGTTCAGGATTACGAAGTAGTAACAGGAAGTCATCTCAAATACAACAAGGTCGTTTATGAGCTTGTTGACGACAAGACCGGATATACTGATACGGAATCCTACAAATACATTACAAAATATGAATTTGAAAGCGAAGCGGAAAATTTCGTTTATGCCGAGAATCCCACAACTTTCAAATTAACTAATTTTGACTGGAGAGACAGTTCGGGCAATGAGCTGAAATACGGTGACAGTCAGAATCCACGCGGTGTCAGAGTTTCAAACCTCAAGGTTTATTACGGCGACAACAGCACAGCCGAAATCGCTGTCGAAGACAGCAATGAATGGGATGCATCACAGTGGCTCAACAATCTTCCGAACAAGGAAAATATTGTAGTAATAGAAGTTACTGTTGAAAAGAAGCCTTTTACTGCTCCGGAGCCAACTCCTGAAGAGGGCGAAAAGGAAAATATCATTAGCGTAAACGTGACTGATTCGGAAGGCAATCCAATCGAAGGCGCCGTTTTGGGCCTTTATAAGAACAACTGGGATGATACTCCGATCGCTGTTGGTGAAACCGGTGAGTATGGATATGCTTATTTTGACGTAGCAACAACAGATAATTATTATGTTAAACAACTGGATGCTCCTGCCGGATATAAGCGCAGTTCTAATACACTTACGGTTCAGGCTGACAACACCGAGCTTGAAAGCACATTTGTAAATGAAGCTTCCGATTATAATCTTTTGATCAAAAATGACAATACCGAGATCTATAAGTTTGAAAAAGTATTGCCCGGAAAATATTCATACGGAAGCTTCCCGAGCAAGTATTACAAAAAATCCGCAGACGATGAGAGCGGTACCGGATATGTTACTTATTCCGAGGAGGTTATGGATACCGATAAGGTTTCATTTGTAAAATCTGTCGAGTTCAATGTATATTCGGACGATACATATTCAGAAACGGTTAAAAATACCGTATATTCTCCTATTGATATCACTAAGAATAAGTACGAAGTAAATAAGCAGCTTTATACTTTCGATGCGGATAAGAACGCATACCTTAACGGCACAAAAGTTGAAGACGTTGAATTCGGATTTATTGATATTGATCCCGAGTCAAATCAGTATCTTGTAACCTTCAATAATGAGATCATAAATACCGAGATCGATCTTATGAGCGATTTCGATACCGACGATACCGAATTTACTTTCGATATCACAGACAGCGAAGGACTTACTTTTAAGAAAGTCGATGAAAACGGCAAGCCTCTTAAAGGCGCTGAGATCGTAATGTCTCTCGGTACTGTCCGCAGAAACGTTACCGGAAATCTCTGGACAGGAATGACGACATCTTACGACTTTACTTCCACTGACGATGATCTCGATATATGGATCTGGAATAATCAGCCTTCTTCCACAGTCATCGATCATACAAAGCTTGTAACAATGACTCCTTCCTCTACGGGTGGATTTAACGCTACGCAAACTTTTACTAACGTATACAGAATTCAGGAAACAGCTACTCCGACAACCGCAGAGTACGAGGCAGCTCAGGATATACTGCTTTTCGTTTATGACGGCAAGCTCTACTACGGATATGCAGAGCATGGAGAGGGAGCAGTAAACTTCCCGATTGCAAGCGCAGGCTTCGGAGGAAACTTCACTGTATCGAATCCTCTTCCCGACGGTTGGAATGTGATCGATCTTGCAGCGTCCGACGCAGCAAGCAGAGTTATCAAAATGTACAACTATGAGATAAGCGGCGCTAAGCTTGCTCTAAATAAGGTTGATATGTTTGATACTTCAAAATCTCTTGCAGGAGCTGAGATCGAGCTTTACTCAGCCAATGATACCGAGACTCCTATTTTCACATGGAATAGTATCGAGGGCGGAGAGAATCTCCTTGACAATCAGGAATTCAAAAATCTTTCAAACGATTACGTAAAGCGCGGTTATATTCAGGCAGGTACATATTTCCTCAGAGAAAAAGCCGCTCCGACAGGTTATCATGCGGAAACCGAGGATATGTATTTCACGGTTGACAAAAACGGAGTGATAACCGCAGGTCTTCCCGATTACGTTGAGTATACCGTAGCTAATCCTTCGGGTACGCAGATCTGGGCAGAAGGCTCGGCTTCAGGCGCAAGCAAAATTGAGATAGAGGTTTCTTCTCCAAGCAGCGGCTCGCTTGTTCTTTACGAGCACGACGGTCTTAATGCGAAAACAGCTGAAATTATCGGCGGCGTTGCTACTTTTGTAGATATTCCGTCCGATATCGGCAGATTCAAGATCCAGAACTCTACGGATTATGGCGCAGGACTTACTGTTGTAAGCGTAAGAGTATACACAAACGGCGATACATCTGTTTCGCAGGGGACTCCGATCACTTTCCCGGATTACGGCGAGGGTATATCTATAACACAAAAAACAGTTTCTCTCGATCAGACAGGTCTTGCTAAGGTAACTCAGGAAATGATCGACAATGACGACGTTATTCTTGAGTTTACATTTAATACAGGCAGCGGCGAGATGGGATATGGCAATGCACATTTTACCGGAATGGTAAACGGTTCGGCTTATACCCAGAAGAGCGACAGCTATCTACCTGCAAATTGCTACAGCAGCGAGTGGCAGGGAAGTTATAATATTTCGTTCCAGTCAACCGAGGTAAAAATTTCGCTTACACCGTCTGAGATATGTAGGATTCTTGGCACGGAGAATTTCAGCGATATTACGGAATTCGGAGTTGAGGCATGGAACACTACCGTAATAAAAGACGCTGTTTTCCCGAACTTCGAGATTATTGAACCTGAAGTTCCCGACGAGCCGGAGACAGAGCCGGAAACCGATGAGGCTTTGATCGTTGACTACAGCGAGTTTAATAAGACATATACATTGTCCGTTAAAAATAAGCCTCAGATCAGAATAAGCAAGGTAGATATTTCGGGCAACGAGATAGCAGGTGCCGAGCTTAAGCTCGACAAGGTAGGAACTATTTCTGTTGACAACGACGGAAATATAACCGCTTCCGAAGCCGAAGTTACTACGGCTGTTACTTCTTGGAAAACAAAGACTGAAACTACGGTCGTAACCGTTGTTTCAGGTACGGACGAAGAGGGAAAGCCTGTTACCGAAACAAGCGTACAGACATATGTAGAGCCTACTTACATTGAGACGGCTCTTGAGGACGGAGTTTACGAGCTTACCGAAGTTCAGGCTCCTGACGGATATGAAATTGCGGAATCTATCTACTTCATTGTTAAGGACGGAGTAGTAGTTGACAAGATCGTAACTCGCGACGACAACGGATTTACTGTCGGCGGTGTTTCGGATTCGATCGACGGCAATAAGGTCACGATGGTCGATGAGTATGCAAAGTCAAAGATAGTTATCGATAAGTACGATGTTTCAGGCGAAAACGAAGTTGCCAATGCTGTTATTGAAATAACGGCAGGTGAGGGAATCAGCTTAGAAAATGTCAGCGTAAATAAAGAAAGCGCGTCAATTGATGTTGATAACGGTACGATCACTTGGATGTCCGACGGAAACGGCGGAGTTGAGATCTCGAATCTGCCGGACGGAGAATATGTTCTGAAAGAAACCGGCGATGAGTTTACCGACGGCGACAAGAAATATTCTGTCATTGAATCAACATTAACCTTTACAATTGAAAACGGAAAGATCAAAGATGCACAGTCAGGGTCATTGAAGGAAGATTTCGATAAGGATTCTGATGATGGTTACTTTGTAGTTGATTCCGATTCATCAAAAATCAGCGTTTGCGATGCAGAAGCAGTTGAAGAAACAACCACGACGACAACGACAACTACCACAACCACTACAACTACCACCACGACAACGACAACTACGACAACAACTACAACGACTACAACAACAACTACCACCACGACAACGACAACCACTACCACCACAACAACTACCACGACGACAACTACAACGACGACCACCACAACTACAACGACAACCACAACGACAACCACAACAACGACAACCACTACAACAACAACGACGACTACTACAATAGTCGCCGATCTCCAGATCTGTAAGCAGGACACATCAGGCAAGGAGCTTGCAGGAGCTGTTCTTGAACTTACAGGTAAGGACGAAAACGGCGATGCGATAGAATTCGACTTACAGAATGTAGTTCTGGGCGAAGATGCGGAATCCCTGTCAACATCAGGCGAAAAGCTTGCATGGAAATCGGGAAGCACTCCGACATTTGTAAAAAATCTTCCGGACGGAACATATATCCTCCACGAGGATGCAGCTCCGGCAGGATATGATGTAGCAACAGACATAACATTTACTGTAGAGGACGGCAAGGTAGTATCATCGGACGGAGGAAAGTTCACCGACGATACGATCATAATGATCGATGAGATCGCAGAAACAACAACTACCACCACTACAACTACCACAACTACCACAACTACCACGACTACGACAACAACCACAACAACCACAACCACTACAACCACAACCACAACCACAACAACAACTACCACGACAACAACAACCACAACCACAACAACTACAACTACGACAACTACAACTACAACAACAACTACAACAACAACTACAACTACGACAACTACAACGACCACAACAACAACCACGACAACGACTACAACAACTACCACGACGACCACTACAACAACTACCACGACCACTACCACCACAACAACCACAACTACTACCACGACGACTACAACAACAATTCCTATTGATATAGGTGAATTTACAACAACAACTACTACATCGGTGACAGCTCAGAATCCGGGAAGCTATACAACAACTACTACCAATACTAATACTAATATTGATACCAATACTACAACTAATACCAACACAACAACAAATGTAACAACTACAACGGAGAATTCAACAACACCTTCGTCGGATACAAAAACGTTTAATGATTTATCAACAACCGTGACAACGCCTGCTTCAACAACAACTACTACCACTTCAGCGACCAAGAAGAATGAAACAAACGCTCCTAAGACAGGAGTAGCAGGTCCTGCTGTACCGCTGTTTATGCTGTTTACGGCTATTGCTGTAGCATTTGCAGCACGTTCAAGGAGCAAGGGCGAAGAAGAGTAATTAATTCTCTGAATAATTAAGAACAGCTGTCGGGTTTATTTGCCCGGCAGCTGCTTTTTTTCAGAAAAGACTTGTAAAAGAGAAAGAATTCTGTTATAATATATATATTCTATAAAATACTACAGATACGGATCTGTATCGGAGGTGTATCATGAACGCTGACCCTTATGGGAATTTATACTTAAATGTTAAACTTCGGTAGGGGCTGTTAATGCACTCCGTCCTTTGCCGAAGAATTTCGGTGAAAGGAGCGCCGTTTATTGCGATTCGCATAAACGCAAATTTTATATGATTAACTTTTACTCGTTCCGGAACGGTATGCTGTGTCAGAACGATCAGCTTTCTGCCGGCTGCTGGGTTTCGGTTGTAGATCCTACTCCTCAGGATATTAAGGAGCTGATCGAGGTGTACGGACTTGACAGCGGATTTGTAAAATCTGCTCTTGATGAGGAGGAGTCATCGCGTATTGAAAGAGAGGACGATCAGACCCTTATTATCGTTGATACGCCTGTTTCATCGGTCGATGACGATAATAACTCTTTATTCTATACTTTGCCTATCGGTATTATTTTGACCGACAGCTGCGTTTTTACGATCTCTCTTAAACCGACAAGAATAGTCGACGAGGCTATAAACGGCAGCATAAGAAACTGCCGTCCGGATTTTAAAACAAGATTCGTTTTGCAGCTGCTTTTAAGAATTGCTACGCTTTTCCTTATCTACCTGAAACAGATAGATAAGATCTCATCGGCTGCCGAGCAGCAGCTTCATGACGCTATGAAGAACGAGCTTCTTATGCAGCTGCTTGCGCTTGAGAAATCACTGGTTTATTTTTCCACATCTCTCAAAGCGAATGAAGCCACTATTGAAAAGATCTTCAGAGGTCGCGTTATCAAGCTTTATGACGACGATCAGGATCTTCTTGAGGACGTTCTCATTGAAATGAAGCAGGCAATTGAAATGGCGAGCATCTATACGGGAATTCTTTCAAGTATGATGGACGGATTTTCGTCGGTTATTTCAAATAATCAGAATACAGTTATGTGGCGGCTGACTATTATAACGGTTATTATGGAGATCCCGAATATCATTTTTGCATTTTATGGCATAAATACCGGAACTCTTCCGATAGCGGCGACATGGTATTTTCCGGTGGCGCTGACCGTATGTCTTATGGTAGTTGTTGCTCTTTTGCTGCTGAAAACAAAAAAGAAATAAAAAACCGCATTTAAAAAAATTATGCTGAAAATATCGCTCCTGAACTTTCTTTTCGGGAGCGTTTTTCTGTTAAAATTCCAATTTGTGCTTTTATGCGATATTTCCTTTACATTTCCTCATAAAAGTGGTATACTAACAATATGTATATGTAAGAAGTTTTCCGCAGGGAAAATATATGGGATAAAGCTTGTCGATCGTCAGCATTTTTTAAACTGACAGGAGGATAAATATGATTAACACAAAGCTTACGGAGCTTCCGAATCACGGCCATTATACTGTATGTGCAGGAAGAATGTACGAAATAAAACGCACGGGAAAGCTCTGCTTCGGAGCATCAGCGGTTATATGCGTTCTTTTGCTGATATTGACATGGATGACCTTCCGCTTCAGTATAATTTCAATAATTCCGAATCTTATCGGCGACGGAGGAGATCCAGCCGCGAATATAGTTCAGACTCTTATTGTTTTTGTGATACTGCTTCTTGCCTATCTGGGAACTGGTAAATATAAAATATGTCATGTGCTGCTTTTTGTGCTTTATTGCGCAATGCTTATATCCTGCGCGTTTTCCCGTAATGCGTCGGACGTATTTACCGTGATCCTTAGTCTGGCAGGAATTATTTTTTCGTGGAAAACTCCGATGGCTTGCTTTGATTATAATCAGCTCCGTCTGACCGAGGGGTTTCCGGATTTTAACGAACGTCTTACGTATCAGAACGAGCATTCCGAATACGAAGCACTGCATGGCTGCAAGCATTACAGCAAAGGCGCTCAAATGGCAGAACCCGAGATCGTTCAAAATGCTGTAAGCGAAAGAAAAGACGATTCCGAATTTAAAATGGAAGATATATAGCAAAGGAGTGACCGATATTGTATGCAAAAATTTCAAGTCTCGGACTTTTCGGACTTAATGCGTTTCCGGTTGACGTTGAAATAGATATCAGCAAGGGCAGCCCGCAGTTTGAAATAATCGGACTGCCGGATCTTGTCGTTAAAGAGAGCCGCGAGCGCATACGCTCGGCGCTGAGAGCTTGCAGTATAAATTTCCCGGTCGCTTCGGTAATGGTCAATCTTGCTCCTGCCGATACGAAAAAGAGCGGCTCGATGCACGATCTTGCAATTTTGACCGCGATACTTAAAGCGATGAATATTATATTTCTTCCTCTTGAAAATTTTGCCTTTATCGGCGAGGTCGCGCTCAACGGTGACATACGTCCCGTAAACGGCGTTCTGCCAATGGTAATGCTTGCGCGCGAGCAAGGAATAAAAGGCGTGTTTGTTCCTGCCGAAAATGCCGAGGAGGCGTCGGTAATAACCGGTATAGATATATACGCCGTCGAAAATGCCGCCGACGTATTGAAGCATTTCCGCGGCGAGGAAACGCTTACTCCCTGCGAACACTATGTTCCGCCGGAAGCCGCATACGACGAGGTTCTTGATTTTGCCGATGTAAAGGGACAGCAGACTGCTAAATATGCTCTTGAAATTGCTGCGGCAGGCGGACACAATGCGCTTCTTATCGGTTCTCCGGGAAGCGGCAAAAGTATGCTTGCTAAAAGAATGCCGTCGATACTTCCGCCGCTTACTTTTGACGAAGCGCTTGAAACTACAAAGGTTCATTCCATTTCGGGACTGCTGAGCCGAAAAAATCCTATAATCGTTAAAAGACCCTTTCGGTCTCCTCATCATACCATTTCATCGGCAGGTCTTGCCGGCGGCGGTTCTGTTCCGCGTCCGGGAGAGGTATCGCTTGCGCATAACGGACTTTTGTTCCTTGACGAGCTTGCGGAATTCGACCGCAGAACTCTTGAACTGCTGCGTCAGCCGCTGGAGGACAATAAAGTTACTATTTCCCGAGCTTCGGGAACGATAACATATCCGTGCTCCATAATGCTTATTGGCGCGATGAATCCTTGTCCCTGCGGATATTACGGCCACCCGACGAAAAAATGTATCTGTCCGCCCAAAAAGGTAACGGGATATCTTTCGAAAATTTCCGGCCCGATGCTCGACCGCTTCGATCTTCATATAGAGGTCGCTCCCGTAGAGTTTTCCGAGCTTTCGGATTCGTCAAAGGCGGAAAGCTCCGCAGAGATCAGAAAAAGAGTAATTGCGGCAAGAGCCGTTCAGGCTGAACGCTTTAAAAACACCTCCGTTACCTGCAACGCCCGTATAACGCCGGATATTCTGCATGAAACGTGCGTAATGGACGACGGAGCGCTTGCTCTTATGAAAGACGTTTTCGATAAGCTCGGACTCAGCGCAAGAGCTTACGATAAAATACTTAAAGTAGCGCGAACAATTGCCGACCTTGACGGAAGCGAAGTAATAAAGCGTCCGCATATTTCCGCGGCTGCACAGTTCAGAAGCCTTGACAGAAAATATTGGTCGGAAGAATAAGAACTCGTTCTCATAGAAGCCTGCACAAATCTTTTCGGCAAATTTTGCCGATTACCGCGTTGTAAAAGCTAACCATGCGTCAGTACGCTTTCGCTTTTTCAACGCAGCAGATACATGAATAAGGAAGGTAAAAATGAAATCGGCATTTAAAAAGCTAAGTAAAAGCAGTTTCAGTTTCGACAAGGGATTGCTGTTTGCAGTAACATTCTGCTCGATAATCGGAACTGTGCTTATCTATTCAATTTACAAAAACGGCGTTCTTGACAAGGTCGGAGAAAGCTATTGGAAAACTCAGCTTGTTTCAATGTGCATGGGAATCGTTCTGGCACTTGTGATATCGGTAATAAATTACCGCAAGCTTGTAAAGCTGTGGTTTATCTATGCGCCTGTGGCTCTGATACTTGTTGGACTTACGTTTACCGCGCTGGGATATCAGCGTGACGGCGCGGACGACAGAGCATGGCTCAACCTTGGATTTATCCAGTTTCAGCCTTCCGAGGTGCTGAAGCTGTCGTTTATACTTACATTTTCGTATCATCTCTCCAGAGACGAGGAGAACATGAACAAGCCGCTTCATATGCTGCTGCTTTGCATTCACGGCGCTGTTCCCGTGGGACTTATCGCCTTGCAGGGAGATTACGGTACGGCTATAGTTTTTGCGTTTATTTTCGCGTTTATGATAATTTCCGCCGACATTTCGTGGAAATATCTCGCGGCTGCGCCTTTTGTGCTCGCAGGAATAGTTACAGTAGTATGGTTCTTTTTACTCAGCAGCTTTCATAAAAATCGTATTTTAGTGCTTTTCCATCCGGGAACGGATCCGGAGGGTATCGAATATCAGCAGGATCTGGGACTTGAAGCTCTTCGCTCCGGAGGCGTTTTCGGAAAGGGACTTTTCGGCGAAGCTTCTGAATATGTCTCGGTTCCCGAGATCCATAACGATTTTATCTTCACATACGCAGGTCAGGTATTCGGCTATGTAGGCTCGATAGGACTTATCATAATCCTTGCATATATTTGCCTGAAAATTTTTGCCGACAGCCGTATTGCCCGCGATCGTCTCGGACGCTTTATATGCATGGGAGCATTTGGACTTATGTTTGCTCATTGTATTATGAATATCGGAATGGTTCTCAAGGTTTTGCCTGTTATCGGAGTCCCTCTTCCTTTCATAAGCGCAGGCGGAACGGCTATGGTGAGTATGTACGCCATGATAGGACTTGTCCTGAGCGTTTACAGCCACCGCGCAATGAGCTATAATGTATTCTATGACGACGACAAGGATTGATATATGCTTAATGAATTTTCAAGAGAAATTCTTCTCATCGGCGAAGACGGCTTTGAAAAGCTTAAAAATACTCATGCTGCCGTTTTCGGCGTAGGAGGAGTAGGCTCGTATACCGCCGAAGCTCTTGCTCGTGCAGGAATAGGAGAAATAACTCTTATCGACAACGATACTGTTAATATCACAAATATAAATCGGCAGATAATCGCGCTCCATTCAACTGTCGGCATGAAAAAGGTAGAAGCGGCAAAGCAGAGGATACTCGATATAAATCCAATGTGCCGCGTGAATACGTTCGATTGCTTTTATACGGGCACGGAGATAGATCTGCCGCAATTTGACTGGATAGCGGACGCTATCGACAGCGTAACTTCTAAGCTGTCTCTTGTGGAAAACGCTCATAAGGCAGGAGTAAATATAATTTCAAGCATGGGCACGGGAAACAAGCTCGATCCTACAAAGCTTGTCGTTACCGATATCAGTAAAACATCGGTCTGTCCGCTTGCAAAGGTGATGCGCGTCGAGCTTCGCAAGAGAGGGATCATTCACCATTCCGTTGTATACTCTACCGAACAGCCTGCCGAGCATAAGGCGCAGAGCTGTGAAGACGGATCCCGCCGAAAAACTATTGGGAGTATGTCATTCGTTCCGCCTGTTGCGGGGCTTTTAATGGCAGGTCAGATCGTTTCCGGACAGCTCAGATAAATATTATGGCAATGCTGCGCGATATGTCAGCGCGGTACTGCCTGAAGAAAGGTTAATTATGGACAATACAGACATAGGGAAAATAATATTAGTTGTAATTATGATGATATTTTCAGCGCTTTTTTCAAGCACTGAAACCGCTTATTCAAGCGTAAACAAACTCAGACTGAAAAATTATGAGGCGCAGGGCGATAAACGTGCGGCTAAGGCTTTGGAGCTTGCAAATAAATTTGACGAGGTCCTTACGGCTGTTCTTATCGGAAACAATATCGTTAATATCGCCACATCGTCGGTCAGCACTCTTATATTCATTCACTTTTTTCCGAAAAACGGCGCGGTCATCTCGACCGTGGTTATAACGATCCTTGTTCTTATTTTCTGCGAGGTCTTGCCTAAATCCTATGCCAAGAAAAATGCCGAAAAGCTTGCTCTTGTATTTGCGTCTCCGCTTTGCGTGCTTGTAACTGTATTCAAGCCGGCGGTCAAGTTCTTCAATATGCTGGCGTCGCTTATTTCAAAGGAGGATAATTCTCCAAGCGTGACCGAGGACGAGCTTAAATATATGATAGACGAGATCGAAGAACAGGGCGTCATTGAGGAGCAGGAAAGCGATCTCGTTAAAAGCGCCCTTGAATTCGACGATATCACTGTTGACGAAATACTTATTCCTCGAGTAAAGGTCATTGGAATCGACCTCTGTTCAACTATCGATGAAATAAAGGAGATATTCAACAGCGAGCTTTATTCAAGACTACCCGTTTATGAGAAAAGCCTTGACGATATTATCGGTATTATCACGAATAAGGCGTTTTTTAAAATGCTTGCGGAGGGCGGAAACGACATAAGCACGATCATTCAGGAGGTTCCGCATATTGCCGAAAGCAAGCTGATAAGTCAGGCTTTGAGAGATATGCAGCGTTCAAAGGTGCATCTTGCCGTTGTGACCGACCAGTATGGCGGAACTAAGGGTATCATCACCCTTGAGGACATAATCGAGGAGCTTGTCGGCGAGATCTATGACGAGGACGACGAGATAGTAACAAGCATTATCAAGCTGGACGATAATCTTTACGAGGTCGCAGGCGATATGAATATCGACGATATGCTTGAAAAGCTCGGAATCGACGATAACTTTATCGAAACCTCCTGCACAACGGTTGGCGGCTGGGCAACAGACGTTATCGAGCATATCCCCGACGCCGGAGAAACGGGAAGCGCAGGCATCTTCAATATAAAAATTCTTTCCGTCAATGAGCAGACGGTTGAAAAGATCCTGCTTGAGGTCTCCGATAGTCCGGAGGAGAACGGCGGTGAGGAATAGCCTGGGAAGAAGTTTCGGGAAAATATCCTTGACAAATTTTTTCAAATCGCATATAATAATAAAAGAAAAGCGCAGCAATTAGAGTAGCTGTTTTGCGGTCTTTCAGAGAGCGTCGGGTGGTGCAACGGCGCAGACGGAAACAGTGAAGTGCAATTGTCAGCTTCGGTGAGGAAATTTCCGCATAACGCTATCCGCGCTGTGCAGATAACAGTATTCTCCGACGTTTGCCCCTCGTTACGGGATTTGAGCTATAAATCGGAGTGGAACCGCGTACATACGCCTCTGAGGAAATTGTCCTCGGGGCGTTATTTTTTTGAAAGGAAGAACGTAATGTTCAGACAGCTTAAACAAGATATCGCTCTGATAAAGGAGCGCGATCCTGCGGCGAGAAGCTCTTTCGAGATCTTTATGACGTATCCGAGCCTGAAGGCTTTGAGAAGCTACCGCAGAGCAAATTGGTTTTACAGACACGGTATGTTTACCGTTGCAAGGATTATCTCTCAGCACGCAAGAAATAAAACAGGAATAGAGATTCACCCGGGAGCTACAATAGGCAAGGGATTGTTTATAGATCACGGCATGGGAGTTGTGATCGGCGAGACCGCAGTTATCGGAGATAACTGCCTTTTATATCAGGGAGTGACTCTCGGAGGAACAGGCAAGGATAAGGGAAAGCGTCACCCGACTCTCGGCGACAACGTCCTTGTGGGCGCAGGAGCAAAGGTGCTCGGCCCGTTTACGGTAGGGAGCAATGTTAAGATAGCAGCGAACGCCGTGGTTCTTAACGCTATTCCCGACGACTGTACCGCGGTCGGAGTCCCTGCAAGAATAGTAAAGCGCAGGGGAGAAAGAGTTCACGAATGCAAGGTTACTCAGGATATTGACCAGATCCATATTCCCGACCCTGTTTCACAGGAGCTTTGTCATATGCGCATAGAGCTTGAACGTATGAATAAGAAAATCAAGGAACTTGAAAATAAATAACTGAAAGGAAATGTATTATGCAGCTTTATAATACTTTAACGCACAAAAAGGAAGAATTTATCCCCCGTGAGGCTGGAAAGGTAAGTATGTATACCTGCGGCCCTACCGTGTATCATTACGCGCATATAGGAAACCTCCGCAGCTACATTATGGAGGACATTCTGGAGAAATACCTCCGCTTTACGGGACTCGACGTGAAAAGAGTAATGAATATCACCGATGTAGGTCATCTCACAAGCGACGGCGATACAGGCGACGATAAAATGCTTAAAGGCGCAAAGCGCGAGCATAAGACCGTTATGGAGATCGCAAAATTCTATACGGACGCTTTTTTTGCCGACTGCAAAAAGCTTAATATTAAAACTCCCGATGTCGTAGAGCCTGCGACATCGTGCATCAGTGATTTTATTCGTGTGATCGAAAGCCTGATCGAAAAAGGCTTTGCTTACGAGGCAGGAGGAAATATTTATTTCGATACCTCAAAGCTTGAAAAATATTACGTTTTCAACGATTTCAAGGAAGAGGATCTTGCCGTCGGCGTTCGTGAGGGTGTTGAGGAGGACTCAAATAAGCGGAATAAAGCCGATTTCGTTTTATGGTTCACCAAATCAAAATTTGACGATCAGGAGCTTAAATGGGAAAGTCCTTGGGGAGTAGGTTATCCCGGCTGGCATATTGAGTGCTCCTGCATCAGCATGAAGCATCTCGGCGAATATCTTGATATTCATTGCGGAGGAATCGACAACGCTTTTCCGCATCACACAAACGAAATAGCTCAGAGCGAGGCGTATCTTGGCCATGAATGGTGCAATTACTGGTTCCATGTGCTTCACCTTAATACGAACAGCGGAAAAATGAGTAAGTCCAAGGGAGAATTCCTTACGGTGTCTCTTCTTGAAGAAAAGGGCTATAATCCGTTGGTTTACAGATATTTCTGCCTTCTTTCACATTACAGAAAGTCTCTGGTATTTTCATGGGAAAATCTTGATAATGCCGTTGTAACGTTCAATAAAATGATCGCAAAAATTGCTCCTCTTACCGTTGACGGCAGCGGAGAGATCGACAGCGCTGAATACGATCGCCTTATGAAAGCGTTTATGGACGCTCTTGACAACGATCTTAATACGTCCCTTGCAATTACCGCAGTCTACGATGTGCTGAAATCCGGCGCAAATGCCGCTACAAAGCTTGCGCTGCTCGGAGAGTTCGATAAGGTTCTGGGACTTGATCTTATTGAAACGGCGAAAAAATCCCTGAACTCCGCAGACGAAGCAAAGTCCGAGATCCCGAATGAAGTTCTGGCGCTTGTTGAACAGCGTAAAGCAGCAAGAAAAGAAAAGAATTTTGCTCTTGCAGACGAGCTGCGTGATAAGATCAGCGCGCTCGGCTATGAGGTGAAGGAAACCCGTCAGGGCACCGAGATAAATAAAATCTAACAGTCTTAAAAGCAAGGAAGGAAATACATGGCAAGAATTTATCCCCTTTTCAGTTCAAGTAAGGGAAACTCTACATTTATCGGCGATGAAAACGAGGGAATATTGATCGACTGCGGAGTAAGCTTCAAAAGACTTTCGGCTGCGCTTTCGGTCAACGGAATACCGCTCGAAGCTGTCAGAGCCGTGTTTATCACGCATGAACACAGCGATCATGTAAGCGGTTTGAAAATGCTTACAAATAAGACCGGCTGTCCGGTTTACGGTCAGAAGCGAACTCTGCAAAGGCTTGCCGACAGCGATAAAATTTCTGCGGCTTCTCATATTGTCGATATTTCCGGGAAAACGATAGCTTGTGCGGAGATGGAGGTTTGCTGCTTCAATACTCCGCACGATACGATACAAAGCTGCGGATACAGGATACATACAAAGGACGAAAGGTACTGCGCCGTGTGTACCGATCTGGGACACGTTACAAGCGAAGTGGACGAAGCTCTGACAGGCTGCCGCCTTGTGCTTCTGGAATCTAATTATGACGAAAATATGCTTAGAACAGGCGGATATCCACTGTATCTCAAGGAGCGCATACTCTCGGATAACGGTCATCTTTCAAACGACGACTGCGCCGTTCAGGTCGGCAAGCTCATTGAACGGGGAACAACTCATTTTATTCTCGGACACCTTAGTCAGGACAATAACCGCCCGGTGATAGCCGACAAAACGGTTCATAATTATCTTGGCGATTACATTCGCGGCAGAGACTATCTTCTCGGTGTCGCACCAGTAGAAACAAAGGGAGGAGCGGTGATTTTCTGATGACGATAAATCTTATAGTTATCGGCAAGCTTAAAGAAGATTATCTCAGGAGCGCCTGCGCAGAGTACATAAAGCGGCTTTCGCGGTATTGCAGCTTTGAGCTGCACGAGCTTGACGAGTGCCGTCTTGGAGATTCTCCCTCCGATAAGGAAATCGCTGCCGCTTTGAAAAAGGAAGCGGAGCAGATAAAAAGGTATGTCAAGGGAATGATAATACCCATGTGTATCGAGGGAAGTCAGCTCAGCAGCACCGAGCTTTCAAGGAAAATTTCTTCTGCCGGAGTCAGCGGCTTCAGTACAGTCACATTTATAATAGGAAGCTCCTTCGGACTTGACAGCAGCATAAAAGAAATGGGAAGCATTAAGCTTTCAATGTCTAAAATGACTTTTCCGCATCAGCTTGCAAGAGTAATGCTTCTGGAGCAGATATATCGTGCCTTTCAGATCGCGGAGGGCGGAAGGTATCATAAATAGGAGAAATTCATGAAAAGATTAAGGCTCTTGTGTCCGTTTGCCGGGCACGGAACGGCAGTATATGCCTCTTCGTGGGCGGCAGGGATAGCAGGCGGATTTATATGCAGTATATGTACGGGAACGCTCGGAAAAGGCGGCTTTTTCTCGAATTTTATCGCTTTCGGTCTGATCGCCGCAGCTTGTGTATTGATCGCTGCGTTTATTATTTGCAATATTAGCCGAAAGGCAGACAAAGCGCATATTGCGGAAGCCGAGCCGCTTGTATGGCTGCCCGTATCCGATGAGGATATGTCTGTGCTGAAAGCTCGCTGTTCTGTGAATTGGTACATATATGCCGCAGTATATATTGCCTTGTTCTACTGTTTTATGGATCAGATGTCCGAAAAGCAGCCAAGCAGCTTTATGATATCATTTTTGATCGTTTCGGCTGTTGCAGTCACGCTGCTTTTTGCTGCCGAGATATTGAATTGCCGTTTTTGGAAAAAGGACGGGATATATACGGAAAGCGCCGCCGTCAGCGTTTATGAAAATCGTTTGGTAAATCATACGGGAGTTGTCGGCGGAAGCCAAAAATATTATATGACAATTTATCTTGAAGACGGAAAATATACTCTTGCGCAGTATGACAATACATATGAATGCTCTGAGGTTCATCTGATACGAAGAGGAAAACGCATTACATTTGTACAGTCAGATCCCGAGACAAGAATTAAGCCGCTCTGAATTCAGAGCGGCTCAGCTTGTAGAAGGACGGTTTTACCGTCCCTTTTAATATTAAAATTTGCATTTACGCGGGCATGATTTAAAGAGCAGTCCCGTTAATTTTGCGCCGCATATTGGGCAGTAGCCGTGATCTTTGAGCATTTGCTGATATTTCGGATAAAATGGTGTGTCTTTAAAACGATATGGAGCAATTACTCTGTTAGGCAGAATGTTTACCTTGACATCTGTTAAATTCGGACAGCAAGTTAAAGGACCAATATCTAAAGTGTTATCAGGTATATTTATTGATGTTAAATTAATACAATATCCCAAATAATTGACATTCGTTACACTGTCCGGTATATTTAACGTCTTTAAACTTGTACAGCCATCAAAAGCATTCTGTCCAATTATTGTTACACTATCAGGAATAGTAACAGATGTCAGGCTTGTGCAATTACTAAACGTATATCTATTAATCTCTTTCAATCCATTCGGGAGCGTAATAGATTTCAAGCTCTCACAGCATGAAAAAGCATTGTCACCAATTGAAATGACCGTACTGGGAATATTAATTGATTTTAAATGTGTACAACCCGAAAATGCAAGTGCGTCAATCTCACGTAGCCCCTCGGGTAACTGAATGGAGTTTAGATTTCTACAATTGTGAAAAGGACCGCCCGTATAACCACCTTTAATTGACTTGACATTTGCAGGAACGACAACGTCCATTGACTCGCCGTGATATTCCTCCAGCTCGCCGGCACGTATCACAAACTCTGACTGTCCCATAACGTTTACAACGTCAGCATTGATGTTATTTGTGATATTTCCCGAAAAATAGTAATTCTGGATAGCTTTTTCTACGATAAAAGCCGAACCGCAGTATCGGCATATTGCCGCATCTTTGCTGCTGTCGACCTTTAACGGAGCTCCGCAGTTGGTGCATTTAGCGTCTACCAAAGGCATGGATAATCCCCCTACTTAAAACATATTTCATGTTTATTATAAGGCTTTTTCCGCCGTTTGTCAACAGAAAATGCTTTTATCTTCCGGATTTCTCCCTATCATTGCCGTCATCATTGATAAAATCTGCAATAATAAATCTCGGACGCGCTTTTACTTCGGCATATATCTTACCGATATACTCTCCGATAATACCCAGACAAAGCAGCTGGATTCCTCCGATAAGCCAGATCGAGCAGATAGTGCTTGACCAGCCAAGCTCGGTGTTGCCTGCGATTTTCGATATAAATGCCCATATAAACGCAATAATGCTGACAATAGTCATGAAAAATCCGAGATGCGTTATCAGTTTAAGCGGCTTTACGCTGAAAGAGGTGATACCGTTCATGGCAAATGAAAGCATTTTTTTCAGCGGATATTTACTTTCTCCCGCAAAGCGTTCATGGCGTTCATAGAAAACGCTTGTACTTTGAAATCCGATAAGCGGCACCATTCCGCGCAGGAAAAGGTTTACTTCCTTGTAGCCTGCAAGCTCCTGAAGCACACGTTTGCTCATCAGTCTGAAATCGGCGTGATTATATACAACGTCCGCGCCCATTACTTTCATAAATTTATAGAAGCCTTCGGCGGTAAAGCGTTTGAAAAACGTATCGGTCTTACGCTCGCTTCTTACTCCGTACACTACCTGATTGCCCTCGTAATATTTTTCGACCATAGCGTCGATAGTATTGATATCGTCCTGAAGATCGGCGTCCATAGTTATCGCCATATCGCATATATCCTTTACTGTCATAAGTCCTGCCAGAACGGCATTCTGATGACCGCTGTTATGGGCAAGGTTTATCCCTGAGAAAAATTCAGGTTCGGTATCGTGCAGCTCCTTGATTATCTGCCACGTTTTGTCCTTTGAGCCGTCGTTTACGTAAACTATACGGCTCTGCGGAGATATCAATTTTCTTTCGATAAGAGAAATATACTTCTCTTTAAGCTGACGCGAGGTTTCGGGAAGAACCTCCTCTTCATTGTAGCATGGAACGACCATATATAAAATATGCGGTTCATTCATTTAAAAACACCTCTGTTTTAACTGTAAAGATTCTATTCGGATTCGTCTGAGGAAGCGGTCTCTGACGCAGATTCCGAAGCTGCCTCCGATGATGCTTCGGACGTGGCTTCAGAAGTTGGCTCCGACGATGATTCGGAATCAGACTCTTTCATTTTTTGGTATTCGTCAAGAGTAAGCGCGCCGTCAGAATTATACGTGCGTATAAAGCTTTCCTTTGTCATGTATAATGTTGAGTAGTTTCCATCTCCGTCGTCAAGGTAGTTTCCGTACCACAATCCGAAGAAAGACCATACTGCATTGTCTCTGAAAACCGCGTCTATATCGGGGACTGCGCTGCATTCACTGAGAGCGATGAGCTTATCCGAACCGATGAGCTTTTGCAGGGAAGCAAACTGTTCATATCGGCTGCCGAATTCTTTTCCCTCTCCCAGATATATATCGGCGGAAGCGATATCGAACGTATCCTTGTCCACAAGAGTATCGGCGCTCTGACCGTTCCATATCCAGATAAGGTTATCGAGTTCAAAATACTCGGTCATTCTTGTATACATAAGCTCCCAGAGCCACTTGTAAGCTTCCGTGCCGGAAGCTCCCCACCAATACCAGTCTCCGGAAGCCTCGTGAAGAGGACGCCATAAAACGGGGATACCCTTATTTTTGAGAGAAAGCAGCTGACCTGCCATATTATCGATATCGAGAATAATACCGTAGCATTGCTCCGAGATCTTTCCCTCGCCGTAAAGAGCGCGTATTTCCTCCTGAGTCATGGTTGCTATATCAATATCGGTGACAGCGTCGCTGAGCTTGAAATCGGTGTCCTTTGCATAGACCGAGGGCTCGTTTCCGGGCGATTCCCAGAACCACATAAATCCTATGATACCGCCGTTTCTGTACCAGTCTGCGGCAGCGTCAACAGCCTTGTAGTTTGAATCAAAGGTATCTCCCGAATTATCGAGAGCCGCAAAGCGTATCACGGGATATTTTCCGGTAGTACGGTAAACGAGTTCAAGCTCGCCGTTCGTTTCGTCGGAGACAAATTGTCCGGTGATAACGTATTTTCCGTAGTTGTCCGTCAAAAAGCTCATAAGCTCCTTTGCGGATTCGGCTGCATTTACGTTTGAAAGCTCGCCGTCGGCATCGTAGCTGATCTCGCTGAGAGTAGTATTGTTTGAAAGCTTAAGATAATCAAGAGCGATGTCTCCGCTTGTGCTTATCTTTATATCCGATTCTCCCTTTACAAGGAAAACTCCGTAGAGCGTAATGATAGTAAACGCGCCGTCGTCCGTTGAAGAAAAGCGGCTTATCTCCGCATCGTTGACGCTGATCGTGCATTCGGCAGCTTCTTCAGAGGCGATACAGAACGAAAGATCGTAATGCTGATTGCTCGGAACTTCAACGCTGAATGTTACTCCGTGCGGCGTTTCGCTGTCCTGAGCAAATCCCGAAACATAACCGTAGCCGCTGTAATTATCTATTGCCGTATCGATCGTCAGACCGTTCTCAAGAGTGCAGTTTTCCGCTTCATAGGTGTCTACAGTCTCATGCTCTTCTATAGTGGGATAGGATATGGGATAATCCGGATAAGACTCTGCCGGCTTTGTTTCCGTGACAGCCTGAGTCTCGGAAACGGAGCTGCTGCTTTCATCTGTGGGATCGGGCGTATCGGCTTTCTGAACCGATTTGCAGCCTATGAGCGAAATTATCATAACGGACGCAGCCGCAAATGAAAGATATTTTTTTATATTCATATTCCCTCCATTGACAGTGTTGTCTTTATGCTTTGACCGTATAAATGCCGCCTTTGTTTGTGTTGAAGATTATAACTCCGTCCTCGATGCGCGAGCCTACCGTCTCGCCGTCGCACACGATGCTTACCACACAGTTTGCTCTTACGCGGCATTCGCCGCCGAAGTCCGAAGTTATCTCGGCTTTTTTCAGCTTTCCGTCCTCCCAGTCGATATCTATCCCGAAGCCGCCTTTGGCGCGCAGACCGTGAATATGACCGTTTTTCCACTGTTCCGGAAGAGCTGGCAGCAGATTTATCTCTCCGCAGCAGCACTGCATAAGAGATTCCGCAATAGCGGCAGCTCCTCCGAAGTTTCCGTCTATCTGGAACGGAGGGTGATTGTCGAGCATATTGGGATTTGTCGAGCAGGAAAGAAGCTTTTGCAGATTTTCATAGACCATTCTGTTGTCGTGAAGCCTTGCCCACATATTTGTTATCCATGCACAGCTCCAGCCCGTATGACCTCCGCCGTGAACAAGCCTTCTGATGAGAGTAGCTCTTGCGGCGTCGGCAAGCTTAGGAGTTTTGTAAGGACTTATCAGGTCGGCAGGGTGAAGAGCGAAAAGCTGTGAGATATGTCTGTGACCGATCTCGACCTCGTCGTAATCGACTGCCCATTCTTTTATCTGTCCGTATTTTCCTACTTCCGGCTGGGGTAGCTTTTCAAGCTGACTTTTCAGAAGCTTTGAAAATTCCTTGTCAGTGCCGAGTATCTCGGCGCTTTTTATAACGTCGTTATACAGAACGGTGATTATCTGGGAATCCATAGACGGTCCCATGCAGAGACTTCCCTTGATCCCCTCTTCCGTAAGGTACGTGTTTTCGGGAGATACCGACGGACACGTTACAAGTCTGCCGTCGGGAGCTTCAATGAGATAATGGGTGAAAAATTCAGCCGCTTCCTTCATGATGTGATATTTATCGGCAAGGAATTCCTTATCCAGAGTATATTCATAGTGTTCGAAGATGTGAATGGCGAGCCATGCTCCGCCCATAGGCCATATCGTTGCGGGCATCCACATATCCTGAGGAGCGGTATCTCCCCATATATCGGTATTGTGGTGGCAGACAAAGCCGCCGTCTATGCCGTACATTTCCTTTGCGGTGATCCTGCCGTTTTCGCACACTCTTTCAAGAAGATCAAACAGGGGAAGATGACATTCCGAAAGATTGCAGCTTTCGGCGCACCAGTAATTCATCTCGGTATTGATATTTATGGTAAATCGGCTGCCCCAAGCCGGCCACATATCCTGATTCCAGATACCCTGAAGATTCATAGGCTGAGTGCCGGGACGGCTTGCCGATATCATAAGATAGCGGCCGTAGTTGAAGTAAAGCTCGACAAGCTTATTGTCGTGGATATTGCGGACGCATTCTTTGTCGTCAAGCTCGTTGCCTTTAAGGCGCGCAAGTCTTTCGTTTGTCAGCATATTGCCGAGATCCTCATCGCCGTCGTCCTCGATATCAAGCTCCACTCTGTCAAACAGCTCCTTGTAATCGCTTATATGGCGGTAATAAAGCTCGTCATAGCTGCAATCGAGAGCCATTTCGGCATCGACCTGTGCCGATTCCTCGTAGCAGTCGCTGTAGAAGCTTGTCCGAACGGTCAGGATTATCGTGACCTCGTCGGCATTATGTACGCAGATCTTTCCGCCGACTGTCCGGATATCTCCGCCCTGAGCCGACGCTCCGACAACTGCCGCAAAGAATATCCCGTTCCGGCTGCCTGTTCCGCCGTTGTACATTATCATGTTTTTGCCGCAGGGACGGTTGTCGTCATAGTAATCGTCTCTGCCGTCGATGGAACAGGTGAGCGATACGGCGTGATCCTGCGATGCCGTGATATGTATTACCATTGCCTCGTCGGGAGCGGATACGAAGCATTCACGGGTGAAATCCGTTTCTCCGGCAGTAAAGCTGACATCTGTCACAGCCGTTGAAATATCAAGGCTTCGGGAATAATTTTTTACCTTGCCGTCAAGCTCCATGGAAATATTGAGCACGCCGAGCGGCATATAGTGGCGCATATTCGGCGAAACTCCCTGAAGCTTTTCAAAGGCGACCTTTTCGGCTTCGGGGATCTTTCCCTCTTTAAGAAGCGAGCGGACTTCTTCAAGCCCCTCCTTTGCATCGGGATTTACTCTGTGGCGCAGTCCGCCCGACCAGACTGAATCTTCATTGAGATTAATATTCTCGCAGTCTGTTCCTCCGAAAACCATACCTCCGATCCTTCCGTTTCCTATAGGAAGCGCCTCGTCAAAGCTTTCGGCAGGACTGTTGTATTTCAGAATTGTTTCCATATATTACTCCTTTATATGTATGGCGCTCTGCGGTAAGCGCAGGCGGTTGAAAATCATTAAGCATAATAAGCATTTACGCTTATTATAGCATATAATTTCTGCGTTTGCAAATTTCCCGGGAATTTCCCGAATAAATTCTGAACAAATTATAAAAATACGCTTGACAAAGGGGTAAAAGTATGCTAATATGACAATAGAATATATGTGAAATCGTTGATGAGGAAGGCTATCCCGCTTGTTTCGCTTTCAGAGAGCAGCCGGTCGGTGCAAGACTGCGGCGGATAGGGAGATGCATACCGCCTCTGAGTATGCCCAATAAGCATCGGGCGCTCCCGTTACAGAGCCAATGAGATACGGAGTTTTTTATGCTTCGTGTGAATCAGGGTGGAACCGCGATTTTATCGTCCCTTGAGCCGTTTTGCGGCTTGAGGGACTTTTTGTTTCCGAAAGGAGTTGGCAGATATGCTTGTCATAGGTATGGAAAGAGAAAAATACCGTGAGGATGCGCTGTATTATGAGTGAACTTCATTGCCGTAAGAAAAACAGACTGGAAAATTATGATTATAGCCGTAACGGCGCATATTTTGTGACGATATGTACAAAAGACCGTCAATATCTCTTTTGGGATAATACTGTAAAATATAATAAACCTGATCCTGTAGGGGCGAACTTCGTTCGCCCACTAAACAGCATTGAATTATCCGAATACGGAAATTTCGTAAAAAATGAAATTGAAAAAATATTACTTATATAATGGCGTTATAAGAATCAACAAATATGTCATAATGCCAAATCATATCCACATGATTGTTATAATTGATAATTTATGTGAAGGCAGCTCGTTATCTGACGGGCGAACACAGTTCGCCCCTATAGTTTCAAGATTAATAAAACAATTTAAAGGTTCTATTACAAAACAAATCGGATTTCCAATATGGCAGAAATCATTTCACGACCGTATTATCCGGAATGAAAAAGAATATTCCGCATTGTGGAATTATATTGAATACAACCCGGTAAACTGGGAAAATGACAGCTTATTCACCAAATAAAATATAAAGGAGAAAAATTATTATGATCAAACTTACGCTTAAGGACGGAAGTATCCGTGAAATCGAGTCGGCAATGCCGGCTGCCGAGATCGTAAAGGGTATCGGCATGGGACTTTATAAGGCTGCCTGCTGTGTAAAGATAAACGGAGAGGTGAAAGACCTGCGTACCGTTATCGGCAGCGACTGTGAATTCGAGGTCTGCACCTTTGACAGCATCGACGGCAAAAAGACCTTCTGGCATACGGCTTCGCATATTCTTGCTCAGGCTGTAAAGAGACTTTATCCGGAAGCCAAGCTTGCTATAGGTCCTGCTATCGACAACGGATTCTATTACGATTTCGACCTTGAAAAGCCTTTTACTGCCGAAGAGCTTGAAAAAATCGAAGCAGAAATGAAGAAGATCGTCAAGGACGGTATGCCTCTTGAACAGTTCGAGCTTTCGCCTGCTGATGCAATAGCCAAGCTTAAAGAAATGGACGAGCCTTACAAGGTGGAGCTTTGCGAAGAGCACGTCGGCAAGGGCGAGCCTATCTCATTCTATAAGCAGGGCGAGTTCACCGATCTCTGCGCAGGTCCTCACCTCATGACAACTGCTCCCGTAAAGGCTTTCAAGCTCCTTTCATGTACAGGCGCTTACTGGAGAGGTTCCGAGAAAAACAAGATGCTTTCAAGAGTTTATGCGGTGGCTTATCCAAAGGCTTCCGAGCTTGAAGCTGATATCAAGCAGCGTGAAGAAGCTAAGCTCCGCGACCACAACAAGCTTGGACGTGAGCTTGAATATTTCACAACCGTTGACTATATCGGTCAGGGACTTCCAATACTTTTGCCGAAGGGTGCAAGAGTTGTACAGCTTCTCCAGAGATGGGTCGAGGACGTTGAACAGAAGCACGGCTGTCAGCTCACAAAAACACCGTATCTCGCTAAAAGAGAGCTTTACAAAATTTCGGGACACTGGGATCATTACCTTGACGGTATGTTTGTTCTCGGCGACCCTGACGATGAAACAAAGGAATGCTTTGCGCTTCGCCCGATGACCTGTCCGTTCCAGTATCAGGTATTCCTGAACAGACAGCGTTCATACCGTGACCTGCCTATGAGACTGACAGAAACTTCAACGCTGTTCAGAAAAGAGGACAGCGGCGAGATGCACGGACTTATCCGTGTGCGTCAGTTCACTATTTCCGAGGGACATTATATCCTCCGTCCCGAACAGCTTGAGGAAGAGTTCAAGGGCTGTCTTGAGCTTGCAAAATATATGCTTGATACGGTTGGACTTCTTGAGGATTGTACATTCAGATTCTCACAGTGGGATCCTGCAAATCCAAAGAACAAGTATGAGGGTACTGCCGAACAGTGGGAAGAGGCTCAGGCTGCAATGGCGAAGATACTCGACCATCTCGGAGTAGAATACGAGATCGGTATAGACGAGGCCGCTTTCTACGGTCCTAAGCTTGATATCCAGTATAAGAACGTTTACGGCAAGGAAGATACTCTTGTTACTATTCAGATCGATATGCTTCTTGCCCAGAGATTCGGCATGGAATATGTTGATGTTGACGGCACTAAGAAGAATCCTTATATTATCCACAGAACATCGCTTGGCTGTTATGAGAGAACTCTCGCATATATGATCGAAAAATATGCCGGTGCAATGCCGCTTTGGATAGCTCCGGAACAGGTTCGTATCATTCCTGTAGCAGACAGACATCTTGAATACTGCGACGGCATCGTTGAAAAGCTCGAAGCGGCAGGAATCCGTGTGACCGTTGACGACAGAGCCGAAAAGGTAGGCTGGAAGATACGCAGCGCAACGATGGAGAAGCTTCCTATCATGATTACAGTAGGAGATAAGGAAGTCGAGGAGGGAACTGTTTCCGTCCGTTCAAGACGTGAGGGCGATTTAGGTTCTATGACTCAGAACGAGCTGCTTGCAAAGCTTATAGACGATATCGCAAAGAAAGTAAGATAATTAGTGTTTGCCTCAGCAGGCGCGTAATACTGCGGCAATACTGATTTATCTGTAAGATAAAAAATCCAGAGGAGACAGGCATCTTCTCTGGATTGATTTTTTATAGCTAACGAATTATTGAATTGTTGGCGTAATAGAAAAAATGCCGAAAAAAGAACGAATAAAAGCACATAAAGCGGCAGAATTTACAAAAAACGTTTACACCGCTTGACATCTGGGAATTATTGTATTATAATAATATAATGTATCATAATGGCTAAGTGGCGTTATTATCATGTTATTATAACATAATGATAAACACTTGTCAATAGCTGTTTTTGATTTTTTCATATATTTGCAAAACTTGAACCGTGCGTTCAATAAAAATAAGGAGGTTCCGCCTATGGTGAATGTTACACCTAAGAAGCTGGGAAAGAATGTCAGAATGAGCTTCGGCAAAATTACCGAACCACTCGAAATGCCTAATCTTATCGAAGTGCAGAAGAATTCGTATAAGTGGTTCAGAGAAGAGGGCCTTAAAGAGGTTTTCCGCGATATGACGGCTATAACCGATTATAACGGCAACCTTGTCCTCAATTTCAAGGACTACAGATTCGAAGAAACTCCTAACTATTCACTTGCAGAGTGTAAGTCAAGAGGTGTGACGTATCAGGTCGCTATGAGAGCTACCGCTACCCTCTGCAATAAGGAGACCGGAGCAGTCAGCGAGAGCGAGATCTTTATGGGCGACTTCCCGCTTATGACTGACAGCGGAACCTTCGTTATCAACGGCGCAGAGCGTGTTATCGTATCACAGCTCGTTCGTTCGCCGGGCGTTTATTATGCCTTTGAAAAGGATAAGACCGGTAAGGATCTGTTCAGCACTACGGTTATTCCTAACAGAGGCGCCTGGCTTGAATACGAAATGGACTCAAACGACGTTGTTTACGTTCGTATCGATAAAAACAGAAAGATCCCGATAACTACATTTATCAGAGCTCTCGGTGTCGGAACGGACGACGAGATCTATGAGCTTTTCGGAGCTGACGAGCGTCTGAAGCAGACCATTCTTCAGAAGGACGGCACAAAAAATAATTCCGACGCTCTTATCGATGTGTATAAGAAGCTTCGTCCGGGCGAGCCTCCTACGGTGGAGAGTGCGCTTTCTCACCTGAATAACCTTTTCTTCGACGCTAAAAGATATGATCTTTGCAGATTCGGACGCTATAAGTATAACAAGAAGCTCGGTATCGCTTCACGTCTTTCTGGTCACGTTCTTGCAGAGCCTGTCGTTAATCCGATAACCGGAGAAATTATGGCTGATGCAGGAGAAACCGTTACCTATGAGAAAGCCTGCGAGATCGAACAGGCAGGCGTATACTATGCTTTCGTAACCGTCGAGGCAAAGGAATACTACATCAACGAAAACGGCGAAAACGCTATCAGATTGGTGGAAAAGACCGTTAAAATAATCGGCAACGGAATGGTCGATATAAGCGGTTATGTGGACTTCGATGCCGAAAAATACAACATCAACGAAAAGGTTTCGTTTAAAGTCCTCAAGGAAATACTCGACAATTCGGCTGATGCAGACGAGCTTGAGGATAACGTTAAAAAGCGCGCCGATGAGCTTGTTCCGAAGCATATTATCCTTGACGATATCTTTGCTACTATCAGCTATTTCCTCAATCTCTGCGAGGGCGTCGGCACTGTTGACGATATAGATCACCTCGGCAACAGACGTATCCGTTCTGTCGGAGAGCTTCTCCAGAATCAGTTCAGGATCGGCTACGCAAGAATGGAGAGAGGTATTCGTGAAAGAATGAATATCCAGACTCAGGACGTAAATACTCTCACTCCTCAGACTCTTATCAATATAAGACCTATTTCTTCGGCTATGAAGGAATTCTTCTGCTCCTCGCCGCTTTCACAGTTTATGGATCAGAACAACCCTCTTGCCGAGCTTACGCATAAAAGACGTCTTTCCGCTCTTGGCCCCGGCGGTCTTTCACGAGACAGAGCCGGATTTGAGGTACGTGACGTTCATTACAGCCACTACGGAAGAATGTGCCCTATCGAGACTCCTGAAGGCCCTAATATCGGACTTATTTCTTACCTTGCCACATTCGCGCGAATCAACGAATACGGCTTCATAGAAGCTCCGTACAGAAAGGTAGACAAGGCTACCGGAGTTGTGACCGACGAGGTAGTTTATATGACCGCCGACGTTGAGGATAATTTCGTAGTAGCTCAGGCTAACGAACCTCTTACGGATGACGGAAAATTTGCAAGACCGAGAGTAAATGCCCGTTATCGTGACCAGATCCTTGAATGTGAGCGCGAAAAGGTCGACTACATGGACGTTTCTCCGAAAATGGTCGTTTCTGTCGCTACTTCAATGATCCCGTTCCTTGAAAACGACGACGCTAACCGTGCTCTCATGGGCTCTAACATGCAGCGTCAGGCCGTTCCGCTCCTTAAAACCGAAAGACCGTTTGTCGGTACTGGTATGGAGTACAAGGCTGCTGTCGATTCGGGCGTATGTATCGTTGCCGACAGCGACGGTAAAATCACAAAGGTCGATGCGGACAGTATCACTATGATAACATCTGACGGTATCGAGCGTAAATACGAGCTTATAAAATTTAAGCGTTCAAACCAGGGTACCTGCGTAAACCAGAGACCTATCGTTTCGGCCGGTGAAGAAGTTAAAAAGGGTCAGGTTCTTGCTGATGGCCCTGCTACCGCCGACGGAGAGATCTCGCTCGGAAAAAATGCTCTCATAGGCTTTATGACATGGGAAGGCTATAACTACGAGGACGCTGTTCTTCTGAACGAACGCCTTGTTCGTGAGGACGTGTTCACTTCCGTTCATATCGAAGAATATGAGATCGAATGCCGCGATACAAAGCTCGGTCCTGAGGAAATAACAAGAGATATCCCGAATGTCGGAGACGACGCTCTTGCAAACCTTGACGAAAACGGTATTATCCGTATCGGTTCCGAGGTAAATTCAGGCGATATTCTCGTAGGTAAGGTAACTCCTAAGGGCGAAACCGAGCTTACTGCCGAGGAAAGACTGCTTCGTGCTATTTTCGGTGAAAAAGCAAGAGAAGTCCGCGACAATTCACTTAAAGTTCCGCACGGCGAGTCGGGCGTTATCGTTGATGTAAAGGTGTTTACAAGAGAAAACTGCAGCGAGCTCAGCGCAGGCGTTAATATGAGGGTAATCTGCTATATCGCTCAGAAGCGTAAGATCACGGTCGGCGATAAAATGGCCGGTCGTCACGGAAATAAGGGCGTTGTTTCAAGAATTCTTCCCGAAGAGGATATGCCGTTCCTTCCGGACGGAACTCCGCTCGATATCGTTCTTAACCCTCTCGGCGTACCTTCACGTATGAATATCGGTCAGGTTCTTGAGGTTCACCTCGGTATGGCTTGTAAGGCTCTTGGCTGGCATATCATGACTCCTGTTTTCGACGGCGCTCACGAGGAGGATATCCGTGACTGCTTCCGCGAAGCCAACGAAAGAAATAAAGCTCACAGGAACGATACCTTCGAGCTTAACACAATGGATAAGGTTATTAATCCAAAGGCTCTTGAAATGGCTGAGGACGGTAAGTTTACCCTTTACGACGGACGTACAGGCGAGAAATTCGACAACCGCGTTACCGTCGGATATATGTACTACCTTAAGCTCCATCACCTTGTTGACGATAAGATCCACGCGCGTTCGGTAGGTCCTTATTCGCTCGTTACTCAGCAGCCGCTCGGCGGTAAAGCTCAGTTCGGCGGACAGAGATTCGGTGAAATGGAAGTCTGGGCTCTCGAGGCTTACGGCGCAGCTTATACTCTTCAGGAGATACTGACCGTTAAGTCGGATGATACTATGGGCCGTGTAAATACCTATGAGGCTATCGTTAAGGGTCAGAATGTTCCTACTCCGGGTATTCCCGAATCCTTTAAGGTTCTTATCAAGGAGCTTCAGTCTCTTTGTCTCGACGTTAAGGTTCTTGACATCAATCAGGAGGAGATCGACCTTAAGCAGAATCTCGACGACGATGATCCGATACCGCCGCAGTCATCTTTCGATGATGAGGATACTGCCGATAAAAACAGCTACTCTGACGCTGATATGGGCAGCGAGGGCTTTATGCTCGATGAAGATGAAGAATCGGACGATGTTTCGCTCGGCGGAGACGCTTTCTCCTTTGACGACAGCGACGACGGAGATTTTGATCTTGGCGAGGATAACGACGGCGACGAATATGACAGCTTCGACCTCGGTGACGACAGCTACGGCGACGAGGATTGAGCTTACTACACCATACGCTGATAGTTCTGCCGCGTCAATGCGGTGCGGCAGAGCCTTATATATACTGACTATTATGCAGGAGGTAGCAGTTTGGAATTTAATACTTTTGAATCGATCAAAATCGGTCTTGCATCGCCTGAACAGATAAGAAGCTGGTCGTACGGCGCTGTTGAGAGACCGGAAACTATAAATTACAGAACTCAGAAGCCTGAGCGTGACGGCTTGTTCTGCGAAAGAATTTTCGGACCAACCAAGGACTGGGAGTGTCACTGCGGTAAATTCAAGAAGATCCGCTTTAAGGGAAAAGTCTGCGACCGATGCGGAGTTGAGGTTACAAGAGCAAAGGTTCGACGCGAGAGAATGGGTCATATCGAGCTTGCGGCTCCGGTTTCGCATATCTGGTATTTCAAGGGAACTCCGTCAAGAATAGGACAGGTTCTCGAAATATCACAGAAGAGACTTGAAGAGGTTCTCTATTTTACAAAATATATCGTTATCGATCCGGGCGATACGGGTCTTGCCAAAAACGACCTTATCACCGAAACTCAGTATCTCAATTATATGGGCTACAACGATGAGAATTTCAAGGCTGAAATGGGTGCTGAGGCTATCAAAAAGCTTCTTCACGAATACGATCCCGAAAGATACGATATGCATAAAAAGAAGCTCGTTGAGCTTGGAAAGCTTGAGCTTAACAAGGATCAGTGCGCTAACTGCCGCCACTGTGACAGAGATTTTAAGTGCAACGAGTGTCCGTACTGCGAGGAGCTGACGGACGTTGAGTGGAAGAATAACCTTGAGATTGTTTCCGACGACCTTAAATCTGAGCTTGTGGGTCTTTCACAGGGTCAGAAGAGAGTCAAGATACTCAAAAGACTTCAGATCATCGAGGCTTTCAGACTTTCGGGAAATAAGCCGGAATGGATGATACTCGACGTTGTTCCCGTAATTCCTCCGGATATTCGTCCTATGGTCATGCTGGACGGCGGCCGTTATGCAACTTCCGACCTTAACGACCTCTACAGACGTGTTATCAACAGAAACAACCGTTTGAAGAGAATGCTTGAGCTTGAAGCTCCCGATATCATCGTGAGAAACGAAAAAAGAATGCTTCAGGAGGCTGTCGACGCTCTTATCGATAACGGCAGACACGGACGTCCCGTTACAGGACCGAGCAATCGTGCTCTTAAATCGCTCTCCGATATGCTTAAGGGTAAGCAGGGACGTTTCCGTCAGAATCTTCTCGGTAAACGTGTCGATTATTCCGGACGTTCGGTTATCGTTGTAGGCCCTGAGCTGAAAATGTATCAGTGCGGACTTCCTAAGGAAATGGCTCTTGAGCTTTTCAAGCCCTTCGTTCTTAAAAGACTTGTCGATAAAAAGGCTATCGCCAATATAAAGAGCGCGCGTAAGATGATAGACCGTGCGGATAATAAGGTGTGGGACGCTCTTGAGGACGTTATCAAGGATCATCCCGTTATGCTGAACCGTGCGCCTACGCTCCACCGTCTCGGAATCCAGGCGTTTGAGCCGATACTTGTAGAAGGCAGAGCTATCAAGCTCCATCCGCTTGTTTGTTCCGCATTCAATGCCGACTTCGACGGCGACCAGATGGCTGTACATCTTCCTCTTTCGGCAGAAGCTCAGGCTGAGGCACGTTTTCTCATGCTTGCGGCAAATAACCTTTTGAAGCCGTCAGACGGTAAGCCTGTTGCCGTTCCTTCACAGGATATGGTGCTTGGTTCATACTACCTTACTATGCTCAAGCCGGGCGAACCGGGCGAGGGCAAGGTGTTCAGAGACGTGAACGAGGCTCTTATGGCTTATAATGAGCACGACGTTTCGCTTCACGCCGCTATCAAGGTAAAGATCACCAAGGATATCGGAGATAAAAAGGTATCTAAGATCATCGACGCTACAGTCGGCAGACTTATCTTCAACGAGAATATTCCTCAGAATCTGGGTTACGTTGACAGAACAAATTCCGATAAGCAGTTTGACCTTGAGATCGCTTTCCTTGTTGGTAAAAAGCAGCTTTCGGATATCATCGAAAGATGTATCAAGATCCATGGCACAACTACAACTTCCGAGGTTCTCGACAGGATCAAGGCTCTCGGATTCAAATACTCCACAAGAGCAGCTATAACCGTTGCAGTTTGCGACGCTGAGATACCTCCGCAGAAAAAGGATATCCTTGCCAAGGCTGACGCGGATATCGAAGAGATCACAAATGAGTACGATTACGGTTATATCTCGGCTGAGGAAAAATCAAAGAGAGTTATCTCTATCTGGAATCAGGCGACCGATGACGTTACTACTGCTCTTAAAGCAAATCTTGATAAGTATAATCCTATCTTCATGATGGCTGATTCGGGGGCCCGTGGTTCTATTTCACAGATACGTCAGCTTGCAGGTATGCGCGGACTTATCGCCAATACCTCGGGTACGACTATCGAGATACCGATCAGAGCAAATTACCGTGAAGGTCTTAATATTCTCGAATACTTCATTTCATCGCGAGGCGCCCGTAAGGGTCTTGCCGATACTGCTCTTCGTACAGCCGACTCGGGTTACCTTACACGTCGTCTGGTCGATGTTTCGCAGGAGGTTATCATTCGTGAGGAGGACTGCGGTACTACAGACGGTATCGAGGTATATGAGATCAAAAACGGCAATGAGCTTATCGAGCCTCTTGACGAGCGTCTTGTGGGAAGATTCCTCGTTGACGACCTCAGAGACGAAAACGGCGAGCTTATCGTTTCAAAGAATAAGCTTATCACCGAAGCCGACGCTAAGAAGATCGTGGATTCGGGCGTTGAGAGAATCAAGATCCGTTCAGTTCTTCATTGTAAGTCAAAGCACGGCGTCTGCGCTAAGTGCTACGGAGCAAATCTTGCTAACGGCAATATTGTTTCCGTCGGAGAAGCTGTCGGTATCATCGCTGCTCAGTCTATCGGCGAGCCGGGTACACAGCTGACAATGAGAACCTTCCATACCGGAGGTATCGCTTCCGCGGAAGATATTACGCAGGGTCTTCCTCGTGTTGAGGAGCTTTTCGAGGGCAGACGTCCGAAGAATGCCGCTATGCTTTCTAAGATCTCAGGCGTTGTTCATATCGAGGAGATCAAGACTACGACAAAGATCACTGTAAGAAACGACGAGACAGGCGATTCCGAAGAGTATATGATCCCTTATAACCTTAAAGTCAGAGTTCAGGAGGGCGAGGTAATTACCAAGGGTACTCGTCTTACCGAGGGTAATATATATCCTACGGATATTCTTGCAATTCTCGGCACACAGGCTGTTCAGAACTATATTATCAACGAGGTTCAGAAGGTTTACCGTCTGCAGGGTGTTGATATCAACGATAAGCACATCGAGGTTATTGTTCGTCAGATGCTGCATAAGGTCAAGGTCGAAGAAACAGGCGGCAGCTATCTGCTTCCCGGTTCTCTTGTCGAGAAAAAGGAAATTGACAGCATCAATGAGGAGATTCAGGCAAGAATCGACGCAGGCGAGTATGATCTTAAGCTTGTTGAGGTTCAGCCGGTGCTCCAGGGTATTACAAAGGCTGCTTCAAGCTCAGACAGCTTCCTGTCGGCTGCTTCGTTCCAGGAGACTACAAGAGCGCTTACAGATGCCGCTATCAGGGGCAAGAGCGATACTCTTGAGGGACTTAAGGAAAACGTTATTATCGGTAAGCTTATCCCTGCTGGAACAGGTATGGACTGCTATAATAATGTAAGTGTTGTTAAGAACGAAGCGTATAACGAGCATACGACAGCATCTTCGGCTGTAAATACAATAGCATAAATGTAATAAAGCCCGAGAAGATAATTTCTTCTCGGGCTATTATTTTATATGACAAAGTTTTGACTACTTGTGTAGTCTATTGAGGGAAACCCTTTTGAAAAAGGGTTCTCCCTCAAACTCCCTTCCTAAAACTTCAGCTGATTTTTCCCAATAGGGGCTTTAGCCCCTATTGGGAAAAATGAAATAAAAGTCTTTGGAAAGGGGTCTGGGGAAGCCAAAAGTTTATCTGGCTTTAACACCGGGGATGCTGTCGGTTGTATAAACGCGGCTGTCTTTTTTCAGGGCAAGCTTAACCTGAAAATCGCAGAGGACGCCGAAGAGCGGATTTGAAAATCTTCTGCCTTTGTATTCGGAGATGACTTGTTCGAAGTCGCCGCAGCGTCTGAGCATATCGGCTTTGAGAACGGCGATGTTGTCGTTCCCTTTGAAGCTTTCGGGGTTGTTTTCAATGAGAGCTATCGCGGCATGACGGCAGTCGGCGGCAAGCTTTTCGTTTTTATCGTCGTCGGCAGTCCAGGCTGCATATAAGTAGGATTGTACGGCTTCGATCATCTCGCCGTTTTTCATGCAGACAAGAGCTTTTTTCAGGAACTTTACGGTAAGGGGATTTTCAGCCGAGATTCCTCCGCAGTTTTTGTATTCCTCGCTTTCAAAATAGCTGCGTTCTCCACTAAAGGGGAGTGCAACGCTTCCGTGACAGTATCCGCATTCCGGGCACTCCGTGACCCAGAACATCATTGTTTTACGATGAGGCTGCGATGGACGAAGATCAAGGTCGGGAGCCATTGAGGCATCGGATTCCATGATTCTGGTGAAAGGCGCGCGATTTTTGCAGACGCTGCATTCTATTTCAAAATTTCCAACTCTGACTTTTTTCATAATTAATCTCCTTGCAAATTAGATAATGTATTTTTATTATACCATACAAAATTGATAAAGTCACTACGGTACATCGTAAAACAAATATCATTTGTTAAAGTGCCTATAATTTTACAGATTTTATTCTAAGGTTTGGCGGTAATGTACAAGCGTGACGGCGATAGGTATATCTGTAAAGTTTGCGATTTGCGAAAGTTCTCAATATATCCTATCAGGCGGAAAAATAAAACCTCGAAAATATTGTATTTTCGAGGTTTGTTGTATGTGATAATTGAAATATAATTATCTCTTTGAGAACTGAGGAGCACGACGGGCAGCTTTGAGACCGTACTTCTTTCTTTCCTTCATACGTGGATCACGAGTGAGGAAACCAGCCTTCTTAAGTGCAGGACGAAGCTCAGCATCGAATTCGAGAAGAGCTCTTGAAAGACCGTGTCTGATAGCGCCTGCCTGACCGGTAACACCGCCGCCTGCAACAGTGCAGACAATATCGAATTTATCGAGGTTATCGGTGAGAGCGAGAGGCTGACGAACGATAAGCTTGAGGGTTTCAAGGCCAAAATAATCGTCGATGTTTCTGCCGTTGATTGTAACGTTACCTGTACCGGGATAGATCCTTACTCTTGCAACGGAGTGCTTTCTTCTGCCGGTTCCGTAGTAGTATTTTACCTTTGATTCATACATTTGAAGCGCCTCCTTTAATTATAATTCGTAAGCAACGGGCTTCTGAGCCGCATTTTTGTGATTAGCGTCCTTATAGGTTCTGAGTCTCTTGAGCTGAGCTCTGCCGAGCGAGTTGTTCGGGAGCATTCCGTTTACAGCGATAGTCATAGCTTTGTCAGCCTGATCAGCCATCATATCTTTATAAGAGATCTCTTTAAGACCGCCGATCCAGCCTGTGTGCCAGTAATATTTTTTCTGCTCAAGCTTCTTGCCTGTAAGAATAGCCTTAGCGCAGTTGATAACGATAACGTGATCGCCGCAATCTACGTTAGGAGTATAGGTAGGCTTGTGCTTGCCTCTGAGAATGTGAGCTGCCTTAGCTGCGACACGTCCGAGAGGCTGACCCTCTGCATCGAGGATATACCAGGTACGCTTGATTTCCTGGGGTTTAGCCAAAGTTGTTGACATATTTATTTCCTCCGTAATATTTATTTTCGTCAAGGATTTTCGAGTCCGCAAAGGCGGAATTACAACATATTCCTGACAGTGCAAGAACTATTATACACGACTTTCAAAGCTTTGTCAAGGGCAAAATCATATTTTTTTCAATTTATATCCTGAAAACTCTCGGTTTCTCTTTGATTTTCTCGATTTCTCTCACTATCTCATTTTTCATTTCAAATCTGCCGATTCGCTGTATTGTACATCATTACCGTAACTTGTTATGTGTTTTTGTTTGTTATCTACAAAAACATACCCGAATATGAGCTTCAGCTTCAATAAAAAACACGCATGGCTTAAAATTATTTTTTGCGCCTGTTAGCTATTGACAGTTGGATAAAAATTGTATATAATAGTATTTGAGGAATTTTTGAAATTTGTTCCTCTTAGGCTGTCACGCACGGCTGCATTTAATATTTTGTGTAAAATTAGGAGGTTTTTATAATGTCACTGACAAACAATGCAAATGTTTTAAAGTGGGTCGAGGAGATGATCAAACTCTGCAAGCCTGATAAGGTTGTATGGATCGACGGTTCAAAGGAGCAGCTTGACGAGCTTACCGCTCAGGTCACTTCGCTTCCCGACGGCGACCCCAATAAAATGTATTACCTTAATCAGGAGAAGCTTCCCGGCTGTCTTTACCATAGAACAGCCGTAAACGATGTTGCCCGTGTTGAGGACAGAACTTTCATTTGTACAAGAACAAAGGAAGATGCTGGTCCGACTAACAACTGGTGCGATCCTCAGGAAATGTACGCTAAGCTCAGACCTATGTACGACGGCGTAATGAAGGGTCAGACAATGTATATTATCCCTTACTCAATGGGCCCTGTAGCTTCGCCTATCTCTAAGGTCGGCGTTGAGATCACGGATTCTATCTACGTTGTTCTCAATATGAATATTATGACAAGAATGGGCAAGGCTGCTTTTGATAAGCTCGGCGATTCCAATGACTTCGTAAGAGGTCTCCATTCAAAGGCTAACGTTGATCCTGAAAACAGATATATCGTTCAGTTCCCTGAGGACAATACTATCTGGTCAATCAATTCTGCTTACGGCGGAAACGTTATCCTCAGCAAGAAGTGCTTTGCTCTTCGTATAGCATCATTCCAGGGTAAGAACGAAGGCTGGATGGCTGAACATATGCTTATTCTCGGCGTACAGAAGCCGAACGGCGAAACAAAGTACATTTGTGCCGCTTTCCCGTCTGCCTGCGGAAAGACCAACCTTGCAATGCTTATTCCTCCCGAGGGCTACCTCAAGGACGGCTATAAGGTATTCACAGTCGGCGACGATATCGCTTGGCTCAAGCCCGGCAAGGACGGCAGACTTTACGCTATCAATCCGGAAAATGGCTTCTTCGGAGTTGCTCCCGGAACAAACGCTAAGTCCAACTACAATGCTCTTGCTTCCACAATGAAGAACGCTATCTTCACCAACGTTGCTCTCAATAACGCTGACAACACTGTTTGGTGGGAAGGTCTTGACAAGAATCCTCCCGAGGACGCTACAGAGTGGAAGGGCGCTAAGGTAAACGGCAAGGAATTTACAGCTGTTATCGGTCCTGACGGCAAGAATCAGAAGCTTGCTCATCCAAATTCACGTTTTACAGCTCCTGCTGTTAACTGTCCTTGTATCTCACCTGAATTCGATAATCCCGAGGGTGTTCCGGTTTCTGCTATCGTATTCGGCGGCCGCCGCGCATCGACAACTCCTCTTGTATATCAGTCGTTTGACTGGACTCACGGAACTTATGTAGGCTCTGCTGTTTCTTCCGAGACAACAGCCGCAGCTGCAGGCGCAGTAGGCGTACTCCGTCACGATCCTATGGCTATGAAGCCGTTTATCGGATACAATGTCGGCGATTACTGGGCACACTGGCTCGAAATGGGCGAGAAGCTCGGCGACAAGGCTCCTAAGATCTTTAATGTAAACTGGTTCAAGCAGGACGAGAACGGCAACTTTATCTGGCCAGGATTCGGCGATAACATGAGAGTTCTCGACTGGATCATCAAGAGATGTGAGGGAACTGTTGACGCTGATGAAACAGCTATCGGTTATCTGCCTAAGAAGGGCGATATCAATGTTTCCGGCATCGAGGACGAGGTTACTCCCGAGATTATGGATAAGCTCCTTAACGTTGACACCGACCTCTGGAAGAAAGAGATCGCTGAAATGCGCAGATATTACAATGATGATATTGCTGCTAAGGGCGGAAAGATCCCTGCTGCTCTTTATGAAGAGCTTGATAAGATTGAAGCAAGACTTAACAAGTAATCGAACAATAACAGCAATAAAGCTCCCTCCGATTTGGAGGGAGCTTTTGTTTGAGGAAAGAGTAATATTAATCAAGAGAACGCCTTTTAATTATTAGAAACAACCTTGTTCATATGCTCGCTTGTTTTTGTCAGCATATTCCATGTGGGAGCATTCACTAAACCTGTCTGATTTAGATTGACGGTACGCTGAAAATTCCTTACCGCATTTGCCGTAGCCTTATCGTATACGCCGTTTACGTCAAGATCGGGCATATTGTCGTGCCGCTTTCCGATATCGTTGAGCATTGCCTGAAGAATATATACAAGAAGTCCGCTGTCTCCCTCTCGCATAACATATTTATGCGACGGAAAAATATCGTATGCGAAAGGAGTTCTGTTTACATATTCTCTGTAAACACTGATTATTTTATTCCACGTATTGAAATCGGTATTTCCCGTATCTTTCAGACCGTAGGCCCGCTGAAAGGCGCGTACCGCCGTTTCGGTCTCCCTACCGTAGATACCGTCGGGAATGACTGTCGGTATCCTTACGTCAAAGTATGAAATTGCATGAAGATATCTTTGAAGTTCGTTTATATGAGCTCTTTTCTGCGCTGCCGTATATGTCATTTCGCACCTCCGTTATGTATTTGAGCTTATAGTGTAACCGGGATTCTGATAAGGCCGCTTATCTAAACCGAATACAAGTGAAGAATAAATTTCCGTAAGAGTATCCCATGTAACAGCGTCCACAATGCCGTCGGGAGAAAGATCAAACTGATTCTGAAAAGCGATAACAGACTGCTTTGTAAGCGGTCCGAAATAACCTGTATTGTTTACGGCAGGAATGTTGGGATACGCTTGATTTATCACGGTAAGATACTCCTGCATCAGACGCACATACTCGCTTGTCATGCCCTCTTTCAGAACCTTTCCCGGATAGAGGATTATCTTGGTCGACGCATCAAAGGGAACGGAATCGATTATTCCCTGATAAGCGCGGAACATTTCGTTCCATGTGGCTCTGTCGATCACTCCGGTCTGAGGAAGTCCGAAAACACGCTGAAATGATTTTACGGAATTCTCGGTCTCCTCTCCGAAGTAGCCTGTTATGGAGACGGGAGTAACAGCTTCGTAATATGCGCCGATGACTGCAAGGTAATACTGTACGATTCTCACGATATCTCCCTGCATTCCGAGCCTCAGATCTTCGGTATACTGAAGCGACGCTTCCTCGGGAGTAAGTCCCTCGGAATTAAGCTCGGCAATATGCTTTACGCTTGCGTAAATATACGTGATCCTGTACCATGTTGCTTCATCAACAATTCCCGTCGGCGACATACTGAATATTTCCTGAAATTTCCGAACAGCTTCTTCGGTCTCGCTGCCGAAAATACCGTCGATAACAGGGATCTTAGGGATAGCGGGATAATTTCTTGAAATCCTGTTAAGATATACTTGAAGAAATCTGACGTCATTTCCGGCAGATCCGATTTCAAGGTCGATTCCGGGAAACGACGGCATGGTCGAACGTACAGGCGCATTTTTCACAATATCGATATCATCTCCGTAATAGTACTGCAAAATTTCGTATGGAGTCATGCCTTGTTCGGCGAGAGAGACCGTTCCCCATTGAGAAAGTCCTGAACAGGTTGTGGTCGTTCCGTTGCAGAATGCGGTAAACAAAGGCTCGACAGTTCCCTGGCGGCGAACATAATCGTTGAAAAGCTCATCGACAAGCAGAGAAATATTTTCGAAAATTTCTCTGTTGTTAATAAATTTCTGATCGAATTGCGTCGAAGAGGTTATATCGAAATCGTATCCTCTCGAACGATACCATTCGGTATAGATACGGTTCAGCGCAAAGCTTACTATAGCGTAGATATTCGCTCTGAGCGCGTTTTCCGGCCATGTAGGATAGATCTCGCTCGACGCTACGTTTTTGATATATTCGGGAAAGCTTACTGTTACATTGGCGGCGTTTGAATCCGGAGTTCCCAGATGTACTGTGATCGTTTCGGGAATATACGGTGTTCCTGTCAGCATATCGCACCTCCTTTAAAGATTCGGTTCCTGATTGAAATTGGTTACTGTTTCGTCGCTTGATTTCATATAAAGCGGAACGGGTATCATGCTGAAATTTTGCAGCGAGGTTATTCCCTCGAATACAGGAACATCAACGCTTCTTGCGTTAAAAAATCCTTTTGCGGTCACTGAAACGTCGAAAAGGCTGTAGGGCTGAACAGCGCTTCCCGGCGAAAGAGAATACTCTATCTTAGGCACGGGAACTTCAAAACGCTGAGTTCTTCCGCTTTCGTCCGTTGTGCCTGAAGCAATATTAAGTCTGTTTCCGTTGTGTATTGCGGTGATGTTTACAACTGCTCCCGCTACCGGATCGGATTCCTCTCCCGTTCTGACATTGACGAGAATATAGCCTACGGAAGTTCCAAGATTATCTTCCGAGTAAAGAGGATTTTCTGTCGTTTCGCTTTCTTCAAACATATCGTCCGGGATATCGTTCAGCTCAGAGTCGGGATACATTTCTTCCGCTTCCGGATCAGTCTGTTCTTCCGATGGAGAGACTTCTGTGGACTGCGGTTCTTCTGCCTGACGGGAAGATTGAGCAGGCGGAGCCGGCTGTTCTGATACGGTGTTTTTGGGTTCGGGTATTTCGAGAGGTTCTGTTGTGATATCCGGCTGTTGTTCCGACTGAGGAAGCACCTTTTTTTCGTCCGATGCATAAACGCTCGCCGGAACGGAAGTGCTTTTTCCGTAAAGCTTCATCATCTCTTCTTTGTATTTCTCAGCCTGTGCTGCAATATCGTTTTTATCCATATGATCGCCTCCGATAAATATTTCACTTTTTAATATTATTCGCCGAAATCCGTATATATGCGCGTCCGGATGTGACGATGTATATTCTTCCGAAAAAACGGAAAAATATTCGTAAAGGAGCTGGTTATATGAGTATAGTTCTTCTGCGTTCGCTCATACTGTATTTACTTGTAATTTTTGCCGTCAGGCTTATGGGAAAAAGACAGCTCGGCGAGCTTCAGCCCTCCGAGCTTGTTATAACTATTCTTGTTTCGAATATCGCGACTCTGCCCATCGAAGATGTAAGCATTCCGCTTATCGTAGGGATAACGCCTATTCTTTCGCTTGTTTGCTTCGAGGTGATAATGTCGTGGCTTTCGCTTAATCATATCGGCATACGCAGACTTGTTTCGGGACGTCCGAAAATAATTATAAGCAACGGCAAAATTGACCGCAAGGTAATGAACGATCTTCGCTTTTCGGTGGACGATCTTATGACTTCACTCAGAGGAAACGGTATTTTTTATCTTGACGAGGTTCAGTACGCTATCGTTGAAACTACAGGAAGCATATCAGTTATGAAAAAGGCGGCTTATGATTCGCCTACCCGAAACGATGAAAAAATCAAAGCCGATAATACCGATCCGCCTCAGCTTATCATTTCCGACGGTCAGCTTCTTGAGCGTGGACTTGCGGGAGTAGGAATGTCCGAAAGCCAATTGGATAAAATATTGTCGGAACGCCGTCTTGCCGTCTCGGATATTTTTATAATGACTGCCGATTCGGCAGGGAAAATTTTTATCGCAGAAAGGAGCGGAACGTCGTGACAAGAATGAAAATAAGCGTATGCATACTTGGCGTTCTTATCGTCGCAAGTATTCTTTCATGTGTAAGCATAAACAAACGCTGCGGCAAACTGATTGAGCTGCTTGACGATGTGCGGTCTTTTTCGGATCAGGGAGATACTGACAGCGCTGCCGAAGCGCTTGTGAGCTTTGATGCCGAATGGGAGGAATTCCGCTCTGCCGCCAGCGTTCTTGTCAGCAATCAGAAGCTTGGTGAAATAGACCGTATTCACAGTAGACTGTCGTATCTTCTTGAAGAAAACAGCGATGAGTTCGGCGCGGAGACATCGGAGCTTATGGAAATGATCGAACTGCTTAAAACCGGAGAGATACCATATCTTACAAGCGTCTTTTAAAATAAAAAGCGCACTTCTTGTGCGCCTGAAAAAATATTTTTGCATTCAATGTAAGTCCTTGATAGCCGATCTTGCCTTTGAAACTATATTTCTGTCGTTTTCGTAAGATAAAACATTGGAAGCGTGAGAAATATCTACCCATTTTATTTCCGATATTTCGCCTTCCTGAGGAATATAATCTACATTTTTTGCTTTAGCGAGAAAGTAAACGACAACCTTTGTGGTATCTTTTTTGGGTGAATATGTTACCGTTTCTCTGAAAGTCGGGTCAATAATAACGTCTATCGAGGTTTCCTCCATGATCTCGCGCTTAGCGGTCTCGACCTCAGTCTCACCGTATTCAACGTGTCCTTTCGGAAATGACCAATGACCGCTGTTAATATGTTTTATCAGCAGTATTTCCGTATTGCCATGAAATTTACGGTACACAATTGCGCCGCAGGACTTTTCGTGAAGCATATCAATTCCTTTCCTGCCGCGGTATGAAACTACAGCATTTTATTAGTTATGTCTATTTTATTATAGCACAATTTGTGGATTTTGTCTATAGCAGCGGTCTAACTTTTTTGAAATTTTCCAATGCATTCTTTTTGATAAATCTGGTTTAAGCTTTACTTTAACTTTGAAACGTGCTATAATACAAGTATAAACAGACAGCCGTTTAAATCATTCCGACGTTTTGATATGCGTCCGATCTTGTTAATACGGCTTTTGAATGCGGAGGAAGATATGTTTATCGACAATATAGTAAATGATATGCGGACGAAGATAGCCGCGCTCAGTCATGAGAATTATCAGCTTCGGAAGCTGCTTGATAAAGAGCGTGAAAAGAAGTCGCTCAGTAAATACGATCCCTTTGAAAATCCTACGGAATATCCCGGCTACAGCGGAGATTATTCGGAAATAGTTCCGCAGGTCGAAGCTCCCGGCTGTGAATTCCCGCTGAATCCTGCTAAAAGCGAGCGTCAGGGACTGCGCAGGCTTTATTCCGTCGGCGGAACCTGTATGCTTCTTCATTTCATAGCAACATCGGTGCTGTCGCTCATGCTTGTACAGCTTATTATGCTTGTGCTTTCGTTTATTAATCCCGATATCGGCAGCGGAGATATTTACAATTATGCCTACAGCTCGTCGATTCTTATGGCTGTCAACGCGCTTGTCTATCTTACAACGAATACTGTGTTTGCTTTTCTGGGACTTCGATGGGCAAAGATACCGCCGTCCTCTCTCCTAAAGACAAGGGATCTGAAATTCGGACACATTGTGCAGTATTGTACGGCTGCGCTTGCTCTTCAATATATTGCCGCTCTTTTTTCAGGAGCAGTCTCGGATATCATCGAAAAATACGGTTATTCAATTGACGTAATGGATACCGATACTTTTGCAATAACGGGTATGGGAACTGCGGTCACGGTTATTTATACCTGTATAGTTGCTCCCATAACGGAAGAGTTGTTTTTCAGAGGTATGATGCTTAAAGTCTTTTCAAGAGCAAATCAGCGTTTTGCAATTATTATATCCTCGATTTTCTTTGGGTTGAATCACGGAAATATTCCGCAGTTTGCGCTTGCGTTTTTGCTTGGAGTATTCCTTGCCCACATCGATATGAAGCACAATTCGCTTCTTCCGTCAATTTTTGTACATATGTTTGTGAATACGGTTTCGACCGTTATAACGCAGCTTGACGACAAATCCAGTGTATTTCTGATGTCAGCCGTAAACGTTACATATATGGTTCTTCTTATAGTCGGAGTAATTATGCTTATAGAGTTTATGATAAAAAACAAGCTTCCCAGCGCCACTCCGCACCAGAGCAGCCGCGGCTTTGCGATAGCCAAGACTTCGGTTACGGTCGTTCTGGCTTTTGCGGCTCTTCTGATCTATATGATACTTCTTATATTTCAAAATAAAACCTGATCGATATCAAAATAAAAAGTCTCCGCTTTTAAACGGAGACTTTTTAAATAAGAGAGATATATTAACAGTGAGTATCTGAAAAACCGCCGAAAGCTTTCGGAAGCTTTTCAGGTATCCACGATACCTTTTTATTTATTGCATTCTTTGAATGCCTGAACGATAAGCTCCGCGCAAAGCTCATCGCTGAGAGCCGAGCTGTTAAGGCAGAGGGAATACTCTTCCTTATCCTGCCACATTCTTCCCGTATTGACGTTATAGAATGTTTCACGGCGCTTATCAGCCTTTTTAATAAAGGTTTCAGCTCTTTTTTCGGCAATTCCGTATTCATCGACAGCTCTTCTGATACGATAATCTGTCGATCCGTAAATATACACGCTGAAGCAGCCCTGTTCCTCAAGAACATAGCTTCCGCATCTTCCGACAAGCACAAAGCTTGTTTCGCGCTCTGCAATTTCTCTTATAATATCGCTTTCGATCAGAAAAACTCTGTCTGAAAGGGGAAGATTTTCCTGCATCGAGCTGTTTGGATTTGCCGATACAAGCAGTGAATACAAAAAGCTTGTCGGAACGTTTTCCTCCGCGCTTTCGAGATGCTCTGGAGCAATTCCGCATTTCTCGGACGCCATTTCAAGGATAGATCTGTTATAATAATTTACGCCGAGCTTTTCGGCAACAAGTTTGCCTATAACGCTTCCGCCGCTACCATATTGACGTTCGATAGTAATGATCCTTTTCTTCACGGAAAATCCTCCAAAAATATATTTATAAAGTTTGCTGTAAAAATAAACACAGCAGAAAAAGAACTGCCGCATTTCATAATTATATTATAGCACAAACTTCACAAAAATCAACAGATTTGCGGAAAAATTGTTGTTAATATCGTAAAAATCTATGTTTTCAACAACCCTATAGTTGCATGATTGTGCACTTTCACCATAATCGCTTCGGCATATTTTTTAATTTATATGGTTTCAGTTTTGATGCCTTACAACTCCGTATTCGTCGTCGAGCCTGTAATAGGCGCAGCTAAAATTTGTACCTGTCATAAATCGGAACATTTCGTCCTCGTCGAGGTTTACCATACAGGTATAGCAGTCGTAATCTTCATCGTAAACATAATTTGTACAGGTTTCACAGTTGGTGATCTTTTTGTCTTTCATAACTACTCCTTCAGGCGGAAATTGCCGATCACAGCTCGGAAGATTCTTTCGCAGCAGAACAGGAAAGGACTATTTCGTTTACGCCTTTTTCATAAGCGTCCGGAGTATAAGTTGACCACATATTTACTCCGACAATAAACCAGACCGAGCCTTCCTCGGTTTCCCATGTATTGTTGTTAAGTACGCCGTATTCGGCTAATTCTTCATCTGATGTGCTGCTGCCGTACCATTCTGAAAGCTCTTCATATATTTTATCATAAGCCTCTGTAAGCTCGTCCTGCGAATACGGATATCTTGAATCGTTATAGTCGCCGGTTCTGCCGATATGGTATCCATAGCAAACAAGCTTATCATCGTCTTCGAACTCAAAGATGACCTGAGTATCGATATTAATATCAAAAACGTCCGGTTTATCTGTAGAATAACCGTATTCAACGGTGTTTTTAGAGCCGTCGTCCCTGTAGTCATAATTGTAAGTGTAGTCGTCTCCGTAGGTCCGGAATACTTCCTCTTTAGTCATTCCCAGAGAGATTCCGGGAATCAGCTCGTTTTTTTGCTCTTCCGGTTCGGGGTCGACCTGACCGCAGCCCGATAATAGAATGAATGAGCTGAAAACTGCCAATAATTTTTTGTTATTCATAATATGCCCTTTCGTTGTTGTTATGATATATATAAGCGCAATTGTTCATATTTTATTATATAATGTTCATAATTAAATGTCAAGCATATAACAAAAGGCGCAGAGCAATACTTCCGCGCCTATCCGTGAATTGTTTTTGTGCCTTCAAGCTCGCCGTTATTGAAAAGAGGAATCTCGGCGCTGCCGTTTTCACTTAGCAATGCGCTTAGCACTGTGACGATATCGCATTCGGGAGCTTCATTCTTTTCAACGGCGCGGCGAACCGAATCTACCGTTTGCGAAGCGTTCCGGCAGGCGCTTTCGTCTCCCGAAATTATCAGGCATGACGGTGAAATTTTCCACTCGTTAAGCAGAAAGGTAAGCGTTTCGGTATAATCGCAGTCGCCGAGAACTATCATTTCGGTGTGCCCCGTAAAAAGAGTGCGTCCCAGCGAGATCTCCGCGTTATCCTTGAGTTCTTCGAGGTCGTTTCCGTGCGCACTAAAATTCTCCTCGGTTTCGCTGTAAAAAGCCATTACAGCCGTTATTTCCTTGTTTATGCTGACTGCGCGCAAATAGCTTTTGTTTTGAACTTCCTGCGTATTGCCGCAGCCCGTAAGCGACAGAACGGCAGCTGCCGCGGCAAGCAAATACTTTATTTTCATGTTATTTCTTCTCCTTACTGAATTTCAGCGCTAACGGCATAAGAAGCAGTATGATTAAAACCGCAGCGGCACAGACGATCTCATAGCGTTTAAAGCTTGAAACAAGAAAGGCTGCAAGTATCATAAGGAGCAGAGCCGCAGTACTTCTGAATTCCTTAAAATTCGGGAAGATCGTACTGAACAGGTATGAAGCGGAAAGAGTCTGCGCGGCAATGGCAAACACCGCAAGAATGGCAAAAACGATAAGGAAAAGCGAGTCTATCCGCTGCGAATAAAAAGGCTGTGACAGCTCTGCCGCCATTGCAACGGGAAAATCGGTTATTTTCATTATCCCTCCCGTAACGGCGACCGTTGTTACAAGCACGGCTGTCCAGATAACGGCTCTGGCTATAAAATATCCGACAGCAGCCTTTACAGCGCTGCCGTCTACGCTTCCGAGCAGTACGATAAAGCTTCCTGCGCTGCCGCTCAGAACAAATCCGCGTATGATTTCGTCGAAAATTCCCGAATACCGCGCTTCCGCAAAAAGATATTCGGTTTTGAACTCGGAAATTGCTCCGATGATTATTACCGCAGCGCATACTATTCCCAATGCTCCGGCAATAACGGCTGCACGTGAAAGTCCTTTTGCTCCGGGTGAAGAGGCATAAGGACAAACGACGGCGATAAGTCCCGATATAAGCAATTTTTCAGGTATGAACGGAATGTTCTCCGACGGTATGGAAAGGATATCGGAAACGTTCCACAGCATAACGAACAGCATTCCTCCCCAGATGAGAATATACAGCAAATATATCCACAATATCGGTTTTGGACAGTCTTTTATTTTTTTTCCGTTTTTATAAGCTGCCGCCGCAGGCATTGCCAGAAGCAGCTGTATTAATGTGCAGCCGAGAAATACGGCTGCCGTTACGATCGTCACGCCTCCATTTATGCATAATAAAGTAAAGCCGTCGACTATCAGAAGAAGTGCGGCAAGCTGACCGCATGAAATCTTACTCATGGTAATCCTCCACAGTAAAGTTTCCGTTTTGCATACTGCGTATTCCGGTGCGGATCGCGGTATCTCTCATGCCTTTCGGCTTGAAAGGAGATACGGGAGCGGTATATGGGAAACCGTAGTCCTCTGTCGAACATATATTTACAAGAACGGCGCAGGCGAGAAGAGCTATCCCGAACAATCCGAAAATGCTTCCCACGATGAGAAATGCGAATCTGAGGATCGTCATAGAAGCGTTCAGTTCCGGAACAACGAATCCGCTGATAATGGCAAGAGCGGTTATGGTAAGCAGGGGAGTGCTGATAAGTCCCGAATTTACGGCAGCATCGCCGATAATAAGTCCTGCAACTATGCTTACTGCTCCGCCGACAGCCTTGGGCAGACGTATTCCGGCTTCGCGTATGACCTCGTACATCAGAAGAACTCCCAGCGCTTCGGTAAAGATCGGGATAGGAGCGCTTTTTTCTGCATCGACAAGTATCATAAGCAGCGTGCTGTTGAGAAGCTCGGGGTGATACATCGCTATTGCCGCATAAACGGAGGGGAGAAGTATCGAGACAATAAATGCCGCATATTTTACCCAGCGGATAAACGTTGAATAATACGGCTTGAATGAATAATCGTCTATGGTCTGGAAGCTTTCGCAGAAAAGCTTGGGGATTATAACGGCGTAGGGAACTCCGTCCACAAGAAGAGCAACTCTGCCCTCGATAAGCTTCGAGCAAAGCACATCGGGACGTTCCGTAGTTCCTGTTGAATCAAACAGCTCAAAGCTGCGCTTTTCCAGAAAAGGACGGATATATCCGGTTGTGAGAATTGATTCAAGCTCCATTTCGTCGAGAGAGCTTTTAATTTCGTCAACAAGCTTTTTTGGCACTCTGTCCTGCATATAGCAGATGCACAGGTCGGTCTGGCTTTTAGTTCCCTTGACGAAAAGCTCCATAACGAGCATGGGACTTTTAAGCCGCCGCCTTATCAGCGACATATTCGTTCTCACTACCTCGACAAAGCCCTCGTGCGCGCCCATAATATTAGCTTCGCCGGCTGGTTCGTCTATTCCGCGGACGGCATATCCCTGAACTCCGAAAACAAGAGCCTTGTTTATTCCCTCGGCAATAAGAACGGCAAAACCCGAGTTCAGGAATCTGAACATATCTCCGTAATTTTCGGCAGACGAACGGTCGACCGAAAGCAAAAGATTATCCTGAATGTATCTGAACAGCTCGTGAGAGTCCTTTTTAGCTGAGATAGACGTAATAGGCAGAAGAACAAGCTCCGTTATCGTCGAGGTCGAAAGCATACCCTCGCAGCACAGCAGAGCGCATTTGATACCGCCGCTGATAAATTCGTTCACAAGCAGATCGGAAGAACCTCCCGAAATTCGTTTTATCTCTTTCAGGTTAAGAGAAAGATCCGATATTATGCTGTTGGTACTGTAATCATCGGTCATATAATATCACCTCGCAGATATTATGTGCCGATTTTTTCTAATTATGAAAAAAGAACGTCCCGCATCGAGGACGTTCCGTTGATCATTAAGCTTGCACAGTTCTTGTTATTTATTCATAAATTCCGATATATTGCCTGTTCCGCCTGTTGAAGTGTAAGCGTAATAAGCCAATATTACCGAAGCGTCGGAGGAATCTACGGCATTATCGCCGTTTACATCGGCTGCGGTGTTCTGCGCTTCGCTGAACGTGGGAGCTTCTCCTGTAGCGATAAGCGCGTACTCGCGGAGGACAAGTGAAGCGTCGCTGGAGTTTACTGCGCCGTCGCCGTCAATGTCGCCTAACAGAATATCTGTTATAGCATGTTCCGGATCAATCATTACACACGTCAGAGTACCGTCAGATATGCCGTCGTTTTCCTTATCATATTCCAATGCAACAGTTACGCCGTTTTCAATAATTTCTTTATAGGAAGAACCCTTTTGTACAGGAACATCGGAAACATTGGAGATCATTTTTGCCTTTCCGTTTTCGACAACCGTTTTTTCAAAGGTCATAGTTCCTTCATCAAAGCCGTTGATCTCGAGAGTATATCCTTCCGGCAAAATTATATGTTTATATGCATATTCATCGTCTGCTTCCTTATAAACATTAAGGATAATCTCGTTACTGTTCAAAACAATTTTATCATTTTCAACCTTTGCAACAATTTCGTCACCGTGTTTTATTGTTATGTCAATGGGACATAAAATTGAATACATCTTAACTTTTGTATGTAAACATTGATACTTAGTAAATTCAGTCTTCCCCAACTGTGAAGCTTCTTCTTCCGTTAAATAATACAAATGTCGCAGACCTGTAAACTCCTCAGTATCAACAAACACATGCATATATCGTAGAAGCTGAACATCATCATCTACCATATCACTATTAAGTTCCTTCCAACATGATTGAGGTGTACGCCCTCCGGTTGGTCTATCGGGATATCTTGCATGATACACTGGTTTAATGTAATCCTGCTGGTCAATTAATACAAATACTTTCTTCCAATCACGCAATGCTTGTCTTAGCATTATTGAATAATTAGCAGCATATTCCAAGGTCATTTCTTCCGCAATAAGATACATTTTCACTCCATTTAGAAATGTCTGATAGGACTCTTCGCTTGGGTCATCTAACAGCAAGCCGTAAAAGCCGTCCTTTGAATAGAGCGCATTAGAGAACGAATCATAAAACAGTATCATATTCAGGAATTTATCACGTTCAAGCGCGCGTTCGTCCACCCCTGATGTTATTTCCCATAATGAAACTCCGACATCAAGTACAATTCCTGCAGTTTTTAATGCAAAAGCTATTTCAGGGAATGCAGCAGCTATAACGCCTATTGCTATCGCCTTTCCCTTAAATGTTTCCCACTGATGATCTTTATTAAAATCAATTTCCGAACTTAATTCAGAAGCCAAATTTTTATATTGTTCTTTTGTTTCATCAAGTATTATTTCATAATATTTTTGATACAATGCTCCGACTTCTCTCATTCTCTTTGCAAAATCATCATTGCCGGTATATTTACTCACTTCTCTTGCTACACTATCCGACATAAACTGCACTGCCTGACGAAACTGAGCGCTTGAAGATTGATATGCGAGACAAGCTAAGTACAATTCATACAACTGTGCAGCGTTTTCAATCTTCTCCTGACGTGTTGAGAATATCTGAAATAGTTCAAGAACAGTACCAACCCCACCTGCAATTTCAGCTTTTCCGGCATATCCCTTAATAAATTTTTCAAAAGCGGTCAATTCCTGACCGTTTATATTCTTTAATATTTCACAAACCTCTATTACAGACTTATCAAAAAATTCGCTTGAATAATCAACCGTTGAAATAATCGTGTCTATTTTGTTAAGAGCCTCTTCACTTAAAGACCAATCAGACGCATTATTCTTAATACCTGTCAGCACTTCTTTTTGTTCTTTCCAGAGTAAATCGGCTGTATTTTTATCAAATGATGCAATCAGCTCTTCATTAAGAAAAATTTCTGTAATTAAAGCTTGTACGGTCATTGTTTGATTAAACTCTTCCTCGCTCAAATTACCGTCCGTTATATTACCTATATTCTTCCAGAAATGATAGCTCTCTACCTCGGGGTCGGCTATCGCCATATTACGATAATCTTCTATGATCTGTACGGTCTGAGAGTTGCCGTAATACAAGGGGTCATTAGCTAATATATTCATTTGCTCATAGATCTTGGGGGCTATATCCTGCTTGATAACACTGAATGTAATATTATTTTCTTTGGCGTAAGTCTGCGCATAAGAGCCTTCATAGCCGTGCATTGTGCCTGTGAAACCACTAAACGCACCTGCACCAATACTTGTAACGCTGTCGGGAATGGTTACAGAGGTCAAGCCGTCGCAGTAATAGAACGCATAATTGCCGATACTTTTAACACTATCTGGAATGGTTATTGAAGTCAAGCCTGAACAGCCGATGAATGCACTACACTCAATGCTTGTAACGCTATCAGGAATGGTCACAGAGGTTAAGTTATCACAATCACAGAAAGCATCATTACCTATACTTGTAACACTATCTGGAATAATATACTTTGATTCTTTTTTTCCGTACGGATATGCACAAAGCGTAGTTTTATCCTTATTAAACAATACTCCGTTGTCGCTCGTATAGTATTGATTATTTTCATCAACAAGAATTTCAGTCAAGCTGCCGCAGTAACTGAATGCACCATACCCGATACTTGTAACGCTGTCGGGAACGGTTATAGAGGTTAAGCCTGAACAGTGATTGAATGCACTTAAACCTATACTTTCAACACTGTCTGAAATTGCTATAAAGGTCAAGCTATAACATCCAGTGAACGCGTTATTACCGATAATTGTAACGCTATTTGGGATTGTTATAGATTCCAAGTTTGAGCAACTGTAGAACGCTCGATTGCCTATACATGTAATACTGTTAGGAATAATTACGGAAGAATTTGAGCACTCATAGAACGCATCATCGCCTATACTCGTAACAGGCACTCCGTCAATTTCAGAAGGTATTTCAACAGAAGTTGCCGATACATCGCAATCCGTAATCTCTATGTAATCACCGTAATTTTTATAAGTAAGATAGCCGTAAGTTCCCTCCGTATACTCGGAAGAAGCATAAGTCTGCATGGAGCTGTAATTTGCGGAGTCAAACACAGCCGAGCCTGCGCCGAAAACAACGCTCACGGCAAGGAGCGCAGATAATAACTTTTTCATGGTAAGATCCTCCTGATATAATTTATATTTTTATTATATATGATTCGCGCAGAGATGCCAAGGCTCTTATTCGCTTATGTCGTCCAGAGAAAGGGTAGCGGCGGCATTCAGGCTTTCGTCGGCAGTAATTCCGTTTATAAAATTGTAGTAGCCCTGACTTGCGATCATTGCGCCGTTATCGCCGCAGAGCTTCTTATCCGGCATAAAAAATTCAAAACCGCGCTTTGAGCAAGCCTCCGCCATTGCCGAGCGCACTCCCGAGTTGGCTGAAACTCCGCCTGCAAGAGCAATTTTCCGATAGCCGAGAGCTTCGGCGGCTTTCATTGTCTTTTCGGTAAGGATCTCGGCGATCGTCTGCTGAATACTTGCGGAAAGATCGTTGTGATCAAGCTCGATATCTTTCTGCTGAGAATTATGTATAGTATTGATGACAAAGGTTTTCAGTCCCGAAAAGCTGAAATCGAACTCGCTTCCGGCAACGGCAGGGTGAGGAAGCTTGAATTTTGCGGGATCGCCGTTTTGGGCGGCATTATCGATGTGAACTCCGCCAGGATAGGGAAATCCCATTGCACGGGCGCATTTGTCGAAGCATTCTCCTGCCGCGTCGTCACGGGTCCTGCCGACAACTCTGAATCTATTATATGAAAGGACTTCGATAATATGGCTGTGACCTCCGCTTGCCACAAGGCAGAGATAAGGAGGGTCAAGCTCCTTGTGGGTGAGGTAGTTGGTAGCGATATGACCGGCAATATGATGAACCGGAACAAGCGGCTTTCCCGAAGCCATGGCAAGTCCTTTTGCAAAATTAACTCCCACAAGCAGCGCGCCTATAAGTCCGGGCGCGTATGTTACAGCAACGGCATCGACATCGCCGAGCGTTATTTCTGCATCGTCAAGAGTCTTTCGGACAACGCCGAGTATATTTTCACAGTGGCGGCGCGACGCGATTTCGGGAACAACTCCGCCGTATTTTTTGTGCTCCTCGATCTGTGTCGAAACGACGGAGGAAATTATCTCTCTGCCGTCCTTAACAACGCTTGCGGCGGTCTCGTCGCAGGAGCTTTCTATTCCAAGAATAAGCATATTTTATACCTCAGCTTTCATCATTACTATAGCGTTTTCGCGGGGATCCGAATAAAAATTTTTCCTGAGCGATATCTGCTCGAATCCGCATTTTTTATATAAAGCGGCGGCATTTTCGTTTGACTGCCGAACCTCAAGAAAGAGCTTTTCGGCATCGTCGGGAAGCAGCTCTTCAAACCGCGCTATCAGAGCCTTTGCAAGTCCCTGCCGCCGATACTTCGGAGCAACGGCAACGCTTGTGATGTCGCCCTCTCCGCAGGCATAATAACCGGTAAGCAGAGCCGCAGCTTCGCCGTCAATAAGCACATACAGCACATATCCGTTATCCTTTTCAGCCTCGGAGCGGAAGGACTGCTCCGACCAGCCGTCCGAGCCGACAGCCGCTTTGTCAAGCTGCGAAAGAGCGGAAAAAATATCGGGAGGAGTATTAGAGTCGGCTTTTATAATTTTTATGTTATTCGTCATATCCCAAGGACCTCCGATATTCTCGCCATGCCGCATTCAATTCACGTTTATATCTGCGCCTTTCGAGGCTGTAAAACAGCGGACTTACGACAGCAAGCGGATTTGAAGCCGGACTGCCGTGCTCTCTTGCGTATATTTCTTCAAATTGGGAAAACGTCAGCTTTTCAACGTTTTTTGATGATTCTCTTCTTATCTTTCTAAGCTCGGCTTCTGTCACATTGCCGAGTTCCTCATCGACATCGGCAGCCATTCTTTCGAATACGTCATCATAAAGAACGTAACCGCATATCGGACAGGTTTTATCACTGCTGTCGACCTTATTTCCGCATTCGCTGCATTTCAGCTTCATATTATCTCATCTCCCTGTCTCAGCCTTTGGCGTCATACCAGCTTTTGCCCTCGTTTACTTCGACTGAAAGCGGCGCTTTCATCTCGTACACCCTGCGCATTTCATCTCCCAATATTTCGGAAGCCGCGGCAGCGTCCGCAAGAGAAGCCTCGACAATCAATTCGTCGTGAACCTGCAGGATAAGCTGCGCGTCGAGTTTTTCCTCGCGCAGACGCTTGTAAACGTTCACCATAGCGATCTTTATAAGATCCGCAGCCGTGCCCTGAACGGGAGTATTCATAGCAATTCTTTTTCCGGCTGCCTGAATTGTTTTGTTTGACGACTGAAGCTCCGGGACATAGCGCTTTCTGCCGAACATTGTGGAAACATAGCCGTTTTCTTTGCAGCCTTCAACAGTTCTCTCCATAAATTCATTTACCTTCGGATACCGCGCAAGATAATCGGAGATGTATTTTTTAGCCTGCGCAACGGTAGTTCCGATATCCTTTGAAAGCGAGAAAGCTCCTATTCCGTAAATTATACCGAAGTTTACCGCTTTGGCGGCGCTTCTCATCTCGGAAGTGACCATGAACGGAGGCATATCGAACACCTGAGCTGCCGTTGAGGTATGGATATCTTCTCCCGATGTAAATGCGTTTATCATGTTCTCGTCGCCGCAGAGATGAGCCATTACGCGCAGCTCTATCTGGCTGTAGTCGGCGTCAAGAAGAACCTTTCCGTCGGGAGCTGTAAAGAATTTTCTCATTTGACTGCCAAGCTCGGTCCTGACAGGAATATTCTGCATATTCGGCTCGGTCGATGAAATTCTTCCCGTGCGCGTTTCAGTCTGACGGAAACAGGTGTGTATGCGTCCGTCATCGGCAATTTTATCGAGCAGTCCGACAACGTAGGTCGAATTCAGCTTAGTATAGCGGCGGTATTTCAGCACGTTATCAACGAGAGGAGACTGATTTCTAAGCTCCTCCAGAACGTCGGCATTAGTGGAATAACCGCTTTTTGTCTTTTTCTTAGCCGGAAGTCCCTGTTCCTCGAAAAGCACAACTCCCAGCTGCTTGGGAGACGAGATATTAAACGTATGTCCTGCCTCGTCGAAAATTATCTGACTTGTTTCCTCTGTCATTTCCGTGAGCATCGTGCCGAATTCTCTCACGCCCTCAGCGTCTATTTTTATGCCGTAATGCTCCATAGATGCAAGGACTTCCGTAAGAGGAAGCTCTATTTTTTCAAGAAGCTCGTTCATTCCCTCGTTTTTCACAAGCTCTCTCAGCTTTTTTGTCAGCAAATCAAGGGAGGCTATATCGGCATATTCGCCGTTTTCAGCGCAGTAATGAACGGAATATTCGGCACACAGCTTTTCAACGGTATAATCCGAAGCTGCCGTATTAAGCAGATAGCCGCAGATAGCTGCGTCATTTTTCAGATTTTTCAGTTCGATACCGTGAGCAAAGGCATAACGGTAATGCGGCTTTGCATCAATGGTGTTTTTCGCGCATCCGGACGACAGGAATCCGCATATAATATCATCGCTTTCCGCGGTATATACGGTATTTCCGCTGCGGACGGTCAGCTTTGTTCCGTCAAAAAGATAATCGCAGCTTTCGAGGGAATCTATAATTTCTGCGGCGAGCGGTTCGCAGGAAAGCTCGATAGGTTCGGCGGCGGTCTCTTCATTTTTTTCGGGAGCTGCCGCGATCCCGACCGATGCAGATATTCCGAGCTTATCCAGCAGCTTGAACATCTCAAGCTCGGTTAGCAGACGGCTTATTCCCGTATTATCCGGAGCGCCTGTGAGGTAATCTTCGGGATTGGCGCTCACGGGAACATCGCGTACTATAGTTGCAAGCCATTTGCTCTCCTTGGCGGAATCGGCTCCCTTTTCGAGCTTGGCTTTGACTCCCTTGGTAATATCTGCGGAATCGGCGTATTCCTCGTAAAGCTTTTCGACGGAGCCGTATTTTTTAATAAGCGCCGAAGCAGTTTTTTCTCCGATGCCGGGAACTCCCGGAATATTATCAGAGCTGTCGCCCATGAGAGCTTTCAGGTCGATCAGCTTTATCGGCTCGAAGCCGTAATCGTCAATAAATCGCTGAGGTGTGTAAAGGATAGTTTCCTTATTGGTGGCAAGACGTATCGTTACGTTATCGTCGATGAGCTGCAGGCTGTCTCTGTCTCCCGTAAGAATATGGCATTCGATGCCCTTGTCGGTACACATTTTGGAAAGAGTTCCGAGGATATCGTCAGCCTCGTAGCCCTCGCATTCCATGACCTTTACGCCCATAAGAGAAAGCAGCTCCTTGACAAGCGGAAGCTGCTGAGCAAGCTCCGGAGGCATACCCTTTCGGTTCGCCTTATAAGATGAAACCGCCTTATGCCTGAACGTGGGGGAACGCAGGTCAAAGGCGACAGCAACGGCGTCGGGTTTGAATTCTCCGACATTTTTCAGGTATATATTCATAAAACCGAACACAGCGTTGGTGAAAACTCCCTTTTTATTCGAGAGCATTTTTATTCCGTAAAACGCACGGTTAAGTATGCTGTTTCCGTCAATTGCAAGAAATTTCATATTCAGCCTCATTTCTCTGAGCGCGTCTGTATACGCATTCATAATATATTACATTTTTGTTTGATTGCAGGGAGCAAATCTGTGATTTGAGTATCTGCAAGGAATTTAGATAAAGTATAATAAGCGTTTACGCTTATTATAGCATATAAACCGTAAAATAGCAATATTCGCGTGAAAAATTACATGGAGCACGTTTTGCAGCGCGAATTTGTCGGCGGCGACTCGCCGCTTATATCACAGATCAATACAAGTTTCAAGCATTCGTAATCTTTGCAGGAGATCTGTTTCCGAGTAACAAAAAGCAGCCGCATTCATTGCTGAATACGGCTGTCTGTTTTTTGAATTTAACAAAGGAATATTTATAAGAACTTTTTCTCAAGCTGCGGTTAGTGCAGATATCCGCAGCGTAATAGCACTTGCAGCATCAATGCTGCCCGATGATTATAATACAGTCAGGCATCAAAGATATGACTCCGGCAGCTTATCGAGTATAAGAGCAAGATATTTCTGAACGGAAACCGCGTCGTTTGAGCTTATTCCGTCTCCGCACTGATATACGTCAGCGTTAGCTATGGCTTTGTCGGAAAGCGGATATGTTTCTTTGTTTGCAGCGTTGCAAAGGATAGTAACAACGTCGTCTATGTCAACACTGCCGTCAAGATTTGCGTCGCCTTTAAGCGATTCGGTCTCCGTATTATCGTATTCATAATAAAGAGTGATCGTGTTGTATGTGACGTTTACATCGGCTCCGGTATCATCGTTGCTTGACGATTTCCACCAGTCCTGGAACTCAATATATGTGTCGCCTATTTCGGCTTCAACTTCGGCGGTCGTATTTGTGCTCGCGTCTGTCACGATAGTAAATGTTCCGTCAAAGCTTACGGTCGAGTCGCCTGTTCCTGCGCTGTACGAGAAAGATTTCTGTCCCCATGCTTCGCTTCCGTCGCTGAGCTTGAGGTGGTTGAAGCAAAGACCTCCGCCTCCGCCGTACCATGATGCGCCGGATGTGCTGTATGCGGTTGAGTTGATAACGGCTTTTTTCAGAGCCTTGGCATCCTCGATCGGTATCATAAGGTAGCCGTTCGGAGAAGTTTCAAGCTCGCTGAAATTGTAGGTAATTTCCTTTGTTTCGATATCGGGTTCTTCATAGACCGTTTTATCGGTAGCTTCATTTGAAATTACGACCTGTGCAACGGAAAGGGGAGGAAGCTCTACTGTAACGGTGTTTCCCGAAACGTCGTTCTGAACGTCGATTATTCTTATATCGCTGTGATCCTGAGTTACTGCGTAAACAACGGCGCTTTTGTAATTTTCGTCCGAACCGTCGAGAGTTATCACGGATTTTTCCGTTCTGTTCATATCCTTGTTGGAGATGACCATTGTTACTTCCGAGTTGTCGCTGCCGTTGACAGCAGCGTAAGCGGTTGCAAGTGAAATATCCTCTGTTTCCGCTTCAACGAGAGTGTCTCCGAATGCCGCGCCTTCGCCGTCATAATTTGTATAAAGGTTTATTGCGGATTCGACATAGGGGCATTCCGGGAGAGTTCCCCAATATGTGGCAAAGTAAACGTTGTTGTCTGCAAAGCAGCCGAGCGCTTCTGTTTCGGCAATAGCTGAAACTACGGATTTGCCTGTATTCTTTTCATCGGCGATATTTGCGAGATTGTACTCTGACACGGAAATTTTTGTTCCCGGATAATACTTGTCGATGGATTTCTGAATATTCGGAATAAACGGGAAATACTGCCCCATGTAAGGCTGAAGCCAGCTGTTCTCAACGTAGGTAGGATCGTAAAGGCTTCTTGCAGCCTGAAGTCTCGCTTCGTCCGTTGAGCAGTCCTGAGCATAATAGTGAACGTCAATTACGTCAAGCAGACGAGTTCCGCATTCCTTTTCAGCCTGAGACATCTGGTCGAGGTAATAATCAAGATACCAGTTGTAGTTACTCTTTACAGCCTGCCACTCGGGATCGGTGAAGCCGTTTCCGGATTCTCCTATCTGAATGCAGGGGAGCATTCCCCAGAAAGCCGGACCGAAAACCTCTGCGTTCGGGTCGATCTCCTTTACTACCTTTGCCAGCTCTATCGACTTTGAAACAAGCTCGCTGTTTGTTACTTCATCGGCGTGAATTCTCGGGTGAGAGTCGTTCCAGAGCACAGGCTCGTTATCAAGGCTGTAAGCCTGAATTCCTGTCGAGGTCGAAGAATCTCCCAGAGTCTTAACGAGGTAATTTACATATTCGTCCATATAGACCGTACCGTCGGAGAGGTCGGGAGTAAGCGAAAGCTCGCCGTCTTTTCTGAATTCTACCTTGTTCCAGCGTGCCGACGGAGCAGCCTCGGCTTCGCTTACCGAGCCGTTTTTATCGGCGGAAACATATCCTGCCATTTGCAGAGTTGTCAGCTTATACGGAACATTGTACTTTCCACAGGTCTCGGAGAGCTTGCGTGCGGCATAGCCTGCACCGTTTACATCGTCGCCGATATTTGTATCTGAGCTGTGCGTCCAGTCGTTTCCTGCGTTCGACCAGTTTGTTTCCCAGTTGTAGGCAGTGTAGCGGTTTCCGCCCTGACGGATATTGTTTACGGTGATATTTTTCAGATTGTTGACGTTTCCGTACTCGTTAACTCCGTAGATGTAGGGACTGATCTCTTTTTTTTCTCCGTTAAGCTTGACCGAAACGTTCATTGTGTATTCGCTGTCGGCAGCGCTGATGCTTTCAGGCAGCATAACGGCATTGGAAATTACGCAGACTCCTGCAAGAAGTCCTGCGAAGGTTCTTTTTAACATGATTATCCTCCTTATAGTAAGAACTTGATATGCTTAGGGTTTGTTTTTGTTTGTATCGTCAGTTTTTTGCATACGGAACGGAGCTTTTTTCCATGTATCTATATCAGGCTCGCAGCAGCTCAGGAAATTCACCAGAGACTCCGCAAGAGTAAGTATCCCCACAAGTGATACGTTGTGGACATATCCGTATATAGGGAACGGTTCTCCGCCTGTATTTGCGGTAAGCTTCCACATGATACCGAAACGGTCAAGGCGGTCAACGATATCGGAAACCTCCTCTATTGGCATTGAAAGCTCCTTAGCGATACATTCCTTTGTAAGTATAAAATTTCTGCCCATTGTTTCGGCGTAGCTTATTATGCGCAGAGCATTCTCGTCTGAAAGAAAACCGAACAGCTCCATTATTCTCGGCTGAATTTTGAAATAGCTGTTTATTCCGTCCTCGGGAATGCGCATGAAGCATAAATACTGCATATCCGGATTCAGTCTTGATACGGCAAGCTCGTAGTCGGTACGCAGATGAGCGTAGGTCTCTCTGGCAAAATGCTTCGGAAAGCTTATATCGTTTGATTCGGTATTTCGGTTATAGGCGCACAGCAAGCCGTAGAAAAGCTCGATGATAAAACGTCCCTTTTCCTCGTCCGGAAGTGACCGAAGCTTATTTTCAGCCAGTCGGCTGATGTTTGTTTTTCCCTCGTCCTTCTTCAAGCCGAAAAGATAGTCAAGGGAAACGTCAAGGTTTTTTGCAAGCTCGGGCAGAAGCTCGCTGTCGGGGTAGCTTGAGTTTTCCCATTTTGAAACGGCTTGAGGGGAAACGTTCATTTTCTGAGCAAGCTGTTCCTGAGTAAGTCCAAGCTCTTTTCTTCTTTTGACCAAATTTTTCCTGAACACAGTGTTATTATCCATAAATTTTCTCCGAAGTTGTTATGTGATTTTTGCTGTAATTACATTATAGCACACCCTTTGGTAGAGTTCAAGCGAATTTACTTTGATTTATATCAACTGTTGATGTACAAGCTCTACCAACGGTTTATTTTTGTCATAAAAATTCCCCCTTAATGCATCGGCGGAGTTTAATGTTCCCGTCTGTGCATTAAGGGGGAGAATATACATTTAAAGTATAGCGAACATTCGCGCGCTTTAAGCTGCGGCAAACTGGCTGTTATAGAGATCGGCGTAGAAGCCACCTTTTTTCAGAAGCTCGCTGTGGCTGCCCTGTTCGATGATATCGCCGTCCTTCATTACGAGGATTATATCGGCATTTTTTATCGTTGAAAGTCTGTGAGCAATAACAAACGAGGTTCTTCCCTTAGTAAGGTTATCCATAGCTTCCTGAACTACAAGCTCGGTACGCGTATCCACCGATGATGTAGCCTCGTCAAGGATAAGCAGGGGAGCGTCCTTTATCATGGCTCTTGCAATTGTAAGCTGCTGCTTTTGTCCCTCTGAGAGATTAAGCGCGTCGCTGAGCATAGTGTCGTAACCCTGCGGCAGAGTAGATATAAAGTGTTTAAGTCCGACTGCCGAACAAGCACGGTCAAGGTCTTCGTCCGTAACGTTCTTTTTGTTGTATTCAAGATTTTCGCGGATAGTGCCCTCAAAAAGCCATGTATCCTGCAATATCATGTCAAAAAGATCATGAACGGTCTCTCTTGTCATGCTTTTTGTTGAGATTCCGTCAATGGTTATATCTCCGCTGTCAACTTCGTAGAAGCGCATAAGAAGATTTACCATTGTGGTTTTCCCTGCGCCCGTCGGACCGACGATCGCTACCTTCTGACCGGCTTTGAGACTTGCCGAGAAATCGTGTATAATGGTTTTATCCGGAGAATATCCGAATTTAACGTGCTTGAATTCAACATCGCCCTTAATATTTTCGGGAACTGTCGTCTTTGCGGATTCGTCGTCCATTTCCTCGGCTTCAAGCAGTTCAAAGACTCTTTTCGAAGCGGCTGAAGCCTGCTGGAACGCTGTCATTGACTGAGCGAATGTGGAAAGCGGCTGTGAAAATAATCTGGCATATATTGCAAATGATATTATTGTTCCGAGAGTAACAGCGTCGTTTCCGTTGACTATGAACGCAACGCCCACTATAAAAATAAGCGCATAGGAGAGATTTCCCATAAATCCCATGATCGGGTGCATCATGCCGGAAAGGTACTGTGATTTCCAGTTGCTGTCGTAAAGCTTTTGATTGATGTCGTCGAATTTGTCTTTCTCCTGCTGCTTTGCGCCGAAAGCGTGAACAATATTGTGATTGGTGTAGATCTCCTCGATATGACCGTTCATACGTCCGAGATCCGCCTGCTTGCGGTTGAAGTAGATCTGTGATTTTTTCAGGATCGCTCCCATTAAAGCAAATCCGAGAAGAGAAGCCGCGATCGTTACGATCGAAAGAACAAAATTTGTTCTGAACATTTTATAGATAACCCCGAAAAAGAGCACAACGGAGCTTATCAGATTTGCCGAGCTTGAAGAAAGCGTCTGGCTTATGGTATCTACATCGTTTGTCACGCGGGAAAGAATATCTCCCTTGGTGGACGTGTCGAAGTATCTCAGGGGAAGCTTGTTGATCTTTTCTGATATATCGCTGCGCAGGCGTCGCGAGGTATGCTGGGTCACGGTGGCTGTAATGAACTGCTGACCGTAATTGAGAATGGACCCCGCACTGTAAAGTATCACCAGTGTTATGCATATATCCAGAAAGGCGTCCATATCGATGCCTGCAACTATTCCGCTTGTGATCTCGTTCATAAGATCGCTGATCTTTTCAGGACCTATGATAGTTGTGTACGCTCCTCCCACTGCGAAGATAAGCGCAACTATAACGGCAGGAAGATAGCGCTTGCAGTAGAGCAGTATCTTCTTTAATGCGCCGATATCGGTTTTTTCCGGCTTTGCATTAGCGTGCATCATTCTACCCATTGGAGGCATATTACTTCATCTCCTTTCCGGAAAGCTCTTCCTCGGAAAGCTGAGAAAGGGCGATCTCCTTGTAGATCGGACAATTATTGAGAAGCTCCTCGTGCCTGCCGAGACCTGCTATCTCTCCGTCGTTGAGAACCATGATCTTATCGGCGTTTTTGATAGTTCCTATACGCTGTGCAACGATAATTACCGTTGTTCCGGCAAGCTTTTCTCTTACGGCTTTGCGGACAAGCATATCGGTCTTATAATCGAGCGCCGAGAAGGTATCATCAAAAATAACTATCTCAGAGTCTTTGAAAACGGCTCTTGCAATTGAAAGACGCTGCTTTTGACCGCCTGAGAAGTTTGTTCCGCCCTGAGCCACGTCTGCGTGGATACCGCCGTTAAGCTCCGAAACGAAATTTGAAGACGAGATTTCAAGAGCGCGGTTTATGCGTTCGTCGCTGTCGGCGACCTCTGTTTTGCAGCCGTAGGTTATATTTGATTTGATATCGCCCTTGAATAGAGTTGCTTTCTGCGGAGCTATCGAAACTATCTGCTCAAGCTGATCTTCCGGATAATCCTTAATATTTTTTCCGTCAATAAGGACTTCTCCGCTTGATGCGTCGTAATATCTCGGGATAAGGCTGACAAGAGTGGATTTTCCCGTACCTGTCGCGCCTATTACCGCAAAGGTTTCGCCCTTATTTATTTTGAAGCTTATGTTTTTCAGACAGGGAGTGCCCGAGTCGCTGTAGCTGAAGGATACGTTCTTGAATTCAATAGAGCCTTTTTCCTCTTTGGCAACGGTTTTGTCCTTGTAATCAATTGAAAGCCCGGTGTCAAGGACCTCGTTTATACGTCTTGCGGAAACGAGAGTTCTCGGCAGAATAATAAATATCATAACGAGCATCATAAATGCGCCGACTACCTGTAAAGCATACTGCGTAAAGGCTGTCATATTTGCGATGATCTCGGCACGTCCGGCTATCTCGGAAGTTTCGTTTACAAGGTATGCGCCTATCCAATATATAGCGAGCGTAAGACCGTTCATAGCTATGGTCATCAATGGCATCATTATTCCCATGATACGGCTTGTAAACAAATGATTCTTAGTGATCTCCGTATTGACCCTGCCGAATTTTTCCTGCTGGTATTCCTCGGCGTTAAAAGCTCTTACAACCCTTACGCCGGAGATATTTTCGCGGGTAGCGTTATTCAGATTATCGGTGAGCTTCTGGATAGCTTTGAACTTCGGATACGCAAGAAGTACAAGCAGCGTGATAGTGATAACTATAACAACAACACATACAAATACCGCCGTTGTCCATTCAACGCTTGTTGACGAGATCTTGCATATCGCCCACACAGCCATTACGGGAGCTTTTATCATTACCTGAAGCCCCATTGCGACGAGCATCTGCATCTGTACAACATCGTTCGTTGTACGCGTGATAAGGCTTGGAGTCGAGAATTTGTTGATCTCTGCATTTGAAAAGCGCATTATGCGGTCAAACAGCTTTTCACGAAGCGTTTTAGCGAAATTCGCGGCGACCTGAGCCGCAAAAAATCCGCAGATTATTGCCGCAGTCATGCTTCCAAAAGCGCATAACAGCATCATTCCGCCGTTTTCCCAGACTATATCCATATCGGTCTTTTCGGCTGTGACCGCAAGCGTGAGCTTTTGGGTGTAATCCGGCATTGTGAGTTCAAGCCAGACCTGAACGACAACGAGAGCCGCGCATATCAGAATATAGCAAAGATCGCGCGGTTTCAGATTTTTGAGTATTTTTATCATAAAATTTCTCCTTTCACATTATGATTTTTCGGGAAAGCTTTGGAATCCCTGTGCGTCGATCTCTTCGGCAATAGCTTTTTTTATTTCACCTGATATGTCAATGAATTCCTCGAATTTTTCCTTTCCGACTTTTTCAATTACGGAAGTAAACAGTCTGATAATTTCTTCCCTGCATTTTCTGTCATATTCTTTTCCCGCGTCGGAAATCGTTATAATGGTTTTGCGAGCGTCGCAGGGATCGCGCTCTTTGACGATAAGACCTTTTTCGGACATTTTTTTCAGCAGTACGGCAACTCTTGCAGTGCTGACGTTCATATAGCTGCTGATTTCGCCTGCCGAAACTGAACGATCGGCTTCGACAAGAAATTTGATAACGCATTTTATGCCTGCATTGGTTGAATCGACCTTGCTGAAAAAATGCCGGGGTCGATTTTCAGCCATACGATTTAAAATGTCGTTTGTCTCTTCGCTGCTTATCATAAATACACCTCCATTTATCTAACTGAGTTAGATTATATCATTAGTGTATAAATATGTCAATGAATATTCTGTGAAAACTTAATGAAAGAATAATCAGCTATGACATTAAAGATGTGTTCTTATTCTTGACTTGATAAACGGTTTATGGTAAAATAAAGGCAGCAGCGCATATGGCGCTGCCTTAAGTCAATTTGAAAGGAAACAAGCAAATGGAAAAATTGATCAAAGCGGTCGTTTCGATCCTTCCGAAGCCTCTGCAAAATATATACTATAAATATGAAGAAAAATGGATGTATCTTCTTTTCGGAGGTCTTACCACTGTCGTTTCCATCGTTACAAAGCTGATTATTTTCAAGGCTGTTCCGGGAAATCCTCCGTGGGAGAGCACTTCTGCCGTTGTTATTTCGTGGATAGCGGCTGTTACCTTTGCTTTCTTTACAAACAAAAAGTACGTGTTCAAGGAAGAAACAAAAACCAGAAAGGAATTCTGGAAAGTCTTTGCCGCATTCTACGGCGCCAGACTGACTACTTTTGCAATGGAAGAGGTCATCTTCCTTATATGCGTGGACTGGCTCAACTTGAACGAGGTAATCATAACCTTTGCAAGTCAGGTACTCATTTTTATTGCCAATTATGTTCTCAGCAAGGTGTTCGTGTTCAGAAACAAAGCAAAGAGCGGAGATTGAGCATGGCTGAGTTCATAAATATCGGCGGAGTCAAGATCGCCAAAACGGCGGCTCTTGCTCCAATGGCAGGAGTTGCCGACCGCGCTTACAGGCTTATCTGCAAGGAATACGGAGCCGCCTATGCCGTAAGCGAAATGGTATCAGCTAAGGGAATATGCTACAGCGATAAAAAAACGGCGGAGCTGTGCAGGGTCACCGAGGAAGAACGTCCAATGGCAGTTCAGCTTTTCGGAAGCGAGCCTGAGTTTATGGCTGAGGCTGTGAAAAAGGTCATCGATTACGCTCCCGATATCATTGATATAAATATGGGCTGTCCTGTTCCGAAGGTCGTAAATACAGGAGCCGGTTCGGCGATAATGAAAAATATCGGACTTGCCGCTAAGATAACGGAAGCGGCTGTAACGGCGGCAGGAGATATTCCCGTTACCGTTAAGCTCAGGAGCGGCTGGGATTCCGAAAACATAAACGCGTCGGAATTTGCCAAAGCAATCGAGGCTTCGGGAGCTTCTGCGGTCACGGTTCACGGCAGGACGAGAGAGCAGTATTACAGCGGAACAGCCGATCTTAAAGTGATCGCCGATGTGAAGCGCGCAGTAAAGATCCCTGTCATCGGAAACGGCGATGTAAACGATTTCGATTCATGTATTAATATGTATAGGGAAACAGGCTGCGATCTGGTGATGATCGGCAGGGGAAGCTATGGAAACCCGTTTATTTTCCGGGAAATAGATTCACGGCTGAACGGGGGGACGTACGCTCCGCCGAGCCTTCGCGAAAAAATGGACGTAATGCTCAGGCATATACGGCTTATACTCTCTCTCAGCGAAAAACCGGAGGAGCTTGCCATGCATGAAGCACGGAAGTACGCTGCGTGGTATATGAACGGATACTACGGCTCGGCAAAATTCAGGGGACGATGCTATCAGCTTTCTTCTTATGAGGAAGCTGAAACTCTTGCTGATGAATTCATGCGGCTTCAGATGCAGCAAGGCGTAGTATAACAGTTACTTGTTACATATCTATAAATAAAGTAACGATCGATGTGATCGTCAAACTGCACAAAATTAACGCAAAAATTTCGTACAAACAGCTAAAAGCACGTGGCTTTACAGATTGTATAACCGCTAAATGCCATTATATCGACGTTTGGCGAGTTTTATTTAATTAAACAAAAATAAAACGTTCTGTAATTATACAGAAAATTGATACAAAATGTATTTGCAAAAAAGAAATTTATATGGTATAATGTACATAAATGATAAGCGATTTCTTACGGCGTTTTGCGCATTTATATAAGGAGAATAAAATGAAACTTAGAAAAGGACGCGTTTTTGCCGCTCTTGCTATTCTTGCTGCTACAGCTATCGGAATCGGCGGCTGCATCGGTGATGTTGTAGGCGAGGCATCTTTTGAAAGCTCCGTTGATTCAACCGATAGCACAACAGTGCCTGTAACGGAAGAGCCTTCTACCGAGCCTGTTCCTGAAGACAAAAAGATTCATGTAGTGGCAGCGGGCGATAATCTTATACAAACGGCTGTGTACCGCGAGGCTTCTTATCACGCAACAGACGGAACTTACGACTTCCTGCCGATGTATGAGAACGTTCGTGATATTATTCAATCGGGCGATCTCAGCATCCTTAATCAGGAAACTCTTATCTGCGGCGGAGACTATGAGATATCGGGAAGCAATTTCAATTTTAATTCTCCGCCTGAATTGGGCGATGATATGATAGAGCTTGGCTTTAATGCTTTTACAATTGCCAATAACCATGTTCTTGACAAGGGAACAGGAGGCCTCGAGTCTGCTCTTGACTATTGGGACTCAAAATGCGCTTTAAATGATATCCTTGTCTGCGGAGCGTACAGAAATGAAGCTGATGCGCAGAATATACGAACTATCGACGTAAACGGAGTTACTGTGGCAATACTCGCTTATACCGAGCATATGAACGGTTATAGTATCCCTTATGATTCTTCCCTCAGAGTCATACTTACAAGCGAGGAAGATGTCATCGAGTCTCAGATAAAAAAAGCAAATGAAATTGCAGATGTCGTTATTGTCGCGGCTCACTGGGGCGTTGAGGACGTTCATACAGTTTCAGAGGACAGAAGAGAGCTTGCTCAGGATATGACCGGCTGGGGAGCAGACCTAATTATAGGTACTCACCCTCATACTGCGGAAACCATGGAATATCTCTACAGGGACGACGGTACGCGCGGTTTTGTTTATTACTCTCTCGGAAATTTTATTTCCGCTCAGACAGATAACTTCAATCTTGTAGGCGAGATCGCTGATCTGGATATAGTGGTAGACGGCGAAACAGGCGATGTAACCCTTGAAAATGTCGGAGCTATTCCCGTCATTAATCACTATGACGACGGCAGTTTTTCAAATATGAGATTGTATCCTTATAATATGTATACCGAGGAACTGGCAAGCGGTCACGGCGTGCCTTACGCTCCTTACGGTACGGCGAAAAATTTCGGAATGGACGTGGTCGATCGCATAATCGATGAGAACATTCCTGTTGAATTTCAGAAGCTGAATTGATAGTTATAACTTATTAATAATTTGGCAAAAAACGTGCAAAACACTTTCGGAAAAAGTTTTCATCAATTGTGCAAGACGTGCAAAAAAAAGCGCTTTGTTTATCTAATGTACCGAAAACACCTTAAGACTATTTACTTTTTAAACGATCTGATATATAATAAAACCATAAATAAATTTGGATTATGGGATATTGGCGCTGCGCCACGGCAGTGTGGCGTGCGAGTTCGAAACGGTGTGAAAATATCTTAGTCGTCAGCCTTATCTTTATGTCTTAACTGATGCGTACAAGCATCGCGCTGCGGTAATTTCGTGCGTATTATGCTTTTTTGTTGGGTATTTGTACGGAAAATGCTGAATCGCGTTTATAAGTTATGTACAAAATTGAGTAAGCGCTATTGACTTTGGATAAAATCTGTCTTATAATATATGATGGATATTTTTTCATATCCTGCGGTTCCTTTGAGGAATCCGTTCAAAATTTATGATATAATAAAGGGGCTTTTGTTCCTTGTTATATAACTATAATAAGAAGGAGGAAAGATGAAATGAAGACAAAAAAGGTAGTCGTTGGAGCATTAACGGCAGCGCTTCTTTCAATGAATTTGTGCGCAATCCCTTCGGCTTTTGCAGCAGGCGAAACAGTGCAGATATCCGCAGGCAGCACAACAGCTGAACCGGGAGGTACATTTTCAATCGATATTTCAATGGCTGATATTCCGTCGACAGGAATTCAGAACTGCGATTTCGCTGTTGAGTTCGACAGCAGTGTGCTTAATGTAACATCAGTTACAGCCGGCGCTCTTACAGATACCGGAGCAGATGACGCAGATGAGTCAAGCTCGTTTCTTCCGCTCTTTGGCAGCGAGATCTTAAACGATGAAGGTGCTGTTGAACTGACGTGGACAACAATGCTTGATGATTCTAACTACTGGCTTCAGGGAAGCGGCGTTTTCTGTACTATTAACGGTACGGTTGCCGATACAGCTGAAGCAGGTTCGTCAATTCCGGTTAAGGTAACTGCGGTCAACCGTGAAACTTATCCCGGTTCCGGAGTCACAAACGATCAGATCTTCGCCGGTTATTTAGACGGTACAAACTTTGTTCCTTATAAAGTTAGTGCAGTTGACGGTGAAGTTAAAATCGGCGGCGAAAACGAAGGCTTAAGAGGCGATGCAAATTGCAGCGGTAAGGTTGATCTCGATGACGTTATTGCAATTCTTCTTTATTCTGTAGACTCAAATTCAAATCCGCTTACAGATCAGGGATTTAAGAATGCTGACGTTTATCAGACAGGCGACGGCGTCAGTGTAAACGACGCAACGCAGATCCAGAGATACCTTGCTCTGCAGATTGACAAGCTGTAAATGCTGTGATTATCTGATTTGTCCATTAACAGAGGAATAAAACCCCAATAAAATTAATCAATAGGCGAAAGCCTAAAGAAAGGAATTATTACAGATGAAAAAGTTTATTTCTGCAGTTACATCAGTTTGTATGGCTGCAACAGTAATTGCTGCTGCAATTCCTGCATCAGTAAGCGCTGCTACTGCTGAGACAGTTGAGCAGACAAAAGCTCTCTCTCTTCGCGGCGTTGACATGGAAACAGGTCATAGCACCGGCGACGTACTTAAGGTTTCTTCAGCAGATATCGCTGCAGGTGACGTAACACTTGACTGCGGTCTGTTTCTTGAGTCAGGCGTTGAAGGTGAAGTTAACTGTATCCAGACAAGATTTGGTCTGAGCGCTGATTCAAAGAGCACAGACGATATGACAATCGCGCTTCCAAACGGAGCAAGCGGTTCCAATATTCTTAAAAACTATTGGTCTGCAAGCGAAAAGAAGACATACGATATCAAGGGTGAGTCAATTACTTCAAGAAAGCTTCCGTTCTTTGCTTCTGTAATTGAAGACGGCAACATCATGGGTCAGGGCGCTATGCAGGCAACTATCCTTAATGGCGATGCAAGCGCAGACGTTACACTTCCTATGGTTTCAATGGCTTGGACAAATGCAGGCAACGATCCATGGCTTGGTGAAACATCAGACGCATATCCGGCTTACTACTTTACAGTAACACTTAAGCAGGGCGCTGCTGATGGTAATTACTACATTGATTTCGTTGATTACTTCACAGATCCTGATACAAAGTATCTTCCTACAAACCGTCTTGGTTCATGCGTAACTAACTTTGACTATTCAAATATCGGTTACGGCGGCGTTGCAGGTGAAGGTATGCTCGAACTTAAGAGACTTACAATTCAGGTAGGCGACGGCGAAGAGCAGCCTGCTACAACAACTACAACAACTACTACTAAAAAGCAGGATACAACAACTACAACAACTACAACAACTAATGGCGGCGGTGATGAAGGCGCAGTATTTACTTACGAAAAGGATGTTTATGAAGTAAATCCTGGCGACGATGTAACTCTTAACGTTTACCTCGACACACACGGAAATCTCGTATCAAGAGTTGACTGTACAATTCTTCTTGAGGGCGACCTTAAGGAATCAGTAACAAACGTATCAAAGAACTGTGCAGCTTGCGATTCTTCATTCGAAGTTAACTGGATCGCTAACTACATTGCAGACGGAAAGCACACAGCTGATACATTTATTGATAAGAGCGGCAACCCCGGTTCACTTATCTTCAACGGCGTACTTGGTTATGTAGAAGGCAGCGAGTTCGTTTCAGTAGAACCTGATCCGGAGTCTGTATTCCTGAAGTATACAGTACACATTCCTGAAAACGCAAACGGCGATTATGCAGTAACAATGCCATTTATCGACCTCGGCGGAGTTAGAGACGTTGAAAACGGTGTAACACTTGCTATTCCCGGCGGTGTAAAGGCTGCTTCAACAATCATCCGTGTAAACGGTTCAGGAGCACCAGAAACAACAACAACAACTACTACTACAACTACTACTACTACAACAACAACAACTACTACAACTACAACTACAGCTACAACACCTGATCCAAGCGGACGCGTTCTTGGTGACGCTAACTGCAACGACGTTGTAAACGTAGCTGACGTAGTAGTACTTAACAAGTACCTTGCAGGCAACGGCGATCTCACAGACCAGGGCAAGATCAATGCTGAGGTTACAGCTCCTACATATAGTGTAGATTCAACTGACCTTACATATGATGACTCTCAGAAGATCCTTGAAGCTATCATCGAACTCTGGACTCTTACAAACGACGGTCCTGTAGCTACACAGTACAATACACAGGCATAAGTAAGTAAAAAGTATATTTTCCAAAGTAATTTAAATAGAGTTTTTTAACTCGGAAAGGAAATACACTGATGAAGAAATTATTTTCAGCGGTAACATCTGCTGTAATGTGCGCTTCTCTCATGACAAGTGTATTTGCTTCCTCATTTAACGTTAGCGCTGCCGGCAGTTTTTCTGCCGAGCAGCCTAATGCTATGAGTGGAGCAGATGTTTCTGCAGATAAAAATTCGTCAGAGGGCATTGTTCTTAGCTATGATAAGGATGTCTATGAGGCTAACGTGGGCGACGTTGTTGATCTGAGCATTTACGTTGATTCTCATGGACAGCAATTATCCAATGTTCAGGGTACAATTCTTCTTGAGGGCGACCTTAAAGAAGCGGTAACAAACGTATCAAAGAACTGTGTAGCTTGCGATACTTCATTCGAAGTAAACTGGATCGCAAACTATATTGCTGATGGCAAGCACACTGCGGATCAGTTCATTGATAAGCAGGGAAATGCAGGTTCGCTTGTATTTAACGGTGTTCTTGGCTATGTCGAGGGTGGCTCATTTGTAAATGTTGAGCCTGATACCGAATCAGTATTTCTCAAGTATTCAGTAACTATTCCTGAGGGGGCAAGCGGTGACTATGCGGTTACTATGCCTTATATAAGATTCTCGGGAGCAAATGACGGTAATGGAAATATTACCGAAATTAACGGTGATACAGTACCTGCTACTGCAATTATCAGAGTTGGCGGAGCCAGTGAAACAACTACTACAACTACAAATACGGCTGCAACAACTACAACTACAACAACAGTTCTCGACGGCGACGGAGCACTCTTCCACTATGAGGATGATAAGTACGTTGCAGAAGAGGACAATTG
>CAJMSD010000011.1 GCA_905215965.1 uncultured bacterium | reverse complement strand
GGCAAGGAGCTTCTTCCTCTTTCGGTGATTGACGCCGCCCGTGACGGGGACTCTCAGGCTGTGGATCAGGTACTCCGATATTATGAGGGCTATATCAATAAGCTCTGTACCCGGACGCTTTACGAGCCTGACGGCCAGCCCCATGTTCGGGTGGACGAGTACATGAAGCGCCGATTGGAGATCAAGCTCATTCATTCCATTGTCAGCATGAGCTGACAAGCCCGGTCTGAAAGCGGAAACAGCTTACCCTTTCCCTGTTTCTCTCTTTCGTAGCCGGGGCAGCACCTTGACAAAGAAAGCCCGTTGGGAGGCCAACGCCGCAGTATAAGGCAAACGGATACATTCCTGTTTGTGCCGAGCCATACGACCGGTGCGCCATGACCTCGTTTCAAGTCCGCAGGACGGGACCACTGTAACGGGCGAGCGAACAGCACCAGATCGTAAAACAAGCGTGGCGGCTTGCGGGCGATGACACACGGGCAGGGTTAAAGATACTCGCGCATTGAACGCCCACAAAGCATTGTGCGCCGCACCCATCAGCATGGGCCGGGGTTAGACTCCCGTGGAGCTGTGCCAGCAGCCGTCCGTAAGCCTACTTTTCTTTTTTGAAAGTTTATGGATAGATCGTAAACTTTTCAATTAGCAGCAGACAAACACGGAGCAGCACGGTAAAATGATGGTGGAAGTTATATTACCCACACATATTCGTGCTGTTCCTTTTCATAACTGAAAGGGGGGTCTCATGTCTCAAACATGGAACGGCACGAAGAAAGAAACCCCTGAAAGAAGGACGTATACGGTTGACGATATTGCTCAAATCCTGGGCATCGGAAGAACTTCCGCATATATCCTTGTAAAAGAAGGGCACTTTAAAATCGTGCGAATTGGTAACGCCATACGCATTTCCAAGCGGTCATTTGACGAGTGGCTTGACTCCCTCGACCTGTGATCCAAGAAAGGAAGAACGATATGGCATCTATAATCAAGCGAAAGAAAAACTATTCCGTTGTTTACAACTATGTGGACGAAAACGGAGAAACCAAACAGAAGTGGGAAACCTGGCATACCCACAAAGAGGCCTTAAAGCGCAAGGCGGAAATCGAAAATCAGCAGCACACGGGAACTTTTCTCCCGCCAAGCAATCAGACGATCACCGAGTTCCTTTATGACTTCGTATCTCTTTACGGAGAAAAGAAATGGGGCGTGTCTATGTATGACGGCCAAACGGCACTGATTGCGAACTATATCAATCCGATCATCGGTGATATGGAGGTACAGGCGGTTACTCCCCGTGCGGTTGACGGTTATATCCAAACCTTACAGAAAACCAAGTCGGTGTCTACCAAGACCCGAAAGGCCGTTACCACCTATGTCAGCGACAAGACCATTGAAAAAATCATCAAGCTCCTGCGGTGTGCGTTTAAGCAGGCGGTACGATGGGAAATCATTGCAAGAAATCCCTTTGACAATGTGATCCTCCCGAAAACGGAGTATGCGAAACGGGATATCTGGACAGCGGATATGATCCGTCTTGCCCTGGACAAATGCACGGACAGCAAGCTCTATGTAGCGATGAACCTTTCCTTTGCCTGCTCTCTGCGTATGGGTGAAATCCTGGGGTTGACCTGGGAGAACGTCCATATTTCCGATGAAGATATTGCGGCGGATAATGCCTATGTCTACATCGACAAGGAGCTGACGAGGGCCTCCAAACGGGCGATTGAAACGCTGGGTGAGAAGGATATCTATTACATCTTCACTCCGCTCATGCCGAACACCAGCACAAGAATTATCCTGAAAAAGCCGAAAACCGATTCCAGTATCCGTAAGGTGTGGCTGCCGAAAACGCTTGCCTACATCCTGCGGGAATGGAAGAAGTCCCAGGACGAGCTGAAAGGCTTTCTGGGCGACGAGTATCAGGACTTCAATCTGGTGGTGGCACTTCCCAATGGACGGCCCTGCGAGGATCGGATCATCCTCAAAGAGTTTGCAAAGCTCCGTGAGGACGCAGGGCTGCCGAAGGTGGTCTTTCATTCTCTCCGTCATTCCAGTACCACTTACAAACTGAAACTGAACCACGGCGATCTGAAAGCCACCCAGGGCGATACAGGCCATGCCGAGATCGACATGATAACCGGTATCTATGCTCACATTCTGGACGAGGATAGAAAGGTCAATGCTCAGAAATTCGAGACTGCCTTCTATGCCAAGCCTGATCTTCGCAACGTCCGTCCGCCTGAAGAACCGGCAAAATCGGAACCTGCGACCCTGGACCTTGAAAGCCTTGTGGAGCAGCTTCAGAAGTCGCCGGAGCTGGCGAGTGCGCTCGCAGCCCTGATAGCGGCACAAGCCCCGGCAAAGTGATCCGAAAAATCGAATTAGCAAAACGCAGAATTTTCTTAGCAAATTTCTGAAAAGCGTTCGAGTCCAATTAGCAAATATACATCATGCGGCGTATAAAAATCTCCCGGTAACGGAAGCGAAATTACCGGGAGAAGGAGGAACAAAAAAACGCTGCAAACCCCGAAAAAGGCTTGCAGCGGTGCTTTCTGGCGTCCCAGAGAGGATTTGAACCTCCGACCCCACGCTTAGGAGGCGTGTGCTCTATCCAGCTGAGCTACTGAGACATTTTTAAGATTTATGCAATTTTCACTACTCGAAGGAATCGAACAATCTGCCGCTTAGGAGGCGGTCGCTCTATCCAACTGAGCTATAGCGACATTTTCCAATATAACCACAGTATTGACTTAACATTACTTAGTTATTATATCATATTGCAGCAGCTTTTTCAAGTAGATAAAACATATTTAAATTTTTTATAAAACTTATTCTCGTTGACTTTTTCTGCATATCTGTTATAATTATACTGTATGCAATATAAAAATACGAAAGGCGATGAAATTTTGAATACAGATACGACAGTTACTGAGGAGATCACAACGGCAACGGAACCTGTTGCTGAAGTTATCCATGAAGAGGTTGCCAAAGCGAGTACATTTTTTAGCGCTATTGGCGATAAAATAAAAGAGATCCTTCCTTCTCTGGCAATTGCTTTAATTGCTTTGCTTGCAGGAATAGTTGCTGCAAAAATAATTACTTTCGTTTTATCTAAAGCTTTCAAGCGTTCAAATATTGACAGCGCCGCAAGAGGCTTTTTGGTTTCACTTATAAAAATTATCTTGTATATTGTTGTGATAATGATGGCGCTTTCTATTATGCACGTTCCGATGTCATCAATTATTACAATTTTCGGAGCTGCAGGTCTGGCGATAAGCCTTGCCTTGCAGAATTGCCTTTCAAATCTTTGCGGAGGATTTATTATTCTTTTTTCAAAACCGTTTGTTTCAGGCGATATGATAGAGATAGACAATTCTGTCGGTACAGTCGAAACTATCAGCATTCTGTATACGAAAATATCTACTGCGGACGGTAAAACAGTTTTTATTCCAAACGGAAAAATTACCGAAGCTAAGATCATAAATTACACGGAAAGCTCTTCAAGACGTGTAGATCTAAGCTTTGAAGTTAGTTATAAAACTGATTTTGAAGCGGCAAGAAAAATTCTTCTTGATGTGATAAAAGCCGATAAATTGATTTACAAAGATCCTGAACCTGTCGTGAGAATTGGAGCGCAGGGCGAAAGCTCTATTTCTATTGACGTGCTTTTGTGGACTGATAATGTTAATTATCTGACCGTAAAATACAATATGAATGAAGCTGTTAAGGAAGCGTTCGATAAAAATGGAATTGAAATTCCGTTTAACCAGCTCGACGTGCACATTAAGGAGTGAGCTAAATGAATGAACAAAAGAATGGCCAGGAAACAGAAAAACTTATAAAAGACGAGACAAACGAAAATAGCCGGCCAAAGAAAAAGAAATACAGGCTAAGAAAGTTTTTGATATTTATTATAATTATCGGAATAGTTTGGTGGTTTAATAATTTCACCATAAAAACTTCTAAATTTAAAGTCTACTCCGATAAAATTTCTTCCGATATACGAATTGCCGTTATAAGCGATCTTCATGCGTCAAAATTCGGGATCGGCAGCGATGCGGTATATTCAAAGATAGATAATGCCGAGCCTGATATTGTTTTTATTCTTGGCGATATGTATTCCAGAAGCGGCGATGAAAAGCTGAGGGATATTCCCGTGCAGCTTGTATCAAAGCTTACTGATAACGGATATCCGGTGTATTTTGTTCCAGGCGAGCATGACACTGCACAGGAATATCTTGACGCCATGTCAGCTGCAAAAGCTCATATTATGGATTATAGAAGTGAATCTATTAATATAAACGGCAGCGAGATACAGATCCTCGGAATAGATAACGTTTATTATTCGTCAACTTTTGATTTGAATAATGCCTTTTCACTTGATGAAAATCGTTACACAATACTTATGGCTCATATCCCTAATTATGACAAGTTTGCGCAGTTCGGAGCGGATCTAACACTCTGCGGTGATACTCACGGAGGAATCATTCAGCTTCCGTTTGAAAAAGGGCCTGTATATTATGCGGAAAACGGCGAGTGGTTTCCTGAGCTTAACGGAACTCGTTCGGATATCTATGATAAAGGAATGTTTCCTTATTCCGGCGGAACAATGTTTATTACATCCGGAATAGGAGGATATCCTGTTCCGGCAAGATTTAATAATCGGCCGGAGGTTGCAATAATTGATATTCTGCCGGAATAAAATTACAAGTTTAAATTTTGAAAAATCGGCGTGATCGATTAAAATTTTAATGGAGGTTAAATATGAGGATCAGACATAAACCATGGGCAAAGCCTGAACTTGAAGCGTGTTCGTTTTACATAAAAAATACCGAAGAATGCAAGGGAAAATGGTACAGCCTTTTTGATAATCCCGAAAGACCGCTTTATGTCGAGCTCGGCTGCGGCAAGGGCGGATTTATATCACAGGCAGCTTCGGCTCATCCTGAAAATAATTACATTGCAATGGATATAAAAAACGAAATGCTCGTGCTTGCAAAGCGAAAGATCGAGGCTGCATATTCGGAGAAAAATATGAAAACGGACAACGTCAGAGTGGCGATCCAGAATATTGAACGTATTGATCTTACTTGGGACGAAAATGATCGTGCGGACAGGATATATATTAATTTCTGTAATCCGTGGCCGAAGAAAAAGCATAAAAAACGCCGTCTTACCCATACGCGCCAGCTTTTAAACTATAAAAAATTTCTAAAAGGCGAGATATGGTTCAAGACCGACGATGATGAACTCTTTGATGAATCCATTGAATATTTCAAAGAGGCAGGATTTAGCATAAAATATATGACCCGTGATCTGCATAGCGTAACCGATATCGAAAATTTTGTTACAGAGCATGAAAAGATGTTTTCCGACGAAGGAATTAAAATTAAATTTTTAATTGCCGAGCCTATAAAGTGAGGTCGAAATGAATTTTCAAAAAAAATATAAAAATTTTTCTTTCGGAGCGGCAGAGGATATACATAAGGGACTTTCTAATAACGGAAAATATCGTGATATTTTGATCGATGCTGATACGATTGCCTGCGGAGAAAACTCTGCGTATAAGGGAATCGGCTGTATATCGGCAAATAATTCTTCGCAGCTTTTGCTCGATTACAGAAAAAAGTATCCGGAAATATATCATGAGATACTTCGCCTGCTTTTTGAGAAAGGTTACGGAGCACAGCTTTCCCATATAAAAATTGAGCTTGGCGCTGATGTGAATTCGTCTTCGGGCACAGAGCCGTGTACAATGCGTTCAGAAGACGAGACAGCCGATGTTACAAGAGGCGCGGGTTTTGTTTTTGCAGCTGATGCTCAGAAAATCAATCCGAATATTACTGTGGATATGCTTCGCTGGGGACAGCCTGCATGGGTTGCAAAGGCTTTTGAAAAAAGCAAAGCGGACGGATTTAAGGCTCGTTATAAATGGTATTCGCAGACTCTTGCTCAGGCATATAACAAGCTCGGACTCAGATTTACTCATATAAGTCCCGATGCAAATGAAACAGGTTATGCCGACAGCGAATGGATAATTTACTTTTCAGAACGCATAAGAAACGATAGATCTTTGCCGTACAGCTGCAGAAATATAAAAATCGTTGCTTCCGACGAAGTCGACACGCGCACAATTGCTGAGGAAATGTTAAAAAATCAGCAGTTAAGGAATGCCGTGGATATAATCGGACTTCACTATACGACCTACGGCAATGAAGATACCGAACGCCTGTACAGCGAATATGGTAAGGAAATCTGGTATAGCGAGGGTATTTCTCCGATGAATACCCCGGAGTTCACTGCAAAATCAGGCATTGGAGGTCTTGGAGGAAGAAACGGAGCTGTCGATATGGCAAATCGGATCATCAACAGTTGGTTTCACGGAAAAATGACGATGTATGAGCTTCAGCCTGCGGTCTCTGCTTATTATGACGGTTCGTGCTATTATCCTAAGCATATTATTTGTGCGAACGAGCCTTGGAGCGGACATTACTTAATCAGCTCGGGATTTTATGCGGTCATGCATTTTACGGCTTTTTGTAAAAACGGCTGGCACCCTGTCGAAAGCGCCTGCTTTGGAGACGGTGAGGAAAATCACTATATTGAATATACTACCTCAAATTATATAACTTTTATGCCTGAAAGCAGATCGGATTTTTCATCGGTATTGACCAATGACAGCTCAAGGACAAGGAAGTACAGGCTTGCTTTCAAAAATTGCGATCTCAACGGCAGAAAAATAAATATTATAGAAAGCTGCGGCCCGAATCCCGGAGATATGGGCGAAGTGAATCGGCTTAAAATATGCGAGACTGTCTGCATTGAAAATGACGAGCTTTACTTGTCGGTCAAGCCGTATTCCATTGTTACCGTTACAAGCTTGGACACCGATATTATGGAGAAACTCAGTGAGTACGGACGCATCAACAATAAGAGGTCACGCCTGAAGCTTCCGCATAAAGATGATTTTGTTCCCGAAGCTCCGCACTATCTTACCGATCAGGGAGGAGCATTTGAAATTGTCAATGAAGAGAATAAGTATTATCTCGAACAAAAAATAACAGCGGATATTATTCCCGATAACTGGCGTTTCAGAGGTACTCCCGAGCCTATAACCTGCCTTGGAGACGATTCATGGGCGGATTATTCTGCTGAGGTCATAGTCAGGATAAAAGGCGGATATGCAGGGATAGGAGTGCGCTATAATTCGGCTGTCGCCTGCGAGATAACGTCAAACTGCGGATTTTCGCTTCGACTTTTTAAGGACGGCTGTTGGAGAATTCTTTTCATGGACGACATTGTCGGTGACGGAATGTTAAACGATTTTGATCCCGATGCCGAGCATAAGCTAACCGTCACGGCAGTCGGAAATATTTATCTTGCGTATATCGACGAAAGTCTTGTCGGAAATTATGCCGAAAAATCGGTTATGCAGCCAAACGGACGCGTATCGCTGACAAGCAGCTATGATAATAATCGCTTTTCCGAACTTTCCGTAAAGCCGATAGATAATACGAACAGCTATACAAACAAAGCCGACGCGCTTCACGGAAAAATGAAATATATAGGTAATCCTACTCTTGACGCCGGAGCTTCCTATAAGTTTTCAAATCGAGCCTGCGCTCATCTGAAAGCAGGAGACGGCATTAAGATCGCGTTTATGGGCAGCGCGTTTGCTTTGTGCGGTACTGTGGAAAAGGCAAAAATTAAGATAACTCTTGACGGCGTAAAAATTGAAGATAATCGTGAGGTCGGAGGAAGCAGCTTCCGTCAGGCGTTTTACAGAAGCGTCGACAGTAAATGTGCGGTTCATTGTCTTAAAGTTGAGGTTGCCGAGGGCGAGCTGGAGCTTGATTCCGTAATTACATACAGCAGCTCCGATGAATATCATGGATTCGGACGAGTTGTAAGCAAAAAGAAAAATAAAACATATACCGCTGTTAAAGCTGCTGCAACAACGGCGGCTGTGCTTGGAACAACAGCTTTTTTGGTCCGAAAACTTAAAAAAGAAAAAAAGCACCATAATTGATGAAATAATACTGGACAAAGCTTGAAAAGTATGTTATAATTATTCAAAGAGAACCCTTTAAGTTGATCCTGTGAGGTTGACAAGGCGTGTCGGTGACTTATAAACTGTAACTATATCTGTAGATGCAGCTATATCTATGCGCTTGCCTGTCATAAAGGGCAAGCGCTTTTTGTTAGGTGATTTTTATGGAAAAAAAGAGATTGATCATGGACGAAGCTGCAATGCATAGAGCAATGGCGAGGATCTCCTATGAAATTCTGGAAAGAAATAAAGGAGCGGATAAGCTTTGCATTGTGGGAATACTTTCAAGGGGCGTAGCGATCGGCAAACGCATAGCCGAAAAAATATCCGAGCTTGAAAAAACCGATGTTAGCTTCGGTCAGCTCGATATAACTCCGTATCGGGACGATATGGACGCTTCCGAATGGAATGAGCTTACTGATATTCCTTTTGATGTGAACGATAAAAAAATTGTCCTTGTGGACGATGTGATTTTTACCGGAAGAAGTGCAAGAGCTGCTATAGATGCACTGATCCAGCGCGGAAGACCTCAGTCTGTTCAGCTTGCCGTTCTTGTAGACAGAGGTCACAGAGAGCTTCCGATACGTCCCGATTATGTCGGAAAAAACCTCCCGACAGCAAGAAACGAGGACGTGAGAGTGTCGGTCAAAGAGCATGACGGAAACGATTCCGTTACTATTTATAATTCATAAGGAGGAGTTATGGGGAACACAATTTTGATAAAAAACATTCGTGCCGTTGATGCAAAAAACGATATGGTAACAGATGTTCTTATTAAGGACGAAGCAATCGAAAGCGTGGGGACTAATCTGAGATGCGGAGCCGACGAGGTCATTGACGGCAGCGATCTTGTTCTTATGCCGTCGCTGTTTGATATGCACGTACATTTCCGTGATCCGGGACTTACGTATAAAGAAGATATCCACAGCGGCTGCCGCGCCGCGCTTGCCGGAGGAGTTACGGGCGTTGTGTGTATGCCGAATACGAAGCCTCCGTGCGACAATCCCGAAACTGTCGAATATATCATAAGGACTGCTGCGGATACGGGAGTGGACGTTTATCCGGCAGGCTGCATTACAAGCGGAATGAAAGGCTTGGAGCTGTGCGACTATGAAGCGCTTAAATCGGCGGGGTGTATCTGCATTTCCGATGACGGCCGTCCCGTTGAAAATGCAGAGCTAATGCGTAAGGCTCTTGAAAAGTCCAAGGATAACGGAATGCTTGTCATATCGCACTGCGAGGATCTGTCTATAATTAACGGCGGCATTATGAATAAAGGATATATTTCCGAAAAGCTTGGCGTAAAGGGAATGGACAGAGCTTCCGAGGATTATATAACCGCAAGAGAGATCATACTTGCTTCGTCGGTCGGCGCGCATATCCATATCGCTCATGTAAGTACGGAGGGAAGCACCGAGATCATTCGTTTTGCAAAGGAAAAAGGCGTCAGAGTAACCTGTGAAACAGCTCCGCATTATTTTATGCTTACCGATGAGCTCTTGGAGAAACGGGACGCGGATTACAGAATGAATCCTCCGCTTAGAACTAAATCCGACGTACAGGCTGTTATAAACGCGATCAAGGACGGTGTTATTGACTGTATCATTACAGATCATGCTCCGCATTCGAGTGAGGAAAAATCTTATTTTGAAACGGCTCCGAACGGTGTTGTCGGATTGGAAACCTCTCTTGCAGCTGCGCTTACCGCTCTTTATCATACGGGAGAAGTAAGTCTCAAGCGTATTGCAGAGCTTATGTGCGTAAATCCGAGAAAGATACTCGGTCTTGATATACCTGCAATTGCAGTCGGAAAAACGGCTGATCTTGTAATAATCGATCCGAATAAAAAATGGACGGTCGATCCCGAGAAGCTGCATTCCAAATCAAAAAATACTGTTTTTAAGGGCATGACCTTAAAAGGAAAGCCGATAATAACAATTTCAAAAGGAAAAATAAAATTTGACGAAAGGTGAGAATGTATATGTCATTTGACAGACTTATTGAAAAAATCATAGAAATGAAAAATCCTACCGTTGTGGGGCTCGATCCTAAGCTTGAGTACGTTCCCGAGTATATTTGCAGACGTTATCTTGACGAGGACGGCTGGACTCTCAAGGCTGCGGCAAAAGCAATTTTTGCGTTTAATCAGGCAATTATCGATGAGATCCACGATATAGTTCCGGCAATAAAGCCGCAGGCTGCTTATTATGAAATGTACGGTCATTACGGAATAAAAACGCTTGAAAAGACGATACGCTACGCAAAGCTTAATGGTATGTTTGTAATTACCGACGGTAAAAGAAACGATATCGGAGCTACTATGGAGGCTTACACCAATGCTCATCTCGGTGCGGTAACTGTTGGAGACAGCGAAATAGAGCCTTTTGGCGCTGATGCGCTTACGGTCAACGGCTATCTCGGCACTGACGGTATCGCTCCTCTTCTCAAGGTCTGCAAAGAGCGCGATAAGGGGATTTACGTTCTTGTAAAAACTTCAAATCCTTCAAGCGGAGAGCTTCAGGATATGAAATTGGCAGACGGCAGAAGTATTTATGAAGCTATGGGTGATATGTGTGAAAAATGGGGAGAGGATTCTGTTGGAAAATACGGATATTCCGCAGTAGGAGCAGTAGTTGGAGCAACATATCCAGAAATGCTCACAGAGCTTAGAAAAAGACTTCCGCATACAATGTTCCTCGTTCCCGGTTACGGAGCACAGGGCGGAGGAGCAGAAGGTCTTAAGGGCGGCTTTGACGAAAACGGTCTCGGCGCGATAGTAAATTCTTCAAGAGCCGTTATGTGCGCGTATAAAAAGGAAGGCTGCGACGAACGTGACTTCGCTAAAGCAGCTCGCCGCGAGGCTATACGCATGAGGGACGATATTACATCTTATATCAATTTGAAGTAATTTTTGTCAAGTAAAATTTCGAAAGGAATGGTAAAATGTCGTTATTCATTCAGAGGGAAAAGGCTTATCTTATGCTTGCGGACGGAACGGTATTTGAAGGTTTCAGCTGCGGCGCAAAGGGAACTGTCATCGGTGAAGTCGTTTTTACTACCGGAGTTACCGGCTATCAGGAAACGCTTACCGATCCAAGCTATTACGGTCAGATAGTTACACAGACTTTTCCGCTTATCGGAAATTACGGTGTAAATCAAGAGGACAATGAGTCGGCAAGATCATATGTAAGCGGATATATTGTAAGAGAATTGTGCGATGCTCCGTCCAATTTCAGAAGCGAGGGGAGTATCGGAGATTTCCTTGCCGATCATAATATTATAGGCATCTGTAATATAGATACCCGTCGCCTTACACGAATTATACGAGAAGCAGGCGTAATGAACGGCGTGATAACCACCGAGAACCTTTATGATAAGAAAAACGAGCTTCTTGAAAAAGTAAATAATTATGAAATATGCGACGCAGTAAAAAATGTTACCGGTTCTGAAATTTATACATATAAAGAAGTAGATACTAAATATAGGGTCGCGCTGCTTGATTTCGGATATAAGAGAAATATCCGTCAGGAGCTTATCAAGCGAAACTGCGAAGTGATAGTCGTACCTGCATATACAAATGCCGAAACGATAAAGCAAATTGCTCCCGACGGCATAATGCTGTCAAACGGCCCTGGAGATCCTGCCGAAAATACTGAAATAATTGAAAATATCAAAGTGATCGAGAAACTTGGTATCCCGATTTTCGGAATATGTCTCGGTCATCAGCTTATGGCGCTTGCAAACGGAGGCAGGACGGAAAAGCTGAAATACGGACACAGAGGAGCAAATCAGCCTGTGATCGACCTTGAAAGCGGTCTGACTTATGTTACAAGCCAGAATCATGGATATGCTGTGGTTGGCGAAAGCATCGCACCCGAAACGGGAGCTGTTTCACATATAAATGCTAATGACAAGACCTGCGAGGGAATAAGATACAGATCGTGCAATGCTTTTACTGTGCAGTTCCACCCCGAAGCTCACGGCGGTCCGCTTGACACAGCATATTTATTTGATGAATTTATTGACGCGATGAGCAGGGAGGTTAAGTAAAATGCCGCTGAGAAGTGATATTAAAAAAGTTCTTGTGATCGGTTCAGGCCCTATTGTAATAGGTCAGGCAGCCGAATTTGACTACGCCGGAACACAGGCGTGCCGCGCGCTCAAACAGGAGGGCTTGGAGGTCGTGCTTATCAACTCCAACCCTGCAACGATCATGACCGACAAAGCAATGGCAGATAAGGTCTATATTGAACCGCTTACGCTTGATGTTGTAAAAAGAATAATAGAAATTGAAAAGCCTGACAGCGTATTGTCTACTCTCGGAGGTCAGACAGGGCTTACCCTTTCAATGCAGCTTGCAGAGGAAGGCTTCCTTGAGTCTCATAATGTAAAGCTGCTTGGAGCAGATCCGGAAACAATTCATAAGGCAGAGGACAGACAGGCTTTTAAGGATACAATGGAAAAAATCGGCGAACCGTGCATTCCTTCAAAGGTCGTAGAAACTGTTGAAGATGCGGTAGAATTTGCAAAGGTCATAGATTATCCTGTAATAGTTCGTCCTGCCTTTACACTTGGCGGCACAGGCGGCGGAATCGCCAATAACGAGGAGGAGCTTCGCGATATTTCAACCAACGGACTCAGACTTTCTCCGATAACTCAGGTGCTTATTGAAAAATGTATAAGCGGCTGGAAAGAAATAGAATTTGAGGTCATACGCGACAGAAAGGGTAACGTTATAACCGTTTGCTCCATGGAAAACTTCGATCCTGTCGGAGTTCACACGGGCGACAGTATTGTTATAGCTCCTGCCGTAACGCTTACCGACCGCGAGTACCAGATGCTCAGAACTGCCGCAATAAATATTATTAAAGAACTTAAGGTTGAGGGCGGATGTAATTGTCAGTTTGCTCTTCATCCCACAAGCTTCAAGTATGCTGTTATTGAAGTTAATCCGAGAGTTTCGCGTTCATCGGCTCTCGCTTCAAAGGCGACGGGTTATCCGATAGCAAAGGTTGCAACAAAAATCGCCATAGGCTATACTCTTGATGAAATTATCAATCAGGTCACGGGAAAAACCTATGCCTGCTTTGAACCTGCGCTTGACTATGTCGTTATAAAGTTTCCAAAATGGGCATTTGATAAATTTGTTTATGCAAAGAGAAATCTTGGAACGCAGATGAAAGCTACCGGAGAGGTCATGGCAATAGGCACAAGCTTTGAACAGGCAATGATGAAAGCTGTCCGATCGATAGAGCTTGGGCTGGATACGATGAATCTGAAAAAGCTTGAAAAATACAGTACCGAAGAGATACGCAGTATGCTGAGTGTCGTTGACGACGAGCGTTCGTTTAAGGTATACGAAGCGCTTAAACGCGGCATAACGATCGATGAGATACATGATATCACAATGATCGATAAGTGGTTCCTTTCAAAGCTTATGAATCTTGTGGAGCTTGAAAGACGTCTTGCCGACGGCGAGCTTACTGAGGAGATCTACAATATTGCAAAGCAGTACGGATACCTTGACAGTACCATTGAGCGCATATCAGGTCAGAAATGTCCTGTCAGACGGCGTGCTGTTTTCAAAATGGTCGATACCTGCGCAGGAGAATTCAAGGCTGAAACCCCGTATTTTTACTCGACCTTTGACGAAGAAAACGAAGCGGCTCAGTTTATTGAACGAAAAAACAGCGGAAAGAAAAAAGTTATCGTTTTCGGTTCAGGTCCTATCAGGATCGGTCAGGGAATCGAATTTGACTATTGCTCCGTTCACTGCGTATGGACTCTTAAAGAGCTTGGATACGAAGCGGTAATATGCAATAACAACCCCGAAACCGTTTCCACCGATTTCGATACGGGAGACAGACTTTACTTCGATCCGCTCACCAAGGAAGATGTTGAAGCAATTATCGAGACCGAAAAACCATACGGTGTTGTAGTTCAGTTCGGAGGTCAGACAGCTATTAAGCTTACTCGTCATCTTTCCGATATGGGAGTAAATATTCTCGGTACTTCGGCTGATATGATAGACGCTGCCGAGGATAGGGAGCGTTTTGACGAGGTTCTTGAAAAATGCGGAATTCCGCGTCCTGCCGGCCATACGGTAATGACCTCGGAAGAGGCTGTAGCTGCCGCAGAGGATCTGGGATATCCTGTTCTTCTTCGTCCGTCATACGTTTTAGGCGGACAAAATATGATAATTGCCCATTCAAAAGCGGACGTTATCGAATATATGGGAATTATCACCAGCCATATGATCGAAAATCCTGTTCTTATAGACAAGTACATGATGGGAACAGAGGTTGAAGTAGACGCTATTTGTGACGGTGAGGATTTCCTGATCCCCGGCATCATGGAGCACATAGAACGTGCCGGCGTACACTCGGGAGACTCTATTTCGATCTATCCGGCTCAGCATCTTTCGGACAGGATCAAACGTATTATTGTTGAATATACAAGAAAGCTTGCAAAGGAACTGAATGTTATAGGACTTGTAAATATTCAGTATGTTGTATATAATCACGAGGTCTATGTAATTGAGGTCAATCCTCGTTCGTCAAGAACGGTTCCTTATATCAGTAAGGTTACAGGTATTCCTATGGTCGATATCGCTACGAAAATAATGTTCGGAGCAAAGCTTAAAGACATGGGATATGAAAGCGGACTTTATCCGTCGGGAGAGTATGTGGCAGTTAAGGTTCCGGTATTCAGCTTTGAAAAGCTGACCGATGTAGACACTATGCTTGGCCCTGAAATGAAATCTACCGGTGAATGTCTGGGAATCGCAAGGAATCTTGAAGACGCATTGCTCAAGGGACTGATCGCTGCCGGATATGATCTGAAGAAAGAGGGTGGCGTACTGATCTCCGTCCGTGATACCGATAAGCAGGAAATACTTCCTATTGCCGATAAGTTCGAGCGTATGGGATTTGAGATCTACGCGACCTCGGGTACTCAGAGCGTTCTCACCAGAAATATGATCGCAGCGAATCTTGTAAGAAAAATTTCGGAAGGTGAGCCTAATGCTGTAACTCTTCTTGAAAGCGGAAAAATACATTACGTTATTTCTACTTCGGCTAAAGGACGTCTGCCTGAACGTGACAGCGTAAAGATGAGACGTAAGTCCATAGAACGTTCTATTTGCAGCCTGACTGCGATAGATACTGCAAAGGCTCTTGCAAAGGTTCTTGAATCCGGACGTACCATTAATGATATTGAAATGGTCGATATAACAAAAATTTGATGATTTTAAAACATAAAAGCGAACGGCAGATGCTGTTCGCTTTTGCATTAAATTTGTATTTGTACTTGCTAATTTATTGGAAATATGTTATAATGTATCTGCTTGATATGCATGATCTGATACGAAGGGAGTTTAAAATGAAATATACGCAAGGGAAATATGCTATAACTAAAAAAACGGCTATAGCAAAGAATATATACAGCTTTGAGATACTTTGTCCGGAAGTGGCTGCAATCGCAGTACCGGGACAGTTTGTTCACATAAGAATAGGAGCTTTTACATTGCGGAGACCTGTTTCAATCTGCGGTATCGACAAGGCTAAGGGCACTCTCAGAATAGTGTTTGAAATCAGAGGAGAGGGCACGGGAGAGATCGCTAAGCTCAATGAGGGAGAGCTTATTGATATGCTGGCTCCGCTTGGACACGGCTTCACAATCAAGCCGGAGTTTGAGAATGTTGTACTTGTCGGCGGAGGAATAGGCACTCCTCCAATGCTTCCTCTTGCACAGGAGTATGGCAAAAAAGCGGTGGCTATTACAGGATTCCGCAGCGCTTCTGCGGTAATTTTGCAGGAGGATCTTGCTAAAAGCGGCGCTCGTACGATACTTTGTACCGACGACGGCTCTCAGGGATTCCACGGCTTTGTAACTCAGCCTATGGAAGAGCTGCTCAATAATAGTAAGATCGACGCGGTTTATGCGTGCGGACCTTTGCCGATGCTTAAAAGGATCTCGGCTATGGCTGTCGAGAAAGGAATATTCTGTGAGATATCGCTGGAAGAGCGTATGGCTTGCGGAATCGGAGCTTGTCTCGGCTGCGCCTGCAAGGTAAAAAGAAATGACGAGGAATATTTTGCTCATGTATGCAAAAACGGTCCTGTATTTAATGCTGAGGAGGTGATCTGGTAATGGCAGATCTTTCGTTGAATATTTGCGGAGTAGATTTTAAAAATCCTATAATTCCTGCGTCTGGAGTCTTTGGATACGGCCGCGAATATGAAGAGCTGTTTCCTCTTTCAAAGCTTGGAGGAATCGCTACAAAGGGCACTACCCTCAATCTCAGAACAGGAAATCTGTCGCCGAGAATTGCCGAAACTCCCTCAGGTATGCTCAATTCCGTAGGACTTCAGAATCCGGGAATAGATCGCTTTATCGAATCCGAGCTTCCGAATCTTCTCACAAAGGATACCGTGATCTTAGCAAACTTCGCAGGCTCGACTGTCGAGGAATGCGTTTGCGTTGCTGAAAAACTTGACGCTACAGATGTCCACATGCTTGAACTGAATATTTCCTGTCCCAATGTCAAGCAAGGCGGAGCTGCATTCGGAACAAGCTGTGAAATGGCTGCCGAGGTTACGGCTCAGGTGCGCAAAGTCACGAAAAAACCTCTTGTTGTAAAGCTTTCTCCCAATGTAACGAGTATTGCCGATATAGCCAAGGCTGTTGAATCGGCTGGTGCGGACGCGGTATCGCTTATAAATACTCTGCTCGGAATGAGGATAGATATTAATACACGCCGACCTATCCTTCATAATAATGTCGGAGGAATGTCGGGCCCCGCTGTTTTCCCGATTGCTGTAAGAATGGTATGGCAGGTTTCAAACGCCGTTGATATTCCTGTTATCGGAATGGGCGGAGTATCATCGGGCCGTGACGCTGTCGAGCTTATGATGGCAGGCGCGTCTGCCGTACAGGTAGGAGCAGCAATTTTTACCGATCCCTTTGCTCCGATAAAAATTATAGAAGAAATGAACGATTTCCTTGATGCGAACGGCATTGCAAGCGTTCGCGACATTATCAGAACAGTCGAGCCGTGGCAGGTGTAAAATATGATTATCATGTCTGCTGATTTCGGAGACGCACGTACAGGCATAGCAGTATGCGGAAAAAGCGAAATGATCGCATCTCCCGTATGTGTTATTTCCGAAAGAGATTTTAAAAAATGTATTGAAAAAACAGCACAGCTTGCCGCAGAACTACGTGCGGAGGAGATCGTAGTAGGATATCCGAAAAATATGAACGGCACTATCGGCGAAAGAGCGGAAAAATGCCAGCTCTTTTCTGAAGAGCTGGCAAAGCTGACAAATTGTCCCGTGCGGCTGTGGGACGAACGCTGTACTACCGTTTCGGCTCACAACTACCTGAATGTTACAAATACTCGGGGCAAAAAACGCAAGGCAGTAGTTGATGCTGTTGCGGCAGTAATCATTCTTGAAAGCTACCTTGAATTCCGCAGAAATTCGGGAAGCGTCACATGATAACGGATGTGATCTCGTCAAGAACCGTACCTGCAGCTTTAAGAGCCTTTCCCGCATTTTTCTTAATACTTTTCTTCTTTTTTGCACCGGCAGCCGAAACGGCATAGCAGGCGAGACCTACAGCTGCTCCGGCGGCTAAACCCTTTGAAATAGATTTGATATCCATAATGATCTCCTTAAAGTATAATCCGTCCGCAGCGGACGGTTGCTATAATATTTTTCACAGGAAAACAGATAATATTCATGAGGCTGATATAAAATGTATAATTTGAACATTGTGCTTGTTGAACCGCAGATCCCGCAGAATACGGGAAATATTTCCAGAACCTGCGCCGTTACGGGAGCAAAGCTGCATCTTGTAAAACCCTTTGGCTTTCAAATTACGGACAAGCATCTTAAACGTGCGGGACTTGATTACTGGGATAAGCTTGACATAGCTTATTATGATAATTTAGAAGATTTTTTTGAAAAAAACAAGAACGGCAGCTTCTACTATTTTACGACAAAGGGATTAAATATTCACAGCGAAGTTTCCTATCCCGATAATTCGTTTCTGATTTTCGGCAGGGAGGATAAGGGACTTCCGGAGGAACTGCTGCATGAAAATCCGGAAAGCTGTGTTCGAATTCCCATGAGAAACGAACTTCGCAGTCTTAATCTTTCAAATTCCGCTGCAATAGCGGTTTACGAGGTTCTCAGGCAGTGGGATTATCCCGATTTGTCGCGAAAAGGGAAGCTTACGCAATATGAATGGTAAGGAGTAATAACTATGCAGAAAATAATGATTTTAACAGATACGGGCTGTGACCTTGATAAGGAGACCCTGACCGAGCTTGGTATCAAAGCTCTGCCCTTTACTTTAACTATAGGCGATATCACTTTCAGAGAAACCTTTGACAAAACAACTCAGGAGATCTATGAGCTGATGGGTAAAATCGATCAGATACCGAAAACGGCTCAGATTACTCCTCAGGAGTTCAAGGACGTTTATCAGGAAGCCTACGAACAGGGATATACCGATATTATAAGCGTTTCGATTTGTTCAGGCGGATCGGGTACTTATAACAACTCTATTCTTGCGAAGAATGATTTTTATGAGGAGAATCCTGAAGCCGAATCAAAGATGAACATATACAATCTTGATTCTAAATGCTATACAACGTTCTATGGATATCCGATAACCGAGGCTGTGAAAAAAATTAATAAGGGCGTTTCAGCAAAGGAGATTTGTGCGTATTTACAGGAGTGGTTCGATTCCGCAGCTGTTTATGCAGTACCCTATAATCTGAAATATGCCAAGAAATCAGGAAGAATTTCCGCTGCAAAGGCTTTTGCAGGAGAAATGCTGGGCTTGAAGCCAATAATTGAATTTGCCGACGGTACTACAAATACCATAGAAAAGGTTCGCGGCGAAAAAAATATTATTCCGAAGCTTATGGAGATAGTTGAGAAAAAAATGACTCCTCAGACTCCGTATGTTATTATTCACGGAAGAGACAATACTCTTGCCCTTGAGCTTGAAAAAGAAATGGTAAAAAAATACGGAAGAAAGCCTGAGATGACAAATCCGATCGGAGCTGTCGTCGCGGCAAATATCGGACCTGACGTTGTGGCTATCCTTATAAGAAGAAAAAATATTAAGTAAAAAGATCCCTGATTCTTATTTAAGAATCAGGGATCTTTTACCTTAGAAATGGAAAGATAACGGCTCCGAGAACCATAAGCGCCGCGATAGCAAGAACGATTATACGTAGGATAATGGGCTTTTTTTGGTTTTTATTTGAATTCATAATGTCACCCCGCATTTATCAGTGTTTGTTTGCAACACGTTTTTTTCGGTTTTTTGGACGGCTGTTTTCCGCTTTTCCGTAAGATGAGCTGCCGCCAAATCGTTTCTTGCGTTCATTGTAGCTTTTTTTGCCTCGGACAGAAGCCGAATATCGTTTTTCGTGAGAATTTTCACTCTTGTTATAGAGTTTCACCTGTACCTGATGACCGTTGATCTTAATGAAATTCATCGAATCGATTATGTAATCCGACTCGGTTTCGGGAACTTCGACCGTTGTATGGTTTTCAAAAATATCGATTTTTCCGAAATCCCGTCCCGGCATACCTGTTGCGTCCACAAGAGCGCCTAAAATAAAATTGGGAGCCATTCGCTTATTGCGTCCGATATTGATGTCGACCTTTACCGTATTTGCCGCGTCGCTGCGTCTGCTCTTTTTAAGAGGACGCGGCATATCGAATTCGGGAAGAGCTGCTATTTCCGCATCGATTTTTTCGCCTGCAAGTCTTGCAGCAATATCTCTGAGAGAAAGTCCCGAATCGCAGAGCTTGTCTATAATATCATAAGCGTCCGACGAAGGAGCGGAAAAGTCGGCAGATATACTGTCGATAAGATTCTGCTTTTTTGCGGTGATAACATCTGATCTGCTTGGCAGCGGAAGCTCCCGGATATCTGCTTTAATGAATCTGGAAACAGCTTTAAGCTCAAACAGCTGCTTTCTTCCGCTTATGAGAGTATAAGCCGCACCGGTATGACCGGCTCGACCTGTTCGTCCGATTCGATGAATATAGTATTCATTGTCCTGCGGAAGATCGTAATTGAAAACTGCGTCGATACCGCTGACATCTATTCCTCTTGCGGCAACGTCAGTAGCAACGAGAATAGCCGAAGCTCCGTTTTTAAAGCCGTTCATGACCTGAGTTCGCTGAGCCTGCTTCATATCTCCGTGAAGCCCTACCGCTCTGAATCCGCTTTTGATCAATTCCTCCGAAAGCTCGTCAACCATCTTTTTTGTATTACAGAAAACCATGGCAGATTTCGGTGAATATGCGGACAGCAAAAGCTTTAACGCGTCCGTTTTTCTGCCCATTGCGACCTCGAAATAATATTGATCTATAAGCTCTACGGTCTTTTGTGAGGATTTAATTTTTATCTGTACAGGATCATTCTGATATTTTTCCGTTATCGCAAGTATCTCCGGAGGCATAGTTGCCGAGAAGAGGACTGTCTGTCGCTCCTGCGGAACATTTGTGAGAATCGACTCGATATCTTCACGAAATCCCATGTTGAGCATTTCGTCTGCCTCGTCAAGAACGATAGTTTTCAGACGGTCAAGCTTGAGAGTGCGGCGGCGGATATGATCCATTACACGTCCCGGAGTACCCACCACAATATTTGCTCCGCGTTTAAGGTCGCGGATCTGATTCTCCATACTTGCTCCGCCATAAACAGCGGCAGTTCTGACTCCATGCTTGAATTTTGCAAATTTTCTGATCTCATCGCAAGCCTGCATAGCAAGTTCACGGGTAGGACAGAGAATCAGCACGCTGACATATCGGCTGTTTTCCGAAGAAATGCTCTCCACTGCCGGAATGCCGAAAGCGGCTGTTTTGCCTGTTCCGGTGTTTGAGCGGCCTATAACATCGGCACCTTCAAGCAGAAGGGGAATACTTTTTTCTTGAATTTCTGTCATTTCCGTGAAGCCAAGCTCTTCCACAGCCTGAATGATTTCCTGAGATAAATTTAGTTCATTAAATTGCATTATAATTCCTTTCTGGTATATAAATTGAAGCATATATCATAATATCACAATTACGGAATTAAGTCAAGAAAATTTATCGCAGAAAAGGCGAAATTCAGCGTTTTCTGCTATTGACAGCAATTGCCGTCCATGATATAATTAAATAAATGCTTGAACGATCAACAATGTTAAATGTTTGTTTTAAATAATTTCAGAAAGGAATAATTTTATGAAAAAAAGATTACTGGCTGCTGCCGTATCGGCAGCAATGACTCTGTCGGCAACGTCGTTTGCTTCGTTCAGCACTTATGCCGAAAAAACAGAGCTTTTCAACGATACCTTTGAAACAGGATACGACGGCTGGGCGGCAAGAGGAGATACTGCTGCCGTTTCAATTGTAAGCGATGCCGCTCATTCAGGAGAAAAATCGCTTTATGTTACGGGAAGAACTATCAACTGGAACGGAGCGGCTTCCGCTAAGATCAAGGAGCTTCGCGCTGGTCAGACATACGAGCTTAGCGCTTGGGTCATGTACAATGACGATAACGGCAATGATCAGGAACAGCTGAATTTGCAAATGCTTTACAGAAATGCCGACGGTGAAGAGAAATACGGATATATTTCGAACACGCAGGCTAAAAAAGGCGAATGGTCGCAGATCAAGGGAAATCTTACAGTTCCTGCCGACGCGACCGGAGTTACCATTTATGTAGAAGCTTCAAATGCCACGCTTGATTTCTATATCGACGACGTTATCGGTATCGGAGAACCTGCTTCCGAAGAAGAAACGACCGAAGGCTTTTATGACGACTTCACAGGAAGCGTTATGCAGTGGGCAGGACGCGGAAAGGCAACTTGTTCCGTATCGTCGGGTGATGGAGTAAACGGCGGAGATTGTCTTTTCACTCAGGGAAGAACAAGCCTTTGGAACGGTCCGTCAGCAAATAAAACTCTCGTTCTGAATCCCGGCGGATATTATAAAATGGGCGGCTGGGTCAAATATACGGGAGACGAATGGACGGATACTCAGAAATTTTCAATGAATATGCAGTTCCAACAGAACGGTAAGGAATGCTACGTCGAGATAGGAAACGTAACGGCAGTTAAGGGAGAATGGGCATATATTGAGTCCAATTACATGATACCTGCCGATGCGGTTAATTTTGTCGTTTATTTCCAAACGGCGTATAAGCCGGAAGCAAGTGTTGTAGATCAGGATCTTATGGATTTCTACATCGATGAAGTAAAAGCCGAGGTTTTGCCGATTCCCGAGGCGCAGACCGATATTCCTTCGCTTAAAGATGTCTATAAGGATTATTTCATTCTCGGAGGTTCGTGCTCGAAGGCTGATCTTGATGTTCGGGCAGCTAAAGACATAATTGTCAAGCATTATGACAGCTTGACATTCGGAAACAATTTAAAGCCTGATTATACTCTCGACAAAACGGCATCTCAGAAATATTATGCCGAAACAGGAGACGATTCAAATCCACAGATCAATATCGATCAGGCTCGCGCTCAGCTGGAATTCTGTCAGGAAAATAATATAAAGATCAGAGGACACGTACTTGTTTGGCACAGCCAGACTCCTGACTGGTTCTTTAAGGAGGGCTTCCAAGACGACGGCGATTGGGTAACTCCCGAGGTTATGAATAAACGACTTGAGAATTATATTAAGAATCTCATGGAAACTCTTGCTTCGGAATATCCTGATCTTGAGTTCTATGCTTGGGACGTTGTAAATGAAGCTTTCAGTGAGACAGGCACTATGCGTGAAGCAGGTTCAAACAATATCAAGAACGGACAGTCTGCATGGATGTCGGTTTACGGAGACGACAGCTTTATCAATAAGGCTTTCGAGTATGCAAGAAAATATGCTCCTGACGGCTGCAAGCTGTTTTACAATGATTATAATGAATATACTCCGGCAAAGCGTGACGCTATAATCGAAAAGCTTATGGAGCTTAAAGCAGAGGGAAATATTGACGGTGTCGGTATGCAGTCCCATATCGGTATGAGCTACCCTTCGATCGAGCTGTACGAAGAAGCTTTCCGTAAGTATAATGAAACAGGCCTTGAAATACACGTAACCGAGCTTGATATAGATCAGAAATCAAATTCTGATGCCGATATGCGCCTGCTTGCACAGCGTTATCAGGACGTTTTCAAGCTCTATAAAAAGCTTGTTGAAGAGGGAGTAAATATTACTGCTGTCGTTACATGGGGAATCAGCGATAATAACTCATGGATAGGCGGATATCCCAACTTGTTTGATGCGGATTATCAGGCTAAGGACGCTTTTTACGCGATCGTAGATACGGACGAGGAGGTTCAGCTGATAAGGACTGCTAACGCAATCGAATTTACCGAAAACGACACAATTGAAGAAGCTTTTGAATATCAAAAAGAAAATATTGTTGGAAACGGATCATTTAAATTCGCTTATTGCAACGGAGATTTATATCTGAAAGTTAATAATCCCAATAATGAGGATGTGTCTTACAAATTCGATGACGAGCTTAACGTTACTGCCGAAGATTCTCAGCCGTCTGAAATTTATAACTTCGTTTTCGCAGTTGACGAAGAAAATTTAGAGTCGTTCAAATTCGATATTAAAATTGGTGACGCTGTATGGAATGGTTACGATTTCGAAGCACAAAGCGGAGCTTTCGGCACTGTAAACGTTATCGATATGCCTGTTGCCGCCGAAGCCGTTTACGGAACTCCCGAGCTTGACGGCTTAGCAGACGATGCTTGGGAAAATTGTATTCCTATAGACGTTAATATTCCGACTCTCGGAAAAGCTCCTGCAACGGGAACTTCACGCATGATGTGGGACGAAAATTACATTTATGTTCTCACGGAAGTAAAAGATTCAAAGCTGAGCAAGGCAAATGACGCTGCTTATCAGCAGGATACCGTTGAAGTTTTCTTTGATGAGAACAATGCCAAAACTCAATCATACGAAGCAGATGATATCCAGTGCCGTGTGAATTTCGACAACGAAAAAACTGTAACCGACGGTAAATCGACCGATGATTTTATTTCCGCAACAAGCATTACCTCTGACGGTTATATTGTTGAAATGGCGATCCCATATACAAACGCTCCTTTCAAGAACGGACAGATCGTTGGATTTGACGTTCAGGTAAATGATGACGACGGTTCGGGAGAACGTACAGGAATTGCCAACTGGAGCGATCTGACAGGACTGGGTTATACAAATACTTCAGGCTTCGGTGTTCTGAAGCTTACAGGAGGATCGAATATCCTTTACGGTGACGCTGATGACAACGGAACCGTAAATATGGACGACGTTATTAAAATTCTTTGTCATGTAGCTGATGAATCCAAATATCCCATGACTGACAGTGAAAAAAGAAATGCAGACGTTTATCAGTGCGGCGACGGTTTAAGCGTAAACGATGCTGTTTCAGTTCAAAAATATCTTGCTAATAATATAGATTACCTTCCTGAATCATAAGGCGCTTTAAATGTTTGACGGCGGTGCGAAATTTTTGTTTTGTACCGCCTTAAAATTTGCTTGACTTTGAATACTCAAGATGATATAATGTTATTGTGAGCAGACTATGCGGTAGCGGAAACGTTTTATGTTTACGAGGAAAGTCCGAGCATCACAGAGCAGGGTAGCTGTTAATGGCAGCCGAGGGCGACCTTAGGGCAAGTGCAACAGAAATAAACTGCCTCTTTTGAGGCGATGGTGGAAAGGCGAGGTAAGAGCTCACCAGTTTGCAGGAGACTGCATTGCTATGTAAACCCTACCTGATGCAAGATCTATTGGTGCTTTATATCAACGCTTGCTCGGCGGATATGAAGTAATGATCGCTGGAGCTTATCGGCGACGATAAGCGTAGATAAATTACCGCACACGACAGAACTCGGCTTACAGGTCTGGTCATATTTTTCAGAATGGGAGCTTGTCTCCCTTTTTCTGTATACTTGGGAGAATAATATGAAAAAATCAGTATTATTGGTAACTTTGTTAATGTTGATATCTTGCGTCTGCGGCTGCAACGGGAAGAAAAACGACAGCGTCAGCGAATCCTCAATGCCTGAAATAATGAAAAAGCTCGAAATGCCTGATGTGGATATTTCTGTTCCGGCTGATTATGAATCCTCTTCAACCGACAGCAATGAAACGGTTTTCGTAAAAAACGACGCTTCTATCATAATCAATTCCGACGAATTTACGGAACAGTATAAGACGCTTGACGAGTACGTTGATTTTGCAATTGAAACATATAAAGCTTATACAGATGAAACAGAAATTCTGGTAAATGATAAGATCTCCGCAAACGGCTGCGACGGAAGAATGCTGGAATATACATATAAACTGAACACCGATAACGGAATCTTTTCGAAATATTGTATGACCGCTTTTTTTTCCGATTCCGATCAAATTTATCTGGTGACCTGCAAATCCGATGTGGATACGTATGAAAATTATCATTCGGAGTTTCTTTCGATAGTAAACAGCTTCGGACTTGCCGAAGATAAATAATCAGGTCTAAACGGAGCTTATAGTGATTCGGAAAATAAGGAGCAACGGCTATGACAAAATATCTTAAAAATTATATTTCTTCCGTAGAGGAAAAATTATTGAATTGCAGCAGCTTGTCTGAGCTTGAAAAGATTTTTAATGAACATAAGGATAAAATTCAGTTCATGCAGCATGAAAGACTGGTTCATTTTCTTGTTACGTTTATGTTTGCCGTAATACTTGTTATGTTTATCGGGATTCAGCTTCTGACAGAAAATGCTGTGATGCTTATCCTTATATTAATTATAATTGCACTTCTTGCGGCTTACATACAGCATTATTATTTCCTTGAAAATACGGTGCAGTATATGTATAAAATTTATGACAGGATAATTGAAAAGCAGAAAGAGCTTGAAAAGGAGGCTATTATTGATGACAAAGCAAAAAATAGCTGAACTTGCGATCAAGGAGCTTGAAAAATTATATCCAGATGTGGAATGCACATTAAATTTCAGCAAGCCTTATGAATTGATGTTTGCGGCGCGTCTTGCAGCGCAATGCACCGACGCAAGAGTTAATATTGTGACGGAAAAGCTGTTTGTCAGATATCCGACTCTTGAATCCTTCGCCGATGCCGATATTAATGAGTTGGAGCAATATGTAAAGCCCTGCGGTTTTTATCACACTAAAGCAAAGAGCATTAAGGAAATGGCTCAAAAGCTTATAGAGGACTTTAACGGAGAGATTCCTCAGACAATGGAGGAGCTGCTTACTCTGCCGGGGATCGGCAGAAAAACCGCAAATCTTATGCTGGGCGACGTATTCGGAAAACCTGCTGTTGTAACAGATACGCATTTTATCCGAATTACCGGACGGCTCGGACTTACAAAAAATAAAGAGCCGGCAAAAGTAGAAAAGGATCTGCTTCCGCTTATTCCCCCGGAAATATCGTCTCATTTCTGTCATCAGACCGTTCAGTTCGGACGGGATATATGCAGCGCGAGAAGTCCGAAATGCGGTAAATGTCCGCTAAGCTATTTTTGCCAATTCTACAATAAAAACAAATAATGAAAGAGGTTTATTATGATTTTTGATTTTGAACTTAATACGCCTTCGCAGGGACTTGTCGATATAACGCGCGAGGTAAGCGAGGCGGTTTCCGAAAGCGGCGTTTATGATGGGATTTGTATAATATTTTGTCCCCATACTACAGCTGCAATAACGATAAATGAAAATGCCGATCCCGATGTCAGAACGGATTTTGTAAACGGAATGAACGGCACATTTCCCGAGAGAAATGAATTCCGCCACTTAGAGGGCAATTCTGACGCGCATCTTAAATCATCGTCCGTAGGTGCGAGCGAGATAATAATTATAAATAAAAACAAGCTTTTGCTTGGTACATGGCAGGGAATATATTTCTGTGAATTTGACGGACCGAGAAAAAGAAAATTCTACGTTAAAATTATGAAAGGCTGATAATATGGAAAAGCTTGAAAAATTCCGCAGTATTATTGAAAATTCCGATAATATTGTCTTTTTCGGAGGAGCAGGCGTTTCTACCGAAAGCGGGATACCCGATTTCAGAAGCGTAGACGGTCTGTATAATCAGAAGTATGATTATCCTCCGGAAGAAATACTCAGCCACAGCTTTTTTATGAGGAATCCAAGGGAGTTTTACCGCTTTTACCGTGAAAAAATGCTGTGCCTTGACGCAAAGCCAAATATGGCTCACATCAAGCTTACAGAACTGGAAAGATCCGGTAAGCTGAAAGCAGTCATAACTCAAAACATTGACGGACTTCATCAGGCAGCAGGAAGTGCGAACGTGTACGAGCTTCACGGCAGCGTTCACAGAAATTATTGCATGAAATGCCACAGATCATACGACGCAAGATATATACTTGACAGCGCCGATGTTCCGAGGTGCGATTGCGGAAGTATAATCAAGCCCGATGTTGTTCTTTACGAAGAGCCGCTTGACGACGCAACTGTTGATAACTCGATAAGAGCGATAAAAAATGCCGATGTTATGATAATAGGAGGAACTTCCCTTAACGTTTATCCTGCGTCGGGACTTATACGGTATTTCAGGGGAAGCAGCCTTATAGTAATTAATCTTTCTCCTACTTCAATAGACAAAAGCGTTGATTTGCTTATCAATGAAAAAATCGGAAAAGTATTTTCCGTGATCTAAAGGATAATATTATGAAAATTGTTTTACAGAGAGTTGCTTCTGCAAGCGTCAGTGTTGACGGTGAGGTCTGCGGTAAGATCGGCAAGGGTTATCTGCTCCTTGTGGGAATAGGCAAGGGCGATACGGAAGAGGACTGCCGCCGCCTTGCAGATAAAATAATAAATTTAAGAATTTTTTCTGATGAAAACGACAAGATCAATCTTAATATCAGCAGTGTGAACGGAGAAATGCTTATAGTCTCTCAGTTTACACTTTATGCCGACTGCCGAAAGGGAAACAGACCTAATTTTATACAGGCTGCCGAACCAACGGAAGCGGAACGTTTATACGAATATTTTGTCAGTTACTGTATTGACAAATATCCGCACGTCAAAACAGGCAAATTTGGCGCTGATATGAAAGTTGAACTCATCAACGACGGACCTTTCACTGTTGTACTGGAATAATTTTGAATAAAATCACCTTGTCTGCAAATAATAACGGCGAGGTGATTTTTTGATAAACAGGCGTACAGATTATGGGATCGTTATACTTGGAATTGTGTTTTCGTTTATGTTTATAGCGGTTATGACAAATTATTTTATGCTTGCAGCAAAGCCTGAATATACTCAGGAAAATCTTCGTCAGCAGGAAATTACAATAAATGTCAGCACGGAAGAGGGCATGATCTACGACCGTTATATGCAGCCTCTTGTTAACCGCGAAAGCATTTATAAAGCTGTAGCCGTTCCTCAGCTTGTCGATGCCGAAAAGCTTTCGGAGTATGCTGTGGATACCGAAAGCTTTCTGGAAGAATTCAATAAGGGAGAGCCGTTTATATTTGAGTGCAGCGAAAAGCTCGATGACTCGCAGGGAATTACCGTATTTGAAGTTCCTGTAAGATATGACGATCAACAGCTTGCGATCCATACTGTCGGCTATACGTCTCAGGGAAGCGGAGTTACTGGAATCGAATATGCATACGATAAAATCCTTCGCGGAAATTACGGAGAAAATTCTGTGACATATTCTGCGGACGGCTTTGGCAATATTTTGCTCGGAGTCGAAAAAAGTGTTTCATATTCGGATAATACAAAATGCGGAGTGGCGGTTACAATAGATTCCGATATTCAAAAAATATGTCAGGACGCAGGAAAGCAGATAAAATCAGGAGCAATTATCGTTTCTCAGGTCAATACGGGAGATATACTGGCGATGGCAAGCTTCCCCGAGTATTCGTTAGATGATCTTGAAACAGCGGTCAACGATAAATCAAGTCCGATGATAAACAGATGCTTGTATTCTTACAGCGTAGGTTCGATTTTCAAGCTTGTTACTGCCTGTGAAGCAATACAGGAGGGATATTCGGGCTATATGTACAACTGCGAGGGAAATATCGGTGTAAACGGTAAAAAATTCAAATGCCATAAGCTTGAAGGTCATGGAATACAGTCTATGACAGACGCTATGGTCAATTCGTGCAATACTTATTTCATTGATATCAGTCAGCTGCTTAGTATAGCAAGTCTTCGCGAAACAGCCTTTGAGCTTGGATTTGGCAGAGAGATACATTTGTGTGCCGGAATTACTGCTTCAGCCGGAGTTTTACCCTCAGTCAAGGATCTGAAAATTCCTGCCGAACTGGCAAATTTTTCTTTTGGTCAGGGAAAACTGACGGCTTCTCCCATGCAGATCTCACAGCTTACGTGCGCTATAGCAAACGGCGGAAAAATGCCGGTTATGCGGCTTATACGAGGTCTTACCGAAAACGGTGAAAAGGTCGAGAACGAAAAAGCTCCGCAGTATTCTTATTCTATGGAGGCTGAAACTGCTGAAGCTCTAAAAGATATGATGATCGCGGCAGTAGAGAAAAACGAAAATTCTAATGCCAGGCCGCATTACACAACTGCCGCCGCAAAAACGTCTACTGCTCAGACAGGACAATATGACGAGAACGGAAATGAAAAATGCAATGCATGGATAACAGGCTTTTTTCCGGCAGATAACCCGAGGTTCGCAGTAACCGTGCTTGTAGAGGACGGCGGCTACGGCAATGATTCCGCTGCGCCTGTTTTCAGAAAAATTGCCGATAATATTACAAAATTAGCAGAAAAGGATTGACTTCTTTACCTGAATTTGATATAATATTATTTGAATAATGACTTTGATGGGAATGACTGCTTTCTGAGCCATTCAGAGAGAAAGCGTTTGGTGAAAGCTTTCTGGCATATGGAGCAGGTGCTAACCCTGAGTCTCCGTTGGAAACTTCGGCGTATATCTGCGTTAAAGATCATGAGGAAGGTCTGTGCTAAGCTAGCAGACTTTTGAATATGGGTGGTACCACGAAAGCCTTCGTCTCATTTGGCGGCGGGGCTATTTTTGTAGCACTTTATTTTTATATTTTATACAAAGGAGATAAAATTTTTATGCAATGGACCGGCTTAAATGAACTTCGTGAAAAATATCTTTCTTTCTTTGAAAGCAAAAATCATACAAGAATGGCAAGCGCTTCCCTTGTGCCGCAGGGAGACAAAAGCCTTTTGCTTATAAATTCGGGAATGGCTCCGCTGAAAAAGTTCTTTCTCGGACAAGCTGTACCTCCGAATCACAGGGTAACTACCTGTCAGAAGTGCATCAGAACTCCCGATATCGAAAGAGTCGGAAAAACGGCACGTCACGGTACATATTTTGAGATGCTCGGAAACTTTTCTTTCGGCGACTATTTTAAAACCGAAGCTATTGAATGGGCATGGGAGTTCCTCACCAAAGTCCTTGAAATTCCGGCAGACAAGCTTTGGATCACGATTTTTGAAAGCGATGATGAGGCTGAACAGATCTGGGAAAATAAGATCGGCATTCCTCATGAAAGGATCATTCGTCTCGGTAAAGCCGATAATTTCTGGGAGCACGGTTCAGGTCCATGCGGTCCGTGTTCCGAGATACATTTTGACAGAGGCGAAAGCTACGGTCCATTTGAAAGCTTTGAACAGGCAAGCGATTGTGACCGTGTGATCGAAATATGGAATCTCGTATTCAGCCAGTTCGACAGCGACGGAAACGGAAATTATACCGAAATGGCTACAAAGAACATAGATACAGGAATGGGACTTGAAAGGCTTGCCTGCGCAATGCAGGGCGTTGACAATCTCTTTGAGGTAGATACTGTTCAGAATATTATGAAGCATATTTCGTCTATTGCCGGCGTTGAATACAAGACGAATGAAAAAACCGACGTTTCGCTTCGTGTTATAACAGATCATATCCGCAGCACGACATTTATGGTCGGAGACGGCATCATGCCTTCTAACGAGGGCAGAGGATACGTTCTCAGGCGACTTCTCAGACGTGCGGCTCGTCACGGCAGAATGCTGGGAATCAAGAGACCTTTCCTTTGCGAGGTGTGCGATACGGTAATTAACGAAAATGCGTCAGCATACCCCGAGCTTGCCGAAAAACGTGAATATATCAAGAAAATTATAGGCGTTGAGGAAGAAGCTTTTGCAAAAACGATCGATAAAGGCTCGGAGCTTCTCGGTCAGTTTGTTGAAAATGTGACCGCTTCCGGCAGCAATACTCTTTCAGGCGACGACGCTTTCAAGCTTTCCGATACATACGGTTTCCCGATAGATCTTACAATTGAAATATGCGAAGAAAAAAATATCGGAGTCGATGTTGAACGCTTTAACGAACTTGTAAAGGAACAGAGTGAAAAGGCTCGTGCCGATCATATAGCAAAAGCAGGTTCTTCATGGGCGGACAACAGTATAAAAATTGAAGCGCCTAAGACAAAGTTTATCGGATATACTTCATTCGAAGCTCCCGAGGCTGAGGTTCTTGCTATCTATAAAAACAACGAGGAGATCAATATTGCAGCCGAGGGCGAAAATGTCGTTATAGTTCTTGACATAACTCCGTTTTATGCGGAAAGCGGCGGTCAGGTCGGCGATACCGGAGTGCTTGTATGCAAGAATGGCTCCGCTTCTGTTGCCGATACGATTAAATCCGAGGGACATTATCTGCATATAGCAACGGTCGAACAGGGAAGCATTTCTAAGGGTGACAAGCTTTCCGCGCAGGTTGACAAGAAGCGCAGACTTTCGATCATGCGTAATCATACAACTGCTCATTTGCTCCAGAACGCACTCAGAACGGTTCTCGGAGAACATGTTCATCAGGCAGGTCAGCTTGTTGACGCAGACAGATGCCGTTTCGATTTTTCACATTTCAGCGCTATGACCGACAGCGAGATCAAAACAGTCGAGCAGCTTGTAAATGACGAAATCATGAAAGCCATTGACGTTACTATGGAGGAAATGCCTATTGAAGAGGCAAGAAAGCTCGGAGCTATGGCTCTCTTTGGTGAGAAGTACGGAGATACGGTAAGAGTTGTTACAGCCGACAAATCTGTTGAATTCTGCGGAGGTACACACGTATCCAATACCTCTCAGATCGGTCTGTTCAAAATAGTTTCCGAGAGTTCTGTTGCAGCTGGAGTAAGAAGAATAGAAGCTGTTACCGGACTTGGCGTTATTGAAATTATCAATGATTATAAGAATATTATTATGCGTTCTGCAAGTGCGCTCAAGCTTGCCAATTTTGCCGAACTGCCGGATAAATGCGCGTCGATATTTGCGGAATCAAAGGAAAAAGACAAGGAGCTTGAAAGTCTTAATCAGAAGATAGCAAACGAAAAGCTTGCCGTTATACTTGACGGAGCAGACGACATAAACGGGGTTAAGGTCGTATCGTCAATGCTGACCGGAGTAACTCCGGATATGCTTAGAAAGCTCGGAGACAGCATAAAAGCAAAAGATGAAGCTGCGGTTGCATTATTTGCCGGAGTAAGCGGGGATAAGGGAACATTCTACTGCGTATGCACTCAGGCTGCTGTAAAGCGAGGAGCAAATGCAGGTAAGATCGTTCAGAGAATTGCTGCAATAACCGGAGGCAAGGGCGGCGGACGTCCCGACGGAGCAATGGCAGGCGTCGGAAAAACTTATATGATCGACGAAGCTCTTATGGCATTTACATCTATTGTTAAGGAATTTATTTCATAAGGAGGATAATTATGGATTGTTTGTTTTGTAAGATAGTAGACGGAGAGATCCCAAGCACAAAGGTCTACGAAGATGAGTTTGTATACTGCTTCAAGGATATAGCGCCTATCGCTCCTATTCATTATTTGATAATTCCTAAGGTACATATTACCTGCGCAGCTGACATTAATGAGGAAAACTCTGAGATAGTTGCTCACATTTTTGAAGCGGCATCAAAAATTGCAAAGGCTGAAAATATAGCAAACGGCTTCAGGATCATAACAAACTGCGGAGATGATGCAGGTCAGACCGTAAAACATCTGCATTTCCACCTTATCGCAGGAGTAAAAATGGGCTGGGGCAAAGATGCCGTATGTCCTGTTGAGGAGGAATAGCATTATGGAAGCATATACGCTGAATGTTGCAGGACTTACACGAGAGCTTCCTATCTGTAAACTCAACGATAAAATAGACATTGCCGCTTTTGTAATGTTTTCCGATGTCGAGCTTACGGTCGCCTGCGCAGAAAATCTGCTAAAGCTTTGCTCTGAGTTCGATGTTATCCTTACAGCCGAGTCAAAGGGAATACCTCTTGCCTACGAGATGGCACGGCAGTCAGGCAAACCTTACGTTGTGGCAAGAAAATCCGTAAAACTGTATATGAGCGATCCTGTTGCGGTGAAAGTAAAATCAATAACTACCGAAAACGAGCAGACGCTTTATCTATCGCAGGAAAAGGCAGAAATGATAAGCGGAAAACGCGTTCTGATCGTTGACGATGTTATCAGCACAGGAGAATCTCTTATTGCGCTTGAAAAGCTCACATCAAGCGCTAACGGTAATATAGTCGGTAAAGCAGCTGTACTTGCCGAAGGAGACGCCGCTGAGAGGAAAGATATTACTTTCCTTGAAAAGCTCCCTCTCTTCTTTAAGTAATCATAATAACATGAAGCGAAAAATAATTGGTGCGGCAGCAGCATACTTGTCGGGATTGTTTTTCGCTTCCTTTTTTACAAAGGGAAGCGATTTTCTGCTGCTTGCAGGAATGTTTCCTGTATTTTTTATTATATGTCTGTTTTTCAAAGTCGAAAAAGCCGATATATTAATAATTTCTGTATCTTTTACGGCTGCTTTCACTGCTTATCATTTATATACCAATATGGTCTACGATAAAGCTGTGGTTTTCGATAATACTGTCGGAAGCTATGAGGGAGAAATTATTTCTGTCGAATATTATGACGACGATCTTGCATTATATACTCTGGACGGCAAGATCAATAATTCTGTAAAAGCTAAAACGACGTTTCTTTCAAATGCATATAATGTAGAGATCGGTGACCGTCTGACGCTTGAAAATTGTAATTTTGCAACGCCCGAAAATGATTATCTGTTTAATTCGGTTGATTATAATAAAGCAAATAAAATATTTATAATATGCAAAAGCGCGGATATTGTCGAAATAGAGCATACGCATTCACATAAGCTTAAAAATATGCTCATCGATTATCGGGAAAAAATGATAATGGATTTTTCTGCAAAAGCCGGCAGCGAAAGCGGAAGCCTGATTGCCGGAATCGTTTTCGGAAGAACATCAGGAATCGATGATACCGACAGGACGCTTATGTATCGGTGCGGAATTGGACACGTATTGGCTGTGTCAGGTCTGCACATATCAATAATCGCAGCTCTTATAATGTCTTTGCTGAAAAAGCTTCATATTAACAAATTCATTTCGTTCGGCGTGCTTGAATTCTTTCTTCTTTTGATGATAATACTTGTGGAATATCCATCTTCTGCTGTCAGAGCAGCAATTATGTTAAGCATTATGTATTCCGCAGGACTTTTTCTCAGGCAGAATGATTCTTTTAATTCTCTTGCCTGTTCAATTCTTATCATGTGCATGGCAAATCCGTATATAATCGGCGACAGAGGTTTTCTTCTTTCTATTACGGGAACATTTGGAATAGCCGTGTTCGGAACGTATATGGCAGCAAATATGAAAAGAGATTCTTTCTTGCAGAAGCTTGTAAGTAATTTTGTTATCGCATTATGTGTGATGCTGATCTTGTTTCCGCTTAATATCATATATTTCAATGAAAGCTCGCTGATCTCTCCGTTTACCAATCTTATTATTGTTCCGATCACGGTCGTAATAATGATAATCGGCTTTATCTATGTGCTTACAGGTGGATTTGTTTCGTTTTTGGGATTGGCAGGAAAGCTTGCCGAGCTGGTTATGGCAATAACTAATAAGCTTGGACGCGTTGAATTTATACGTTTTTCCTGCGGCAACGGAAGAGTGTATGCGGCAGCGCTGATATGTACAGCGTTTGTAATATTTGTTTATCTGCTGTATAAGCAGAGAAGAGCAGTTGCGGCAGCAATCGCCGGAGCAATGACCATTTTTTCAATATGCACGGTAATCACAGGATACAGCGATAGAGATGATTTTGCTGTGTCTGTTTTGGGCAGAGGTACAAATTGTGCAGTTGTTATTACATATCATGATGAAACTGTAATTTTCGATTTAAGCGGCCATTATAAAACGCCCGAATATGTATACAAGTATCTTGATTATAATAAACAAAATCATATAAAAAGTCTTATTCTTTGTCAGAAAACTCCGTCTCAGTATATGGCATATACCGATACGCTTGAGCTTATGAAAATAGATTCGGTATATGCAGGCAGCAGCAACGGAATTTCAGAGATCACGGAAACAAATGATAATCCAATACAAATCGAGAACGAAAACTATTTGGCAGTATATGCTGACGGTGTTCTGACGATCACATACAATGCGGCGACTATAATGTTTGCAAATGCAAATTCGGGACAATATTCAGACGGAGCGCTTAATGTATATTACGGAAATATATCAAAAAATACCGAACCTATCATAAACGATCATACGATTTACCTTGATGAAATTGTTGATTTTTCGAATGAGAATAACGGATCAAATAATTTTGAGATAGAAATTGACGGCACGTATAAAGTAAGGAGGCTATAAAATGGCTCAGACAGACGCCAAGGCGATTCGAACACAGATTAAAAAGGGCAGCTTCAGCAATTTTTATTATATATTTGGACAAGATGTTAAGGGCATTGAAGCCTTAACCAAAGATATCATTGCGAAAGCCACCGATAATAATGCAGAATTGGCGCTTACCAAGCTTGACGGCGGCAATATGAAAATATCTGATTTCCGCGATATGACTGAAATGGCTCCTATGCTGTCTCCCTACAACTGCATACTTGTAAACGATTACAACTGCAACGAAAAGCGCGAGGACGAGAATAAGCTGCTTATTGAAGCCTTAAAGGAAATTCCGCAGCAAACAGTAGTGATCTTCAACATTACGGGATTTGATATTAAGGACGGCAGAAAAACTGTTCAGGGAAAAAATAAGAAGCTTACCGATCTTGCCGCGAAAATCGGAATTTGCTGCGAAATGCCGTTGAAAACGTCTAACGAGCTTGCAAAAGATATAATGTCAAAGATTGCGGCAAATGGAGGATCGATTACTTTTCAGGCAGCCAAGGAGCTTGCGGAAGCCTGCCTTTCGGATACGCTGATGATCGCAAATGAGACCGATAAGCTCATTGCTTATGCAGGAGGCAGAGAAATAACTATAGATACCGTGCATGAGCTTGTTTCCCGTCAAAGTGATGTTACAATATATAATCTTGCCGATTCGGTGGCAGCCTTTAACAAAAAGAAAGCGTTTGAAGCTCTTGATGAGCTTATGGCTCAAAGGGTAGGCAGGGGAGCTATACTTGCAGGTATTTACGGTTCTTTCATTGATATGTATCGTGCCGCGTGCGCTAAGAAAAAAGGAAAAAATGTTTCGGCAGTAATGCATGATTTTGAATACAAATGGGAATTCAAAGTTAAAAATGCATTCCGTGACAGTTCAAAAATGTCGGTGAAGCGTATAAGGGCTTGTCTGAAAATTTTGCGCGATACCGCTGTACAGCTGAATTCCACTGCAATAGATGAAAAAACGGTTCTTGAAATGACCGTTGTTAAAATGCTTATGACTCGAAATTAGCGGAGGTCTTATGATAAATATAAAAGAAGCTGTGATCGTTGAGGGAAAATACGATAAATCAAAGCTTTCCTCGATAATAAATGCCGTTATAATCGTGACAAACGGATTCGGTATATTTAAGGATAAAGAAAAGCAGTCGCTTATAAGATATTATGCTGAAACTACCGGAATAATAATTATGACCGATTCCGACAGCGCTGGACTAAAGATACGCAATTATATCAAGGGATTTGTAAAAAAAGGAAGCATTAAGAATATATTTATTCCTGACGTGTTCGGAAAAGAAAAACGCAAGGAAAAGCCGTCTGCCGAAGGAAAGCTCGGCGTTGAGGGAATAAGCAAGGAGCTGATCCTTGAAGCTCTGGAAAAGGCAGGAATCACTTCATCGGAAAGCGAACGCAAGCATGACATCACTAATATAACTCTTTATGAGCTTGGATTAAGCGGCGGAGCAAGAAGCCGTGAACTGAGGATAAAGCTGCAAAAAAGCATAGGACTTCCTCAGCTTATGTCGGCGTCTGCTTTGATAGAGGTGCTTAATACGATGATGGATTCCGAAGAGCTTGCCGAAAGGGTAGAAAATCTCAGGGGGCAGACAGATGGAATATAGCAGTCTTTTATTTATATATGGCTTTTTTCCGCTGTCGCTGCTTGCGTATTATATATCTCCCGATAAACTGAAAAATGCTGTTCTTTTTATAATCAGCATAATATTCTGCGGAATGATAAATTTGTATTTCCTTGGATTTACGATTATATATATTCTTATCAATTATTTGCTTGGAATAGCAATTGAGAAAGCAGGCAAATACCGATATGCAGCGCTGATGCTTACCGTTATAGCAGTTGCCGCAGATCTATTTATATGGATCTTATTTAAAACGGAGTTGTTTAGCTTTATTAAAATTGCAGATTACATTAAAAATATTATATTGCCGGTCGGAATAGGTTTTATGACTTTAAACGGTTTGGGATATATTTTTGATGTGTACGGAAAAAAGACTGATGCGGAGAAAAATTTTATCTATCTTGGATTATACATGATTTTTTTTGCAAAGCTTTTTATGGGCCCGCTGATAAGATATTCATCGTTTAAAAAGCTGCTTGTTAATCGAAAAAACGGGTTACAGAAAGTAGGCTCAGGACTTGAAAAATTTGTATTTGGACTTGCAAAAAAAGTTATAGCGGCAGATAATTTGCTGATTTTATTTAATGCGGTTCAATTAATGAATGTAAAGGAAATATCAGCGCTTTCCGCATGGCTCGGCTCGGTATCATATCTGCTTTATATTTACTTTACTCTGTCGGGAATTTCTGATATGGGCGCAGGACTGTCATTGTGCTTCGGATTTGTTATGCCGAAAAGCTTTGACCACCCATGTATTAGCACGGGCATAAACAATTTCTGCGGAAGATGGCATATACCTGTTGTCCATTGGTTTAAGAGGTATATTGCATTGCCGATAAATCATAAATTCCGTTCTGAAGCAGTAAAATATATAACTCCTGTGATAATGTGGGGACTCATCGGACTATGGTATGAATGCTCGCTGCAAAAGCTTTTGTGGGGAGCGCTTATTGGAATTGCCGCTGCAATCGAAAAAGCATTTTTAGATCAAAAAGCTTTAAAGGCCACAACTATCATTTATACATCGGTTTTTCTTTTGCTTAATACGGTATTCTTTTTCAGCGATGATCTGAAATGCTCGTTGTTATATATATTGGCAATGATTGGTGGAAATAACAGAATAGCGGACGATGTTTCCCTGTATCTTTTAAGATACTACATTGTAATAATTTTAATTGGAATATACGTTTCAACAGGCTTTTTAAGAAATATAACAATTTGTTCGAATAAAAAAGTAATCAAAAACATATCAAATATATGTGTTCCGTTTGTTGTTACAGCGCTCCTTATAGTATGTACGTCTTTGATAGCATATAACGGCTGCTCATCTGCGATCCCAATCAGTATATAGGAGGCGGAAATGAAAAAGTTTAAAAATATTATGACTGCGATCTGTGTTATCACAGTTATTGTAAGCTGTCTTACTATGACAATAATAAGGCCAAAGGGAAAAAATTCTTTTCAGGAAAACCGTCCTCTTGCAGAATTGCCGAAATTGAGCATTAACGGCTTGTCGGACGGAAGCTGTACAAGAAATTTAAGCGCTTACATGACAGATCATTTTGCCGGAAGAAGCTACTGGCTTTCTGCCAAAAGCAAAATTGACTTAAATATAGGTGAAAGCATAGTCAACAATGTTTATATAGGCGATACCATGCAGCTCAGTCTTGAATCGAATACAGACAGAAATTTTGACAAAACGATTGAACTGATAAATTCGTTTAACGATAATTATTCAGGAACGCTCTACCTGGCAGCTGTTCCGTCATCGTCGGGAATATATACGGATAAGCTTCCAAAGTATTTTACTGAAAATACCGAAAAGAAGCAAATTGACGATTTTTATAACGGTCTTAACGGTGAGATCAGAAAAATTGACGCATATAATATTTTAAAAATGCTCAACGATAATTATATATATTATCGTAATGATTCAAGATGGACAAGCTACGGAGCTTACTGCGTTTACAGAACGGTTATACAGAAGCTTGGCTTTTTGCCGATCGCGTATGATAAATATACAATAGAGCATATTACGGGGAATTTCATGGGAAATCTTTATAACAGATCGCAGTATAAAGATCTGAAAGCAGATATTATTGATATATATAATTATAGCAGCGGAACCGAGGTAATAAGCTGTACGGGAATCGATAATAATGGGAACGAGCAGCAAAGAAAGCTGTATTACCGAGAATATATCGGCACAAACAATATGTATAAGATGTATCTTGGCGAAGATGTTCCACTTATAAGAATCAATACAAATGTAAATAATGAAAAGAGATTGCTTTTAATTAAGGACGATTACGCAAATTGCTTTGTTCCGTTTCTCACTCAGCATTACAGTGTTATAGATATTGTTTCTCCCGAATGTATTGAAAAAGGATTAAGCGATTTTGCAGATATAAACGATTACGAGCAGATATTGTTTTTATTTGGGATCGACAGCTACGGCGAAAGTGAGATCTTTAAACATATAAATGAGTAAAAAATTATTGCCTCAGTTAATGAGGCAATATCTTTATTCGGCATATAATTCAGCTTGCTTGACGATTTTGATATCTACAAGCGCGTCGATCTTTATTCCGCATTCCGTATATTCTTCTGAGAAGATTTTTCCGTCAGTTCTTATGCGATTGATAAAAGAAGATTTGTCGTACGGAATCAGTAACTTCATGCGCTCTGCGGTTTTTGGAAGATTTGCTGCAATACATTCAAGCAGATCATCAAAACCGGTTTGCTCCTTTGCACTGATAATGACAGTATTATTATCTGAAAAAACGGTTTCCGAGTCAATTGCAGCATCAGCTTTATTCATTACGTTTATCTTAGGTATACCGTCGCACCCAAGCTCAGAAAGCAGCTGAGCAGTTACAGCAGCCTGTTTTTCTCTTTCGGCGGAGGACAGATCCTGAACATTCAGGATAATATCCGCAGAAGCGGCTTCCTCAAGTGTAGACTTGAAGGCTTCAACAAGATTATGGGGCAGCCGCTGAATCAATCCGACAGTATCTATAAGCATAACGCTTCGTCCGTCAGGCAGCTCAATTGAACGCGATGTAATATCCAGAGTGGCAAAAAGCTTGTTTTCAGCAATAACTCCCGCGTCTGTAAGAGCGTTAAGAAGCGTGGATTTTCCGACATTAGTGTATCCGACAATAGCAGCACATAGAACGCCGTCTTTTTTACGCCGCGAACGTGAGAATGTACGGTGCTTCTTCATTTCTTCAAGCTCGGCTTCAAGCACGGAAATTCTCTTTCTTATATGCCGCCTGTCGGTTTCAAGCTTTGTTTCTCCCGGACCTCGCGTACCGATACCGCCTCCGAGCCTTGAAAGGGATGTTCCCATACCTGTCAGACGCGGAAGACGATATTTTTGCTGAGCCAGCTCTACTTGCAGTTTTCCCTCTTTTGTTCGTGCGCGCTGAGCGAAAATATCGAGAATGAGCGTTGTGCGGTCGATAACTCTAACGTTAAGAATATTTTCAATATTTCGTATCTGAATACCTGTAAGCTCGTGATCGAAAATAACGAGTTCGGCTTCAAGAGAATCAAGCTGTTCTTTTAACTCTTCAAGTCTCCCCGTACCCATACAGGTTGCTGAATCATAGGCGGGCCTTTTCTGTATGATAACTCCCACGACCTCGGCATCGGCTGTTGAGGCAAGCCCTTGAAGCTCTGCAATGGAAGCTTCAGCATCGAATTCTCCCGTATCAACACAGGCAAGGACAGCTTTGACCGGTATATTTTCTGTTTTATTTTCGTACATAGGATTTCCTTTCATTTATAATTACATTTTATATATATTATACCGACATTCAGAGGCGGTGTCAATATTTTCTTAAATTTATGATATTATTCGGAATTGATTTGAAAAATTCAAGAATAAATGTATTTTGGGAAAAATTGCTCAGAAGTATTGACAAACAAATAAAAATGTGATATTATAATTTTACTGTATTAAAGCAGTACAGACCGCTTTCCTTAATTGTTTCAGGAAAGAAAGCCCATACGGACAGGCGGGTCGAATGCCGATCGCAGCAAACGCTGCATTATTGATTGGGTTAAAAGCCCAAATTTTATAAGATGATAACTTTATAATCAAAATCACTTGTGAAACGGTCAATAAGTATTATCGGCGGCAGTCCGTAGAAATATGCTCTGATAGCATAGAGCTATTTTTGCGTTATATTGCTTTGACGGCAGGTGATGTGTAAAACATTGCCTGCTTTTTATTTTTGGAGCTTGTTCTTATAACAGCTCCTTAGATTGGAACGATGTACATGAATATTGAAAATCAGAAATCTGCTCCTGTTTACGAGGCACTTGAACGGCTGCGTAAGCAGAGAATAGTTCCCTTTGACGTTCCCGGTCATAAGCGCGGCAGGGGAAATCCCGAGCTTGTAAGGCTTCTTGGAGAGCAGTGCGTGGGGATCGACGTTAATTCCATGAAACCTCTTGATAATCTCTGCCACCCCGTGTCGGTGATCTATCAGGCTGAACAGCTTGCAGCCGACGCTTTCGGTGCGGTTCATGCCTTTTTTATGGTAGGCGGGACAACTTCTTCGGTACAAAGCATGATACTGACCGCTTGTAAAGCAGGGGACAAAATCATTTTGCCGAGAAATGTACATAAAAGCGTGATAAATGCTCTTATCCTCTGCGGAGCTGAACCTGTATACGTGAATCCTGACGTTGATTCGCATATTGGAATAGCGCTTGGAATGAAGATCGAACAGCTTGAAAAGGCAATTATTGAAAATCCTGATGCAAAAGCCGTTTTTGTAAACAATCCAACGTATTACGGTATATGCTCGGATCTGAGCTCGATCGTTAGGCTCGCTCATGCTCATAACATGATGGTTCTTGCAGATGAGGCACACGGAACACATCTTTATTTCCATGAAAGTCTTCCTGTTTCCGCTATGGAAGCCGGAGCAGATATGGCGGCTGTTTCTATGCATAAGTCCGGCGGAAGCCTTACCCAAAGCTCTCTTCTGCTTGTAAACAATACGGTTAATCAGCGTTATGTCGAGCAGATAATAAATCTTACTCAGACAACCAGCGCTTCTTATTTGTTGCTTTCAAGTCTCGATATTTCAAGGCGTAATCTTGCGCTGCGAGGACACGACTCCTTTGAACGAGTTTCCTCAATGGCTGAATATGCCCGTGGTGAGATCAATTCGATCGGAGGATATTACGCTTACGGAAAGGATCTTGTGAACGGAAGCAGCATATATGATTATGACGTTACTAAGCTGTCGGTTTATACGAGAGATATAGGTCTTACCGGAATTGAAATATATGATCTGCTTAGAGATGAATATGATATTCAGATCGAATTCGGCGATATAGGAAATATTCTTGCATATATTTCCATAGGCGACAGGATTCAGGATATAGAGCGTCTTGTCGGAGCGCTTGAAGATATAAAACGGTTGTATTCAAAGGATATTTCACGGCTTCACAACGCGGAGTACATTGCTCCGATAGTAGCTGCCACTCCGCAGAAAGCGTTTTATTCCGAAAAAGAAACTCTTAATATCCGCGAAACGGCGGGAAGGATATGCGGCGAATTTGTAATGTGTTATCCGCCTGGAATACCGATTCTCGCTCCGGGCGAAATGATAACGTCTGAAATCGTGGATTATATGCTCTATGCCAAGGCAAAGGGCTGCTCGATCCAAGGTCCCGAAGATTGCGAGCTTAATTATCTTAATGTGTTAAAGGAGGAATAAAATGGATTTTTGGTTTTCTGAAATGCATACGAATAACGTAAAAATGTCTGTTCGCGTGGAAAAGCAGTTATTCAGCGGAACAAGCGATTTTCAGCGGATCGATGTGTTTGAATCCGAAGAATTCGGAAGATTTCTCACTTCGGACGGAAGTATAATCTTTTCCGAAAAGGACGAATTCACTTATGACGAAATGATCGTCCATGTTCCTATGGCTGTTCACCCTTGTGTGCATAAAGTTCTTGTGATCGGAGGAGGAGACGGGGGAGTGGCTCGTGAACTTTCATATTATGATGAGATCGAGGAAATAGACGTCGTTGAACCCGATGAGCTTTTTGTAAAGGTTTGTAAGGAGTTTTTTCCCGATAACGCAAGAGGGCTTGATGACAGCCGCGTTAAAATATACTACAGGGACGGTTTGAGATTTCTGCGCGGAAAGCAAAACGAATATGATCTTATAATAAATGACAGTACCGATCCTCTCGGTCATACTGCCGGTTTGTTTACAAAGGAGTTTTACGGAAGCTGTTATAAAGCTCTTAAAAGCGACGGAATAATGGTTTATCAGCATGGTAGTCCGTTTTTTGACGAAGATGAGGAAAGCTGCCGTGCAATGCACCGAAAGGCATTCAGAAGCTTTCCGATAAGTCGTGTTTATCAGGCACATATTCCAACGTGTCCTTCCGGATATTGGCTTTTCGGATTCGCTTCGAAAAAATATCACCCTCTTCGTGATTTTGACGGCAAACGCTGGAAGGAACGCAACCTCAGAACATGGTATTATTCCGCAAATCTTCATATGGGAGCGTTTATGCTTCCAAAGTATGTTGAAGATCTTCTCGAAGAAGAAGAAAGTTAAAATATAATAAAGGAGAAATAATAATATGAAATTACTTGTTATCGGGTGCGGAGGGGTCGCTTCCGTTGCCATTCACAAATGCTGTGCAAATCCCGTGTTTACGGAAATATGTATCGCAAGCCGTACAAAATCCAAGTGCGACGCGCTTGCCGAAAAGCTTGCACCGACAACTTCAGCTGTAATTACGACTGCACAAGTTAATGCGGACAGTCTGGAATCGCTTACAGAACTTATGAATATATATAAGCCGCATACTGTTCTAAACGTTGCGCTTCCGTATCAGGATCTAACTATTATGGACGCTTGCCTTAAATGCGGTGCAAACTATGTTGATACTGCAAATTACGAGGCAGAAGACACCGGAGATCCTCAGTGGAGAGCGATATATGAGAAAAGATGCAATGAAAAAGGATTTACTGCATATTTTGATTATTCATGGCAATGGGCGTATCAGGAAAAGTTTCGCAAGGCGGGCTTGACCGCGCTTCTTGGAAGCGGGTTTGATCCGGGAGTTACAAGTGTTTTTGCAGCTTATGCTCAGAAGCATTATTTTGATGAAATTCATTATATTGATATTCTTGACTGCAACGGAGGCGATCACGGATATCCTTTTGCAACAAATTTTAATCCGGAAATAAATCTGCGTGAGGTATCGGCAAACGGTTCTTATTGGGAGAACGGTCATTGGGTCGAGACTGCTCCAATGGAAATAAAGCGCGAGTATGATTTTAAGGGAGTGGGCGTAAAGGATATGTATCTGCTGCATCATGAGGAGATCGAATCTCTTGCCAAAAATATCCCGAATGTCAAGCGTATACGTTTCTTTATGACTTTTGGACAGAGTTATCTTACTCATATGAACTGCCTGCAAAATGTAGGAATGCTCGGCACCGATCCGATTGAATTTGAGGGACACAAAATCGTGCCTATAAAGTTCCTTAAAGCGCTTCTTCCCGATCCTGCTTCTCTTGGTCCGAGAACGGTGGGCAAAACAAATATCGGCTGTATCTTCACGGGAATCAAGGACGGCAAACAGAGCAGCATTTACATTTACAACGTCTGCGATCATCAGGAATGCTATAAAGAAACCGGAGCGCAGGCAGTGTCGTATACTACCGGAGTACCTGCAATGATCGGAGCTTCAATGATCGCAAGCGGAACTTGGAATAAACCCGGAGTATTCAATGTGGAAGAATTCGATCCCGATCCGTTTATGGAAGCTCTTAATAAATACGGACTTCCGTGGAATGTAGATGAAGCTCCCGTATTGGTAGATTGATATGCAGAAGCTCATATTTGATAAATTTGCCGATATACATACTCCGAGCTATGTTCTTGATGAGTCGAGGCTTATCAAAAATCTTGAAATTTTAAACGGAGTACAGAAACGCACAGGCTGTAAGATCCTTCTTGCTCAAAAGGCATTTTCTATGTTTTCTGTTTATCCGCTTATTTCAGGATTTCTCAGCGGTACTGCCGCAAGCGGAATTTATGAAGCTAAACTTGGCTGCGAGGAGTTCGGAGGAGAAGTCCATATTTTTTCTCCCGCTTATAAGGAAAGCGAGTTTAAAGAAATTCTCACTTATGCAGATCATATCGTTTTTAATTCTGTTGCTCAGCTTAATAAATTCAAAAGCAGATGTACAGGAAAAAGTATCGGACTGCGTATAAATCCCGAGTGCTCCACACAAAAAGATGCCGAGATATATGATCCCTGCGCACCGTTTTCACGCCTCGGAGTAACAGCCGATAAGCTTTCGGCATCTGTTCTCGAAGGAGTAGACGGACTGCACTTTCACACGCTTTGCGAGCAGAATTCCGATGCGCTTGAAATTACTCTAAAAGCTGTTGAAGAAAAGTTCGGTAAGTTTTTGTATGACCTCAAATGGATAAATTTCGGCGGAGGACATCATATCACGCGTAGTGATTACGATATTGAAAAGCTGGAAAACTTAATAGTAGATATTCAGCAAAAGTACGGAGTGCAGGTTTATCTCGAACCGGGAGAAGCTGTGGCGCTTAACGCAGGTTATCTTGTCACAGAGGTAATGGATATAGTTGAAAACGGTATGAAGATCGCCATTCTTGACGCTTCGGCAGCGTGTCATATGCCCGATGTTCTTGAAATGCCTTATCGTCCGCCGCTTTTCGGAGCTGATCTTCCAAAATCAAAAAAATATACATATCGTCTTGCGTCACGCACCTGTCTTGCAGGAGATATTATCGGCGATTACAGCTTTGACTGTCCTCTTGAAATTGGAGACAGACTCTGTTTTGAGGATATGGCAATATACTCAATGGTAAAAAATAATACTTTTAACGGTATGCAGCTGCCTGAAATAGGCATATTACACGCAAACGGCGATTATGAGGTTATAAAAAGCTTTAATTACTATGACTTTAAGGAGCGGTTGTCCTGATGAAAAAACTGTATACTATGCCAAAAGCGGAAGGTTATCGTATGCCTGCGGAATTTGAGCCTCATGATGGGTGTATAATGATTTTCCCCGAGCGTCCGGGTACATGGCCGTACAAAGCGGAAGCTGCCGCAGAAAAATTCTGCGAGATCATAAAATACATATCCGAAGATGAACGTGTTTATGTTATTGTCAGCGAGCATACAGCCGTCAAAGCTGCCGAAATGCTGAAGAATATCGCCAATACCGAGCTTTTGCTTATTCCTCAGAATGATTCATGGGCACGTGATACTGCTCCCACATTTGTGATAAACAATACAGGAAAAGTTCGTGGGATAAACTGGAAATTCAACGCATGGGGCGGTGATTATGATGGTCTGTATAAAGATTGGTCAAAGGACGATCTGCTTGCTTTGAGTTTTTGTGAAAAAATGGGATATGACTGCTATGACGCCCATGATTTTGTTCTTGAGGGCGGAGCTATTCACTCGGACGGAGAGGGAACTGTTCTCGTCACCGAAAGCTGCCTTTTAAGCAAGGGGCGCAATCCGCATCTCAGTAAGGACGAAATAACAAAAATTCTTTGCAGTTATCTCGGCGCAGAAAAGGTGATATGGCTTCCGCGGGGAATTTTCAACGATGAAACAAACGAGCACGTTGATAACGTATGCGCTTTTGTACGTCCTGCCGAGGTCGTTCTTGCATGGACGGACAATGAAGAAGATCCGCAGTTTCCTATGTCGAAAGCCTGCCTTGATATGCTTGAAAATGAAACAGACGCAAAGGGCAGAAGCTTTACGGTCCATAAGCTTCCGATTCCCGAAATTCCCGTTTGTGTCAATAAAAATGATCTGCAGGGATATGAGTTTGAAGAGGGAGAAGATGCCCGTGAAGAAGGAGAAAGACTTGCAGCTTCTTATGTGAATTTTTATTTTTCAAACAGATCGGTCATTTTTCCTCAGTTTGGCGGAGAGAATACTCGCAGTGATATGAAGGCTCTTGAAATAATCAAAAAACTTTGTCCGGATCGCAGAGTAATCCCTGTTTATGCAAGAGATATAATTGTCGGCGGAGGAAATATCCATTGCATAACTCAACAGATACCGAAAGGAGCAGAAAATGCGTAAAGTAAAGGTTGCAGCAGTACAGATGAACTGTGCGGCAGATGTTGCCGAAAATATAAAAAAAGCCGACGCGCTTGTTCGTAAGGCATCGGATATGGGGGCGCAGATAGTGCTTCTGCCCGAGCTTTTCGAGCGTAAATATTTTTGTCAGGAGCGTCGTTACGAATATTATAAATTTGCAAAACCCGTGCTTGAAAACGAAGCTGTATTGCATTTCAGTGCTCTTGCCGCAGAGCTTGGCTCAGTTATTCCGATAAGCTTTTATGAGCGCGATGAGAATCGGCTTTTCAATTCGGTTGCTGTCATTGACGCTGACGGAGAAGTTTTGGGCATTTACCGAAAGACTCACATTCCCGACGATCATTATTATCAGGAGAAATTCTATTTTACTCCCGGCGACAGCGGATTCAAAGTCTGGAATACAAAATATGCCCGTATCGGTATCGGTATTTGCTGGGATCAGTGGTTTCCGGAAACGGCGCGTTCGCTGGCGCTTAACGGAGCGGAAATAATATTTTATCCTACAGCTATAGGTTCAGAGCCGATCATTGGCTGTGACAGCATGAAGCATTGGCAGAGATGTATGCAAGGTCATGCTGCCGCAAATGTTGTTCCGATAGTTGCGGCTAATAGATATGGAACGGAATCGGTCGAGCCGTGTAAAGAAAACGGCGGACAGAGTTCCTCTTTATGCTTCTATGGTTCATCATTTATAGCCGACGAGACAGGCGAGATAGTATGCAGTTCAGGCAGAGACGGCGATGATGTTATTCTTCACGAATTCGATCTTGACGAGATAAGCGGTGCGCGTCTTGAATGGGGCATTTTCCGTGACAGACGTCCTGAGTGCTATAAAACGATCACAGCCAAATGAGATTTGGCATAGAAATAAAAGCCGCACGTTTTAGTGGAACGACGATAAAGAAGTTTAATCCCCGAAGCAATTATTGAAAATTGTTTCGGGGATTGTTGTACATATTCAATTATTCGTATAAATTAGAAGTTATCTTTCACCTGTTTGGATAAAATGAATCAGTTTTTCCACATCATCAAAGTCATCATAGTCACCGTTTATTTCGTCACGATGATAGATGATACCTGCTTTCTCATTTCGTTCGAGACAGTCTAACAGAACCGTCTCCCCATATCTTTTAATGAATAATGTAAAACCATAAGGCTTGATTTTGGACAACAATCCTTTTCTGCATTCCAACTTGCATTCGTAGCAATGTTCAAAATTTCTCTCAATAGAACATTTTCTGTTTTCACACCAGTTCTTGTTAGGACACTCTCCAGAATCGCACCCACTGCAATGTTCGTTCTCACTACATAAGCAACATGCCAATCCACAGCGTGCTATTCCAAGTTCACGTTTCATTATATTTCTCCTTCAAACTTCGCTTTATCATACTAATGATTATACATCAAAGGCGTTATGTTGTCAATAAAAATGCCATAGCGCTTTTGACTATAATCATAGCGCTATGGCGAAAACTTCTTTACTTTACGGCAGCATATGACCTGCGCTGAGGTAAAGGCTGTACCATTCTTCCCGCGTAAGCGTTATGCCGCAACCTGAAATAATTTCGTTCATTCGTTTGATATTGGTAGTTCCGGCTATCATTTGAATTTTTGCAGGGTGCCTCAGTATCCATGAAGCTGCGACAGCCGTTTCCGATACGCTGTATTTTTTGGCAAGCTCTGTCAGCTTTGCGTTAAGCTCGGGAAATTTATCGTTATTTCCGACAAAAACTCCTTCAAAAAATCCGTATTGAAAAGGCGACCATGCTTGAATTGTAATGTCGTTTAAACGGCAATAATCGAGAATACCTCCGTCGTGACCGACAGAGCCTTCCGTAGTCATATTGACTTCAAGTCCTGAAGCTATCATATTTGAAAATGGGATACTGAGCTGAAGCTGATCAACAAGAATGTCCTGTTTTACATATTTTTTCAGGAGTTCAATTTGCATAGGATTATGATTGGAAACGCCGAAATGTTTGACCTTGCCGGAACTGCTGAGAATATCAAATGCCTCCGCAACTTCCTCCGGCTCGATAAGGGCATCAGGGCGGTGAAGCACAAGAACATCGAGATAATCTGTGTCTAAACGCTTGAGTATTTCATCTGTAGAGTTGATAATATGCTCTTTTGAAAAGTCGTACATGATTCCCGGAACTATACCACATTTTGATTGCAGAATAATATCCTCGCGTTTGAATCCGGTTCTGCGGAAAGCGTCGGCAAAAACGGATTCACAGTTTCCACCGCTGTAAATATCGGCATGATCAAAAAAATTAAGACCGTTTTCGATACAGTGAGCAATATAATGCGTAAGATCTGACTGGGAAAGGGTATCGATTCTCATACAGCCGACAGCAACCTGCGGAACAGTGATTTCAGAGCAGCCGAGTTTAATTTGCTTCATAATTTAATTTCTCCTATAAGCGTTATAATGTGTTAAATAAATTATTGTTTATTAAGCACAGTATCGGAAATTGCCTGAAGCTCTTCGGCAGTAAGGAGACCTGAGACATATTTTTGGCGTGCCTGTGCAAGAGTAAATGAATTTACAGAATTAATGATGTCATATTCTTCCTGTGTAAGCCAAACGCCGTTAAGAGAAATTCCGAGTCCCGGAAGCGCGCCGGGAATGATAAATTCGTCTCCCGGTTTATAGATCGTGGGATCGTCTCCAAAAGTCCATCCGGCAAAAACATATCCGGCTTTTTTCAGCGTACAGTCAGGGCAGACGACAGCAGTGTCCGTATAGCCTGCAACCTTAGAAACTTCGGACTTTGTACCATTTGAAGTTTTGAAAACTACATTGTAATTTTTTGCTTCCCATATTGCGGTGAATTCTACGTCGGCGTCTGGCATGGTGAAATATGCACCCGGTTTGTATTGCAATCCGTCATAATCACATGTCCAACCGACGAGATTGAAGCCTGATCTTGAAATACGTGTGGAATCGGCGATATCAAATTCATTTCCGACATAACGATCGTTGTATGCATAAAAGGAATTGCCGTTGATTCTGTCAACGTCTCCTGCAGAATATGCCACTGTATGATACTTGCGCCAATCAGGTTCAAGAACGACATCATGCTCGGGCATAATGACTCTATCGAAGTTTTTAATTTCATGATTGTCATACAGCCAGCCTATATGAACATAGCCACTGCGCTGCAATGAAAGAGCTGAGGGCGAGAAAAATTGTCCAGGTACTAATTTAAATTCGGAATACGCGTCATCTTCTATTTTTTCACCGTCGATCACTATGTTATAAGAGACAGTATACGATGCAGCATCGTCGTCTTTAGTAGTCCAAACAGGTCTTAGAACGGTATCCTCGTTCGGCATAATGAAATTGTCCCCGGGCAAATACAGAAAAAAGTCGTCATATGTCCAGCCGCAGAAAAAGTCGGTTTCACTTTTGAGTGATGTTTGTGGAAGTATAAATGATTCTCCGCTTTCAAGAAGAACCTCGGATAAGGATTCTTCATCGCTGCAAGTAATGCCCTCGCCAGCATAGCTGAAAGACAAAGTTAAAGCCGTATCGCCTGGTTCGGAATCAGCAGAAACAAACAGTGAACTTGCTGTACTGATAGTAAGTATAGCGGAAGCAGTGACAGCAGCCATTTTTTTAATTATAGTTTTCATAATCCTCCAATCTCGATATGCATAAGCATAACGATTACTTAAATCGATTTGTATTTACATCATAAGCGTAGCCGAGCAATGCAAGTTTTGCCATAATGTCTTTTTCAGATAAATTCAAAGATCGGCATAGATCGTCCAGATCGGCATATTCGTCGCGAAGCTTTGTGTTAATAAAGCTCAGTAAAATAGCGGGATCATTAGGAATAGTCATAATCAACACCTCAAATTGATATTTTAGATAGTACAAGCAATCATTATAAAGCAACAGCGTAATTATATTTACCGGCAATCGATTGCGCTTAAAATGGTATATTATAAATATACAATAATTTTCCCGTATTGTCAATCCATATATGCAAATAGCAAAAATTAATTTTTTGGATATTTGTAATAAATTATATCCATATTATGGCACAACATGACACGGAAAGCAATATTAATTCGCATATTGTATAAATGTGTGGAAAATACACAAATTATTGCTTTTCAATTAGTGCAAATTAGAAGTAGAAATTTTCTTATATATATGTTATAATACAATAGATATGTGAAATATGATATAATTTTTTGGAGAACTGATTTTATTAGTGCTGTATGTATCATTGTTAATTTTTTGTCAGCGTGGTAAAGCACATTTTGCCATGCAGTCGTTTTATACACTTGATGCTTTTTGCAACTTTAATCAGCTGCCTGATAGTAATATATACTTTTTCACAGTAAATACAAGGAGGTTCATTTAATGAATTCAGCAAAATCTAAGATTCCTTTTAAAGGCACTCCTGAACAGGAGGCACAGCTTCTTCAGTTTATTGAAGAGAACAAGGACGAAAAGGGCGCATTAATGCCGATACTCCAGAAAGCACAGGAAATATACGGCTATCTTCCTATTGAGGTTCAGACTATTATTTCTGATAAAACAGGAATTTCTCTTGAGAAGATCTATGGTGTCGTAACTTTCTATGCACAGTTTTCACTCTATCCAAAGGGCGAGTATACCATTTCAGTATGTCTTGGTACGGCTTGCTACGTTAAAGGATCCGGCGATATTTATGATAAGCTTCAGGAAAAGCTTGGCATTACAGGCGGTGAATGCACGCCTGACGGTAAATTCTCACTTGAGGCTTGCCGTTGTATCGGTGCATGCGGACTTGCTCCTGTACTTACTGTAAATGAAGATGTTTACGGTCGCCTTACTGTGGATGATGTGGATACAATCCTTGCAAAATACTCGGAATAATTCTTATTTTACCAATTAGGAGGTCAATTTATGAAAACTCTTGACGAACTCAAGGTTATCAGAGAAGCTATGCAGGGCGAAGTGGCGCTCAGAACACATGGCGATGCAGCTTCTAAATATGAAAAACACGTTCTTGTCTGCGGCGGTACAGGCTGTACTTCGTCAGGCTCGGCTAAAATTATAGAAACTCTTGAATCGGAACTTGCTGCTAAGGGACTTACAGATAAGATCCAGGTCGTAAAAACCGGCTGTTTCGGACTTTGCGCTCTTGGCCCGATCATGATCGTTTATCCGGAGGGAACTTTCTACTCCAGAGTTAATTTTGACGAGCTGCCGAGAATCGTTGACGAGCACCTCATCGGCGGAAATCCCGTTAAGGAATTTCTTTATGACGAGACTGTAGAAGGCGATAATATTAAATCTCTTGATGAGACCGCTTTCTATAAAAAGCAGCACAGAGTAGCTCTCAGAAACTGCGGTGTTATCAATCCTGAATGCATTGACGAATACATAGGCAGAGGCGGTTATGAGGCTCTTGGCAAGGTCGTTACTTCTATGACTCAGGACGAAGTTATCCAGACTATCCTCGACAGCGGTCTTCGCGGCAGAGGCGGCGGCGGCTTCCCGACAGGTATGAAGTGGAAGCTTGCTAAAAACATTGTTCCTAACGCTGACATGAAGTATGTTTGCTGTAATGCTGACGAGGGCGACCCGGGCGCATTTATGGATCGTTCCGTACTTGAGGGAGATCCTCACGTAGTTCTCGAGGCTATGTCAATCGCCGGTTACGCTATCGGAGCTAAGCAGGGTTACATCTACGTTCGTGCAGAGTACCCGATCGCTGTTCAGCGTCTTAGAATTGCTATCGATCAGGCTCGCGAAAAGGGAATGCTCGGAAAGAATATCTTTGGCACTGATTTCTGCTTTGATATCGATCTCAGACTCGGTGCAGGCGCTTTCGTTTGCGGCGAAGAAACTGCTCTTATGACTTCTATCGAAGGAAACAGAGGCGAACCCCGTCCGCGTCCTCCTTTCCCGGCAGAGAAAGGACTTTTCCAGAAGCCTACTATTCTTAACAACGTTGAAACATACGCAAATATTCCTCAGATAATTCTCAACGGCGCTGAGTGGTTCGCGTCAATGGGTACAGAAAAATCTAAGGGAACTAAAGTATTCGCTCTTGGCGGTAAGATTAATAATACTGGCCTTGTAGAAGTACCTATGGGTACTACTCTCCGCGAAGTTATTGAAGAGATCGGCGGCGGTATTCCTAACGGTAAAAAGTTCAAGGCTGCACAGACAGGCGGTCCTTCAGGCGGATGTATTCCTGCTGAACATTTCGATATTCCGATCGACTACGATAACCTTATTGGTATCGGCTCAATGATGGGTTCAGGCGGACTTATTGTTATGGACGAGGATAACTGTATGGTCGATATCGCTAAATTCTTCCTTGAATTTACAGTAGACGAGTCATGCGGTAAGTGTACTCCCTGCCGTGTTGGTACAAAGAGAATGTATGAGATTCTTGACAAGATCACAAAGGGACAGGGAACTCTTGAGGATATCGATAAGCTCGAAGAGCTTTGCTATCACGTTAAGTCTAACTCGCTTTGCGGTCTCGGACAGACAGCTCCTAATCCGGTACTTTCAACGCTGCGTTATTTCCGTGACGAGTATATTGCTCACGTTGTTGATAAGAAATGTCCTGCGGGCGTTTGTAAGGATCTTCTCCACTTTGAGATCGTTAAGGATAAATGTATCGGCTGCGGTATGTGCGCTAAGCAGTGTCCTGCATCAGCAATCACAAGAACAGATTATATTGCTCCGGGCAAGAAGCTTGCTGCAATGGAGATTGACACAAATAAGTGCGTAAAATGCGGCGCTTGTATTGCATCATGTAAGTTTAAGGCAATTATCAAGAAATAAGCGGAGGAATTAAGATGGAAAATTTAACAGTAAAAGTAAATGGTGTTGAAGTATCCGTACCTAAGGGCACAACTGTTCTTGAAGCTGCTCATATTGCAGGTATTGAGATTCCTACACTTTGCTATATGAAAGAGATCAACGAGATCGGCGCTTGCCGTATCTGCGTTACCGAGGTAAACGAAGGCAGAGGTTTCAGACTCGTTGCTGCTTGCGTTTATCCATGTTCGGATAATATGGAAATTCTCACAAGCTCGCCTAAGGTAATTGAGTCAAGAAAGAGAACGCTTGAGCTTATTCTTTCAACTCATGAAAGAAAATGTCTTTCTTGCGTGAGAAGCGGAAACTGCGAACTTCAAAAGCTTGCAAAGGATTACGGCATTGAGGACGCTGCAAAGTATGACGGCGCAAAAAATGAGTACGAGATCGATAATTCTGCTGCTCATATGTACCGCGATAACAATAAATGTATTCTTTGCCGCCGCTGCGTAGCCGTATGCTCAAAAGTCCAGGGAATCGGTGTTATCGGCGCTAACGAAAGAGGCTTTAAAACATTTATTGGCTCGGCATTTGATATGGGACTTGGCGAAACAAGCTGTGTTTCCTGCGGTCAGTGTATTGCAGTTTGTCCTGTTGGAGCAATTTCCGAAAAGGATTATACAAAGCCTGTTCTTGAAGCGATCGCAGATCCTTCAAAGCACGTAATTGTTCAGACAGCTCCTGCTGTTCGTGCAGCTCTCGGCGAATGCTTCGGTATGCCTATCGGCACAAATGTAGAAGGAAAAATGGCAGCAGCTCTCAGAAGACTTGGTTTTGATAGAGTGTTTGATACTGATTTCGGCGCTGATCTTACAATAATGGAAGAATCGCATGAATTTATCGACCGTGTTCAGAACGGCGGAGTTCTCCCGATGATCACTTCATGTTCACCCGGTTGGATCAAATACTGCGAGCATTATTTCCCTGAAATGACAGAAAATCTTTCGACCTGCAAGTCTCCTCAGCAGATGTTCGGCGCTACCGCTAAGACATATTATGCAGAGAAGATGGGCATCGATCCTAAGGATATCGTTGTAGTATCGATCATGCCATGTACAGCTAAGAAGTTTGAGATCGGCAGAGATGACCAGAACGCTGCAGGTGTTCCCGATGTTGATTTTGCTCTTACGACCCGTGAGCTTGGCAGAATGATCGAGCGTGCAGGAATCAACTTTACTGCTCTTCCTGACGAAAAGTTCGACGAGCCTCTTGGAATCTCTACCGGTGCAGCTGTTATTTTCGGCGCAACAGGCGGAGTTATGGAGGCTGCTCTCAGAACGGCAGTTCATACTCTTACAGGTGCCGATGCTGTTGATTTCCCTGAAGTACGCGGTACTGACGGTATCAAGGAAGCAACATATAAGGTTGGGGATCTTGACGTTAAGGTTGCAGTTGTAAGCGGTCTTGCAAATGCTAAGGAGCTTCTTACAAAGGTTAAAAACGGTGAAGCTGATTATCAGTTCATTGAAATAATGGGATGTCCCGGCGGTTGTGTAAACGGCGGCGGTCAGCCTCAGCAGCCTGCAAGCATCAGAAACTTTAACGATCTTCGTGCAATGCGTGCAAAGGCACTTTATGATATTGACGCTTCAATGCCGGTTAGAAAGTCTCATGAAAATGCTGCTGTAAAGGCAGTATATGACGAGTTCTTCGGTGAACCCGGAAGTCATAAGGCTCATGAAATTCTTCATACTTCATATGTAAAGCGTTCAATTAATTAAATAATTTGAACACAGACTTAAACAGTCGTCCTTTAGTTAGGTAGCCATATAGAATTATGATAAAGCTACTTTTGACACCTATGTCAAAAGTAGCTTTGCGTTTCTTGCGGCGTTGACTTTTTGTGTCGGTGGTGTTATGATTAGCTGACCAACAAATCGGGATTTTGTGATTATGGAGGGGGAAACATGAATGATACCGTCCTCGTAGGAATTGGATTTGCTTGTTTTGTTAAGACACGATTCCTTTAAGTTTGAAAATAGTAAAGTATGGTATGATGAAAAAATTTGAAAGGGGGTAGGATCATAAATGAAAAAATATAAAATTCTTGAGGTAGATTGGGATAGAAAACATGAAAAAGCTGAGACATTGATGAATAAAATGTCTGAAGAAGGCTGGGAAGTTGTATGCACTACGTCGGATGATCCCCGTACCATGAATTTGCTGATTACTTTTTGCTGTGATGATTCAAATCAGTAAGTTCTTACTCTGGTGGTTTGACGAAAGATTTCCAGATTTAAGCAGCAGCAACACTGATGTTGAAAAGGGATATTTTTGTTACCCGAAAATTGATGTAGATTTGCACCTCTAAATTCTGATTTATCTGTCCGATACGCAAAAAGCCTGAGAAGAAATGAAATCTTCTCAGGCTTTAATTCTTTATCGCTACCCGTCTTTATCGGACGGCTGTTTTTTATCTGTTTATAATGAAAAAATCGAAAAAAACTGCACATAATATAGCAAAGTAATTAACGGAGGTATTGAATATGGATCTAAATATGCTTCTCAAAAATAAATATGGAAAAAATATCTCGGAAAGCTCTGATTCGGAGATATTTTACGCGCTTCTTGAAGAAGTACAGAAGCTTTCGGAAGCGAAGAGAAACAAAATAAAAAATAATTCCAGAAAGCTGTATTATGTCTCGGCAGAATTTTTGATTGGAAAGCTTTTATCGAATAATCTTATAAATCTTGGCATATATGATGAAGTAAAAACACAGCTTGAAAAAAATTCGCGGGAAATTTCAAAAATTGAGGAATGCGAACCTGAGCCGTCTCTCGGAAACGGCGGACTTGGCAGACTTGCCGCTTGTTTTTTGGATTCGATCGCCACTCTTGGACTTAACGGTGACGGTATCGGTATCAATTATCATTGCGGACTTTTCAGGCAAAAGTTTGAAAACAATATGCAATCTGAACTCCCTGACAAGTGGATCGAGCAAACAAGCTGGCTGATTCCGACCAACAGAAATTATAAGGTGGACTTTGGTGGATTTTCGGTCAATGCAGTAATGTATGATATCAATATTACCGGATATGATAACCGCACGAATCGCCTTCATCTTTTTGACATCGATACTGTTGATGAGAGCATTATCGGCAGCGGTATAAATTTTGACAAAACAGATATTGACAGGAATCTTACACTGTTTTTATATCCTGACGACAGCGACGAAAACGGTCGGCTTCTGCGTATTTATCAGCAGTACCTTATGGTAAGCTGCGGTGCAAGGCTGATAATCGACGAATGTCTGGAAAGCGGACATAAGCTTTGTGATCTGCATAAATATGCCGTTATACAGATCAACGATACGCACCCCACGATGATAATTCCGGAGCTTATACGTCTGCTTTGCGAGAACGGTATAGATATGGACAGCGCTATAGATATTGTGACGCAAACCTGTGCGTATACAAACCATACAATATTGGCAGAAGCTCTTGAAAAGTGGAATATTGAATATTTGAAAAAAGCAGTTCCGCAGCTTGTTCCGATCATTGAAGTCCTTGACGATCGCGTAAGACGAAAATTCGACGATGAGAGCGTTTATATCATTGATAACGATGAACGCGTGAACATGGCTTCGATCGACATACACTACTCATTTAAGGTCAACGGAGTGGCGGAGCTTCACACTGAAATTTTAAAAAACACTGAGCTTAATAACTTTTACAAGATATATCCCGACAAATTTACAAACAAAACAAACGGCATAACGTTCAGAAGATGGCTTATGCACGCCAATCCCGAGCTTTCGGAATTCATAACAAGTCTTATAGGCAAGGGCTGGAAAAAGGACGCTGGTCTGCTTACTAAGATCAGGGAATTTAAAGACGATGAAAACGTTTTAAGGAAATTGCTTGAAATAAAACGCAGCTGCAAGCAAAGACTTTGCGATTACCTGAAAAAGACCGAGAATATTGATATTTCGCCCGATTCGATTTTTGATATACAAATTAAAAGACTTCACGAATATAAGAGACAGCAAATGAATGCGCTTTATGTTATTCACAAGTATCTTGAAATAAAATCCGGCAAAAAGCCGTCAACGCCGATAACCGTTATATTCGGAGCTAAAGCTGCTCCTGCCTACGTGATCGCGCAGGATATTATTCATTTGATTTTATGCCTTCAGAAAATTATAAACAGCGATAGCAGTGTTTCACCATACTTAAAGGTTGTTATGGTTGAGAATTACAATGTTACTAAAGCCGAAAAGCTGATCCCTGCCTGCGACATTTCCGAGCAGATATCTCTTGCTTCAAAGGAAGCGAGCGGAACGGGAAATATGAAATTCATGCTTAACGGTGCTGTTACGCTTGGAACCGAAGACGGCGCTAATGTAGAGATACATCGTCTGGTGGGAGATGAGAATATTTATATTTTTGGAAGTAACAGCGACGAAGTCGTTAAGCGTTACAATGAAAAAAACTATGATCCTATGGAGTATTATAACAGTAATCCTATCATAAAGTCTGCTGTTGATTTTATTACCAGCGAGGAAATGATGAAAATAGGCAGCAGGGAAAATCTTGAAAGGCTTCAAAAGGAACTACTTTCTAAGGACTGGTTTATGACATTTCCGGATTTTCAGGACTATATCAAGGTAAGAGACACGGCTTTTTGTGATTACGAGGATAGGATCGCTTGGGCGAAAAAAATGCTTATAAATATAAGCGAGGCAGGATATTTTTCGTCGGACAGAACGATCGAGCAGTATAGCAGAGAAATATGGAAACTTTAACAGGAGAAAGGTAATGAACAATAAAATTATAATATACGCACCTGTAAGCGGCAGGGTAGTTCCGCTTGAAAAAGTTCCCGACAGCGTGTTTTCAGACAAGGTCTTAGGCGATGGCTGTGCAATAATTCCTGATGACGGAAAAATTTACAGTCCTGTTGACGGTGTAATATCATCAATTGCCGAGACTAAACATGCTTACGGAATCACCGACGACAATGGTAATGAAATCCTCATTCATTTTGGACTTGAAACCGTTCAATTGCAGGGAAAAGGCTTTACTCCTCATGTAAAAGAAGGGGACAGAGTAAAAAAAGGCGACCTGATATGCGATGTCGATATAAAACTGCTTGAAAAAATGAACATTAATACAGTTACTCCCGTGCTGATAAGCGGCGGAGCCGAGAATATGGATATTCTTCCGACAAGCGGCAAGGTAAAGGCTGCGGCTGATCCTTTAATTGATCTTATTCCGAAAAATGAGGAAAAGAAAACAGAAAAGAAAAAGCTTTCGCTTAATTTTGATTTTCTTCAAAAGCTTGGTAAGGTATTAATGGTCGTGATAGCCGTAATGCCGGCTGCCGGACTTATGATAAGTCTCGGAAAGCTTGTTGTAATGGCAGGCGGAGATATAGGAGCAATAGCTACTGCCGGAGGAATAATGGAGAATATTGGTTGGGCTATAATCAATAACCTTCATGTCTTGTTTGCAGTTGCTATAGGCGGTTCATGGGCAAAGGACCGTGCAGGCGGCGCGTTTGCTGCATTGATAGCGTTTATCCTTATCAACAATATAACAGGCTCGATCTTTGGCGTTACCAATGAGATGCTCAGTGATGCAAACGCGGTAACACATACTCTTTTTGGGCAGGAAATTGCCGTTGACGGTTATTTTACGTCGGTTCTTGGCGCGCCGGCTTTGAATATGGGAGTATTTGTAGGCATTATTTCAGGTTTCGTCGGAGGAATCATATATAATAAATATTATAATTACAGAAAGCTTCCTGATTCACTCTCTTTCTTTAACGGAAAAAGATTTGTGCCGCTCGTTGTTATATTATGGTCGGTGATACTTTCACTTGTTCTTGCAGTTATCTGGCCTGTTATACAGCTGGGAATCAATAAGTTCGGCGTGTGGATAGCAAATTCTTCATCAACCTCACCTGTACTTGCGCCGTTTGTTTACGGTACTCTTGAAAGACTGCTGCTGCCGTTCGGACTGCATCATATGCTGACCATTCCTATGAATTACACTTCATTCGGAGGAAGCTATATAGTTCAAACAGGCGTGAATGCAGGATCTGTAGTTTTCGGTCAGGATCCTTTGTGGCTTGCGTGGGTGACAGATCTTATAGGCTTCAAAAATGCAGGAGATACAGCGTCATATGAAAATCTTCTTGAAACCGTAGTTCCTGCACGATTCAAGGTCGGACAAATGATAGGTGCGACAGGACTTCTGTTAGGTGTTGCGCTTGCGATGTACAGAAGAGTTGATAAGGACAAAAGAGAAAAATACAAATCTATGTTTATATCAACTTCGCTTGCGGTATTCCTTACAGGCGTTACCGAGCCGCTGGAATTTATGTTTATGTTCTGTGCGATTCCGCTCTATATTGTCTATGCAATTTTGCAGGGCTGTGCATTTGCGCTTGCGGGAGTTTTTGATCTGAGGCTTCATTCGTTCGGCAATCTTGAGCTGTTTACGAGAATTCCAATGTCCCTGAAAGCAGGTCTTGGCGGCGATATCATAAACTTTATAATATCGGTAGTGATTTTCTTTGCCATAGGATATTTTGTAGCATATTTTATGATAGGAAAATTCCGATATGCTACTCCGGGACGTTTGGGGAATTATTCAGACGAGAATTCCGAGGATTTCAGAGTTTCCGAGGGAGATATGAGAGCTTCTGCGGACAGTCAGCCTGAGAGGATAATCGGTCTCCTTGGCGGCCGTGATAATATCACGTTTGTAGATGCCTGTATGACAAGATTAAGAGTAACGGTAAAAGACCCCGACCTTGTAGCTGATTCTGACAAATGGAAAGCCGAGGGCGCGCTTGGCCTTGTAAAAAAGGATACAGGAATACAGGCTGTATACGGTCCAAAGGCTGATGTGCTGAAATCCGATATTAACGATATTCTTTAACAGAAGGAAAGAGAAATGAAACTTTTAACGCTGAATTCCCACAGTATTATTGAAGAGGATTACGAAAAGAAATTATTGGTATTCGTTGATTATGTAACTTCCGCTCAGGTTGATGTTATTGCTTTGCAGGAAGTAAATCAATCGGCGTCCGGAACTGTTTTAGATAAAAACGAGCTGTATAATTTTATTGAAGCAGATGATAAAATTGCAGTAAAAGCTGATAATCATGCATACCGCATAGTAAAATTGCTCCGAGAACGCGGAGCAAACTACTATTGGACGTATTTGCCGATTAAAAACGGATATGAGCGTTTTGATGAGGGAACTGCAATTATCAGCCGCTTGCCGATCGATGAAATCGATACCGCAAGAGTAAGCAGCTCGTGCGATTATTACAACTGGAGAACAAGAAAAATACTTGGGGCAAAAATAGCGGGGGAGTGGTACTATTCCGTTCATTTAGGCTGGTGGAAAGATGAAAACGAGTCGTTTGAAATGCAGTGGGATAATTTAACGGCTCATATTGCCGACAAGGAAAAGGTATGGCTTATGGGAGATTTTAATAATCCGGCTGAAATAAGAAACGAGGGCTATGACCTTATAAAAATGTCAGGCTGGTATGATTGTTATGAGCTTGCAGATACGCGTAACGGTCAATTTACTGCGCGAAAAAATATTGCCGGCTGGAAAGAACGAAGTTCTTCAAGCGAGGGTATCAGAATAGATTTTATTTTCACAAATACAGTGCACAGGATAGAAAATTGCAAAGTAGTTTTTGATGACAGAAATTATCCTGTCGTATCCGATCATTACGGAGTAATGATAACTAAGGGGAGCTAAAAATATGAAAAGATCAGCAGGTATTTTACTATCGATATCCAGTCTGCCGTCAGATTACGGAATAGGCTGCTTTTCTAAAGAAGCATATATTTTTGCGGATTGGCTTAAAAAATCAGGTCAGAGCTATTGGCAGATTCTTCCGTTATGCCCTACAAGCTACGGAGATTCGCCTTATCAGTCGTTTTCAACATTTGCAGGCAATCCAAATTATATTGACCTTGAAACCTTGATATCAGAGGGACTGCTGACAGAAGCCGAATGCAGGGAATATGATTTCGGATCAGAAGCGGCTAAAGTTGATTATGAAAAGCTGTATAAGAATCGATTTCCGCTTTTAAAAAAAGCCTTCAAGCGCAGCAGCCTGTCCGAAAAAATCAAATATAAGAAATTTATAGCCGATAATTCATTTTGGCTTGAAAATTACGCATTGTTCATGGCTGTCAAAGAACATTTTGGAGGGGTTGCGTGGAATGAATGGGACAGCGATATAAGGAACCGCGAGCAGTCGGCTATGGAGCATTATCGCGAAAAGCTTGCAGACGAGATAGAGTTTCACAGGTTTTTACAGTATGAATTTTATGTACAATGGGATAAGCTGAAAAGGTATATCAACAAAAATAATATAGAAATTATTGGAGATATACCGATCTACGTGGCATATGACAGCGCAGATGTATGGGCTGATCCGCAGCTTTTCCGGCTTGACTGCAATAATATTCCGATAGCTGTTGCAGGCTGTCCTCCCGACGGATTTTCAGAGCTTGGGCAATTGTGGGGAAATCCAATTTACGATTGGAATTATCATGAAAAAAACGGTTATAAATGGTGGATAGAGCGTCTCAGATACTGTTTCAAGCTGTATGATATAGTCAGAATAGATCATTTCAGAGGATTTGACGAGTATTATTCAATACCTTTCGGTTCGGAAAACGCCATAAACGGCAGTTGGGAAAAGGGACCGGGAACAAAGCTTTTTGAAGCTGTTGAAAAAGCTATCGGAAAGAAAAAGTATATTGCAGAAGATCTGGGATTTGTCACTGAATCAGTAAGAAGATTGGTAAAAAGCTGCGGTTTCCCGAATATGAAAGTTCTTGAATTTGCTTTCGATTCGCGTGATACTGGGAACAGCAGCGAGTATCTGCCGCATAATTACAACAGTAATTGTGTTGCATATACGGGAACTCACGACAATCAAACCTTGAAATCATGGTATAAGACTATTTCCGATGATGAAAAGCAGCTTGTTCGGGAGTATTTATGTGATTTTTATACGCCAGACGAAGAGCTGAACACTTCGCTTATTGCTTTGATTATGAGAAGCTGTGCCGATATCGTTATAATTCCAATGCAGGATCATCTTGGGCTTGATGATGAAAGCCGTATGAATACTCCCTCTACTATCGGAAACAATTGGAAATGGAGAATGACCTCTGACGATTTGTCCGAGCAGCTTTGCAGGAAAATAGGAAACATGACACGGCTTTATTCGAGATAAAAATAAATGACGGAACTTTGTTCCGTCATTTTTGTTATATTGATGTGATATTATAATTACAGAAGAGTAATGCCGTTTTCAGCACAAGCTTTGACCATATCTTCAGGCCAAACGGAAACCTGTACTTCTCCGATATGTGCTTTCTCCAGAAGCAGCATACAAAGTCTTGACTGACCGATACCGCCGCCGATCGTAAGAGGAAGAGTGTTGTTGGTTATCATTTTATGATAATCATACTTATTTCTGTCCTCAGCGCCGCATTCCTTCAACTGAGCCTGAAGAGAATTTTCATCTACGCGTATTCCCATAGAGGAGACTTCAAAGGCGTTTTGCAGAGTTTCATTCCAGAAGAACAGATCTCCGTTAAGCGACCAATCGTCATAATCAGGAGCTCTTCCGTCATGACGCTGACCGCTTTTAAGCTTTCCTCCTATCTGCATAATAAAAACAGTCTTGTATTTTTGAGCGATCAGGCGTTCGCGTTCCTTTGAAGTTTTATCGGGATACATATCTTCAAGCTCCTGAGAAGTGATGAAATATGGAGTGTCGCATATTTTTTTATTGAGCTGAGGATATCTGAGACTTACTTTTCTTTTGGTGTATGCAATTGCCTTTACAATATAATTGACCGTATTTTTTAGGAATTCAATATTGCGGTCTTCGCGGTTGATAACTTTCTCCCAATCCCACTGATCTACGAAAATTGAATGGATATTATCAACATCGTCGTCGCGTCTGATAGCGTTCATATCGGTATATATGCCTTCTCCGGCAGTGTAGTTATATCTGTAAAGAGCCATACGCTTCCATTTTGCAAGAGACTGAACGACCTCGGCTTCGGATTCCATCTCTTTGATCGAAAAATCAACTTTTCTTTCGGTTCCGTTCAGATCATCGTTAATACCGTTGCCTTTGCAGACTATCAGCGGAGCGGTAACTCGGTCGAGCGTAAGAGCAAATGACAGAGCCTGCTGAAAAATATCTTTAATATATTTTATAGCGTGCTGAGTTTCTCTTAAAGAGAGAGCCGATTTATAGGATTGCGGGATATAAAGGGACTTTGACATAGAAATCATTCCTTTCAAGATGTTTAAAAATTATCTAATGCTTCCTACAGTACGAGGATAAAGAATTACGTCTCTGATGTTTGATACTCCTGTCACATACATAATAAGTCTTTCGAATCCGAGACCGAATCCGCCGTGAGGAACAGAACCGTAACGGCGAAGATCAAGATAATCGCTGTAGAGATCAAGGTTCATATTTCTTTCGTTCATCGCGGCAACAAGCTTATCATAGTCAGCTTCACGTTCGCTGCCGCCGATTATTTCGCCGACTCCCGGTACGAGGAGATCCACAGCAGCTACTGTTTTTCCGTCAGGATTTTGTTTCATATAGAAAGATTTAATTTCCTTTGGATAATTTGTGACGAAAACGGCTTTCTTGAAAACTGTTTCCGAAATGTAGCGCTCGTGCTCGGTCTGAAGATCGCAGCCCCATTCTACGGGATACTGGAATTCCTGTCCGGATTCCTTTAAAATTTTAATTGCATCGGTGTAGTCGCAGATACCGAAATCATTGGAAATGAGATTTTTAAGCTTTTCAATAAGACCTTTTTCGAAATGGGCATCAAAGAATTGAAGTTCACTCTGACACTTGTTAAGAAGCTCGCGGATAACGCATTTTATCATATCCTCGGCAGTTTCTATAATGTCCGGAAGCTCAGCAAAAGCAATCTCAGGCTCAACGTGCCAGAATTCGGCTACATGGCGCGGAGTATTGCTGTTTTCGGCACGGAAGCTGGGACCGAAGGTATAAATTTTGCCCATTGCCATAGCGGCAACCTCGCCTTCAAGCTGACCCGAAACGCTGAGGCCGGCGCGTTTTCCGAAGAAATCGTCCGCATAGTAATCTGCTTCGTTATCGTAATCTTTTGAATATCCGATCGTTGTTACCTGAAACATTTCTCCGGCGCCTTCGCAGTCGCTTCCTGTAATAAGCGGAGTATTAATATATATGAAATTTCTGTCTTGAAAATACTTGTGGATAGCTTCGGCAAGAACCGAGCGTACACGGAAAACGGCATTAAAAGTATTCGTTCTTCCTCTTAAATGGGGGATAGTTCTGAGAAATTCAAGAGTATGACGTTTTTTCTGAAGAGGAAATTCAGGTGGACAAGTTCCGATAACTTCAATTGCGGAAGCGTTGATCTCAACAGCTCCCTGACGGGCTTCAACAACAGTTCCCTCAACTTTAAGAGAGGTTCCGAGATGAAGTGCAGGTTCAAAATTAATATTTGCAGATTTATCTATAACGATCTGGAGGTGCTTTAGAGATGTGCCGTCATTAAGTTCAATAAAGGCAACATTTTTTGAATTACGAGCAGTCCTTACCCAGCCGCAAACTGTAACCGTTGTATTTATCAGTTCACTGTTGCTGAAAATTTCCTTGATATCGGTGTGTTTCATAAATAATCTTCCTTTCATAAATCATAAAAAAGCTCTCGTCCGAACATAGGACGAGAGCATAAGACCCGTGGTACCACCTAAATTACCGCAGAAGCGGTCACTTAACACTGTTTAACGCACAGTCAACGGCGCACCTAATTATCAATTAATACATATGATGTTCAGATTGCAGCTCAAGAGTGTTATTCGCCGCGGCTCTGGTATACGGTTTTCACTATTCCGTACTCACTTTAAACGAAATTCACGGTTACTTCTCTCTGTCGTAGCATTTATTTTTTTATATTTTATCACTTTTTCTTTTAATTGTCAAGTGCAAATTATCAATTTCATGCAAATCAATTTATAGGATTACAATAGAGGTGAGACAATTTACAAAAAAGGCAGCGGAAGCAGCATAGACCTGTGCTACAGTTAAGTTGCAAGAAATAAAAGCAACAGGAGGTCAGCTGATCCACCATGAATACTATAACATCATAGCTATGCGAATATTCATTTTGCTTGATAGGTTATATAATTCTATGATAAATCAAGAGTACGGATTCCGAAATCTTTCAATTTAGATTGAAAATCGTGAAACTCTTGCCGTTGTTTTCTTTTGGAAAATAAACACGTATTGTCAAAGTAAATATAAAGTTCAATTAGTGGTGATTTGAAAGCGAAGTAAGGTCGCTTAGCAGATACATCTCTTTCACGTTTGTTAAAATCTTCCCAATAAAAAGTCGAATAATCGTTGAATACTATCTTTTTATTATCAATAGTTTTTATATCCGAATATTTTTTCTTAAAGGGTGTCCAATATTTGAACTTATAACCTTCTTGTGGATCACCAATATCGTAACCAAGTTTTATTGATAGTTTTGATTTCAAGTCATCATACCACTTAACCCATATCTCATCAGGCATTTCACCGCTGATCTGTATTCCTCCCGGCTCAACTGATGCACACAAATCAATATTTTTTCTTCTCCATGATGAACAGCCACCATTTTCATAACCATGCAAATAATCCATTGAACGATATACTTCTTCAATAATATTCCATACTTCTTTAGGTGCTGAACAGTGGACATTCAAACAAATGTCATGCTTCATAATACGTCAGCTCCATTGTAGTATTATTAACTCAACTTTAACCTCATTATACCATACCGTACCCGAAAAAGCAATCCATACTTTCATTAAACTGGAGTTCAAAATTATCAATTTCATGCAAATCAATTTTTACAGATAAAGTTTGAATATTGTGTTTTCTCAAAGCTGACGGCTTGGAGAAAACACGGATAATTAGTTTTTATACAGAACATTATTTTATCTATATGTAAAATTACATATATTATTATGTAATATATTGAATTATTTTTATTTGCTTGACTTCTAAAGTTTGTTGTGATATAATAAATGTTGTTATACCATCAATTATAATTATAACCGGGTAATTTACTGAAAATTATATGCCGCTGTGGTGGAATAGGCAGACACAAGGGACTTAAAATCCCTCGGAGTAACATCCGTACCGGTTCAAGTCCGGTCAGCGGCACCAGCCAGGTTATATTGGCAGGGCAAATCGTATCTCACTTTGTGGGGTGCGATTTTATTTTTTGCTTGACCAATTACTTTTCAACTATTGACATCATCTTGACATGAACTCAAGTTTTCTTTTTGTGGACTTGCGATTTTTTGTTTCTATCTATAATGCTTTGCTATCTATGCTAAGAGAGCCACTTCCGAATATCATTAATGTTCAGCTCAGAGAGAGGTTCGCTTCCCATAATGATAGAATTTTGATCGCTCATTTTTACCTCCGTGACTATTTTTGTACTGGTCAATGACTGCGGATGTCTCAATACCGCCATATGATTATTCTTCCTCTATTTCTTCAAATAAGTGTTTGAGTATATGCTTGTGATCATTTACAAACATTTTTGTAATCTGATAGCTTTGCGTTTCTTCGTAGCTGATAGGCTCGAGGCTTTCATTGTCGAAGCTTAATATATCCGCACCGGGATAGCCAAGCAATATAGGCGAATGTGTTGCTATAATGAATTGCGAGTCTTTATTTATACATTTTGACATTTGAAACAGCAATGTTAGTTGTCTTTGTGGAGATAAAGCGGCTTCAGGCTCGTCAAGTATATAAAAGCCTTTGTCTGAAAAACTGTTTTGAATCAAAGCAAGAAAGCTCTCACCGTGAGATTTTTTGTGAAATTCCTGTGGGATAGCTTTTCCGTCCGGAATTTTCGAGTAATAATCTTCGGCAGTTGCCACATTGTAAAAACTTTCTGCTCTGAGGAAATATCCATGCTTAGCTTTATGAAAGCTGCGGATAAGCCTGATCGCGTTCCAAAGCTCAGAGTGCGAATCATATGTTGAAAAGCAGTAATTTATTGTTCCACCTTCCGGATTAAAACCATAAGCGACAGCAATTGCTTCCAAAAGAGTGGATTTGCCGCTTCCGTTTTCTCCGACAAAGAAAGTAACAGGAGAACGAAATTTAAGTTCATCGATGCTTTTTATCACGTCAATTTTACGAAGATAACTGTCTCGTTTTATTTTGTTCCATTGTATTTGCAAGCCTGTAAGATACAATTCATTAGGCGAAAGCATTCTAATCTCCTTTCAAGTTGTTAAGATATATTAAAGCAAAACAGTATTCATTTTCAATCCTTAGTGCAAAAAAAATCGGATCTACTAAAAAGTAAATCCGATACCTTTGCCGAGATATTTCGGCTGGCGGAAAGAGAGGGATTCGAACCCTCGATACGCTATTAACGTATACACGAGTTCCAGTCGTGCGCCTTAGACCAGCTCAGCCATCTTTCCAATTGGTGCGAGTAATGGGACTTGAACCCATACGTCCTTCGACACACGCCCCTCAAACGTGCCTGTCTGCCTATTCCAGCACACTCGCAACAAAATATATTATATTACAATGCAGACAATTTGTCAAGTACTTTTAAAAATGTTTATTATAAACCAAAATATAGAAAATATTTTTATTAAATTGTATTTATACCGAATTCCTATGAATTTTCAGAAAATTCGACATTATTCGATGGAATTTCATATTGCTATATTGAAAAAATGTGATAAAATGTATTGTGTAGAAAAAAGGAGGAAACATGATAAACGAGAAAATTAAAGTACTTATTTGCGACGACACAGCGGATTATGGCATAAAGCTTGCCTCTAATCTGAGGGAAAACGGTTTTTATGCCTACACACGAAAAAGAGACGGACTTACGTTGCTCAAATCACTTGAAAGAGAGATGCCTGATGTTGTAGTAACTGATTTAAATCTGCCCGGGATCGATGCTCTTGAGATCATTAACCATTTTAAGCATTTTAATGGCAAGATGGCTGAATTTATCATCAAATCAGATATCAGCGGCAGTTATGTTGAGCGACAGGCTATTGACAGTGGAGTAGCTTGCTTCATAACAGAATCAATTAGTGCCGAAAAATTATCTTCAATTATTAAATCAGTTGTAAGAAAAAGCATATCAAGCGAATGCCGCGATATGGAGATTGTTGTAACTGATATTATTCGTCGTCTTGGTATACCGGCTCATGTAAAGGGATATCATTATCTGCGAACTGCGATACTTGAAACCTTATCTGACAGAAATCTTATGAACAGCATTACCAAGCAGCTTTATCCTTGTGTTGCAAACAGGCATCAAACTACTCCAACAAGAGTGGAAAGAGCCATTCGTCATGCTATAGATATTGCATGGAACAGAGGCAGCGGAGATGCAATAAGCGATTTCTTTGGCTATACTATAGATATGTGTAAAGGAAAGCCTACGAATTCGGAATTTATAGCATTGATCACCGATAGACTGCGTTTGAAGTATAAATGTTTTATAACGCAGGAACAATTTACTTATGTAGCATAATATTTAGCAGCTTAGTTTAATAATACCGCACAAACAGTTTAATGATCTGATTTGTGCGGCGTTTTTTATCGTATTGTTTTTAAGCTTCTGACGATCGAATAATAATACATTAATGTATCTGTTTTGTATAATTTTACTTGACGTATTAGAAAAAAAGGTGTAAAATAATATTGTCGAGTACGGCGGATTTTATTCGAAAATGCCGCATACAAAATATTCGATATATTTGGAGGTATTATTATGTCAAAGAAATTTATTGTTGAAACATCTGCAAGACACATTCATGTTACTCAGGAACATCTTGAAATCCTTTTTGGCAAGGGTCATGAGCTTACAAAGAAAAAGGATCTTTCTCAGCCCGGTCAGTTTGCCTGCGAGGAGAGAGTTACTATTGTAGGACCTAAAAAAGAGCTTCCCGGAGTTTCTATTCTCGGTCCGGTTCGTCCTGTAACTCAGGTTGAGCTTTCAGCTACCGATGCACGTTCGATAGGTATTACTGCTCCGATCAGAGAATCCGGTGACGTTGCAGGATCGGGTGCTTGTAAGGTTATAGGTCCATGCGGAGAGATCGAAATATCGGAGGGCGTTATTGTTGCTAAGCGTCACATCCACCTTACTCCCGCTGATGCCGAAGAGCTTGGCGTTAAGGACAAGGACGTTGTTTGGGTAAAGCTTGATACCGACGGAAGAAGCGCTGTCCTCGGCGATGTAGTATGCCGTGTTTCCGATAAGTTTGCAAGAGCAATGCATATTGATACAGATGAGTCAAATGCTGTTTCTGCTCCACGTGACCTTGAAGGCGAGATTATTAAGCTTTGATTTGTACATAATAAAAGAGCGCGCATTGTGTGCGCTCTTTTTGTAATATTTATGTAAATCGGAATTTGGAGGTGTATTTTGTGCAGGAAATAATTGCGAAATTAACAGCAAAAGATGATAAATATGCTTGTGCCATTGCAGATAAAATAATCACTGAAAGTCAAGATACCGATGAATGGTATGAATATTTTGATAGTTTTGCATCCTTGCTTAATCATCCGAAATCGTTAGTGAGAAACCGTGTACTATATATTCTTGCCGCCAATGCACAGTGGGACGATGAAAATCGTTTTGATGCAATTTTTAATGATTATCTTGCTCATGTCATAGACGAAAAACCGATAACCGCCAGACAGTGTATCAAGGCTTTGGCGCAAGTGGGAAAGGCAAAACCGCAGTATATCCCGAAAATAATAGATTATCTTCACAATGCTGATTTATCAAAATATAAAGACAGCATGCGCCCACTGATTGAACAGGATATAGCAGAAACCGAAAAAATATTGACAATGTAAATTCCGATTTGTGACATGAATGGGAGGAAAACAATGAACAACAGAAACCTTACGATGCTTGTGGATTTCTACGAGATAACAATGGCTAACGGTTTGTTTGAGAACGGCAGAGGCGATCAGATCGTATATTTCGATATGTTTTTCCGAAAAGTACCGGATAATGCCGGTTATGCCATTATGGCAGGACTTCAGCAGGTTATCGAATATATTCAATCTCTGAAATTTACGGCTGACGACATTGAATATCTGCGTGAAAAAAATATGTTTAGCAATGAATTCCTTGAATATCTCAGTAATTTCAGCTTTGAATGCGATATGTGGGCGGTTCCCGAGGGAACTCCGATTTTCCCGAACGAACCGATCATTACGGTAAGAGGTCCTGCTATACAGGCTCAGTTTATCGAAACGATGATTCTTTTGACTATAAATCACCAGAGCCTTATTGCCACAAAGGCGAATCGTATAGTTGCGGCAGCTCAGGGACGTCCCGTTATGGAATTCGGTTCAAGACGCGCTCAGGGATACGACGGAGCAATATATGGTGCAAGAGCTGCGTATATTACCGGCTGTTCGGGAACTGCCTGTACCATTTCCGATCGTGATTTTAGAGTTAAGGCTCTCGGCACTATGGCTCATAGTTGGATCCAGATGTTTCCTACCGAGCTTGAAGCGTTTCGCGCTTATGCAAAAGTATACCCTGACAGCTGTACGCTTCTTGTGGATACCTACAGCGTATTAAAATCAGGAGTTCCCAACGCTATAACTGTTTTTAAAGAACTTGAGGCGAAAGGATACAAGGGCAGGGGAGTGCGCATAGACAGCGGAGACATTGCATATTTGTCAAAGAAAACGCGTAAAATGCTCGATGACGCAGGTCTTGATTATATAAATATTGTTGCTTCGAATTCTCTTGATGAATATATTATACGAGATCTTATAATTCAGGGAGCTGAAATAGACAGCTTCGGAGTAGGGGAAAGGCTTGTTACTTCAAAATCCGAACCTGTTTTCGGAGGAGTTTACAAGCTGGCGGCAGTTGAAGAAAACGGAAAAATCATACCTAAAATTAAAATTTCGGAAAATGCGGTTAAAATTACAAATCCATATTTTAAGGAACTGTGGAGACTGTATGATAATAAAAGCGGAAAAGCCGTAGCGGACGTTATTACGCTATATGACGAGGTCATTGATGATACGAAGCCATATACGATATTTGATCCGGAGCAAACCTATAAAAAGACAACTCTTACGGATTTTACCGCAAAAAAAATCAGAACAAAAATTTTTGATAAAGGAATATGCGTCTATTCGTCGCCGACGATCGAAGAGATTCGTAATAATTGTCACGATCAGCTTGAATTTCTCTGGGACGAAGTCAAGCGTTTTGAGAATCCTCACGAGTATTATGTTGACTTGTCGCTTGATTTGTGGCAGCTCAAAAATCAAATGCTTTCAAATCTGTTTGATTAATTAAACAAGAGAGTTTGCGCTGATTACCGGAGCTTTGCAGAAGGCAGCACTGCCTGATCCTGTGCGGTGCTGCCTTAATGTCATTCGTAGAAATGTATGGAAACATTTAAAAAGATATTGACAAGCAAATGGTTTTGTGTTACAATTATTTTGTAGAAAAGTGTCCGCACTTTTCTTTTTATAGCATAATGCTATGCTTTTTGCAAAAATTAAAAGTCGAAAATAGCTTATCAGTTTGTGAATAGCATTTGTGAGGCTCATTGTGCGATTTTGATTTTTTATGCTGTGGATAGTTAACAGCTTTTGTCCATAGATATTCTTACAGTATTGAAGTAAAGGACTGATGAGAAATGAGTATTTTTGTGACACGTTCTTCTATGCCGGATTATGAGGATTACATAAAAGAGATCAAACCTATTTTTGAAAGTCATCATCTTACAAATATGGGACCGATATATAAAAAGCTTCAGCATAATTTGATGGACTACTTGGAAGTACCTCAGCTTTCTATGTTCGTGAACGGACATTTGGCGCTGGAAACGGTTATTCAAGCTATGGGACTTAAGAATACAGGCGGTGAGGTAATTACTACGCCGTTTACATTTGTTTCAACGGTTCATGCAATTGTCAGAAATGGATTGAAGCCTGTATTCTGTGACATCAAGCCTGATGATTATACAATTGACCCAGCTAAGATCGAGGCACTTATAACCGATAAAACGGTTGCAATTGTTCCTGTTCATGTGTACGGCGCTATATGTGATGTGGATGCGATCGATGCTATTGCAAAGCGGTATGATCTTAAAGTTATTTATGATGCTGCACACGCATTTGGCGTAAAGTATAAGAGCGTTGGTATCGGCAATTTCGGCGATGCGGCAATGTTTTCTTTTCATGCTACAAAAGTATTCAACACGATCGAAGGCGGTGCTGTTTCATTTAAAGACGAGTCGCTGCGGACAAGTATGCACAGCTTGAAAAACTTTGGAATTAAAACTGAAGAATGTATTGATGAAATTGGCGGCAACGCTAAAATGGACGAATTCCGTGCGGCAATGGGAATATGCAATCTCAGAAATATTGATGCTTGTATTGCGTCTCGCGGAGCTGCATTTAAAAGATATAACGAAAGACTTTCGGGCATTAAAGGTATCAAGCTGATGAAAGAGCAATCTGACGTAACTCCGAATTATGCGTATTATGCAGTTGTTTTTGACAAGGAAGAGTTTGGCGAGAGCAGAGATGATGTATACGATCGGCTGAAGGAAAACGATATTTTTGCACGAAAGTATTTCTATCCGGCTGTCAATGAAATGGATTGCTATGCTAACGGAGATTTTGAAGTCACACCAATTGCTGCAAAGATCTCGCGCAGTGTTCTGACTCTTCCGATGTATTCGGATTTGACTATTGAAGATGTGGATAGGATATGCGATATTATTCTCAACAAATAAACAGAGGCGATAAAGTTTGAAAAAGATACTTTTGTTAGGCGGTTCTGCACAGCAGATCATTGCTATTGAGACGGCTAAAAAGCTTGGATATTACACTGTTCTCTGTGATTATCTCACTGATAATCCTGGACAGTATCATGCCGATAAATTTTATTTGACAAGTACAACAGATAAGGAAGCTGTTCTAAAAGTTGCTCAGGATGAAAAAATCGACGGAATAATTGCGTTTGCATCCGATCCGGCTGCTCCTACTGCAGCTTATGTAGCTGAAAAAATGGGTTTAAATACAAATCCGTATGAATCAGTGGATATCTTGTGCAATAAGGATAAATTCAGAGCTTTTCTTGCTGAAAATGGATTCAATACTCCTTATGCCAAAGGATTTGATTCTTTAGAAGCGGTCATTGCTTCAAGAGATGAATTTAAACTTCCCGTTCTGATAAAGCCGGTAGATTCTTCGGGCAGTAAGGGAATCATTCGGATTGACGATTGGTCTCAGCTTGAAAATGCATACAATGAATCGCTTAAATTTTCACGCATAAAAAAAGTTGTTATCGAAGAGTATCTTGAAAAATATGGATATCAGATAGCAGGCGACGGTCTCGTTGTCAACGGCAAGCTTGTATTTCGTTATTTCGGAAACGACCATTTCAATCCGAAGTGTACCAATCCTTATGTTCCTGTATCTGCAAGCTTTCCTTATAATATGCCTAAGGAAGTGCATGATAAGATACATTCCGAGATACAGCGATTGGTAACGCTTTTGAATATGAAAACAAGCTGCTATAATTTTGATATTCGTATTGATAACGATCATAATGTTTATCTCATGGAAGTAGCGCCAAGAGACGGAGGAAATTATATTCCTCAGGTAATTCGTTATGCTACCGGATTTGATCTTGTTGATGCGGCAGTAAAAGGCGCAATGGGCGATAAGATTGAGGTATCGGGATTTGATGGCGATGGATTCTGGTCATACTTTGCCGTTCATAGCTACAGATCGGGTATACTTGATGAAATCAGGATCGACCCGGAGGTAGAGAAGAATAATATAGTAGAGAATCATATAATCGTAAAGCCGGGAGATCAAGTAAGCGAATTTACCGGAGCCAATACAACTCTTGGTATTCTCATTATGAAATTCGATTCTATGGAACAGATGCTTAATATGATGGATGAACCTGACAAATGGATACAAGTTGTTGTTAAGTAAAAAGGAGAGTTTATGCGTACTGAAGATCTTTTGAATCACTTTGCCTTTCAAAGATTTTCATAGCTTATCCGCAGTTGACTTTCTAGGGATTCGACGTTGCGGTAACTCCTGACGAACTTATCTATGGAGGATAAAATGCTTAAAGGTGAATTGACTAAGGCACAGCGCTGGAAGCTTGCTGACTATCTGGCGGAAACTCGTTTGAACGAGATCAATAAAAATTGCCGTGAGGTAAAGCCTGCCGGCAATTTCTATTCAAAATACATAAAACGGCTTATAGATATTCTGGTTTCGTTGATGGTACTTATTATAACTTTTCCAATAAATTTTGTTATATTTATCATTACTATCATAACGCTGGGACGGCCTGTATTCTTCCGTCAGGAGAGAATAGGCAAGGACGGTAAGCCATTTACTATAATCAAATTCCGCAATATGACTAATGAAACTGACGCTAACGGAGAACTTCTTCCTCCGGCTCAGCGAGTTACGAAATGCGGTAAGTTTTTGAGAAAGACTTCTCTTGACGAGCTGTTGAATTTCTGGAGTATCTTGAAAGGAGATATGAGCTTGATCGGGCCTCGTCCGCTCGTTCCCGAATATACTCACAGATATAATGCGTATCACCGCAATCGCCTGAAGGTAAGACCTGGGCTTGAATGTCCTCCGAGGGGCAAGCTAAAGCACATTTGGACATGGCATGAACAGTTTGATAATGATGTGTGGTATGTTGAAAACGTAAGCTTCCTAACCGACTGCAAAATGGTGATCAATCTTATTAAGTTTGCACTTGACAGAAAAAGTGCAAATGCAAGGGCAAGCGTTAATAAGAGAGGCACATTTTTCGGGTATAATATGGAAGGAAGAGCAATCAATCTTGACGAAGTTCCGCAAGAGATAGTTGATAAGCTTTTCGATAAAGAAAATTTTATTGATAATGAAAAGAATATGGTGTCATATGAATAAATTTGAGGGAAAAACACTTTTGATACTCGGCTCCAATGTAGGAGCAGTAGATATAGTTAAATATGCAAGAGAAAATGGTGCTTACACAATAGCTGCTGACTACTATCCTCCTGAGCGTTCGGAGGTAAAAAGGTATGTGGATAAGCATTATCTTATCAGCACTGCTGATTTAGACGCTTTGCAGTCTGTAATAGATGAAAATAAAGTTGACGGTATTCTTGCAGGTATAAGTGAATTTAATCTTCTTGCTGCAATGGAACTCAGCCGCAGAAACGGTCTTCCTTTTTATTGCAGCAGAGAGCAGTGGGACAGGATCGAAAGCAAGGACTGTTTTAGAAAGCTCTGCGAAGAAAACGGAGTTCCTTGTCCCCACACATGGTTTACCGGAAATGAGATTCCTGATGAAGCATGGAAGAACTTCAAATATCCGTTGGTTCTGAAACCTGTTGACGCTTCCACTTCAGCAGGAGTATTTATTTGTCACAATGAGAGCGAGTTAAGATCTCATATTGCAGAGTCGCTTGAAAAATCTTCAAAGAAGCTAATAATAATCGAAGAATTTGTAAACGGCAATGAATTTACGGCTCACTACGCTATATGCGGAGGAAAGGCTGCGCTTGTCTGTGTTGATAACAGGTATCCGATCGCCATACACGAAGGTGATGTTACTACAATACCTGCTGCAAGAGTTTATCCTTCGGTCTTTGCAGATGAATATATAAGAGACGCTAACGATTCTGTGCTGAGACTTTGCGAGTCAATTGGCATTCAAGATGGAATTATTTTTATTCAGGGCATACATGATCCGGAAACAGGCGATTTCAGAATTTTTGAAGCAGGACTCAGATGTGCAGGAGAAGCTCCGTATCGATTTATGAAAAAAATAACAGGACAGAGCTTTATAAATATTCTTGTGGATCATGCTCTTCTTGGACGCTCGGACTATGATATAAGCCGCGAGAATCCGAAAATGAACGGAAAATGCTCAGGTATCATATCGTTTGTGGCACGTCACGGAATTGTTGGAGAAATTAGCGGACTTGAAGAGACTGCCGCTTCCGTTCCGAGTATTCTTGAATATGAAAACCGATATCCTGTCGGACGTGAAACTCCTGATACGGACACTTTGCGTCAGCTTATGATACGTTTTGTAATGCTCAGTGAAAGCCGCGAAGCAATGGCTGAGGATATTAAAAAGATCAACAGTAATATAACGGTTCTTGATACTGACGGTAAAAATATGGTAGTAAAATTTGATCCTGAGAGATTGTTCGGAGAGTTCTGAGAATTTCTCATTTATAAGGAGTAAAGTAATGAAGATCGCAATAACCGGTGCCGGAGGCTTCCTTGGAACAGAACTTCTTAGACAGCTGGCAGACAGGGAAAATATATTGGTATATGCCTTTACGTTTGATTTTGAAAGAGAAAGAGATACCTTTGTTACTGCCGATAACATTGTTACGGTAGATAATAGTGAGGTCGGTTCTTTTGATTTTTCGGATATAGACGTACTTATCAGCTGTGCATTTCCAAGAAATGTGAACGATGAGACATTTGCCAAAGGACTTGACTTTGTGAAAACAGTCGTTGAAAAAGCTGTAGATGACGTAGTCGGCTCAGTAATAAATATTTCCTCACAGAGCGTTTACAGCCAGAAAAGAGAAAAACCGGCAGATGAAAGCTTTGCTCCTGTTCTTGAAACTAAATATGCAGTCGGAAAGTACTGGTCTGAATTGTATATCAACTCGCTTTGCCGTAAGATAAGACATACGAATTTGAGAATGGCAAGCATTATAGGGGCAGGTTTTAATCAGAGATTAACCAATAAATTTGCCTTGAAAATAAAAGCAGGTGAGCAACTCACAATATCGGGCGGAGATCAACTGTTTGGATTTTTAGATGTAAGAGATGCTGCTTCCGGTATTATTAAAATTGCTTTGTCAAAAAATGATTGGCAGGAAGTTTATAATTTCGGTACCAATAATGCTTATAAACTTAGGGAGCTTGCGGAAACGGCTGTAGAAACAGGCTGCGAATTAGGCTTTAAAACAAATGCTCCTGTTGTAATGCCGTCGGACGACTGGCAAAACTCTTCGCTTATTGCAGATGAATTTATGAATGATTTTAACTGGAAACCACAATATTCACTTAAAGATACTATGAAGAGTATATTTGATGCTATAAAATGATTTATTAGGAGGCTCGCAATGTATATTCTTTCTATAGGAAGAGCTTTCCCGGAAAAATCAACGGGAATGATAGGAATATTTGAATACGAACAGGCTGTTGCTTTGAAAAAAGCAGGAAATAAGGTTATCTATGCATTTTCCGATAATCGTTCAGTGAAGGTCATCAGAACTGTAAAACCTTATCGGAATTCAAAAGACGGAATTGAAATTTATGGAAGAAGGCTTCCTATTAAAGGACTTCCTGAGGGACTTTTTTCGAAGATAAAATCTGCGGAATTTAAAAAATTGGTGAAAACCATAATTGATGAAAACGGCGTTCCCGATGTTATCCATATTCATTTTCCGCTTCTTACTATTACAAGTGAGATATTCGGTTTCCTTAAAACTCTTGGCTGTAAGATAGTTGTCACCGAGCACTGGACGAAGGTACAAAAAAAGGAGCTTTCTTCCAGGAAAAAGGAGCTTCTCTGCGAGCTTGCCGAAAAAGTAGACGCCTTTATTTGCGTAAGCAGTCTGCTGAAAAAAAGTGTGCTTGAACTTACGGGAACAAAAAGAAATATATTGGTAATCCCAAATATGGTTTCTGATGAATTTGGATATGCTGATAGTCGCGAGACTGACAGTTCAAGCTATAAATTTATTTCTATAAGCCGTCTTGTTCCTGTAAAAAGATTTAATATAGCTATTGAAGGCTTTACAAAGGCATTTAAGGGAAATAAAGATATCAAGCTTACTATTGTAGGCGACGGAAAGCTTTACAGCAGCCTGAAAAAACAGATCAATTCTCTCGGCATGAGCGATCAGATCATTATGACGGGATTTAAGAAAAGGGAAGAAGTTGCCGAACTTTTAGCAGAGAGTGATTGCTATGTTTCGGCAAGTATTCTTGAAACATTCGGAGTTCCGTTTATCGAGGCTTGGGTGACCGGATTGCCGTGTATAGGTGTTAAGGGCGGTCCTATAGACGAATTGTTCAATAGTGAAAACGGATATCTGTTCAAATCAGATGATTCCGATGATCTTGCCGAAGTAATGAAGAAGATGTATGCCGAAAAAGAGCGCTTCAACAGGAAAAATATTTCGGAAAATGCAGTTTCACTTTTTTCCTCGTCAAGTGTTGCGGCGAGACTTTTGGAGGTTTTTGAGAATGCGTGATAAGATCGCTGTTATAAAAAAATCCGATCTTGCGATTCCTTTGGAAACAGTGATCTATGTTTGTCTGCTGCTGATTTATTTCAGACCTGCCAATTATGTAATGGGGGCAACGCTATATAAGGGCTTTTCAATGCTTCTTATAGTTGTCGGAATAGCGTTATTGCTTTTTTCTGTAGTTCAGGCTATATTCAGAGTCACAACAAGGAACAAAAGCTTTTATGCTCCGTCCTTACCTGTGATCATACTTTTACTTTTATATTTTTGGAATCTTCTTGGATCAAGTCTGTTAAATGTTGCAAAGGGAAATACTATGCAGACAAGTTCGGCGCTGATATCGGCATTTACTGCAATAGGTTTTATTCTGCTAACCGATTACGGACTGTTTTATAATCCTAAACGCTATACGGGATGTTTTGTTGCGGTAGGTTCGATCATGTGTCTTTTGAACGATTTTACCATGCTTCTGCTGAAAAATTCAGGCGGACTTCAAGCAGACGCTGTAAGTTCGAGAGGCATGGGAATCGATACTTCTAATTTCTATTTTCTTGCAGAAGATAATGCTACGTTTTTTTGGGCGTGGCCTGTTTTTGTCGCTGTATGGTTGTATTATTATCTTTATGACAACAGAAAAAGCATAAAAATTTTTGCACTTTTTTATTCAGTCGTTACGATCGCTGCGTATGTGTATGTATGGTCTGTTCTAGCTATGTTATGCTTTATTGTTACAGCAGCAGTTCTTGTATTGTGCTGCAGAAAGCTGGAAAAGCCAAAAAATAAGCGTTTAAAGAAAAAACATCAAATTTCTAAAATGGGAATCGGCTTTATCGCGGCAATGGTTTTCAATTATGAAATGGCAGTGAATCTCTTATTCCAAAAGTATTCTTATTATATAGAAACTTATTTGCATAAATCAGCAACGCTTAACGGTCGTTTAGGTATATGGCAAAAAGCATTGGAATATATAGGCAAATCGCCTCTTATAGGTTATGGATATGAACCGAACGAGGTTTCAATTATAAAAATTGGTATAAATCACACGCATAATATTTTACTGGAAACTATTTACAGAGGCGGTGCAATAGGACTTATTCTGTTTGTTGCCTTCTTCATAATAATGGGTATAAAGGGGAAAAAGACTCAGGACGTTCCCATATATTTTTTTTTGATAATATGCGTTACACTATTTCTGTTTATGACAACGTTTGAATTTGCTTATTACAGGTATGTGCATATGTTTATATTTGTTATATTGTGTCATCCTGAAATTTTCAGGAAAAGACCTTTTTTTGTTGAACAAGCACTTCAAAGGCGAAATAAAACACATTGGAAAGTGAGGATAAAGGCTTAATGAAGATAGGCATAGTTACTTTGACAGGAACCAGTAATTATGGGGCAGCACTCCAGATACACGCACTTCAGAAAGTTATAGAACAGAGCGGAGCAGAATGCGAAACACTGTCGTATAATAATCCGTATGTAATAAACGATCATGTTCCTGAAGGATTGTTTAAAAAGAAAGGTTTGAAAAAGAAGCTCATAGCAATTCTGGCATATAATGCCTACAAGAAGAGATTAGAGAAATTCAAAGCTTTTGAAAATAAATATTGCAGACTTAGTAAAAAAGAATATTATCCTGATAATATTAATGAAGCAAATAACAAGTATGATCGTTTTGTAACAGGAAGCGATCAGGTCTGGAATAATAAGATAACTCATGGAGATACAAATTATTTTCTGGATTTTGTTTCCAATGAGAAAAAGAAGTTTTCCTATGCGGCAAGCTCTGGTACTGACGGCATTGACGATGAAAAAAATATATCAATGCTTGAGGATTTCGACCTTATAAGTGTGAGGGAAACGCGTCTTGAAGATTTTCTTAAAACCGGATTCAGTGATGAGAAAGCTTCTCTTGTGCGCACAGATGTCGATCCTACTTTTTTATTGGACAGCTCATACTGGAAAAAATTTGTATCCGAACGTCCAAGAGAAAAAGACTATATTTTTCTGTATCTGTTTGGCGCAAATCCAAGCAATATCGACTTTATAAGAAAACTTAAGAAAAAATACAATTGTGACGTAATTGCTCTTTCAAAATTCAATACCGGAAGATATGGGTTCAAATATGTATATGATCTGTCTCCCGAAGAATTCCTTAATTATATTTATCACGCGAAATTTGTAGTCACGGGTTCGTTTCATGCATTTTGCTTCTCTGTTCAGTTTGAGAAAGATGTTTATATAACTTCTTCGCCTATTCCGGAGCGTTCTGCGAGATTGATAAATCTTGCGGAAACTCTGGGTATGACTGACCGTATTCTTGGAAAGTCGCCTGAAGAGAAAGCTCCGCTAAATTATGAGCCGATCAAAGAAAAAGTTAAAAAATACAGAGATATTTCAATGGAGACTATATCTCTCATTTGCAGTGAAAGTGTAAGAGGTGGAATATGAGCAGAGAATCTAAACTTGTAAAAAATACTCTTATTCTTTCTATCGGAACTTTTTTCCCGAAATTTGCAGCATTTATTACTATTCCGATACTTACCAAGTATCTTACAAAAAGCGACTTTGGAATATATGATATCATAATTACTCTTGTATCATTGGTTCTTCCTGTCGCAACCTTGCAGATACAAACAGCAGCTTTCAGATTCCTTATAGAAATTAAGAATAATGAAGAGGAAGTAAGAAAAATAGTGTCTACTATTTTTATTTTCATTTTTCCGACTTCTATAGGCGCACTTGTGATTTTATATTTCTGTTTGTTCAAACTGTCTGTAACTTTGAGACTTTTGATATGCGGTTACTTCTTTGCCGATATAGTTGTAAATGCAGCAAGGCAGGTAGCAAGAGGAATACAAAAGAATATGGATTATTCATTCAGCGCTATAATAAGTGCTGCCTGCAAAATAATATTTGTATTTCTTTTGGTAATGTTCCTTAAAATGGAACTCATCGGAGCAGTTATTGCTCTTGGTCTTTCTTCACTGTTCTCGCTGTTATTTCTAATGATAAAAACCAAAATGTTTCGTTATATAAAATTTGAATATGCGAACACCGCTACTTTAAAAAGTCTGCTTTCATACTCATGGCCGCTCATTCCTAACAGCATGTCATTATGGGTAATGAATATGTCTGACCGTCTTGTAATAACTTCATTTATGGGAACAGCGGCTAATGCTATATATGCAGCTGCATATAAAGTTCCGTCTATGATTACTCTTGCGCAGAATACTTTCACAATGGCATGGCAGGAAAGCGCGTCTATAGCTTCAAAGGATTCAGATGCAAATAAATACTATTCTGATATGTTTAAGCAGATCTTTAATTTGCTTGCAGGATTTATGGGACTTATTATCGGATGTACACCTTTGCTTTTCAAAATTCTTATACAAGGTGATTATTCCGAATCTTACCCGCAGATGCCAATACTTTTCATGGGCTTGTTTTTCTCTTGTCTTTCATCGTTCCTTGGCGGACTTTATATAGCGTATAAGGCTACAAAAAGCGTGGGAATTACAACTATAATAGCTGCTGCAATTAATCTTGTAATTGACCTTATCCTTATAAAATTCATAGGAATATATGCAGCTTCGATTTCAACGCTTGTAAGTTATATTTTTCTTTTTTCATTTAGAATGATAGATATACGCAAGTTTGTAAAGATAAGAATAAATGTCGTTCATATGTTATCGATACTTATGGTATTGGTTGTTCAGTGTATATTATGTTTTATGCAGATCACTGCTCTGAATGTTATTAATATAACAGTCGGAATAATATTTTTTATAGTTCTTAACAAGGGACTTCTCAAAACGATATTAAATAAGGCTAAATCAATGCTGACAAATAAACATAAAATATAATGACGAAGCTCCCCATAAATTAATATGGAGAGCTTTTTTATTGAATGGCGTTTGATAATTTATAATTTTTTCTTGTGAAGTCATGCACTTTTTTTGGTGAATATCATTTTCCCTTTCTGTATTCCGTCGGAGTACAGCCGCATATTTTTTTAAATTGTCTCATAAAGCTGTATTCGCTTCCGTAACCGCATTTAGCTGCGATTTCGGCTATTTTAAGATTAGTTGAAATCAATAAATTTTTAGCTTTTTCGATTCGTCCCGCAATTACGTCACTCATGACGCTGACTCCAAACATTCTTTTATAAAGATGCTGAAATCCTGAACGGCTCATTCCAAATTCATTTGCAAGTTCGGAAATACCCGGTATCTGCTCAGGAGTATTATAAATTCTTGTACGGATATTAGTTAAATGCGAGTGTTTTTCTACAAAAACATTTGATGAAATATTGATTCCCGAATTCACAATACGGCTCACTTTCATGAGGAGGATATCAGCATAGTTGTATTTGATCTCGTCGTGAAAGCTTGCGGCTGAATAATGTTCAAACATCATAATATGCATAATTTGCGACAATTCGTCAAGATTGCTTATAGAAACAGGTTTATCGAAAGGTAAACCGTTTTTTATAAATTTATCGCGCTCTTCGTCAGTGATATTGAAATACATCCAGTCGTCAATATACAGATCATCGCTTGCACAATAGCGGCAGGGAGTAGAAGGGGATATGATAACGGCGTAACCGCCATTGAGCTGATAGCTTACATTATTGATTTCAAAATCTGCGCCGGATTTGATAAGCAAAAACAAATAGCATCCCGGACCGTCAGGTCTGTCCATTAAAAATTCTTTGCCATGGACTGAATTGTATCCGATTGAACCGATTATCATAATAAACCACGTCCCACTAAGCCAGAGATCATCATCTGTTGCAAATGTAGATCACATATCCTGTATAGACCAAAAGCATTATTACTCCGTGAGGGCGAATAAGCTTTTTTCTTTTCCAGCACATCAGCCATACCATGATGCTCATTGCTATAAGCAAGATTATATCTATAACGTTTTCGGTAATAAATGCGATAGGTGAGATAGAAGCGGCAATGCCAAGTACAAATAATATATTAAAAATATTTGAACCAATAACATTGCCAAGCGCCATATCCATTTCATTTTTCTTTGCCGCAACAATTGAAGTTACAAGTTCAGGCAGACTTGTACCGAGCGCAACTATCGTCAGACCAATTAAGTTATCTGACATACCAAATGATCTGGCAATTCTAGATGCCGACTTAACGACCATTTCTCCGCCGACAGCAATTGCGGCGATACCGAATACAATAAACAATATGCATTTCCATACAGGCAAAAGCTGGTATTCCTCTTCATTGGCATGAGTGCGGTTTTTTTGTGCCGAACGGATCATTGAGAATATAAAAGCTGCAAATATCAACAAGAATATTATAGCTTCTATACGTGAAATGCTTGATCCGGTCAAACCAAAACAAAGTAAAAGTCCAGCCAGAAATATTGAAAAAGGAAATTCTTTTATCAATGTAGATTTATTTATGACAAGAGGACAAAGTAATGCGCATAATCCGCATATTGCAACAAGATTGAATATATTAGAGCCAACTATATTAGCGATTGCCAATTCGTTTTTCTGAGTTGCCGATGCGGTAGTGCTGACAGCACACTCCGGAAGGCTTGTGCCCATGGCAACTACCGTCATGCCAATAATCAGCGAAGGAACTTTCAAACGTTTAGCAGTGCTTGAGCTTCCGTCAACAAAAAAATCTGCTCCTTTAATAAGTAAGACAAAACCTATAATCAACAATAAATATTGCATTTTTGATTATCCTCTCATTTTTACATTTATTACATAATCTTTACAAATTATACCATGCTGCGGCATTAAAGTCAAGACTTAACATATTAAGGCCACGGAAATCAATTTTCCCGAATCACCCTCATAATCATCTGTGGATCCATAAGGCACTCAAACATGATATTTGAG
>CAJMSD010000010.1 GCA_905215965.1 uncultured bacterium | reverse complement strand
GAACACGGCAGTTAAGCTCTCTTGCGTCGAAAATACTTGGCTGGCAACGGCCCGGTAAGATAGATCTTCGCCGGCTTATATTCCTCCATAGCTCAGTCGGTAGAGCACTCGGCTGTTAACCGAGTTGTCGTTGGTTCGAGTCCAACTGGGGGAGCCACTTATGCATGATCCGAACACATTTGTGAATTGCGATGTGTTCGGATTTATTGTTTATTTGGGAGTATAGAATATTTCACCTTTTTTGAACAGATTGTAAATTTTTAGAGAATTGACTTCTATACAAATTGAGCCCGCCTAAGATGTTCCACTGGAACATCTTAGGCGGGCTTTAATGTTTGAGTGCAGACGAGACCACATTTGCAGTTTGGAATGCAGAATGTGTACTGAACTACAAATAATTAGAAGTATAATAAAACAACAGCATAGATGGTGCTTTGCTAAGGTAGTCAATTATAAATTTGCTCTCGTGTGGGATTTCAAAATCACATACGAAATAGCAAAAATCAGAAAATGCGCATAATGCCTATCCCGATAAAACCAATGGAAATGCTTGACCATTAGGGCTTGTCCCGATATTGAGTGCAAAAACAAATCGATGTCCCTGTTCCTAAGAACAGAAACACTTGTATTTTTTCGCATTTTTCTCTATTTCTGCATTGCTTTTTTGAAAAATTGACTATAAAAATCAAATATTTTCGCTTTTCTCTCAAAAATCGCTTGACTTTTCAGATGGGATGTGTTATAATATGATTATTGAAAGTAGGGAGATGCCTGTTATGTTGTTACAATTTAAGTTTTCAAATTATCGTAGCTATGCGGAAGAAGTTGTTTTTGATATGCTTGCAACATCGATTAAAGAACATAGAGAAAGCTTAATTGAAAATAACAGTGTGGGGATTTTACCAGTTGCAGCTATATATGGTGCTAATGCAAGCGGTAAGTCGTCTTTCTTCATGGCGATGCAACGTATGCTTGGAATAATTATTGATAAGTATATTGCGCAAGAACGCAAAGTCGAAAGTAAACCGTATGCTTTTAATAATCCGTTTATGTTCGACGAAGATTTAGCAGCTGCACCTACGAGCTATGAAGTAACTATTTTGATTAATTCTTACGCTTATAGATATGGATTTTCTTGTACTAAAGACACCATAATCAACGAATACCTTTATAAAAGAAAATTCAGCAAAAATTCTACGCTTGAAAAATTGATTTTTAATCGTAAAGGTACAGATTTAACCGTAGGAAAGGTTAATAAGCAATTGCAATCTGAAATAGAGTACTGTCACTCAATGGCTACAAATAAAATATTGTTGCTCACAGATATTGGGCTTCGAGAAAAAGTAGAAGAGCTTCATGAAATTTTTGGGTGGTTTTTATTAAGTGACGTCTACCTTAATTTTTGTCAAGAAACTATTACAACAAGTCGCATCTGCGAAAGATTTGTAGGGGATATGTTAGAAAGTAAGAAAGATGCGGCGTTCATCAAACAGTATATTTCTTTCATTAAAGAAATTGACCCAAGTATTTGCGACATGACATATATTACCGAAATGGATTCAGATGGAAATAAAATACCTATAGCTAAAACTGTACACAAATATAATGGGAAAAAGATACCAGTTCGTCTTAGTGTAGAATCAGATGGTACTAATAAGTTATTGTTTATATCACTTATTTTGATAAGTGTTTTAAATGATGGTAGGACTATCTTTTTTGATGAGCTTGATTCAAAGATGCATCCATTGATTTTACGTCGAATTGTTCAGATGTTCACCAACAAAGAAACTAATCCTAATGGAGCTCAACTAATCTTCTCTGCTCATAATATAATAAACCTTGATGCTTCTGACCTTAGAAGAGACGAAATTTGGTTCGTAGAGAAAGAAAATCATAAATCTACAATGTGCAATCTTGCAAATCTTGATTTACCCGAATTAAATGTAAGGTCAGATTTAAATTATGGTAAGAATTACCTTAATGGTAGATTCGGAGCTGTTCCTTTTAAATATAAAAAATAATTCAAACAAGAACAAAAGAGAAAAAGTCTTGTTGAAACGCCAATTTCAACAAGACTTATCAGAACAACATACGAATGTATAATTGATTCTGCTTAACATTTCAATTATAACATTTCGACAACTAAAAGTCAAGTGGTCACTGGTCAAAATTTGCTGAAGAGGAAGTGAAAATTTATAGGCATCTCTCTAATGTTTTGTTTTTTATATACAAAATATTTTTATAGGCACGTATAGTGCGGAAAGAGAGGATACTATGTCCTATTATTTAATTAACAAGAACAAAGACACTAACGGATATAACGAGGTACATACTACAAGTTGTAATCATTTGCCAGAATCCGAAAATAGAGTATCTTTGGGTTACTTTAATAATGCTAAAGATGCAGTAAATTATGCAAAAACAAATGGATGGTATAGTGCCGATGGTTGTTTTTATTGCTGTGGCGAAGCTCATACAGGGTAAGGAGGTAGATTAATATGGGTAAAAATCAACATGTAACTCTTAGACCTGATGGTGATTGGCAAGTTAAAGGTGAAGGTAATAACAAAGCAACTGCTGTAACTACTACGCAAAAAGAAGCTATAAATATTGCTAGAGAAATAGCTATAAACCAAAGTTCAGAAGTTGTAATTCATGGTAAGGATGGTAAAATCCGAGACAAGAATTCATATGGCAATGACCCATATCCGCCTGAAGGATAATCTAATTAACAAAAAAGGAACAATTGCTTTACTTCTGTTTTTATTAACGCAGGTACTTAATCACGAAGTCCCTGCGTTTTTTATTTGGTAAATTTGGTAACAAGCTGTCCCAGAAACTCGTATTGCCTTGCGGACAGCTTGTTTCTTCATTAAAACACATAATAGCCGATAAGCGTAAAAAATTCAACATATTCTGACGTGCCGTTTGTATCATCAAGTAAACAACTCCCCTGCTGTATCCTTATAATACTCCGCCTGTGCCGTCCAGAGAGAATTGTAAACACCGCTCTTGTTGAGCAGCTCATCGTGACTGCCTCGCTCGGCGATCCGCCCGTTCTCCATAACGGTTATCTCATCGCAGAAGCGGCAGGAAGAAAGCCTGTGAGAAATGTATATCGCCGTCCGAGTGCCGACAATTGAGTTGAATTTCGTGTAAATATCATACTCCGAAACAGGATCGAGAGCCGCCGTGGGTTCGTCCAGAACGATAAAGGGTGCGCCTTTGTATATCGCCCTTGCAAGGCAAAGCTTCTGTGCCTCGCCGCCGGAAATCTCAACGCCCTTTTCGTCAAAATCCTTGTACAGACAGGTGTCCATACCGTCCGGACAACTGTCGAGACGTTCCGAAAATCCCGCCCTGCGGACGCACTCCTCCGCATATTTTTTGTCATATTCCGTGTCCGTTGCCACATTTTCACCGATTGGAAATGAAAGCAGAGCCGAATCCTGAAATACCACCGAAAACAAATCTGTATATTCCCGTGTGCTGTACTTGCGGATATCGATCCCATTGAGAGTTATTATCCCCTCGGTGGGATCGTAGAGCCTGCACAGGAGCTTTACCAGCGTGGATTTTCCGCAGCCGTTTCTGCCCACAAGAGCCATTTTCTCGCCGATTTTCCATTTTAAATTTATGTCTTGCAGGACGTAATTTTCGGTGTTGGGATACTTGAAATAAACGTGCTTAAATTCAAATTCATACTCGTTATCGTCACGCTTTTCGGTGGGGATAGTGCCTTGATACTTTTCGTCGGGAATGTCAAGATAATCGTAAACATTTTGGCAATACTCGGTTTTCTCCATAAGGTTGGAAAAATTGCCCGACACGGCTTCAAAGCCAGCCTGTACCCTTGCAAAATACATTGCAAACACAAATACATCGCCGGGACTTATCATACCGCTTGCCGCCCTGATTATGGCAAATCCGTATATTATCACGGTAAGCATTGCGTTCAAAGTATCCTGAGCAATAATAGTTGCCGTGGTCTTGTTCAGCACCTTGCCCCAGCCTGTACCATAGTCAATAAAGTGGACAACAAAAAGCTGAAAATTTACAGAAAATTCAATTCAGCCTGATTTGGTGAAAGACCGTTATTATGAGAATGATGTCTGAAAGAATTGTAGAATCCGTGGATATACTCAAAAATGCTGACCATCAGTTCATCAAATGAGGAGTATGTCCTTCGGTCAGTTTCCTCCTTTTTAAGTACTTGAAAAAGCCTTTCATAACGGCATTATCATAAGGATGTCCTTTTGCAGAAAACGACTGTCCATAGGCCTAAGCCTATGGACTTTTTTCTTATAAAAGTTTAGGAGGCTGACAGAACTGCCAGCCTCCTACAGAAATGGAATACGAATAAGTGTAGATTTCAAAATTAAAGTTTATTTGCTCGTCTGAGCATCGGCGTAACTAAACAGAATAAATGCCGCATCTGCTGCGTCAATTTTTTCATCGCCGTCAACGTCGCCGAGAAGATTTAAGCAAAACAGCTGCTCGGCGCTGAAGTGATCTTCAAGGCTTTCGTTAGTCTGATTTAATGCGTAATACATAAGAACGTCACTTGCGTCTGAAGCGTCAACAGAACCGTCGTTGTTAACATCTTTCTCCTTGTACGACTTTCCTTCGGTAGTTGACAACAGATAATTATGAGAGCATACTAAACCTGTATTATCTTTAATGTCAATGGCAATTTTGAACTGTTCTTCGGGAGTAAGAGAATTTTCATTTACAAGTCGGTAGTTTGAAGTGTTCGTCAGATATCCTGAACCGTAACGCTCAAGTTCAATTTCAGGATAATTTTGCGACAGATATTCACTCAGCGCAGAAACGTCATCCTCGGTGAGGTTTTCGTAATCGCTGAACGATAACATAAATGAGCCGTAGCTTGGGGCACCTGTAGAAGTAGAATAAAGATATTCATATTGTCCTGTGCCTTCATACGCGGTAGTTGATTTAAAATAGTGGTATGTAAGTGAGGATTCTTCGTCGAAATAATCCTGTAAATCGAACCATTCAACATATTTCATGCCGTCTTCATCGACCCCGTTCTCTATCCAGACTACATTTGCGTTTGCTGTCAGTGACAGGCATGAAACGCCTGTTAAAATTCCTGCCATTACTAATGATAATAATTTTTTCATGATGTTCCTCCTGTTTTTTTAACTCATTGGTTGACGCAGACGGCGCGTCTGTAGAAATGGAATACGAATAAGTGAAGATTTCAAAATTAAAGTTTATTTGCTCGTTTGAGCGTCTGCGTAATTGCCAAGAATAAGCGCCGCATCTGTTGCATCGATTGCGCCGTCCCTGTTTGCGTCACCAAGTATGCTGATGTCGTTAGCTTGCTCTTCTGTGAAGTAATCCTCTACATCGTTCAAAGTGCTGCTTATAGCATAATATTTGAGCACCTTTGCAGCATCGGTAGGATCAGCCGAGCCGTCATAGTCAACGTCACCGGGCACGTTTTTTTCAATAATATATGCTAAAAGATATGAAGCGTCAGAAGCAGTTACGTATTCATCGCAGAAATAACTGCAATGGAGTATGCTTGCAAGCTCTTCATTCTCAGCAAATGCCTGTTCACGGGTATCTTTTGTATTGGTGCAAAACAGAGCGTAAGCCATTAAAATTGTCTTAGCGTCGCTGCAAGTTAACTTGCCGTCATTGTTTGCATCTGTTAAATAGATTCCAGACTCAAAAAGGTAATCGAATATAATGTTAGTGTCCTTATATGTGATCTCTCCGTCCTTGTCAAAATCAGCGTTTTTCAGAACCTTTGCTTCAAGATCATCATCATAGCCGATGTAGTCCTTTGTCAGAACTTCTTCGGTGCTCCAATCATCGTTGAGAACGGAATTTGTAATTTCATCTGAAGTGCCGTCTTTTACGCTTAAATAAGTGGAAACTGCCGCAAGGTCGAACTTATCAACCACGCCGTCCTCGTTTACATCATACGTAAGATCTTCGGCTGATGCCGCAAAAGGAATTGCTCCTGCGCATAAAGTGAGAGCCGATAATAATGATATAAGTTTTTTCATAGCGATATCTCCTTTATTATTTAATAATTATTGTTTAATTGCTCGTTTGAGCGTCTGCGTAACTGCCAAGAATAAGCGCCGCATCTGTTGCATCTATTGTGTCATCGCCGTCAACGTCACCGAGAATGATTATGTCCGTCTCTTCTTCTCTTGTAAAGTAATCTTTAAACTCGTTGCCAGTACTGCCTACCGCATAATATTTGAGCACCTTTGAAGCGTCAGTAGGGTCGGCAACTCCATCATAGTCAATATCTCCGGGCACGTTGTGTTCAGATATATAAATCATAAGAAGCGAAGCATCAGCAGCACTAATAAATTCATCACAGCTGTAGCTGTTGTAGAAAATGTTTGCAAACTCTTCTTCTTTGATTATTTCCTCAAAGGGGTTGGTAGAGAATTTCGCATAAGCTTCTATAATCGCCCAAGTATCACCGCTATTTACCTTGCCGTCTTTATTTACGTCGGCTACAAAGATTCCGGCTTCGAACAGATAGTCGTACAAAATCTTGTTGTCTTTGTATGTGATCTCTCCGTCCTTGTCAAAATCAGCGTTTTTCAGAACCTTTGCTTCAAGATCATCGTCATAGCCGATGTAGTCCTTGGTCAAAACCCTCTCTATGTTTCCCTTATCGTCAATGACGTAATTGAAAATGTCATCTGAAGTGCCGTCTTTTACGCTTAAATAAGTGGAAATTGCCGCAAGGTCGAACTTATCAACCACGCCGTCCTCGTTTACATCGTAAGTTAAGTCCTCGGCTGATGCTGCAAAAGAAATTGCTCCTGCGCATAAAGTGAGAGCCGATAATAAAGTTATAAATTTTTTCATAAAAGCATCTCCTTTAGGTTAATTGATTAATTTTAAACCAGATACAATTCTTTCGCTAATGCATTAAAATTTATGCATTGGAACCAGCTCCTTTATATAAAATAAATATATGTTTGCTTTGTTATATATTATACACTTTTTTGTTTCAAATTTCAATAGATTTTCCTACTTTGCAACTTTTCTTCCTAATTTGCAACTTTGCTTCACTTCTTTAACAATATGCAATAATTATAACGCGATAACGGTTATAATATATGTGAATTAATCTATAATATCAATTGATGAATGTAATTATAATTACCTTATAACTTGACTTGCCGATGATTTATACGACTTAAAATTTCTCTTTTATGATACAAAATTATGAAAAATGTTAAATGTCAGTAGATGACGTTAAAAAAGCTGACTCTACATATTGCACAAACGGTCGCTTGAAACAAGCAACCGTTTTGTTGATTATTTTTGAGCTGTTGGTATGACAAAATTTATCGGGATAAGCTGTTCATACTATCAAGATATTCGCGGATAGTTTTTTCAGCGTGCTTGACTTCCGCAAGAAATTCGTTTGCCGAAACACGTCTTGCACCGCTGCCGAAAATTATCATTTGTTCAGGGCCGTCCGAGGTGGCAACTCTTACGCGGTGTTTTTTTGAAAGCTCGTGAGTGACCCTTTCAATATACGAATCCGCCGTTTCCGATTCACGGGTGTAAACTATGTTGATATTGCAGTATTTTTCAATATCGCGGTGATGTCCCTTGACCTTATACGCGTCAAAAACGAGAATTACTTCGCATTGACGAAAGCCCTGATAATTGCACAAAATATTTATCAGCTGACCTCGTGCGGAATCGAGACTTTGACGCGCGGTTTTTTTCAGCTCGTCCCACGCGAAAATAATGTTGTAGCCGTCTACAAGAAGGTATTCAGGACCGCTGTATACAGGCAGTTTTATATTTATATTTTTATCATGGGTCTCTTCGCGCTCGCGTCGGAAAGCTTTTCTCGGGTCGCAGTTGGGTTTGCCGTATGTCCGCTGAAAGATCTCCATAAGCTCCTCGTCGCTCGCAGCGCGGCTGACATATCTGCTTACACGGTCGAAATCGTCGACCTCCTCCTCGTAGTCGTCAAGGGAATTCAGACTGAGCGGCAGGTGCATATGATCGTAAACCTCGTCCCAGCGCACGTTATGACCTGCACCGTGAGAACAGAAAACGGAATCAGCCGTATTTTCGATATCTCCGTCGCAGTCGTAGCCGATTTTTTCGATCACCTCGTCCGCGTTGTGGCATTCCCTGAATCCGCCGGAGGAAAGCGTAAGTCTGCCGCTGCCCTTGGTATATCCGGTCACTTCTCTCTGATATCCGTTCATTTCTGAAACGGGAGCGCTTCCGCAGATAACGGCGGAGCTGCCGACAATTTGCGGAGGTGAAAAATCTCCGCTCATACGCTGAATATCGTTCATAGCGCGTCCTATGCATTCGGAGGGAACATCAAGCTCAAAGTCGTAATAGGGTTCAAGGAGTACGCTCTCGGCGCACCGAAGTCCCTGCCGAACTGCACGGTAGGTTGCCTGACGGAAATCGCCGCCCTCGGTGTGCTTAAGATGTGACTTGCCCGAAACGACAATTATTTTCATATCCGTAATGGGCGAACCGGTAAGCACTCCCTTGTGAGTTTTTTCCTCAAGATGAGTCAATATAAGCCGCTGCCAGTTTTTGTCGAGATCGTCGTCGCGGCAGCGCAGCTCAAATTGCAGACCGCTTCCGCGTTCAAGCGGTTCGAGGATAAGGTGGACTTCCGCATAATGACGAAGCGGCTCATAGTGACCTACGCCCTCAACGGCAGACTTGATCGTCTCTTTGTAGGTGACGTCTCCGCTTCCGAAGCCGACGTCATAGCCGAAGCGATCGTGAATGATACCCGTGAGAATTTCAAGCTGGATCTCGCCCATAAGCTGTACGTGTATCTCGCGGAGCTGTTCGTTCCAAAGCACATGGAGCTGCGGATCTTCGTCCTCCAGCTTTTTTATATCGGCAAGAGCTTCGGCTTCGTTTTTTCCGTAGGGAAGAAGAACGCGGTAGCTCATGACAGGTTCGGTCACGGCTTTGTCGGAGTCGCGCTCGAAGCCTAATCCCTGACCGGAATAAGTGCGCGAAGGACCGGTAACTGCGCATATTTCGCCGGCAGAGGCTTTCTCTTCCGATTTGAATTTTGCTCCCGAATAAAATCTGATGCCGCTGATTTTCTCGGTCACAGGCTTGCCGTTTGGATCGGCATAGGAAAGCTCGCTGCGTATAGTAAGGCTTCCGCCTGTGATCTTCATATACGTAAGTCTGTTGCCCTTTGAATCGCAGGAGATCTTATATACCTTTGCTCCGAAGCTTTCGCCGCGGACAGGCTCCGACGCGTATTTTTCTATGATTTTCAGAAGCTCCTCAACTCCCTCAAGCTTCAGCGCCGAACCAAAGCAGCAGGGAAAAATGCGCCTTTGATTTATAGCCGAGGAGATCTCTCCGTCTGTGATCTCTTCACCGTCAAGATATTTTTCCATAAGCTCGTCGCAGCACATAGCCGCGTTTTCCGCAGCAGAGCTTTTCCCGCCCGAAAAATCCGCGCAAAAAGGGGAGAGCTTATTTTTCAGATCATTCATTATGCCTTCGCGGCTTATTCCGGGAAGATCGGTCTTATTTACGAAAATAAAAATCGGGATATTGTATCTTTCAAGGAGCTTCCAGAGAGTACGAGTATGGCTTTGAACGCCGTCTGTCGCGCTTATAACGAGTATTGCATAGTCGAGAACCTGCATTGTGCGCTCAGTTTCGGAGGTAAAGTCAATATGTCCCGGAGTATCAAGCAGGGTCATGCGCATATCTTTAAAGGAGACGGCTGCCTGATGTGAAAATATCGTGATTCCCCGTGCGCGCTCAATGTTGTCGGTATCAAGCCATGAGCTGCCGTGATCCACGCGTCCTAGACGGCGTATCTCACCTGTAATATATAGCATTGCTTCGGAAAGCGTTGTTTTTCCGGAATCAACATGAGCCGTGATTCCAACAGTTATATTTTTCATTTTATCCTCCTCAAATTATTGCCGATAACAATTCGGACAGTCCGGATAGGGACTGTCCTTAGAAATTTTTTCGCAATAAGCTGACAGGCGATCAGCGGTGACCGCCGCCTCCTCCGTGCGAACCGCCGCCGCCTCCGTGACCGCCGCCGCCTCCGCCTCCTCCGCCGGAGCTGGATTCGATCCTGACTTTTGTGGTATAGGCTCTAATAAACAGATCTTCTTTTCTTTTGAAATGAGAATCTTTTCTTGAAACATAGCTTCTTGGATTGTAGCTTACCTTGAATTTATAATGCGATTTGGCAGTAAAGAATATTATAAGTGCAATAGCCGCGCCGATTATCAAGGAGATCGTTCCGTTTCTGAGCTTTATGGCCAGCGGCGGAGAGGTCGAAACGACGGTCTTTCCGTCTTTCATATAAATATATTTATCCGTGTACGAATCGTATTGATAATCGAATAAGGAAGGCTCGTCGCTGCCATAGCTTTTAAGAACGCGGCATATCGTATTTATACCGGTGCTTATTTCGTAATCTACTATCGGTTCGCCCGACGCAGGAAGATCATTAAAAATAGTGTTGAGCATACTGTCTATATGGTCGTCGTAAAGAAGCATACCTTTTCCGGCTGTCGAGATGTAATCGTAGGGACTGTACTGCTCGGAAAGATCCATGTAATAGAACACACCGTCGGTGTCTTTGCCGAATAATTCGTCGTAGGCTTCGTCTGCAAACTTATTTGTACTGTTCTCTCCTCTTGCAATATCGCTGAGATATATGCAGATATAGAGTTCAAGCTCTTCTGAGGTCTCGCGTACCAGTTCATCGAGTTCTTCAAGCTCCGACTCGGTAAAAAGGCCTTTATCGTCGTAAACTCCGCAAAGGTAAGTTTTGTCCTTGTCGAATCCCTGAGCTGTATTTGTTGCGGCAAATGCTCCGAGCGGACAGATCGTAATAAGAACAGCCAAAGACATGAGAGCAGCAAATATTTTAAGTATGTTTTTATTTATTTTCATCGGAAAAAAGCACCTCCGATCAAATATGCCGCAGCGGCGATCAACGCACCGATCCCTGCGCAGAAAAGTCCAAGCTTTTTCTTGTCAAGAGGAGGAGTACCGGCAAGCTTTCCCGTCTGTCCGTTGACGGCAAAGGAGTAGATAAGACCTTTGTATTTATAGGTCATAAACCAGACAGGCAGCATCATGTATTCCCATTTTGTGTTAATGATATTGTAGTGTTCATTCCTGACGCTGACCGAAGAGTATGCCGAAACGCTGCTTTTAATGATATCCCTTGCGGCAGCGGTAGCTCTTGATCTTATTCTTGGAAAAACCGCAGCTTTATCAACATCGTATTTATCGGCAAAGAAACCGCTGAAATAAGACATTGAAAACTTTTTTGCTTCGTTGTAGTTAAACGGCTCTATAGCCTCCATGAGCATATCGTCGATTTTGCTTTCTCCGTCGGCAGGAATACCGTCGGTATATATCATTGCGTCGCGGATAACGTTATACTCTTTTGTTTCTGTGTAGCGATAGCTTCCCGACGACCATGAACGCACTTTTTTTCCGATAGCGCTGTATTCGGCAGTAATATCGCAGTCCGCTACCCAGAAAGGCACGTAAAGTCCGGTCATTTTTTCAAGCTGCTGCTCGGATTTAAAATCCTTGGGAACGAACCATCTTTTTCCGCACCAGCTTTTAAATGCCGAAAGAGCGTCGCTGCGGGTAAGCTTGAAACCGATTACCTTGCTTGGCTTGTAATCTCCTGAAAGACGTCCTGATAAAATGACAGGCTCATGGCAGTAATAACAGAAGGTTGCAGTCTGCTGATCGTCTGCGATAATTTCAGCTCCGCAGCTTCCGCAGTGATAGATATTGACGTGTTCTTCGAATTCTTTTTTTGCTTGTTCCTCTTTTTCGTCGGGAATGCTGTTTTCTGCTTTAGCGCATATTATTTTTATTTCTGCTTCACTGAAGTGACTGTCGCAGTAATCGCAGCCAAAATCTTGCGTTTCTGGCTTGAAAGTAAGTTCAGCATTACAATTGGGGCATTTATATTTAATAGCTTCCATAAAATCCGGCTCCTTACTTTTTATAAATAAATTTATACACTATAATTTTATCATAGTTCTATGCCCATTGCAAGCAATTTTTAAATTATTTGCATCGGAAATTTTTATCGTTTGCAGTATTCGTGTTTCGGCGGTATAAAACACAAGAAGGCTTCTCCTGAGAGAAGCCTTCTGTTATAAAGCAAATTGTTTAATGTCTTTTTTAGTCTGAAAGTGGATTGCCGTCAGCATCTACAGCATTTTTTCCTGTAAGGATCATTATTCCTTCAATCAAGCCCCATATTTCACTTACAATAGCAAGTGTTCCGCAGCTTAACAAAGAAATGAGAAGCTGAGCTATAGCCTTGCCTTTGAAGCCTAAATAGAAGTTATGTATACCGAGCGATCCAAGGAAAATACCAAGAAGACCGGCAGCCATTTTCGATTTGCCTGAGCCTGAAGCACTGACAACCTGACCTTGGAGAGCAACGCCGCAATTCATACATACTGCAGCGCCGGGAGCTACTTCTTTTCCGCAGTTTGCGCAATAGCTGTTTCCTGTGCCCTTCTGGAAGCCGCAGTTTACGCATATAGCGGCATTAGGATCAAGCGGATTTCCACAATTTTTACAAAACATAAAACAAACCTCCTAAAATATATCAGAACACATTTCATTTATGCAAATGTACTCTTAAGCAATTTTCAAAACATACGCAAAAATATTATAGTGTTCGAAAACTGTACCTATGATTATATTTTATCACTTACAGACGCTTTTGTCAACAAGAATAGAGAATTTTTTAATGCAAATCGGTGTAAAAACTGCTTATGAAGGAATAATTGCCTTAAAATCCGTTTGGAAAGGTTGTATTAACGCATTTACAGTTGCTTGACAAATTTGTTGAAATAGATTATAATTAAACTGTAAATTATAATTTTATGTTAAAATACGGAGAGTTTTTATACGTCAGCTTTTCAATATGAGGAATATGGCTGATTCGCCTGAAAATTCCTCGATATTTTTGCAGAGACAGCTTTTAGAGAAAGGGAGATGCAAGATGCCGGATTACGGATTCTCGAAAATTACAGAGGAAATTAAGAGCCTTGCCGAAAAATCAATCGACAGCTACAAAATCAATCCTGAATTGTATACAAAATATGACGTTAAAAGAGGATTGAGGGATATCAACGGAAACGGCGTTGTTGCCGGTCTCACAAATATAAGCACTATAAAGGTGCTTGAAGGGGATGACGGAGTACATAATCACGGTAAAGGCAAGCTTTATTACAGAGGTTATGACGTTGAAGATATAGTGAAAGGTTTTATCGGTCAGAATCGTTTTGGTTTTGAAGAGACTATTTATCTTCTGCTTTTCGGTGAGATCCCGACAGCAGAGGAGCTTTCCGGCTTTCGAAAGATACTTGCCGATTTCAGAACTCTGCCTACTACGTTTACACGCGACGTAATTATGAAATCTCCCAGTGACAATATGATGAATACGCTTGCAAAGTGTGTGCTTGCGCTTTATTCCTATGATGAAAAGGCAAACGATATCTCGATACCGAATGTCCTCAGACAGTGTATCGAACTTATTACCCTGTTTCCTGTGCTTGCGGTCTACGGTTATCAGGCGTACAACTATTACAGGAATGACGGAAGTCTGTTTATCCGCAAGCCCGATCCCAAGCTTTCCATTGCCGAAAATATTTTGTATATGCTTCGTCCTGACGGCAAATATACCGAGCTTGAAGCAAGAATACTCGACCTTGCTCTTGTTCTTCATGCCGAGCACGGCGGCGGAAATAACTCGACCTTTACCGTTCACGTTGTATCGTCGTCGGGAACCGATACGTATTCCGCAATTGCTGCGGCTCTCGGTTCTCTTAAAGGTCCTAAGCATGGCGGCGCAAATATTAAGGTCGCTCTTATGTTTGACGATATGAAGGAACAGGTCAAGGCCTGGACTGACGAGGAAGAGGTCAAAAACTATCTTCGCAGGCTTCTTCATAAGGAAGCGTTTGACAAGGCAGGTCTTATCTACGGAATGGGACATGCGGTTTATTCGCACTCCGATCCGAGAGCCGTGGTATTCAAGGGCTTTGTTGAAAAGCTCTCAGCCGCAAAGGGCAGGGAAAATGAATTTCAGCTTTATTCTATGGTTGAACGTCTTGCTCCCGAGATCATTGCCGAAGAGAGGCGGATATACAAAGGAGTTTGCGCAAATGTTGATTTCTACAGCGGATTCGTTTACAGAATGCTTGGTATTCCGGACGAGCTGTTTACTCCGATTTTTGCTACGTCGAGAATCGTTGGCTGGTCTGCTCATCGCATAGAAGAGCTTATCAATTCCAATAAAATTATTCGTCCGGCATATAAAGCGGTTTCTCCCGTGCGCGATTATAACGACAAAAATCGCAGCATAGACTGATTATAAATTGTAACCTGTCTTTACACTGCTTTTTTGTGAAAACAGGTTCTCAGAGCATAGATCAAATTTATTCGAAAGGAATGATACATAGATGAACAGCACCCAATTTATAAATTTTAACGGAGCTGCGTGCGTAAAGCTTGCGGCAGGCGGATATGAAGCTCTCGTGGCTTATGAGATCGGCTCAAATGTTATTCGTTTAAGGGATAACAAGAACGGTATGGAGTTTTTCCGTTTCAAGGCGGATAATACTGCCGATACGATACGTCAGTCGGCAGAGGTGTGGGGACTTCCTACGCTCTATCTTCCCAATCGTTTTGCCGACGGCGTTTTAAAGACCTCCGACGCGGTTTATCAGCTCCCGGTAAACGAAAAGGCTCCGTACAACAATCATATTCACGGATTCCTGCATAAGAGGTGCCACGAGGTCGTTGAGCATCATGCGGACGATAACTGCGCATGGGTAAAAACTCGTTATATTTATGATGAAAAGGACGAGTTCTTTGAGTTTCTGCCGATCAAGTTTATGGCAGAGTATGTTTTTACTCTGTCGGAATGCGGTCTTGAACAGACTATAAAATTCACCAACCTTTCAAATGTTATGATGCCGATGTCTCTTGCTTCGCATACAACGATAAATTCGCCCTTTGCAGACGGCGGCAAAGAGGGAAATATCCGTCTTACAGTGCCGATCGGCAAAAAATGCGAGCTTAACGAACGCTGTCTGCCTACCGAAAGACTTAAAGCTCCCACTATGTACGATCTTGAATACAAGACGGGAAATAAATGTCCGGTTCTTCAGGATATTTCAAACGATATGTATTTTGGCGAGTATACCGAGCTGGATCACGAAAAATTCCACGGCGTAATAGCCGAGGATATCGAAAGCGGCAAGAAAATCTGCTACGAAGTTTCCGATGCGTATAATTTCTGGATCATCTGGAACGACAGGGGATTTAACGGCTATTTCTGTCCCGAGCCGATGACGGCTATGATCGACGCTCCGAACCTTTCGCTCTCTGCCGATGTTACAGGCTACTGCGAGGTCGCTCCGGGAGAAACTTATGAAGCTCATCAGCGCTTTTTTACAAAGCTGTGATAAATAATACTGCCGTATATTTCGAGAGTTTAGCTAAAATGCACAAAATACAGTCCCAAAATAGTACATTCTAAATTTTGGTAAAGCTATTGTAATAAAACGTAATATATGGTATAATAAACACATAATGTTTATTATAACTTTAATAAAAAGTCCCCGCAGATACGCAAATTATTGATTTGCTTCCTGCATATCGGACGGTCATATCATAAATCAAAGCTTGTGGTATGATACTGTGCAGACGCGGACTATCCGCTTTGTATAAGGGCAACACCGTATGAAGCGATTTTTAGGTATTGCTTAAAAAATGTTTAAGGAGAATTATTATGAAGTTCGGTTATTTTGACGACGTTAATAAGGAATACGTTATCAATTCCCCCAAAACTCCGTATCCGTGGATAAACTACCTCGGAACACAGGAATTTTTTTCACTGATCTCAAACACTGCCGGAGGTTATTCCTTCTATAAGGACGCACGTCTCAGAAGAATTACAAGATATCGTTATAACAACGTGCCTATCGATATGGGCGGACGTTATTTCTATATTAACGAAAACGGAACTATCTGGAATCCCGGCTGGTCGCCTGTGAAAACAGAGCTTGATTCCTATGAGTGCCGTCACGGTATGGGCTATACCGTTATCACCGGTAAGAAAAACGGCCTCAAGGCAGAGGCTACTTTCTTCGTTCCTCAGAATTATGCAGGCGAAGTTCAGCAGGTAGTTCTCACGAATGAGGGTTCGGAGACTAAGTCCTTCTCGCTCTTCTCTTTTGCAGAGTGGTGTCTTTGGGACGCTCAGGACGACTGCACTAACTTCCAGAGAAACTTCAGCACAGGCCGTGTAGAAGTTGTTGGTTCAACTATTTATCACAAAACCGAATACAGAGACAGACGCGATCACTTCGCTTTCTATACCGTAAACGACGAGATCGACGGCTATGATACCGACAGAGATTCGTTTATCGGACTTTACAACGGATTCAACGATCCGCAGGCTGTTGTTGCCGATAAGGCTAACAATTCCTTTGCCGACGGCTGGTCGCCTATAGCTTCTCATTATAAGAAGATCACTCTCGCTCCCGGCGAGTCGAAAACACTGATATTTATCCTCGGCTACGTTGAAATGCCTGTAGACAAGAAGTTCGAGGCTGACGGAGTTACGATCAACAAGGAAAAGGCTCTCGCTATGATAGAGCAGTATAATACTCCCGAAAAGGTAGCAGCAGGTCTTGCAGAGCTTAAAGCTACATGGGACAAGCTCCTCGGCGTTATCAATGTTAATACTCCCGACGATAAGGTCAACCGTATGGTAAATATCTGGAATCAGTATCAGTGTATGGTTACTTTCAACCTTTCACGTTCCGCTTCCTACTTCGAGAGCGGTATCGGAAGAGGTATGGGATTCAGAGACTCCAATCAGGATATCCTCGGTTTCGTTCATCAGATCCCCGATCGTGCAAGAGAGCGTATTATCGATATCGCTTCGACTCAGCTCCCCGACGGCGGCTGCTATCACCAGTATCAGCCCCTTACAAAGAAGGGCAACTCCGATATCGGCGGCGACTTCTCCGATGATCCGCTTTGGATGATTCTTTCCGTTTCCGCTTATATCAAGGAAACAGGCGACTGGTCTATCCTTGATGAAATGGTTCCTTACGACAACGACGAGTCAAAGGCTAAGCCGATGCTCGATCACCTTAAGGTTTCGTTCTATAAGATCGTTAATAACCTCGGACCTCACGGCCTCCCGCTTGCTATGAGAGCTGACTGGAACGACTGTATCAACCTTTCATGCTATTCAGATACTCCGGGTGAAAGCTTCCAGACCTATACAAATCCGAAGTTTGCAGCTGAGGGCGGCTACTCTAAGGTTGCAGAATCCGTAATGGTCGCTACACTGTTTACATATGCAGGACCTAATTATGTCGCTATCCTCAAGCATCTTGGCAAGGACGCTGAGGCTGAGGCTGCTCAGGCTGAGATCGACAAGATGAAGAAGAACGTTATGGAATCCGCTTTTGACGGAGACTGGTTCATCAGAGCTTACGATTCGGAAGGCAAGAAGATGGGTTCAAAGGAATGCGAAGAGGGTAAGATCTTTATCGAGCCGCAGGGCTTTGCAGTTATGTCCGAGATCGGTAAGGAAGAGGGAGCTGACATCAAGACTCTTGATTCTATTGATAAGTACCTCAATACAAAGTACGGTCTTGTTCTTAACAATCCTGCTTTCACTAAGTATTATATCCAGTACGGCGAGATCTCCACATATCCGGGCGGATACAAGGAAAACGCAGGTATCTTTACTCACAATAACGCATGGATAATCTGCGCCGAAGCTTATGCCGGCCGCGGAGATAAGGCTTTCGAGTATTACAGCAAGATCGCTCCTGCTTTCAACGAAGATATTTCCGAGCTTCACAAGACTGAGCCTTACGTATACGGTCAGATGATCGCAGGTAAGGACGCAAGCAGATTCGGCGAGGGCAAAAACTCATGGCTTACGGGTACTGCCGCTTGGAATATGGTTGCTATTTCTCAGTATATTCTCGGCTTGCAGGCTGATTTCGACGGACTTAAAATTGATCCTTCCATTCCTCACGAGTGGGACGGTCTTACAGCTACAAGAAAGTTCCGCGGTGCTACTTACAATATCACCGTTAAGAATCCAAGTCACGTTTGCAAGGGCGTTAAGAGCCTGACTGTTGACGGCAAGGCTGTTGACGGAAATGTTATTCCTGCTGCTGACGGCGGAGTTCATGAAGTTGAAGTTGTAATGGGTTAAGATCCTATAAAATTGTATATAAAGAAAGCGGATTCATATAATTATGAATCCGCTTTTTAGCGTTAAGCTTTGATTAATATAAAGTTCCAAGATGAGGCATAGCTAATGGTTAATTATAAATTCTTTATACAACATCAATTACCATAAGTATTTTTAGTCGCATCTATTCCTATTTCTCCGTCCCTAAATTCACAAATAAGCACTTTTTCAAATTCGTTCTCTTTACCAACAGGCGGATCAGATCCTACATCGACATACGCATGATATTCGCTATATCCATTAGCATCTAAATAGGCTTTTAAAATTCTGCTTAATTCCTTGTAGGAATCCATAAGTGAATAATATTGTTCTGAACTATAATGATAGTATCCTTCAAGATCGGGCATATAGACCGTAACTTGATAATAATCGCTTTTCATTTCATAAGTTACTTCTATATCATCGTCTTCAATAAGATTTGATAGTGTGTATATAACTTTTTCATTCAAAAAAGTTACCATGTCATTTAAGGACTTTGTAGTTTGCGAGTTTTCTTTGGAAGGAATTTCACTATTTTCCCTTTGATTAACAGTATTATTTTTAGCATCAATAGAAATAATACCTGTATCATAATCGTTATGATTATCGTCATAAATATGAAGATAAAATTCAATTGATTTAATATCATCAATACTATACACACCGATGTCATTGAGATACAGACTATAGGAACAACTCATATCATCATGAATATTTTTTCCCGCTGCTACATTTGAAGAACAAGTAAAGTCCATCATGCTTCCGTTAACGGATTCATCACGCACTTGTATTGTCCATGAATTTGATGATTTATTTACGGCATAAAAGTTAATACACGCATCATTAAGGCTTCCTTCACTTAAACCTGTATAATAAATATCAAGATTAGAATCACTATACATTAATACCTGTAATTTAATTTCCTCACCACATCTTGAACATTTACCATTACTTGTTGTATGTCCTAATGCTTCACCTTCCGTTTCACCGCAAACAGAGCATTTTTTCGGCTCGGTACAAGTTGCATCAGTCCATTTATGTCCGGCTGCAGGTATTGTTTTGCCGCAAACTTCACATTTGGTATCTTCTGTACATATTTTAGACTCGTCATACTTGTGACCTTTAGCTTTTCCCTCGGTTTTACCGCACAATTCACAAGTTTTGGGATTTTCACAGTCTGCATCTTTCCATTTGTGTTCAAGTGGCTCACCTTCAGTTTTACCGCACAATTCGCAAGTTTTCGGCTTATCACAAGTAGCATCTTTCCATTTGTGTTCAAGCGGTTCGCCATCAGTTTCACCACATGCTTTACAAGTTTTGGGATTTTCACAGTCTGCTTCGCTCCAATCGTGTCCTAAAGGCTCTCCTTCAGTCACACCACATTCGGCACAAGTTTTTGGTTTGGTGCAAGTGGCGTCATTCCATTTTTCGTGTTTACAGGAACACCCGGTCAATAGAATTACGCTTGTTAAAAGCATAGACAAAACAAATTTGATTTTGATATTTTTCATTAATCATCACCTCATTTTTTCATGATTTTAACTTTCATTGTGGCTTTTTTCTTCAACGTATTCAAAAGCTTTTTCGGTCACATTGCATGAGAAATGTGTTTTTCCATAAATAGAAACATTTGTTATTAACCCTGCATTTTCAAGTTGAGTTGTAAGATTTCTGACTTGTTCGGAGTCTTGTGCAATGGAAATAAGGTCATGTGAAGCTTCATGATCTTTGTTTTTACTTGCTTGATTAATCAGGCTGAGCAAAATATTATTCATATTATCGTTCATAAAAGAACCCTCCTTATATTTTCTAACCAAATTATAACACATATGTATTCAAATGTCAACATATGTGTTCTAAAATATGTGAAAAACAGTATATCATATTATCAGAGGTGATTAATATGTATATACCAACGCTGGATTCAAAATTAGTAGGAAAGGTCATAGCAGATTTTCGCAAGCGTAGAAATTTATCACAGGAGGTTTTAAGCGGTCTGGCAGATATCGGAAGAACTCATCTTAGCGCAATTGAAAGAGGCGAGCGTAAGCCAACGTTAGAGACTCTATACAGAATTTCAACCGCTTTAAATGTAAAAATGAGTGATATTGTAATTGAAATTGAAAAGAAATTATATTGTGAAATTATTTGACTGTATATTTATAAAATGCACCGATATACTTATAGAGCACAAAAAATCCCTCGGAAATTCGAGGGATTTTCTATTATATTTACAGCCGGCTAAATCAGGTATAGTCATGATCGAAGGTTATGACCGTGTAATACTTGGTATCCTCTTTCGAAAGCTGTTCGTCGATCATCTGTTTTATCTCGGAATCTGTATGCTTGAATCCAAAAGGAATAACAATGTCAAATATAAGATTGGTATGAGTTTCGCCTGTAACAGTTCGGAAATCGTGAATTTTAAGCACATTATCTATGGAATCCACAGCATTAAGAACAAGCTGACGGCAGAAGTTGATATTCTCGTCGTCTATTTCTATGGGATCCATGTGAATAGTCATAGCAATTTTCAGATTTTTGTAAACGTCGCGCTCGATTCGGTCGATCAGGTCGTGGGCGGCAATAAAATCCTCGCTGCTTCTTACCTCGGCATGACAGCTGCCTATCATATTTCCCGGTCCGTAGTTATGGATTATCATATCGTGAACGCCGATGATCCGCTCGTCCTTGCAAACGATATCGGTGATTTCCTTGACGGTCTCAGCGTCGGCAGGCTTGCCGAGAAGTTCATCTACCGTGTCCTTTATGATTTCGTATCCGGCTTTAAGAATAAAAACAGATACCACAATACCCATTAAGCCGTCGATTGGTAGGCTTGTGAATAATGAAGCAACAACCGAGACAATTGTTGCGGCAGTCGCGATAACGTCGCTTCGGCTGTCCTTTGCAGTCGCCAGCATAACGGTTGAGTTGATTTTCCTGCCCAAGGCTGTGTTAAATGCCGACATCCAGAGCTTAACTCCGACCGACGCCACGAGAGAGATTATTACGATAATGCTGAATTTGACCTCTTCGGGGTGGAATAATTTTCCTATAGAATCTTTAAGAAGCTCTATACCCATTACAAGGATCACCGCCGCAATGATGAGCGAGGTGAGGTATTCCATTCTGCCGTGACCGAAAGGGTGATCCTTGTCGGCAGGCTTTGCCGAAATTTTATAACCCAAAAGAGTTACGATACAGCTTGCGCTGTCGGACAGATTATTGAATGCGTCCGAAACAACGGCTATGGAATTTGAAAGTGTTCCCATAACATATTTGAGAACGAAGAGCAGAATATTGCAGACTATTCCGACAATACTGCTGAGCGTTCCGTAGCTTTCGCGCGTGCGTGGATCTTTGATATTTTCGTGATCCTTTACGAATGTTCTGACAAGAAAGTTTGTCATGGTGAGACGCCTCCGTCAAAGTTTATTTTGAGCGTATTCACATAATATGTGCGCTGCGTTTTATGTAATAATTATTGTTCCTCGCTGTCATCGCTTGCTTCGGGCTGTTCTATTTTCGATACCCGGCAAAGCTCGATTCGGTGATGCTTTATTTCAAGAACATCTATATGAAGCTTATCGGTATCAATATACGTCTGTGTGCCGTCTTTTGGAATTACTCCGAGTATTGCGATCACATATCCGCCGAAGGTCTCGTATTTGTCTGCCGGAAGAACGATATCAAGCTCTTCGGCAACCTCGTTGAGAGGAGTGAAGCCGGGGATAGTCCACATATCGTCGCTGATCTTTTCAAATTTGGCAGAAGGATCGTCCTGATCGTCGCTGTCGAATTCTCCTACAAGCTGTTCGACAAGATCGGTAACGGTTATGATTCCGCTCATTCCGCCGTATTCGTCAACGACTATGGCAAAGTGATCTGTACAATTTTTTTTCATTTCCGCAAAAAGACGGTCCGCTTTCATGGTTTCGTGAACGAAGTACGGTTCGCGAACAATAGTGTTCATTATGTTTTCCTTTGATTTATCGGCAAGGCGGAAATAATCCTTTGCGTTAAGCAATCCGATGATATTATCGATGCTTTCTCCGCAGATAGGGTAAACGGAATGACGTGTACGGTGTATGGTTTCCTCCCATTCCTCGCTGCTCTCCGATTCCCAGAGAATGGAAACGTCGGTGCGGTGAGTGCATATCTGTTCGGCGGTCAGATCGTCGAAAGCAAAGACATTTTTAATGATTTTATTTTCGGTTTCGTCAATAGTTCCTTTTTCCGCGCCTGCATCGGACATCATAAGGATTTCTTCCTCGGTAACGGTTTCTTCCTCGGCTTCGGGATTTATTCTCATGAGTTTCAGTAAGCCGTTTGTCGAAATATTCAGAAGCCAGACTATCGGCGCGAATATTTTTGAAATAGCCGTTATCATTCCTGACATATTAAGAGCAAGCTTTTCGGGATTTTTCATGGCGATACGTTTTGGTACAAGCTCTCCGAAAACAAGAGTAAGATAGGAAAGAATAAGGGTGATAAGTATAACAGAAATTGAATGCATAACATTTTCGGAGACAGGAACTCCCGTTTTTACAAGGAATTTAACAAGTCTCTCGGAAAAATTATCGGCGGCAAAGGCAGAACCGATGAATCCGGAAAGAGTTATGGCAACCTGAATAGTTGCAAGGAATCGGGACGGTTCGTTTGTGAGTTTTTTCAGGCGCAGAGCCTTTTTGTTGCCGCTTGCGGCAAGCTTATCAAGCTTAGTATCATTGATTGAGATCACTGCTATTTCTGCGCAGGCAAAAACAGCGTTTAGCGCTATAAGAATTATTTGCAGGATCAACTGCTTTAACATAAAAATACCTCCGTTAAAATATATACAAGCACAAACAGACACAGTCTAACACAAATGATAATGAAGACCGTGCCTGAAGCTAATATATAAAACGAAGCTGTTGAAATTATCGGGTAAACTGCCGTCAGCAGCGCTGTCCATTAAAATTTCACCTCCAAAAAATATTTTCTTATATTATATCGTATATTTATATTTTTGTCAAGCCTGATAATTTGATACTCACGGAAATCAATTTTTGAAGATAAAGTTGGCTTTATATAATTTTCCTTTTGTCTGATTATTATTTTTATACAGAATATCATTTTACCCTGCTGCGAGATCTCCAATTGATTTCCATGTTCGCAGCTTAATGAAAAAGGACTTCCGAGAAGTCCTTTTTATCAGTTGTTTTCATCGTCTTCATCTTTATTCTTTGAGACAGATTTTTTGCAGCAGAAAATTGACGCAAAATTCACAACGGCAAGAATAAGACATACAGCTGCCCAAACTTTAAGATCTTTAAAGAGCGTTCCGGCTGTAGCAAATCCGATTACAGCTGCAAGTCCGAAAATTATCACACCGGCAATTGAGCCGCCTTTTGATTTGTTTTTTCGGCTTGCGATCATAGTGATTCCGCCTGAAAGCATAAGCAAAGCGACAAATACTCCGCCCGATCCGCTGGATTCATCATTTTGCTCTAAAGCGTTAGCAGCTCCTGCCGCGCATGACTGAAACACAACGAGGCAGGAAACTACGATTGTAAGTATGCCCAGGACTAATTTTGCAGTTTTCATAAAATTCCCCTCCTTACATAAATTTCACCCAAATATACCGTATCGGGATAAATTTATTATACCATAATGGTATAATAATGTCAACAGTTTAAAAGGGTTTTTATTTTTATGAGATTGAAAGAATTACGTAAGTCAAGAAAAATCACGCAGCAAAAGCTTGCAATAGATTTAAATTTAAATCAGAATACCATAAGCCGTTATGAGAATGAAGAGCGTGAGGCAGACTATCGTACGCTGATAGCGTTGGCAGACTACTTTAAGGTCTCTATCGACTATCTTCTTGAGCGCACGGATAATCCGGAGTATTTTCGCTGAGGGCATGCTATGCGAAAATTTGAAGAATAAATAAAACGACAAAAAAAGGGACAGCTATTCATAGCGCCCCTTTTTTATGTAAATTTACAGATTTATGCATTCATTCCAAGCTCGATAGCCTTGAAGTTATTAGCGATAAGGTGTGCCTTTGACGGAGGTACGACCTTTTCGATGCCCCTTTTCATTGTTTCCAGTGAGAAAAGGTTTGTTTCCTTGATAAGCTTTCCGAGGAGAATGATATTTGAACCGCCTTTAAGCTCGTTATCGTCTGCCATTTGCGATGACGGAATGCAGAAAATATCAATATCGGTTCTGTCGCATACGGCGTCTATAAGAGTGCTGTCAACAAACACTTTTCCGCCGGGCTTTACGGCATTGATAAACTTATCAAAGGAAGGCTGATTCATTGCAACGAGGATATCCGGAGCAAGTACAAGCGGAGAGCCGATAGGATCATCGGAAATACAAACGGAACAGTTAGCTGTACCGCCTCTCATTTCAGGACCGTAAGAGGGGAGCCATGAAAGCTCCTTTGAGTCCATAAGACCGCAGTATGCAAGAATTTTTCCGGCGAAGAGAACACCCTGTCCTCCAAAGCCTGCAAGAAGTATTTCGGTAGTCATTACTCGTTGCCTCCTTCATCAGCTGTAATATCCTTATAAACGCCAAGCGGATAGTAAGGTATCATTTCGTCCTGAAGTCTCTTAATAGCTTCCGTAGGGCTGAGTCCCCAGTTTGTAGGACAAGTAGAGAGAACTTCGACAATAGAAAGACCTCTGTTTGCCTTCTGATTTTCAAAAGCTTTTCTGATAGCCTTTTTGGCGTCTCTGATATGCGGAACGGAGTCAACGGCAACTCTCTGTGCAAGAGCAGTACCCGAAAGAGTAGCCATAAGCTCACATACGCGGATAGGATTTCCTGCAAGCTTAACATCACGTCCGAAAGGAGTAGTCTGTGTTACCTGACCGGGAAGAGTTGTAGGAGCCATCTGACCGCCTGTCATGCCGTAGATCGTATTGTTGATAAAGATAACGACGATATTTTCGCCTCTTGCGCCAACGTGAACGGTTTCGGCAGTACCGATAGCGGCAAGGTCTCCGTCGCCCTGATATGTAAAGACAAATTTGTCGGGATTTGAACGTTTAACGCCGGTAGCGACAGCCGGAGCGCGTCCGTGAGGAGCTTCGATCATATCGCAGTTAAAGTAATCGTAAGCCATTACCGAGCAGCCTACAGGACAGATACCGATAGTATCTCCCTCGATTCCCATTTCATCGATAACCTCGCAGAGGATCCTGTGAACGATACCGTGAGTACAGCCGGGGCAGTAGTGAGTAGGAACATCGATAAGCGACTTTGGTCTTTCAAATACAACAGCCATTATTTTGCACCTCCAAGTTTCTTAATTTCTTCAAGAACTTCGGCAGGAGTAGGAATTACGCCGCCTGTTCTTCCGAAGAATCCGACAGGTTTTTTGCATTCAAGTGCAAGCTTAACGTCGTCGATCATCTGACCCATTGACATTTCAACGCAGAGTACCTTTGAAGCGTTTGCGCAGGCAGTTCTTACCTCGTTTACAGGGAACGGCCAGAGCGTCTTTGGTCTGCACATACCGACCTTGATGCCTAAAGCTCTTGCGTCGTTTACGGCAGATTTTACAACTCTTGCCGTTGCGCCGAATGCGCATACTACAATATCTGCGTCCTCGGTGAGATAAAGCTCGGCGTCTGTTTCGTTAGCTTTTACCTTTTCATATCTTTCATAACGCTCGAAAACCTTAGCCTGAAGAGCGTCAGCCTGAAGATAGAGCGAATTGATTATATGATGTTCTCTGCTGTTCTTATGACCTGTAGCAGCCCATGAAGATTTATCGGGCTGAGCGTCGGAGATCTCGGGGAACGAAACAGGTTCCATCATCTGACCGAGAAGTCCGTCGGCAAGGATCATAGCGGGCATACGGTATTCGTCTGCCTTATTGAAAGCCTTAACGACCATATCTACCATTTCCTGAACGGAGGCCGGAGCATAAACGATGAGGTGGAAATCTCCGTGGCCGAGGCCTTTGGTAGCCTGCCAGTAATCTGCCTGTGAAGGCTGAATGCCTCCGAGACCCGGACCGCCTCTCTGTACATTTATGATAACGGCAGGAACGTCCGAACCTGCTATGTATGAAATACCCTCGCTTTTAAGTGAGATTCCGGGAGAAGATGAAGATGTCATAGCGCGAACGCCAGTAGAAGCAGCTCCAAGAACCATGTTTATAGCAGCGATCTCAGACTCGGCCTGAAGGAATACTCCTCCTGCCTTGTGCATACGTTTTGCCATATAAGCGGCAAGCTCAGTCTGCGGTGTGATCGGGTAGCCGAAGAAGCATTTGCAGCCGGCTCTTATAGCGGCTTCGGCAAGAGCTTCGTTACCCTTCATAAGATTTCTTTCCAAAGCTAAACAGCTCCTTTCAAAATTAACTGATTATTTTTCAACGGTAATAGCGCAGTCAGGGCACATGATCGCACACATAGCGCAGCCGATACAGGCGTTTTCGTCTGTACACACAGCGTAAAAGTAGCCCTTTTTATTACGTTTTTCCTTTTGCAGGGAAACGATCTTCTTAGGACAGGCTGTAGCGCAGAGACCGCAGCCTTTGCAGCGCTCGGTAATAACTGTCATCTTAGCCATATTTTACAGCTCCTTTCCGTATTAGGTGGTATATTTATTGCTCCCATAAAGGTTTTACATAAATCTTTACGGGGAAAATATCTTCAATTTCGCAAAGCTCGGCGATCTCCTCGGGACAAGTTGTATACATGACGGGAAGTCCGACAGCTTCGGCGGTTTTTGCAGCAAATTCCTCGGAAGCCTCAACGATCTCGTGAGTAGTTTCGTTTCCGAGATTTGTATTGTTTACGACAGCGGTATGCTTCATACGAGCGGCAGCTTCTATTTCATACATAAGCTCGACTACTTCATCGGTCGAAGAGGTAAGATAGCGGCGCTGATTGATAACATAAAGCATATCGAGGTCGTTTCCGTATTTCAAAAGCGATTCTGCGTATCTTCCGAGAGCGGTAGCGCCTGCATCGTCGCCGCCTACGTCTATTATAAGGCAGTCCGAGGAAGCGGCAAGCTGCTCCACATCGAAGCTGAGAGCCGGGATATCGATGTTAGTGTTTGCGTAATCCGGAGCGACAAGCCGGATATTGTTTTTCTCGAACAAGTCCTTGAAGTCTGCGGTTCTGAAATAGGGATTTACTATATCGAGGTCGACTACTGTGACGGAGCGTCCTTCGGCAGCAGCCTTGAAGGCGAGATTAACTGCAAAGTTGGTTTTTCCGCTTCCGTAATGACCTGTAATTATTGTAATTTTTTTCATGGGATCCTTTCCGGCGGCATAAAATCCGTCCTTGAAAATTTGCTACACCTTATATTATACCACATCTGACGAAAATTGCAAGAAAAAATTCAAAAAGTACAAAATTAACAAAAAAATCGCCCGGCATTGAAGCCGAGCGAAAAAACTTTTCACAGATTAGTCTGCATCAACGTTTTTTTCGATGTAATTAACGATATCGCTGACAGTTTTGATCTCGTCAACAGCTTCTTCGGGAATAGTAAGATCAAATTCCTCTTCAAGAGAAGAAATGATATCATAAACCTCGAGAGAGTCTACGGTAAGATCCTTGATGTTTGCGTCAGCAGTAACAGTATCCTCGTCAACTCCGAGCTGTTCGATAATAATTTCCTTGACCTTTTCAAAAATCATGGTTTTTTCCTCCATTATATCAATTTCGGCTCACTCTGTGAACTCGCCGATTTTCCTAAATTTAGTATAACGTTCTTTAAGCAAAACGTCAATATCTTTTTGTAATTTTTCGGGTATTTTTTGTGACAAATATTCCTTGATATTTTCTGAAATTTTGTCTAAATCGTTATGTGCTCCGCCGAGAGGCTCTTCGATGACGGTTTCGGCAACGCCCAGACGCACCATATCTTCGGCAGTTATCATCATAATTTCGCTTGCTTCCTGTTCGCGCGAAGCGTCTTTCCAGAGGATACTTGCGAAACCGCGCGGTGAAAGGATAGAGTACTGAGCGTTTTCGAGCATGGCAAGCTCGTCGCAAACGCCGAGAGCAAGAGCTCCTCCGCTTCCTGCCTCACCGAGAACTATCGAGATGATCGGCGTGCGGAGCGTCATAAACTCTGCAATATTTTTGGCGATAGCCTCGCCTTGTCCGCGTTCCTCGGCAGCTATTCCGCAGAACGCACCGGGAGTATCTATAAAGCAGATAATGGGTCTGTGGAATTTTTCAGCCTGTTTTGCGAGACGAAGAGCTTTTCTGTAACCCTCCGGATGCGGCATTGCAAAGTTGCAGGTTTTGTTTTCGTTTATATTGCGTCCCTTTACCTCTGCGATGATCGTTACCGGCATATTGTTGAGCCTTGCGATACCGCCCGTTATAGCTCTGTCGTCACCAAAAAGCCTGTCGCCGTGCATTTCGTAGAAATCGGTAAAGATAAGCGGAATATAGTCGTTTACGGTAGGTCTGCCTTTTGTGTGGACAAGCTGAATGCGTTCCCATGCAGATTTTTTGTTGTCCATAGCTCAGACCTCCTTTTCCTGCGGATAATAGCCGTGAAGCTTAAGCAGATGAGACAAAGTGCTTCTCATTTTTCTGCGTTCAACGATCATATCCACAAAGCCTTTTTCGTGCTGGAATTCAGCAAGCTGAAAATCGTCGGGAAGCTTCTGTTTAATAGTGCCTTCAATGACGCGTCTGCCTGCAAAACCGATCAATACCTTGGGTTCGGCGATAATAATGTCGCCGAGAGACGCAAAGCTTGCCGTAACTCCGCCTGTTGTCGGGTCGGTCATGACTGTTATATAAAGTCCGCCGTTATCGCTGTGGAGCTTGACAGCTCCTGAGGTCTTAGCCATCTGCATGAGCGAAACGATACCTTCCTGCATTCTTGCACCGCCCGAAGCCGTAAACATAATAACAGGGAGCGATTTTTCCGTTGCATACTCAAAAGCACGGGTAATTTTCTCGCCCACAACGCTTCCCATAGACCCCATCATATAGTGAGAATCCATAACTCCGATAACTGCCGACGAGCCCCTGATCTTGGCTTCTCCGGTGACAATGGCGTCGCCGAGACCTGTCGCGTCGCGCAGCTTTGCCTGTTTTTCCACATATTCGGGATAATCTATAGGATTGCCGCTTTGCATACTTTTGTCGAATTCGATAAAGCTTCCGCTGTCAACAGTAATACTCAGGCGTTCTCTTGCGGAAAGCCTGCCGTGGTAGTTGCAGTCCGGACAAACTCTGTGAAGCTCTTCATAGCGATCCATTCTGATATTGCTCAGGCATCGCGGACATTTAAACATCGGAACTTCAGCGGAAGTTTTTTCATCGTCGTCGTTAAAACGTTTTTTTACAACGTTGAGTAAATCCTCAAGCATAATTATATATCACCGCTCTCATTTATTGCCGCGTTTTTCCATGTAACGCGTGAGGAAGCCTATATCATAGGTTCCGTTTTTGAATTCAGAGAGCCTTATAAGCTCAAGCTGAAAATCAATATTAGTATCAACTCCGTCAACTATGAATTCGGAAAGCGCCCATTTCATTTTTTTGATAGCTTCTTCGCGGCTGCGGCCGTGAACAATGAGCTTGCTTATCATAGAATCGTAGTATGGAGGGATCGTATAACCCTGATAAACTGCGCCGTCGATGCGTATTCCCGGACCTCCGGGCATATACAGAGAGCGTATCGTACCGGGAGACGGACGGAAGTCAAGCTCGGGATTTTCGGCATTGATACGGCATTCGATAGCGTGGCCGTTAATAGTGATATCCTCCTGCTTTACCGAGAGTTCTTCGCCGGAAGCGATCTCTATCTGCGCTTTAACGAGGTCAAAGCCCGTAACTTCTTCCGTGATCGGGTGTTCGACCTGAATACGGGTATTCATTTCCATAAAATAGAAATTTTTGTTTTCGTCCACAAGGAATTCTATAGTTCCGGCATTGTAATAACCGCATTGCTTTGCAGCAGTAACAGCAGCTTCTCCCATTTTTTTGCGAAGCTCGCTGTTGACAATGGGACTTGGACATTCTTCAAGTATTTTCTGGTTTCTGCGCTGCATAGAGCAGTCGCGCTCGCCAAGATAGACCGTATGTCCTGCCTTATCGGCGATTATCTGTATTTCAACGTGGTGCGGATCTATAAGGAACTTTTCAATATAGACCGAGCTGTCTCCGAAATAGCTTTCGGCTTCCTGCTGAGCTGCCGTGATCTGAGCCTCGAGCTCGTCTTCGCTGTCTACGCGTCTTATACCTCTGCCTCCGCCGCCTGCAGAAGCCTTTACAAGTATGGGGTAGCCTGCCTTTGCGGCAACGCTGCGGGCTTCCTCAAGAGAGGAGATCGCTCCCTTTGAACCGGGGATCACAGGAACTCCTGCGGCAGCCATAGTTTCTTTTGCAGCGGCTTTGTTTCCGAGCATTTCAATTGAATTATAGGATGGACCGATAAAAACTATCCCAAACTTTTCGCACATACGCGCAAACTCGGCATTTTCGGAAAGAAATCCGAAGCCGGGGTGGATAGCTTCCGCTCCCGTATTGAGCGCAGCCTGAATTACAGCGTCCATGCGCAGATAGCTGTCTTTTGTCGGCGGAGGACCGATGCAAACGGCTTCATCGGCGATCTCGGCGTGCAGAGAGCCTTTATCGGCTGTAGAATAAACAGCAACGGTTCTGATGCCGAACTCACGGCAAGCGCGTATTATTCTTACAGCGATCTCGCCTCTGTTAGCAATGAGTATTTTATTGAACATAGTTTATTCACCTTTTGCGGCATCGCTGATAACGAAGGTTATTTCACATGAAACCGCCTTTTCGCCGTTTACCGATGCGAGGCATTTTCCTGTACCTACAGGGCCTTTCTGACGGATCATTTCGACTTCGAGGTCAAGAACGTCGCCGGGCAATACCTGTCTGCGGAATTTTACCTTGTCCATTCCTCCGAAAAGACCGATTTTTCCCCTGTTTTCAGGCTTTGCGAGCATACAAACAGCTCCTGCCTGAGCGAGCATTTCAACCATAAGAACTCCCGGAGTCACAGGATATCCCGGAAAGTGTCCCTTAAACCAGAAGTCGTCCTCTTTTATATATTTTCTTGCCTTGACCTTTTCTCCTACTTCCATTTCAACGATCTCATCGATAAGCAGGAACGGATCTCTGTGGGGGATAATTTCCATTATCTGTTCTTTGTTCATAAGTATATCTGACATATCGAGTCCTCCTGAATTATTTTATTATCATGATAGGCTGGTCGAATTCGACTGCCTGACCGTTTTCAACGAGGATCTTCTCAACAACGCCGTCGAAATCGGACTGAACTTCATTCATAAGCTTCATAGACTCAATGATCATTATTACATCGCCCTTTTTGACCTTGCTGCCGACCTTTACGAAAGGTTCGGCATCCGGTGATGACGCTGAATAGAATGTTCCGACAATAGGCGATTTTACGATGTTTCCGTCAACAGTTTCTTCCTTTTCCGAAGCGTTTGTATTTGCTGCGGGCGCGGATACGGACGGAACGGCGGCAGCTCCCATAACAGGAAACGGCATTGCAGACGGTACAGGCGGAGGACATTTCTTGCCCTTTATCGTAATGCTGCCGCAATTATCGGCTTTTACGGTTATTTCGCCGATATCGTTAGCCTTTACGATCTCAGCAAGCTTTTCTATGGTTTCGATGCTGACTGCACCGAACACTTCATTCTTTTCACTCATGTACAGTACCTCTTATTCCGTTACTTTCTTGAAGCAGAGAGTTGCATTGTGTCCGCCGAATCCAAGTGAATTTGAAAGGGCAGTACAAACCTCCTGCCGAATATTTTCCTCAACGCAGTAATCGAGGTCGCATTCCTCGTCGGGAACTTTATAGCCGACTGTCTTGTGGATAAGTCCCTCTTCGATTGATTTTGCGCAGACGATAGCTTCGACAGCTCCTGCAGCGCCGAGAAGATGACCTGTCATGGATTTTGTTGAATTGATCTTAACTTTATAGGCGTCGTCACCGAAAGCCTTCTTGATAGCGGCAGTTTCATATTTATCGTTAAGTCCGGTAGATGTGCCGTGAGCGTTGATATAGTCGATATTATCAGGCTTGAGACCGGCTTCCTCCATAGCGAGAGTCATGCCCATAGCGGCAGCTTCTCCCGTCGGCATCGGCGAGGTCATGTGATAACCGTCGCAAGTTGCTCCGTAGCCTGCTATTTCCGCGTATATGTGCGCTCCGCGGGCCTTGGCGTGTTCGTATTCCTCAAGAACAAGAATACCGCTTCCCTCACTGAGGACAAAGCCGTTTCTTTCCTTATCGAAAGGAATAGAAGCTCTTTCAAGATCGTCTGATTTTGTGAGCGCGCGCATATTTGCAAATCCGGCATAGGTGAATTCTTCGTTTGTGCTTTCCGTGCCGCCTGCAATACATACGTCAAGGTAGCCGTCCTTGATCTTTCTGAAGGCTTCGCCAATAGCGTGAGTTGATGAAGCGCAGGCAGTAGTAACGTCAAAGTTTGCGCCCCTGAAGCCTGTTTTCATTGAAACAGTTCCGGCAGCCATATTGCTTATCATCATAGGAACGTAGAAAACCGAGATCCTTCCCGGACCTTTTTCAAGATACTTCTTATGCTCGGAAAGAGTAAGATCCACGCCGCCGATACCGCATCCTATAATTACTCCGGCACGGTAAGGGTCTATATCCGAGAAATCGGAGCCTGAATCGGTGAGAGCTTCATGGGAAGCAATAACGGCATATTTAGTGAATTTATCGAGATGACGAGCTTCTTTTTTATCGAAGCAGCCCTTGGTATCATAGTAATCGGCTTCGTTGAAATCGCGCACGATACCGCCGATCTTTACGCCGATACGCTCCGTGTCGAAAGTGTCTATGAATGAGAAACCGATCTTGTTTTCAACAACGCCGTTCCAGAATTTTTCAACGCCGGTTCCGAGCGGAGTGACAGCTCCCATTCCTGTAATAACAACTCTTTTCATATTTTAAAAATCCTTTCGTTTACATTGAAAGTCCGCCGGAAATTTCAAGCGTCTGTCCTGTAATATATGAAGAATCCTCCGAAGCGAGGAAAGAAACTGCCGAAGCGATCTCCTCCGGTTCGCCGTAGCGCTTCATTGCGACCGCGCCGAGAATTGTTTTTTTCTGTTCGTCGGTCAGAGCGTCGGTCATCGGAGTGCGGATAAGTCCGGGAGCTACCGCATTACAGGTAATTCCTCTTGAACCGTATTCTTTAGCCGTACATTTTGTCATGCCGATTATAGCAGCCTTTGAAGCGGAATAGTTGAACTGTCCCGGATTGCCGTAAAGTCCTGCAACGGAAGCGATATTGATTATATGACCGTGCTTTTGCTTCATCATTACCGATACGGTATGCTTTGTCATATTGAAAACGCTTTTTTGATTTACCGCGATAACGGCATCGTAGCTTGATTCGTCCATTCTTACGAGAAGTCCGTCCTTTGTGATGCCTGCGTTGTTTACAAGAACGTCTATAGTGCCGAACTCTTCCTTTGCGGATTTGACCAGTTTTTCACAGTCGTCATACTTTGAGACATCGGCGGCTATGCATACTGCCGAAACGCCGAAGCACTTGCATTCCTCTGCAACGGCAAGCGCCTTTTCCTTATCGCTGTCGCTGGGATAGTGATTTATAACGATGTTGAAACCGTCCTTTGCAAGTCTTTTTGCGATGCAAGCGCCTATTCCCTGCGAAGCTCCTGTAATAATAGCTGTAGCCATAGAAAGATCCTCCTCTGATTATTCGCGTCCGAGCAGCTTTTCAGCCTGCTTCATGATCTCGTTTACGATGTCGGCACAAGGCTTGACTTCGTTTATCATGCCGGCAATAGCTCCGCACAAAAACGATCCTTCGTCAAGATTGCCGTCCTGAACGGCTTTTCTCAGCGCTCCGAGAGTTATCTCCTCGAACTTTTCCGGTGAGAGAGATCCGTCACGCTCGCCTGCCGCAAGCATTTTTGAGAACTTGGTTTTTATATTTCTGCACGGGTGGCCTGTGTAGCGTCCCGTAACGATATTATCAGTATCCTTGGCTTTGATTACGAGTTCCTTGAATACGGGGTGGATACGGCATTCCTCGGAAGCGAGGAAACGTGTTCCTATCTGAACGCCCTCCGCACCGAGCATGAACGAAGCTGCAACGCCTCTGCCGTCGGCAATGCCTCCTGCTGCGATAACAGGTATCTCAAGGGCGTCAACGACCTGCGGAACGAGACACATTGTAGTGTTCTCACCGATATGTCCGCCCGATTCCGTACCCTCGGCAACTACTGCGTCAGCTCCAGCCTTTTCCATGCGCTTGGCAAGATTTACCGACGGAATAACAGGAATTACCTTAACTCCGGCAGCTTTCCATGCCGACATATATTTAACAGGACTTCCCGCGCCGGTTGTAACGATCTTGACGTTTTCGTCGATAACGAGCTGAGCAAGGTCGTCGGCGTTGGGACTCATAAGCATGATATTCACACCGAACGGTTTGTCTGTTGCTTCCTTGCAGAGACGTATCTGTTCTCTGAGGTAGTCGATAGGAGCCGAACCTCCTGCAATAAGACCGACGCCGCCGGCATTGGAAACGGCAGCGGCAAGAGTGTGCTCTGCGACCCAAGCCATACCGCCCTGAATAAGAGGATATTTACAGCCGAGAAGCTCTGTGATTCTTGTTTTCATTTTATTTACTCCTTTATTTGTCAGTATTCGAGAATGATCCCGCCGTAGGTAAGACCTGCGCCGAAGCCGATAAGAGCGAGCGTCTGTCCCGATTTGATCATGCCTTTGCGAATTGCTTCGTCAAGGGCGAGAGGGATGGAAGCGCTGGACGTATTACCGTAATGATCAAGAGTTATAATAAATTTATCCATAGATACTTTAAGCTTTTTCGCAGCGCTTTCTATAATTCTGATATTTGCCTGATGAGGAACGAACCAATCTATTTCATCGGCTGTTATTCCGATTTTTTCGGCAGCCTTTCTGAAAGCCTCAGGCATTGCGTGCGTAGCGAATTTGTAAACAGCTTTGCCGTCCTGATACAGCTTTTTCGTATCCTTATCGGGGAATTCGTCAGTGAAATCGCTGTCGAGCTTGAAGCGTTCAACCGTATTTGCATTGCCTGCATAGAGATATTTAGCTCCGCTTCCGTCCGATGCAAAATGGGACGAATAAAGTCCGCTGCTTCGCGTAACTACCGCGGCGGCAGCGCCGTCGCCGAAAAGAATGCAGGTAGACCTGTCGTCATAGTCGACGATACGGGAAAGATTTTCATTTGATACGACAAGCACGTATTTCAGCGATTCGTTTGCTTCGAGATAGCAGCGAGCGGTGTCAAGAGCGCAGACAAAACCTGTACAAGCGGCATTCACATCGAATGCTCCGGCATTTTTTGCGCCCAGCTTATCCTGAATAATGCAGGCGGTGCTTGGAGTAAAAAAATCGGACGTGACCGTACTGTCGATGATAAGTCCGATCTCCTCAGGTTTGATGCCGGCAGCTTCAATTGCTTGTTCGGCAGCCTTGAGTCCCATATACCAAGTAGGTTCCCAGCCTGAGATACGCCGTTCAGAGATACCTGTTCTTGTCTTTATCCATTCGTCGTTTGTCTCAATGAATTTTGAAAAGTCATCGTTTGTTACTGTTTGTTCAGGCACATAGCTGCCTGTACCGAGAATTTTTATGCCCATTGAAAGATCCTCCGGGAAAAAATATCGGAATACTGTTGTAAATCCGAAAAATTTATGGTATATTATTAAGTATAAAAAAGAAAAACTGCAATTACATTGTAAATCATTTCCCGTTTTTTTTCAATAAGATTTCAAAATATCGGCATTACGCACAATTTTTATTGTTATAAATTGTATAATTTTTCCAAATATTATACATAACGCACAGAAAGGGGCATACTAAATATGACAATTTCACTATTTTCCGGACAAGGTTCGCAATACACAGGAATGGGCAGGGATATTGCCGAAAGCGATCCGGCTTTGATGAAAATTTTTGAAACAGGATCGGAAATTCTTGAACGCGATCTAAAAAAAATCTGCTTTGAAAGCGCTCCCGAGGAGCTTGCAAGAACGATAAACGCGCAGCCTGCCATTATGAGCGTATCGATAATATGCCTGAACGCAGCCGTTTCACAGGGATTTGTGTTTGACGGCGTAGCAGGTCATTCACTCGGCGAGTATGCGGCTATGTACGCTTCGGAGATGATAACTTTGGAGGATGCTTTTCGCCTTATAAAAGCGCGTTCGGAAGCTATGGACGAGGCTGCGTCTTCAACGAAAGGCGCAATGGCAGCCGTTATGAAGCTTCCGCCCGAAAAGATCGCGGAGGTGTGCTCGAATGCCGCCGAATATGCCGCAGCCGTAAACTACAATTCTCCCATGCAGACCGTTATTGCCGGAACTCCCGAAGGAATTGCCGAGGTGAGCGCGGTATTCAAGGAGCTTGGCGCAAGAGTAGTTCCGCTGAAGGTTGCAGGAGCATTTCATTCAAAGCTTATGAGTTCCGCCGCGGATAAATTCTATGAAACCGCCAAAACAATAAGCTTTAAAGCTCCGCAGGTTCGGTATTATTCAAATGTAACCGGCGGAGAGCTGACGGATTTTTCCGATATGGCGTCGCTGCTTGCAAAGCATATCGTTTCTCCTGTTCGTTTTACCTCCGAGCTTGAAGCTATGCAGAGCGCAGGAGCTGACAAATTTGTGGAATTCGGCCCGGGAAAAACTCTTACCGGACTTGTCAAGAAAACTCTTTCCGGCGTTGCTGCGGCTAATGCCGAGGATATCGAATCCCTTAAAGGAGCTCTTGCATTATGAGAAATTTTGCTTTGATCGGTCATCCGCTCGGACATTCAATGTCGCCGATGATACACAAAAAGCTTTTTGACCTTTCGGGCAGAACCGACAGCAATTACGGGCTTGCCGATATTCCTGCCGGAAAGCTGGCGGACAGCATCGATTATCTGCATAGTCTGAAAGGTTTTAACGTGACCATACCTTATAAAACGGACATTATCGGGCTTCTGGACGGACTTGCCGAAAGCGCCGAAAGATACAACGCCGTAAACTGCATTATGAATGACAATGGCAGGCTTATTGGCTATAATACGGACTGCGACGGCTTTTTAAGCTCGGCTGAGAAGCTCCCGATAAGCGGAAAGGTTCTTTTGCTCGGATGCGGAGGAGCAGGCAGAATGATGGCTGTCGAGGCTGCCATGCACGGCGCGGAGCTTACTATCGCCGTTCGTCCAAGCTCCCGTGTCAGAGCACAGCTGCTTATGGCGGAGATCATGACAAAATGCAGCGGAGTTTCCGTTAAGATAACCGAGATCGACAAAATCGGCGGCTGCTATGATCTGCTGCTGAATTCAACTCCGGTCGGTATGTATCCCGATATTATGTCTTGTCCCGTCAGCGACAGCGTTATTGAAAATTGTACCGCTTTCTTTGACGCTGTGTACAATCCGACAGAAACTCAGCTTATCAAAAAGGCGAGGGCAATGGGTAAAACTTCCGTAGGCGGAGCGGCTATGCTTGTCAATCAGGCGGTAAAGGCTCATGAGATATGGGACGGAGATCTTTACGGCAGTGAAGAAATTGATTCTATTGTCAATGATGTCGAAAAGAAGATAAGTACGGACTTTACATAAACAGGAGGTTTTTTAATGACGGTTTTTCTGTGCGGCTTTATGGGCTGCGGAAAATCAACTGCCGGACATCTTGCGGCAATCAGGCTTGGCTGCGGCTATTACGATACGGACGAGCTTATCGTTAAGAATGAAGGTATGAGTATACCGGAAATATTCGAGAAAAAGGGCGAGCCGTATTTCCGTGCTCTTGAAGCCGAAACGATAAAGGGATTATGCGGAAAGGCAGCAGTCGTTTCGTGCGGAGGCGGCGCGCTTCTGAATGACGAAACAGCGGCGCACGCAATGAATAACGGAACTGTGGTTTTCCTTGACGTTCCATTTGAAAGCTGCTACGAGCGGATAAAGGACGACCCGAATCGTCCCATAGCGGCATCGTCCACAAAAGAACAGCTGCTCGAACGTTTTAATAAACGTCATGAAATATATCTTAAAAATTCAAATATACGCATAGAAAGTGCAGGTACGCCTGTTGAGGTCGCCGGACTTATCGTATCTGCGGTGAAAAGAGGTTAAAATGCTCATTTATAATGCTGAGATCCATACAATGAATAATGAAAAGGTCATAGAAAACGGGTATATATCCATAGCTGACGGAATTATTTCCGAAATGGGCGAGGGGATCCCCGAAAATATTCCGGAGGACAGTATCGATGCGGGAGGAGATGCGGTTTATCCCGGATTCATCGACGCTCATACTCATCTTGGGATAATCGAGAACGGTATCGATTTTGAGGGAGACGACTGCAATGAAGCTACCGATCCCTTTACTCCGCAGATGAGAGCGATCGACGGTATAAATCCCTTCGACCGCTGCTTCGAGGAAGCCCGTAAACGAGGAATTACCTCTGTTGCTTCGTGTCCCGGAAGCGCAAACGCCTGCGGAGGAGAAATATGCGCAATAAAGACGAACGGCCGCCGTATCGACGATATGCTCATAAAAAACTGCGGAATCAAATTTGCTCTCGGAGAAAATCCGAAAAGCGTTTATAACGATAAGAGCGAAACTCCGGTAACGCGCATGGCGATAACGGCTCTTATACGCGAGGGACTTTTTAAGGCGAGACGTTACAAGCACGATATGGACAGCTATTACTCGGACAGCGAAAACTACGATCCTCCCGAATATGACATAAAATGCGAGGCCCTTATGCCTTTGCTCGAACGCAAGCAGAAAGCTTTCTTTCACTGTCACCGTGCCGACGATATCTGTACTGCGATGCGAATTGCAAACGAGTTCAATCTTGAAGCGGTCATAATTCACGCTACCGAGGGACATAAAATAGCGGATATTATTGCCGATGAGAATATCCCCGTTATATGCGGCCCTGTTATCTGCGACCGCTGTAAGCCCGAAATGCAGGCGTTAGAGCTTGAAAATGCGGCAGTCATGCAGAAAAATGGCGTGCAGCTTGCGATCTGTACCGATCATACGGTCATTCCGATACAATACCTTCCGCTGTCGGCAAAGGCGGCTGTAAAGGGCGGTCTCGGCAGGGAGGAAGCGCTGAAGGCAATTACGATCAACGCTGCCGCAATACTTGGAATAGACAACGAGGTTGGAAGCATCGAAGAGGGGAAACAGGCTGATCTGCAAATTTATAAAAAGGGAGACGATCCGCTCGATCTTCTTTGTGAGCCGACTTGTGTTATGATCGACGGAAAAATAATCTGAGAGGTCTTTGAAATGAAAAAAACAGCTTCATTTATTATCGCTGCCGTTTTTGCTGCCGCAGCGCTTCCGGCGCTTGCCCGTGCCGATGTCTATGCCGAATCCTATACGCAGGGCGGACTGACTCTTACGTATACGGTAAGCGGCTCGGAGGCTTCAATAACGGGAATTTCAGGAAGCGGAACGGTCATGTATATTCCCGAAACGATATCGGGATATACCGTTACGTCTATCGCTGCTGAAGCTTTCTCCGACTGCGCCGCTTTGGTAAATGTTACGATTCCCGACAGCGTCAGAAGTATCGGAGAAAAAGCCTTCTGGAACTGCTCGTCGCTGAATACGGTCTACATCGGGAGCGATTCTTCATACATAGGCGACTATGCGTTTTCCGCCTGTCCGTCTCTGTCGGCTTTTAATGTAAGCGCAAGCAACGGCACATACACATCGGTGGGCGGTATGCTTTTCAGTAAGGACGCAAAAAATCTAAAGGTATATGCCGGAAGCAATAACGCCGTTATCCCGAACGGAACTGCTGTAATAGGAAAGGCTGCGTTCTTCGGCAATACCAAGCTGAGTACGGTTTCGATACCGCAGAGCGTAACGACCATAGAAGAATATGCCTTCTCAGGCTGTTTCAGCCTTAAAAGCGTTGCTCTTCCTGCATCTGTCACAAAGCTTGGTACAGGCTGCTTTATAAATTGCTCGTCTCTGGAAAAAGCGGTTCTTGGAAGCGGACTAAGCTCTATTCCCGACGAGTGCTTTAGTATGTGCGTGTCGCTTGTGTCGGTGAATATTCCCGAAAGCGTAAAAAGTATCGGCGAAGGAGCCTTTTACAGCTGCAATAATCTTTCGGGTATACATATTCCGAAAAGCGTTACAAGCGTTGCCGCAAACGCGGTAGGTACTCACTACAGCATAATAAATAAGAAGAATGTGCCTGTATTTGGATTTTATATAAGCGGAGACACCGGATCAGCAGTTCAGAAGTATGCCAAGGATAACGGCATAGATTTTATTGATTTTGCCAATATAGCTTACGGCGATGTAAACGGTGACGGAGCAGTGGATTCCTCTGACGCGTCCGCAGTTCTCAGCGAGTATGTAAGAACAGCGACCGGACTGCCGTCGGCTTTTTCGTACTACAGCAGACTGACCGGAGATTACAACGCCGACGGAATGGTAGATTCGCTCGATGCGTCTCAGATACTTGCGCATTACGCAAATGTGGCAACAGGCGGTCAGAACTGATATTATGAACATCTTATTTTGCGTTTTCGCCAAATACCAACAGAAATATACAAAAAAATTCTATGCTTCAAGTATCGGATTACCTATTGACACTTTTCATAAAAAATAGTATGATTAAAGTTAATAAACTTCCGTTCCGATGCGGAAGAAAATATATTTGTTTAAGGAGGATTTTTTATGCTTACTGACATGAACAGCAAATTCCAGAAGGAAGGACTTACATTTGATGATGTGCTGCTGATTCCCGCTGAATCAAACGTTACTCCGAACATGATCAACCTCGGAACTAAGCTTGCAGGAAATATTATGCTTAACACGCCTATTATGACGGCAGCTATGGATACGGTAACGGATTCACGTATGGCTATCGCTATTGCAAGAGAAGGCGGTATCGGAATCATTCATAAAAATATGACGATCGAGCAGCAGGCTGAGGAGGTCGATAAGGTAAAGCGTTCCGAAAACGGAGTTATCGTTAATCCGTTCTCTCTTACTGAGGATCGTATTGTTGCGGATGCGGACGAGCTTATGGGTAAGTATAAAATTTCAGGTGTTCCGATCGTTGACGGCAAGGGCAAGCTCGTGGGAATTATCACTAACCGCGATATGCGCTTCCTTACTGACTTTAACGCGCGTATTTCCGAGGTCATGACTAAGGATAATCTTATTACCGCGCCTGTCGGAACTACTCTTGAGCAGGCTCAGGAGATCCTCCGTGCACATAAGATCGAAAAGCTGCCTATCGTAGACGACGAAGGCTATCTCAAGGGACTTATTACTATTAAGGATATTGAAAAATCGGTTCAGTATCCTAACTCGGCGCGTGACAGCAAGGGCAGACTTTTCTGCGGTGCGGCTATCGGCGTAACGGCAAATGTTCTTGAAAGAGCAAAGGCTCTTATCGACGCTCAGGCGGACGTGCTTGTTCTCGATTCCGCTCACGGACACAGCGCAAATATTATCAAATGCCTTAAAATGGTCAAGGAAGCATATCCGGATATCCCTGTTATTGCAGGAAATATCGCAACGGCTGAGGCAGCCGAAGCTCTTATCGCGGCAGGCGCTGACTGCCTTAAGGTCGGTATCGGACCGGGTTCTATTTGTACGACCCGTGTTGTTGCAGGTATCGGTGTTCCGCAGATAACGGCTGTTTACGATGTTGCAAGCGTTGCTCAGAAATACGGTATACCGGTTATTGCCGACGGAGGCATCAAGTATTCGGGAGATATTGTAAAGGCTCTTGCGGCAGGAGCAAACGTTGTAATGCTCGGCTCGCTCCTTGCAGGCTGTGCTGAGGCTCCCGGAGACACGGAGATATATCAGGGCCGTCAGTTCAAGGTATACAGAGGAATGGGAAGCCTCGGAGCTATGGCTTGCGGTTCAAAAGACAGGTATTTCCAGGAGGGCGCAAAGAAGCTTGTTCCCGAGGGCGTAGAGGGAAGAGTTCCGTTCAAAGGCTCTGTTGCCGATACTATCTTCCAGCTTGTGGGCGGTATACGTTCGGGTATGGGATATTGCGGCTGTCCCGATATTCCATCGCTTCACGAAAAGGCTAAGTTCGTAAGAATAACCGGAGCAGGTCTTAAGGAAAGCCATCCTCATGATATCTACATCACAAAGGAAGCTCCTAACTATTCTGCACAGATATAAGATAAAGGCAGTTTGCGTTTATTCCCAATGAAATTATTATAATATACAGCGAGTTCGAGACCTTCCTCGCTTAGACTATTTGAATGTCTAAAATCAAAACTAAAGGAGAAATTGAATATGAAAAACAATAAGGTACTGTACCTCTCTCAGGGAGCGGTAATTGCTGCGCTTTATGTTGCGCTTACGCATATTTCGAATATGGCAGGACTTGCAAGCGGAGCTATACAGATAAGGCTTTCGGAAGCGCTTACTATACTTCCTCTTTTTACTCCGGCTGCAATTCCGGGACTCTTCATAGGGTGTATGCTTTCCAATCTTACCACAGGCTGCATACCGTGGGATATTTTCGGCGGAAGTATGGCGACGCTTATCGGCGCGCTCGGAACCTATATGCTGAGAAAATACCCGTATCTCGGCTCGATACCGCCGATATTGTCAAATGTGCTTATAGTTCCGTTCGTACATGCATACGCGTACGGATTTGAGGGGACGATACCTTATTTTATGCTTACCGTGGGAATCGGAGAGGTTGTATGCTGCGGCGTTCTGGGAACACTGCTTACGGCAGCTTTGAAGAAAAATTCCGCGCGGATAAAATGGACTAACAGATAAATAAAAAGCCACCCGTTCGGGTGGCTTTTTCTTATAGAAAGTAATATAGTTCAAGAGAACGCCCTACGGTAAGCGTGGTTTTGCCCCACGCCCCACCAGAGGCGCTGCCTCCGGACTATGCCAAAGGGATTTTATCTCTTTGGAATCCCAAAATTAGCAAAACACACTTTTTATCAGCTTAATATGTATGTCTCTCCGTCAATTTCGTAGAGGAAAAGGTACAGATCATCTCCGAAACGTTTTGAGAACTGATAACCGCCTGTATCGTCAATAGAATAGTAAATATCGATCGCTACCATTTTCCGTGAACTTATTTTAGGAGCAGCATCGCCGTCATTCAACGTTTTTAAACGTGAATCTATCGCCGAAAAGCTATCTGATTCTTCCTCGCTGTTTACGTCAAAGAGTTCATTGATAACGATATAGTTAAAGTCGAAGCCTTCGCCTGTATAATTTTGTTCAATAGTGTTATATATTCCCTGAACGTATTCGGTGTTCGTTGAAAAGCCGTTGCTTTCCGCAAGAAATGAAAGATACGGCGGATATATGGTTTTTTCCATAAGTTCTGTATCGCAGCTGTTCAGGGCAGCAACGTAATCGGACAGCTTTATGGCTTCTTCTTCGGTTATAAATCGGTCGTCGTAGTCAATAGCGATCTTAACATTGCTGTTTGTATCGGGATCAAGGGAAACAAGCGTTGAACCGAAAGGCAGAGCCTCTTCTTTTATATCGCCGGCGGTGTTTTGTTCGCTTTCTTTATCATTGCATCCGACCGAACAGGAAAGAAGAACTGCAGCTGCTGTGATAACAGAGAAAAATTTAAACATACTTTTCATTATTTATAGCTCCTTAGCCGAAAGTATAGAACTTTCCGTCTTTTTCCGAAAGAACGATCTCATATTCGCTGTAAAGGAGAAATTCCTCGCCGTCAGCTTCAGCCATGATATAGAAAATGATGCTGTGAAGCTTATCGCTGTTTTTGCTGACGGTATCATAAAGATCGGTTTCAAAAAGCTCGCCGAGATCGTCAATGTAAGCCTTGCATCTGTCAGCGACGGAACCGTCTGTATTTGTCGTTTCCTCAGAGATTTCAGCCTTTATGCGCGTGATCTTGAATCCCTGACCTGCGTTTTCCTCGAAGTTATCGCACTGTCCGTTAAAGGAATGCTCAAGGTCGTATTCATAATTTGTTTGCAGGAAATTCTGCATACATTCAACGTAATCAGGCTGTGCAAGCTTCAGATAGGTATCGTAATCGCGGCGCTCAAAGCAGAGAAAGTAACTTTCAAGAGCAGACATGATCTCGGGTGAGATCTCCTCCGGATCATAGTAAAGCTTTACGCCGCTGCTGCTTACGGTATATGCTCCAAGCTCTTCCTCGTCGGGATTTGTAACAAACTGTATTTCGGACGACGATGGATCTGAACTTCCGGAAGAAGCTTTGTTTCCGCAGCCTGTAAATGCTGCCGCTAATGACAGCGCCGCAGCTGCCGCAATTGATTTTCTGATAAAGGCATTCATTATGGCTTTTCCTTTCACAAACCTTATAAAAATTCGTATCAAATGGTTATTTGCCCATAGCTTCTGCCCATGCTTCGACAGCAGAACCTGACGGCGCGTCTATTTCGAGCTCGGGCAGATCTTCAAGTCCCCAGTTTTCATATATCATGTCGGGATTTTCTATAGTGAGAGTAGTCATAGCTTCGCAGGCTGTAAATGCTTCCTCTTTAATGTACTGAACGCTTGACGGAACGGTAATATCTCCGAGACTTACGCATGAAGCGAAAGCAGCTCTGTCGATTCCGGTAACAGACGACGGTATATTGATCTCAGCAAGGCTTTCGCAGTCGGAAAAAGCGCTTTCTCCTATAAGAATTATCGTATCTGGAAGCTCGACGCTTGTAATTTTGTATTTGCCCTCAAAGGCGTGATTCCCTATCTTATTAACGGGAGTTCCGTCAATGTCAGACGGAATTATTACAGCCTCGTCTGAACCGGTATAGCCGGTAATGGTAATAAATCCATCGATTATCTCATAGTCAAAGCTGTCCGAAGATTGAATATCCTTTACTCTTTCGGTAGGGACTTCATAATCCGTGATTTCTTCGGTAGTCGTGACGGAGAAAGATTCAGTCGTGGATACGCTGCTGTTTTCGGTTGTATTTCCTACTTCGCTGCAGCTTATCAATACAAGGCTTGCAGAACATATAGTCAAAGATAATGCCAAAGCTGTTTTTTTCATATAGGACACCTCAAAAATGTTTTATTTGGCTCTGTTTTTAGCACGCTGAGTATTGCTGAGTATTCTTTTTCTTATTCTGAGAGATTCCGGAGTGACCTCAAGCAGCTCATCATCTGCAAGGAACTCAAGGCAGTCCTCAAGGCTGAGATTTCTTGGAGGAACAAGACGAAGTGCATCGTCGCTTCCGCTTGCACGGGTATTTGTAAGATGCTTTTTCTTGCATACGTTTACAACGAGATCATCGGTTTTTGGAGAAGCTCCGACGACCATACCCTCGTAAACGGGAGTACCGGCAGGAATGAAAAGCTGACCTCTTTCCTGAGCGTTAAAGAGACCGTAGGTAACGGCTTCGCCTGTTTCAAAGGAAACGAGAGAGCCTGTGCTGCGTCGTTCTATATCGCCCTTGTAAGGCTCATATCCGTTGAAAACGTGATTCATGATTCCTTCGCCCTTTGTATCGGTGAGGAATTCGCTCTTATAGCCGAAAAGACCTCTTGCGGGAATTAGGAATTCAATACGCATACGGCTGCCCTGAGGATGCATTTCAACAAGCTCGCCTTTGCGGCTTCCCATTTTCTCCATTACCGAGCCGACGCAGTCCTCGGGAACATCGATAACAAGACGTTCGATAGGTTCAAGCTTTCTGCCGTCCTCGCCCTCTTTATAGAGAACTCTCGGAGTTGAAACGGCAAGCTCATAACCCTCGCGGCGCATATTTTCGATAAGTATCGAAAGGTGCATTTCACCTCGTCCTGCAACGCGGAACGAGTCAGTTGAATCGGTTTCCGAAACACGGAGAGAAACGTCCTTGAGAAGCTCTTTGAAAAGGCGTTCACGGAGCTTACGGGAGGTAACGAATTTACCCTCGCGTCCTGCAAACGGACTGTCGTTTACCGAGAAGGTCATTTCAACGGTGGGCTCGCTGATCTTTACAAACGGGATAGCTTCGGGAGCTTCCGTAGCGCAGATAGTATCGCCGATGGTTATATTTTCGATACCGCTTATCCACACGATATCTCCAACGGTAGCCTCCTGAACGGGCACACGGTTAAGACCCTGTATCTGATAGAGCGATACGATTTTCGAATTATAATTCTTTTTTGACTCCGTATAGTCGCATACGGTTACCTGCTGATTGACCTTCACGCTTCCGCGCTCGATGCGTCCGACGCCGATACGTCCGACATATTCGTTATAATCGATAGAAGATATAAGCATTTGAAGCGGTTCGTCCTCATTGCCCTTTGGCGGCTCGATGTAATTTATAATAGTGTCAAAGAGCGGCTTAAGATCCGTTCCTGCCTCATATTGGCTGAGAGAAGCAGTACCGCTTCTTCCCGAACAGAAAAGAATAGGACTTTCAAGCTGCTCATCGCTGGCATCGAGATCAAGCAGAAGTTCGAGTACTTCATCGCCGATCTCGTCGAGACGAGCGTCGGGCTTGTCTATTTTATTTACGACAACGATTATTTTATGTCCCATTTCAAGAGCTTTTGAAAGCACGAAACGCGTCTGCGGCATAGGACCTTCCGCAGCGTCAACGAGAAGAAGCACGCCGTCAACCATTTTCAGCACACGCTCTACTTCTCCGCCGAAATCCGCGTGTCCGGGAGTATCAATGATATTGATTTTAATATCATTATAGCAGACCGAAGTATTTTTTGCAAGTATAGTTATACCTCTTTCACGCTCTATATCGTTCGAGTCCATAACTCGTTCAGCGACATTCTGATTTTCGCGGAATGCGCCGCCCTGCTTGAGCATTTCGTCGACGAGAGTGGTTTTGCCGTGATCGACGTGGGCGATTATGGCGATGTTTCTTAAATCTTCTCTTATCATTGTAATTCCTCCATAAATATATGTCAATGGCGGCAGAAACCGCCATATTTTGCGCTTTTTGAAAATATTATTTTGCTTTTTGACTGAATTTGCTTCCAAGCTTGCTTTTCAGCAGCTCACGAAGCTGCTCGGGCGAGCCTTCAACAATTTCGTCCAAACCGATTATCACAACGCCGATCCCCTTAATTTTTAACAGGAAAAAGCCGTTTTTCTCCTCGGCAGACTCGATAGTTTCGTAAATATGCTCACTGTTGCTGTTTGAAACGTCCGAAACGGAGTGAAGTGAGAATTTTTCCTCATCAAAGCAGTAGGTATTTACCGCGTTGGGAAAATTTTTTCGATAATTTTCAAATTGCTTCTTTGGACTTGAAATATATTTCAGCAAAAAGAAAACTACAAATATAAAAGCAACGTAAATCAGCGGCTTGAAGGCATACCAACTGAATCCTCTTTCATAAATACGGGAAATGATATACATTGACAATATTGCAAAAATGAAAAATCTGCAAAAACAAGTGAACCAAGAGATTTTTTGAGTTGTTGCAAGAGCCTCAAAATGTTTTTTTGTGAATCTGACCTCCGCTTTGATCATAAAAATCCTCCGCAAAAAATATATATTTATGCACAAAAAAGCGTGATTTTAATGCAAAATCTCTTTTTCTCCGGACATAAAAAAGCCCTTGCATAGTTTGCAAGGTGTTATAAATTAAAAAATCCGCTTAATTTAGTAAAGCGGAGAGTAAAATAAGAAACTGGTGGGAGAGGATGGATTCGGACCATCGAAGCTGAAAAGCAACAGATTTACAGTCTGCCCCCTTTGGCCACTCGGGAACTCTCCCATATAAATTTTAAAAGCTATCGCAGCAAGCGATAAAATGGAGCTGGTGGACGGACTCGAACCCCCGACCTGCTGATTACAAATCAGCTGCTCTACCAACTGAGCTACACCAGCGTTAACTGCTTAATTATTATATCACGAAAAATTTAGCTTGTCAAGTACTTTTTTAAATTTTTTTGAAGATTTATTTGTAATCAAAGCTATATGGTCGAGGCGACAGGACTCGAACCTGCGGCATCTTGGTCCCAAACCAAGCACTCTACCAAACTGAGCTACGCCTCGTCATTTAAACAGCTTTATTATTATACACGAGCCGAGCAGACTTGTCAAGTGAATTCAGCGATTATCGTCATATTATGCAAAAATAAGACGATATTTAATTAAGTTTTGTACATTTTAAGAGGGACTGTAGAAGTCCCTCTTAAAATGCTATGAAATTAGTCAGCTTTTTCGGCGGCATCTTCAGCCTTTTCGGAAGCTTCCTCAACAATTTCTTCGGCAGCGTCTTCGATCTTTTCTGCGCAGTCCTCGGTTTCTTCGGCAGGAATGATCACATCGAGATCCTCTTCGCAAGCGCAGCTGTCGCAGCAGCAGTCGTCACAGTCATCAAAAAGCGGCTGGCTTGACTTCTTCTTATCCTTCATGACCTTAGAAACAATAACGCCGGTAACAGCTGCAGTACCTGCAATCAGAGCGGCAATAGTAAGCTTATTCATTTTAAATTCCTCTTTTCTTCGCAAGAAATATTTTTAGTTATCGCTTCGCTTGCGACCGAAGCCGATAAAACTAAGGACAGCATATAAACAATGAGCACATACTGCTGTCTTTTTATTATAGCACACTATTTTTGGAATTTCAACACCTTATATATTATTTGTTAAAAACATCAAAATCGACAAGGCAGTTATTGGTGCAGTTTCACAACGAAGTATTCTTTTCCCGAGCCATATCTGCTCAGCTCCTGCATTTACGGCAGCGTCCGCTTCTTCCTTGTCATATCCTCCCTCGCTGCCTATAAATAGTCCGACAGTTTTTTTCCCTGAAAAATCAATTTGCGAAAAATGTTTTCCGCCCTCTTCCTCGTAAAGAATAGCCGAGCAGTCAAGGTTTTTGATTTGTTCAACAGCGGCTTTGAAAGTTATCATCGGCAGAACTTCGGGGATTATTCCTCTTCCGGACTGCTTTGCCGCTCCTTCTGCGATCTTGTTTAGGCGGATCAATTTTTTGGCAAAGTCTTTTTCGCTCGGACGTGAAACGCATCTTCTTGACAAAACAGGAACAACTCTCGTTACTCCCAGTTCAACGGATTTTTGTATTATTGCTTCGAGCTTATCAAGCTTGGGGATCGCTTGAAAAAGCGTTACTTCTATGTCTGGTTCGGCAGCGCACAGCTCCTTGCTGATTTGAGTCAGATAAACGCAGTCTTCGGTGATCCTGGTTATTTCGCAGTGATGATCTGTGCCGTTACAGCAAACAGTCAGGGAATCGCCGGGCTTCATTCTCAGGGATCGTCCTATGTGATTTGCATCGCTGCCCGAAATTACAATATTGTTTTCGTCTATAGTATTTACAAAAAATCTTGGCATTTTTTCACCGCCGTAAAATAATGTTTCGGCAACCCTTGAATTTCCCGAATTGCCGCTTACATTAATTATACTATAATGTACTCGATTTTGCAAGGAGAGAATAAATAAAGATTTATGGTCACAATCAACAAAAATTGTAAAACAGTTTTGACTAAAACACTCAAATTTTCTGTGATTAATGATTTGTACACAATTTGTTAACATTACGTATGATGAATAGTGATATAATTATAATGGTTATAATAGTTTGAATTATGCATTTCAACTCCCTTGCTTGAAATGTAATTATAATGAAAGGATGACTTGACAATGAAAAACAAAATTTTCAAAAAGTTTATTACCGGCATTGTAAGCGCTGCCATGATAGCGACATCAGTTCCGGCAGTAGGCGCCGCTTCAGTTGCAAACGCTGCTGCAGACCCGAACTACGCTGAAGCTCTTGAACTGTCCCTCTATTTTTATGACGCTAACCAGTGCGGATGCGAGGTAGACGACAACTGTCTTACTTGGAGAGGCAACTGCCATACTTATGACGCTAATGCTTCTCTTGACAATGCGACCGGACTTTCTTCATCTGCTAAGGCTATCGTTTCGGCTGCCAACGGCGGCGGAAATACTGCCGATGTTTCCGGCGGTTATCACGACGCGGGCGACCATGTTAAGTTTAACGTTACCATGGGCTTTAATGCCGCATCTTTAGGCTGGGCTTATTATTCGTATCCCGAGGCTTTTAAGGATACGGGCACGGAAGGACACCTTTTCTACATTCTCAGGGAAACTGCCGATTATCTGATGAAGACTACTTATCTGGATTCCAACGGAGAAGTAGCTGCGATCTGTCAGACAGTCAGCGACGAAAGCGACCACAATGTTACTTGGGCAGCTCCCGAGACTCAGACCTATAACAGACCTACTTACTGGTTCTCAGGATCGACGATCAACAATTATGTATGCGATATGATGGCTGCCGCTCTTGCTTCCACAGCCGCAGCATTAAAGCAGACAGATGCGGATTATGCCGCAGAATGCCTGAAATATGCGGACGCTATTTATAATTACAGCAGAAAATATTCCGGTACAGACGGCGGCGGTATGGGTAATATGTATAATTCCGGCAATATGGCTCCTCCGAGCGCAAAGGCTTGGGCACAGCTCTGGATGTATCTTGCCGACAGCAGCAAGTATTCGCGTCCGACGGCAAAGCCTACAGCAAACGGCTGTTATGACAACACCGATTATGACTACTGGATCTACAGCTGGGGCAAGGTCTGGGGCGGTTATGCCTGCATTATGGCTGATATAACCGGCGATCAGTCTTACCTGAACGAGGTTAAGTTTAATTCCGACAGATATTCAAGCAATAACGCTCAGAAATATTACATTATCGACAGCTGGGGTAACTCGCGCTATAACTGCGCATGGCAGACCTACGCTCTTACATACGGCGAACTTGCCAACAATCAGTCCTATCTTGACGCCGCTAAGTGGCAGATGGATTTCATTCTCGGCAATAATCCTGCGGGATACAGCTACCTTGTAGGATATGGCGATAAGTATCCGACAAGAATCCACCACCGTGCAGCAAATCCCGATAAGGGCGAATCTAAATATACACTTTACGGCGCGCTCATAGGCGGAGCTTCCGACGAAAGCGGTTCTATCACCGATGCGGTCGACTCCTATGCTCAGACCGAAATGGCTCTCGATTACAATGCTTGCTTTACAGTTGCTATCGCAGGTATGTATAAGAACTTCGGCGGAGATACCACAACAGCTAAAACCGTGATTAAAAACGCTTCCGAAATTGACGAAAACTTTGATTTCGGCGGAGGAACAATTGTAGAGCCCGCTATTTATACCGCTAATGTCTCCGTTGTTGACGCCGAAACAGGCGAGTATATCCCCGGCGCAGGAGTCCTCATGGAAACAGACGGAGAATCCGTTACATGGAATACCTCCAGCGAAAATCCCAAAACAGTTCAGGTTTGTACAGGAGAAACTATGGACGCTTCATATCAGGCTATAATCACAGAAATGCCTGAGGGCTATGATTATGACGGCGATTCCCTTTATACCGTAAAATTCCTTGATTCTTCAAAAGAAGATATCGTAATAAAGCTCAGAAAGATTCCGGAAACTACTACTACAACTACTGTTACTACTACAACGACAACTACCACTACCACAACAACGACAACTACTACCGCAACAACTACTACAACTCAGGAAGAAACACCTTTCTACGGCGACGCTAATCTTGACGGCAGTGTTACTATCGACGATGTAATAGCAATTATCTGCAACAGTTCCGATCCGGAAGCTTTCCCGCTTTCGGCTGAGGCTATCGACAGAGCCGACGTTTATCAGAGAGGCGACGGCATAAGCGGAAACGATGCAGTTTCTGTACAGAAACATCTTGCTCTTCAGTTAGATTCGCTTCCCGAATCTTATTTGAATTAAAATTTATATGAAAAGCTCCCCTTGCCGTTTGATATGGCAAGGGGATTTTTTTATTTGTATTCGCATTTGAAATTCGTAAATTCCGCTTTACAGCCGTCGCCGACCGCAAACAGACCAATGACTACACCCGTGAAGCCGCTTGCAACTTCCGTAGAAAGATACCTCGTCTGTGCCGAACCGAGATATATCTCATCGCCTTTGTTTTCGCTGATATAGAAATGATAATTAAAATTGTCGGCTTTGACGATAAGTCTGACATTATCGGAGGAAAGCTCGGCAGTGTGCTCAACTGATTTAATATCTCCGATATTAAGCTTTTCAACTGCCGTGAGACCGTTCTCGGTTTGCTTTGCGTAAAGATCGTAGTGATGATTTTCGTCCATATATAGGGAGATTCCTCCGATGCCTCCGGTTACGCTGACATCAACGGAAATAACCGCGTCAAAATCGATCTGACGTATACCGATAAATGTTGGGGAATCAGCCTTGTCAAGCGTAATATCCGTACCGCGGAGAACAGCCTTGTCATCGCAAAGCTCGTAATTTTCACAGCTTGGGTGACGAAGATAGCACCAGTCAAATTTCCATGCAGTATTATCAAAGGTATACAGGTTTTTGCGCTGCTGAGAAAAATCGCCTTTTGTCTCGAATTCTTCAACGGTAACGCCGTTTGAGCCTGCGGTAAACCAACCGTTTTCGTCAAAGGTTACAGGAGAAAGGAAGCTTTCTCTGCCGAGATGATGATACGGCGACCACTGTCCGGACTGACGGAAGCCAAGGTGCATGATATGCCAGTCGCCGTATTTATCCTGAATAAGATCGCCGTGACCTACGCCCTGAATAACGTATCCGCCGAGATTTCTGTTGGTGAGCACGGGATTTTTTTCGTATCCGACATATTCGCCCCAGATATCGCTGCTTCGCGCGTATGTTATCATGTGACCGTACTCCGTGCCGCCTTCCGCAGCCATAAGATAGTAATAATTTCCAATTTTGTAAAGATGCGGACTTTCAAGATAACGTCCGCCGGAGCCTTTCCAGATGACCTTTGCAGACGAAAGCTTTTTGCCCGTTCCAATATCGATCTCGCACTGAACGATGCCGCTTTCTCCGAAATCGTCCGTGCCGTTGCTGATGAAAAATGTACGTCCGTTCTCGAAGTAAAGAGAGGGATCGATGCCGTCGCGGTCAACATATACGGGATCAGACCATTCGCCGTATATATTGTCTGTCCAGACGTAAAAATTTTTGTTTGCCGATGTATTGGTAGTCACCATATAGAATCTTCCGTTTGAGAAGCGTATGGTGGCGGCGAAAACTCCTGCCGAGCTTCCGCATTTTTCAAGATCAACCTGACTTTTTCTTGTAAGGCAGTTTCCGACCTGCTTCCAGTTTATAAGATCATCGCTTTCAAAAACCGGAACACCGGGAAAATACTGAAACGTGCTGCATACCATATAATATTTTCCGTTGGCAGCACAAACGCTTGGATCAGGGTAAAATCCCCTTAATACAGGGTTTTGATATTTCATAGTAAAACTCCGTTCTGCCGCAGATAAAATGCGGCTTTTAATTTAAGTGTCGCTGTGCGTTTATTATATCATAGTTTGAGCGGTTATTCAATAACATCAGATGCATATAAAGTGACGTTTTGTGCATATTCCGAAAAAATTTATCTGTTCTATTGACAAAAGTATATTCTCCTGATATAATATATATATCGTATATATACAATTATAGAGGTGCACAATGGATATAATTATAAGCAATTCTTCGGGAGAGCCGATATATCAGCAGATCTCTTCCCAGATAAAGGCTAATATTATGAACGGTACGCTTTGCGCAGGGGACGCCCTGCCGTCAATGCGCGTACTGGCCAAACAGCTTCGTATCAGCGTAATTACTACAAAACGCGCCTATGAGGAGCTTGAACAGGAAGGATTTATTGAAACCTATACCGGAAAAGGAAGCTTTGTAAAAACGCAGAATGCAGAACTGCTGCGTGAGGAAATACTCCGCCAGACGGAAACCTTGCTGTCGAAAGCGTGTGAAAAGGCAAAAAGCTGCAACGTTTCGCTTGAGGAGCTGATTGAAATTTTATCGATCGTTTATGGAGGCGATGAGGAAAATGAGTGAGTATCGTAATGCAATAGAAATTAAAGGACTTACTAAAAAGTACGACGGATTTACGCTTGATAATGTAAGCTTTACCGTTCCTAAGGGAAGCATAATGGGATTTATCGGTCAGAACGGAGCTGGAAAAACCACTACGATAAATTCAATATTAAATATTATTAATAAGGATTCCGGCAAAATAAAGATCTTGGGACTTGACAGCGTCGAAAACGAGCTTGAAATAAAAGAACAGCTTGCCGTAGTTTTTGACGAGCTGCCGTTTCATGATTCTCTTAATGCAAAACAGATGGGAATTATTTTAAAGGATATCTATAAGCAGTGGAATGATGAAACGTATTATTCTTATCTTGAACGTTTTCAGCTTCCGTTAAAGAAGAAGATAGGCAAGTTTTCAAAAGGAATGAAAATGAAGCTCCAGATAGCCTGTGCGCTCTCTCATAACGCAAAGCTTCTTATTATGGACGAAGCGACTACAGGTCTTGACCCTGTTGTAAGAAATGAGATACTTGACATTTTTCTTGAGTATCTTCAGGATGAAAATAACAGTATATTTATGTCATCGCACATAACGAGCGATATTGAAAAAATTGCCGACAGCGTAACTTTTATTCACAAAGGAACGATCCTTATCAGCGGATATAAGGACGAAATTCTCGAAAGCCACGGAATGATAAAATGCAGCAAGTCCGATTATAAGCTTATTGATGCCGAGGATATTGTCAGCGCGCGCGTAAGCGATTTCGGCGCGGAGGTAATGGTGTGCGATAAAGAGCTTTGCAGACGTAAATATCCGGAGCTTGTCCTTGACAATGTAACTCTTGATGAAATAATGGTTTATTATGTTCATCGCGACAAAAAGGAGTGGATATAATGAGAGGAATGCTCTATAGAGAGTTATGTCTCCGCAAAAGGGCTTATATCATAAATCCTTTTGCGCTGCTGTTTTTCATGATACTGGGAATACTCTGCATGGTGAGCCTGCGGTGCGGGAATCTGAAGCAGTTCAGCGCAACCGCCAAGCCTGTTCTTTATTACATATTTACTTATGCAGCGGAATTAGTTGTAATACTGGTATTGTGTGCGGACTGCGGAGTAATTGCATCCGATTATAAATGCAAGTGGAACAGGTTCGGATATACTCTCCCGTTAAGCGAAAAGGAAATTGCAGGAGAAAAATTCCTGTTTTTAGGCATATCATTTGTTATCGGAGTTATACTGAGTATTATTTATGCCGCAATGATCGGCGCTCTTGCAGACAGACCGATGGATCTAAAGGTTTTTGGAAATATGATGCTGGTCGCAGCGTTTTCACTTGTCATAAGCATGGTGCAGATACCCATGCTGTTCAAATATAAAACATCGGGAGCAGTTTCGGCGCGTATAACGATATTCTTTTCGGTGATATATGCAGTTCTGGTTTTGTCTGCGATGAGATTTATCTCGAAGCATAAGGCAGAAAACGACGACGAGCTGATAGAAAAGTATGTGGTTCCTTTGTTTAATAAGGTAAAGGGTATGTTGGGAGAACTGCGTCTGATTTTTGTATTTGCCGCTTTGGCAGCAGCAGTAATAAGCTGGTTCCTTGCTGTAAAAGCGCTTAAAAGGAGGGAAAAATAATGGCAGGTCTGCTGTATAAAGAGTTGATCATAAATAAAAAGAATCTGATGTATATATTTGTTATATATTTAATAATGCCGATGATGATGCTTTTAGTCAAAAGCAATTCCGAAAACGCAGAGACAACAGAAATGTTTATGCCTCTTTTTATGATAATGATGTTCTTTTACGTTTTTTTTCTTGTTTTCATGATGATCCCGAATAATTTTGAAACGGACGAAAACAAAAAATGGGCTTACTTTATAAGTTCGTCTCCTAAGCTTGTCAAAGGACAGATCGGTGCAAAATATCTTATGGCATTTATAATTTATTTTGTGCTTCAGGCATTTTGTATGCTCAGCGCCGCATTGTACGAATTTGTGTATAAAGTTGAATCGGTCGTTCCTTTGTGCGCAGTCATGAATGCAGTGATGTTTTTCTTGGTATTGTTCCTGCACGCTTTGGAGTTCCCTTTTATAGTGCGGTTCGGATTCAAAAACGGAAGCAATATCAAAGCTTTGCTGTTTCTGGTGATAATTTCAGTGGCGATCGTTTATGCTCTTTTCGGCGATTTGTCTGTTTTCGGCAGCCTTGACCATTTCTTCGACCGCATTATGAATTTGCTCTCGGGCAAGGGCCTTTCGGATACAACGCTGTTTGTGCTGTCTATTGCTCCGTATCTTGTGCTTGCAGTTTACTATTTATCTTACAGGACATCGTGTTCGTTTTACCTGAAAGGAGCTGAGAATTTTGAAAAGTGATAAGAAAATGCTCCTTATAAGGATATTAATGTTCATTGCGATAGCGTATCTGCCGGTATATATAATATATTTCGGCTTTATCGACGATGCAGCGGAGATAGGTACGTTTCTTACTGTTATAACTATGCTGATACCTGCTTTGGCAAGTATTGCCGTAAGGCTCATAACGAAAGAGGGAGTTAAGGCATCGTATCTTCGGGGAAATTTCAAAAGGGGAGCGGGCTGTTATGCATTAAGTCTTGTATATCCCATAGTTGTAGGAATAATATCGTCTGTTATCTATATAAATAAGTACACGGAAGATTATAAGCTGGGCGATCATGTAAACGGAGATAATATAGTTCCGCTGATAACTTCGATATTGTTTTCTATAATTTCGGCGTTTTTGTTCGCGTATGCGTCATTGGGCGAGGAGCTTGGCTGGAGAGGATATCTTACCCCAAAGCTTGAAGAGCTTTTCGGAATGCCTGCCGCTCTGCTCATAAGCGGAGTTATCTGGGGAATGTGGAATGTTCCCATGATAGTGACGGGATTGAAATTCGGCAAGGAATACGGCAGCTATCCATACGGCGGAATTATAGTTACGTGTATAAGCTGTATATTTTTTGGAAGCTTTCTGACGTATTTGACGAAGAGATCGGGTTCGGTATATCCTGCCGCATTGTGCCGTTCGTTTACGAGTTCGCTGGTAGGAGCGATAAATATAATTCTTTTTCCCACTCTTGCACAAGAATCCGCACAGGATCCCTTTAAATCGGTCTGCATCGGAGAGATACCGGCAATAGCGATAGGAGTTGTATTCTTTATTGTGTTATTGACGTTAAGCATCAGAAAAAGGAGAGATTCTCGTTCTTAATGATGAGCGTCTATATGGTTGATGATAACAAAATCGTCCGCATTATGCGGACGATTTTGTTATCATGTTATTTTTTTGATTTCTCGGATTTTTCAGTCTTTTTAGATTCGTTCCTGTCCTCAGACTTGTCATCGTCACTGTTGTCGTCATTATCATTATCATCGTCATTGTTGCCGTTGTCTGTTTCCAACGCCTTAGCCTTTTTCTTGCTTTCGGCAATAATCGAAAGAACAAAGGCTGCTCCGAAGTAAACGATAAATGCGAGAGCTTCAAAGATAACAATGTGAAGCTTTGCATTGTCGATCACATTGAATATGCTCTTCGATGCAGATGAAGTTGCAGGCACGAGAATATTATATGCATTTGCAAAAGCAACGGTTTCATAATACTCTGTAGCGGTAAGCTCTACATTTTTGATAAGCTCGTTGATCTTTTCGTTCAGTTTGATAAAATCTTCCTCAACCTTTTCGCATTTTTCGTCAGAGCCTATAGGATTATTTTTGAGTGAAACAAGTTTTTCGTTATAGAAGTTTATTCTTTGCTTTGTTTCGGAAAGATCAGCCTGAATATTTTCTTTCTGAGTAAAGAGATTGTCATATTTTTGTGAACCCTGAGAGATCTGAGCGTCTGTGCTGTCGGTTCCGTTTCCAAGAATAAGAACGGTATCCTTTTCGTATGCCTCGATCGAAGCAAGTACAGAAGAAAGATTTTCTTCAAGCTCGGCTTTTGTACGTGTCAGCGAGCTTATTCTGTATTCGTAATAAGCGATCGATTCTTCTTTGTCTTTGGTAAGATTGTTTACCGTAATGTAGGAAGAAATTTTGTCAAGATCGATGCTTTCAACTGTTTTCAGTGCCTGATAGAGATCATCGAAGGTAAAGCCTGTTTCTACAGAGCGGAAATGCGTAGTATCGTCATTTGAAAGCTCTCTTACGTAATTTTTCATATTTGAAAGAGAAGAATCGAAAACGTCAAGAGCTTCGGTGTAATCGTAATCTTCGTAATTTACAGCAGTTACTGCGCTGCCGAGAGCCTTGTTATATCCGTAGGCATTGAAGAAGTAATCGCGGTAGCATTCAAGCACCTTATTGAATACCTGAACTGCCTGAGACGAACTATATCCGGTATTATCGTAATCGAAGTATACCTTATACTGAGACGGATTGTAGGAAACTTCAAGCATCTCCTGAGCCGCCGAGAGTATCGCGTTTGAATCGCCAAGGTAAATGCTTTGATAAACCGCAAGTTTATCGGCCGCGTCATGAGGTATGATACCCTCGATCGTAATACCTTGTCTTATGTCTTCAAGATCTTCGAGCGAATAGCCGAGCTGAGTAAGAGCGTCCTCGATAACAACAGGATTTTTAATGCTGTAAACGTCAAATTCCTGTCCTGCGGGATCGAGACCTTTTTCTATGCCGGGATAAGTAAAGCTTATCAGCGCTGTTAGACGGGGCTTGTTTTTGAGCGTTGAAAAGGCGGACATACCGAGAGTCAGCGCCAATATAACAACCGCAGCAACAATCCAGATAACGAAATATTTCTTTAATTGCTTCCATATACCGGAGAATGATATGATGACTTCGCCTTTTTCGTCGTCTTCATTTTTTAATGTTACATTTATGTAACGATCATCTTTATTTGCCATTTTTGCCTCCAAAAAAATAAGTTTATGCAGAAACGCTGCCATTCTACAGTTTTTTACATTACAGAAACATTATAACACGTTATTTTTACAACGTCAACTGTTTTGATAAATTTCCATTAATTTGTGAAAATAATGAAATATACGGCAAAGCAGTATTTACATAAATATCAAATTTGACTATAATATATGTATAAGGAATCGAAAAGAGGGAAAGGTTATGGGAAAAATAAGAAAGCATTATATTTTTTACGGAACGGTTCAGGGCGTAGGCTTCCGATACAGAGCATATTATTCTGCCCGCAGCTTCGGAGTTACAGGCTGGGTGCGGAATTGCTCCGACGGAACGGTCGAAATGGAAGCGGAGGGTACGGAGCGCGATATTGACGATATGCTGCTTCAGATCGAAAAGGGCAGGTATGTATACATTGAAAATATACGCGTTAAAATTATTCCTCCTGAAGGCAGCATTTCGTTCGAAGTAAGGTGAGTTTTCCTCGGCTTGACAGTAAATATTGGCTGTGATATAATAATTTGGTGTGAACAATCTTTGATTCTTTATCAAAGTCATTGACAGCGTTAAAAGTTGTGCAATATAAATAATGTGTTTTGCGTGAAAAGAGGAAAACAATGAAAAAATTAATGGAAAAAGAGACGAGAGAAAAATTCCTTTATGCAGCGGCATTTATATTTTCGGCGCTGCTGCTGTTTTATAAAATATATCCTGTAATAATGGCAGTCCATGACGATATGCGTATCTATACGCTTGTCCGCGGCGGAGAACTGTGGAAGAATGCCATACACTCTGCAAAGCAGGGCAGAATTTCCCATCTATGGAATCATCTTTTACTGGGATTTCCGTTTATATTAAATAAAATATGGTTCTATAAGCTGGTTTCGTTTTCAACGTATTTGTTTGATATATGGGCAATGTGGCTCTTTGTCCGCAGTCATATTGATAAGGGCTTTGCAAATTTATGCGCTGTTGCAGCCGTTGCGTTTTCATCGCTGACGCCTTCTCATAACCTGCTTGTCTCCTATGCTTTTTGTCATCAGCTGCCGATCGGACTGCTGTTTTTATCTTTGCATTTCTTTATGAAAAGCTTTGATACCGGGAAAAAACGCGATACGCTTTTGAGCTGTCTTTTTCTTCTTCTTTCCTGCATGATCTATGAAGCGTTTGTGGCTGCGTTGATCCTTTACGGAGCGGCGGCAATGCTGAAATTAAAAACCGATGATAAGAATTATTTAAGTTACATATTTACAGCTGTTGCTAAAATTGTGCCGCAGATAATAACGGCTGCCGCTTATGTAGGCGTGTACTTTACTTGGAGACATTTTTATCCCCCTTATTATGGAGGAACGGAGCTTTGCTTAAAAACGCCTTTTACGAGCCTGAAAGCTCTTGTAACATACTCGCTGTCGTATTTCCCTGTAAATGGGCTGTTGTACAGAAATGACGAGAATCCTATATCAATGAGTGATTTTATTGAGTGTTTAAGTGCTGCAAGTGTGATAAAAGCGCTTTTGGTTGCCGCGGCATTCGCTTTGCTGGTTAGAAAGATCAGCCAAAAGCTCGATTTTAAGGGAAATCTTTTTATTGCATTTCTCGGTATATTTGTGCCGAACATTGTAATCAGTGTGTCCAAGCAGTATTTAGATTGGTCAATAAAAGGCACGAAATCATATCTTTCATCGTTCTACAGCTATCTTTTCCTGATAATTTTTCTTTGCGGGATAAGCTGCGCGGCATATCGGCTTTTTAAAGGCAGAAATGTTAGAATTACTTTCCTTGCGGTCATGTCTGCGGCGGTGTTTTTTGTATGCCTTTCTGCCGATGCGCTGACAAATATCTGGAGAGTGCATTATGACAGGCTTTCGATAAGATACCGCAATTTTGATGAAGCGGTTTCATCGGACGAGATAGTCAGCTGTGACGGCGGCTGGCAGATATATGCTCCGGACAACCAAGGAATTCACTTACTCGAAACGTATACCTTGGATTATATCAGAATATATGACGACACGCCGGCGTCCGTCTATGTATCTGAAGCGGCAGAGCTTGAAAAAGAAAAGAAAACGGTTTGTATGCGTTCGCCCGAGAATTATCAGCTTATGGTTATCGGTAACGTAGACGAAGCTTTGTGCGCCGAAAGCGTAACTGTTGAGTCGATTTTGCCCAATACTTTTGACGTCGTTTTGTGTACGGCTGACGGTGAAAAAAGAGTATTTGAGGACGTTAAGGACGACGACGTACTTTCGTGTCCTGACGGTTCAATGATAGATATGAGCGTAAGAGTAATGTCGTCTGTCAGTGACTAAGAACCTGTTTTCACAAGCTACAGCACACGTCTTTTCGACAACTTTTTGTCGCTGACTTCGTTAAAAGTCCTTGTCATACGAAAGTATGCCTTCGGACTTTTTTCTTGTCATCTACAATACCTTGTCGAAAATCCGCACACTGATCTTGTGAAAACGGGTTCTAAGAATGAATATTAAGCGAAAAACGTGTGAAATTTATTGAAATTATATAAGATGTATGATATAATAAGCGTGTCGACACTATCACGCAGCGCACGTTTTGCAAACATTTCGGATAGCGTCAACACGCTCTAATTTTAACAGAGAGGGTATAAAATTATGTTTAAGTATAAAAAGACAGCCGCATTTATAATGAGTCTGCTTATTTGCACGGCTGTGCCGTCAATGACTTTGGCTTCCTATGCCGAAAATGACACGGCTTATGAGGACGTGGAAGGCAATTTGATAACCGAGGACGATAATTCCGACGATGATGAAACTATCGTTTCGGGCGATTATGAATATTCGCTTACTATTGACGGCAAAGCTCGTATTACAGCTTATTCCGGAAGCGACGAAAAAATAGTTGTTCCCGACAAGCTCGACGGAATAACTGTTTCCGAGATAGGCGCGTCCGCGTTCCTTCATGCATCAATGAGCTCGATAGAAATACCTGCTTCTATTGAGTATATCGCCGGTGAAAATCCGTTTATGGACTGTAAAAATCTTACTGAATTTATTGTAGCCGGCGATAACAGCGAATACTGCGCAAAGGACGGAATACTGTACAGCAAGGATATGTCAAAGCTTTTGTGCTATCCTATAAGTAAAAAGGGAAGCAGCTTTACTATTCCCGATACGGTCAGCGCTCTGGGAATTGCCGCGTTCTGCGATACACAGCTGGAAGAAATAATTTTTCCTTCGTCGCTGTCGGAGCTTGACCGTCATGCAGTCAGCTATAATTTGATGCTTACGAAAGCCGATCTCAGCGGAACACAGCTTGATGCCGTGAGTGTTATGTGTTTTGCCGGCTGCACCTTGCTTTCCGATGTGAAACTTCCCGATTCGCTTCTTATGGTAAATGAAGCGGCTTTTGCAGGCTGCGCGAACTTGGCAGAGATAACTCTTCCCGAATCCTTAACTTATGTCGGTCAGAATGCCTTTGCGGGAACTGCGCTTGAAAGCATACGCATTCCTGCTTCCGTTTCCGATATAGGCTACTGCGCTTTCGGATATGATTCCAATCTTAATCCTATCGACGGCTTTATTATCATCGGCGAAGCAAATTCTGCGGCTTCCGCATACGCAACGGACTCGGATACGGATTACGAATACAAAAATGATTTTAAATTCTATACCCCCGAATATGCGGAACAGGCTGAGGAATTTGCAAAGCTTGACGTAAAAACAAGCGATGATTATGCGTATGCCGAAATAGACGGCGGAATAGCGATAATCAGCTGTTCTTCGGCGGAATCTGTTGTAGATGTTCCTGCCGAATTTGACGGGATCGCAGTTACGAGAATTTACGACGGAGCTTTTTCCGGAATCAGCGCGGCAGAGATCAATCTTCCCGATACGGTTGAAACTATCGGCGATATGGCGTTCCGTTACTGCCAGTCTCTTAAAAGCATCGTTATTCCCGACAGCGTTCATTCCATAGGAGACAAAGCGTTTTCCGAATGCTCTGCTCTTGAATCTGTCGTGATTCCCGGTTCATGCGAAACCATTGGAGAAGAACCGTTTTTCTATTGTACTTCCCTTAAGGAAATAAGCATGAGCAGCGCTGAGGGCGGAAATTTCTCCTCGGAAAACGGAATCCTTTACAATAAGGATAAAACGCTCCTTGTTATGTATCCGACAGGAAATACCAATAAGAAATTTACTGCTCCGTCAACAGTCAAAGAAATAGCCGTTTCCGCTTTTTGTGACTGCGGCAGCATTGAGGAGCTTGATCTCTCGGACGTTGAAATTATCAACAACTATGCTTTTGAAAATTGTACATCGCTGAAAAAAGTGAAGCTTTCAAAGAATTTAAAAACGATCGGCAATAACGCCTTTTATGACTGTACTTCGCTCAAGAGCGTAAGACTTTATAACAATGTTGAAACCATCGGCGATTATGCTCTCGGCTTTACTTATGCCGACGAGACGGACGAAGCTGTTGAGGATAATGAAGACGTTGAGGTTGATGAAAATGCTGAGGAAAGCGAAGACGGCGAGGAGATAACCGATAAGGTAATAAAAGGCTTCAAAATTTATGCGGACAAGGATTCGCTTGCATTTAAATACTGCGATTATAATGGTATAGAGTGTGTCACGGATTCGGTAGAATTGTTCGGAAAAAATTTTGATAAGACTTTTCTGTATGCCATGGCCGCTATCCTCGGAGCAGCTGTCCTTGCGCTGATTGGAATTTTTACCGGCAAGGCGGTCAAAAAGAAAAAATCGGCCAAGCAGAAGGAGAGCAAAAATGATTAAGATCAAAAATATAATTTCTGTCATATCCTCGGTAATAGCAGCTTCCGCGCTTGTGCTCCCGGCTGCTGCGCAGGCGGTTACTGCCGGGGACGAGGACGAGCTTACCGACGGAATATTTTATTACGAGCTGAATGAAAACGACGAATACACGATCATTGACTGTGACGGAACGGCTATCATAACCGAAATACCGTCGGTAGTAAACGGTTATGCCGTCGTCGCTATCGGAGAGGACGCGTTTGCCGGCTGTACATATATTTCGGAGCTTTATATTCCGTCATCAGTCAGATCTATCGGTTCGGGAGCTTTCGCAAGCTGCAGCTCTTTGAAAAGCGTGACCATAAAGTCAAATATTACGGAGCTTGGCGAGGGTGCATTTATGGGATGCGCAAATCTTACGGATATTACGCTTCCCGATACGCTTGAGTCGATTGAAATGGGAACATTTTACGGCTGCGAGTCCCTTGAAAGTATTACGATCCCGGAGAGCGTGACGTCTATCGGGGAATATGCGTTCCAGAGATGCTATAGCTTGAAAGAGATAAATATTCCGAAAAATGTTTCGGAGTTTTCATCGGAAGCGCTTCTTGAATGCCCGAGTATCGAAAAAATAACCGCTGACGGGAACTCTTCCTTTACCGTAGAGAACGGTATCCTGTATGACAGCGCAAAAACAAAGCTGATCCATGCCGCTCCGAAAGGTATCGAGCAGATCATATATGTTCCCGAGACGGTAACCGAGATCGGAGGAAGCGCGTTCTGTTACTGTGAAGAACTGACAACTGTATTTATCCCTGAATCGGTAAAAAGAATAGGAGACACTGCTTTTTACTACTGTACCTCTCTGAGCAACGTAGAGCTGTTTGAGGGACTTTCCGAAATAGGAAGCACGGCTTTCGGAGGCTGTAAATCTCTTACAAGCATAAAGATTCCGTCAACAGTGCAGCTCATTGACGCTCAGGCGTTCTGTGACGATTCACAGCTTGAAAGGGTCTATATGTCCGACGGAATCAAAACGATAGGCGAGGGAGCTTTCTTTGCCTGTGATAACCTGAAAAACGTAGTCGTTCCGAAAAGCGTTGAAACGATCGGAGAATATGCCTTTGGCTATACCGCCAACGATACCGAAGAAGCTGCTCTTGTAGACGGTTTCAGCATGAGCGTTAATTCAGGCTCGGCTGCTGAAAAATATGCCAAGAGGAACGGAATTGAATATAATGCAGGCGATAAAAGCCTTAAACGGCTTGCTTTTATGATCGTTGCGGTTGTTGTTGTGCTTGCCGCTGCCGTGTTTGCGGTAGTTCTTATGAGACGCGGAAGAAAGCTTGCGCCCGCAGCCGAAAGAAAGGCAGAAAAAGAGGAAACCGAGAATGAGGATTATTCTCCTATCGTTTCCGAAGACGACGAGGAATGATCCCCGATATTTAATATAAATAAAAACGGCTTTCAGGCATTATTTGCCCGAAAGCCTTGTTTATGTATTGACAATATACAAGCAATGGTATATAATATCAAGCAGTCAGAAACCCAACATTTAAGGCAACACTGCGCAAACTTTGTGCGATGCCGCCTAAAAAGGACTTAATTTTTCGCAAAGGAATTATTTTTATGCTCAAAAACAGAGATATATACAAAAGAGCTTTGCTTCTTGCCGTTCCTATGATGATCCAGAACGGTATCACCAATATGGTTAGCCTTATTGACAATATAATGGTAGGAAGTCTCGGAACTGAGGCGATGACAGCTGTTTCAATAGGAGGACAGCTTATTTTCGTTTTCAATCTTGCAATATTCGGAGGTCTTTCGGGTCCCGGAATCTATGGCGCGCAATTTTTCGGACATAAAAATATTGAGGGATTCAGAAACACCTTTAGGATCAAAATATGGATAAGTATCGTTTGTATGTTAATGGGACTTGCGGTGTTTACATTTGCCAATGAACCTCTTATAAATTTGTATCTTCACGGTGAAAGCGATACGATCGATGCTGCGCTGACGATGCGTTATGCAAAGCAGTATCTTATGATAATGCTGCTTGGTCTGCCGCCGTTTGTTATAACGCAGGTGTATGCCGGAAGTTTGCGCGAAACAGGCGACAGCGTTAAGCCGATGGTTGCCGGAGTCGCCTCGGTGGTTGTGGATATAGCGCTCAATTACGCTTTGATCTACGGTAATTTTGGTATGCCGAAGCTTGGCGTAAGAGGTGCGGCTATTGCTACGGTCGCTGCAAGGGCGGCGGAAATGTGCATTGTTATAATATGGTCGCATTGCCGAAAAAAGAAACACGTATTTTTACAGGGGATTTACAGAACGCTCTTGCTTCCCAAGGAGCTTGCGGTGACGATATTGAAAAAGAGTCTGCCGATATTTTTAAATGAATTTCTGTGGGCGGGAGGTATTGCCGCTCTTACACAGTGTTATTCAACAAGAGGACTTGAGGTCGTTGCGGGACTTAACATTTCAAACGCGATCTGTAATCTGCTCAACGTTGTATTTGTGGCGCTCGGTTCGGCAGTCGGAATTCTTATCGGACAAACTCTCGGAGCTTCTGAATATAAGAGAGCTAAGGATGAAGCATTTGGACTTATGCGTTTTACGGGAGGAGTATGCGTCATTCTGACAGTCATACTTATATCCGTTTCGGGAGTGTTCCCGATGTTTTACGATACTACGGAACAGGTAAGAAGCTATGGTAAATGGTTTATTATAGTGTCGGCATTGTTCTTTCCGGTACAGGGATTTCTTAACGCTATGTATTTTACGCTGCGTTCGGGAGGAAAAACGTTTGTGACATTTTTGTTTGACAGTGTGTTTTCGTGGGTTGTGGCTGTTCCGGCTGCTTTGATGCTTTGCCGTTTTACGGAGCTGCCTATACTCGGAATATATGCTATTGTTCAGGCAGCAGATATAATTAAGGTTTTAATCGGAAATATACTTATAAAAAAAGGAATATGGATCAGTAATCTGGTTTCAAATTGCTGATGCGAAAACAACAGGACGCTCCGCATTTATACGGAGCGTCCTGTTGTTTTCTCTTTTCAGACAGCTGAATGTCCCTTATCATTAATAACTTTAACGATTCTGTCCACGCAGGCGCGGCAGGTCTCTTCGCTTTCAGCTTCTGCCATTACGCGTATAAGTGGTTCTGTTCCGCTTTCACGGACGAGTATTCTTCCGGAATCCCCAAGCTCTGCGCTCACCTTGCTCACGATCGACTGAACGTCGGGATCGTTCTGAGCTGCGGCTTTATCCTTAACTCTCACGTTTACGAGCACCTGAGGATAAACGGTAAACGGAGCGGCAAGCTCGCTGAATTTTTTCTTTCGAGCCATAATGACCTCCATCATTTTAAGACTGGTAAGAATACCGTCTCCTGTAGAGGCATATTTTGAAAAGATAATGTGTCCGGATTGTTCTCCGCCAATACGGCAGCCGTTTTCTTTCATGTATTCGTAAACGTACTTATCGCCGACAGCGGTTTTTGCATAGCCGATGCCGATTTCGTCGAAAGCCTTGTAGAGCCCGAAATTTGACATGACCGTAGTAACGACGGTATTATTGACGAGCTTTCCGCGCTCTTTCATGTATCTTCCGTAAATATAAAGGATATGGTCGCCTGTGATTACGTTTCCCTTTTCGTCAACGCAGAGACAGCGGTCGGCGTCTCCGTCATAAGCAAAGCCTGCGTCAAGATTATTTTCAACAACAAATTCCTGAAGCTTTTCAATATGTGTAGAGCCGGCATCTCTATTGATATTTGTTCCGCTCGGCTCGGCGTTTATAACATAAGTAGTTGCTCCGAGAGCGTCAAAAACGGATTTGGCAAGATTCCAAGCGCTGCCGTTTGCGCAGTCAAGTCCGACTCTCATTCCTCTGAACGAATACATTCCCAGAGAGATAAGATAGCCGATATATCTGTTTCTGCCTGAAACGTAATCGACAGTGCAGCCGATCTTATCATCGTGAGCGTAAGGGATTGTCTCCCATAATTTTCCGAAAGCGGTAAGATGTCCGTCAATGTAATCCTCGATAAGAGCGATAGTAGCTTCGTCCATTTTTTCGCCGCAGCTGTTAATGAGCTTGATGCCGTTGTCGTTGTATGGATTGTGGCTTGCGGAGATCATAATGCCGCAGTCGAAGTTGTCTACTCTCGAAATATATGCGACTGACGGAGTAGTTGTAACGTGCAGCAGATAAGCGTCGGCTCCCGAAGCCGTAAGACCACCTACAAGAGAATATTCAAACATATAGCTAGAGCGTCTGGTATCCTTGCCGATAACGATACGGGGAGGAGTATCGTCGCCTTTTTGTCTTTTTAATTCGCCGTAATACCAGCCGAGGAATCTTCCGACCTTGAAAGCGTGGTCGGCAGTCAGATTTTCATTTGCCGTTCCTCTGAATCCGTCTGTACCAAAATATCGTCCCATTTCAAAAAACTCCTTAATTTCTGTGATTTATTTGCTTAGCGCTGTTGAAAAATTTGACGTGCATATTATTTTTATCCTTGCTGCCACTATGCGGATATTTTCGGTGCGGCAGATAGGATATATAAATTATATGCGGAAATAATTTTGTAAACACCTTAATAATAACAGTATATCATATATTTCTTTGTACGTCAACAAAAGCCGGGAAATACGCAAATTTATTACTGAAAATGTTATGCGTTCTAAAGTTGCAGCTTTTTAGAAGAAAGTTTTTTTGAAAAAAGGTTGACATTTACAAAATTTGCTGTATAATTAACATGGGGGAACTTGAGACAATCTAAAATATTAAGCTAAAGGAGCTTAACGTAATGACTGAATTCTCGATTTTTTCAATCTTCACGCTGCTTGGCGGACTTGCTTTTTTCCTGTATGGAATGAACGTAATGTCAACGGGGCTTGAGAAGCTTACCGGAGGTAAGCTTGAGGTAGCTCTCAAAAAAATGACATCAAACAAATTCAAAAGTATTTTGCTCGGTATGGGCGTAACGATCGCTATCCAGTCGTCGTCGGCAATGACGGTAATGCTGGTGGGATTCGTAAACTCGGGACTTATGCAGCTTGAGCAAACTGTTGCTGTTTGTCTTGGTTCAAACATCGGTACAACGTTTACGGCATGGATACTTTGTCTCGGAGACGTTAACGATAAGGGAAGCTTTATTCTAAGGCTTCTTAAACCGGAATCATTTTCTCCGCTTATAGCTCTTCTGGGTATAATACTTGTTATGGTCTCAAAAAGCAGTAAGCGAAGAGATATAGGACGCATTTTACTTGGATTTTCAATTATTATGACAGGCATGACGCTTATGTCGGATTCTGTATCGCCTCTTGCCGAGTCTGAGGATTTCAGAAGTGTTCTTACTGCTTTTAAAAATCCGATCCTTGGAGTGTTGGTGGGAGCAGGCTTTACCGGTATAATTCAAAGCTCTGCCGCCTCGATCGGTATTCTTCAGGCTTTTTCGGTAACCGGAGTTCTTACTTACGGAATGGCTCTTCCTATTATAATGGGACTTAATATCGGAACGTGTGCAACTGCTCTTATTTCAAGCATAGGAGTAAATAAGGCTGCAAAGCGTGTTGTATGGATACATATTCTTGTGAATGTGATAGGTACTCTTGTGCTGCTTCCGATCGTGCTTATTTTAAAATCGGCAACCTCTCTTGAAATATTTGATAAAACCGTTGATTATGTAGGAATCGCCGTAATGCATACAGCTTTTAATGTTGCTATAACGATAATGTTTTTGCCGTTTACAAAGCAGCTTATCAAGCTTTCACGAATTATCGTCAGAGATAAAGAAGATGAAATGGGTGAAGGTGAGAGCAATCAGCTTGGACTTGACGAGCGTTTCCTTAAAACTCCTGCCGTTGCAGTTGAGGTTTGCAGAAGCGTAACGGTAAATATGGCAGAGCTTACAAGAACAACTATAATGGACGCATTGGATATCATAAAAGGATATGATGATAAACAGGCGAAAAAAATCGTCGAAAATGAAAACGCTATCGATAATTATGAGGATAAGATCAACAGTTATCTTGTAAAAATTTCGAAAAACAGTGTTTCTTCCGAGGACAGCCGCAAGGTTTCAAAAATGATGCATATGATAGGCAACTTTGAGCGTATAAGCGATCACGCTGTGAATCTTGCAGAGTCGGCTCAGGAAATGTACGAAAAAGAGATATCGTTCTCTGAGGATTGCCGCAATGAGATCGCAGTAATTTGTGAAGCGATTTCAGATAATATCAACAAGGCTTTTGATGCGTATATAAATGATGACCTGTTTCTTGCGCATAAGATCGAGCCGTTGGAGGAGGTTGTCGATAACCTCAGCACGGAATTGAAGAACAGGCATATAAGACGTCTCCAGAAAGATGAATGCACCGTTGAGCTGGGATATATTTATCAGGATATTCTTACGAATCTTGAGAGAATTTCCGATCACTGCTCTAATATAGCAGGCTGCATCATAGAGATCGACGAAAAGACCGACATTCATGCATATCTTCATGATGTTAAGGAAAATGACGAGACATTCCGCAGAGAATACCGCAATTACTCGGAAACTTATTTTCTGAAGCTCGGCGTATCCGATGCGCAAATCGAAGATAATCAATAAAAATATTAAAGGAGCGTTAATAACGCTCCTTTTTGTGTTATAATAATTTTTAGATGTGTTTAAAGACCGATACAGGACAAAAGCTTACTTACGGCGGGATCCGTTCTTTCTGTCGGTGCTTCTTTTTATATCGCACATACGCTCTTCGCTGTTCTGCTTGAAGCGCGTGAGCATATCCTCAAAGGAAAGCTCGCTCATAGGCGTTTGTTTTTTAGGTTCCCATACAGAGCCTTTATTTTTATGCTGATCATTTCTTTTCTGACGCGGTGGAGCAGGATTATCCGAAGCCTTCTTGATCGAAAGGCTTACCTTGCCTGCCTCGTTTACTCCGATAACTTTGACCTTAACAGCCTGATTTTCAGTGAGATGTTCTCTGATGTCGCTTACAAAAGTGTTAGCAATTTCGGAAATATGTACCATTCCCGTTCCGCCGCCCTCGATATCGACAAAAGCGCCGTACTGAGTTATGCCTTTTACTTTTCCCTCATAAATTTTTCCGATTTCCAACTGCATAAATATTAATAACTCCTTCTGAAATTAATCTCTTGACGTATCGTAGAATCTGCGCTCGTCAGGATAAGCGTAGCCTCTTTCTTCAATTGCCACTTTTTCCATATAATCAGACATATCATCGCTTTCAAGAACACGCTGAAGATCCATATTTTCAGCTTCATATGAATCGACCTTAGCCTGAATAGCGACAAGTTCTTTTTCTTTATCGGCGCATTCTTTTTCGGTTGTGATAATAAGAGCGGCGCAGCCGATAATAAGAGCGGCAGTTACGAGCTTAACCAAAGCTCTGTTAAAAAGTCCGCCCTTTTTGTTCTTTTGTTTTACTTTTTTAGCCAACGCTGTTCACGTCTTTCTGTTTTTATTTTCCTTATTATTATACAACAAAGAGATGGGTTTCCGCAATAGATTTTTAACATTTTTAAGAGAGTTTACAAAAGATTTGGAACTTCGCACAAATTTTGCACCATATTTCTTACATAAAAATGCATAAAGCGATTTAAACGGACGAATAATAACATTGAAAGCTCCGTTGATAAGAGTAAATAATTTTCTTATAGTTCTTACAACCGCACTCCCAACCGTTGCAAGATAGAGCGCAAAACCAAGAAGATTCCCGATCACATAGTAAAACCGAAATTCACCTCTTGCGGCAGCCGAAACAAATGCTGAAAGAAAAATTGCATATCCACAGGCAAAGAGAATATCTTCAAGCGCGACAAGCACTGAATTATACGGAAAAATAATTCTCACTGCGCGGCAAATGTCCCAGCAAATTCCGATACCTATTCCCAACAGGCAGGAGATTCCGAACAGAGTCAATTGTTCGCTGACAGAACGAAAAGTTTCGGGAATTATCATCTGAACAGCCTCCCGAGCGCGGAAAGAGGGCCGTGCCTGTCCCTGTCGCCGTAGATGATTGCCCAAATATCGCCGGTTACGGTCATGTCTCCTGTTTCCACGCTCATTGAATCGATGTGCAGCTCCTTGCCTTGAATAGTAAGCTCGCCAAGCTGAGTGAAAAGACAAATGGCTTTTTCGTCGAAGCTGTCTACATCTGTGATTCCGGAAATGCTCAGGCTTTTTCTGTTTTCAAGTATAAGATTGTGATTTGCTTTGATATTTTTTTCCTGCATAATAAAACGTTCCTTTCGCTGATTAATGCCTGTTATAATAAAATATATGCTGCGGATTGTATGATTATTACAATTTTTTACTCAAAATTTGTCGCAGATTTTCAAAAAAAACTCTTGCAAAGGCCTTTTTTATGTGTTATAATAATAAAGATATTGAAAATGCAATAGTGTTTTTCTAATTGCTGCTACTTAAGTTTACGGAGGTAATAGAATATGGGTACACTTGAAATTGTCGGCGGGGTTGTTATTCTCGTTGTTTGTCTTGCCATTATTATACTTTGTCTGGCTCAGGATCAGAAATCACAGGACAGTATGACCGCTGCGCTTACCGGCGCAAGCTCTGATTCGTTTTACGGCAAGAACGAGGGCAGAACAAAAGAAGCCATTCTCAATAAGGTGACAAGATTTTTTGGAATCGTTCTCTTTGTTGCGACACTGGCGCTAAACCTTGTTCCGCTGTTTGTAAAGTAATTAACCTGCCCTGTGACTGAGTCATGGGGCTGATTTTTTGCAGAAGGAGACCGTATATGGCGGGTAAAGTAAAAAAGAAATATATAAATAAAGGGAAAAAAGCTTATTCCGGAAAGTGCAGCGTGGAAAGCTATAGAAGCAGGATCATGATGTTTCTCGGAAAAAACGATAAAAAGCTTATGCCGCTGAACGAGCTGGAATCAAAGTGCCGTACAAAAAAATACGGAAGGGATAATTTCGTTACCGCTTTTGATCAGCTTCGCTCGGAGGGCATTGTCATGATGCGTAAAGGCATGAAGGCTGCTCTTTGCTCAAAAATGAAGTGCTTTCCCGGCAAGGTAACAAGGCTCAGCAGAACATTCGGCTTTGCAGTGACCGACAGCGGTGTTGAGTATTTTATACCGGGAAAATGTATGCTTGGCGCTATGCCGGGCGACAGAGTTCTCATCACGGATATTGCTTCACGGTCGGGAGAACCGGAGGGCGAGATCGTCGATATCATAGAGTTTGGAAGCAATATTATTACAGGACGTATTGAAGCTGCCGACGGTGAAAATTATCTTGTTCCCGATACGGCAACAAAGAATCATATAAGAATAGTTCACAGTGAAAGTATAAAGTGCGAAAACGGAGATAAGGTTCTTGCTGAGATCGTTTTCAGAGGAAGACGTCACGCCGAGCATAAAGTGAAGATAACCGCGGTTTTCGGAAGCTCTGAGTACGCTTCTTCGTGCGCGTCTTCAATACTTGCGATGCATGGCGCTCCTACGGGATTTTCTGATGAAGCGCTTAAAGAAACGAGAAAAATTTACGAGGGCGGAGTTCAGGAATATTGCTTTAATAATCGTGAGGATCTGCGCGATCTGTGTATTTTTACTATTGATTCGGCTGAATCCAAGGACCTTGACGATGCGGTCTCGGTAGAAAAAAACGAGCACGGTTATCGTCTTGGAGTCCATATCGCCGATGTATCGCATTACGTTAAGGGCAACAGCGCTCTTGACAAAGAGGCTATGAGCAGAGGAACGAGTATTTACTATGCCGACAAAGTTATCCCCATGCTCCCGAAGGAGTTGTCGAACGGCATCTGTTCGCTCAATCCGGGAGAAAACAGACTAACGCTTTCGGCTTTCATTGATCTCGACGAAGACGGAAAAATGCTTTCCTACAGATTTGTCAAAAGCGTTATACGTTCGAGAGTAAAGGGCGTTTATTCTGAGATAAACAGCATTCTGAACGGAACGGAAACTCCGGAGGTAAGCCGTAAATATGCTCATGTCCGTGACAAGCTTATGCTGATGAACGAGCTTGCGGACGTTCTCATTGCAAAAAAGGCGCGCCGTCATGCTCCGGAGCTTGAAACCTCCGAAAGCAAGCTTGTTATAGACGAAAACGGAGTTTGTGTTGATGTTGTTCCAAGAGAGCGCGGAAAATCAGAGCGCATTATAGAAGAATTTATGCTTACTGCAAACGAAGCGGCTGCAAAGCTTGCAAGGGAAAAATCAGCTCCGTTTGTATATCGTATCCATGAAGCTCCGCCTGAGGAAAAAACCGCGCGATTGTGCGAGACATTGCCGAAATTCGGGATAAAAAGTCCCGTGTTCAGTGAATTCAAGCCTGCACACGCAGCAGAAATACTTGACAGCTCGCGGGGAACAGATTTCTTTGAAGCGGTTAATCTGATGGTTCTGCGTTCAATGTCAAAAGCAAAATATTCAAACGAACCCCTTGGACATTTTGGACTTGCTCTTGAGGATTATGCACATTTCACTTCTCCGATACGACGCTATCCCGATCTTGCGATACACCGCATAATCACGGATATTCTTGCGGGTTATAACAAGGAATGGCTAAGCAAGCGTTATGACGGATTTGCGTTCAATGCTGCGGAGCGTTCGTCAAATTCCGAAATCCGCGCCGTAACCATAGAGCGCGAGTGCGAGGACTGCTATAAGGCGGAATTTATGAAGCCGCATATTGGCGAGATTTTCGAGGGAAAAATATCAAGCGTTACCGAGTTTGGATTTTACGTGACATTAAATAACACTGTCGAAGGCCTTGTTCATATAAGAACGCTGCCCGAGGGAGAATACGACTATTCCGAGCCTGTCTCGCTCACGGAAAAATTCAGCGGCGTATCATATAAGCTTGGCATGACAGTAAACGTTATCTGTGCTGCCGTCAGCGTCAGCGATGGAACGATAGATTTTGTACTCAGCGACGATAAGGAACAGGAGGATTTATCATGAAAAAATCGGCTATAATAATCGCAGCTCTTGCAGCTGCATCGGTATTTTTGGCAGCAGGCTGCAATGATAAGAAGAATGAAAGCGAATCTTCTTATGAAAGCTCTGCGGCTGAGGAATCGGTAAGCGAAGAAGCGATATCTCAGCCGGATCCGTCCGTTTCCGAAACCAACGAGGAGAGCGAGGCTGCGTCAGAGCAGTCTACGGAAGCTCCTACAGAAAGCACATCAGAGGAAGCTGCTACAGAGGAGGTTAGCCTTGACGAAAACGGAGCGGTTGTGTTTGAGGTTGCGGACGATACGAGCGATGACGAGCTTATTGCTGCGGCACAGAAGCTTTACGAGTCGGCTTGCGAAACAAATTGGAATTATCATGTAGGCTGTCCGTATGAGCTTGATTATCAGCAATATATCGAAAATGATCTTGGATGGCAGTATAATCTTGTAACGACCGAGGGAATAAATTCGCTTGCCGATGTTGAGGCTGATTATTACAAGGTTTTCAGCAGCTCTTATCCGAATGATCTGAACGAGCTTTATATTGAGAGTAACGGACGCGTTTATGCTCTTGACGGAGAAAGAGGCGCAAATATATATTATACAGGTTCAAAGGTGGTTTCGGTTACCGAGCGCGGCGACAGCGAAATAACCTTTTCGGTAGAAAATTACTATGACGGCGACGATTTTGAGGGCGACGGCAATTATACGAAAACTGCGGAATTTTCCGCGGTTATCGAAGGTGACGGAACTTTGCGCGCAGGAAAATTTACTTTGCCGTTTTAAAATTAAAACAGCACCGTACAAAGCATAATTGAAGGCTTTGTGCGGTGCTTTTTTAAATAATTCACATTTAACTTGCAATTGTGATAGTTTTGTGTTATAATGTCTTTATTGTAAGATTTTTACAAGGAGGCATCGTGAATGTTCAAAAAAATTATATCAGCTGTCGTGAGCGGAGTGATGCTGTGTTGCCTTGCAGTAATTCCGATATCGGTAAAAGCCGCTGCCGATGAAACAGTTCCTCCCGCAAATCAGATACCTGTAAACGACAGTATCAAGGGACTTGACGATTATATTATCAAGATCATGATAGATCCCGGACACTACAACTATTATAATAATTCGCCGGTATATGCTCCCTACTGGGAAAGCGTAATGACATGGAAGCTTTCAAATTATCTTCAGGCAGAGCTTCGCGCTTTGGGCGTGCACGCGGACCTGACAAAGACTTCCCTTGATGATAATCCGTCCCTTAACGATAGAGGCTTCAAGTCAAAGGGATATGATCTCTTTATATCCATGCACAGCAATGCGGGAAAAGTAACTTATGACGATCAGCCGCTTGCTTTCTGTTATCAGAATCTGCCGTGGACGACCATCGACGACACAAGTATAGAACTGGGAGGACAGCTTGCATCGACGGTGTCCAACGTGATGGGAACATCTCGAAAAGGAGCAGTTGCTCAGAGAAAGGGCACAGCCGATCATGACAAGAACGGTGTAATGGACGATGAATGGTACAGTGTGCTTTTCGGCGCAAGGTATGTGGGAACTCCGGGAATACTTTTAGAGCACTCGTATCACACCAATTACCGCGCTTCGGTTTGGCTGTATAATGAGGACAACCTTCATCGGCTTGCAAAGGAAGAAGCTGCGGTGATCTATAATTATTTTATCAAGATAAAAAAGCCTCCTGAGCCTAAGCCGGAGCTTCCTCCGCTGCCCGACAAAGCAGGAGGACTCGGAGACGTAAACGGCGATAAGGCTATTGATTCCATAGACGCTTCTTATGTCCTTGCGGCTTATGCGAATAAAGCGACAGGACACGACAGCGGATTCAATTCAACTCATATCGCAGCTGCCGATGTAAATAAGGACGGCGAGGTCGATTCTATGGATTCGTCTATAATACTTAGCTACTATGCCTTCACCGCAACAGGAAACAAAAATACATTTGAAGAATACCTCACCAAAAAGTAGGGAGTATAATTTAGAAATTGCCATAGTATTTACGCAGCCTGTTGGGAAAAATCAACTAAAGTTTTAGAAAGGGAGTTTGAGGGAGAACCCTTTTTCAAAAGGGTTTCCCTCAATAGATTACGCAGATAGCTGTGGCAATTCTAAGTTATACACCAAGTTTTGGGAGGTAATCTACAAGTTTAAGTCCGTGCTTATTGGCGAGACTGCGGCACAATTTATGAGCCGATTCGTTAAACAAAGCGTCGGGAGTATGAGCGTCGCAGCCGATTATAGCCGTATTTCCCGCTTCTGCGGCAATCTCAAGAAAACGATCCGAGGTGTAATGGCGTCCCTCGTTTACGCCCAGAAGATTTATTTCGACGGGAATATCTTTGCTTTTCAGGTACTGACAAAGGCGCATATAATGCTTTTTGAAAATTTTGTTTTCGCCTGTAAAGTTAAGCAGATCGGGGTGGGCGACATACTTGTACTTGCCGGTTTCCATTCCTTTGATAACTGTATCGACGTAATCTTCAAGGGCTGATTCGTCGTCGGTGGGGAATCCCGTGTAAGCGGAATACGGCTCGGCTTTTGTGAAATGCTCTCCGAGGATCATGTAATCTATCGGATAATCGGCGAGCAGCTTATTTTGATTTTCCATTAGCTCAGGGATATACTCAGACTCAAAGCCGATATAAATTTTTATATCCGAAGCATATTCGTCTCTGAGCTTTGTGAGCGACGAAAAATAGCCGTCAAGCTGAGAGGGAAGCATTCGCGTTCCTGAGACATAACCGTTCTCAAAGATCCAGGGACAGTGGTCGGAAAAACCGAGAACCTTCATTCCGTTTTCGATTGCAGCTTCAACAAACGCTTTGTCGCTTCCACGTGCATGACGGCAGCGTTCAGTATGCGTATGGTAATTTGCTTTCATATAATCATACCTTTCAGAATTATCGTTCATATTATATCATTAAAACCTATTGTTTTCAAGCTCTGTGTGAAACTTTGACAGCATATATGCAAAAAACGTAAAAAAATGTCGGTTATGCTTGTTTTAATCAAAAAAGTATGATATAATTGTATTATTGTTGTGCTGTATCGGATAGTAACAGCGCTGAATCAAATTTTTTGAAAGGAGGCGTATGATTTAGTATATCTACTTCATACATAAAATGTTATGGACAAATCAACAGTATGTATACTTATAACTATCATTGCGTATATGCTTATACTGGTAGTTATCGGTGTGATTTATTCAAGAAAAAACAAAAACGTCGGAGATTTCTATCTTGGCGGCAGAAAGCTCGGACCTCTTGTGTCTGCTATGAGTGCGGAGGCATCGGATATGAGCAGTTGGCTTCTTATGGGACTTCCGGGCGTTGCGTATCTCACGGGAGGCGCTGAAGCAGGTTGGACAGCGATCGGTCTGGCAATAGGAACATACGTAAACTGGCTTATCGTTGCAAAGAGGCTGAGAGTTTACTCTCAGAAAACCAACTCGATAACCATTCCCGACTTCTTCTCGGATCGTTATCATGACAGCAGTAAGATACTTATGGGAATTGCTGCCGCGATAATTCTTGTTTTCTTCGTGCCTTATACGGCGTCGGGATTTTCAGCCTGCGGAAAGCTTTTCAGCTCTCTGTTCGGTTGGGATTATCATTACGCCATGATTTTCAGTGCAGTTATAATCATTGCATATACTTCTCTCGGCGGTTTTCTAGCAGCAAGCTTTACCGATCTTATTCAAAGTATCGTTATGACCGTTGCTCTTATATGTATAGTTATTTTCGGTGTTCATACGGCTGGAGGAATGGACGCTGTTCTGGACAATGCAAAATCACTGCCCGGATATTTTGATCTTATGAATATTCATAATATTGAAACAGGCGGTTCGGATAAATATTCCGTCCTTACAATTGCATCACTTTTGGCTTGGGGTCTTGGTTACTTCGGAATGCCTCATATACTGCTCAGATTTATGGCTGCAGAAGATAAAAATAAGATCAAAACTTCAAGAAGAATAGCTTCTGTATGGGTAGTTATTTCGATGGCAGTCGCTATTTTCATAGGCTTTATTGGAAACGTGCTTACATCGCAGGGAAAAATCGAACAGCTTGACGGTTCCGATTCGGAAACGATCATCATAAAAATTTCAATGTTCATGAGCGAGCATAATGTTGCTCTTGCACTCATTGCAGGTCTTGTATTTGCAGGAATTCTTGCGTGTACTATGTCTACCGCCGATTCGCAGCTTCTTGCGGCGTCATCAAGTATGTCCGAAAATCTTCTTAAAGGCGTATTCAAGGTAAAAATGTCCGAAAAGACATCAATGGTTACGGCAAGAGCTGTCCTTATCGTAATTGCGATTTTGGGCGTTGCTCTGGCATGGGACAGCAAAAGCTCGGTGTTCAGAGTAGTTTCCTTTGCTTGGGCAGGTTTTGGAGCGACCTTTGGCCCTGTAATGCTTACGTCTCTTTTCTGGAAGCGTTCAAACAGATACGGCGCTATCGCAGGTATGCTTGCAGGAGGAATTATTGTATTCGTATGGAAGTTTGGTATCAGCAAGCTCGGAGGAGCATTTGCTATTTATGAGCTGCTTCCGGCATTCATCTGCGCGCTTATCGCAATTGTAGTTGTTTCTCTTATCACGAAAGCTCCCGAAAAAGAGATCACTGATGAGTTTGACGCTGTAAAAGCAGAAATGAAGAATTGATCTGCGTTTAGAAATTATTCTCAAAACTTTAGGGGCGATATTATTTCGCCCCATAAATTTTTATAATCTGATCCGAAAGGACGAATTTTATTGAAAAATCAGTTTTTCAGAGGAATGTCTCATGGTATACCGATTGCACTGGGATATCTTTCAGTGTCGTTTGGCTTTGGAATAATGGCTGTTAATAAAGGAATTTCGGTATTTTATTCCGCAATTATCTCAGCTGCGAATCTGACTTCCGCAGGACAGGCGGCAGGAGTCACAATAATCGCGGCAGGCGGTTCGCTTGTTGAAATGGCTCTCACACAGTTTACCATAAATCTCAGATACTCTCTTATGGCGCTTTCACTTTCGCAGAAGCTTGATAAGTCGTTTACAACTCCTCACAGGCTCGCGGCTTCCTATGGGATCACCGATGAAATTTTTGCGGTTTGTGCGGCTCAGCAGGAACCTCTTGTTCCGAGCTATATGTACGGCATTATTTTAATTTCGTTTCTCGGGTGGCTTTCCGGAACGATCCTCGGCGCGGCGGCGGGGGAGATCCTACCTGCTTCCGTTACTCAGGTAATGGAGATCGTGCTTTACGGTATGTTTATTGCGATCATTGTTCCGGCTGCCAAAAAAGAGCGAAGCGTATTATTTGCGGTTATTATTGCGGCGGCGGTAAGTATGCTGTTCAAGTACCTGATAACTGCGGTAACGGGCGGATTTGCCGTTATAATCAGCGCGGTGGCAGCGGCAGCGGCAGCGGCAGTTCTGTTTCCGATCAAGAGCGAAGAGGAGGCAGAATTATGAGCATAGTCGTTTATATTGCAGTTATGGCTGGGGTTACGTACCTTATTCGCATGCTCCCGTTTACGTTTTTTCGCAAAAAGATAAAGTCGAAATTTTTCAGAAGCTTTCTTTATTATATTCCGTATGCCGTACTCAGCGCGATGACCGTACCTGCAATTTTTTATTGTACCGGTGACATCGCTACGGCTGTTGTCGGAACGGTCGTTGCAGTTTTGCTTGCCTATTTTGAGCTTCCGCTTATAGTTGTAGCTCTCGCTGCCGCAGCTTCGGCTTTTGCGGCAGGGTTGATATTTTAGGTGCAGCTTATACGAGAGCCTAAAAACAGTCCGATGGACTGTTTTGAAAGAGAGAACGCCCTGCAAGAGAGGACGCTCTTTTCAATTATATTATTTTCGGCAAAGTAAAACCTCCGCTTCACACGAAGCGGAGGTTTTTATCATGCTGTTCAATATATGTACATACCGAACGTAATGCGTTTTATATAAGATTAGTCCTGACCGTAAAGGGCTGTAAGTCTTGTAAGGTAGTCATATCTGTCCTTAGCATTTTCTACAGCTGCATCGAAGAGCGCGTTAGCTCTTTCAGGATTCTGACGAGCAAGAGCGTTGTAACGAACCTCGCCCATGAGGAAGTTCTTGTATTCCTCGGTATTAGGAGCCTTAGAGTCAAGGCTGAACGGATTCTTGCCGTCCTTCTTGAGTGCAGGATTGTATCTGTAAAGGTGCCAGTAACCTGCCTCAACAGCCTTCTTCTCCTCAGCCTGAGCAGTAGCCATACCTGTCTTGATACCGTGGTTGATACATGGAGCGTATGCGATGATGATCGAAGGACCGTCGTAAGCTTCTGCTTCTGCGAAAGCCTTGATACACTGATTCATGTTAGCGCCCATAGCAACGTGTGCAACGTAAACATATCCGTAGCTCATTGCGATACCTGCAAGATCCTTCTTCTTAACAACCTTACCTGCTGCTGCAAACTGAGCAATAGCGCCTGTAGGAGTTGATTTGGAAGCCTGACCGCCTGTATTTGAGTAAACCTCTGTATCGAATACGAGTACGTTTACGTTTTTGCCTGAAGCAAGAACGTGGTCGAGACCGCCGAAACCGATGTCGTATGCCCAGCCATCGCCGCCGAAGATCCACTGTGACTTCTTGCGGAGGTAATCCTTTTCAGCAAGAATAGCCTTAGCGTCGTCGCAGCCGCAAGCTTCGAGAGCAGCAACAAGCTTTTCTGTAGCAGCCTTATTAGCGTTTCCGTCGTTGTAAGTATCGAGGTAATCAGCGATAGCAGCCTTAACGTCAGCGTTATCTGTCTTTTCGTTGAGAGCGTTTACCTTTGCGAGAACTCTGTTTCTGAGAGTTTCTGTAGCAAGATACATACCGTAACCGAACTCAGCGTTATCCTCGAAGAGTGAGTTGGACCAAGCAGGACCCTGACCCTTCTTATTGAAGGTATACGGAGTTGAAGGAGCAGAACCACCCCAGATAGACGAGCAGCCTGTAGCGTTTGCGATGTACATTCTGTCGCCGAAGAGCTGTGTAACGAGCTTAGCGTAAGGAGTTTCGCCGCAGCCTGCACAAGCGCCGGAGAATTCGAGCATTGGCTGTCTGAACTGTGAGCCCTTAACTGTTGTAGCTGCAAATTTAGCTGCAACCTCTGGCTTTTCGTCGATAGTAACGCCGTAGTTGAATACCTTCTGCTGCTCAAGCTGTGAAGCGATAGGCTTCATAACGAGAGCCTTTTCCTTAGCAGGACATACGTTAGCGCAGACACCGCAGCCTGTACAATCGAGAGTAGAAACTGTCATCATGAATTTAAGTCCGTTCATAGCAGGCTTGAAGTCCATGATCTTAGCGTCTGCAGGAGCAGCAGCAGCCTCAGCCTCTGTGAGAGCAACAGGTCTGATTACAGCGTGAGGACAAACGTAAGCACACTGGTTACACTGGATACAATTTTCGGGGATCCACTCAGGAACGTCAACAGCGATACCTCTCTTTTCAAAGGCAGCTGAACCCTGCGGGAAAGTACCGTCAGCCATATCAACGAATGTTGAAACAGGGAGACTGTCACCCTTCTGAGCGTTGCAAGGGATCTGGATATTATTTACATAATTTTCGAGAACCTTATTGTCGTTTGTGACAGGAGTCATACCCATCTGAGTGTCGGGAGCGTCAGCCCATGAAGCAGGAACGTCGATCTTAACGATGTTCTGGTGACCTGCGTCAATAGCGTTCCAGTTCTTTTCAACAACGTCCTGACCCTTCTTGCTGTAAGAAGCTTCAGCGGCAGCCTTCATGTATTTGAGAGCGTCCTCGAAAGGAATGATGTTTGCGAGCTTGAAGAAAGCAGACTGAAGAATAGTATTGATTCTGGTTCCCATGCCTGTTTCCTTACCGAGCTTAACGCCGTTGATAGTATAGAAGTTGATATTGTTCTGAGCAATGTATCTCTTTACCTGACCCGGCAGATTAGCTTCGAGGCCTTCCATATCCCAGATAGTATTGAGGAGGAAAGTACCGCCCGGCTTGATATCGGAAACCATATCGTACTTATCGATATAGCTCTGGTTATGACAAGCAACGAAGTCGGCCATATTGATAAGATATGTCGACTTGATAGGAGTCTTACCGAAACGAAGGTGAGAAATTGTAACACCGCCGGATTTCTTTGAATCGTATGCAAAATATGCCTGAGCATAAAGATCTGTATGGTCGCCGATGATCTTGATGGAGTTCTTGTTAGCGCCTACAGTACCGTCTGAACCGAGTCCCCAGAACTTACAAGCTGTTGTACCTGCGGGAGCAGTATCAGGGTTGCCCTCAAGCTCAAGTGAAAGATTTGTAACATCGTCGTTGATACCGATAGTGAATCTCTTCTTTGTTTCGTTCTTGAATACTGCAACGATCTGAGCCGGAACAGTATCCTTTGAACCGAGACCGTAACGTCCTGAGAATACGGGAGTGTTATTAAACTTAGTATCCTTAAGAGCAGCAACAACGTCGAGGTAGAGAGGCTCGCCGAGTGAACCGGCTTCCTTTGTTCTGTCGAGAACCGAGATTCTCTTAACTGTGTCAGGAATAGCTTCAACAAGCTTGTCTGCAACGAAAGGTCTGTAAAGTCTTACCTTAACGAGACCGTACTTGCCGCCCTTGGCGTTGAGGTAGTCGATAGTCTCTTCGATAGTGTCGTTTACCGAACCCATAGCGATGATAACGTGTTCAGCGTCAGCAGCACCATAGTAGTTGAAGAGCTTGTAATCTGTACCGATAAGCTCGTTTACCTTGTTCATGTAATCTTCAACAACAGCAGGAAGAGCGTCATAATACTTATTGCAGGCTTCGCGTGCCTGGAAGAAGATATCAGGGTTCTGAGCAGTACCGCGGAGTACAGGGTGCTCAGGGTTAAGAGCGTTGTTTCTGAAATTGTTAACAGCGTCCATATCGATGAGACTTGCAAGAGTTTCGTCGTCCCATGTTTCGATCTTCTGGATCTCGTGTGAAGTACGGAATCCGTCAAAGAAGTGAAGGAAAGGAACTCTGCCCTTGATAGTAGAAAGGTGAGCGACTGCTGCAAGATCCATAACCTCCTGAGGGTTGGATGAACAAAGCATTGCGTAGCCTGTCTGACGGCAAGCATAAATATCGGAATGGTCGCCGAAGATGTTAAGAGCGTGTGAAGAAACGCAGCGGGCAGAAACGTGGATTACGTTTGGAACGAGCTCGCCGGCAATTTTATACATATTAGGGATCATAAGGAGAAGTCCCTGTGAAGCAGTATATGTAGTTGTGAGAGCGCCGGCTGAAATAGAGCCGTGAACAGTACCTGCAGCGCCGGCTTCCGACTGCATTTCAACAACGGTTACGGGGTCGCCGAAAAGGTTCTTCTTATTCTTTGAAGCCCACTGGTCTGTAACCTCAGCCATAACTGAGGAAGGGGTGATCGGGTAAATAGCAGCTAAGTCTGTAAATGGGTATGATGCCCAAGCAGCAGCGTTATTACCGTCCATGGTTTTCATTTTTCTTTTAATAGCCATTGGAAAATTCCTCCTAAAAATTTTTAGGTAATACCATACACAGACGATCCTGAATAAAATTTCCGATAATTTCGTCAAAACGTACAAAAATTTCGCGGATAAAGCATCGTGTGATGCGAAAATTATTTTGAATCTGACGAAAATATCAAATTGAGTTTCATAAAGAATATTCAGGTATTCTTTGTATGTTATCGCCTTTATTAGGGGTTATAGAGAGTCCGGAGGCCTCAGCCGGCCGGACAGCACATAACTTCACTTATATAATACCACAAATCCGTCTTTTTGTAAATACCTTTTTATCAATAATTCGCTAAAAATTGTTGCAGCCGAAAACGCATTTCGTACAAATTGATCCTGACGGCGCTGCCGAAAAAGATAAAAGGATCAATTTACTTTATTTAAGATGAAAAATTAATATTAGAATTTGTGTATATTATAAAATATTTGAGGTCAATGTTGTGCATTTTGCCAGAATTATCCGCTTTTCATAAAAAAATGAAAAATTCTCTTGACTTGTGACGAATTTTAAGATATAATAACTGTAGTGTTAAATAATCTTTATTGTTATTAACACTCGTTTTGTTGTCTCCTTTCTTTTGTTCTACACATATTTATTTTTTTACCTTATTTATGTACAGCAGGGTTATGTCCCTGCTATTTTTTTGCCCTTATACAAATATATAATATATAAGGCCGTAAACGATAGACGCCGCACAGCCGTACAGTATGACCGGTCCTGCGATCGTAAATATTTTCGCACCTACTCCGAGGACAAAGCCTTCGGATTTGGATTCAATGGCTGAGGAGCTGATAGCGTTTGAAAAGCCTGTTATCGGGACAAGAGTTCCTGCACCCGCGTGTTTTGCAAGCTTTTCGTACCAGCCGAAGCCGGTGAAAATTGCGCTGAGACCTACGAGGATTATAGATGTCCATGCTCCGGCAGAAGTCTCGTTAAAGCCGTAATGCTTAAAAAGCGTCAGCAGCAGCTGACCGATAACGCATATAGCTCCGCCAACGCAGAATGCAACGGGAACATTTACTTTTGAATTTGATTTCGGTGAAGCGTTTTTGTTCATGTCGCTGTAAAGTTCGGGGGTAATATTCATATTATCGTCTCCTTTTAACGTAGTATCTGCAAATTTGAAAAAAATATGCAAAAAACCTGTCCGCACGTTCGATATGCAGACAGGTTTTTAATTATTAAATTATTACTTTTTAACGGCTTCTTTTATCATTCTGAAAATCTGAGTTAAAGCAAACGGAACAGCGGAAAGTCCGAGTATTTCGAGAATATTTTTTATTGTGATCGCATTTGATATATTCATTATGCTGTGAAGCGGAGTTATGAGGAGCGCACAGGCAAGAAGTCCTGCGCCTGCGAGAAACGCCAGTATTGAAAATTTATTTTTTGTGAATCCAAGTCTGGCAAGGGAATAACGTCCTCTGCTGTCGAATCCCTCAAAAAGACGTGAAAGGCATAATGTTGCAAAAGCCATAGTGCTTGCCATAGCCGCAGAATCTGCCGAAACGCTTTTTCCTATCATAAAGGCGATCATTGTGCAGGCTGCGATCATTATGCTGTGAATAAGTATATAGATCGAAGCTTCCTTGTTCAAAATAGATTCGTTGGCAGGTCTTGGCTTTTCGTTCATGATTCCGGGCTGCATCGGTTCCATGCTGAGCGCAAGCGCCGGAAGAGAGTCGGTAAGCAGGTTTATGAACAGAAGATGTACAGGCGTGAACGGAAGCGGCAGGTGTAAAAGCGTCGTGATGAGAACGACTATGATCGCAGCCGCATTGCCTGCAAGCAGGAATTTTATCGCGTTTTTGATATTGCCGTAGATACAGCGTCCGTTGGCAACGGATTTTATAATAGTCGCAAAGTTATCGTCGGCAAGTATCATCGAAGCCGCGTCTTTAGAGACCTCTGTACCCGTAATTCCCATAGCGACGCCTATATCCGCTTTTTTCAGCGCAGGAGCGTCATTTACTCCGTCGCCCGTCATAGCTACTACTTTGTTCTTCTTCTGCCACAGATCAACTATCCTTATCTTGTGAACAGGAGAAACTCTGGCATATACGGAGATCTGCTCAAGCTGAGCGGATAGCTCGTCGTCCGAAATAGCGTCAAGCTCGTTGCCGTCCAGACACTTATCGCCGTCCTTGAAGATTCCTATCTCCTTGGCGATAGCTACCGCCGTAAGCTTATGGTCGCCGGTTATCATGATCGGCTTGATGCCCGCAGAAATACAATCCGCAACAGCAGCCTTGCTTTCTTCTCGCGGAGGATCGGTCATTGCGGAAAGACCTATATAAATATAGTCGTACTCGTCCCGTAGATCAATCGGACGATCGCTTTCGAGAATTTTTTTGGCAAAGGCAAGAACTCTCATACCGTTTTCGGAGTATTTAAGGTTTGCGGCTTTTATAGCAGCGATATCGTCGCCGCTGATAGGACGTACTCCGTTTTCGTCGAGAATAAATTTCAGCCTTGGAGTAAGCACGTCTATCGCGCCTTTTGTATAGGACGTGCGTTCCGAATTCACCATATGAACGGTAGTCATAAGCTTTCTGTCGCTGTCAAAGGGAATCTCGTCAATACGCGGATATTTTTCTCTGAGGCTGTGATACTCGTTTTCGCCCAGATACATTGAAAGAGCTGTTTCTGTCGGGTCGCCGAGCCAGCCGTCGTCGGCTTTTGCAGCGTCGTTGCAGAGCGCCATTGCCAGCGAAAGCTCCTCTTTTGCCTTATCGCAGGGAGCTGTTATGTCGCGGACTGTCATTTTATTTTGTGTAAGAGTTCCCGTTTTGTCCGAGCAAATAATAGAAACGCAGCCAAGTCCCTCAACTGCCTTCAAGTCCTTGATAATTGCCTTTTGCTTTGACATTTTCTGAGTTCCGATAGCAAGGGAAATAGTTATGATAGAGCTGAGAGCTTCCGGAATAGCGGCTACGGCAAGAGCTATTGCAAACATAAGCGAATTTTCAATCGTTTCTCCGTTGACGAATTTAGTAAGCAGAAAAACGACAATGCATATTCCGATAATTACAAAAGAAAGAGCTTTGCTGAATTTATCAAGGCTTTCCTGTAGAGGAGTTTTCTTCTTTTTGGCATTCTGCATGAGAGAAGCTATTTTACCGATTTCGGTGTTCATGCCGACTCCGGTTACCGCAACGACTCCGCGTCCGTTGGAAATGTTAGAGCCGGAGTATATCATGTTCAGTCTGTCTCCGAGAGCAAGCTCCTCGGCTTTTATTTTTTCGGCAGATTTAAGCACGTTCAGGGATTCGCCTGTGAGAGCGCTTTCGTTAACTTGCAGGGACGCGGCTTCAAGTATGCGTCCGTCGGCAGCGGCAACATTGCCCGCTTCAATGAGAAGAATATCGCCGACCACGACATCGGCAGCCGGAATTTCTGTTTGAATGCCGTTTCTGATAACTCTTGCGTTCGGAGCGCTCATTGCTTTAAGGCTGTCAAGGGATTTCTGCGCCTTTACGTGCTGAACAGTTCCCAAAATTGCGTTCATAATGATGACTACAAGAATAACGATAGAGCTTTCAATATTATCCATAAACATTGAAATTATTGCAGCCGCGATGAGGATCATTACCAGAACGTCCGCAAACTGCTCAAGAAATACCATAAAGATACTTTTTTGCTTTTCTTCCGATATGACGTTAGCGCCGTGCTTTTCGCGGCTTTTTTTCACTTGCTCGTCGCTCAGACCGCTTGTCTGCGACGTTCCAAGCTCGCTCAGGACGTTGTCTCCGCTCATGTTATAATAATCCATATATGTTCTCCTTTTCATGAAAAAATAAAGACCTTTATTGCAGATAGTTGCAATAAAAGTCTTGCTTAAAGCGTAAAAACCTCTGTCCGCCCGACAGCATATTACTGTGGTTATGGCGATGCGGACACTACTGCAAATTTATACAGTAAAGCTACTCCCTTTTATTACCATTATTTTACCATTATCGGACAGCTTTGTCAACTTATTATTTGCAGTAGTATCAGAGAAATATCTGCCGCCGTATTGAAAAAAATTGTAGATTTAATACAATTTTCCATTTGAATTTCGCCAATGAGCGGCGCATTGATGTATAAAATCAACATATTGAAGCTCTGTTGACCGTTTATAATATCAAATCAGCCAAACTTGCCTTTTTCGTCATAAAATACGCTTGTAAAAAAAGATTGTTTATGTTACAATTGTTTTATAAAATCTAAGGAGGTATATTGTACATGAAAAGAATGACTGCCGTGATTTTGGCGGTGATTTTTGCGTCTACCGTATTGACCGGCTGCAAAAACAGCAGCAATAATGACAGCTCAGCTGACAGTTCTGCATCGGCTTCGACGAGCGGCAATGAAACGAAAACCGAAATTTCCTCCAAGGAAACTACAGATACTATTGAGGAACATATTCCCGACGGTTCGGATAATGCCGAGCTTTACGGAAGCTGGTACAGCGAATCTACCGGCGAAACCCTGATCTTTGGCGAGGACGATACTCTCGGTATTGAGGTCGATTATTCATCGCTGATGCATTTTGAGGGCGATAAATTTGTCCTTTTCGAGGGAGAAGCTTCTTTTGAGCAGGAGGATTCGACCGTTACCATTTACATTGAGAGCGATTCTCTTGAAATTGAAATTGGCTCTTCCGAAGATGCCGACGACAGCGATAAGAAAATTCAATTTATGGTCATGGAAAAAATCGATTCCGATGACGATAAGTCTGTCGACGGCACATATAAGCTTACGGGCGGAGAGCTTTACACCGAGCTTGCCGAGATATACGCGATCATCGAGGGCTCTTCTCCGCTAATAACGGTTGACGGTGAAAGTCTTAAGCTTGCCGTAAGTCTTTGCGATTATGCTGCCGAAGACGGTAAGTTAGTGCTGATCGGCGACGGTGCGGCTCTGTTCGGCTTTGACAGCGATGAAACAGCTATTTGCGAGTATGAGGCAGATAACGATAAGCTTACGATTGAATTTGCCGATACGGTTCTGGAGTATGTTCGCCCAGTTCCGGAAGACTCTGACGAAGAATCCGATGAAGAAGAGTAAATAAAGTGTTTTGACCGGTATTTGTCTTTGCAGGCTGTGGAATATTTTATGAAAATGGGACGTACTCTAAGCGAGACGTCCCATTGTAGATTTATGATTTATATGCGCAATTTTTAGTCCTTATATTTTGAATCTATTCCGAGGAATTCTTCAAGGCACAAACCGCTGTTGTAAACTTCCGTAGCCTTATCAACGCCAAGATATCTGATATGCCACGGCTCATACTTATAACCTGTAATATCTACCTTATCGGCAGGATAGCGGATAATAAATCCAAATTCGTGAGCGTGCTCGGCAAGCCATTTTGCTTCAGGAGTTCCTGCAAAGGAATCGTCGATAGTATTAACATCTATCGCAAGACCTGTCTGGTGCTCCGAATAGCCGGGGCGAGCCGAAAAAGTATCTGCTGTTTCCGAGCCGTATATATCGGCATAATTCTGATAGATCTGCTTTTGATAGCTGTATGAGCGGTAGCCGGAGGAAAGATAAATATTCAGACCTTCCTTTGCCGCAGCTTCGGAAAGCAGATCGAACTGAGATTTTGCCGTAGAATCAAGTCCCGGAGCATAGCTCTCGGGAAGACCGTATGATTTATTTGCGATAAGAACTCCGCCGATGTAAGTGGGTTCATTGGCTGACGGAGACGGAGTTGAAGAGGGAACGGCTGATGTAGCAGTCTGACCGGCCGCATTGTTCGGCTCGTCGTTCGGAGAAGCTACATTAACCTTTACTTCGGCATATATTAAAGGATTGTTCTCGGAGGTAACTGTAACGATGCACTCTCCGGCAGCAATGCCTTTTATGTGACCGTACTGATCGACTGTTGCGACCGCCTCGTCCGAGCTTTTCCAGATCTCACCTTTCTTTGTGGAAGAGGAAGGAGTCATTGTTACCCAAGGCATATCTGTTCCGCCGACTTCGATATAAACGGAATATTTGTCCAAAGTAAGTCCCGTAATAGTTTCCGGATCGTTCGGATCGGCAGTAACGGCAGGCAGAGTTGTAGTTGTTATCGGCGTTGTGGTAGTTAAGTTTGTAACGGTCGTTGTAGTTGTGACCGAAGACTTTTGCTTTTTATTGTCGCCGGAATCCTTGCTGCTTCCGGAACAAGCCTTAGCGATAAGTATGATACCGAGAATAATTATAAGAAGAATAATGGCAAGGGCAGTTATTCTTCTGCGTTGAGCCATTTTTTTGGTAACTCTTTTACGTGGTCTGCGAGTATAGTTTTCGTTGTCCATTTTAAATTCCTCTCTTTATATTTATTTATCATAAGGTGTAAATTTCCCCATTATCTTTATTATATCACAGTGCTTGTCATTTGTCACGCAGTTTTGAAAATTTTCGCATTACGACAAATTTCGTCGATGGCTTTTGTGCATTTTTTACAATTAAATAAAAATGCAGACGATATTGAATCGTCTGCATTTAACATTGAATATTGGTTTATATTATCCCAGAACAACAGTGATCTCGTTTACATCGGCAAGCTTATCGGCAGGAACGTAGCAGCCGTCGAGTTTTTCGCCGTTGAGAGTAAGCTCCTTAACGCCTGATTCAGCGTGAGCGGAGTTATCGATAGTGATATTGAGCTTTTTGCCGCGGAAATTCTTCTCGATCTTAAAGCCGTCCCATTCGGAGGGGATAGACGGAGAGATAACGATTCCGTCAGCGTCGGGTCTCATACCGCAGATACCTTCCACACAGCCGACCATGACTGTCGAGGCTGTTCCTGTGAGCCAGTGTACGTGAGAGCGTCCCTCATACGGAGACGCCTTGGATTCGGTAAACTGACCGTGAACGTACGGTTCGAGCACACGGATCTCAGCCTTGTCGTTCATAGCGGCAGGAGAGCTTTCCATAAAGTATTCAAAAGCTCTGTTGCCGTGGCCGAGCAGCGACTCGGCAAGAATAAGCCAGCCCTGTGACTGTGAGAAAATACCGCCGTTTTCCTTTGTATCGGCATTGAAAATGTGCATGATCGCACCGTCAAAATAGTGTTCTTTGTAAGGCGGTTCGAGGAGCTTTGCTCCGTAAGGAGTATTAAGGATATCGTGAACGCTGTTCATAGCCTTTTCAGCCTGTTCGTCGGACGCAAAATGCGAGATAACGCTCCATGACTGAGGATTGAGCCACATATTGGCTTCGGGATCTTTCTTGGCTCCGACAACGATTCCGTCCTCACGGATTCCGCGGATAAATCTGTCGTCGTCCCAGCACTTTTCAAGAGACTCGCCAAGCTTTGCCTGAACCTTGTCGATATAAGCTATATAATCGGTGTCGTTCTTTGAAACAGCCATTTCCTTGATAGCTGTCATTGCGTAGTAGAGCTGGAATGCAACAAAGGTTGATTCGCCCTTTGCTCCCAGACGGAGACAGTCGTTCCAGTCGGCGTGAAGTCCGGCAGGCATATTGTGATCGCCGAGACGTTCCATTGAGAAGCGGATAGCATTTTTAAGATGCTCGTAAACGGTAGCCTCGCCGCCGTTGGCATAAACGATAACCTCGTCGAGGAATGCTTTGTTGCCGCTTTCACCGATATACTTAACGATAGTGGGGAACAGCCACAAAGCGTCGTCTGCACGGTAAGACGGGTGACCTGTTTCCTTAACGTACTCGGGATCGTCGGGAGTATTTTCGTGACCGGCATTGTGATTGAATTTAACAAGAGGAAGTCCTCCGCCGTTGTCGACCTGAGCGGAGAGCATGAAGCGGATCTTTTCGGCTGCCATTTCGGGATCGAGGTGAATAATACCCTGAATATCCTGAACGGTATCGCGGTAGCCGTATCCGTTTCTGAGACCGCAGTAAATGAACGAAGCTGCTCTTGACCAGATGAAAGTGATGAAGCACTGGTAAGCGTTCCATACGTTTATCATGTTGTTGAACTCTTCGGAAGGAGTTTCAACCTTGAAGTTGGAGAGCTTGTCATGCCAGTAATTTTTAAGCTGATTGATTTCAGCGTCTGCCTTTCCTGCTTCCTTGTATTCGTTGAGGATAGCGGTTGCCTGAGCGTTGTCCTTCTGACCGAGAATGTAGATCAGCTCGATAGTTTCGCCGGGTTTAAGAGTAACGTCCGACTGGAGCGCTCCGCAGGCATTGCTGTTGAAGTTCATAACGTTGTCGCACTTTCCGTTTTCAACTGCGATAGGATTCGAGTAGGTTCTGTACGGACCTACAAAATTGCTGAGACTTCCGTTATAGGCTGAGATCGGAGCGCCGACCATGCCGAAGAATCTTTCGCGGTGATTTGAACCGGTCTCGTCCTTGCCGCTGTTTTCGTTGATATGCTGAAGAATTTTGTTTTCTTCAAAGCTTGTGCGGGTGATAAATAAAGTATACTGAAGATTTACCTGATCCTGTTCATAGTTGTTGTCGTTTGTAAATTCAACAAAACCAAAGAGAGAAAGGTTTCTGTCTTTATTGCTGTTGTTTGTCACCTTGGTGCGCCATACTTCGTAGGTCTTGCCGTATGGAACGTAGTATGTGACTTCCGACTTTATTTCTGCGTATTCGGCAGAGATGACTGTGTAAGCCGTACCGTGGCGGCATTCGCTCTTGTATTTGTCGAGAGGCTTGCCTACAGGCTGCCATGAAGCAGACCAGTAATCGTTTGCGTCGTTATCCCTTATATAGATATAACGTCCGGGAAGAGCCATGTCGGAGTTGAAGCGAAAACGGGAGATACGTCCGTTTGCTCCTGATTTTACAAAGCTGTATCCGGCAGCATTGTTTGAGATCATTGCGCCGTATTCGGGATCGCCCAGGTAATTGGCCCATGGTGCAGGGGTAGCGGGATTTGTGATAACATATTCCTTGTTTTCAAGGTCAAAATATCCGTATTTCATTCTTGATTCTCCTTAACACTGCAAAACAGAAGTCTGCGTAATGCCTGCCGCAGAACCGCTCTGTTCCACAAAAAATATTAAATACATTATAACATTAATTGTACAGCTTTGCAAGGGTTTTGTAAGAATTTACTGTCAAGCCTATTACAGTTCTTCTCTGTTTATAAAAACGGTCAAGTATTTTATATACTTGATTATTATAATTTAACTATTCAACGAATTTGTTAAACGGTTATTTCGATCAGATTTCCCTCTATTCCTATAATGCAGCTTTCATAATATCCGTCGCCTGTTATTCTTGGACCGGATAATACCTCATATCCATCTTTTTTGAGCGTTTGCGTCAATTCGTTCACTTTTTCTTTTGAGCCGACACTGAAGGATAAATGAATAAATCCGGTTCTTTTGATATTTTTATTGCCGTCTGATATTTCGGGGCGGTTCATTATTTCAAGCTTTGCGCCGTCCTCAAAAGTCAAAAAATAAGAACGAAATTCTGTCTTCTTATTGTGATAACCATCGTTAGGAACAGCGTTAAAGTATTGCGAGAAGAAATCTCTTGCTTTTTCAAGATTATTTACATACATGGCTATATGGTCTATTTTCATTATTTTATCTCCGTAAATTTTGAATTGTTAAGTAAATTTCCTGTATTTCTTTTATTTAAAAGGAAAAGAATGCTCCCCGAAACAAAAGAAATCAAAACATATATGCCGGTAACAGCATACACCGTAAAGCTGCTTATAAGATATAACCATAAAAAAGCCAAAACAGGAGTCAACATACCGCCAAGCAGTATCATCGATCTTACTTTTTTCTCGATATTCATATTGTATTTTATACTTATAATAAACATAAAAACATTCAATATGCTTAAAAACAGCATTGGCACGGCAACCAGAATTATTCCTGTCAACATTGAAGCAAATGGGATAGTATCGCTGTCGCCGGGGATTGAAAAATATATGCCATAGTAAATACCTATAAGCGGCATTGGCAGGTACATTATTATTTTCAGTAATTTATTCATGTAATTTCTCCGCAAAAATCAGAATTGTCAAGCTAAATTCCTGCTTGTTGAACTAATTATACCATATTCATCTCAAAGAGTAAAGAGTTTTAAAAATTCGGCTGCAAATTAAACAAAGACCCCGCATCCGACGTTTGACCGTCAAATACGGGGAATCTTTTATTTGCCGTATCCAAAGCTTATAATAGGCGTGATTTTAATCCGCCGATTTGCTTTAATACTTGTCATAAAGCGATTTTCTGATCAACTATCTTACTTAAGTGCAGCCTGTGCAGGTGGAGTATTAGGGATAAGTTTTTGGCAAACAACGGATTATTGCGGATTTCCGCAGGTAAATTCAAAGAATTATCCTCTGATATATGTAAAAAATCGGGGACTCCCGAAGGAGTCCCCATAATTTCGCCGTCAATCGAAATTACAGGGCATCTCTTATTTCCGTCAACGCTGATATTCATATCTGTGTTGGCATTTTTATTATAGCTGAAATTCCATATAAAACGGTTATTTTCAACCAATATAGAATTTACGATTTCGTTAAAGAGGTCGGAAGAATATTCAGGTGAACTCATATCCACTATTCCTGCGAGAGCCTGAGAAACCGCTGTCATATCACACATACAGTTTTCAAAGAGTTCCTGTTGTTCTCCACATCTTGCTTTTTCGTCCTTGAACTTCTGTAAGTCCGCAGAATAGGTTGCTTTAAACTCAGCAAATTCTTCCTTGCTAATCTGACCGTCAGTAAAAAGGTCAATAAGATTTTTTAGCTTCTTTTCAGCCTTGTCAATCTGTGCGTCAAGGAATAATTCGCTGTGCTGAGTATTGTTTCGTGTAGCGTCGGTATAATACTTCTTAATGTATTCAAGGGCAATCAACAAATCCTCTTTGCGATTTTTCCAAGCTTCATTAAGGAAGTATTTTGCCATCATTTCCATTTTCCAATCGGTAACGGAATGTTCGTTACAGTATCCGTCGGTTTCAAGTCCCATCTTCTCACGCTGAGAAGCCTTACCGTTATTCACCTGATTGTAGCAGACATAATTGTATGACACAACACCGTCTTTATTTTTGTGATAACGGTTTTTCCTGAAAGATGAACCACAAGAGCAGCGTAACTTCTTCACCCAAATGTCTCTGGAAGTACGGTTGCTCTTTTTCTTTTCCTCACCGTTCTCAACAAGCGTGGTTTTACGCTTCTCTTTGAGGATAGCCTGACATCTGTCCCACTGTTCTTCGGTAATAATCGGCTCAAAATCGCCCTTGACATATTCATAGGTATCTCTGTCAAGATTATGGATACGCTTCTGTTCAAGGTAGTTATTGCTGTACGACTTATTATATCCGATATATCCCTTGTAAGTAGCATTTTGAAGAATGCGACCTACATTGTGGCAAGTCCATTTGGTAGTTCCCGTAGCAGTAAGGCGTTTACGCTCCATTAAAATCTTTGCGATTTTCAACGTACCGTAGCCTTCTTCATAAAGGTCATATATCATATGAACAGTTTCAGCCTGTTCGGGATTTATTGTGTAGGTTTCACCGGGCTTTCTGTCATAGCCTAAAATGTTTCCACTTCCGTAAAGCTGTTTATTCGTACGGCTGATACGCTGTCCTGCACGGACACGTTCGGATACCTTACGGCTTTCTTCCTGAGCGAGTGTAGCCATAATTGTCAGACGAAGCTCACCGTCACCGTCCATAGTCCAGATATTATCATCAACGAAGAATACTTCAATTCCACGCCCCTTTAATGCACGGGTATGGGTGAGAGTGTCAACGGTATTTCTTGCGAAACGGCATACCTCACGAGTAACAATAAGGTCAAACATTCCTTTTTCGGCGTCAGCAATCATTCTCATAAACGAGGGTCTTTTCTTTGCCTGAGTACCTGTGATACCCTCGTCTATGTATCTGCCTACGACTTCCCAATTCGGAAAACGCTTTGCAGTATCTTCATACCATTGCATCTGATTTTCAAGTGCCGAGAGCTGCGCTTCGTGTTCTGTTGATACTCGTCCATAAAATACGACTTTTCTCGGTCTGTTTTTGTCAAGAAAAAGCGGATTTGTTCCATAATACATAATATGTCCTCCTTCGGCTTTATGCCATATATTCTCTGAGTTCGTGTTTAACAATTTTATCAAAGGTTTCCTGATTGATAAGTTCGTGCTTGAGCAGAACTTTCAGAGCCACCCATATACCAAAATTGCGTTCGATTTGTGTTGTATTAGTCATTTCTATCTCTCCTTACATTTTAGCACTTTAAAGCGTAAATGTCAAGAGCGTTTCCTGACTTTCGCTCAGTGCGAGGTTGTGCCTACTTGGGGTAGGCTATGTAAAAAGGCAGCTCTTAAAGAACTGCCGTTAAAAGAGGGAGCCAATCAATATGAAAGAAAATTATCTGTTTATGATGTCAAATACCTTATCGAACTCATCGTCGCTGAGTTCAATACCGTAGTTATGGTAGAGTAAACCCATAATTTCGCAGGTTTTCTCCAAGTCCCTGTCAAGCTCTTTCATCGCTTCATCGGGAGTAATAACTGCTATAACCATTACATTATCCATAAATTAATTCTCCTTTGTTTTCAGTTAGTTATTGTTATCTGCTTTATCCAGTCGAAAACGGGTAAAATGCCGTTTTCTTTCAAGCGGTTATACAAGAATGCTGCTCCCTTATGCGTCCAACGGGTATGGATAAAGAAGCCTTCGCCGTAGAAGGTTGGACGTTTGTCCGTCCTCACATATCCGCAGTTCTCATATTCAGGAGCAAGTATCCAAGTTCCATAAGCTCTATGCTGAATACCGAGAATACAGAGCAAGCGATTGAATTCGATTGCCGACATCTGATATGCGATTGCAATATCTGATACATTCAGCAAATCGCTTTCGTCGTCATACATATTGATGAAGTCAACGACCTCTGCAAGAGAGTCGTTTTCTTTGGTAAGCCTCATATTCTCGTTTTTAAGTTCCCTTGTGCGGAGCTTTTCTTCTTTAAGCTTAATAAAGAGCTTTTCGGCTTCTTCTGTGCCGTTAAGCATATTGTCGATTGTCTGCTCCGTTGCGTACATCCCGTATTTTCTGATTGAAGGGAGGACTTCAGAGGTAACCCAGCGTTTGAACTGTTTTGCGGTTTCGAGTTTGCTTGAAAAAATCAGACTGTATACGCCGCTTTCGTTAATGAAGATTGTATTCTGTGTTCTACCGATGTTGTCGATGACTCCCCGTTTCAGGGAGTCATCCTCGTCGATATGGCGTTCTAATGCATTATGAGGTTTTGTATAGCCTAATGCTTTGGCAACATCGGTTCCAACAAACCAAGGCTGACCGTCGATGAGGATTGTTCTTACCTTGCCAAACTGTTCGTGTTCAAAAATTTTGATTTCATTATTCATTCTCGTCACCTCCAAAGTTATTGTTAATTCCGACGCTTACCGCAAGAGCCTTATCGACTTCTGCGAGCGTCTTGTTGCTTATGCGGCACAGTAACTTGCCGAGCCTTGACTTGTCTATTACCTGAACCTGTTCGCAAAGCACCATCGAATTCTTATGAAGTCGATTGCTGAAAACAGGAACGTGAACGGGCAACGCTCGTTTCTTAATCGCCGTTGTAATCGGAGCAACGATTGTTGTTGGACTGTACTTGTTACCGACATCGTTCTGTAAAATCAGTACGGGGCGTTTGCCACGCTGTTCACAGCCTTTACCGGTAAGCCTTGATAAGTAAACCTGTCCTCTAAAAACTTCCTTGACTTTTTCCATATTGGATTGTCCTTTCTGTATTTTATTCATAGTATGTTACTATGTAAAAGATGTAGGCTGACATAAGCGCCAGCCTACAAACCCTGTAATCGCTATGCACCCGTCATACTTGTCCACGACACCCCTGACGGAACAACTGTGAACAATGCCACAGTATAGGGAACAACTCAAGCCAGCCACTCGCTAAAGCAGCTTCATAGGACTCTCACCTCAACCCATTCTTATGGAGAAGCCGTTACCTTTCGGTCTGAACGGAAGTATCATTATACCTCTTGCTTGTCTTGGCGTAATAGGAGCAACCTATTATTTTAAAGTAGTAGTTCTCGCTCCGTCGATATTGATAATCTCAGGTGCAGTGCCTAACGAATTCGGTCAAAACCAATGCTTTTGTCGTTGCCTGCGATACCTTGAAATGTATCATTAACATCTTGGCGTACTCTTTTTCTCGCTTACACTTTCGTGCAACAAGAGGAACGTAACTTGAGAGTTGTTATTCAATTTTCAATGTACTTTCGAGTAGGCTTTTTTGCCCCCTCAATATTCAAGCCGAAAAAATGAGGGGGTGGGCGAAAAAAATTATTATTTTTCAAAAAAATTTCTGAGTTTCAATAAAACCTTATCTTTACGGTAGCTTAAGGTTTTTCTTGGAATATTCCAAAGTTTCGCTAATTCACGTTCACTGATATGATTAAAATAAATCTGCTGAATAAGTTCCTTTTCTTCATCGTTAAGAATAGAAATGGCTTCTGGGAGCTTTTCAATCATAATCTTACGCATTATTTTTTCATCAAGCGGCTCGCTATCATCAATGGCAAAGGCATCCTCTGCATTTTCATCAAAATTGGTGTTATCGAGAGCATCGAATGATACTACACCGTTTTTGATTGCTTCTTCTATGATGTACTTCTCTCTGCGACGCTCCTTGTAAAAAGCTCTGTAATTCTCCTCATCGGTTTCCATAACAGAGTGTCCGAGGTTGATAAAATAAGCTCTACCCTCGGTAAAGCTGTCGATGTACTTCTTTACATACTCCTGTGAAACCTGTGTATATCCTTTGCTTGTGTCGTTACGGTCGTTCATTACGAAAAAAATCTTAGACATATAAGTATCCTCCTGAAAATTTGATTTTGATTGTTCTGGTCGAAAGTCAAAATCAAAGCTCAGGGATACCTTGCGATTGCCTCGCTGTAATGGAATATCATCTGTCTGCTCCTTTTTCGGGCAACAAAAAAGGACTCACGGATAAAATCCGCAAGTCCTCAGATGTGCCGACTTGAATTAGCCGACAGATTTTGGGCATAAAAAATAGCCCTATCGCATTAAGCGACAAGGCTATCTAAACCCATATTCAATTTTAAGGCGTATGCAAGAGCATATAATCTGCCAGCATACTTATTATAACATATTGCTTTTATCAAGTCAGTACCAAAAGTGTTCCATTTTTGTCCCAATTTTTTCTCAAAAAAGTCTCAAAAAAGTCTCACGCTGGGAAAAGTCCTGATTTTGAGCCAAATGCGATGAGATTTTCTCATTTCTCAGTGAGAGTAGATACGGAAATTTGCTTCTCCGTTACGGATTTAAGCATTTCTATGTATCTGTCACGAAGCTCGCACGGCTCTATGATTTCCGCCATAGTGCCGAACTGGAACAGCCAACCGAAGAACGGCTCAGGATGTTCGGCTTTTACCTTTACTCTGACCGTAAAATGACTATCTCCGTCGGCAATAATGGTGATATTTTTCCCGAAACGGTCTATCACGGCATTTATAAGTTGATTATCAAAACGGAGCTTTACATCCTGCGTTGTTCCGCTGAACATAGAGAATGACGAGTTCATATAATCAGCGACGATGAAATTATCAGGCTTCGGGACAGCCTTTTCATCAATTATTTCAACGCCTTCCATACGGTCTATACGGAAATTTGAAATAGTTTGTCTGTTATCGTAATATGCGATAAGATAATAACGTTCATCGTCCCAAGCAAGGGCATAGGGAGAGCATACACGAAAGCCTGTACGGTATGTTTTCTTCTTTTGAATGTTGTAATCAAAATATCTGAACCTTATTTTCTTGTTTTCGGCTATGGCACGATGAATAACATCTACATTGAGGTAGATACGCTCATTCATAGCCTTTACACGGTTTGTAACATATACCTGTCGCTGTATCTGCTTTGCTTCGTGAACGCTTGAAAGATTTTCAATCTTTTTCAAAAGCTCGCTTGATTTCTTCTCGGTTAAAAATCGGGAAGAAGAAACTGCGTCCGCAAGCAGTTTAAGTTCAGGGAGTTCAAAATCACGGCTTGCAACATAATACGCTGACACTCTGCCTTTGATTGTGATAATATCAAGACCATACGCTTTTAAGGCTTCAATATCCTCATATAGAGCCTTACGTCCTGCGGAAATGCCGTAGAGTTTGAGCTGATTAACTATGTCAGACATAGTAAGATAGTGCTGCTCGTCTGTTTTATCAAGAAAAATCTTATAAAGGTACAAGATTTTCAATCTATTGTTGGCGTTTTTTACCTTATCGTCCATAATAAAATCCTCATATTACTTGTCTTTTTCGATTACAAATGTACTCCAAGTGTCTGCATACTGCAAGAGGAACAAAAGAGGACATTCCTTTGTTGCAACAGACTTGTTATCATCCACATACTGACCGTCGTGGTACATAATTGCCTGTGTTTCTTCGGGTGTCAGAGGGAATAGAGGTAAAATGAAATACAGACTCCGAAGCGGAACACTCATATATGTCATATTGTTGTTGCAACTATAAGGTATGCTCGGCTCTTTGCCGTTCTTTCCGATATTCTTGACATACATAGGATTATCAGGCATACCGACCTTACCCAAATCGTGAAACAAAGCTGTTACAACACAGCTTTCATCGCTGATTTCACGGCAAAGAGTATTTTTCATTTTAAGCATTGTTTCCGCAACATTGAGAGAATGTTCAAGCAATCCGCCCTCATTACAAAGATGAAAGCGAGAGCTTGTGGGAGCTGTAAGGTATTCTGTTTGGGTTTCAGCAAATTCACATAGTTTCTCAAATTCTGTTTTTCTCTCAGTTACAAGAGATTTCAGATATGAATATCGTTCAAGTAAAGTTATGATAAATTCCTCCTCATTCAGCTTTAAAGCCAATAGGTTGCTTATTATTCTTCTTTTTCTTTGGTTTTTCAGGCTCTACTTCTTTTTTGGGAACTTCGGGAGCATCGTCTGTTTCGTCATCTTCTTCCTCAACATCTTCCTTATCAAGCACAAGGACGATTGCCGAAGAATGAGTTACAAACATTACTTTTCCGTAAGCATAATCATCAATTTTGTCGTAGAGTCTGCCTGCACTTATCGTACCGTCATAAACGGTATTCGTGCTGTTGGCAACATAACCGATTTTATCAATAAACGGCAGAAAGGCAAGAATAGCTTCCTTATCATACTCATTATCAGGCTCTTTGATGAGCTTGATTATTCTGCCAATCTCAAACGGCTTCTTGCCATAGTAGTGGTTAAGTCCTGTGATAGTAACGAAATATGTTTTCTCCATAAAGATACCTCCTTAAAAGTGTCTGTTTCGGCTTCTTTATTTCATTATAACATACTCGTTGTATCATTTTCGGGACAACGACTATTCAAGTTGAGAAAAAATTTCTCCCTTGAAATCCATCACTCGGTCTATGAGAATTTTATCACCATCATAGAACACGAGCTTACGTTCGTACTCGTCAATTATTCTGACAATTCCCGTTTTCTCGGCATAAGAACCGCCTGACTTTCTTTCATCGGGAACAAAGTACACTACTGTTATTTCAGGCTGTTCAGAGAGCTTGTCAATTAGCAACTGTATTTTTGCTGACAGCTCACCGAGCCTATCTTCTCCCATTTCTATACAATCATCTGTAAGCCTTGCGGTTTCCTTTATGGCTTCATCGTGACCCGTGAGAGCCGCAAAAGGAGCGAACTGTGCAGCTCTGTCATAGTTTGACATTCGCTTGCGAGTGGCTGATTGATGATGTGGGAGACTTATGATTTTACTGTAATCTTTCATATTCAAGCCTTATGACCGCCAATCTGTGCGTTACGGTCTTTTGATGTTGCACCTTCCGATAAGTTCATACCTTTCAGAATGGCGTTCTTTCCGAATTTCTTCTTAATATCAAGCATAGCGTTTTGTATATGCTTTTCTTTTTCGAGTTCCTTTTCTTTACGCTCATTCTGCTCCTGAACAGCAGCATAATCGGTAAAGAAATCAAGCTGAGCAAATTCTTCCTTTATGCTTACGCTGTTCTCATCGACAAGATGATTAACAACCACATTGATTTTTCTGACGAGTAAATCAGGATTGACAATTCGCTCATACAGTGTGGATAACGCTTCAAGTATTAGCTTTGTCGATGAAGTCTGTCGTTCAAGATTTATCGTTCCGTGAGCGTTCTTCGGAACTTTTCTTCCGTAGGAGTCCGTAGATATTTCTCCGTGATACTTACGGCTTATTTCGGGATTTTTCAGATTTTCTATGTCATACATAATCGTTAATACGATTTGGTCTGTAACAAGTTTCTTTTCAACTAAGTCAAGAGCAAGCAAGTCAGCCATTTCCATTGTAACGAGCTTTGCTTTCTCGTAAGGATATGGTTCTTGCAGAACTTGTCCTGAGCTTAAACTATTTGTTTCGGGACGATATGACTTTATATCCTGCATAGTGCAAGGCTCCCAACCCCAAGCGTGGTCGATAAGTAATTCTGCATTTATGCCGAACAACTTGTAGAGTAAATCCTCGCCCCATTGAGTAAGCGACATTTCAGCAATATCGCCCATCGTAAACATATTGTGTGCTTCAAGTTTAGTTGCGTAGCCTTTGCCGACTCTCCAGAATGATGTAAGTGGAGTATGTGACCAAAGCTGTTGGCGATAAGACATTTCATCAAGCTCTGCAATTCTCACGCCGTCTTTGTCAGGCGGCATTTTCTTTGCTACAATATCCATTGCGATTTTACAAAGATAGAGATTTGTTCCAATACCAGCCGTAGCAGTTATTCCCGTCGTATTCAGAACATCTCTGATGATTGTCATAGCCAAATCGTGAGCGGTCATCTTATAAGTTGAAAGGTAATTTGTCACGTCCATAAAAACCTCGTCAATGGAATAGACGTGTATATCTTCGGGTGCGATATACTTCAAATACACATCGTATATGCGTGTGCTGTATTCCATATAGTATGCCATACGAGGTGGAGCAACAATGTAATCTATTGACAAAGAGAAATTATTTTTTAGGTCAGCTTCAAAGTGAGAGCTTCCTAAAAATTCTGCTTTATAGTTTCGTATTGATTTGCGATACTGATATAATCTTTTGGAGTTTGCTTCTTTGATTTTCTGTACGACCTCGAACAATCTCGGTCTGCCGGGTATTCCAAAAGATTTAAGTGAAGGAGAAACAGCAAGACAAATGGTTTTCTCCGTTCTGCTCTCATCAGCCACAACAAGATTTGTTGTAAGAGGGTCAAGACCTCTTTCTCTGCACTCAACGGAGGCGTAGAAAGATTTAAGGTCAATGGCAATATATGTGCGTGACATCTTCACGCCCCCCTTTCTGTTTTATCTTCCGAGAAAATCACTTCTTGGAGTAAAACATAAATTAAAATCGTATCCCCGTGAATTCATATCACCCAACTTAATGAGCAATATTTCGTGAGGAACGCAAAGCTCTCGTGCAAGCTGCTCGCTTGTGTATTGGTAACAGGAATTCTGTTCAATATCTTCATCACTAATCATAAAGTTTGCAGCGAAAGTATTTGCTTCAATTTCCATTTTAGAGGACATATCATAGAGAGTATGTTCCTTAAAAGTCGAAACCGCATTGTATCTGTGCATAAAGTGATGTCCAAGTTCGTGAAACAAAACTACTTTTTCCATATATTCGTCCAGTTCTTCATTCAAGAAAATGCAAGGTATGTTTTTAGAAACGGTATACATACCTTTCAATGTTCCGAGCTTTCTGCTGACAACATCTACACCACATATTTCAGCAATTTCATACGGATTGTAAGTACGATATCTTCTCTTTATCTTTTCAACGAACTTATAAATATCTGTCGTAAACATATCTCACCAACCTTTCGTGGGCGTGGGCAAATTGATACTTCTATCTACATTATATCACAATAGGTGTATCATTTTCGGGACAACGACCTTAGTTATCAGAATTTTTTTCTGTTTCGTCGGAATTGTCCTTACGATACTTCTTGGGAATGTGCCTTTTGTTCTTTATCTTTGCTCTCCAATACGCTTCTTGAAGTGCTTCCATTACATAAGTCTTATCTTCTTCGGTAATATCTCCACCCGCAAAGAGAGCACTTGCCTGTTCTATTACTCGTTTTGCGTCAGCCTTACCTCGTGAGCCGTACTGTTCGGTTGCCTCAATAATAAACTTGTCATCTTCCGAAGCAAGTTCGTCTACTGTTACTCCAAGAGCTTCAGCTATCTTTTCAAGAATGGCTGCCTTTGGAATTCTGTTTCCAGACTCATAGTTTTGCACAGCACGAGTTGTCATTCCGATTTTTTCTGCAAGCTCTGCCTGTGTTAAGCCTTTAAATTTTCTGATACCAGCAATCCTGTCTTTAAGTTCCATATATATCCTCCGTTCGGTAGCGTTCGCATTATGCGAACAAAATTTTGAAATTCCTATTGACATTCGACTGTTTAGCAAGTATAATGTAGTTGTGGTTTTGTTCGTCTTTTATTATAACTTAACACGAACATTTTGTCAATAGGTTTTTTAAAAAAATACGGACATTTAAAATTGAATGGAGGAAACTAATGATTGAGATTGTGAAAATTAGTGATAAAGAAAAAGAGAAAACTGTCAAGTCTGTGCTTAAACTTTACCGAATTATCAACCATATCGTGAACAACAAGTTGGTGTATCTTGAAAACGAATTATACACGACAAGTCGTAAACAGTTATTAGATATTGTAGAAGGTCTTGTTCCTTTTGAAACAAAAAAAGACGAACAACGTTTTTATGATAAAGTGTTCGTGTGCTACACTGATTTACAGCTCACAAAAATGTTGGAAGATGTTCGTCATTTGGTTCAGTGTTATCCTGATGACGGAGCGACGTACTTTAAAATTCTTGATATGCTTTACTTCAATAATGTTGACTTTGATAGTGATGATGTAATGCGTATCCTTGAAATATCACGTTCAACTTACTATCGTCTTTTGAAAAAAGCTCATCTGTGTTATTACTACCACCTTATTGCAATTTTGAAAGGCGAAAACAAAGATTTTTCTGAGAGCAAGCTCGTCGAAAAGTTCAGCTAATCTTAGAAAAAGCCGTTCAAAAAAGGAACGGTCTTTGAAAAAGTTGTTCAAGCACTGCGGTGCGGGGAGTTGACAGCAAGCATATGATTTGTGGCTACACTCTGCTTTTTCAAGAAAAAAGTCAATCGTCACAAATCAGAATTTCGCTCGTTTTCTCTGCGAGAAAATCATCCGAAATTTGCTTGCTGGGAATTCCCAGACCCTTTTGAATGCGACAATACTGCCGCAGATTTATGCAACCAAATTCTCATTTGCAGGGAGGATATACTATGGGAAAAAGAACAAGAGATGTCCTTTTAAGATTTTTTGTAACTGCCGATGAAAAAGCAGCAATACATAAAAGAATGGAACTAATAGGGCTAAAAAATATGTCTACTTTTCTCCGTAAATTAGCACTTGACGGCTATCTGCTTAATGTTGATATGAGCTGTTTTGATAAAGCTCTCGAAGATATACACGGAGTAAGCAAGAACATAAATCAGATTGCAAAACGCATAAATTCTACGGACAATATTTATGCGGAGGATATGCGACAGCTCAAACAAAAGCAGGAGGAAATATGGCAATTACTAAAATCCATCCTATCACAACTACCTTAACCAAAGCTCTGAATTATATTCAGAACCCGAAGAAAACTGACGGTACTTTGCTTGTTGATAGTTATGGCTGTGTTCCCGAAACTGCTTATCAACAATTTATGAGAACAAAAGAAAAAGTCGATAAGAAGGACGGATACCTTGCGTTTCATATGATACAATCTTTCTCGCCGGGCGAAGTAGATTATGAAACAGCTCACAAGATTGGAATTGAACTTGCCGATAAAGTTTTCAAGGGAAGATTTCAATATGTCATTGCCACTCACATTGATAGGGGCAATGTTCATAATCACATCATCGCAAATTCTGTAAGCTTCAAAGACTTCGGAAAATACAACAGCAGTCCTAACAGTTATTACTTTATTCGACGGACAAGTGATATGCTTTGCAAGGAATATGGATTGTCTGTTGTTGTCGAACCAAAGGATAAGGGCAAGTCCCATTATGAACATTCGCTCGACAAGAAGGGGCAGAGTTGGAAATCTTTGCTTCGTCAGAATATTGACCGCTGTATCATCAAGGCGAGAGATTGGGATGAGTTTCTTTTGCTTATGCAAAGAGAAAAGTACGAAATAAAATCGGGCAAATATATTTCGTTCCGAGCTGAAGGACAGGAACGCTTTACCCGTTCCAAAACTCTCGGAGCTGACTACACGGAAGAACAAATACGCAACAGAATTGCTGGCGGAAAGCGTATTGAAATTGAAAGCTCACAGAGAGTTTCACTTATCATTGACATTGAAAATGCGATGAAGGAGCGACAGAAAAATCCTGAAGCATACAGACAATGGGCAACCGTTCAAAACATCAGGACTATGGCAAATACTCTGAACTTCCTGACGGAGCATAATCTCCTTGACTACGATAAACTTTCCGAAAAAACCGAAGCAACACGAGAGAACTACAACAGCACTCGAACTCGTATCAAGGAAATAGAAAAACGCTTGAAAACCATTGATGAGGACATTCATAACATTGACAACTATCGTAAAACCAAACCGATTGCCGATAAACTTGAAACCGTTGTTTTCAAGGAGCGTTATCGCAAGGAACACGAAGCGGATTTGATTATTTTGGGTGCTGCCGAGATGTATCTCAAGAAAAGATTTAACGGTGGGAAAGCTCCGTTAATCAAGGATTTGAGAGCCGAACAAAAGGCTTTGCTTGCCGAGAAAGACAAGCTCTACGAGAGCTACTATTCTGAAAAATCAGAACTTTCCGAGTTACAAGCAACGATGAAAAATGTTGATATGATTTTAGGCAGAGATAAAGCACAGGAACAGGAACGTTCAAAGAAACGAATGGGAGAATTGGAATAAAAAAGAACGACAGACGATGTAGAAATTCTACAAAGTCTGTCGTTTTACTTTTTAATCGTGCTTTTTATTGATGATGTTATCTGAGAATAGTGAAGCGTTAATCAGGTCTGCGGGAGTAACCTCCAATGCGTCGGCAATGTCGTACAGCACTTCAAGAGAAAAGCTGTTGGCGGTATTAGGTGCTTCAATTACACTAAGCAAAGAACGACTTATGCCTGCCTTCTCTGCAAGCTTCTCTTGTGACATACCACGCACTTTTCTAAGCGAGGAAATCGCAATACCCAACTGAATAAATCTATCACGATTTTTGAAAGAAACTTCTTTTCTCATAAGCTGTCCTCCATAAAAATCTTCTGATTTTATTATATCTCTTTCGGACAATTTTATCAGTATCACAAGAAAAGCACTTGACTTACTTGTAAGACAATGTTATAATTTTTATAGCAAATTCCTTTAAAATAAGACATTTGCTCACTTTTTGAAAAATCGAATGAAATTAAAAAAGCCAAAGCTACAAAGCAAAAGTAGTTTTGGCTGAAATTTTATATTTCGTTGTCCCGAAAATGATACAACGACTTTGCTACAATTAAGATATAAACTACAATTCGGAGGTACTCTTATGAAACATAAACCTATATCTTTACTGGCTATTTTCCTATCGGCATCGTTTCTTTTTTCAGGCTGTGAGCTTGATACAAGTACAGATTCTGTATCAATCTCAAATGCAAAATCTGAAACAAGCATTGCCACAAGTATAGAAGAATCCGAGAGCAGCACTACACCGCAAGAAATACTTGAAAGCACAGAACAAACAACATCTTCCGCAACAGAAGCTGTGACAACCACTACCTCGGCAACTACTACAACTACAACTCCAGCTTCAACAACTACCGAGCCAGATGTTGAAATCACAGAGTTCAGTGACGAGATGAAAGTTCATTTCATAGATGTTGACCAAGGGGACAGCACATTCATAGAACTTCCTAACGGTGAAGCAATGCTCATTGACGCAGGAGAAACAGACCAAGCTGATAAGGTCGTAACTTACATTTACACACAGGGCTATGACACGATTGATTATGTTGTTGCAACTCACGCACACAGCGACCACATAGGCGGTCTGCCTGTTGTTCTTGACAGTTTTAACATTGGGAACTTTTATATGACATCTGCTGTTGCTACTACATCAATCTACGAGAATATGCTAAACGCTGTTGATGAAAGCGGAGCTGCTGTTCACGATGTTATGGCAGGTGATGTAATTTACAACGAAGCAAATCTTCTTATTGAGGTTGTCGCTCCAAAGGAGATTGATTATGACGAACAGAACAACAACTCTGTTGTAATCAAGCTGACCTATGGCGATGATAAGTTCTTGTTCACAGGCGATGCAGAAAAGTCGGAGGAGGACGGAATATGGACAAACATCAAGTGCGATGTTCTTAAAGTCGGACATCACGGCTCTGACAGTTCATCTTCTTCAAACTTTCTGAAAAAAGTTGAGCCGAGCTATGCAGTTATCAGTTGCGGACTTCATAATTCCTACGGACACCCAACCGATGATGTACTTAAGCGTCTTGATGATAGAAACATTGATGTTTACCGCACTGACTTGCAAGGAACGATTGTATTCACTTCCGATGGCTCAAATATTTCGGTTAATGTTAATCCATCCGAATATACTCCGCCAGTTACAACGACAACTACGACATCGCAGCAGGAGCAGAACACACCTGTTGAGGATAGCGGAACAACTTATGTACTGAATACTAATTCAAAGAAGATACACTATGCGAGCTGTTCTTCTGTTGATGATATGAAAGAGTCGAATAAGGCTTTCACGAACGATTACGACCAAGCTATCGCCGATGGGTATAAACCTTGCGGAAGATGTAAACCGTAAGAATTACGCTGATGAAGGGTGATAAGGTTGTCAAGGTTGCGGAAATAGGTGCCGATTTGGCGCTGCTCTTCCTTTGATGG
>CAJMSD010000009.1 GCA_905215965.1 uncultured bacterium | reverse complement strand
CTTTCACCAAATCAGGCTGAATTGAATTTTTTGTAAACTTTCCACTTTTTGTTGTCCACTTTATTGACTATGGTCCAAAATGGATAATTCCGGTTCTTCATACTCTACGGACAATGAGGCATCAAGTGATAGAATAGATTTATTTTTCTTCCGTTCACGATACTGTGAAGGTGTCACTCCGATTTTCCCTTTGAATTGCCGCATAAAATGCGTTGAATTTTGATAGCCGCACTGTTCTGCTACCTCATTTACACGCAGATCACTCATAGTCAGAAGTTGCTTTGCTTTTTCAATCCGTGCTGCAATGAGGTCATCCATGAAACCGATTCCGAACACACGTCCGTACAGCTTTTGCAGGTAGCTCACACTGATTCCGAGTTGTTTTGCCATTCCTGACATTGTCCAATCGAGCTGCGGTGCCAGATGCAGTTCACGACGCAATCGTTCAAGCTGTCCTGCATCAGCCGTCCTCCGTCCGGTGGTTTCAGCCGCCTTTTTATCCAGTAATGTAATTTGTTCGGCAAGAAATTCTTTGGGACTGTCTGCCACAATACCTCTCTCATACACAAGTTCCGGAAGGTAAGCATAAGCTGTACTCTCCTGCATTTTTCGCAGGAATACGTCGATTTTCGTAATAAGATGCTCGGAAACCGCATCAAGCCTGTCATGCTCCGCTAGTGGGAAAAGAAATGCAAAATGCGTTTCGTCAATTCTCGCTGCCTGCATCGTCGTGTTACTCATAAGCTGGAGTGCATTGGCAATGAGCATCTCTGCCTGAATCATTGTATAACCATCCGCTGCATTGTTCAGATTGGCAGCAAGCATTCTGCCAATGGTTATGAGAAGGAGACCGCAACATTTTCCTGTTGCAACAATCTCTGTAAGCTGCAGAAGTAATCCCTTACGGCTCAGTAGTCCGGTCATCACATCATGTAATGATGTCTCTTCGATCTTTTCATGCAGATGGTCAGTGTATCTTTTCTTTTGAAGCGTTCGCAGCCCATTTGCAACTGCATCAAGCCAACTCACCAGCAGCGGTGTGATTTGAAACTGATAGCCTTCTCGATATGAAATCACACAGTAGCCGAGCACCCGTAGAATACTATGAATCGGGGTTACATACAGCAGCTGCGGAGTGTGCGGCTCGTCCAGAGTAGGCAGCAGCTTCTTTATCGGGAAGTAATATCCGGCTTCAAGGTTAGCACCGACTCGCTTGGACAGAGCGAGGTACATCTCATTCGAATAGCCCTCACTCCGGTACGCCTCCGGATAGCTCAGATCCCCTTTCCAGTCACTGCATATACATATATTTATGCTCGTGTGTTCAGTAATAATATGAGCTGTGTTATCTGCCGCCCGCATCAATTCCTCAAGAGATTGTGCTTCAGACATAGATGCAATAAAGCTGGTATTCGTCTGCATTTCGAGCATTTCTGCCTTGTGCGACTCGCTGCGGATATATGTCTGTACCTGTTCAGCAGCTTGCCTGTAATTCTCAACCTTATCCACACAGCCGCAGCTTGCACCGTAAATGATTTTCAATCGAATTGTTTCATTTGTGAGAGATTTTCCCTCAATCATTGAAAAGAGTTTTTCAAAGGCAAGCCTGCCTGCCTCTTTGCTCTGCCCGCCGACAGTTGTGATGGAGGGGAAGTGCAGCAATGCCTCGATATGTGCATCATAGCCTGTGACGAGTATATCCTCCGGTACGGACATCCCTCCTGCGGCGAGTGTATCGCAAAGAGATACTGCCATCATATCATTGGTACAAACAACTGCATCCGGCTTCTCGTATGTACCGGATAGGATCGCTTTGCCAAGCTGTTTCCCGGACAGCTTCCAGTAATCACCGTAGATAATATTTTCTTTCGGAATGCAAATGTGATGCTGCTGTGCTGCTTCCAAAAATCCGTAAAGACGTTCTCTCGCTTCCGGTATATGCTGAGGACCCGTCAGACAGCAGAGTCTGCGGCAGCCATGTACCGTAATGAGATGTTCGGTTATATCATGCATAACTTGTTTCGAGTGTATATGGATGGTCTCAAACCCTGAATCGCTTTCCCCAATCTCCACACAAGGAATCCCTCCCTTACGAATGGCAGCTGCAATCCTTTGTTTCAGTGCTGTCTTGTAAAAATACTGTGATGCAAAGATTACACCGTCAAATGCTGCATGTGTAATAAGAGAGTAGATATTTTCCTCTCCGATCGTATATTCGTTGTAGACAAAATCATTATGTGCGTTTGTTGCATTTGTCAGTACAATTATATCATATCCTAACGGAAATGCACTTTCATATACACTTTTAATCAGTTCCGACCGCAATAGATCCGTAATTGCAGGGATGATGATTCCGACTCGCTTCATTCCCTCACCACCTTCGGTTTTATTATACCATGCAGTAAATGGTATGTCAAGTCAAAAGTGACGAAAATGTCAGTAAAAATGCGTAAATTGTTATTTTAGTTTTATGATGATTATGCTATCATAATGATAAGGAAAGCCATAATTAAGGAGGAATTATTATGAGGCTGAAAAAGTGCATTTGCAGTCTGTTTTGTACAGCAATCATAAGCACTTCGCTTATTCCAACAGAAATCACATCTGTTCCCGCAGAGGCAGCCGGAGCAGACACCATGAGTTATCCAGTACAGGAGTTTCGGCTGGGTATTGGCGACACGAATCGGAATCTTACGCTATCCGGTACAGATGACGGAGACAATGTCAGTTCCTACACGTTCCTTGGTGAACGGTCGCAAAAGTGGTATCTCAATTACATCAGTACAGGTGTGTACGAGATTGTCAGTTCCTCGACGGGCTATGTTCTGACGAATGACGGCGGTCTGGCAGTAATCTCTACTGACATCGACAGCACCTCGCAGAGATGGAAGATTGAGGCGGTTGCTCAGGATTTCGAGGGCTATGACCTCTACTACAAGATTACCAGCATTGCGGACGGATCTGCTCTGACTTTTAATCCGGACAGCAACTCCGTGAATGTTGATGATTATACGGGAGAAACCTATCAGAAGTATAAACTGAATTTGGATGGTCTGGAGGGCTTTGCAGCAAACAGCGTTGTGAACGGTAAAGAGAAGGCGGGTACAATTGGTGGTTTGCTTGGCGAAACGGTCTATGCTGACACGGTGGATGAATTCATCACCGCCCTCGATTCAACAGACCCTAAAACCGTTGTCATCACAGCCGACCTCGATCTTGTGAACCAAAGCAAGGATAAGCAGCGCATCCGTGATAACAAGACTATCATCGGCTCTTACAGCAAAAATACTGTCTATGATAGTCAGCTACGCAATGATGATTTTTGGGGTAAGGATGATCGTCCAAGTAATAATATTGTCATAAAAAATGTCAACTGGGTCGGCAGAACGCTGAACAATACAGGCTCTGGCACGATTCTCCTGCAATTTTACGGTGTGCGGAATCTCTGGATTGATCACAATAATTTCAGTGCGACTTTCAGCCAGAACAAGGATGCAGAGGTCGGTAAATTCATCTGGATCAACACGCCCTCCGAAAGTTGGTCGGACGGAAAATATAACAGCTATAATCCGGACTATATCACCGTTTCCTACACCTATTTCAAAAATCGTTACTGGACATTTGCTTTCGGATCTCAGAACAAGGATACCTCCCGCCTGCATACAACACTTATGTACAATAAGTGGGAGCAGTGTTCTCGCCGCTGTCCGCAGTATTCCAACGGTTACGATCACAACTACAACAATTATCATACCGTCACCGGCGGCAGCAATCCCAATAAGTCCTCTCAGGTCATCGGTGGCGAAGGTTCCCGTGTAGTAAATGAAAATTGCCGTTTTGAAGGGTACAAGGGCAATGAGCTCGATCCGGACAGAAATTCTTCCATTACCTTTACGGACAGCGGTTCGTATACGTCGGATTCTCCGTCCGGTACACCGTCCGCAATCAGCTTTAAAAATCATAATACCTCAGAATGGAAACCGGCTGACTTCTATGGTTATCATCTGGTTGAAGCTTACAACAAGAACGGTACGGATGTCAAGGATTTTTGCAACAAATACTCCGGATGCTTTAAAACATATAACAGCATTCAATATATCACCGACAGCACCTGTGCAGATTTTGTCAGCAAGACATTTGAATCACCGTTCCTGAAATCCGTAGAGGTCGGCAATGAGCCGGTACAGGGCGGAAAAATTGGTGCGGTACTTCCGACGCAGCATAATTACGCCATTGTGAATTCCGGCAGCGGACTGTCTATCGGTCTGAAAGATGGAACGATGCAGCAGACAGAGGCCGAGTATCTTTGGAATTTAGAAGATGTCGGCAATGGCTACTATCTTATCACAGAGCATGAGAGCGGTCTTGTACTTACACTTGCAGATGGCAGTAAGGATAACGGCACAGCACTTTCTCTGACCGAGAAGAACGGTACGGATGCACAGCTCTTTAAATTTGTAGATAACGGCGACAACACCTATACACTTGCTACTAAAATCAGCCGTGACAAAAGTTGTCTCGGCATTGCGATGGGTTCAGTTGAGCCGGGTGCAGCGATTGTGCAGTGGACATGTGACGAAAGTGCTAACCAGAAGTGGAAAGTCGAAGCACGTATTGCCCCAATCAAGGGAAAACTAATGGCACTTATCCCCAAAGACCTGAACTATTATCAGAATTGGAAAATCGCAGAGAAGGCACAAATCGGTTCATTGGTATTCGGTGACCGGGATGCAACCTATACAGAGCTTCCAAATGAACTGCTTGGTGCGGAGTATATCCAGACTGCTTGTGACTCCAAAAATACTGCCGGTGATCTGGCAGAAGTAACTGCAAATGCTGATATGACACTGTATGTCGCACTCGATGCCAGAGTAAAGAATGTTCCGGCATGGCTTTCTGACTGGACATTGACTGAGTTGACCGCCACCAATAGTAAGGATGTAAAGTTCCGGCTATACAGCAGAGAGATGACATCCGGTGAGAGTGTGACGCTCGGTACAAATGGTCAATCTGTATCCTGTGTAAATTATACGATCTTTGCAGTGAAGGCAGCCGAAAAAAACGTTAAAGGTGATGTGAATATGGATGGTCAACTTAGTGTTGCTGATGTAGTGCTGCTTCAGAAGTGGCTGCTCGCAGTGCCGGACACACACCTCGCCAATTGGAAAGCTGCCGATCTATGTGAAGATGACAAGCTTGATGTTTTTGATCTTTGCCTTATGAAACGTGAGCTTTTGAATCAATAATCTCTCTATCTGCACATTAAGGGAGATATAAAACCGGGTTATATTCATAATAACAATTGGGTAAATCAGAAATGCCGTATTCAAACATTACATTGAGTACGGCATTTTCAATTTATAGTCTACTTATTTAAGTCACAACTTCAAAGCACTTCGGATTATCCGTAGGATTCACATTTAACTGATAGCTATAGGTGTTGTCGTCATCCCAAAAATCTTCTTGTTTGATCCCAAGGCTTTCTGCACCTATTTTGCCATCTCCACCAGCTCTTCCGTTTCTTCTTCATTGGGCGGAAAAAAGCAGCTTTTTGCCTCATACAAAATCTTACACAGATTGCTTTGGCTTGTCAACGCAAAATAGGACAGAAATTATTTAGCCGGGAAAGAAGATTTAAATTGAACCGGAGAGAGATAACCAAGAGAGCTGTGAATACGGTAATTATTGAACCAATGGACATAATCGGCAAGTTCTATAGCGTGTTCACATAAAGCATTGACAAATGCAGAAAAATGAGTTGAAATATAGATATGAAAATGACGAAAAAACAGTTTGCAAAAATAGAGCGATTTATGCCGATAGCCCGGAAAAACCGAGCATATCAAATTATCAGTTCATGTGTGCGTTGCTGCACGATTTGCTATGACCTTTCACTTATCTGCAGGAAACCGTCATGATGCTCCAAAGGGAAGAAAACTCATAGAATCAATCTTTTCCGACAATGAACATTATCTACTTAGGGAGTACGATAAAGAACTTTACAAACGTCGTAATGAAGTTGAGCGTTATTTTCTCCGTTTAAAACTCTTCAGAAAAGTTTTTACTCGTTATGACAAACTTGATGTAATCTATTTTTCTATCGTTTCTCTTGCTATGATTTTTGATGCCATTTTAATGTGAACAAGCTCTAATCTTAGAAAACCAAACCGGCGACTAAATCAACACCGAAACTGCTGTCACGGCTGGAAATCTATCGGCAAACAAGAAATGCTTTAAATATATAAAAAGGAGCGATTTTGGGTCGCTCCTCTTTGCATTATTAACTGGAAGTTATAGCTTCCTTTGAAGATAAATCATATCGACCAATTGGATACCGCATTCGTAAATCGGGTGATCATAATTGTCTGTAAAGAAATTTGGCACGATATGTGAACGCTCAAAACCACACTTTTCATAGAAAGGTATCGTCAGTGGACTGTCGCCTGTGCCGACTTGTAAAATAGAATAATCTGCCTTATATTTTTCAGCGATATATTCAATTAAAGTTTTTCCGTATCCTTTGCCTTGACATTCCAGAACAGTTGCAATATTTTTGATTTCAAGAATGCCGTTTCCTTCATCGGTGATAACGCATTCACATTTTATGCCATTATCATCAAGCACATACATTTTCCCTTGATAAAGATAACGGTCTATCATATTTTCCTGTTCATCCGCCAACAGCAACAATTTCAGATACTCTTTTTTATTTTCTGTAATTTCAAATATATCCATGAATTATACTCAAAAATTCCGCTTGACACCTTATCAATTGGCTTTTGAAAACGGACAGCGTTTTCCGATGCATTGATTATTTTGAGACGAGTAGTGACACGTGATTTTAGGCTTGTCCATTTTTACACCGAAATGCTGTTCTACAAAATCAATAGCAGCCAATATTGATAAAAAAGAATCTCTCTTGCAACACCGAGGACCGCCAATTTCTCCGATTTTTCCAAGAGCCATTGACGTCATCTGATGCGATAATGCAAAAGGTTGGTTTGCAAGAGGTGTGGATTTCGATATGATGGAGACAAACATACCCGTACTGATACCCGCTCCGCAGGCACCCCAGAAACCACAAGCACCGCCGTGAACACTTTTTCCACGATTCACCATTTCCATCAGGGCGGCAGAAAGTTCAATGTCACCGCCTGCATTTTTATACGCTGTCAAAAGTGCAGCTCCAACCATAACATGATGTTCAGGACCGTGCATATGACAAAACGGCTGGGACATCAGTTTTTCAATAATGTATATGGGATCTTTCGACGTTTCATTCAGGCATATTCTGATGATACTGTCTATGCCTTTTGTATGACATTCATTACAGACATAATGTCCGTTCACGCATCTTGTCTTGCTGTTTTCTTTCTTGTGGCAAATCGCACACACCATTGGTTCATCTGTTTCCAGATATTCCAAAGGAGCGTTGCAAATCAAACATTCATCTTTCATATAGGTTCTCCAATTCACATTTTGATAGAGAGGGTCTGCCCCTCTACTTTTTTACTATTATATCATTTCCAAGTGGAAAAGTCAATTTTCATAAATGAGGCGGTGCTGCGGTGAATCAGACGAATAATAGCCCGAAATCACTGTCACGGCTGGAAATTTATCGGCAGACGAGGAATGCCTTGAATGTGTAAAAGGAGCGATTTTGAGTCGCTCCTTTAGCACGATAAACTGGAAGTTATCGTTTTAGGAAAAGCAAAACTAATTCCAATACAATAGTAAATATAGGTATTGCAAATAAAGTGCAACAACGAGTTTTAAATTCCTTGTTAATATCTTTTAAAGTCACATCATTATGCTTTCGAAAGAAATTATTCAAATTTTTAAGATACGTAATCTCGACAAATATACATAAACAAATTAATGCAACGGCAATTGTTTCAATCATAGACTTATTTTCCTTTACAACTTCCGATTTGGGGAGGAGTTCTCCCTCTATTTGTTTTCCCTATTATATCATCTTTAAGCGAAAAAGTCAATCCACCGAAAGGAGGCGATACCATGTTTTTTCAGACTCAACAACACCTGAACAGTAATTTAAATCCCCTTGTATTTCAACTTCCTTTGTGCTATAATGTAAGAAAGATACCACTTATCGTAAATACACATAAAAAATTTAGGAGGTCGACATGAAACGAATCATTGCCATATTGGCAAGTGCGGTATTGCTGACAAACGCTTTACCGCTTCGGACTTCTGCCGAAAATATCGGACTTTATGAAGCGGAAAATGCAGTGCTTTTCGGCACAATAACCACGATAGACAATGAAAACGCTTCCGGCGGCTTAGTTGTCGGAAATCTCTCTGACAGCAGCGATAAGATTGATTTTTCCATTACTGTTCCCACTGACGGCATTTACGACCTGACATTCTGTTCAATGGGCATCGGCGGAGATAAAACAAACAACATTCATATTGATGGCAATTTTATCGGTGACCTGAAAAGTACAGGCGATACACTTTCAGAATATACACTGCACAGCATTGCTCTTACCAAAGGTGAGCATACTGTAAGCATTACAAGTTCATGGGGCTGGATTCAGGTGGACTATCTGGAAATTTCCACTGCTGATAGTATTCCTGAAAGTGTTTACGAGGTCGATAATACCCTCATCAATCCCAATGCAACAGACAATGCCAAATCACTCTTTAACTATCTTTGCAGCAGCTACGGTAAAACTACTCTTGCTGGACAGGTGTGCAATGACGGATTGAAAGGCGAAGAATTTCAGGCGATTTATGAAGAGACCGGAAAATATCCTGCACTTCTTGGGCTTGATATGATGAATTATAGCACTTCACGCACTGCCCACGGTGCAGAATCGAATGCAGTTGAAACAGCAATTGATTTTCATAATGCCGGCGGAATTATTACCTTTTGCTGGCACTGGAATGCACCGGAAAAATATATTCTTCCAGATACAGAGGGAGAAAATCCGAATTGGTGGGGTGCATTCTACACTGACAAAACCAACCTTGATCTTGCCGCTGTCATGAATGGCGACGATCCGGAGGGATTGGCACTGTTGGATGCGGATATAGCTGTGATCGCTGAACAGATGCACCGTCTTGAAGATGCAGGTGTTCCTGTGCTGTGGAGACCGCTTCATGAATCTGGCGGCGGTTGGTTCTGGTGGAGTGCGGCAGGCAACGATGCTTACAAGAAATTCTGGGTATATCTCTACGAACAGCTTACAAATGTTCATCGCTGCAATAATCTCATCTGGATATGGAACGGCGATTCTGCTGACTGGTATCCGGGTGATGAATATGTGGATATCATTGGTCTGGATATTTATACAAATCCGCAGCAATATACTGCCAATGCATCAAAATTTTCGGACATTCTGAAAATTCCGGCTGAAAATAAGATCATCGCTATGACGGAAAATGGCGTGATATTTGATGTGGACGATATGCTTGCAACCAATGCAAAATGGTCGTGGTTCGGCACATGGGTTGGTGAATATGTTGTCAAGGACGGTGTTTACAATGAAACTTACACAGAAAAAGAAATTCTGAAGAAGGCTTATGACAGCGAATATGTCATTACCCTTGACGAACTGCCGAAACTGTACGAAAGTACTGCCGTAAAGGGCGATGTCAATGCAGACGGTGTATTCTCTGTTGCAGATGTGGTGCTGCTTCAAAAATGGCTGCTTGCCGTGCCTGATGTAACGCTTGCGGACTGGAAAGCCGGCGATCTGTGTGAAGATAATGCACTCAATGTTTTTGACCTTTGCCTGATGAAGCGGTTGTTGGTAGCAGAATCTTCTTGATAAAATTCAGCTTTTCCAAAGATGATGATATGTAAATAAATCAATGAGCCTGTGAAATTGTTGTATCAATCACAGGCTCCTATTTTGTCAACGAGGACTATTTCTACAAATCTCAGAAAGAGGTGTTGTCTCGATGAATCAGACCAACAATAGCCCGAAATCGCTGTCACGGTTGGAAATCTATCGGCAGACGAGGAATGCTTTGAATGTGTGAAAAGGAGCGATTTTGAGTCGCTCCTTTATCTCTACAAACTGGAATTTTACTGTTACACCCACTCAAAATTTTCTTTGCCTGCACCAACTTCAAAATGGTATTTCCCAATACCAAGGTCAATGCCTGAAAAATGTCCGTTACCTGCAGAAATAGATATCTTATTTCCGACACCTTTTACAATATAAGGTTGCTTATTTAACGCTGTAGGTGCATAAAGCAACGCATCTATGCCATCAACAAACCATTGGGGCTTATCTCCATTATATTCACTGATTTCTGCCGCAGTTTTAGATTTATGTGGGACACCCTGCGTCTGACCATAGCCAATCGCAATCACACCATTTACACGCACATTCTTATCACTGAGATTTTTTAATGCACCCTTGCCATTAAACATACCTCCAACCCACCATGTATTAAGCCCTAATGTTTGAGTATAGAGGATTAAATCTGCACCGCAATAACCCAATTTTTCATCAAGCTCAGGCGTGTCCATACCTGCAAGGACAATATAGTTATTTACCGTTTTTGAAAGCAATAATTTTGCCATACCGCCGATACCGTCAGAATTACCAACCACTAGGGCAAGATGAAGATTATATTTTTTATTGTTCTCGGTAATCCGTTCATTAAGCAATTCCATAATATCTGTGGAAATTGCCTTATCTGTATATTGCCTTACCATGTGTCTTTCTTTAATTGCCTCTTTAATTGTCATATTGTTCCTCCATAAAAACCTGATTTTTTTATTGTGTCACTCTCCGCCAAATTACGATTTAGAGAGGAGTTGCCTCTCTACTTGTTCTTCCTATTATACCATTTTCAAGCGAAAAAGTCAATCCACCGAAAGGAGGCGATACCATGTTTTTCACCCTGATTTTAGAAAACCAAACCGGCGATCAGATCAACATGACCGCCACAGCAAACCAGTATATGACTTCAAAAATCGAGGGCTTGTCGCCTCCTGCCGGAACGATCAGCACCTCCGGCTATGCTGGCATGGACGGCAGCTACCTGAACAACGCGTTCATTGAAAAGCGAAATGTGGTGATTTCTTTTGAAATGCGTGGCATAGGAATTGAAACTCGCCGACATCAGCTTTACAAGGTGGTCAAACCTTCACGCTACATCAAAATCTACTACAAAACAGCAGGCATTGATGTATTTGCAGAGGGCTATGTTGAGTCCTGCGAGGTGCAGAATTTTGAAATGCTGACAACAGGGCAAATCTCCATTCTTTGTCCGGATATTTATTGGTACTCCACAGTTTCGCAAATGGCATATTACAGCCATGTTACTGGCGGATTTACGTTTCCGTTCCCGACAGAGGAAAATCCGGAGCCGTTTACCTTCGGACGCTACAACACAAATAACATCATGGAAATTACCAACGATGGCGATGAAACGGGGTTCACGCTTGAAATAGAGGCAACTGATGATGTCCGTTCTCCCACGCTGTACAATGCAGATACGGACGAATATCTGCAAATTACTGGTGACCTGCAAGCTGGAGATCATTCATATACACGACCTCGATTATATCGCAGAACCGATGCATAACTGTTGCCTTGTCAATCTGGAGGATATGCTCCAGAACGGAACTGTTGTTTCCGGCACGATGATTGAAAAGCCCCACAGCTTTTCCACTGCCTGCAACATTGCCACGCAGATCATTGCACAGGTGGCATCGAACCAGTACGGCGGTCAGACAATTTCTCTGTCACACCTTGCTCCCTTCGTTGATATCAGCAGACAGAAAATCAGAGCCGAGGTATTCGAGGATGTAAACTGCGACTGCGGATGTAAATTATCCGATGAAGATAAGGTGTTGAGGTATATTTTGAAAAAGAGCAGATTTATACTCTGGATTCAAAAGGCGATGCTTAGACTCCGTATTGAATACAAACAAATGAAAGGTCAACCGTCAAAAATACCGCTAAATAGCGACATTTTGAGGGTTGACCTTATTTTTGATATTGGATTTTGAGGCTTTTTACATAAGATGTCAGAGATTATCGGGTTCGCACTTTCAAATGAAAGGTTTTCCACAAACAACACTATGCAAATGAAAGGTGGGAGCTTTTATTTGAAAATGATAAGCTTTCATTTGAAGATGCAACCCATCAATCATTTTCTTAGTGTTGTTTGTGCAATAAATGCCGTAGATACAAGGAAAATGGGCTGTTAATTTCGTTACAGAGTTTCCCACAAACAGCACTATACAAATGAAAGGTAGGGCTTTTATTTGAAAGTGGGGGCTTTCATTTGAAAGTGTAAGGCGTTTTTACTAACCTCAAATCTGTGAACAACAATCGCTGAAAGAACAATTCAATGAACTTCTTGCTGTAATAAGATGCATAAGCAAAAGTCAGTTGTTAAGTCGCTTACAAGACTCGATACGATGACTTTGCCTCGCCTTGCAATCTATCAATCTTATCTCAGCATTTTAATCAAACAGTCAATGAACATATTGATTTCTGAAGGAATATGGACGGTGACTGAGGAATCGTTTGAAAAACAGCACCTTGCAGATTTTCACCTGGGAATGAATGACTACACAACAACCCTTGAAAGTATTGAATTGACATTACAGGCAAACCGCAGAAGAATGTCAAGTCTGACAAGCCTAATTCCAAATCTAAGCGGCGGTGGTTTTGGTCTGAAAGGAGCAGTCAAGGGAATTGCAACAGCTACAGCATTCAATATCGTTCGTGACGGAGCAGAAACAGGACTCATAAACAGTGTATCCAACATCAATCAGGCACAGCAGGCAGAATTATACGGTCGTATTAAACCCGACTATTTGTTTGAATGTGTTTTCACGGATTATTGGCGTGTTTTCTTATCGCTTATATTCCTGTTAAATAAAAATGGAAAATCCATCTGGTGGCTCACAAACGAAACAACTCAGCAGGCAAATAATATTTTTCAGAATATGTCAAATCCGAATTTTCCGCAGGATAAATTGCTTGATGTATTTTTGGATATTCTGAAAACTAATCCATATAATGCGGAGTATCACAAGTTTATGATAACTCGTTTTGGTGAAAATGAAGAAACAACAGCTATTAAGAACTACTTTGGCTATACCGATTTTGATAATCCAAGAATCATATAAAAGAAACCATCTCTTTCCATTTATAATTTTTAACACCGTAAAATCAGCCGTAATCATAAAAAATTACGGCTGAAATTATAAAAGAAACAGTTGACTTCTTTTCGTTTATATCTTATAATATATACAACATTATATTTTGTGAGGTGTTTACGATGATTTACGGCTATGCAAGATGTTCCACCAATGAGAAAATGCAGGACATTGACAGACAAGTCCGAGAGCTGAAACAGCAAGGAGCAACCGATACTACAATATATCTTGAATACGAAAGCGGAATGAAAGCCGACCGAGCAGAACTGCAAAAACTTCTTAGTGTTGTGCAGTCATGCGATACCATTATTGCAACAGAAGTTAGCAGAATTACCCGAAGTACAAAACAACTTTGCGATATTATTGAGCTTGCTAAAAATAAGCACATCAAATTGGTGCTTGGTACTTTCATTGTGGATTGCAGTAAGGAGCTTGACCCAATGACGGAGGGAATGCTCAAAATGATGGGCGTATTCAGCGAACTGGAACGCAATATCATTAGTCAGAGAGTAAAAAGCGGTATGGAGAATGCAAAAGCCAAAGGAAAAACCATTGGCAGACCGTCTACAACAGCCGAGGACATTCCGAGTATCTTTTATAAGCATTATCAGAAATATAAAAAGGGTGAGATCAATAAAAAGGAATTTTCAAGGCTTTGCAGTTTGTCCTATCCAACGATTTATAAGTATTTGGGGATTGTGGAGGGAAGTTTACAATGATTACGAAAGAACAAGCATTTGCAAATATAAAAAAATCTTGTGAAAAACGTCTAAATGAAATCTACTGCTCGGGTATTCCAAATTTTGCTTTAGACAGATTCAATCAAGAAATAACCGCATTGGAAAATTCTGAAACTGTATTGCAATTTGAAGCTTACCGAATCATAGCCCAGACAGCAAGAGAAAATTCAATGCCAATGATAACGAGCAATGGAACTTTTATTGCTTATTTGATTGGATATATGTGTTTAAACCCTCTGCCAGCGCACTATTATTGTCCATATTGCGGTAAATCAGAATGTCATCATAATTATAATGAATTTGGTATAGACTTAATTCCAAAGAATTGCTCTTGTGGTAAACAAATGATTTCAATGGGAATTGGAATACCGTATGAATGTGTATGGGGAATGAAAAAACAAAAAGAAAAGCAGGATTTATCAATCAGAACTGTCCGCAAACTTATTCCGCTTGCCAAACAAGTATTGAATAATTATTTTGATTCTGATTTTATTCATCATAATCCAGAAATTTTACGAAATATCACTTCTGATAAAATGCTTGAAGTTTTATATGAGTGTCAGAACCAGACAGGAATTATTGCTTCTGATATTCCTGTTTCCGAGCTTTCGGTATTGGATTATCAGTCATTGAAAAAAATAGATAAAGTATGCGGAGAATATCCCTGGTTTAAAGCTGTTAAGCCGTCAACAAAAAGAGAAATCAGCCGTACTTTTTCGGCAGTTCATAGCCATATTAAAAATATATCATCTAACGTATCTAAAGATGATACTATTATAAATACAGCAAATATGTTTCATTCCGAACTCTTTCGTAAGTATCCTTTCATTGAACGTGAGGATATTTACATATATCTTATTGAGAATGGAGTATTTTCTGAAGATGCAATGAAAGCATACCAGCTATGGATACAATATAAAACAGCGTCTCTTTCTGACTTACTTGAAAGTTATCATTTTGAAGACGAATTTTACGAACTAATAAAATGTTGTACATACTTATCTCCACGTTCATTTAATGCAGCTATGGTATATAATTATCTGTTGATTGCAAGGTATGCTGAAATCAACTACAATACATTTGTTAATTCAATTCAGGCATATGTTTCTGTTGCCATTTATTCCCGAAATTTTATTGAGGATTACCTACTACCAGAAAGCTTTTTCAAAAACACCGCTATCATTAGCTTTTATGACCCAAATAGATACAATATCGACAAAAGCTATACTCTTGTTGATTATAGCAATAAAACAGACAATGTACTCTATGTTCCGCTTGACGATTTCCAGACAGAACTACCCGAAGCCGAAAAAATAGCAGAGTTTGTATATTCTGCAAAGTCGAAAGAACTGCAAATCATCTGCCAATGCGAATCGGGGCAGAATCGAAGTGCAGGCTGTGCTGCTGCGATTCTGGAACATTTTAATCGAGCTGGTAATTCGATATTCAGTGACGATAGATATCACCCTGACGAAATGGTATATTATGCGGTTTTGGACGCTCTTGAAGCGTTTAACGAAAACAAATAATCTGTCAATTTAAAAAGATGAACTAGAGGGCATGAAAGCTTTCTGGTTCTATTTTTTTTATTATAGCTACAATTTAAAAATCACTAAATGTACTTTTAGTCAAGAAAATATTTTGAGATTTCACAATCATAACTCATTCTACTTGGATGCAAAGGATATTTATTGTCTTTCTTCAAACAATAAATCTTTTCATCGTATTTTTTCAGAAGCTGAATGATTTGTTCCTTCTCAGACTTATAGCTTTTGGAAACTCCCCATACAACAAAAATAGTATCAGCATTCTGAAATTCGTTAATATATTTAGAAAAGTCTGTCAAAGTTGCTTGATTAATCCCGTTTTGCTTTGTGGAGTAGCTTTCAAATATATTCAGCATTTTAAATTCTTTGTAACCATTGGCGGCTAAAAACCTACCTAAAGTCGTAAGAGTTTTATCGCTCCTATTATCATTGGCTTTACTTGGGTTTATACCAATTGCAACAGCAGTTCTGGTATTATTACTATCCCACGTCACTGTTAGGATAGAACGGTTAGCAATCCCATTAGAATATTTTCCGTTTTGAGTTGTTATCTTTAATTTTCTATTAACTGTATTCATTTAATAATCTCCTATAAGTAATAAAGCAGAGAGTTTGAAACCCTCTGCTTTTTCACTTTTGGTATTACAGCCAAACCGTAACGGCAAAGCCGCCTACAAAGAAGTAGGGTTTTGTGTAATATTGTTTTGGTGGAGGCGAGGGGAATTGAACCCCTGTCCGAAAATTCATTCATACAACTTTCTACGAGCGTATCTTACCTACTAAAATTCCCCGAATAAACCGCCGATAAGCAGACTGAAAACTCAGGTAGTCCGAATACAATTCAACGGCACGGACACTCCGAAGAATCGTTCACCACTAATCGACGCCCAAGCGACAGCCGTGGTACTCTGTCGGTGGACGGAAGCAGACTTAGGCTGCTACCTGTAAACTTCTTGAGCTTACAGAAATGTTATTTCTAGCGTTTATATTTAAACGTGGTATAGTTTAAGGAGTTACACCAACTCCGCTCGCTTATCATACTTCAAAATCCCCGTCGAAACCTTTACGCCCCCTTATTCGCGGTTAAAGGATTTAATATTTCTGTCGATTTCGCGACTCGCGTCCCGCTTTGCAGCTTCACTGCGCTTGTCATAAAGTTTTTTTCCTTTACAAAGCCCAAGCTGAACTTTAACTTTTGAATCCTTGAAATAAAGGCTTAACGGAATAAGCGTAAGACCATCCTGCTTAACTTTACCGTAAAGTCTATTAATTTCCTGTTTGTGCATAAGGAGCTTGCGGACTCTTATAGGATCACGATTAAAAATATTTCCTTTTTCGTATGGAGAAATATGCATACCCTTGATAAAAATCTCGCCATTATCAATTGAGCACCAACTATCTTTAAGATTAACGCTGCCAAGTCGAAGCGATTTAACCTCTGTTCCAACAAGCTCAATACCTGCTTCAAAAGATTCAACAACAAAATATTCATGTCGAGCCTGTCGGTTCTCAGTAATAGTTTTCGTTCCTTTAGAGCGCATTATATCATCTCCATTTCCATGTTATTATACATCATAATATCATAATTGTCAACAGTCAAATTTTGAAATATTTAAAAATAATATCATATTATGCAGAAATCAGTCGGATTAATCATATTTCATCTGACGATGATTTTAGCTTCACGATTTAAAAATTAGAATAAATATGAAAATTCAGCTGATACTAAAGATATAAGAACCTGCTGCAGCTTATGGAGACAGGTTCTAAAACTCAAAGGAGGAATTATAAATGTCCATAAACTTTATTTCGAGTGAGACAAAGCTGAATCTTATGAAAGCTTTTGCCGGAGAAAGTCAAGCAAGAAATCGCTATATTTTTGCTCAGCAGACTGCTCAAGAACAAAATCTATATGTTATAAGCCAAGTATTTAAATTTACAGCCTCTCAGGAAGAGCAGCATGCAAAAGTTTTTTTTGATTTGCTGAAAGATGCGGCAGGAAATAACATCGAGATCACAGGCGGTTATCCTGCTGATGTATATAACGATATTCAAAAGCTGTTGGATTCATCGATCCACAATGAAAATGAGGAATTTTCAGACGTATACCCTAAATTTTCATCAATTGCAAAAGAAGAGGGATTTGCCAAAGCCGCTTCTGTATTTAATCTCATCGCACAAGTTGAAAACATTCACCGCGAGCGGTTCGAACACTACGCAAAGCTCATGCGCGAGGACAAGCTTTTCAGATCAGACAAGACCGAACGTTGGATGTGCTTAAACTGCGGTCATGTACACGAGAGCAGCGAAGCTCCTCTTATATGCCCGATCTGCGGATCGCGTCAGGGATACTTTATCAGAGAAAACGAAGCGCCTTTTACTTTCGGAGGTTTATTATGACAGGATTAAAAATAGAAAAAATTTACGGATTTGAAATTCTTGATTCAAGAGGAAATCCAACTGTAAGAGCCGAGGTAATGCTTTCTGACGGGACGATATCGGCAGCAAGCGTTCCATCGGGCGCGTCAACGGGTATAAATGAAGCCGTTGAGCTTCGCGATAATGATGACAGATACTGCGGAAAAGGCGTTCAGAAAGCAGTTTCAAACATCAATTCTGTAATAGCACCGGCTCTTAAAGGCTGCGATGCTTCTGATACTGCAAAAATCGACGGAATAATGCTTCAGATAGACGGTTCAAAAAACAAATCCAACCTTGGAGCAAATGCAATTCTCGCCGTTTCGCTTGCCTGCGCAAAAGCCGCTTCAAAGCATTACCGACTCCCCTTCTACAGATTTATAGGAGGCAGCAACGCAAATCGGCTTCCTGTTCCGATGATGAATATCCTTAACGGCGGCGCTCATGCCTCAAATAATGTAGATATTCAGGAATTTATGATTATGCCTGTCGGCGCTTCTTCTTTCAAGGAGGCTCTGAGAATAGGAAGTGAGATTTACCATACGCTTGGAAAAGTTCTGAAAGCTAAAAACCTCAGTACAACTGTAGGCGACGAGGGTGGATTTGCACCTAATCTTTCGTCTGACGAAGAAGCCATCGATGTAATACTTGAGGCTATATCTAAAGCGGGCTATTCTAATGATACCGTAAAAATTGCTCTTGACGCAGCCGCAAGCGAGTGGTGCAAAGAAAGCGAATACAGGCTTCCAAAACGCGATATTGGCATGAATACCGACGCGCTTATCGATTACTGGGAAAGACTTATAACAAAGTATCCGATAGTATCGCTCGAAGATCCGCTTGGTGAGAACGATTGGAGCGGCTGGAAAAAAATCACCGAAAAGTTAGGAAGCAGGGTTCAGCTTGTAGGCGATGATCTGTTTGTAACGAATACCGATTATCTCAATAAGGGACTGCAAAACAATGCAGGAAATTCGATACTTGTAAAATATAATCAGATCGGTACGTTATCCGAAGCTATGAACGCTATTCAGCTTGCAAAGGACAACGGATATACGACGGTAATATCTCATCGTTCCGGCGAAACCGAAGAAACGGCAATAGCCGATATCGCTGTCGGAACTAATGCAGGGCAAATAAAAACGGGAGCTCCATGCAGAAGCGATCGTGTAGCAAAATACAATCGTCTTCTAAGAATAGAAGCCGATATAACAAATTCAAGATATTTTTTCGGATAATAAAACGCTTCAACATAGCGATAAAAAAGTAAGAGCCCATACAGGTTCTTACTTTTTCTTACATACAAATTTTTCAAATATATCAGAATCTGAAATCTCTCTGTCCATTTTTAATATTCTCGAGATTCTTCAAAGCTGTTTCCAAAACCTTGGGATTTGTAACATTTTTAATTTCCTTGGCTATAAGAGCTTCTCCTGCGGCTTTTGTTTCGCTGCTTGCATAATCCTGAAGGTATTCCTGTAAAGTCATCAATGCGTTCGGAAGACAGCAGTTCTGAATTTGTCCTACCTTGCAGAGCGACATAAATCTGTCTCCTGTTCTTCCCTCTCTGTAGCAAGCCGTACAGAATGACGGAATATATCCAAGATCGATAAGCCACTTTACAACTTCGTCAAGAGAACGCTGATCGGAAACGTCAAATTGCTCCGTATCGTGAGGTCTTTCATCGGCGGAGTAACCCGCATATCCGCCCACTGAGGTTCTTGAACCGCCCGAGATCTGAGAAATTCCGAGACCGAGAACTTTATCACGGCAGCTTTGATTCTCTCTGGTTGAAATTATCATGCCTGTATATGGAACAGCTATTCTTATACAGGCGATTATTTTTGCAAAGGTATCATCGTCAATACTGTTATCAAATACATTCGGGTCAATATCAGACGCACGCTTTACTCTCGGAACGCTGATAGTATGAGGACCTACTCCGTGAACAGCTTCAAGATGCTCTGCGTGCATAAGCAATCCAGCGAATTCGTACTTATAAAGGTCAAGACCGAATAATACGCCAAGACCTACGTCGTCAATACCGCCCTCCATAGCTCTGTCCATAGCCTCGGTGTGATAAGCATAATTGTGCTTTGGACCTGCCGGATGAAGTCTTTCATAGCTTTCTTTATGGTATGTTTCTTGGAATAAGATATAAGTTCCGATACCTGCGTCTTTAAGCTTGCGGTAATTTTCTACAGTTGTTGCCGCGATATTAACATTTACACGTCTGATCGCGCCGTTTTTGTGCTTTATAGAGTAAATGGTTTTTATGCACTCCAAAATATACTCTATAGGATTGTTTACGGGATCCTCGCCTGATTCAATCGCAAGTCTTTTATGACCCATATCCTGAAGCGCAATTACTTCCGCCTTAACTTCCTCCTGTGTGAGCTTCTTTCTCGGAATTTCCTTATTTTGATAATGATAAGGACAATAAACGCATTTATTTACGCAGTAATTTGAAAGATAAAGAGGAGCGAACATAACGATTCTGTTTCCGTAAAATGCCTGCTTGATCTCTCTTGCAAGCTCATACATTTTATCGGTCATTTCGGGAATATCACACGCAAGAAGCACGCTTGCCTCACGGTGAGTAAGACCGGAGCATTCTACTCCCCTGCCCGTTTTCTTCGGAGCTGCTTTTTCAAGTATACTTTCTATAAGCTCACGGTTATGTTTATTTTTTTCCGCATATTCAAGTGTTTCAAGAATTTCCTCATGGTTTATAAATTCTTCCGCTTTAAGCGATTTTTTATCATACATAATATGTACCTCCATTATTTTTTAGATATAGCGGCTTTGACAGAAACACCGCTTATTTGTCCGAGTCTGCCGGTAAGTCGGCTTATCGTGTCGGGCTCTGCATCGATTGCCACTGATATCAGAGATATTCCTCTCTCTTTATATGGGATTCCCATGCGCCCGATGATAATATTGCTGTTTTCATGAAGTATTTGATTAACTTCGCTGACTGCTGACATTTCGTCAACGACGATTGCTGCAACAGCTATTCTTTTATTTTCCATTTAACCTCCTTAATAACGAAAAATCCGCCAAAAAGGCGGAAAAACAGAGCTATATATTTCTGAATCAGCTTAATCCGATAACAGAGTATCACTCTGCCGCCCGAAAAATTATAAAAAATATAAATGTCGGCATTGGAATAAATCCCAATGTCCACAAAAAGAATGCGTCCGAAAGCGACAATACTCAGCCGACTTTCAATTCTGCAATAATACTATAACACTTTTTTTATCATTTGTCAATGAATATTTCAGCTACGACAGCAAAAAATATCTAAAAAGGAGATAATTATGGAATTAATTAAAATATTATGTACATCGATCGGTTCGGTGATAGCACTTTTTCTTATGGCAAAGCTTATCGGTCACAAACAGATAAGTCAATTGAATATGTTCGATTACATTAACGGAATTACCATCGGTTCAATAGGTGCAGAGCTTGCCACAACAAGTGAAAAAGATTTCTGGAAGCCGCTGACAGGACTTTTAATATACGGTCTCGCCACATACATTATTAATCTTGTATCCTCAAAATCAATAAAACTAAGGCGTTTTCTTGAAGGGCGCTCAGTTATTTTATATGAAAAAGGAAAACTATATCCGGAAAACTTTAAAAAGGCAAAGCTCGATTTAAATGAATTCCTTACTATGTGCCGAGTCGGAGGTTTTTTTGACTTATCTGAAATCAACACAGCAATCTTTGAACCTAACGGAAGGATATCGTTCCTTCCTGCTGAACAAAAACGTCCTATTACACCGGAGGATATAAACGTATATCCTCAGCAAAGTCAATTAAAAAAATGCATTATTATCGACGGCAAAATCCTTTCTGATAATCTGCGTCATACCGGACGGGATGAAAATTTCCTTAAAGCGCGTCTTAAGGAAAAAAATTTATCCTTAAGTGATGTTTTCCTCGGTGTTGGCGACAATAACGGAAATTTTGATTTTTATTCTTACGAAATGGCAAAAAACAATGACGATCCTTTTCAGTAATAAGAAATCACTGACAAATGGCATCACTCGAGCACGGTATTTAATCAGTGATTACTTAAATATTATAATTGATTAATTTTATTAATGTACGGACTTGATCAGCATCAAGTCCGATAACTTTATGTTTCTGCAAAGTTCTGCTATTAAAGCGAATATCGACATCGCATTTGCTAACTAATTTTTGAAAGAGCGATTGTGAGACAATTATTTCTGAAATACTGTCTATGTCGGCAATTACTGTACGAAGCTCATATCCGACCGTATATTTAGCCGTAATCTCTTTTCCGTTTATAGTTATTCCCGATACAGAAAGAGCAGTTATATTTACCGCAAGCATTATAAATGCAGGTATTTCGGATATAAACGTAATAAATCGCAGCAATTCGGTTCCAATCGGGAAAAAGTCAGCGATAACAATTGAAGCGATCGGTAAAAACACAATAATAAGCACATTTTTCCATATATACCGCCACCAACTGGTTCTACGCGGTTTAACGCTAAAATACAATCCTCTTTGAAAACGGTTTATGCTGAACTTATCCTTTTTCTTTTTCATTGGTATCAGCACCGGAAGCATACGATCACTATCACCATATCCGGGACAGTTCACACTGATAGATTCCGCTTTAAACATTTTCATCAATAAATGGCGACGGCGCTCGGTATAATTTATACTGTCAATATTGAGCCTGTATCGTCTTTTGGTAAAAATCCCACATGATACCTCGGCAACTTTTTTATCTGTTACAAGTCTAAAATTATGATATCTGCAATAATTAACAATAAATGATATAAACCATGCTGCAACAATTAAAATCCCTATTGTTACTGCCGTTTCAGGGACACTTACAGCAAAACTTTCAATGGCTTTAGAGGTTTCAGCTGTAGCTTTATTAAGTGCGGCAGAAATATAACTTTTAGAAGCGTCTCCGCCTTTAAAAAACAAAGCCGCCATATAAGCTGCTCCTGAAATACTGCTTGAAAACAAAAATGAAAATACAAGAACTGACGCAGGATTTGATTTACGTATTTTACAATAACGCATATCACTTCCGCTAATTCTATACATCAGCGAGTCTGCATTTTTGCTGCTAAGAAGAAGCTTTACGCCCTTTTTTTCGCCTGCTCCGGTATTAATATAAGTATACGACGCTGCAAAGGGTTTTAAATACAACGGTTGTTCTTCAGCTACGGAGCATATGTTGTTGATCGGTATTTTAACTGATAATCTAACAAATATACCGCTTTTATGAACAATGCAGTCGTTTTCAAATCCAATACGGGAAAAACGCCACTGAAGATAGCCGAAGATAATTATCAAAAAAACGACTGCAAGGTCAAACCAAGCTCCCTTGATCCAAGTATAAAGCCTTTGAGCGTCAAGAGACAATGTTTTGATACCTCTGAGCAGCGGAAATATAAGCAGCCAAAAATTTTTCATGGAATACCGAAATATTCTTAATGGATGCTCATGTATCATTGTTTCACCTCACAGCCAATTTTTTTAAGTATTTCATAAGCGTCATTTTTCTTTAGAAAAAGAAGGATCATACTTCCTCCGTACATATAAATGATAATAAAATTAAAACCGCTTATATTAGAAAGAAATGAAGTCACAAAAGTTGTATATCTTATCGAACTGAACTTTACGGTTTTAATTTTTTTGAAAATTACTCCGCTTTGCCTGCATATACTGTCGCTGTAGATATAATATGCAGTGTTTTTAAAGTAGATCGGCAAGTAAATTAGGATACAAAAGAGTGATACTGCACAGATAACAGCATATAAAACAATTCTGAGAAGCTTTAATTTAAAAAATGAAAATACGCCAACAATCAATATTATGCTCACTGATATTATTAAGCCTGTAATAATTATTAAGCTTTTAGTATCTGGTCTATAGGTTCTCATATCTCTCCTCCGTTACAAATAATGTTCTACACAGTTATATTATACCATAAATATTAAAAAGAGTATACACTTACAGGAGAAATTTATGAATTTTGAAAATTTTCTTGAAAAAATCAATGGTATGATATGGGGAAACGGTTTGATTTTTTTGCTTATAGGCTGTGGATTATTCTATACGATACGGCTTGGGTTTATTCAGCTTAGACTTATTCCCGAGCTTTTAAAGACATCTGCTAAGACTAAAAGTGAAGGCGACGGCATCTCCCAGATAAAAACAATTTTTCTTTCACTTGGTACGGCTATGGGAACAGGTAATATAACCGGAGTTGCTTCAGCTCTTTTGATCGGAGGCGCAGGGGCAATTTTTTGGATGTGGGTCTCGGCTTTTTTTGGAATGGCAATTGTTTATGCTGAAAATTATCTGGCAGCTGTTTATAAAAAAGAAAAATGCGCAGGTCCGATGGCATATCTAAAATACGGACTGAATTTAAAAATTTTGCCGGCAGCATTTGCGATATTTTGTATATGCGCCTCACTCGGAATGGGCGGCATGGTTCAGGTAAACTCGTTCAGCGGAAGTCTTTTTGAGTGTACGGATATTGATCCACATTTTGTTTTTGCTGTTTCTTTTATTTTAATTTACATAATAATCAAAGGCGGCGCAAGGCGCATTTCCTCCGCATCGCAGCTGCTTTTGCCTATTGCAGCAATAAGCGTAGGCGCAGTTTGTATAATTTCTATAGTAAAAAATCACGAACGCGTTCCGATTGCCGTTAAGCAAATTTTCACACAGGCATTCAATTTTCGTTCTGCTGCCGGAGGAGTAACCGGATTTACCGTATCGTCAGCAGTTTCGGCAGGTATGCGAAGAGGTATTTTTTCAAATGAAGCAGGACTTGGAAGCTCCCCTATCCTCCATTCTGCATCAAGTAATTCCTGCCCTAAGCTTCAAGGTCTTTGCGCTATGGCAGAAGTTTTCATAGATACGATCGTCTGCTGCACAATAACTGCACTTACTTTGTTGTCTGCGCCGATCGGTGATTATTCAATAATATCTGCGCTTGAAAATGTTACAGGCAATCATACTGATATCTTTATAACCGCTTCACTCAGCATATTTGCTTTATGCACTATCATCGGCTGGTATTACTGCGGAGAAACAGCTTTTATATTTATTTTCGGCAGCGAAAGAAAAAAATATTTCACCTTAATTTTTTCTTTCATTGCTTCGCTTGGAGCAATACTTACGCTTAACACCGTTTGGACGCTTTCGGATGTTTTTAACGGCCTTATGGCGTTTCCGAATTTGTTAGCTCTTTTTCTCTTGTTCAGAAAGGTTCGAAAAGAATAATTTGCTTGTATATGGTCAATATTCAAATTATATCTGTGATTAAGGAGAATTTGTATGAAATACTTAGGCGAAAATAAATATTTCAGTTTCAGGGACAATTTCTGCGAGCCGCTGGACGGTGAATTTTGCAATCCAACTGTTTTTTCCGAATTTGGAATGTTAATAGCCGCTGCCGGATATAAACGTTTCTGTATTGGCTGTCTCAATGATAAACTTAGATATTTGATTTACCCGTTAGGAGCAGGTCTTTCAGCCGTAGGCTGCGAGGTATGTATAAGTGAAAACACCTGCCTTCCCTCAATACGCCACGGAATACCTCTGCTGTCAGCCGAATGCGGTATTTACGTCTCCGGAGAAGATTGCGTCAAAATAAGTTTTTTTGATGAAAACGGTTATCCTATGAATAATGAAAATATTAACAAAATCATTAATTCCGAAAATATAAACGGTAAAAATTGCTGCGGCAGGATAACTTTTACCGATTCATTGTGTGAATTTTACAGAAACGATCTCAAATCCATATTTGGCAGTTCTATTAAGCTAAAAGCTTCTGTAAGCTGCGGAAACAGCAGCCTAAGAAACCTATGGCTCGATTTTTTTACCGGAAATGAAGAAGACCTTGTGTTTCAGGTATCAGATGACGGTCAGCGTGTAAATGCATATAGTACAAGCATAGGTTTTATTTCATACGAAAGACTTATCCTTGCATATTGCATCGCCTTTGGCAATAAAGAAGAAATAATTTACCTTCCTAAAAGCTTCCATTATATAGCTGAATCGGAAGCAGATAAGCACAATTTTAAAATATCAAGATTCAATTATGAGGACGGTTATCCGTACGAAGCAGTTAAACAGCGGTTTCTCGGAGATCCGCTCTATATGTGTCTGAAACTTATTTCAGATTACGAACGTTTTGAAAAAATTATTGAAAGTATGCCCGGATTCTCTTCGGCAGTACGTGAAATAGCAATAGATACGGCAATTAATATGGACGACAGGGAGATAGTTAACGGTAAAGGAAAAATTATTATAAGCAAAAGCGGTAAAAATCGCATATCACTTCTTGCCCAATCCTATAGTATTGAAACAGCAGCGGAACTTTGCTGTGAATACGATATGAAAATCAAATTTTCAAAGTCATGCAATAATTTATTTCACTCTGACAATGAAATTTATTAAGTCTGCATAAATTGCTTTTTTTCCTCATTTTCTATTGACAATATATGCTATTTTAAGTATAATTAATAATGTCTAATAATGTGCATATCTAATAAATATATCTTTTAATTGACTTTATTGGCGCTTGCGCCTATAAATATATATTCAAATGTCAGCTATAGTAACTTTGCTAAATTAAAGCATTTTTCTCAGCTATATCGCTTCTGCAACGCTTATATCCAAATATGGCTGTTGATCTGCATTCGCGGATTTATGCAGACTGCATCACCTGTTAAACGGATATTGTCGGCTGACGTTATCAATCGTTTTATTTGCCGTCGGTCAGTATGTTCGCTTTACTGACCGACTATCGTAATGAAAGTGAGGTTTACAGTGAACGAAAAAGAAAACGCTAAAAACAATCGTGCAGCTTCTTCTGCACCGAAAAGAAGCTATCACAGGAAAAAAAGTGCGGCTTTACCTAAACTTGACAACAATGCTGTCGTAAAAAACGCTGAAAAAACAATCGCTAAAGCTGCTGATACGCGCGTCAAAAAAACAAGGGAGATAAGACATACTCCCGTAAAAATAATTCCTTTGGGCGGTCTTCATGAGATCGGTAAAAACATGACCGTTTTTGAATGTGCAAACGATATGTTCATTCTCGACTGCGGACTTGCTTTTCCTGACGCGGATATGCCCGGAGTTGATATTGTTATCCCCGATTTTACCTACGTTGAACGCAATCAGGATAAGCTTAGAGGCATTGTGCTTACTCACGGTCACGAAGATCATATCGGCGGTCTTGCTTACCTGCTTAAAAAAATTAATGTACCTATTTACGGTACGAAGCTTACTCTCGGTCTTGTGGACGGAAAACTCAAGGAACACGGTCTTAGCGGAAAGGTTTCCCTTAATGTTATCGAACCCAGAAAAACTGTAAAAATGGGCTGCATGGCTGTTGAATTTATTAAGGTAAATCATTCTATCCCCGACGCTGTCGGTATGGCTATCCATACTCCTGCCGGAGTTATCGTTCATACCGGAGATTTTAAAGTCGATTATACCCCCATAGACGGAAAAACAATAGATCTGGCAAGATTCGGTGAGCTTGGCAACAGAGGTGTTCTTGCACTCATGGCGGATTCTACCAATGCGGAAAGACCGGGTTATACGCATACCGAACGCAACGTTGGAGAATCGTTCGATAAATTGTTTAAGAACGCAGAAGGCAAGAGAATTATTATTGCTACATTTTCTTCAAACATTCATCGTGTTCAGCAGATCATTAACTGCGCAGAAAGATTTGGAAGGAAAATCGCCGTATTCGGACGCAGTATGATAAACGTTATAAATACTGCCATCGAATTAGGATATCTTGATGCTCCAAACGGAATTATCATAGATATAGAAACGATGAACCGCTATCCAAGCGAAAAAATCGTTCTTATCACAACTGGCAGTCAAGGCGAACCCATGTCCGCGCTTACGCGTATGGCAATGAACGACCATAAAAAAGTAAATATCACTCCTATGGATTTTATAATTATTTCAGCTACTCCGATCCCCGGAAACGAAAAATATGTAACGCGTGTTGTAAACGAACTTATGAAATCCGGAGCAGAAGTGGTGTATGAAGCCATGTATGAAGTTCATGTTTCAGGTCATGCCTGTCAGGAAGAGCTTAAGCTTATGATCGCTCTTACAAAGCCTAAATTTTTTATACCGGTTCACGGAGAATATAAGCACCTGAAAAAGCACGCGGATCTCGCTTATCAAATGGGAATTCCCAAGGAAAATGTAATTATTGGTGAAATCGGAAATGTCATTGAAACCGACGGAAATAGAATAGGTATAGTTTCACAGGTACCGGCAGGCCGTATTCTTGTGGACGGACTCGGCGTCGGCGACGTTGGATCAATTGTTCTCAGAGACAGAAAACACCTTGCACAGGACGGTCTTATTATCGTAGTTATCGGAATTGAACGAAGCACCAACGAAATAGTTGCGGGTCCCGATATCGTTTCAAGAGGATTCGTTTATGTCCGCGAATCGGAAGAGCTTATCGTTGAAGCCAAACAAATACTGACCTCAACTCTCTTTAACTGTTCAACTGCCGAGCTTAAAGAATGGAATACTCTTAAAGGAAAAATGCGTGATGCTCTTTCGGATTATATTTACCAGAAAACAAAGCGCAGTCCAATGATTCTGCCTATTATTATGGAAACCTGATTATATGCGAAGGAGCTGATTCAGTTGAAAAATAAATTTCCGGCGTTATTATGTCTGCTTGTATTTTTACTGCTTTGCAGTGCTGCTGCATCGGCTGCATTTTTATACCGATATAGCCGGAACTTAGGTATATATTCGCTTATTTCAATTTCGGCGCTTGGTCTGATAACAATAATCACCGCTTTGTTTTACTCCCGTAATTCTATAAGACATTTTTCAAAAATGAATTCTCATCTTGAGAAATCAGCAGCGGAATATATGAACTCACTCCCTGCACCGATAGCTGTCCTTGAAAATAACGGTACTCTTGTATGGTATAATCAGATATTTTCCGAGGAAATAGCTCTTGGAAACGACGTTTACGGACTTGATGTCAGAGAATGCATGCAGATAAATATAGACGCTGTTCTTAATGACGGTTTTTCAATTTGCCCGATAAACAATAAATTTTTCAAAATTTCGTCCGAAAAATTTGAAAAAAATGGCGTAGTCTTTTATATTCTGTATTTTCATGATGAAACCGAATATTTCAATTATAAGAAAAATGCAGAAGAATCTCAGCAGAACGTGCTTGTTATTAATATCGACAACTATGACGAGATAATGCAGAACGCAAAAGAAAGCGATAAAGCAAGAACTTCCGTTGAAACAGAGCAGTTAATTGAAAATTTCATGAATGGCACAAACGGGATCGTCAAAAAGACTTCTGCGAATATGTTTTATGTCATTCTCGACAATAAGCATCTTAATGAGGTGATCGACGGTAAATTCAAGATACTTGACGGTGCAAGAAATATCCGCATAGGCGATCGTTTTTCGCTTACGCTGTCTATTGGTGTCGGTCAGGGAGCTACAAATCTTTCCGAGAGCGAAAAATTAGCGAAACATTGTCTTGATATGGCGTTGGGACGCGGAGGAGATCAGGCTGTCGTAAAATCTGACGGAAGCTATCGTTTCTTCGGCGGAGTTTCAAAGGGAATTGAAAAAAAATCCAGATCAAAGACACGAATTATTGCAAATACCCTTCAGGAAATAATTAAAAACAGCGGCAAAGTTTATATTATGGGTCATAGATTCGGAGATCTCGATTCAATAGGAGCAGCAACCGGACTTGCGGGTGCGGTAAAGCTGCTTGGTAAGGAAGCTTATATTGCCGTTGATTATAAAAAAAATCTTGCAACTCATCTTATCGATATGATACGCAGCATATTAGACGAAGATATTTATATTTCGCCGTCTGTTGCCGCTGATAATATCGAAAGCAATGACCTGCTTATTATAGTTGATACCCATAACAAGGACTTCATAGAAAGCAAAAATCTATATAATAACGCAAAAAAGATCGTTGTTATCGATCACCATAGAAAAACAGTCAATTTTATTGATAACGCCGTTATTTTTCACCATGAACCGTATGCTTCTTCGGCTTCGGAAATGGTTACCGAATTAATACAGTATTTTAATTTTGAGCATGATGCTCTCCCCTCTTCATATTACGCGGACGCTCTTCTTGCAGGTATTGCTCTTGATACTAAAAATTTTGTTATGCGTACAGGTGTGCGTACTTTCGAAGCAGCCGCTTTTCTGAGAAAGCTTGGTGCGGATACAGTAAATGTAAAGCTGATGTTTTCAAATTCTATCGATGCTTACCGCAGAAAAACTCAGATAGTTGCTTCGGCAAAAATTCATAACAAATGCGCTATAGCAATTGCTGATTTTAAATCCGACGATATTCGCCTAACTGCTCCACAGGCTGCCGACGAGTTGTTGGGAATAACCGATGTTGACGCTTCTTTTGTTATATATAAAACAGGAGATGTTACAAATATTTCCGCCCGCTCTTTGGGAGCCATGAATGTACAGATAATCATGGAGCTTCTCGGCGGAGGCGGACATCAGACAATGGCTGCCGCACAAATAAATAATGTGTCTACACAGGAAGCCTACAAGCTCTTACTTAAAGCAATTGACGATATTACTGAAAATTGAGAAAGGTTGGTACTTATAATGAAAGTTATTTTTTTACAGGACGTAAAGGGATCGGGAAAAAAGGGCGAAATTAAAAATGTTGCCGACGGATATGCAAGAAATATGCTCCTTCCAAAGGGACTTGCCATTGAAGCAACTGTTTCGAACCTCAATACCCTCAAAGGACAAAAATCTTCCGCTCAGCATAAAGTTGACCTTGAAAAACAGGCAGCTCAGACTGCTGCCGACAATATCAAAGGCAAGAAAATAAATATTGCCGCAAAAGCCGGTTCCAACGGTAAGCTTTTCGGTTCAATTACAGCAGGACATATTGCTGAAGCTATCAAGAACCAGCTCAATGTCGAAGTTGACAAGAAAAAAATATCGCTCTCTTCCGATATAAAAAACTTTGGCTCATATACTGCGACGGTAAAATTCTATAACGGTATATCCGAAAAAATAGATATCGAAGTATCTGAGGATTAAAAATGGCGGATAATAATTATATTCTGTCAAGCCGCGAGCTTCCTCACAGTATAGAAGCAGAGCAGTCCGTTATCGGCGCTGTGCTTGCAGACCCGTCTGTACTGCCTGTAGTTATCGAAAAGATCAAGCCTGAGTTTTTTTTTAACGAACAGCATAAATCTATCTACTCAATTATACTCAGAATGTTTACCGGCGGCCAGCCTGTCGATATTGTTACCGTTCTGAACGAAGCTGAAAAGCTGCATATTTTTGAAAGTGCTTCCGAAGGCAGACGATATCTTGCCGAGATCGGAAATACACTGCCCTCAACATCGAATATCGAAAGCTACTGTAAAATCGTTGCGGATAAATATTATATACGTAGTCTCGGATTTGCCGCCAGAGCTATCCTTGAGGATATTCAGGCAGGCGAACATGATTCTCAGCTGCTTCTTGATTCGGCTGAGCAGAAAATATACGATATCCGTCAGGGACGCGACGTTAAAGGGCTTATACCGCTTTCTGAGGCAGTAACGGAGGCTTACGACAGAATTGCCAAGCTTTCAGGACCAGACAAAGAAAAATATGTCGGCGCTAGAACAGGATTCACTCTTCTTGACGGCATTACTTCCGGACTTAATAAATCCGACTTAATAATAATAGCCGCACGTCCCGGTATGGGTAAAACTTCTTTTGCTATGAATATTGCGGTAAACGTTGCAAGACGTTCCGAAAAAGATGTTGTTGCATTTAACCTTGAAATGTCAAAGGAACAGCTTGCCACACGTATTCTTTCAACTGAAGCTCTCGTTGATTCCAATTCTTTGCGTAACGGAAGAATTTCCGGAGAAGATTGGGTAAGACTTGCAACAAGCGCAGGTTATCTCAGTACTCTTCCGATGTATATAGACGATACTGCAAGCATGACTGTACAGCAAATGAAAGCAAAGCTCAGACGTGCCAAAAACCTTGGACTTGTCATAATCGACTATCTGCAGCTTATGGAATCAACGTCCCGCTCGGATAATCGAGTAGTTGTAATTTCAGAGATCACCCGACAGCTTAAAGTTATGGCAAAGGAGCTTAACGTTCCCGTTATCCTGCTTTCACAGCTTTCCCGTGGAGTTGAAAGCCGTAACGATAAACGTCCTATGCTTTCGGATCTGCGTGAGTCGGGTTCTATCGAACAGGACGCAGATATCGTTCTTTTCTTATACCGTGACGCGTACTATAATAAGGAAAGTCCGCGTCAAAACATTTCTGAGTGTATTGTTGCAAAAAACCGTCACGGAGAAACAGGAACGGTGGAACTTATCTGGGACGGTCAGTATACAAGATTTTCAAATCCGGAATACAATGAAGCGCCTCAGGAGTAATTTATTATGCTTGATAAGATATTATCTTTTATAAAAAAATTCAATATGATTTCTCCCGGATCCGCAATTGTATGCGGACTTTCCGGAGGTGCTGACAGCGTTTGCCTTCTGACTTCGCTTATTATGCTGAGAGAAAAGCTTAATATAAATATTGAAGCTCTTCATGTAAATCACTGTATTCGTGGTGAGGAAAGCGACAGAGATGAACAATTCTGCCGTGATCTTTGCGCAAAGCTTGATATTCCGTTCACAGCCTTTTCCTGTGACGTTCCGTCATATGCTTCAGATAATTCACTTTCGATTGAAGAGGCTGCACGTTTAATAAGATACCAGGCATTTGAACGTTTTTCTCAGGGAAAGCTCATCGCTACGGCTCATAATGCCAACGATAATCTTGAAACAGCCATTTTGAATCTCGCAAGAGGAACAGGATTGAAAGGATTAACAGGTATTCCGCCGATCAGAGGAAATATAATCCGTCCGCTGCTTGTCGTTACGCGCAATGAGATCGAAGAATTTCTTTCTGAAAATCATTATGATTTTGTAACCGACAGCACTAATCTTGACGACGACTTCACAAGAAATAAAATCCGTCATAGTGTGATACCTGTTCTTTTGGAAATTAATCCTATGGCAGTTAACACTTCTGTGAATTCGTTTGATACTCTGCGTGATGAAAATGCGCTGATCGATTCCATGGTTGACAACGCTTTGAAAAAATGCCGCCGCGGAAACAAGCTGATCGAAATAAATTCCTTTGAAAAAACAATACGGCGCAGGTGTATTGCCGCGCTGTTAAGCGATAATTCCCTCCCCTACAGCTATGCAAGGCTCAAAGAATGTGATGATATAGCTGTACATGGAGGAAAAATCAATATCAGCGGAAATTTTTATTTTATTTCCGACGGTCATGGTGCGGAACTTGTTAAAATTCTTCCGAAATCCGATCATGAAGAACTCAGCAAAGAACTTATTATCGGCGAAAATACAATTTTTAACGGTATTACTTTAGTGACAGAGCTGATAAATAGTGAAAATTTAGTGAAAACCAAATTTGTTAACACAATATTAGCAATTTATTACTTGGATTATGATAAAATTATTGGTAAGCCGATTCTTAGAAACAGAAGATATGGTGATAAAATTCAACTGTGCGGAAGAAGCTTTAACTCATCAGTGAAAAAAATGATAAACGAGAATGTTCCGCCTGAAGAACGTGATTCTCTTCATTTTATAAGCGACGATCATGGACTCATTTTCGCCGAAAAGTTAGGAATTGCTCAAAGAACAGCGCCGGACGCTCAAACAAAAAGATACCTGAAAATAACTGTTAAAAAATCAACAGTTAAAATATGATTTAATTTCGCTGCTTTACTTATTTGCAGCGTCAAGAATGGAGTGGATATTTTGACACCAAAAAAAAGCAAAGGTATTATCTCTTATCTGATCATTGCCGCACTTGCCGTTTTATGTATATGGTATGTTGCATCAAAATTTTCCGATAACTCACCCAAAACCGAATATACTGAAGTAATTGCGCATTTCGATAATTATGAAGTCGCTCACTACAATCTGGATCTTGGAACCGGAAAGCTTACCTATCAGCTTCGAGGTGATGATAAGAAATATAAATATGAGGTCCCTAACGTCCAGATTTTCATTAACGACACCGAAAATTACCGAAAAGAATACAATGAAAGATATCCTGATGAACCTTTAGCTCAGGATTACAAGAAGATTACCGATAATTCTTGGATCTACTCGCTTATACCTGTTCTTCTCATGACTGTTCTTGCAGCTGTTTTTATCTTTTTTATGATGAAGCAAAACAGCGGAGGAGGAAAATATACCTCTTTTGGTAAGGCAAATATGAAGAATGCTTCAAATGGCAGAAAAGCTACGTTCAAAGACGTTGCGGGCGCTGTTGAAGAAAAGCGGGAGCTTGAAGAAATTGTAGATTTTCTTAAACATCCTAACAAATACAAAGAGATCGGAGCTAAAGTACCTAAGGGAGTACTCCTTCTCGGACCTCCGGGTACAGGTAAAACTTTGCTGGCAAGGGCTGTAGCCGGTGAAGCAGGCTGTCCTTTCTTCCCTATTTCGGGATCGGATTTTGTTGAAATGTATGTCGGTGTCGGTGCTTCGCGTGTCCGAGACCTTTTTGAACAAGCTAAAAAACACGCTCCGGCTATAATTTTTATTGATGAGATCGACGCAGTCGGCCGTCACAGAGGTGCAGGTCTCGGTGGCGGACACGACGAACGTGAACAGACTCTTAATCAGCTGCTTGTAGAAATGGACGGATTTTCAGGAAATGAAAGCGTTATCGTAATTGCAGCTACCAACAGACGCGACATTCTCGATCCGGCGCTTCTTCGTCCGGGACGTTTTGACAGACAAATTGTAGTAGGATTTCCTGATATTAAGGGACGCGAGGATATACTCAAGGTTTATGCAAAAAATAAGCCTATTGCTCCCGACGTTGATCTTAAAGTGATCGCGCAGACTACTCAGGGCTTTACGGGAGCAGATCTTGAAAATCTTCTTAACGAAGCTGCGCTCCTTGCAGCACGTTCGAATCACAAAGCAATTACAGAAGCGGATATTGAAGAAGCGACTATGAAAATAGTTGCAGGACCTGAAAAGAAGTCCAGAATCGTTACCGAACGAGACAGACGCATTACTGCTTATCATGAAGCAGGCCACGCTGTTGTTGCTTTTAATCTTCCTACTCAGGAAAAGGTTCAGGAAGTAACTATTATCCAAAGAGGAATGGCTGCCGGTATGACTGTTTTCCGTCCGGAAACAGATGATATGTATCTTTCAAGGAATCAAATGCGCGATAGTATTATCGGTCTTCTCGGAGGCCGTGTTGCAGAGGAAATTATTCTCGACGATATCTGCACCGGAGCTTCTAACGATATTGAGCGCGCTACGACTACTGCAAGAAATATGGTCACAAAATATGGCTTCTCAAAAAAGCTTGGAACTGTTGTGTACGGTTCTGATAATGATGAAGTATTTCTCGGCAAGGATTACGGTCATACACGTAATTACAGCGAAGCAATTGCAGCTCAGATAGACGAAGAAGTTAAGTCGATTATTGAAAATGCATATGAGGATTGCCGCAAAATTCTTACCGAAAATATCGACAAGCTTCATTTCCTCGCAAAATATCTGTTGAAGTTTGAAAAAATCAATGCAAAAAAATTCGAAAGTCTCATGAAAGGCGAGATCAGCGAGGATATCCTCAAAGATAATGCCGATACTGAAACCGAAAGCGAATAAATCTTTTACGGAGAAAGAACAGCTTTCTCCGTATTCTTTTTTTCTTGACAATACTTGTATTTTTAAGTATAATAAATATAAAGTATTTTATATAGGAGGTTGTTATTATGACAGAACGCAGATTAATTTCAGTTATCATTGCAATTATCGTTGCTGTCGCTATTATGTACGTGGGAAAATCCTGCGCTGTTGATATCGCCGAAAAAAACAAAAAGGTGTCAGATAGCACTTACCAAACGCAGAATACATACAGCAATTCTGATAATAATAATTTTGCCTATACTCAACCAGCAACTTTTGAGCAGCCAACTACGGAAACAACAACCGAGTATGTTGAATATGTAACAAATCTTTTCGGCGAAATTGTTGGTACTGTCGAGCCGACTACTGTTTCGGAAAACGGTGAAACCGAGACAATTGATGAAAATACCGAACCAACTACAAGACCGTCCATTCTTAACAGTGAAGATCCTACCGGATCGGCCGAGGACACTACTTCAATTCTTGGGTCTCAGACAGAACCGCCGACGGATATGCAGCAGATAACAACACAACAGGAAACGCAGCCGACTTATCAGGATTCTTCTGAGCCGAAAAACTTTATTATTTACGTTAATTAAAATAAAATGCTGCTTTGCAGATTTTATGATATATAATATTACGGAGGTACACTATGGTTATTATTGAAATGGAAAACGGAGCAAAAATCAAGCTTGAGCTTTATCCTGAAATTGCTCCGATTACCTGTGAAAATTTTGAAAAGCTTGTTAAGCAAGGCTTCTATGACGGTCTTACTTTTCATAGAATAATTCCCGGCTTTATGATTCAGGGAGGCTGTCCTAAGGGCAACGGTACAGGCGGTCCCGGTTGGAACATAAAAGGCGAATTTTCATCTAACGGTGTAAAAAACAATCTTAAGCATACTCGCGGCGTTATTTCAATGGCGCGTTCTATGATGCCGAATTCCGCAGGTTCACAGTTCTTCATTATGCACGAGGACGCTCCGCACCTTGACGGTCAGTATGCTGCTTTTGGCAAGGTCGTTGAAGGCATGGACGTCGTTGACGCGATCGCTGAAGTTCCTACAAATTATAACGATATGCCTATTGAACCTCAGAGAATCAGTAAGGTTTACATTACTGATTAAAAATATGCCGGAGTCTTTTTCTCCGGCTAAAATTTTATTAGCTTAATTTGGAAGGAATGATTTTATGTTTTATATCGGCTGTCACCTATCTGCCTCAAAGGGATATAAAGCTATGGGAAAGCAAGCCGTTGATATTGATGCTAACACATTTGCCTTTTTTACGAGAAATCCTCGCGGCGGCAGTGCTAAAGCTCTAAATACAGACGATGTTTTCGAATTTCTGAAAATATCGGAGAGTAATCGGTTTGGAAAACTTGTTGCCCATGCTCCTTATACTATGAACGCCTGTGCAGCAGACGGGAAAATCCGTAAATTTGCTCGCGAGGCTATGGCTGATGATATTATTCGTATGGAGGCAACTCCCGATAATTATTATAATTTTCACCCCGGTTCTCATGTAAAGCAGGGAGCGGATATCGGGATCGAATTGATTTCTCAGCAGCTTAATGAAGTATTAAAGCCCGAGCAGTCTACAATAATTCTTCTCGAAACCATGGCAGGAAAAGGCTCGGAGGTTGGCAGAACATTTGACGAGTTGAGAGCTATAATCGATCGTACAGAGCTGTCTGACAAGCTCGGTGTTTGCTTCGATACGTGCCATGTCTGGGACGCAGGATATGATATCGTTAATGATCTCGACGGAGTGCTGGAGGAATTTGATAAAGTAATAGGCATCGAACGTCTTAAGGCGATTCATCTTAACGATAGCATGAATCCGCTTGGAGCGCATAAGGACAGGCACGCTAAAATTGGTGATGGACACATAGGCAACGATGCAATTATCAGAATTATTAATCATTCATCGCTAAAGAATCTTCCGTTTATACTTGAAACGCCGAATGATATTGACGGCTATGCACGGGAAATTCAATTTTTAAGAAGCAACTACAACGACTGACTAATTACAAGTATCCAAATAAAAACAGAACCGACTTCATAACTCAAGTGAAGTCAGTTCTGTTTTTTTATTTCATATCATTCTTTTTCAATGGTTTTGATTCCAAGTATTTCAAGACTTTCATCATCGACTGCCGACGGACATTCCGACATAAGCTCACTTGCATTCTGTACCTTTGGAAATGCAACAACATCTTTAAGACTGTCAGCATTGCATATTATCATAGCAAGCCTGTCAAGACCAATTCCCATACCTCCATGAGGCGGTGCAGCATAGCGGTATGCATCAACAAGAAATCCGAATTTAGCCTGTATTTCCTCATCAGACATACCCAGAGCTTCAAACATCTTCTGCTGGAGTTCAAAATCGGTTATACGCATAGAACCGCTTGAAAGCTCTGTTCCGTTGAGTACAAGATCCCATGCTTTCGCACGTACATTTTCGGGATCGGTATCAAGATATTCAATGCATTCGTCCATTGGCATTGTAAACGGATGATGGGCAGCTACCCATTTACCTGTTTCATCGTCATATTCAAAAAACGGCATTTCGGTGATCCATAAGAAATTATATTTATCCTCGGGAATTACTCCAAGACGTTTTCCTGCAATAAGACGAAGCGCGCCGAGAGTTGAGAGAACGACCTTTTTCTTATCGGCACATATAAGAATAAGATCTCCCTTTTCTGCAGCTGTGGCTTCACAAATTCTTTCAATATCGCCATCAGCGAGGAATTTTTTAAATGAACAGTTCGGCTCATCTGCCCAGCGGATATATGCAAGACCTTTTGCGCCGATACCCTTAGCGTGTTCGACAAGCTTGTCGATTTCCTTGCGGGTATATGTCTCTGCACCGTTTTTAACATTGATTGCGCGTACTGTTCCGCCCTCTGAAATAGCGTTTTTAAATACGACAAAATCTATATTGCTGACTGTTTGAGTAATATCCTGAATTTCCATACCGAAACGAGTATCAGGCTTATCCGAGCCAAAACGATTCATTGCATCGGCAAATGTTAGCCTTGGAAGCGGCAGAGGAACATCGACTCCGATAACCTCCTTAAACACGCGCTGAATAAATCCCTCAACGCACGACTGAATATCCTCTGCGTCAACAAAAGACATTTCAAGGTCGATCTGTGTAAATTCCGGCTGTCTGTCGGCACGAAGATCCTCATCACGGAAGCAGCGCGCAAGCTGTATATATCTGTCATATCCGGCAATCATAAGAAGCTGCTTATAGATCTGCGGAGATTGCGGAAGAGCATAAAATTTTCCGTTATGAACCCTTGACGGAATAAGATAATCTCTTGCTCCTTCTGGAGTAGATTTCATCATCATCGGTGTTTCTATTTCAAGAAATCCGTTTTCATAAAAATACTCACGGGTAACTTTTGCTATCTCATGGCGAAGCATAATATTCCTTTGAAGAGGTGCGCGTCTAAGGTCAAGGTAACGGTACTTCAAGCGAAGCTCCTCGTTTACCTTTGTTTCGTTTGTGATTTCAAACGGAGTTGTCTGAGCTTTGGCAAGAATTCTGAGATCCTGCACAACTATTTCGACATTTCCTGTTTTCATCTTATCATTTTTGCTCTCGCGCTCACGAACTGTTCCCTTTGCCATGAGCACATATTCACTGCGGCACGAAGCGGCTTTCTCAAATACGGCACGATCTGTTTCCTCGTCAAAAGTAAGCTGAACAGTACCTGTTCTGTCCCTGAGAACAATGAATATAAGGCTGCCCTTATCACGGATCTTATCCACGAAACCGCCGACAGTGACCTCTTTTCCTGCATCAATAACTTCTCCGCAGTAATGAGTACGTTTTAAACCATTCATATTATCAGCCATTGCAGCAGTCCTCCTTGTTACATCCGCAGTTACAGTCATGTTTATGCTCGGCTTGTCCTAAATCAGCAGCTGCTGCGGCTTCATCAAGACTGTCCAGCATTTTGTCAACGTAAATTGAATCGTAATTTTCGAAAAATTTATCCTCAAGATTTAGCGGTATTTCCTTTCCGGATTCCATATCCCTCAGCTTTGCAGTTCCTTCATTAAGCTCGTTGTCTCCGATGACCATTGTAAATAAAGCTCCGATCTTATTTGCATATTTCATCTGCGCTTTAATTCCTCTGCCAATGACATCATACTCTGCACGATAACCGTATTCACGAAGATTTTTTGCAAGCAGCATAGCTTTTTCAAGAGCCGCCTCTCCCATTGTAGCAAAGTAAATATCGCAGCGCTTAGGCATTAAATAATCACATTGCTGTTTTTCCATAACAAGTAGAAGACGTTCGATACCCATTGCAAAGCCAAGAGCCGGAACGCTTTGTCCTCCAAGCTGTTCGATAAGTCCGTCATATCGTCCGCCGCCGCACACAGTTCCCTGAGCGCCGATCTCTGTTGTAACAAATTCAAAAACAGTTTTTGTATAATAATCAAGTCCGCGAACGATCTTAGGATTTATTTTATATTCAAGACCCAATTTAGTAAGATATTTTTGCAGTTTCTCAAAGTGTTCCCTGCACTCATCGCAAAGATAATCAAGAATCAGCGGTGCATCTTTAGCGATCTCGGAACAAATAGGACTTTTGCAGTCCAGAATACGCATTGGATTTTTTTCAAGACGCGACTGACACGTTTCGCACAACTCGTCCTTTCTTTTTTCAAAATAATTGCGGAGTGAATCGTGATATTTTTTACGGCACTCCGGACAGCCGATAGAGTTGATATAAAGCTCAATATTTTTAATTCCAAGACGGTCAAGAATAGTTTTTGCAAGTGAAATTACTTCAGCGTCTGCGCACGGTGAAGCGCTACCTGCCATTTCAACGCCGAACTGATGGAATTCGCGCAGTCTGCCTGCCTGAGGTCTCTCATGACGGAAACATGAAAGAATATAAAATACTCTCTGCGGCATGGCTTCATTAAGTAATCCGTTTTGCAGCATTGCTCTGATAGTTCCGGCAGTTCCCTCGGGACGAAGAGTAAATTTTGTTTCCTTTGCCATTACCGTATACATTTCTTTCTGAACAACATCAGTAGTTTCACCTACCGAACGCAAAAACAGATCGGTATTTTCAAAAGTAGGAATTCTTATTTCTTCAAATCCAAAGCTTTCAGCAGTTTCCCTTGCTATTTTTTCAATTGTAAGCCATTTATGAATATTTTTTGGGAGCACATCCTCTGTTCCATTTGGTCTTTTAATGTTTACAGCCATAAATTTCAGCCTTTCTGTTATATGTTTAACATGAAAATTGTCCCTTTATAACAGGGACAATTAATTTCAGATAGAAGGAGTTCCAACTTCGCGCCAGTCAAGGTCTCCTCTTTCGAGGGCAAGAATAAGCGCTTCGGCAGTTGCAATATTTGTAGCAACAGGTACGTTATGAACGTCACACAATCTAAGAAGGTTCATATCATGAACATCTGTAGCCTTAGGATTGATAGGATCTCTGAAAAAAAGCAGAACGTCAACCTCATTGCATGATAAAAGTGCAAGTATCTGTTCGGCTCCTCCCTGACCGCTGAGGTATCTCTTGATTGGGAGTCCTGTAGCTTCGCTAACCTGCTTTCCTGTAGTATTAGTTGCTATTAGTGTGTGTTTTGAAAGAATTCCGCAGTATGCGCTGCAGAACTGAACCATAAGTTCTTTTTTGGCATCATGCGCTATAATTGCAATTGTCATCTTTATTCCTTTCCACCGCTCAGCGATATTTTATAATATTAAAGTCAGGAAATTTTAACAGTAAGAGGAACATATTCGCCGCCAAGTCTCTTAGAAATAGCGTCGAATGCCTTCAAAGCCTCGGAATCTGTGGGGATAGGCGTTCCTTTGCCTGTAGATACTGTAAGCTTAAAATCATCAGGAATTACACCGATAAGCTGAACGCCAATTTTATCAATTATCTCGTCAAGATGATTTACAAGCTGACTTCCTATAACTTTTTTACTGATTTTATTGATGATAAGTCTCTGGCTCTTATTGCCTCGGTTATAAAATTCATCTGACATAAGGCTTGCATCTCTTATGCATACCGGATCAGGAGTTGTAACGACAAGAATAAGATTGGCCTGTTCAACAATATCAAATACGTGAGAATTTATACCAGCTCCGGTGTCAATAATGATGTATTCAAAGTATTTTTTTATAGAACGGCAAATGCTGACGATTTGTTCAGCCGTTACAGTCGTCAAGGTTTTTGGAGCACAAAGTATACTGAGATTGCTTGCCATAGGAACCTGACAAACAGCATCGAGCACCTGCATTTTACCGGTAAGTACATCGTTGAGATCATATTTTATGCTTCCCTCAACACCAAACATAATATCAAGGCATCTAAGACCGAAATCAAGCTCTATAATAAGAGTTCTGTGTCCTTGTTTAGCAAGAGTATATCCAAGGCCTGCACATACGGTAGATTTTCCTGTGCCGCCTTTACCTGAAGTTACTGCAATTATTTTTGACATAGAGACATCCTTTCCAATACCCGAAAGCCTTTTCCGTGCCTCGGGAATACTATGGTATAATTCTTCATTTCATATTATACCATAAAAAATGATTTTGTCAAAGAAGTTTTTGACAAAAAAAATATTATTGTGCAAATTAGTGCTTTTCGTCACTCGTTCTTTGTGCAACATTAACATCATTTTTTTCTAATTCCGCTAATATATTGTTAATTGTTTTTTCAATATTGTAACCGTTTTCATCAATTATGATATCAGCGTATTTTTCATACAAAGGAATTCGTTCTTTATAAAGTTCACTCAGCCTCTGACCGTCGCGGATTACAACACCGCGGTTTTTAATATTTCCAAGTCTGTATTTAAGTCTGCCATAATCAAGCTTCAGATATATAACTGTACCTATATCCGACAAATTCTGCATCGCATCACTTCCGTATACAACGCTTCCTCCCGTTGCTATTACGGAGTTTGCAGCTTTAAGTGCGGCATTTATGCGATTTTCGGTTTCGATGAATCCGTCAATTCCCTGTTCGGCTATAATATCGCGAAGCAGCATTTTTTCCTTGTCCTGGATCACAAGATCTGTGTCAATAAATTTATATCCAAGTATTTTTGCAAGTATAACGCCTATGGTACTTTTTCCTACCCCGGGCATTCCGATAAGCACAATATTATTTTTCAAATTTCTCATATTCCTTTCCCTGCCAGGTATCAAGCTCTGCCTGACGTTTATCTATATTTCCGAGTACGGAAATTTTATTGGTACTCCATTGCGGAGCAACCAATTTTCGTTTATCGCCGTCTCCCGTTATTCTTTCAATAACTGTTTCCGGAGGAAGCTGTTCGAGCTGCTTTACAACTATATCGATATATTCATCTTTCGTAAGAAGCTGAAATTGCCGCGCTTCATACATCTCGGCAAGCTTTGTTCCTCGTATTACATGAAGCATTTGCAGCTTTACCGCGTCTGGCATCAGCTTGGCAGTTTCTTTTGCAGTCTCAAGCATCATTTCCCGATCTTCTCCCGGAAGTCCGTTTATGATATGTAAGCAAACACGTATTTTGACGGATTTGAGCTTGTAATATCCATTAAGAAATTCTTCATGAGTACAGCAGCGATCTATTAATTTGATCGTCGTATCATGAACGCTTTGCATACCAAGTTCAACGGTAAGCTCTGTTTTTTCATTCAATTCAGAAAGAACCCCCAAAACTCTGTCGGAAATGCAATCTCCTCGCGTAGCTATAGCAATTCCATGAATATTATCAAAACCAAGTACTTCATTATAAATCGAACGAAGATATTCCGGATCGGCATATGTATTTGTATTCGCCTGAAAATACGCTGTTATCGGTACATCTTTGCCGTACTTTTTGCAAATACGGTCAAGCTCCCTATAATACTGCTCTTTCATACTAATGCGATTGTCGGTAAAATATCCGCTTCCGGAATCGCAGAATATGCAGCCTCCGTAACCTTTGCTGCCATCGATATTCGGACAAGTGAATCCGCAGTCAAGAACAGCTTTACAGATCCTGCCTCCAAAACGAGATCTATTATAATAACTGAGCGTGTGATAGCGCTTGTTATCATAAGAATATTTAAATGGATTTTTATTCATACAGTTTTCGATCACTTCCCTGCTACATAATAGCATAAATCGCAGTAAAAGTCAATTTGAATTTATTAAAACAAGAAAATATGTTCTGTACATCTTTTGTCTCTTTATTTTATTGAAAAATTGTGTTATAATATATAGATGAAATTTGTAGAAAGGAGTCTTTTATGAGTAATTTTAAGCTGTTTTCACAATTTGCTCCGTCGGGCGATCAGCCGCAGGCAATTGAAAAGCTTGTTTCGGGAATTCAGGCAGGCAAAAAAGAACAGATCCTTCTGGGGGTCACAGGCTCTGGCAAAACTTTTACTATGGCAAACGTTATAGCCAGAGTCAATAAGCCTACCCTTATCCTTGCACATAATAAAATCCTTGCAGCTCAGCTTTGTTCGGAATTCAAAGAATTTTTTCCCGAAAACGCTGTAGAATACTTCGTTTCATACTATGACTACTATCAGCCTGAGGCATATATTCCCAGCACCGACAGTTACATTGAAAAAGATTCCTCAATAAACGATGAGATAGACAAGCTCCGTCACTCGGCAACAACTGCTCTTGCGGAAAGACGTGACGTTATTATCGTCGCAAGCGTCTCATGTATTTATTCTCTCGGAAGTCCTGAGGAATACCGTTCAATGACAGTTTCTATCAGGCAGGGAGCTGAAAAACCAAGAGATCAGCTTATTGACGAGCTTGTAAAGATAAGATACGAAAGAAACGATATTGCTTTTGAACGAAACAAGTTCAGAGTAAGAGGCGATGTGGTAGAAATATTCCCTGCCAAATCAAGTGATACGGCTGTACGCGTTGAATACTTCGGTGACGAAATTGACCGTATTTCGGAAATAAACGTAATTACGGGAGAAGTCAAGGCTGTCGTTTCTCATGCGGCGATCTTTCCTGCTTCACACTATGTTGTCGGAGACGATAAAATTCAAGACGCACTGCGCGAAATTGACGAGGAGCTTTCCGAGCGTATTGCATATTTTAAAGCAAACAACAAGCTCTTGGAAGCGCAGAGGATCGAACAGCGTACACATTACGATATGGAAATGCTCAATGAAGTCGGATATTGCAGCGGCGTTGAAAATTATTCACGTATTCTTTCAAGACGTCCGCCCGGAAGTACTCCTCTGACGCTGCTCGATCACTTCCCCGAGGATTTTCTGCTGATCGTCGATGAAAGCCATGTAACTCTGCCGCAAGTAAGAGCCATGTATGCCGGAGACCGCGCGCGAAAAACTACTCTTATCGATTACGGTTTCCGACTTCCAAGCGCCTATGACAACCGTCCGCTCAATTTTGACGAGTTCTGTGCTCATATAAATCAAGCCGTCTATGTAAGCGCGACGCCGGGGCAAATCGAACGTGAAAAGACTGATATAATCGTTGAACAGGTAATACGTCCGACAGGTCTGGTCGACCCCGAGATCATAGTTAAACCTACTCAGGGTCAGATAGACGATCTGCTTTCGGAAATCAATATCAGAATTGAAAAGCGCGAGCGCGTTCTTGTAACTACGCTTACTAAAAAAATGGCAGAGGATCTTACAGGTTACTACGAAAATCTCGGGATTCGCGTCAGATATCTGCATCACGATATAGATACTATCGAACGTATGGAGATTATCAAGGATCTGAGAAACGGTATTTTTGATGTTCTCGTTGGAATAAATCTTCTGCGTGAGGGATTGGATATCCCCGAGGTTTCTTTGATCGCGATCCTTGACGCCGATAAAGAAGGCTTTCTCAGGAGCGAGACTTCCCTTATCCAGACCATCGGCAGAGCCGCAAGAAACAGTGAGGGCAAGGTAATAATGTATGCCGATTCCGTTACCGGTTCAATGGAAAGAGCTATCGTCGAAACCGAACGACGCCGTGCATTGCAGCTTGCTTACAATGAAGAACACGGTATTATTCCTAAAACCATTATCAAAGGAGTTAGAGACGTTCTTGAAATAACTTCTAAAAATAAAGTTGAAGAGAAAACCAAGACTAAAAAGCTTTCTGCAAAAGAAAAAGAAGCTCTAATCGAAAAACTTACGGAAGAAATGAAAACTGCCGCTAAAATGCTTGAATTTGAACACGCCGCGTATCTGCGTGACAAGCTTCGCGAGCTTAAGGGTGAAAAGAGGTAAATTTTATGCGTGATAAAATCATTATAAAAGGCGCAAGAGCGCATAATCTGAAAAATATAGATATTGAACTTCCAAGAGACAAGCTTATTGTCATGACAGGTCTATCAGGTTCGGGAAAATCCTCTCTTGCATTTGATACAATCTATGCGGACGGACAGAGACGTTACGTGGAAAGCCTTTCATCGTATGCAAGAATGTTTCTCGGACAAATGGAAAAGCCCGATGTTGACAGTATTGAAGGACTTTCTCCTGCTATTTCTATTGACCAGAAAACTACCTCAAAAAATCCGCGTTCAACTGTCGGAACTGTCACTGAAATATATGACTATTTAAGGCTTTTATACGCAAGAGTCGGTATTCCCCACTGTCCGATTTGCGGACGAGAGATATCTCAGCAAAGTATAGATCAAATGGTCGATACGATAATGAATCTTCCCCAAGGTACAAAGATCCAGCTTCTTGCTCCAATAGTAAGAGGGCGAAAAGGACAATACGTCAAGGAGCTTGAGTCTGCTTCGAAAAGCGGATTTGTACGTGTTCGTGTCGACGGTATTATGTATGAGCTTTCGGAAGAAATAAAGCTTGAAAAAAACAAAAAGCATTATATTGAGATCGTTGTGGACAGGCTTGTTATCAAAGAAGGAATCGAATCCCGTATTACCGACAGCCTTGAAACTATATTTTCGCTTACGGACGGACTGGCTATGGTCGATGTCATCGGAGGAGAAGAGATGCTCTTCTCGCAGAATTTTGCCTGTCCAGAACATAACATAAGCATTCAGGCGCTTGAACCTGTTATGTTTTCGTTCAATAATCCTATGGGAGCTTGTCCAAAATGTACGGGACTCGGTGTTTTCAGACATATTGATCCGGAGCTTGTCGTTCCGAACCGCGATCTCACGATACGCGAGGGAGCTATCAACGCTTCCGGCTGGAACAGCCTAACTGCTGATTCGATAGCAATAATGTACTATAACGCCATTTCAAAGGAGTATAACATTCCTCTTGACGTTCCCGTAAAGGATCTTCCGCAAGAAGCTCTTGATATTTTTCTGTATGGCACGGGAACGGCTCAGCTGACCTTAAAACGCCCTAAAACTCTTGGCGGAGGCACTTATAAAGCTCCTTTCGAGGGCGTAATAAACAATCTCGAAAGGCGATACAGAGAAACCAACAGCGAATACTCAAGAAGCGACATAGAAGCGTATATGAGCGAGGTAAGCTGTCCTCAGTGCCACGGAAAGCGTTTAAAAGACGAAAGTCTTGCAGTTACAGTTGGCGGCATAAATATCAGCGACCTCACCGAATTATCCGTAAAGGACTGTATTGATTTCTTTGAATCGCTGGAGCTTTCGGAACATGATCTGCTTGTCGGAGAACGCATTATAAAGGAGATCAAGGAGCGTCTCGGATTCTTAAAAAGCGTCGGTCTTGAATATCTGAGCTTAGCGCGTTCATCGGGTACTCTTTCAGGCGGAGAAAGTCAGCGTATACGTCTGGCTACACAAATCGGTTCTTCACTTGTCGGAGTGCTTTATATACTCGACGAGCCGAGCATCGGTCTGCATCAGCGCGATAATGACAAGCTGATAGCCACTCTAAAAAGGCTCCGTGATTTAGGAAACACTCTTATAGTTGTCGAACACGATGACGATACAATGCTTGCAGCAGACTATATCGTGGATATCGGGCCGGGTGCGGGAGTTAACGGCGGAAATATCGTCTTTGCAGGAACGGTTGACAAGCTTCTGAAGTCGCGCAATTCAATTACAGGACAATATCTCAGCGGAAAAAAGAAAATTGAAGTCCCGAAAACGCGCCGCAAGGGAAACGGAAATTACCTTACCGTTTACGGAGCAGCTGAGCATAATCTAAAAAATATTGACGTTCGTATTCCTCTCGGAAAGCTGATTTGTGTAACAGGAGTCTCCGGATCGGGAAAATCTTCGCTTGTCAACGAAATAATCTATAAGCACCTTGCTGGCAAGCTTAATCATGCACGAATCAAAAGTGGTCATTTCAGCAAAATGGACGGTGTCGAGTATCTTGATAAAGTCATTAATATAGATCAGTCTCCTATCGGCAGAACTCCAAGATCAAATCCTGCAACATACACAGGAGTTTTTACCGACATCAGAGAGCTTTTCGCCAAAACTGCCGACGCTAAAGCGCGCGGCTACGGAAGCGGTCGTTTTTCTTTTAATGTGAAGGGCGGCAGATGCGAATCCTGCGAGGGTGACGGAATTATTAAAATCGAAATGCATTTCCTGCCGGATATTTACGTTCCATGTGAAGTTTGTAAGGGAAAACGCTACAATCGTGAAACTCTTGAGGTGCATTATAAAGGAAAGTCCATTTACGATGTTCTGGAAATGACCGTTGACGAGTGCGTTGAGTTTTTTGAGCATATACCTAAAATTGCAAGAAAGCTTAAAACCTTGCAGGAAGTCGGTCTTGGTTACATTAAAATAGGACAGCCTGCCACCACTCTGTCAGGCGGTGAGGCTCAGCGAGTAAAGCTTTCTACCGAGCTTTCCAGAAGAGCTACCGGAAAAACAATATATATTCTTGACGAGCCTACTACCGGACTTCATACAGCCGATGTTCACAAGCTTATCGAGGTTCTTCAGAGACTTACGGACAGCGGCAACACCGTTCTTGTAATTGAACATAATCTCAACGTTATTAAGGTCGCCGATCACATTATTGATCTTGGGCCTGAGGGCGGAGACGGAGGCGGTACAATTGTTGCAGAAGGTACTCCTGAAGAAATTATCGAGTGCTCTGAATCCTATACGGGACAATACCTTAAACCGTATCTGAAATAAAAAAGCAGCGTTTTAACGCTGCTTATACCGAGATTTGTTATTATGCTTCATCAGTTATTTCGTAGTTTTCATAATCGTGAAATACACGATAAATTTCAGGATACTTTAATTTTACACGAATCGGCTTGAGATTATTGTCGGTAAAGCAATGAGAGGAATGACCTTCCGAACAGAGCTCTCCCGTTTCCCGGCTTATTATTCTGTATGAAAGCTCAAGCCTGACGCCGTTGAATTTCGTGATAGTTGGATATACTGCAAATTTTTCATCAAAGTGAAGCGGTTTGATATATTTGCAGCCTGCTGTCAGAACCGGCATCATTATTCCCATTTCTTCAATTTTTGTAAACGGCAAATCAATTTGTTCAAGCATCGAAACTCTTGCTTCCTCAAGTATACGTATATAATTCGAGTGATGCATGATCTTCATCTTATCCGTTTCATAATAAAAAACTTTTCTTTCATATGGACTAATTTTTTTCATTATATTCATTCCTTTGTTATAAATTTTATTTGGAGGTGATCTATTGAAGCCCAAAAATATTATCGGCAGAATTTTCAGCCGAAACGCAACTTTTATTATTCTCCTTATATTACAGATACTGTTTCTTGTTTATGCTGTCGTAAAAATAGGAGAAAAATTCTACTTTGTCTATTTGTTCCTTATTGTTTTAGATATCGCTCTTGTGATCTACATTATGAATACGGACGATCATCCGTCATACAAGCTTGCATGGGTTATTTCCATAAACGTTTTTCCGCTTTTTGGAGGGCTTGCATATTTGTATATAAAGCATTCTAAAAAATTTCCGAGAAACGTTGGCAAACCTTACAAGGAACAAGCGAACGACTACCTTATTCAAAACAGCGATACTATGAAGATGCTCAAATCAGTATCACGGAGTTCTTCGAATCTTGCACATTATGTGTCTGCATACGGACCTTATCCCGTTTATCAGCATTCGGAAGCCGTTTATTTTCCGCTTGGAGAGCTTCAGTTTGAAGCGCTTATAACCGAACTTGAAAAGGCGGAGAAATTTATATTTATGGAATATTTCATTATTTCCGAAGGCTATATGTTCGATACAATTTCCGAGCTGCTTATAAGAAAAGCTGCCGAAGGCGTAGACGTCAGACTTATGTATGACGGAATCGGAACCGGAATGTTAAATTCCTCCAAGCCTTTTAAACGATTGAAAGAACAAGGCATAAAATGCAAAGCGTTCAATCCGTTCACTCCGTTTCTCTCGTCAGTTCAAAATAACCGCGATCACAGAAAAATTATTGTGATAGACGGTCATACCGCATTCAACGGAGGCACTAACCTCGCTGATGAATACATCAATCACATTGAACGATTCGGACATTGGAAAGACACGGCTGTAATGATAAGAGGTGCCGCAGTATGGAATTACACTGTCATGTTTTTGCAGATGTGGAACGTCGGAGAAAAACATATTACTGACTTCGAAAGCTTTATTCCTCCGATGTCAGAAATAACTTATAAGAAAAATGACGGTTTTATTCAGCCATTTTCATTTTCACCTCTTGACGATGAACCGATCGGTAAAAAAGTATATCTTGATTTGATAAATAACGCAGTTGAATCGGTAAGCATTACAACTCCATATTTGGTTCTTGACGACGAAATATTATCGGCGCTTCAGCTTGCAGCCGAAAAAGGCGTGAACGTTCGCATAATAACTCCGCATATTCCCGATAAATGGTATGTACACGTTATTGCATGGAATAATTATCCTAAGCTTATCTCCTCAGGAGTCAAGGTATATGAATATACTCCGGGATTTATCCACGCCAAAACTCTTATTGCTGACGGTCAAACAGCTGTAGTAGGAACTATTAACCTTGATTACAGAAGCTTCTATCTGCATTTTGAATCCGCAGCGATACTTTATTCCAGCTCTGCAATAGATGATATGGTAAAAGACTTTGAAGAAACTATAAAAATTTCACAGTTAATTACTGCTGAAGAATGTCAAAACAGACCATTGTATAAAAAAATGTTAGGTTTCATTTTGCAGACATTTGCTCCGCTTTTGTAGAATTTATAATTACCTGCGGTAATCGTATTTATTGCGATTACCGTTTTTTTATGGCAATTTACATTATCCTGATACTTTTTTTGAGTTCAAACGAGTATAAGTACAATTCGGCTACCTCACGGTCGGACGTAAGCTCTATCGCGAACTTATACAACATAAGCTGACGTTTATAACGCTGCAAAAGCTTATCTTCACCTGTTCCCCTGTCGGATTTGTAATCCACAATTACCAGCTTGCCGTTTTCCTCAAAAACAAGATCGACAATACCTTTTATCATACCGTCGGAATTCTTGAATTTTTCGGAAAAATCCGAATCGAGCGAAAGATCCGAAAGAGCAACCATGAACTTTCTTTCTCTCCATACATTATCGGACGATTTTATTCTTTCAAAAAGCGAACTTTCAAAAAATGCCGCCACATTATCTCTATTGATCGATAATGCCTGATTTTCACTTAAATATCCGTTTTCTATAACATTAAGGATCTCATTTTCAGGATCGGCAGCTGCATTTTCGAAATCACAGTATTGAAAAAATGTGTGTATCGCCGTTCCTCTTTCGGAACCTGTAAGAGCCGTCGTTTCTTCAAGAAATTTCGGACGCTTCAATTTGAAATCGAAAAACTCCTCTTCACTGCTGAACTTGCTTGTGATTTGCGTTACGCTTAGCTTTGCAGGAGTTTCCGAAAGCGAGGTGTCATATTTATAAGCAAGAATATCTTTCAGCTCAGAGTAAACACAAAGATCGGGCTGAACATACTTTACCGTCTTAGCTTCGGTTATTTCAGTTGAAGGTTTATTTTCAACAAACTCGAATTCAAAAAGCTCGTCTTTGTTTTTTGCTTGCGGCAAATTTCCGGAAATCGAAAGCTTTTCTGCAATTTCCGCAAAACCCTTATGTTCAAGAAGCATCAGCCATATCCAATCCGCTATAGACTTTGCGTTTTCGGTAAGCTGCCTGATATCTCCGTTTTTCAAGCAGTAAGTTTCAAGCAGCTTTTCAAGAGATTTTATCCGTCTTTCATTATATTTTAAATTTATAAAAAGCTTTTGTTTAGCTCTTGTAAGAGCAACATAAAACAAACGCATCTCCTCGCTGACGGTATCGCGGTTATTTTCCGCTGTCAAAAGCTTGTACACCGAAGTCTTATACCGCCTTACAAGCTTGGGATCATACAGTAAATATCCGATACTGCCGTCTTCTGAGCACATAAGCAGCGACGAATCGAATTTGAATTTATTCGAAGTTTCGGCAAGAAAAACAAACGGATATTCAAGTCCTTTTGATTTGTGTATTGTTTTTATGGAAACGTAATCGCCCGACGAGGAGCTTACCTTTCCCTGAATAAAGTCATTTCCGTTTTCAATGATCCTGTCGATATACCGTATAAAGCCTGTAAGTCCTCCCGACGCTTCCGCTGCCGTCGCATTTTCATAGCTTTTAGCGTACTGTATCAAAGCTCTGAGATTTGCGCGCTTTTTTTCGCCGTTTGAATAGAGCTGCATAACATACATGAATTCCGTCTTGTCATATATATCGGAAATCAATTCGCTGACATTATGCGTTATGGAATATAATCTGAACTCAGAAAGCGACTCGATAAGCCTTTTACATCGTTCAATAAAAAATTCATCAGTACATTCTTCTTTTTTCCGATTTGCTACATCACTAATTATAGAATACAAATGACGTTCTCTGTCCAGCGATCTGAGATAAGCAAGCTCTTCCAATTCAAACATGAACATAGGCGAAAGCATAACGGCTGCCATAGAAACGTCAAGAAGAGGATTATCAACAACTCGAAGCAGATCAAGAAGAACAGAGATCTCCCTTGACGAAAGATATCCCGTTTCATCTTCACCTTTAGCTTTGATTCCGTATAGATTTAATTCTTTTTCATACTCTTTTGCAAAACGCTTTACACGCAAAAGAATGCAGAAATCCGAAGCTCTGCACGGTCTTAATGTTCCGTTTTTATCTACGACCTGTACCTGATTGTCAAGCATGGATTTGATTTTTTGTGCCGTATATGCCGCTTCCGGATTGTCGCTTTCAGAAATATTTTCATCTTCCGAATCATCGGTATTTATAAATGAAATTTGCGTAAGACTGTCACAGTCAGCCAATGAATATTCCTTAGCTCCAAAATACAGCTTTTCATTTTCGTTATATTCGACTTCTCCGCAGCTTTCGGACATAAGAGTTTCAAAAATATAATTTATACCGGCTATTACATTTTCGGAGCTCCTGAAATTTTTGTTCAGAAAAACGGACTGCCGTATATTATCGCTTTCGGCAGAATATGGTGCTGAGGCTTTCAAAGTTGCAATAAAATTTTTAGGATTGGCCTGTCTGAATTTATAAATTGATTGCTTTACATCTCCCACAATAAAAGCATTGCTTCCGTAAAAAGAGTTTCCGTCAGTATCAGTACAGAATCCCTTTGAAATCAGCTTGAAGATCATATCCTGCTTGTTATTTGAATCCTGATATTCATCAATCATTATAATATCATAAAATTCAGAAATTTTCAACGCAGTTTCAGACTGCCTGATATTGCCGTTCTCGTCAAAATCGGCAAGGAAATCAAGAACCAGTCTTTCACCATCGTCAAAGCTTATAGCATTTTTTAAGCATTTCCTTTCCCAGATCAACTGCTGATACTTTTTCAGCATTTCAAATAAAATTTCAGTAACCTTCCCACATTCATAAAAATCTTGTTCAAATCCCGTAAAAATTCTGACCGAGTCCTTTACAATATCGATCATCTGTTTACGTAAAGATTTATAACGTTCACGTAAAGATTCGTCAAATTCTTCTTTGTTTCTTATCGTTATTAATCTGCCGAACGAAGTGCAGAAGTCGATATCATTGTCGTCAAAAACTTTTCCGCCGGCAAGCAATTCCAATGATTTTTCCACACGCATTTTATCATCTAAGGCCTGCTCATACGATTTCTTTGCAGATTTACTCTCGGTATCCACAAATATGTCATCAAGCATATCCACGCATTCTTCCGCAAGCTTTAAAGCCGATTTAAGGCTGCACATTGCTTTCTGATTCAATTTTTGAAAATAGATCGATTCAAACGGTGGTTTTCTGTATTCCTTTATTGCTTTTTCGACCCATTTACCGCGAAATGCAACAGACGACAGAAATCTGTCTGCTTCTTCGATAACCTGCGCAAGAGCTTCGTCACTTCTGATACAAAACTTATCATACATATATGAGATCTTTTCATATTCGTTTTTACTGTAAAAATTAATGAGATCGTCCATTGACTGTGCACGTATGAGTTTATCGTCAGATTCGTCGATAATTGAAAATCCTGCAGTTATCCCCTGCTCGGTTATGTTGTCCCTAAGCAGTTCGAAGCAGAAGGAATTTATCGTTGATATTTTTGCGCTTTGCAGCAGCGTCTGCTGTTTTAGCAAATGAGAATTTTTCGGATTTTGAGTAATGATCTCTCCAAGCTTTCGGTCAAGCCTTTTTCTCAGCTCCGAAGCAGCGTCGTTAGTAAAGGTTACAACTATCAGCCGATCAGCTCTGACTCCCGAAGTCGGATCGGCAATAAGCTTCACAAGGCGCTCTGTAAGTATTGCTGTCTTACCGCTTCCGGCTGCTGCCGAAACCATAACGGACGAATTTCTTGCATCTATAGCGTCTTGCTGCTGAGGTGTCCATGACGGCTTATTCATCATCTTCAATATCCTCCTCTCTTTTTTTGCTCAAAATTTGCTCTACCTCCGTTATATCGGCTGAATAAGCATCACGATAACGAAGAAGCGGATTGTTTCCGCATACGTTGATATAATCGCAATAATTACACGGAGCTTCCTGTTTATTATATACGAGCGGATTAGCGTCTGCGTTTCCTTCCAATACCTCTTCTGCCATTTCTGTCAATTTTTTATATGTGAGCTTTTTAAGCTCATCGAATCCATTAGCAGACAAGGAACTCGATTTTTCGCTTATATTTCCGTTTTTATCGATAGAAGCAGGGATATATTTATTGGAAATATTGTGCTCCATAGCGTTAAGCACCTCAATATCTCCGAGCACCAGTCCGCTTGCTTTGAGCGTGTCATTAACAGTTTTGGTGTTCTCACTCTCATCTCTGGTCTCATCGCTCTTTATACCTGAGATCATAACGGGAGAATAAAGCACTCCGGCAGGTTTTGAATCATGGAAAATTCCCTTATCTTCCGTAATTGTAAACAAATACAGAAGCATTTGCATATTTATTCCGTTTGCCAAATTATACGGATCAATTTCCTTGCGTCTGCTTTTGTAATCAATGATCCTAACGTATTTATCACCATTTATCGTGCAAACGTCGGCTCTGTCTATTATTCCGCCAAAGCTCAGGGTATTGCCGTTTCCAAAATTCAGCTTCAAGGAATGCTTATTGTCATCATCTCGCAAATTGATTTCATAAGCTGCCGGTTCGAAGCTTGAAGCCATTAGCTCCTGCTGAGTATGAACAAATACTTTGACAAGGCGTTCCGAAAGCTTATTATACGCAAGTTCAAACCGAGGATTTTTAGCAAATTCGCCGCCCATTTCCGAAGTAAGAAATTCCTCGGCAGACAAAGATATCTCACGCTCAAGGTCAGAATAGCTCAGCTTTAGAAACTCCTCTTTGCTTCTGTCAGAAATAATTGTATAAAAACATTTATGTATCATGCTTCCTGAATACCGTGCGTCGAGATCAACCTTTTCGCGTTTTAAAATTCTTAAACATTCACGGCAAAAATACTGGAATTTGCACTTATTAAACAGCTCAAAGCTTGACGGAGATACGGTAAAGAAATCAAAATTTTTAAGCTTTGACATTATCTCGGTGCTTACATGAAAAATATCTTTTTTATCTGCACGATCAAGAACATACCTAATACGCCGTTTATAATCGGGATCGTCAAACAGCACGTTTTTTACCGCAGCCATTTCCGGAGTATTCATATAAATATCCTGAATATAGTGATAAAATGCTGAGTTCAGCGTAACCGCATAAAAATCGGGCTTGATATCTTCTTCGGTGATAACAATATTAGGTTTATGAAAGATATTTTTTATTGAGTCAATAATATTTGCAGGATATTTTTGCTGTCCTGACTGATCCAAAAGCGGATATGTGATAAAAAGCTTATCGGAGGCAGCAGAAAGAGCCTTATACACAACAAGCCTTTCAGACGCAATGATTTCGGGAAGCCGCCTTGAAATTTCAATTCCGTTATCCGATAATTGCTGCTTGTCATTTTCGGAAAAGATTCCATGCATATTGATCGTATTCGGGAAATCTCCGTCGTTTGCTCCCATAACAAAAACAACCTTGGGAGAATTCAAACGAGCTGTTCTTGCGGAAGCAGCCGTAACGCTGTCAAGAGTCTGAGGCGGCACCGAGTAACTTAATCTGCCTATCAGGGATTTTATGATCCTGCTTGTTTCCGAAAACGATATTTCGGATTCTCCGAGCGTTGAGCTTACTCCGTCAAAAATGTCCATAAGGCTCGACCATAAACGTTTCATTTCAGACGCTGCGAAATCCTTGTTTTCATTTATCAGTCTGCGCATTATTATCGATACATTTTTTTCCGTTCCGCAGGAAATCAAGTGCTTATACAAAATCGAGCAATATTCGCTCGCAATTTTGCATTTTTTTATTCCGTCCCTGATTTTTTCAATAGGATCAATTATCTTGGAACGAATAAGCTCCAGTTCGTTAAGGCGCTCATCCGGAACCGTAAATTCAGACAGCCAGCTGTCTCCGTCAATTCCCCATTTATAGCAGTAATTTTCAAGTAAAGATATATCGGTAAGCGCAATATCGGTCATTCCGCATTTTATGTATCTGAAAACTGCTTCCGAGCTGTACGACCGTGAATTTATTATATCGATAAGAGACGATATAAAAATCATAAGCGAAGTATGGATCACAGGCTTTTCTATACTCAAAAAATAAGGTATTTCATATCTTTTAAAAGCCGCTTCAAGTATTTCCGCATATTCCTCTATTTTGTTCGAGATAACGGCAATATCGTCGTAATGCAGCGATCTATCGCTGTAGATAAGCCTTTTAATAGACGCGCATACATATTCCGCTTCGCTGTAATAATCCTTCGCCTCATAGATCTTAATATTTATCGGATCTATCTTTTCGGAAAAATTATTACTTTCGTTACGCAATATATTTGAGCTGAGATAGGCAATATCCTTGCTTTTAAATCGATAAGAGTCGTCAAGCTTGATTGTTTTATATTCCTTACCGATACTGCCGCAAATGCTCACAAGCGTATGATATGTTGAATTTACCGTTTCAAACAAAGTAAATTCACCTGCATTAACATCATCGGTTCTAAGAGAAATGCAAACGTTGTCAGCCGTTGAAATTATAACGCGTATGAAATCAAGCTGATCTCCGGTAAAGCTTTCAAACTCATCTATATAGACGCTTTTGCCCTTAAAATATTTATGAAGATTAGCGGTTTCCGCTGCGAATCTTATATCATCAAAACTATTTTTAAAGCCGTGAATATCCATAAGCTTCTCGAATTCCAAATATATGAGAGCAACATCGTTTGTTTTATCCATTAAACGATCGTTAAATAATACTCTTTTTTTCATAATGTCATCGGGAGAAACTCCCGACTTTTTCAGTTCTTCAATAAGCTTGAGCATATCTTCCGCAAAACCGGGACGATAGATCTGTCTTGAAAAATATCTCTTTGACTGCGGAGAATCATAAACATTTTTTATCGCCTGATATATCAATATCATACGCGCGGCTTCGTCGGCGTATATGCCTTTTCTTCCGCCATCTCCGTAAATCTGGAACAAGTGCCTTGAAATTCCTGTAAAGCTTTGAGAGAGCAGACTGTTGAATTTTGGGGCTCCGATTGATTTATAAAGATTTTTATCGAATTCATATGAAAACTGTTCAGGAACAATAATACAAACATTTTCACAATCAGAACTTTTTACTCTGTTTATCATTTCGGTTGATTTTCCGCTTCCTGCCGCTCCTGTAATAAACTCAATCATATTTTACTCCTGACGATAGATTTTTGATTGCCTAAACATTAAAATGCATACCATAACGGTATGCATTTTTTGGCTTAATTAATATCCGTTTTTATGATACTTCGAAATAAGATACGGGTAATCCTTGTATGCATAATCTAAATCAACATTACCGGTAATGCCGTTTACCGAACCAGTACTTGAATACTGCCAGATACCATACGGAAGTGTAAATCTTGGCGTGCTAACGTTATAATGCGCCACAACTACATCATATCTTGTAAGTACGGATGCATAAATTTTTGTGCTGAGAAAGCTTGCGTAACTATAGATGGACACATAATATCCGCGTTCTTCCATTCTTTTGCAGAAAGCTTCAACTATCGCAGAAACAGTAGCAGTACTTAAAGCAGCCTGAGAGGATTCCTCTATGTCAAACATCAGCGGATATTCAAAGTTGTAACCTTTTATAACTGAATAGCACGCATCAGCTTCCTTGTAAGCTTCCTCGACAGTCTTTGCATAGCTGTACCAATAAACGCCTCTGTCAATTCCGGCTTTAGCAGCTTCATTCATATTATAGTCAAACTTAGGATCTTTCTGTGAAGCTGTATTACCGTAGCCTGCACGGATTATAGCAAAATTTATACCGTCATTTTTAACCTTTGTCCAATTAATGTCACCCTGCCATTTTGAAACATCTATCCCCTTTATGCCCTTGCTTGCATCGATAGAAGTGATTACTTTTGTTGTCGTTGTTGTGACTTTCGTAGTAGTGGCAGTAGTTGTTGTTTGCTGCATATATTCTTGATGAGCCTGATAAATGTCAAATACTTCAAAGTTGTCGTCAGTAGTTTTGTCGTTTACTTTTGATGTTCCGGCAGGTATTGATATAGACTCAGCCGCAGTAGTTGTAGCAGTCTGCTGATTTTCGTTATCCACAGCAGTTGTTGTCACCGGAGATTCAGAAGAATTCATTGATTCTGAGTTTACAGCTTCGGTGTATGTAATCACAGGCAGCGAAGAGGAAATTTCATTGTTAGCCGAAAGAGAATCGACAACAGAAACATCAGTGTTTGCTGCAAAAACTGGATTAGTTACTGCAAAGGAAGCCAAAAACATCGAACCTGAAATCGCCGCCAACACGATTCTTTTAAACAGATTCATAAAATTATATACTCCTTAGAAATAAATTTGTCTATATTATACCATAGTTTTATCATCTTTGCAATAGTTTTAAGCCTTTTTTTGTGTCATATTATATTTTTAAATTCATTTATCATTTTATGCCGTGATTGACTTATCGTTATTACTGTGTTATACTAAAGTATAATGATTTTTTGTACACTATAAAAAGCTACAGAGGTTTATGCATGATTAAATTTGTTATAAATAAAAATGACAGCGGACAGCGTATAGATAAATTTATTACAAAAGCTCTTCCGGAAATGCCAAAAAATCTGATGTACAAGCTTTTTCGTAAAAAGGACATAAAACTGAACGGAAAAAGATGTGATATATCGACTTATCTTTCCGAAAACGATGAAGTTACTATTTATTATAATCCAGCTTCTGTACTGGCAGCTAAAGACATGACTTTTTTGAATTCTGCGCTACAACTTGATATTGTTTATGAAGATGATAACGTAATTATTGTCAATAAACCGACAGGACTTACTGTTCACTGTGACAACGAACACGAAAGCGATACTCTCATCAATAGGATCAAGCATTATCTTTATAAAAACGGCGGCTACGATCCCGAAACAGAAGCATCTTTTTCTCCGGCGCTTTGCAGCCGACTCGATAAAAATACCTGCGGACTTGTAACTGCTGCAAAAAATGCTCAGTCACTGCGGCTAATTAATGAAGCGATTCGCTGCGGAAATGTTACAAAGTTATATAAATGCGCAGTTATCGGAAAACCTCCGCATGATAAAGGAGTGCTTACGGCTTATCATTTAAAGGAAACCAAGGGTAACATTGTTCACGTATATGACCAATGCAAGGAAGGCAGCAAACCTATTAAAACGGGATACAAGCTATTAGCGTCGAAAAACGGTATTTCACTTCTTGAGATCACTCTTTATACCGGACGTACTCATCAGATACGCGCTCATCTTGCTCACGTTGGACTTCCTGTGCTCGGTGACGGAAAATACGGAATAATTAGCGAAAATCGCAGATACAACATTTTTCATCAGGCTCTATGCGCATATAAACTTGTTTTCAGATTTCCGGAAAATTCAGAGCTTTATTATCTCAATGATATCGATCTAACAATTCCTTATACGGAAATTGAGAAAATTTTCGTTTAAAATGGTATCTTATCCTTGACTTGAAGCTTAATAAATGTTAAAATATAAAGTGTATTATTACTAAATGTATATAAGCATTACAGTACATAATTGACTGTATTTCAGAACGGAGGAATATTCTTGAAAGTAACTTTGATCGAACATACGCCTGATCCTGAAAAGGTCGCCGCTACAGCCGCTAAATTGTGCTATTCAAGCAGCGATATAGTTTCTTTGAAAGATGGTCTGTCAGAAGATAAAACTGCGGCATATATCGATATGCTCATGTCTCTCGGTCACGAAAGCGTATTTGAACACGTTTATTTTACATTTGGAATTGAGGGAATTTCAAGAGCTTGCTCTCATCAGCTGGTAAGACATCGTATTGCTTCTTATTCTCAGAAAAGCCAGCGTTACGTTAATGAAAACGCATTTGAATTTATTACTCCGCCTGAAATTGAAAAGATTCCTGAAGCTGTGAATGAATATAACAGGCTAATGGACGAAATTCAGGAGGGCTATGAAAAAATTGCCAAGCTTCTTACGGAAAAGCATAAAAACGATTTTATCGCTCAGGGACTGAATGAAAAGGAATCCCTTTCAAAGGCGCGTAAAAAAGCTAACGAGGACGCAAGATTTGTGCTCCCGAATGCGTGCGAAACAAAAATTATTGTAACTATGAATGTTAGATCGCTTTTTAATTTCTTCCGTCATCGCTGCTGCAACCGCGCTCAGTGGGAGATCCGTGCCGTGGCTAATGAAATGCTGAAGCTTTGCCGCCAGCAGGCTCCGAATATTTTCAGAAATGCTGGTCCTTCATGCCTCGCCACAGGAAAATGTCCGGAGGGCAAAATGTCGTGCGGCGATATAAATAACGTTAAAGAATATTTCAAAAACCTTAAATAATTTTTTGGAGGCTTTTTAATGCTTGAATTCAGAGATATTGACATATCCGATAAGGAACGGATCAATACTGCGCTGAAATTCTCAGGCTTTATGGGCTGCGAATATAGCTTTGCCAATAATATGGCTTGGAAAAGACTGGCAGAATCAAAAATCACATTTTTTCAGGATTATTATATCACCTGCGCTTTCGCTGCCGATGATAATATACCGGCTGTTTCATTTCCCGCAGGATACGGTGATTTTCGCGAGCTTGTCAGCGAGCTTAAAGCTTTTTCCAACAATTTAGGCGCTCCGCTGAGATTTTGCAGCGTTACCGACAGTCAGCTTGAAATGTTTAACGAGCTTTACAGAGGTCAGTTTGAATGCGAGCTTGACCGCGACGGATCTGATTACATTTACAATGCGTCTGATCTTATAAATCTTTCAGGTAAAAAATATCATTCAAAAAGAAATCACCTTGCCAGATTCAAGGAGTTGGACTATGAATTCTCTCAAATCGCCGAGAACGACATTGATGACTGCATTGCATTTTTAACTGAAACCTACAACAATAAAAGCAGCGAACACGATCACTCCTACATCGCCGAACAGTATGCCATTAATACGTTTTTTACCTATTTTAACGAGCTTGACCTTAAAGGCGGATTGATAAGAATAAACGGAAAAACAGCGGCTGTTACTTTAGGCGAGGAAATCGGCGGAGATACTTTTTGTGTCCACATTGAAAAGGCAGATACTTCACATAACGGGATTTATACCGGTATAAACAACTTATTTGCTGCCGAATTTGCTTCCGACTGCCGCTATATAAACCGCGAGGAGGATCTTGGTCTTGAAGGGCTGAGAAAATCAAAGCTTTCATATAAGCCGGCTTTCCTTTTGAATAAATATATAATCACTTTTAAATAAGAAACGCCGTTTAACGGCTATTGGAGGATAATTATGATTTACGTTTACCTTGCAGGCGGCTTCGAAGAGATCGAAGCTATTACTTCTATCGATATTCTCAGAAGAAGTGAAAAAGACGTGACAGTTGTCGGCGTCGGAGATAATATTATTGTCGGCGCTCACGGAATTCCCGTCGTATGCGATACTATCGCTCAGGAAGTTCCGCTCAATGACGAGCTTGAAATGATCGTTCTTCCCGGAGGTATGCCCGGAACTCTTAATCTTGAAAAGAATTCCTATGTTCAGGAAGCAATTGACTTCTGCGTTAAAAATAATAAATTTATAGCTGCAATTTGCGCGGCTCCTTCAATTCTTGGCCACAGAGGAATTCTTGCAGGCAAAACTGCCGTTTGCTATGAGGGATTCGAATCTCAGCTCGATGGCGCTAAGATCGGTACAGCTTCAGTCGTTCAGGACGGCAATATCATTACTGCAAAGGGCCCGGGAGTTTCTGTTGATTTTGGCCTCAAGCTTGTAAGCGCGCTTAAATCCGAGGCTGACAGCGCACGCATCAGAAAATCAATGCTCTGTGAAAATTATGAACAATAAATCTATTTTAAGGCGAAACTTTGCAGAACTGAGAGAAAACATACAATGCCGATTTGAAAAAGAATCGGCAGCTATTGAAAAAATTATAAGTCTGCCGCGCGTTATCAACGCAGATACGATACTTCTTTATGCTTCTATAGGCTCGGAGTTCGGGACATCTGCTTTGGCAAACAGACTTATCGAATCAAATATTCCGATCGCATTTCCAAAATGTTCCGCAGACGGAATAATGACCTTTCATTGTGTAAATTCTCTCGGCGAGCTTAAACCCGGCAGATTTAATATTCCCGAGCCGCCTACATCGGAGAATATTCCCCTTTTGACAGAAAAAACAGTTTGTATCGTTCCTGCGCTTGCTTTTTCTGAAAACGGCTGCAGACTTGGCTACGGCGGCGGATTTTACGATCGTTTTCTTTCGGCTGATCCGCAGGTGTATTCAATAGGCATTAACTTTGACGAATTAATTGTAAAGGAACTTCCCTTTGAAGATCATGATATACGCGTAAACTCTATTTTAACAGATAAAAGGATGGTGCTATGCAGTGCAGAATAATGATAAAGACATTTTAAACGAAATACTTAACGAAGTCGAGAAAAGCCGCAATTCTGCTGAGAAATCTCAGTTGCCGGAAACCGAATCGACAGATTCGTCAAATGCCGACGATTCTCTTGATAAGGCTGCAAATAACGAACCTCAGCCCGAGAAAAAGGTTATCCCGGACGAGGGAGTAAAAATAAGAAAAGCTACGCCGAATTCATCTCACAATATCAAAAATAATGTCCGCCACACAGACGCGAAAACTGCAAAAAATATTCCGCAAAAGAAGAAAAAGAAAAAAAGGAAAAAAAGCGGAAGTAAAATTCCCGGTGCTATAATCCTTGTAACACTTGTCCTTTCAATTTCCGTTTGCCTTTCGCTGGTTATAATCGCGTACGGCAAGGATATGTTCGGAATCGGAAAGTCTGATACTACTCAGCTTATTGAGATTGAGGAAGGATCTACAACAGAAGAAATAGCATTGCTTCTTGAAGAAAAAGGAATAATTAAATCTCCAAAATTCTTTATGCTTTTTACAAAATGGAGCGGTAAAGAATCAGCTTATATCGCAGGCGAGCATTTCGTCCGTCCGAATATGGCTTACGAAACTATAATAAAAGAACTCACTACAACGGAAGATGCCAACAAGGAATCTATTGCGGTTACTTTCCCTGAAGGAATTTCAATTTATGAAGCAGCCGATATCCTTGAACAGGACGGTATTTGCTCTGCCGATGATTTCATATTCAACTTTAATGCAGGCGGTCTTGGATTTGAATTTGAGGAGCGTATTACATCAACTTCAAATTTGAAATTCAACAAAATGGAGGGATATATTTTCCCAGATACTTACTTCTTCTATGAAGGCATGGAGCCTGAACAGGTTTGTCAAAAAATCTACAGTAACTTCCAGAAGAAAATGGAGTCTCCTGTTGAATTCAACGGAAAACAATATGCAACACGCTATGAACGCATGGAGGAGCTTAATCTCACGCTAGATCAGCTGATTACATTTTCTTCTATTGTTCAGCAGGAAGCTGCTAATACAGAGTCAATGAGAATTATAGCTTCCGTGTTCTGGAACAGACTTAACGCTCCAGAAGAATTCCCCAAGCTTCAATCAGATCCTACAAGACTTTATGCCGAAAATGTCATCAAGCCGCACATGGCAGTTTACGATCAGGTTATCGTTGACGCTTACAACACCTACGAGGGTGTCGGACTTCCTCCGGGAGCTATCGGAAATCCAGGAACAGACGCTATCGACGCTGTTCTTGAAGCCTATGAGACCGAAACAAAATATTACTATTTCTATGCAAATGTAAATACAGGAATAACATATTATGCTGCAACTCTTGAAGAACACAATGCAAATATTGAAATGGTCAAACAGATCAATGAAGAAGCTGAAGCCGCATCTAACGCTGCTGCACAGGAGGGCAACTGATGTATAATCTTGAAGTTTTGTCTCCTGCAGGAGATACCGAATGTTTTAACACGGCGCTTATGTATGGAGCTGATGCCGTTTATCTCGGCAGAAAAAATTTCGGAATGAGGGCATCGCCGCTCAATTTTGATTTTGAACAGCTTGCCGCTGCCGTAAAGAAGGCTCACAGCAAAAACGTTGAGGTTTATCTGACCTGCAATACGCTGCCGCGCAACAATGAAATTCCTTACTTTGAAAAATTTGTGCAGGAAGCAGTTGATGCAGAGATCGACGCTATGATCGTAGCAGACATCGGATTACTGTCGCTTATTAAAAAATATGCTCCTGATATGGAAATACATATTTCAACACAAACTGGAATTGTTAATTATGTTACTGCACGTGAACTGTATAACATGGGAGCAAAACGAATCGTTCTCGCAAGAGAGCTTTCTCTTGATGAAATCGCTGAAATACGTGCAAAAACATCTCCGGAGCTTGACATTGAAGCTTTCGTACACGGCGCAATGTGTGTTTCGTTTTCAGGCAGATGTCTCCTCTCACAGTATCTTGTTCAACGTGACGCTAATCGCGGCGAATGCGCACAGCCGTGCCGTTGGGGATATCATCTTATGGAAGAAAAGCGTCCTGGAGAATATTTCCCGATTTTTGAGGACGAAAAAGGCACTTATATTCTTAATTCCAAGGATCTGTGTATGATCGAACATATCGACAAGCTTGCGCAAGCAGGCGTAACAAGCTTAAAAATAGAGGGACGCGCAAAGTCCGCTTACTATGTAGCCGTTGTTACTAATGCTTATCGAATGGCAGTCGATGAATTTTACAAAGATCCTGATAATTTCAAGCTTTCCGATCAAATCCAAAGTGAGGTCTACAAAGTTAGTCACAGAAAATATTGTAACGGATTTTTCTTCGGAACTCCCGAGAATTCTCAATACTACGAAAACAGCGGATATATTCGCAATTACGATGTTGTTGCAGTTGTCGATAAATGCTGCGACGGTGTTGTTTACTGCACTCAGCGCAACAGATTTTTTCTTGGTGACGAGCTTGAAATTCTTCCTCCTTCCGAAAATCCTGTACTCCTGACTCCGAATAAGCTATACAATGAAAACGGAGAAGAAATCGACACCGTAAATCATGCAATGATGAAATTTTATTTTAAATCAGATCTTGTTTTTCCGAATGGAACTTTCATCAGACGCGAGATCAAAGGTATTACCAAATAATCACCGTAATGTTACAAAATATCCCCGATTCAAAGTCGGACGCTCATAAAAAATTTTCGCCATAGCGCTTATGATTTTCAGTCAAAAGTGCTATGGTGTTATTACAATTGACAATGTAATAGGCTTGATGTATAATATTACTAAGATTAATCAATATTTTCGAGGAGATGTTAAAATACATGAAATATACTAAATTATTATTAGTTTTTTTGATGATTTCTCTTTGCTCATGTAATCATAAAGAAAGTGGTGAAATAGATCTTGAGAATTCTGCAACAATTATTAATGAAAAAACGACTAATGAAACAATAGTAAGCACTACAACAGATATTAAAAATAATACCACTGCTGAAACAACAATGGGTACTACAACAGAGGCAACAGATGCGGCAATTGAAAGCAGTGATTATAATCAATATTTTAAAGCAATTGAATATGTATGCTATAAGCTCTGGAATGGATATTATAAAGATCCTTATGATGTATTTAATGGTTCTGAACACATTATCTACGATAATGAAATAGACTTTTTTATGGATAACGTTTCAAAAATTGAAAACAGTACTTTGGGTGAAATAACTGATAAACAGGATTTAATTGTAAAATCCAAGGATGTTTTCATTGAAGTATTGGGACAAGATTTTATCGATCAGGTAGAGGCTGATTATTGCGTTAAAAATGGAGTTAAGCTTGCAATTGTTGAAAGAACAACGCCTGTGTATTATATTGAATATTATGATGAATATGATATTTGGTACATATATCCTTGTATGCCGTCGGGCAAACTTGAAGATGGTTCAGGACTTGACAGAATATATGAATGGGGAGCATTTCTTATGGTTCGCGGACGTGATGGAAAAATTATTGCCTGTCGATTTTAATTTTATACCCATAAATATAAACTAATCCTGATTTATGCGAATAATTGAATATGTACAACAAGCCCCGAAGTAACTATTGGAAGTTACTTCGGGGCTTAAGCTTCTTTATGCGTACCATCCTAAAGTCAGAGGATATTTTTCTTAAAATTAATTATCGGTAAGATCATAGGGAATTTCCTCGTTGGACAATCCAAGCTCAACGACTTTTCCGTAAAATCCGGACGGATTAAGCATTATCTTTTCTCCAAGCAATTTTGCCTGCGTGAGATCCGGAGCATACAGCTTCAGATCCATTAAATCATTAACTCGGTCAAGACATCTAACGTGAGTATAATATCCATTTTCAAGCGGAATATATTCGATCTTGATCTCCTGTTCATATTTCAAACGTGTAAAATACCTTAATGCAGCAAGTACAAGCTTATCTCTGTGTGATTTTGGAGCATATTTTTTAAGCTCTTTTGCGCATTCTTTGCCCTTTAAAGTAAGAATATAGCACTCGGAAGAATCAGATTGAGTCTCGATCGCAATACATTCGCTTTTAATGAGATAATCAATTGAATCCTGATAATAAAAATAATTTACAAGTCCTGTATTTACGGCAATTTCATAAAGCTGTTCCGGTTCTATCGGTTTATCGATTTTATAAAGCAAATAACATATCAAAATATTGAGCGTGGGAACGTCTTTTATTGCCATATCAGCCATTTCCGACATTTTCATGATATTTTCGTCCTGCATATATATCTACCTCATTAAAAATTCGGATAATCAAGCATATGTGCGAGTAGTGCAATATTCACAGCAGATTCAACACACGGTACTGCGCGCGGAACTATGCACGGGTCATGACGACCTTTAACAATAAGCTCCTCGTTCTTCAACTCATGATAGTCAATGGTTTCCTGCGGCTTTGCTATCGACGGAGTAGGCTTTACCGCAACTCTCAGAATAATTGGCATACCCGATGAGATGCCGCCGAGAATTCCGCCGTGATTATTTGTTTTTGTAACTATACGTCCGTGCTCGTCAACATAAAAGTCATCATTATTCTGGCTTCCAAGCATTTTTGCCGTACTGAAGCCTGCGCCGAATTCAAGTCCTTTAACAGCAGGAATACCAAATATAAGCTGTGCAATAGAATTCTCAAGTCCGTCAAATATCGGCGAACCTATGCCTGCCGGCACATTTACCGAAGCACATTCAATAATTCCGCCGAGCGATTCGCAGCTAAGCCGAGCCTTTTGGATATCCTCCTGCATGAGTTTTCCTTTTTTGTCATTTATCACAGGAAATTCCTTATATCTTACATCGATTATGTCCTGTCTGGAAACAGTGATATTATCAAAAGGCTTATCCTTTATATTATGGATCTCTGCAATATGCGCGCCCGTATAAATTCCCCTGCGTTCAAGAATTTGTCCGCAGACAGCTCCTGCAAAGCACAGCGGAGCTGTAAGACGGCCGGAGAAATGACCTCCGCCTCTTACATCGTTAAAGCCTTTGTATCTGACTGCTCCCGTATAGTCGGCATGACCGGGACGCGCAAGCCTTGACACATTTGAATAATCTCCGGAATGAACATCGGTATTTTGAATAAAAGCGCAAAGCGGCGTACCTGTTGTTCTGTGATTAAGAACTCCCGATAAGATCTGCGGCATATCCTTTTCGCTTCTTGAGGTCGTAGTTCCGTCCTTTTTCGGAGCACGGCGCTTCATAAAACGTCCAAGCTCTTCAATATCTATATATTCTCCGGGCGGAAGATTATCAATAATAACTCCGATCGCAGGACCGTGCGATTCTCCGAAAATTGATATGGAAATTCTGTTATTCCAAAGTGATGACATTAGCGTTACCTCCGAGCATGATGTAATCCCTGAAAAAGTGAGGATAAGACTTGTTTACTGCATCAGCGCCTTTAATTATAACGTTGCCTGTTGAACGTGTTGCAGCTATAGCAGCAGCCATAACGATCCTGTGATCGCCAAAGCTGCTTACGGTTCCGCCGTGAAAAGCATTGATTGGCTCAATTATAAGACCATCGTCGGTTATAGAAATATTTCCTCCAAGAGCATTCAGGGTTTCAGATATAGCTTTAAGTCTGTCGCTTTCCTTGATTCTTAGACGTTTTGCATTGTATATTACCGAGGTGCTTGTCCCAAAACAGCCAAGAACGGTAAGTATCGGAACAAGATCCGGAATATCGGAACAATCAGCTTTAAAGCAACTCATAGTATCATTATAACACATTTCCGAAATAATATCAAGAATTTTCTTATCGCCCTGAACACTGCTTTTATTAAGATTTTCCACTTCAATTTCAGAACCGAGAGCATTCGCTGTGAAGAAAAATGCCGCCTGAGAGTAATCTCCTTCAACATTATAATTACAGGAATGATATTTCTGTCCGCCTTTGATATGAAATTCCGTGTCATTTTCTGTGATCTCTATGCCAAATTGTCTAAGACAATCAATGGTTATATCGACATACGGACGGGATTCAAGCTTTGACGTAAGCCTGATGATCGAATCATTCTCAAGAAGCGGAAGCGCGAACAAAAGTCCTGTAATAAACTGAGAAGAAATATTTCCCTCCACTTCAAAAATTCCGGAACTCAGCTTTTCCGACAAAGTAAACGGCATTGTATTATTGTACTCAAATTTAATGCCGTGTTTTCCAAGCTCACGTATATAAATATCGATCGGACGTTCGGGAAGTCTGCCTTTACCGCGAAATTCCGTATCAACTCCGAAAGCGGCAGCAATAGGTATTATAAATCTAAGCGTAGAACCGCTTTCGAGGCAATCAACAACAGCGCTTTTGGGCGATTTTCTTATGCCGTTAACTTCGTAGCTCCCGTCCCCTATTCGGTTGAAATTTGCGCCGAGAGCAGTCATGGCTCCGATAGTTGCCCTAATATCGTCAGAATCCGAGATACCGCTGATTACAGACTTACCGTCAGCAAGCGCCGCACAAATCAAAGTTCTGTGCGCGCAGCTTTTTGACGCAGGAATTTTTACACTTCCTCTCAGCTTTGAAGGCTTGATCATAATGTTCATGATTTTCCTCCCATAAGACTGCAGAATTCTGAAAACGAAGATTTTCTTATCTCAGCTTTTCCGACTTCTTCACAGACAATATAATTTATATTATCGGACTGACGTTTTTTATCCTGCTTGCAGAAAGGAAGCAATTTGGAAATATCAGCGTCATCACAGCATGGCAGAGCATATGATTTAACACATTTTTCAAGCCGATCAGCAAGACTATTATCTGCAAAACGGCGAGTTATATAGCACATACCTGCCGCAACACCTTTTCCGTGAGTGTAATCCGTATAATTGTGCCAGCCCTCAATAGCGTGACCGATAGTATGCCCAAAATTAAGGATCATTCTCTTTCCCGTATCAAATTCATCTTCTTCAACTACCTGACGCTTAATGTCTACGCACGTATATATTATCTTATCGATAACGTCTGAAACGTTGGAAAGATCATGTGACTCAATAAGCTCAAACAGCTTGCTGTCGTATATCATTCCGTATTTTATAGCTTCAGCCATGCCGTCCGAAAGTATCTCATCGGATAAGGTGCTCAAAACTTCGGGATCGCATATAACAAGCTTTGGCTGCTTGAAAGCGCCGACGAGATTTTTACCTCCCGATAGATCAATAGCCGTTTTGCCGCCTACGGAAGAATCTATCTGTGCAAGAAGAGTTGTCGGTATCTGTACAAAATCTATTCCTCTCAGGTACGTAGCGGCGGCGAATCCCGTTATATCGCCTACAACACCGCCGCCAAGAGCAATTATAATATCCGAACGCGTAACATTTTTTTCACACAGGAAGTCATAAATATTGCTTAAAACTTTTATATTTTTTGAACCTTCACCATTCGGAAAAACAAATACCTCGCTTGATATCCCGTATTCACTAAGGGAAGCAGTAATGGTATCACAATACAAATTGCCCACAATATCATCGGTAATTATAACTGTACGCTTTGAATTGGTAATATCTGAAATATATTTTCCGGAATTTCTGATGCTTCCGTTTTCAATAATAACATCATAAGGAGAGCTTACGTTAACTCTGATCGTTTTCATATTTTATTACTCCGTAGATTATTATCCAAGCTTCTTACCGCAGAATTCGATGAGCGGCTTGAGCTTATTCATCACATCGTCGAACTGCTTCGGAGTAAGTGACTGTCCGCCGTCCGAAAGAGCCTTGGCAGGGCAATTATGCACTTCGATAATAAGCGCGTCCGCGCCTGCAACAACAGAAGCCATTGAAAGAGGTTCAACGAGTGAAGTAAGTCCTGCTGCATGACTTGGATCGACAACTATAGGAAGATGAGATTTCTGCTTGAGCAGAGGAACGGCAGCAATATCGAGAGTATTTCTTGTATATGTCTCAAAGGTTCTGATACCGCGCTCGCAGAGCATAACGTTAGTATTTCCTCCGGCAAGGATATATTCTGCTGACATAAGAAGCTCTTCCATTGTGTTGGCGAGTCCGCGTTTCAAAAGAATTGGCCTGTTTGATTTTCCAAGCTGCTTAAGAAGCTCAAAATTTTGCATATTACGTGCTCCGACCTGAATTACATCAACGTCTGCAAAAAGGTCGATATGTTCAACAGACATGATCTCGGTAACTATCGGAAGTCCGGTAGCTTTTTTTGCCTTCAAAAGCAATTCAATTCCGTCTGCATGAAGTCCCTGAAATGCGTAAGGCGACGTTCTTGGTTTAAATGCACCGCCGCGGAGCATTGTTGCGCCCGATTTTTTAACAGCTTCGGCTGTTTCAATTATCTGATCCTCGTTCTCAACCGAACACGGTCCTGCAACAACCTGTATGCTTCCTCCGCCGACTTTTCTTCCGAGAACATCAACGATCGTATCATCGGGATGGAATTTTCTGTTGCTTGCCTTATAAGGCTCTTGAACACGTCTGATTTCCGCTACTGCCGGCTGAGCGCTGATTTGTTCAACGTCAAGCTTTGAAGTATCTCCTACGATTCCGAGTATATTGTGGTTTTCACCGTTTATTCCGGAAACCTTGACACCTTTCGCATTGAGCATACTGATAAGCTCGCTACAGTCCTCATTTTTAACATTTTGCTTCAAAATAATAATCATAATAAAACCTCCTGTAAACATAAAAAAACCGCCGCTTTAATTCACAAAAGCAACGGTCACATTGATATCCTAATGAAAAACATTATGCTTTGCGAATTTTACTTTTTGGCATCAAAAATAAACTCATAGCTAAAGAAAAAGCCTGAGTTCTGCCAAAAGTAAAAGTTGTTAAAGCACTTATTATTCATTACAGAAAACTCCTTAAAAATTTACAAATGCATTGTATCACAAAAAGCGCAATAAGTCAATAAATAAGTTACATTTATTCACAAAAATAAGTTTAAAAGTTCAAATACATAATATTCGAAAGTCATGAACTTAATTTTATAAATAAAAGAACCGCCTTGTCGTCATATAGCGTATAAAACCCGCACGAAGCAGGTGGGTAAACGCCCGTTTGCTTCACGCTCCCTTCTTCCGAACACGGGAGGTCTGCAATCCACAGACGGAGCCGAATTCCCTAAAAAAATGTGTTGGATTATAAAAACTATATTTACCCGAACAAGGCAGTAATTTATTTTCTGATTATATTATACCATATTAATTTCAAAAAATCAATAGTTTTTATGTATTTTTTGAAATTAATCGCAGCATTCACTGCATTCATGGCAGGAACAGTCGTCGTCACAATCGCATTCGTCCATTATTTCCGCAAGTCTCTTCATAAAGAACTGTGAAACCATTTCAAACTCGTCATCATCGTCAATTGAAGCAAAAATTTCCTCTCCGTTATCTTCAACTGCTTTCAGAATCACAAGCTCGCAGTCACTTTCAAGAAAATTATCGTCTTCTATTGCAGGGACCATAGCAAAATACTGTTCCCCTTCGATCTCAGCTGCGTCGATAAGTTCAAACTGTTTTTTATTTCCTTCGTCATCAACAAGCTCAAAAAGCTCCGGTGTGTATTCATTCATTTCAGACATATTTCCTTCTCCATTCCGGCTTTCGCCTTTGATAATGACATTATACTACATATTTATTAAAATTGCAAGCGGAAAAATTAATCAGTTGCGTTTGGCTGCTTGATCCATTAATCTCTTACAAGCTCTGACATATCATACAGACCTGCGCCTTTTTTACTGATATAAACAGCAGCGTTTATAGATCCTTCTGCAAATACCGTCTTTGAGGCTGCCGAGTGGGAAAGTGTAATGACCTCGTCGTTTCCTGCAAAGATAACGTCATGCTCGCCTACTATCGTGCCGCCTCTGATAGCGTGCATACCGATCTCATTTTTATCGCGCTTCTGACGGCGTGAATGGCGGTCGTAAACGTAATTTTTAGTATCTCCCAGAGTTTCATTGATTGCATTGGCAAGCATGATTGCTGTGCCGCTTGGAGCGTCGATCTTTTGATTATGATGCTTTTCAACTATTTCTATATCAAATCTGTCGCCGAGAACTGCGGCTGCTTTTTTTGCAAGCTGAACAAGGAGATTTATTCCCAATGACATATTGAATGTAAAGAATACAGCAATCTGCTGTGACGCTTCTTTTATTTTGTCAATTTGTTCTTCGCTGTAGCCGGTAGTTGCCAGTACAGCCGGAGTCCCTGTTGAAAGACAATATTCCAATAATGCATCAAGTGACGAGGGATTGGAAAAATCAATTATTACATCCGGCTTTTCCGGAAGCATGGAAGGCTTTTCTACTATTGGGAAATCAGCGTACACAGCCGTATAAGAATCGATCCCTGCAATAACGATACAGTCGCTGCGTTCCTTGATACAATTGTATATAGTATGCCCCATTTTTCCGTTTGCTCCGCAAATAGCTATTTTAGTCATAACTTCCTCCATTTACAATCACTTTGCAAGTCCGAACTTTTCAAGAGAAGCTCTGAGCGCCGCTTTATGCTCGCTTGTCATTTCACAGAGCGGCATACGGCAACCTCCGACTTCAATTCCCATCATATTCATTGCTTCCTTGACAGGAATCGGATTTACCTCGATAAAAAGATTATTTATAAGCTCCATATATTTAAGCTGAAGCTTTGTTGCCTCCGCAAAATTGTTTTCAAGGCAATATTGCGCCATTAGATGTGTTTCCTTCGGTATTACGTGCGAGAGAACGGAAATTACTCCCTTTGCACCGAGAGACATCATAGGAACGATAATATCATCGTTGCCGCTGTAAACGTCGATAACATCGCCGCACTCGGCGAGGAGCTTTGCAGCATAGCTGATATTTCCGCTGGCTTCTTTTATCGCAACGATATTTTTATGCTTTGCAAGCTCTTTTACAGTTGGTATTTCAATGTTCATTCCTGTTCTTCCCGGAATATTATAAAGAATTATCGGAATGTTCACTGCGTCGGCAACCGCATAGAAATGATGAATAAGACCATTCTGAGTGGTTTTATTGTAATATGGTGTTACCAGCAGCAGTGCGTCTGCTCCCGCTTCCTCAGCTTCTTTTGAAAGCTTAACGGCATATTGTGTATCATTGCTTCCTGTTCCTGCAATAACGGGAACTCTTTTTGCGGTATGCTTTACGGCAAATTTAATACAATCAAGATGTTCTTCGTCGGTCATAGTAGAAGCTTCTCCGGTAGTACCGCAGATAATTATTGCATCAGTGCCGTTTTCAAGCTGATTATCAATTATTTCTCCCAGACGATCATAATTTATCGAACCGTCTTTGTTAAAAGGAGTCAGGATCGCAATACCGGCACCGGTAAAAATCGTATTTTTCATAAGAATTCTCCTTTATGAAATTTAAAATTTATTTCTATCCATTATAAAAGTGTTCCAGTCGCTGTCTGATTCAAATCCTTTGGCATTATAGAACTCTGCCGATTTTTCATTCCACACGGCGCATTTAAGTTCGATCTGCTCACAGTCGTTTTCGGATGCAGTTTTTTTGGCAAGTTCCAGTAAGCTGCTTCCCACTCCGAGACCGCGCGCTTCCTTCCGTGCATACAGATCTTCGATATACAAAATTTTTCTTCCTGTGAAAGTTGTGAGCTTGAAGAAAAAATTCATAATACCTACAGGCATATCATCGGAATAAGCAATATAGCTGTAAAGTATTTTCGATTCAATAAGCTCACCCATGCGCTCTTTTGTCATTGTAAAAATGTCAAGAGCGTCATGGTAGATCATAAGTTCACGGGTAAGAGTATAAGCAGTATCGAGCAATGCCAAGGTGGTCTTTTCAATTCTGATATCCATCAGTCAAAATATCCCTTTGCCGCAAGAAGCTCAGCAAGAAGAACTCCGCCTCCGGCAGCGCCTCTGAGAGTATTATGAGAGAGACTTACAAATTTATAATCGTACTGAGTATCTTCGCGGAGACGTCCTGTGGAAACAGCCATACCGCCTTCAAGGTTTCTGTCAAGCTTAGCCTGAGGACGATTATCCTCTTCAAAATAGTGGATAAACTGCTTTGGCGCGGAAGGAAGCTCCATTTCCTGCGGAACGCCCTTGAAATTCTTCCAAAGCTCGATAATTTCTTCCTTTGACGGCTTGTTGTCAAAGCTTACGAAAACAGCAGCCGTATGACCGTCAGAAACAGGAACTCTCAGGCACTGTGTAGTTATCTGCGGAGTTGATGCCTTAACGATCTCGCCGTTTTCGATAGTGCCCCAGACTTTAAGAGGCTCCTGCTCGGACTTTTCTTCCTCTCCTCCAATAAACGGAATAAGGTTATCTACCATTTCAGGCCATGTTTCAAAATTCTTTCCTGCACCTGAAATTGCCTGATATGTGCAGGCAAGAACTTTTGAGATACCAAACTTTCTAAGCGGATGAAGCGCAGGAACATAGCTCTGGATCGAGCAGTTTGATTTAACTGCGATAAAGCCTCTCTTGGTGCCGAGACGCTCGCGCTGAGCCTTAATTATCTCGATATGATCGGGATTGATCTCCGGTACTACCATAGGAACATCGGGAGTGAAGCGATGAGCCGAGTTATTTGAAACGATAGGACATTCTGCCTTTGCGTAAGCTTCTTCAAGAGCTTTTATCTCGTCTTTTTTCATATCAACTGCACAGAAGCAGAAGTCAACCATACCGGCGATTTTTTCGATATCTGCCGTTGCGTCGAGAAGCTTCATAGCTTTCATTGATTCAGGCATTGGAACTGCCATTTTCCAACGTCCTCCGGCAGCCTCTTCATAAGTCTGACCTGCGCTTCTCGGCGAAGCAGCAAGAACCTTTACGTTGAACCACGGATGATTTTCAAGAAGAATTGCAAATCTCTGTCCAACCATGCCTGTTGCGCCGATAATACCTACGTTATACTGTTTCATATTGATTTCTCCTTAGAAAAAAATTTGCAGAAAATAACAAAAACCGGTTGCAAACCGGCTCATCATACGTTATAATAGAAATATTGACACGCTTTGAGTTTTTACACGCGACGCGCCGATAGCTCTCCATCACCAGCATGATGACAATCATTGCCCTGTTTAAGCAATGACCAGAACGGAACTTACCGGGAACCGTCCTTCGGCAGCTTTGCCTTTCACTGTGCTCCATTGGATAGGTGTCCCGAACACAGATACTTTTCTCAGCCGCACCTCTACCTTTCTTTATCATATCATTTTTATTTCAATATGTCAATAACTTTTTAAAATTTTTTCGGATAACCGGATAAATTACTTTCAGGAGGATATATGAAACTTTTAAAATCAGATTATTTTTACGAGCTTCCGCAGGAGCTTATCGCTCAAACTCCCGTAGAGCCGCGCAGTTCCTCAAGAATGCTGTGCGTAAACCGTTTGACCGGAGAAACAGAGCACAGTCATTTCTATAATCTATGCAATTACCTCAAAGAGGGTGACTTGCTCGTCATGAATAATTCGAGAGTTATTCCGGCAAGACTCTACGGAGAAAAGATCGGCAACGGAACTTTTATCGAATTTCTCCTTCTTGAGCAAAAGGGCGACAAGATCTGGGAAATAATCTGCCGTCCCGGAAAGAAAGCTAAGGTCGGAACACGTTTTTCTTTCGGAAACGGACGTCTCATAGCTGAGGTCATCGAAGTAAAAGACGACGGAAACCGTATAGTAAAATTTGACTGCGCGGGCAATTTCTTTACCGCTCTTGAAGAAGTCGGACAAATGCCGCTCCCTCCTTATATTACCGAAAAGCTTCAGGATAACGAACGCTATCAGACAGTTTATTCGCAGGAGCTTGGTTCGGCAGCTGCTCCTACGGCAGGACTTCATTTTACTCCCGAAATGATCGATGAGCTGCACAACAAAGGAATAAAAACAGCATTTGTTACTCTTCATGTAGGTCTCGGGACTTTTCGTCCTGTTAAAGAAGAAAATCTTCTTGACCATAAAATGCACAGCGAGCATTATCATCTTCCGCAGAAAACAGCCGACCTCATAAATGAGACCAAACGAAACGGCGGACGGGTTATCGCTGTAGGTACTACGACCTGCCGAACTCTTGAAAGCGTCGCCACATTCTACGATAAAATAGAAGAGCATGAGGGATATACGGATATTTTTATCTATCCGTCTTACGAGTTCAAATGTATCGACGGTCTTATCACTAATTTTCATCTTCCCGAAAGTACTCTGATAATGCTCGTTTCTGCATTTATGGGATACGAGAACACAATGAACGCTTACCGAATCGCCGTTAAGGAAAAATACCGCTTTTTCAGCTTCGGTGACGCAATGCTTATCCTGTAATGAACTAATAATTATAAGGAGATTTTATGGAACTTTCAATTTTTTTCAAAAGCGTTATTGATTCCGATAGCGCTCCTGTAGTAATATGTGACTTGAATCACGAAATAATTTATATGAATCCAGCTTCTGTTACGAGATATTCAAAAAGAGGCGGAGCGGCGCTGTTGGGACAATCTTTGCTAACATGTCATAATTCCGATTCCTGCGAAAAAATCAAAAAAGTAGTCGATTGGTTTAATACGAACATAAATAACAATCGTGTTTTTACCTTTCACAATGACAAAGAAAATAAAGACGTTTATATGATCGCACTCAGAAACGACAGCGGTGAGCTTATCGGTTATTATGAAAAACACGAATACAGAACTCGTGAAAACTCCGGATTATATGAACTTGGAGAATCAATAAAATATGAAAAAGATCATAAAGCATAGTTTGCCGGACAAGTGCCGAATCATAGCCGTCAGCGACATTCATACCTGTTGGTATCTTCTTGATTCGATATTGAAAAAGGTATGCTACCGTCCCGGTATAGACTATCTCGTCATAGTCGGCGATATCCTTGAGCACTGGGATCAGAATTTGCAGACGATCGACTATATGCGCGAGCTTTGCAAAAACGAACGCGCATACTGTCTGATGGGCAACAACGACACCGCTTCGTATCACATGGCGTATCGATATGACTATAATAAATTTTCCGACAGAAGCAGAAAAAAGCCGAATAATGCTTTTTTACAAATGGCTAATAAAATAGGCATCAACGACTTCCCTCCCGATAAATTTGAGGAGCTAAGGAAAATTGTATGCGAAAGCTTCAGGACAGAGCTTGATTTTATGGAAAGCCGTCCGTATGTGCTCGAAACTCAGGAGCATATCTTTGTCCATGCAGGAATTGAGAACCGTCCCGACTGGTATAACACATCAGATACCTACGCTCTTACTCAGCCATTTTATCTGCGAGAAAATCAATGCTCCGGCAAATGGGTGGTCGTTGGACATTTCCCGTGCTATAATTACAAGAGATCAAATAATACAAATCTTCCAATTATAGATCATAATAAAAAAATAATCTGTATAGACGGCGGTCTAACTATAAAAACTGCCTGTCAGCTTAATGCATTTTGCATATATAAGAACAATGACAGCTATAAATATGAAACCGTCTGGGATACATTTTTCAATAAAGTTACCGCCAAGCATGATTATGACAGCGGACTATCACCTGTTTATGTAGATCCTTATAATAATTCTATTGAAATTCTCGAAAACATCGGCGAGCTTTCGCTCGTTCGCGACTCTGTTTCGGGCGTTGAAGGCATGATCCCCACTAAAAGAATTTTTCAAGAAGCTGACAGACTTCGCGTCTGGGAATACCTCAACGCATTTCCTTCCGTTAAAAAAGGCGAATCAGTATCCATGTGCCGCAATATCGGAAATTATTCCCAAATTATAGCCGAAAGCGGGCAAATTGGCTGGGTTCCGAAAAATATTTTTGAAACAAACAGCAAAGCTTAGTCAACAATAATTAAAGGAGAAATATATGTACACATTACTCAAGCAGGAAAAAAATGCAAGACGAGGACAGTTTGAAACAGTTCACGGCACATTTCAGACACCATGCTTTATGAACGTCGGAACGGCTGCTGCAATAAAGGGAGGCATTTCATCGGTTGATCTGAAAGAGCTAAAAACGCAGGTCGAGCTTTGCAATACCTATCATCTTCATCTGCGTCCTGGCGACCGCGTAATTAAGGAAATGGGCGGTTTACACAAATTTATGAACTGGGATAAACCAATTCTTACCGACAGCGGCGGATTTCAGGTCTTTTCTCTTGCCAAGCTGAGAAAAATCAAGGAAGAAGGCGTTTACTTTGCTTCCCATATTGACGGAAAACGAATTTTTATGGGACCGGAAGAAAGTATGCAGATACAGTCGAATCTCGCGTCTACAATAGCAATGGCTTTTGATGAATGTATAGAGAATCCCGCTCCGTATGAATATACTAAAAATTCTATAGAACGCACTACTCGATGGCTTTATCGATGCAAGGAAGAAATGGAACGCCTTAACAGTCTCCATGACACGATAAATAAAAAACAAATGCTTTTCGGGATAAATCAGGGCGCGACCTATGAAGACCTGCGAATCAGGCACATGGAGGAAATTTCTAAGCTTGACCTTGACGGCTACGCTGTTGGAGGTCTTGCCGTAGGCGAAAGCACCGAAGAGATGTACAGGATATTGGAAGCCGTTACGCCTTTTATGCCTGTAAATAAGCCCCGCTATCTTATGGGAGTGGGAACTCCGTCAAATATTATTGAGGCGGTTGCAAGAGGAATCGATATGTTCGATTGTGTAATGCCGAGCAGAAATGCTCGTCACGCAACTGTTTTCACTTGGAAGGGCATCATGCATCTTAATAATAAATGCTATGAAACCGATCCGAGACCTATTGACGAAGCTTGTGACTGCCCGACCTGCCGAAATTTCACGAGAGCCTATATACGTCATCTTTTCAAGGCAAAGGAACAGCTTGCAGGCAGACTTGTGGTAACTCACAATTTGTATTTCTACAACACTCTCACCGAGCGTATACGTGAATCCCTTGATAACGGTACGTTTGAAGCTTTCCGTTCACAATATTCGGAGCTTCTTGCAAAAAGAGTATAATGAATGAAAATATTGAAATCCTTGCAATATGCTCTTTCATTGCTGCATTGATTTTCTCGTTCAAGCTGAAATTTCAATTTAAAAAAGACGTTTTTAAACGGCTTGAAGAAAACTGCACTCACAAACAAATGCGCGAGCTTGAACGTAAGATTCTCAAAGAAAAGTCCGAACGAACCAAAAAAATGAATGGGATTATATCGTTTATCAGCTATTTAAAGCTCGGACCTCTTTATGATGAAAGACAGCATCTTGATCCCGAAGCTTTGCCGAAATCGCTTTTAATATTCAGGAGAATTGTTCCGCTGACAGACATAGCGGCTATCTCTGCTTTAGGCGTTGGTATAAAATTCTGCAAGCTCCAACTGATTGCCGCATCAGCTTTATTATCTAAGTTTATTATCGTCATATTTGTTATATACCGTCAAATTGAAAACTATAACGCCAAAAAGACCTTGCCGAAAATGTACATCCGTGAAAAAAAGAAAGTATTCTTTCCATGGAACGGCTGTAATCCCGCAACGAAACGCCAATACAATCAGAATGAAAAAAGAATTGTCAGAAAAGCATATTTTTTGCGGTACGGAGTAATATTAATTTTACCGTGTATTTGCCTTGACGAAATTATATCCGAAATTCCTTTGTTTACAGGTATTGCATTTATTATCTTTGGAGTATTTTTTCAATATCACTATAAATGCAATACAGAAGTCTTTTACTGCGCTATGCAAAGCTTCTTTCACTCTGCAATGACACCATATAGCCGCTCGGAGCAGCAGAAAAAAGCCGCTGAGAAAGAAGGACGCTGGCTCGGTTCCATGCTTATAATAATTGGAGCGCTGTTATTAGCTGTTCCTTTTATTTATACATTATTTAATAAAAAATAGGAGAAGATATTATGATCACTGCAATTTTTGACCTAGACGGAACACTTGCCGACACGCTTGAAGATCTTGCCGACGCAACAAACTACAGCCTCAAAGCGCTCGGATATCCTGTTCATCCATACGAAAGCTATAAAATGTTCGTGGGAAACGGCGTCCCCAAGCTCTGCTTCCGCGCGCTGCCCGATGAACATAAGGACGATACCGACAGGCTTATCAAGATCTTTTCCGAATACTACAACGAGCATTTTCTCGATAAAACCAAGCTATATCCCGGAATTTATGATATGATGAAAAGACTTGATGAAAAAGGGATAATTTTTGCTGTAGCAACTAACAAGCCTCAAAACTTCGCCGTTAAAATTGTAGAAAAGCTGCTGAGCGAGTTCCGTTTTACAAAAATACTCGGCGGCTGCAATGAACGTGAAAAAAAGCCCGATCCGGCTATAATTCGCGAAATACTCGGCGACAGCTACGACCATGACTCCGCTTTTATGATCGGAGACAGCAACGTTGATATCCTCACCGCACAGAATTCCGGTATTCGTTCTATCGGCTGTGCATGGGGATTCCGCGGTGAAGCCGAACTGATACGCGCCGGAGCAGACTTTATAGCAATAACTGCCGATGACGTTGCAGATCATATTCTGAAATGCTTATAATATCGGCGTTATTTCGGTTTTGTAATGCCTTGGAATACGCTGTAATTCGAAGCATCTGAGTATATTAAATAATTTACAAGCTTTTATTCAGTTCAGGTATTGACAAATATTATAAATTGCGGTAAAATAATATTATATGTATATCTATTATTAATTAATTGGTGAAATTCCAAAATACACTAAAAGGCGGTTAACAAATGAGTTTTATTCAAAGAATTTTCGGTTCGTACAGTACCAAGGAATTAGCGCGAATCGAGCCTATTAAAAATAAAGTGCTTGCCCTTGACGAGGAGTATCAGAAGCTCTCTGACGCTGAACTCAAGGCAAAAACTCAGGAATTCAAGGACAGACTTGAAATTGAAACTCTTGACGATATCCTTCCGGAAGCTCTTGCTACCGTGAGAGAAGCGGCTTGGCGTGTTCTTGAAAAAAAGCCTTACCCGGTTCAGATCATAGGCGCTATCGTTCTTCATCAGGGACGTATCGCCGAAATGAAAACAGGTGAAGGTAAAACACTCGTTGCATGTGTTGCTTCATACCTGAATGCGCTTTCCGGCAAAGGTGTTCACGTAGTTACCGTAAACGATTATCTTGCTAAAACTCAGGCTGAAGAAATGGGAAAGGTTCTCAGATTCCTCGGTCTTACCGTTGGCTGTATTCTTCATGGTCTTACAAATGAGCAGAGACGTGCCGCATATAACTGCGATGTAACATACGGTACTAATAACGAGCTTGGATTCGATTATCTTCGTGACAACATGGTTATACATAAGGAAGACCGTGTACAGCGTGAACCTAATTTTGCCATCGTCGATGAGGTCGACTCTATCCTTATCGATGAAGCGCGTACACCGCTTATTATTTCAGGCAGAGGAGATAAATCGACCGAATTATATTCTATTGTTGATAAATTCGCTAAGACACTCGTTCCTACTACAGTCGTTGAGATAGACGATAAACAGGATCAGGACGAGATCAACGAATCTGCCGATTATATCATTGATGAAAAGGCTAAGACGGCTACCATCACTCAGCGAGGCGTTAAGAAAGCCGAGCAAGCCTTTAATGTTGAAAACCTTATGGATCCCGACAACATGACGCTTCTTCATCATATCAATCAGGCTCTCAAGGCTAACGGTATAATGAAAGCCGATATCGACTACGTTGTAAAGGACGGAGAAGTTATCATCGTTGACGAATTTACAGGACGTATGATGCTCGGACGCCGTTTTAACGACGGTCTTCATCAGGCTATCGAAGCTAAGGAAGGCGTTAAGATCGCCCGTGAGTCAAAAACTCTTGCTACAATTACTTTCCAGAATTTCTTCCGTCTCTACAATAAATTGTCCGGTATGACAGGTACTGCTATGACAGAGGAAGACGAATTCAAGGAGATCTATAAACTTGACGTTATCTCCATTCCGACTAATAAGCCTGTCATCCGTCTGGATCAGAACGATCAGATCTACAGCTCGGAAAAAGGCAAATATTATGCTATTATCGATAAGATCGTTGAATGTCATGAAAAAGGACAGCCTATCCTTGTCGGTACTATTTCGATCGAAAAATCCGAGCTTCTTTCTGCAATGCTCAAGAGAAAAGGCATAAAACATGAAGTTTTGAATGCAAAGCATCACGCTAAGGAAGCCGAGATCGTTGCTCAGGCAGGTAAATACGGCGCTGTTACTATCGCTACAAATATGGCAGGACGTGGTACCGATATTATGCTCGGCGGTAACGCTGAATTCCTTGCGAGAGCAGAAATGAGAAAGCGCGAAATTCCCGAAGAGATCATTACCGAAGCTATTGGCTACGCCGATACGGATAATCAGGAAATCCTCGATGCAAGAAAGCTCTACCGCGAACTGTATGATAAATTCAATGCCGAAGTTAAGGAAAAAGCCGTCAAGGTAAGAGAAGCAGGCGGACTTTATATCCTCGGTACGGAACGTCACGAATCAAGACGTATCGATAATCAGCTCAGAGGTCGTTCGGGCCGTCAGGGAGATCCCGGCGAAAGCTGCTTCTTCCTCTCAGTTGAAGACGATCTTATGCGTATTTTTGCCGGAGATCGTCTTGAAAATCTCATGAAGAGCTTTAATGTTGAGGAAACTCAGCCGATCGAAAGCAAAATGCTTACTAAAATTATAGAATCCTCACAGAAAAAGGTAGAGGGAAGAAACTTCAGTATCAGAAAGAACGTTCTTAACTACGACGACGTTATGAATACTCAGCGTGAGATCATTTATAAGCAGCGTTCACAGGTTCTTGACGGCGAGGATCTCCACGAAACTATCCTTGAAATGATGTCAGAGCTTATTACTACGACCGTTGATAATTATCTCGTTGACGAAGATATCAAAGACGACTGGAACATCATCGGTCTTAAGGAATATTTCCTCAACTGGCTTATCGGTCCTGATGATCTTACATTTGACGAGCAGGAACTTCAGGAAGTCACTAAGCAGGAGATCACTGACGCTCTCGTTACTAAGGCTAAAGAAATTTATGCGGCCAAGGAAGAAGAATACGGTGAAACTATTATCAGAGAGCTTGAAAGAGTTATTCTTCTTAAAGTTGTTGATACTAAATGGATGGCTCATATTGACGATATGGACGAGCTTAAAAGAGGTATCGGTCTCCGTTCATTCGGTCAGCGTAATCCTGTTATTGAATACAGATTTGAAGGCTTCGCTATGTTTGACGCTATGGTTGAATCAATTCGTGAGGATACTGTAAGAATGCTCCTTACAGTAAAGCTTCAGAAAAACGCTATGCCTGAACGTGAACAGGTTCAGAAGCCGGACGCTCCTAATGCAGGCTCCGGTGACGGCAGCTTTACGGAACAGGCGCGCGCAAAAAAAGTCGGCGATAACGACCCATGTCCGTGCGGCAGCGGTAAGAAGTATAAGAAATGCTGTGGCATGAACAAAAATTAATCTGATAATTTCAGCCTGTCGCTTCGGCAGGCTATTGCTTTATGGAGTAATGTATATGAAAAAGTATATCATTGCTATTGTTCTGACAGGTTTGCTTGTCGGCTGCTCAGACGGAAATAAAAGCTCTATCGCCTCTGCTGACAATTCATCTGTAATAGAAAGTACAGCATCATCTGAAACAACTACCGTGACTAAATCCACAACAACAACAACAACTACTACTGCTGAAACTCAGATTGAAATCGGCTCTCCTCCTCCGCTGACATTAGTCACAGCAGACGAACTTACTGAAATTTTTGACAGAGGTATTTTCGACACACTCTCAGAGCCGCCCTACTATTTCTACACCTATGAGGATTCAACCTACTATTATATTATGTCAACTAATAAAAGCACGCTGCAATACCATGGACATCAGACGAATTATATTAATTCTTCCGGTGAAGAATGTACGGATACCTATTATTATAGTCCGATCAACAAAACAGAAACCATTATAAATCGGTGTATAAACGGAAAAACTGTATTTGTAAATCCTGTGCAGATATACATTGATCAACAGGATGACACACTTTACATCAATCTTAAAGATACAGGTGAGACAGTACAGAAAATTGAAGTAGATTTCAGTGCTATTGACGATAAATCCTCAGTCAAATTTGCAGATTATGATTTTGACGGCTATGACGATTTATTTATTCGTATGAAGAACGGTACAATGTTTTCCAACGGAACTTATTACCGCTTTGTTCCCGATATCGGACTTTTTGAAAAGTGGGACGAAATGAATAAAATCGGTCGTGAAATGATTGTTGACACTGAAACCTCCACCCTGAGAGAGAAAAGCTTCAATGATGACTATTGGCTCGAATATTTTGATTATAAGTGGGAAGATAACAAACTCATTCTGTTTGAGCATCGTGTGTCAGAGACAGGTGAAGTTATGGAGATATACTCCGTAGACCAAAATGGCAATGAAAAACATATTGGCAGTGAGGTAAAATAAGCTTATGAAAAGAAAAGAACTTATAAATCTGATTTCTGCCTTGTGTCTTTGTACCGGAGTTTTGTCCGGCTGTTCAGGCGAAGATAGAAATGCAGTTTCAAACAAAAATGAGCAAATTTCCGCTCCTGAAACGACTGCGGAAACAACGACAGAGGAGATAATGACATCAGAATCCGAAAATATTTCAGCAGAAGCAACAACTGAGACTGAAACAGCAACAGAACCCGAAACAGCTGTAAAACCATCGGTCGACGAGGAAATAACAACAGAATCTGAATTTGTTTCAGACGGATACAATTTTAAGGTAGAAGCCGACGGAATACATTTTTTTGAAGGCTCTATTTATCAGAAAATAGAGCTTGACTGCTCGGAATTTCTGGAATCTGTGGAAAAATATGATGAAGCTCCGGAAAAGTTTCTCACAATTGCTGATTTCAATTTTGACGGCTATTACGATCTTTTTGTGCCAACCAGAGTAGGAGTGGCTAACGTTCCCGGAAAATATTTCTATATGAACCCGACAAGGGATTTTAATCCTTTTGAGGAATGGGACGAGCTTAATAAAATTGGTTTATTGATGAGTACTGATATTGACAATCAGAATTTAATTCTTTCCGAAACAGGCAGCGCTGTCGATCATGAAGTTACTGCCTATAAATGGGAAAACAGAAAGCTCCGATCTGTTTCTCGTGAAGTTCAGTATGCCACTTACAACAATCAGATTTATATTGACCATTTTGAATATGATCGCACCGGAAAAGAAACTTTTGTTAAAAAGGAACGTGCGTTGCTTGACGAGAATAAAGAGTGGCTTGGCACAGAAGAAGTTGAATTTCCACACAGCTTTTCTTTCAGCGTGAATGAGAACAGCGTTGAAGTTTTGCTCGACGGAAAAATCGTTCAGACTCTTGAATGCGGTCACAATCTTAGTGAAAAGAATCTTTTTTTCGAGGATTACGATTTTGACGGTTACAATGATTTGTTTATTATGAATGAAAATTCTAACGGAACTTATTACCGATATGTTCCTGATAGCGGACTTTTTGAAAAATGGGACGAGCTGAATAAAATCGGAAAGTTTATGTATACCGGAATTTCATCTAATGTGAGCATAGGAAAAATCCTTGTGCAGAATGACGGAAACGATCAAACTTTTATTTATAAGTGGAATGACGGAAGTCTTATTTTAGTGGAACGCAGTGAAACTGTTATTGATGAAAATACAAATGAATCCGTAAAAAAGTGGTATTATATTGATAAAAATGGGAACGAGGTTATCCGTGACGCATAAGGAGAATGAATAAATGAAAAGGAAAGAAATCGTAAAACGAATATTTTCAATTTGCCTATGTGCCGGAATTTTGTCCGGATGCTCCGATGGCGAAAAAAGCTCGGAAACCAATAAAAATCAATCCGCTATAACTGCTGAGACAACATCTGCAACGGAAGGAACTACAGTTCCGACAACAGAGACTAAGAACGAAGCTGTTACTCAATCCGAGATAAAAACGACAAACTCCCTCACATATTCCATTGATGAAAACGGAATCGAGCTTATTGTTGACGGTGAATCGACTCAGTATGTTTCACTTGGATATGAAACGGAAAAAAGAAATATTGTTGCCGATGATTTTGACTTTGACGGATATAAGGATATTTTTATTCCAGCCGAAAATCACGGAGGGATTACAGGCACTTTTTACCGCTATATTCCAGATTCAAAACAGTTTGAGCCATGGGAAGAATTAAATAAAATAGGCAGGCAAATGACTGTTCTCAGCGAAAGCGATCAAATTCTCGTCCTCACTGATTATGCTCAAACAGGCAGCAGATACACATATTATAAGTGGAATAACGATGCTTTGGAAAAAACTTCATTCAAGGACGTTTATTTCGGTAATTACTTGATTTCGGATTACTATGAGTGTTCTGCGGATGGAAACGATATTCTCGTAAAGAGAGAATTCAGAAATTTGGAAAACAAAGCATTATTCAAGACCTTTGAGCGTGACGAGCTTGTGTATTTTTCCATAAATAAAAACGGGATAGATGTTCTGAAAGACGGCGAGGTCATGCAGACTATCGATGGAAATTACGCTGAAATTTATGCTCCCATAGCAGAAGATCATATTACACCATTGAGGACGCAATATATAAAATAGACTACGATTTTGACGGTTATCTTGATGTTTTTATTCCGGATGATTTAAGCAGCGAGCCGACGGGAATATATTACCGATACGATCCTGATACAGGGTGTCTTGAAGAATGGGACGAGCTGAATAAAATCGATAAAATGGCTTATGCAAGCAGTAAGGATACGGTAAAGGTCTATCATAGCGAAGCGGAAGGATCTTGCGTGACCGCTTATCAATGGGATAACGGTACTTTAAAAGCTATTGGCTACAGAGAACGTATATATAATGAAGACGAAAAATCCACAGTTACTGATTATACTTTTGACGAAAGCGGAGAAAAGGTTTTCGCTGCATCTTATGAGGCGAAAGATGCTCCGGATTTTTATGAATAACGAGGTGAAATTAAATGTCAGGCTACAGTGTTTTTGCCCGATATTACGATGAATTGACTGCTAATATCGACTACGTCGGGCGCGGTGAATACTTCCATAAAATTATTAAAAAATTCAAGACAACTAAAGAAAATATCCTCCTTGATCTTGCCTGCGGAACTGGAAGTATTTCCGAGGTCATGGCTCGGCTCGGTTACGACGTTATCGGTGTTGATAACTCAGGCGAAATGCTTGGAATGGCTATTGAAAAAAAGTTTGAAAGCGGACTTAATATCCAGTATCTTTGTCAGGATATGCGAAAGCTCGATATGTTCGGGACTGTTGATGTGATAATTTGCGCTCTTGACAGCATAAATCATCTTGCAGATATTAACGACGTGAGAAAAGTTTTCGAGGGAGCTGCTTTTTTCAGCGAAATGAACGGTCTTTTTATTTTCGATGTCAACACGCTTTACAAGCATAGGAAAATTCTCGCAAACAATACCTTCACATATGAGACCGACAGCGTTTACTGTATCTGGGAGAATACTCTTAATGCAGAAACGGACGAAGTCAGGATGAATCTGGAATTTTTCGAGCGTGAGGAAAATGGCCTTTATTCGAGGAGCAGTGAGAGCTTCTCCGAAAAAGCTTACAGCGAAGAAGACATAGAAAAGCTCCTTGAAGAAAGCGGATTCGAGGTTCTCGCTAAATACGGAGACGATACTTTCGAATCGCCTGCGGAAACTTCACAGCGCATAATTTATGCGGCAAGATGTATTAAAAACGGACAAACTATTTAAAAAGAGGTAATTTGTAATGGGAAAATTATATAGAGCAATTTCAGCCGACGGTTCGGCGTTTGCAGAGGTTATTGACGCAAAGGATATTGTTGCGGAGATCGAAAGGATCCACAAAACATCGGCAGTTGTAACGGCAGGTCTCGGTCGGCTTTCCATAGCTGCTTCATTAATGGGGTATATGCTCAAAAACGACGGCGACAGCATCACTCTCCGAGTAGACGGCGGAGGCCCTGCAGGTCAGCTTACTGCGGTTGCCGACAACTGGGGAAACGTCAAAAGCTGCGTGAGCAATCCTGTGGTGGAGATTCCGCTCAATGCTCAGGGAAAGCTCGATGTCGGCGGAGCTGTCGGAGCGGACGGAACTCTTTCTGTCGTTAAGGACCTCGGAATGAAAGAACCATACGTCGGAGTTATACCGCTCGTTTCGGGAGAAATTGCCGAGGATATCGCCAATTATTATGCGGCAAGTGAACAGATACCAACAGTTTGCAGTCTTGGAGTTCTTGTGAATCCCGATCTTACGGTAAAGTCTGCGGGAGGATTTCTCGTTCAGCTTCTCCCCTTTGCCGATGAAAAATGTATCAACATAATAGAGAAAAATGTTGCAGGAATGCTTCCCATATCGGCAATGCTCGACGAGGGAAAAACTCCGGAAGAGATCGCAGGAATAATCCTTAACGGACTTGAACCAAACGAGCTTGATTCGGCAGAGCCTGTGTACGGATGCGATTGCAGCCGTAAAAGAACGGAAAGAGTTCTCATCAGCATAGGAAAAGACGAACTGAGCGCAATTGCCGCTGAAGGAAAAAATACGTCGGTTTGCTGTCATTTCTGCGGCAAGGAATACGTTTTCACTCCACAAGAAATTCTAAAGCTCAAAGAGGAAGCAGAGTAAAATTTCTAACAATTTATGATTATAAAGAAAAGGTCACTTTTAATTGATAAAAGTGACCTTTTTTCATCAATATTGCGGTTAACCAAATACTGCAAGCAGGAATCCTGCTGCAATTGCCGAACCGATTACTCCGGCAACATTCGGTCCCATAGCGTGCATGAGAAGGAAGTTGGACGGATTTGCTTTCTGTCCCTCTACCTGAGAAACACGCGCTGCCATAGGAACTGCCGAAACACCTGCTGATCCTATAAGCGGATTAATTTTTCCGCCTGAGATCTTACACATGAGCTTGCCGACAAGAAGTCCTCCAATTGTTGAGAAGCAGAAAGCGATAAGTCCGAGACCAACGATCTTGAGAGTTTCAAGCGACAGGAAACGTGAAGCAATTGTAGTAGCTCCGACAGAAATTCCAAGGAATATAGTAACAATATTCATAAGAGCATTCTGAACGGTATCTGAAAGTCTTGCTGTAACTCCGCATTCTTTCCACAGATTACCAAGCATAAGACAGCCTACGAGCGGTGCTGTTGACGGAAGAAGAAGAATTACAAACATTGCAACGATGATCGGGAAGAGAATTTTTTCTGTTTTTGATACAGTTCTGTTCTGTTCCATTTTGATCTCGCGCTCTTTTTTGGTAGTAAGCATTCTCATAAGCGGAGGCTGGATCATTGGGATCAGCGCCATATAAGAATATGCTGCTATTGCAATTGGGCCGAGAAGCTCGGGAGCAAGTCTTGTTGTCAAGAATATTGCAGTCGGGCCGTCAGCTCCGCCGATTATACCGATAGAAGCTGCCTGATTACCTGTAAATCCAAGACAAACTGCTCCAAAGAAAGCGAGGAAAACGCCCATCTGAGCAGCAGCGCCGAGAAGCAGGCTCTTTGGATTTGCAATAAGAGGACCGAAATCGGTCATAGCTCCGACGCCAAGGAAAATCAGTGACGGATAAAGTCCTGCCTTAACGCCAATGTAAAGAATGTCAAGGAAGCCGCCGTTTGACATTATGTTTCCGTAACTATGGTAGAACGGACTGTCGTGATCAAGGAATTGATCCCATAGTTCGGGGTGATAAAGAGCTTCCGACGAACTGGCTCCGTCTACGAAAAAATTCGATACATTTACAAGAAGCATACCAAAAGCGATACCTACAAGAAGCAGAGGCTCGAACTTTCTAACAATACCGAGATATAGAAGTACACAAGCTATACCTATCATAACGAGATTTTTCCAGCCGCCGTCGGCGAAAAAACTGGAAAAACCCGAATCATTCCATAACTTTAAAAGGGTTTCGAGAATATCCATTTAACATCCTCCCTTATGCGATAACAACAAGCGGAGTGCCTGTTTCAACAACTGCGCCCTTACTTGTTACTACCTGTGCGACTGTTCCGTCCTTGGAAGCAACGATCTCGTTTTCCATTTTCATTGCTTCAAGGATCACAAGGATCTGTCCGGCTTTAACTGTATCTCCCTGTTTTACGTCGATCCTCAGTATATTTCCCGGCATAGGAGCGGAAATTGTTTCGCCGGCTGCAAGATTAACAGGAGCGGCAGGTGCAGGTGTGGGAGCAGCCGCTGCCGGTGCTGCCGCAGGTACAGGTTCAGCTGCTGCAGGTGCAGGAGCAAGCGCTTCATATTCGTCCAGTAAGACAGCTTTTCCCTGCTCAACTTCAACTTCATACGTCTTACCGTTAAGTGTTACTTTATATTTCATTTTATTTTACCTCCTTGATTGAAATGAAACGAAGCTCATTAAGAGGCTTCTGCATCTTATCTGCAACAATCGCCATAATCATTGCAGCCTCCTTATCAGGAACATCATAAAGCTTAACATGGCCTGCCGAACCGGGAGCGAGCTTAGCGGCAGGAGTCTCCTCGGTATTTTCTGCTTTTATCGGTTCTGCTTTATTCTCATTGGAACGTTGTTTGGCGTCTTTTGCTTTAAAGATCGCTGCAACGATCGATATAACGATCATCAGCAATACAAGTCCGAAAAAGACAACTGCATAGCCGAAAACTGCAGTTAAAGCTGCATCTCCGATGCTGATCTTTTCTCCGGATGCCGCGGTAGAAGCCGCTAATGTAAGTTGATTTATCATTTTATACCTCCTTACATTTCCTCAATTGTATATACTGCTTCATTTTCTTCTTTTTCTTTGCGTGCTTTAAGGAATTTAACGGTCTGGTCGGGATAGCAGATATAGCTCATTACATCTTCCTCTGACTTAGCAAGATCGCCGAGAGCTTCTTTAGCTGCCTTGAAATCCTCTCCGGTACGCTTTTTATCCTCATCACGGCAGTCAACAGGCTTGCCGTCAGCGCCGAGAACCTTTTCGCTGAGTTCCTTATTTATAGGTGCAGGAGCAATACCGTACTCGCCCTTGATGTAATTCTTGACTTCCTTTGAGATATTCTTGTATCTCTCGCCTACAAGCACATTTGTAACAGCCTGATTTCCCACCATCTGAGAAAGAGGAGTTACAAGCGGAGGATATCCCAGGTCTGCGCGTACCTTTGGGATTTCGGCAAGAGCAGCATCAAATTTATCCATAGCCTTCATATCGGTAAGATTAGCGATCATATTCGAGAGCATACCGCCGGGAACCTTATAAACAAGCGCCTGAGCATCTGTTGCAAGGCTCTTCGGATTCAGCTGACCGTTATCAATATATTTCTGCTTTACGGGCTTGAAATAGTCGTTTACCTTATTAATGATATCCTCATTAAGACCACAGTCAATGCCATACTGCTGGAGAGCATAGAACATTGTCTCTGTTGCAGGCTGCGAAGTGCCTCCGGAAAAGCATGAAGTTGCAGTATCGATAACATCGATTCCCGATTCGATAGCCTTTGTAATCGTCATATATGCCATTCCCGTTGTGCAGTGTGTGTGGAGAATAAGAGGCATATCACCAACGGCATCTTTGATTCCCTTGATAAGATGCTCTGCTTCATACGGTGACATTGTACCTGCCATATCCTTGAGACAGATCGTCTGGAATCCCATATTCTTAAGCTCTTTGCACATTTCAATATACTTATCTACAGTATGAACAGGGCTCTGAGTATAGGAAATACAACCGGAAGCAATAGTCTTGTCAGTTGCATATTTCATTGTTGCTTCAAGAGCAGTTTTAATGTTTCTGAAATCATTAAGAGCGTCAAAAATACGAATTACATCTATTCCGTTCTTAATAGAAAGCTCGATAAATTTTTCAACAACATCATCATGATAGTGCTTATAACCAAGAAGATTCTGTCCTCTGAGGAGCATCTGAAGTCTGCTGTTCGGAAGATTTTTTCTGAGATTTCTGAGGCGCTCCCATGGATCCTCACCTAAATATCTAAGACATGAATCAAATGTTGCACCGCCCCAGCATTCAATGGAATAATACCCTGCCTTATCCATATCGTGCAGAATTCCCTCGTAGTCCTTATACGGAAGACGAGTAGCCATTAAAGACTGATTTGCGTCACGCAAAACGGTTTCAGTTAACTGAACCTTTCTCATAATTTATAACCATTCCTTTCGTTTAGCCAATGCAAAAAAGCATCAACCGGATCTGACAAAAAATATGATAATACAATTTTTTGGATTTTCATATAATTGTTATTTCGTACTGTTCATATTAGAACGCACTTATGATAAAATTATACCATATTCATTAAAAAAAATCTATAGTTTTTTGGAAAAAGCAATTAATTTTATATTTTTAATCATTCAATCAATAACACTTAAGTGCAGCACAAATTGTTATGGATTGATTTTATCCGAACGATCAAAAAAAATCGGATCTACCCCAAAGTAAATCCGATAATTTTTGCAAAAGATTTTAATTTACTAATTATAGCATAACGTCAGTTTTGTCCCATTTTATTCTTTTAAAAAAGAATGTGAATGAATGAAAAATGCCTCCTGACTTGTTTGCCACTCCTTGACTTTAGGTGAAAATTCGGCATCAAAAAGCTCTATTCTTTCCTCGTCATTTAGTAATTCCGCAACAGGACTTTCATGAAAATACCATCTTCTACCGTCAAGTACACCTTCTTGAAGTTCCTTTACAAGCAGCGCCGCAGGAAACTGGTCTCCTTCTAAGGAAACATTGTATTTGATACAGCTTTTGAATCCGCGCGAAACATAATTATTAGGATCTCCTAATATTACAACAGTGTCAAATCCCAGCTCTATTGCCTTTGAAAAAGTATGCTCAATAAGAAGCTTTCCATATCCCTTTCGTTGGTATTCAGGCAAAACACTTATCGGTCCAAATGAAAGAACATCTTTTATTGTTCCGCATTCGTCGACAAGTTTAGCTTTAGTGTACATTATGTTAGCTATGATCTTGCCGTTAATTTCGATAACGAAATCAAGCTCCGGAACAAAATCGGCATGATCTCTCATAATATGTGCAAAATAATGCTCGTATGCACCGGGAAAGTTCAAATTCCAGAATGCCTCACGAGTTAGATTTTCCACGGCTCGGTAATCATTTTTTGTTTCCAAACGGATAATACAGTCATTAATTTTCATTATTTTTCCTCCTGAAAGTTGTTGACGCACCACGGGAGGTTAGTGTGAGAAAGTATTCGCAAACCTCCCGTTTACGCTGCTATCTCAGGTCTGTTATTATTATTCAAACAACGATCTCCTTAAATTAATATTATAAAATTAAAGTCGGATCCACCCTAAAGTAAATCCGATGCATTCCGCCGAGATACCTCGGCTGGTGCCGGAAGCGGGGGTCGAACCCGCACGGTGTTGCCACCACTGGATTTTGAGTCCAGCACGTCTGCCAATTCCATCATTCCGGCACATATATTTAAAATCAGTTTATTTATAACACCTACATTTACAATTATATCATAACTCATCGCAGCTGTCAATATTTTTTGATTTTTAAATAATAAAATTTTTTATGATCGGCAGTTTAGAAATTCCTCACCAATAATTGACGAAAATAATGCAGAGTGATATAATAAATAAAAGTAGGTGATTTACAGTGTGGATAACATTTGCATTCTGTTCGGCTTTTTTTGCAGGAATTACCGCTGTACTCGCAAAGATCGGAATAAAAAACACGGATTCTACTGTTGCAACGGCAATACGAACGATAATAATTTTGATATTTTCATGGCTGATGGTATTTATCACAGGCGCTTTTCAGGATATAGACAGCATTTCCGATAAAACGCTGCTGTTTCTGGTTCTGTCGGGACTTGCTACCGGAGGAAGCTGGCTGTGCTATTTCAAGGCTTTACAGCTCGGTAACGTCAACAAAGTCGCGCCGATCGACAAATCAAGTACGATACTTACAATGCTGCTTGCTTTTATTGTGCTCGGAGAAAAACTCAGTGCTTTAAAAATTATTTGTATGATTTTGATCGGTATCGGCACTTATCTTATGATAACAAAACAGCAGTCTGTCAAGGAATCAACAGGCCGCGGCTGGATATTTTATGCTGTTCTGTCAGCTGTTTTTGCAAGTCTGACATCAATTCTCGGCAAAATAGGAATAAGTGAGATTGACTCAAATCTTGGCACTGCAATACGTACCATTGTCGTACTTGTCATGGCATGGTGCATGGTTTTTGTAACAGGCAAACAATGTGACATAAACAAGATCAGTAAGCAAAATTTGCTGTTTATTTGCCTTTCGGGATTAACGACCGGATTATCTTGGCTGTGTTATTACAAGGCTTTGCAGGACGGCCAGGCAAGCGTAGTTGTGCCTATTGATAAGCTCAGCATACTGATAACAATTGCTTTTTCTTATTTTATACTGAAAGAAAAAATAACGAAAAAATCTTTGCTCGGACTTGTTCTGATCACTGTCGGAACGCTTCTGCTGATATAATTTCCCCGTTCATTTAATTTGAACGGGGATTTTTACCAAAAACTTATATTCAGACAGAAGCAAACTTCGAAAACATTATTTTATTGTTTTTAACATCTATGTTAATCTTATCGCCGCTTATGACCGATCTTTTTATTATCATTGAAGCAAGTTCATTTTCGATCAGCTCTGTGATTCTTCGTTTGATTGGGCGAGCGCCGTATTTTTTGGTTTCACTTGTATTTGCTATCGATTCAAGAACCTCTTCCGAATAGCTTATACTGATTCCAAGATTATTTGCTCTGTCCCTTAACTTGTTAAGCTCTCGGCTGCTGATTTTTAAAAGTTCATCGTGTTTAAATTCGTCAAATATTATTATATCATCGATCCTATTGATAAATTCGGTTCTGAATTCCGATTTCACATTATTTATCTTTCTTGTGCTTCCTTGCTCTGTTTCTGCTTCATTGAATCCGATAGATGTTTTATTCAAAAACATTTCCGCGCCTGCATTTGTAGTCATTATAATTATACAGTTTCTGAAGCTCACCTTTCTCATCGATGAATCCGTCAGCTGTCCGTCATCGAGTATCTGCAAAAGCAAATTTAAAACGTCCCTGTCTGCCTTCTCAATTTCGTCAAACAAGATGAGCGAATAGGGATTTCTCCTTATTCGTTCACAGAATCCTCCGCTGTCGTCATCATATCCGGCGTATCCCGGAGGCGCTCCAATTAATTTCGAAACGGAATGCCTTTCCATAAATTCGGACATATCTAATCTTATGAGATTATTTTTAGAACCAAAAAGCACCTCCGCAAGAGCCTTTGCAAGCTCGGTTTTTCCTACTCCGGTAGGTCCGGCAAATAAAAATGACGCCGTGGGACGCGTATTATCTCTTAATCCTGATTCTGCTCTTCGTATAGCTTTGGAGACCTTTTCAACAGCGTCATCATGCCCTACGATCAGCTCTGAAAGCTTTTCCTCAAGTGAATTAAGATTTTGAATATTTTCAACACTAATTTTATTTAACGGTATTCCTGATTTTGCTGAAATAACTTCAAGGACATCTTCCTTTGTCACATATATCTCTGAATTGTTCGCGTTAAGATAATTTCCTATCTCATTGAGCTTGACCTTTGATTCATTCAAATTTATAATATCGGTATCACTTCTTAGGACGCCCGTAGACAGTATTTTTGCCCTTGCGCAGGCTTCGTCCATGATGTCTATCGCCTTATCCGGGAGAAAACGCTCTGTTATATAGTGCGATGCAAGTCTGACGCATATTTCAATTATATCATCATTTATCTTTACCGAATGAAAATCTTCGTACCGCTTTTTTATCCCTTTTATGATATCAATACATTTTTCGACCGACGGTTCATTGACCTGAACAGACTGAAATCTTCGTTCAAGCGCCGAATCCTTTTCGATACTTTTTCTGTATTCGCTAAAAGTAGTTGCTCCGATGACCTGAAGCTCTCCTCTTGCGAGCTGAGGCTTCATAATATTAGCGGCATCTATTGCTCCCTCGGCTGCTCCTGCGCCTACAATGGTATGAATTTCATCTATGAACAAAATTATATTGCCTGCATTTACAGCCTCATCTATGCACGCTTTTATTCTTTCCTCAAAATCTCCCCTGTATTTCGCACCCGATAAAAGCGAAGTCAGGTCGAGCGAAAAGATAAATTTATTTTTTAATCTGTCAGGAACAAGATTGCGTATAAAAAGCTCGGCAACGCCCTCAACGATCGCTGTCTTGCCGACGCCGGCTTCTCCGATAAGGCACGGATTATTTTTATTTCGCCTTGATAATATTCTGAGAACGCTTGCAATTTCTTTTTCTCTGCCAATAAGAGGATCATTTTTTTTGATCTCGCCTAAGTCAGTGATATTTTTTCCGTATTTAAACAAGTTCGGAAGCTGTGATTGCTTAGGCTTCAGGATCGTATACATATCAGTGTTTATTTTATCGGATGCGTTGATACTCATTCCCGAAAATACACCGTTAAAGCTTATATTCATTTTTTTCATCAGAACAGAAGCGCTGCACGAATCGTCACTCATCATTGCCAACAGAATATGTGAAGGAGCAACCTGTTTCTGTTCGTGAGACTTAGCGATCTCATAAGCAGTATCGAATATTTTTTTTAATGCCGTCGTACAGCAGCATTGATTCAAATTTGAAGGAGTTCCCTGCCCTACCATCTGAATTATTTCAGTTCTCAGCGTATCTGCATCCATTCCGTTCATAATCAAAAGCTGCGCAACGTTTAATCTTTCATCAGACAAAATTGCAAATAAGACGTGTTCACTTCCGACATAGGTATGTCCCATTGCTGACGCAGCTTTTACTGACCGCTCTATTACTTTAATGGATTGCTGAGTAAATCTTTCAGTATTAATCATTTTTTAACCTCCCAATCGCTATCAATATTAGTATGCCACGAATTTCCTGCGATAACGGTCGAAAACAATAAGCTGAAAAAATTTGTAACACATTTCCCTCAAAATCATATTATGTACTATGAAACGGATTCAAAAGAAAAAGTTTCAAATACATCTTTATTAAGGAGTTGTTTTTTATGTGTAATTGTGGATTTGAAGGTAATAGCTGCTGGTGGATCATTCTCTTAGTTATTCTTTTTGTTATTCTTTTCTCATGCTGCGGTAACGGCTGCGGCAATAACTGCGAAAGCAATTGCGGCTGCAACAACAATTGCGGCTGTGGATGCTAAGTCTTTAAAAACAACAAAAGCTGTTGCAAATGCAACAGCTTTTTTATTATTCATGATGTGATACTACTTTATTTCTTCTGTTTATAAGTATCGGTGATTCGCCGTTTACAACGCAATCCGAATTCACGATTACCTTGGCTATGCTTCCGTCCGACGGAACGGTAAACATGGTATTCATGAGAATTGATTCAAGAATTGACCGCAGTCCTCGTGCTCCCGTTTTCTGAGCAATTGCCTTTTTAGCAATTTCAATTAGAGCATCGTCTTCGATTTCCAGTTCAATGTCATCATAAGCAAAGAGCTTCTTATATTGCTTGATAAGAGCATTTTTAGGCTCTGTAAGAATACGGACAAGCGAAGTCTCATCAAGCTCGTCAAGCACTGTTATAACCGGAAGACGTCCGACGAACTCGGGAACCATACCAAATTTGATAAGATCCTTTGGAACGACCTTTTTGAAGATATTATTCTTTTCTTCCTTATGAGATTTTATTTCACCGCCAAAACCTATAGGAGCCTTGCCGATTCGCTTCTGGATAGTCTTTTCAAGGCCGTCAAAAGCACCGCCGCAGATAAAAAGAATGTTTTTAGTGTTGATCTGGATCGTTTCCTGATTCGGATGCTTTCTTCCGCCCTGCGGAGGAACATTTGAAACGGTACCCTCTATTATTTTCAGCAGAGCCTGCTGAACTCCCTCGCCGCTTACGTCACGAGTCAGCGAAGCATTCTCGGATTTTCGTGCGATCTTATCGATCTCATCAATATAAATAATTCCGCGCTCGGCGACCTTTACATCGTAATCAGCCGCCTGAATAAGACGAAGAAGAACATTTTCAACATCGTCTCCGACATAGCCGGCTTCGGTAATTGTTGTAGCATCAGCTATGGCAAAGGGAACATTTAACATTTTAGCAAGCGTTTGAGCAAGAAAAGTTTTTCCGACACCTGTCGGACCGAGAAGCAGCACATTGCTCTTCTGAAGCTCAACGCCGTCATCGTTATCATCTTCGTTTTCCTGACTCATTATGCGCTTATAGTGATTATATACGGCAACTGCAAGAGAGATCTTTGCATCGTCCTGTCCAACAACATATTCGTCGAGGAACTCCTTGATCTCCTGCGGTTTCAGCAGCTTCATTGACGAAAGCTTTTTATCGTTCTCCTGATGATTGGCTGCTTTTCTCTTAGCCTTAGCCATTCCTGAACCGAAAATCAGCTCATAGCAGTAGCATACGCACTCATCGCAAATATTTGAATTGCCTGCCGAGAACATATTGTTTACTTTATTTTCGCCCTTGCCGCAAAAATTACATGATTTAAAATTTTCACTCATTCAAATACCTACCTTTTAACGATCACCTTATCAATGATTCCGTAATCACACGCCTCTTGTGCTGACATATAATTATCGCGTTCAGTATCGATCTGAATTTGCTCTAACGGTTTGCCTGTATTTTCGGCAAGCATTTCATTCATCTTCTGACGAATTCTAACGAGGTGGTCAGACTGGATCTTAATATCGGTACACTGACCGGAAAGTCCGCCTGAGATCAAAGGCTGATGGATCATTATTTCGCTGTTTGTCAGGGCAAATCTTTTTCCCTTAGCTCCTGCGGCAAGTAGAAACGCACCCATTGAAGCAGCCATACCGATACATATAGTGGAAACATCGCACTTTATATACTGCATGGTATCATATATTGCCATACCCGAGGTGATCGAGCCTCCGGGACTATTGATATACAATGAAATATCCTTTTCGGTATCCTGACTTTCAAGGTAAAGCAACTGAGCCACAACTACGCTTGCCGTTGCATCATTGACCTGATCGGAAAGCATAACGATCCTGTCATTTAACAAACGTGAGAAAATATCATACGAACGCTCTCCTCTGCTTGACTGTTCAACAACATATGGTACAAAACTGCTCATAATCATCGTCCTTTCTTAAAAACGCTTGTCCCACAAAAGCTGTGGGACAATTTATTTGTGTATATGCTACACTGAAAATTATTCAGCCTTAGCTTCTTCTGTTTCTGTATTATCTACAACAGCATTTTCCTTTACAAGGTCAACTGCCTTCTGTACTCTGAGATCAAGAACATAATCGTCCATAGGAATAAACTTCTTAACCGTTTCAACGTCCATGTTGTTTGAAGCGGCGATCGAAGCAAGACCCTCGTTGATCTCTTCCTCTGTAGCTTCAATATTTTCGATCTCTGCGATCTTCTCAAGCGCAAGACGAAGCTTTACTTCGCTTACTGCTCTTTCTCTGTAAGTATCTCTGAATGAATCCATATCCATACCTGTATACTGGAAATAGAGGTTGAGATCCATCCCCTGCTGCTGGAGCTGCTGCTCAAACGAACGCATAAGAGAATCAATTCTCTGCTCATACATACAATTCGGGATAGGAGAATTTACCTTTTCAATAAGAGAAGCAAGAAGCGCACCCTCAAAAGCGCTGTCAGCCTGCTTAACGGCAGCCTCTTCAAGCTTTGTTCTGATATCAGCCTTATATTCGTCAACGGTATCGAATTCGGTTGCGTCCTTTACGAGCTCATCGTCAATTTCAGGCAGTTCCTCGTAATTGATTGCCTTGAGCTTGCACTTGAAGGTTGCTTCCTTTCCTGCGTAATCAGTCATCTGATAATCTTCAGGGAAAGTAACATTTACATCGAATTCATCGCCGATATTGTGACCTACCACCTGATCCTCAAAACCGGGGATAAACTGTCCGCTGCCGAGACGAAGCGGATGATCCTCGCCTTTACCGCCCTCAAAAGGCTCGTCTCCGAAGAAGCCCTCGAAATCGATAATAACTTCATCCTGAAGCTGAGCTGCTCTGTCATCAACGGAAATGATACGTGCATTCTTTTTTCTGATGATCTCGATCTGCTTCTCGATATCCTCGTCAGTTATATCCTTGACAACCTTTGGAGCTTTTATACCCTTATAATCGCTTATTTCAATAACCGGCTTTGTTACGCATACAGCCTTGATCTCAACGCCGTTTTCCTTATCGATTGAAAGAACCTCAACATTTGGTCTGTCAACAAGCTCGATAGCTGTTTCTTTAATAGCGGAATCAAGCTCAGGTCCGATAAGGCTGTTTATAGCGTCCTCGTAAAATACACCCTCGCCGAATTCTCTTTCAGCAAGTTTTCTTGAGACCTTACCCTTTCTGAAGCCTTTGATCTGGATATTTTTCTTCTGTCTCTGGTAAGCCTTTTCTACAGCAGCTTCAAAAGCTTCTGCGTCAATAGAAATTACCAGTTCTGTTGTGTTTACCTCAGTTTTTGTTGAAGATTTTAAACTCATATTTATATGTCCTCCATTAATTTTTATAAATCATACTTGCTACATTATACCACATTTGAAATATTATTTCTATAAAAATCCTCCACTTCTCCGATTACGATAATTCACATTATTTTTTGTGGAGAAAAATGTAAATAATCACCAGAAATCAAGTGGAAATCTATATCATCATATACACCTTTTACACACAAATTATGTCCGTGACCTCCATGAATGTGACCATAACAACAAATTTTTACTTTATATCTGTATAACAGATCTAAAATATCGTAATTAAAGTTTCCGGAAAAAATCGGAGGATAATGCAGAAAGACCAGCGGTTCAAGATTTTTCTCAACGGCAGCCTTAATTGAAGCTTCGAGGCGCTGAACTTCACGGGATAATATTTTCTCGTCCTGTTTCTCACCGGGAATATTCACCCAGCCGCGCGTTCCGCACACGGCATACACGGAATCATATTCATAGCAATTATTGTGAAGTATTTTTATTGTATTAAAGCCCTCGGCTTCCAAAAAATCGTCCATCTTCTTTTTCGTCGTCCACCAATAGTCGTGATTTCCCTTAATAATAATTTTTGTTCCCGGAAGATCGTTGATGAACTCGAAATCAGCCCTTGCCTGCTGCAAAGACATTCCCCAGGAAATATCTCCTGCAAGCACGACCATATCCTTTTCGCCGATATTTTCAAGCCAGTTTTTTCTTATAAGCTCCTGATAATTATCCCAACCGTAAAAAATATTCATGGTTTTATCAGGAACTCCGTAACACAGGTGGAGATCACCGATAGCAAATAAGCTCATCACTCACCTACTGTCAGATAAGGTGCTTCAGCACATATTCTCTCATGGCTTCCTTTTCAATAGAATCATTGAAACGCTCGGGTTTATTTTTCAAATCAGCAAGAGCCGACGGAACAGTAAGCTTTGAAAGCTCAGCAAGTCTGTCAACCATTTCGTACTCATCGGTAATAGTGTTATTTGATTCAAGAGCTTCGAGCACGCTTGCACTGAATTTATACGGACTTGCCGTTGAAGCAATGATCGTTTTTGTCGTGTCACCTGTTTCGTTTTTATAGTCCTCATAAACCTTAACTGCAACAGCTGTATGCGTATCGCAGGTATAAGAATATTTCTGATAAATTTTACTGATAGTTGCCTTTGTCTGATCGTCGTCGCAGAAGCCGCCGTAGAATTCCTCGGCAAGCTTTGCCTTGATATCGTCGGAAACCTCGTATTTTCCCTCGGCAGCAAGCTTTCCGAACCATTCATTGATGACCTTGTCGTTTTTGCCCGTCATTATATAAAGCAGTCTCTCAAGATTGCTTGAAATAAGAATGTCCATTGAAGGCGAGCAAGTTGCATAAAATGAACGGTTTTTATCGTAAACCCCTGTATTGATGAAGTCCGTAAGGACATTATTGATATTGGAAGCGCAAATAAGCTTATTTACGGGGATTCCCATGTGCTTTGCGTAGTAGGCAGCAAGTATATTTCCGAAGTTTCCTGTAGGAACAACGATATTTACCTTATCGCCTAAATTGATCTCGCCGTCCTTGACCAGCTCGGCGTATGATGAAATATAGTATACTATCTGAGGTACAAGTCTGCCCCAGTTAATTGAGTTAGCACTTGAAAACATCATTCCGTTGTCGCTGAGCTGACTCTTTATATCCGCATCAGTGAAAATAGCCTTAACACCGTTCTGACAATCGTCAAAATTGCCTTTAAGTGCGCAAACTCCTACATTTTCGCCCTCCTGAGTTTTCATCTGACGCTTCTGCATCGGACTAACTCCGTGCTCGGGATAGAAAACCATGATCTGAGTTCCCTCGACATTCTTGAAGCCCTCAAGAGCAGCTTTTCCTGTATCGCCTGATGTTGCCACAAGGATAACGATTTTCTTGTTGAGATTTATTTTCTTTATTGAAGTCGTAAGAAAATACGGGAGTATCTGAAGAGCCATATCCTTGAATGCGCAGGTGGGACCGTGCCAGAGCTCCAACATATACGTTCCGTCAAAAAGATGTGAAATCTCCGCAATGCTCTCTGTCTCAAAATTTTTCGTGCTATATGCGTTGTCAGTACAATAATGGATCTCAGCATCGGTAAAATCTGTAAGGAATTTCTTGAAAACATAAGCTGCTCTGTCGGCATAGCTCATATTTCCGAGACTTACTATTTCCTCAGATGTTATTGCGGGTATCTCTTCCGGTACAAATAATCCTCCCTCAGCAGAAATTCCCTGAGTTATGGCGTTTGCGCTTTCAACTCTGATCTCGCTGTTTCTTGTGCTGTTATATAACATAATATCACCCTTTAAAATATGAATTTATAGCCTGTGGTATCATAGGCATTATTAATGTAATCAATGCTGCAAACTTTTTCTCCGTCAAAGATGACAAGAGCCGTATCGAAACGAGGCTGAAGAACGGTTGGATTTTTGCAGCAGTAATCCGATGCCGCTTTAATTATCAGTCCCTTTTTTCTTTTGGTTATAGCGTCATATCCGCTGACAAGGCTGTCGGGCTTTCTTGTTTTGACCTCAACGAAGGCAATGTAATCGCCGTTTTCGGCTATTATGTCGATTTCTCCGCCTTTGATCCGATAATTTCTTACCTTGATCTTATATCCAATGCTGCAAAGATACTCGCAGACAGCTGATTCACCTGCTTTTCCTATCTCACTTTTGGTCATTGTACAGCTTCCTCAGAAAAGTTTTTCTGTGAACGGGAGACGGTCCGTATTTTTTCAGCAATTCGTAATGCAGCTTTGTGCCGTAGCCTTTATGCTGCTGAAATTCATACTGCGGATATTTTTCGGCGATCTCCCGCATATATCTGTCCCTTGCAACTTTGGCAAGCACAGAGGCTGCCGCTATTGAAGCTGATGTAGCATCTCCCTTTATTACATATTCGGCGCTGCATTCAAGCTCAGGCACTTTGTTTCCGTCTATCAATGCGTAATCCGGCTTGATATTCAGGCCTTCCGCAGCACGGCTCATCGCAAGCATAGCCGCCTGAAGAATATTTATCTTATCGATTTCCTCAACGCTTGCAGTTGCAATGCAATAAGCGGCTGAGCTTTCGATAATGACATCAAAAAGCTCCTCACGCCGTTTTTCCGAGATCTTCTTGCTGTCGTTCAGTCCCTCTATGAGCGCATCGTCTTTAAGTATAACGGCAGCGGCATAAACATCGCCTGCAAGAGGTCCGCGTCCTGCCTCGTCGATCCCGCATATAATGCCGTATTTATTTCTGTACGCGGTATCAAATTCGAAAAGCTCCTTATGAAGAGCGATCTTAGCCATATTGCTGCTCCTTTTCCGGAATTTCAAGCGTTATTTTTCCAAGCTTGCCGCTTCTGAATTCATCTATAATTGTTATTGCGGCTCGCTCGGTGTTGATCTCTCCGCCCGAAATTACCATACCGCGTTTTCGTCCGATTTTTTCAAGGAGAGAAATACCGTCGTCGTCGGCTGTAATCTCAATTTTATATCGGTCAATCAGAGCATCGGGATAATTCTTAAGAAGATATGATAAAAGCAGCATCGAAAGCGTTTCAATATCGAGTATATCGTCGCTTATTGCTCCCGTAAACGCCAATCTTACGGCAGCGTCCTTATCTTCAAATTTCGGCCACAAAACTCCGGGCATATCAAGAAGCTCGATATTTTCATTCTCTATCTTCACCCACTGTTTTGTTCTGGTTACTCCCGGTCTGTCCTCGACTCTCGCCCGATTGGAACCTGCCATTTTATTTATAAAAGAGGATTTGCCGACATTTGGGATTCCTACGACCATAAGACGTATCGGAGCTCCTGCCATGCCCTGACTTTGCCGCTTATTTATAAATTCTTTAAGAACTTTATTTTTAAGAGCTGGCATAAAATTTTTTAATCCTTTTCCTGATTTGCAGTCAACGGCAATTGCTTCAATCTGTTGCTTCCTGAAATAATTTATCCATGATTGAGTTGAATTCTTATCGGCAACATCGCATTTATTAAGCAAAATAATTCTCGGCTTTCCTGCGGTCATGCTGTCCATTTCCGGATTGCGGCTGCTAAGCGGTATACGTGCATCGACAATTTCAACAACGGCATTTACAAGAGAAAGATTAGCCTTTATCAGCTTTCTGGTTTTCGCCATATGTCCCGGAAACCACTGTATAGTCTTTATTTCGATATTTTCCACAATTACCTCCGTTTAATCTACGAAACTTATTTTATTATCCGATGAAAGCTTCATCAGTACCTTTCCGCAAATATTTTTTTCAGATATGAGACCTACCTCAGCAGATCGGCTGTCCTTTGACACAGACCTGTTATCTCCAAGGACAAAAACATATCCTTCGGGAACAGTTATCGGGTAATTATTGGTAAAAGCGCCCTCGTCAATAAATGTCAGACCGGTTATATACGGTTCATCAAGCATAACATTGTCTACATAGACAGCACCTTTATCAAAATCGATCATTACAGTTTGACCTTCTGTAGCAATAATTCTTTTAACGATCTGTTTGTTCAATCCGCTATTATGAACAAGATTACGATCATCGTCAAAAAGAACGGCTTCATTCGCGTCAATTATAACAATATCCCCGGATTTGCACGAAAAATATAATGCTGTCGAAACTATTCTGTCGTCAGGCATAAGAGTACGTTCCATAGAGCTTCCGTTAACCGTAGCAAATTTTAACACATATGTAAAAATCATTAAAACAATAAACAATGAAATAAATGCCGTTTCAAGGAATCCGAAAATCTCGTTCAGGATCCTGCGCAGCATAATTTTTTTCTTTGCTGTCATTCGTTTCTCTCCGAAAATAATTATAATATTTTAAAATCAGACAACGGAGCGTATCTTATAACGGCTTTACCATAGATCTGTTCCTTTTTAATCAATCCAACAAGAGGATTACGGCTGTCGGCAGATTCATTTCTGTTATCTCCCATAACAAAATAATATCCCTCGGGAACTACGAACGGATATTCAAAAGCTCCCTGATTTCTGGCTGTTGGAGCATTTATATACGGCTCGTCAAGAACAACTCCGTCAACAGTTATTTCATGAGTTTCAAAGTCAATATTGACTTCCTGTCCACCGCAGGCAATTACACGTTTTATTATGCATTCGTTCAATTGATCGCTGGGACTTGCATATACCTCTCCGTTTCCGTCCAGAAGATAAGCGGAATCGTTATTTATAACAATGATATCGCCGCAGGAAATATCGTTCGTTATCATAGACATAAAAATTCTGTCTTCATTATTGAGCGTAGGCACCATTGACATTCCTACAACATTTACAGGATGAAGCAGATATGTAAATATTAAAATTATAACGAAAATTGTAATAAATGTAGATTCAACTATTTCAATTAAATCGTTCCCAAAAGATTTCAACGATTTCTTTTCTTTAACGTTTTCATTCTGCACAAGTTCATTCTGCTGGTTATTATCTTCCATATTATCCCTCTTTATGTATAATATTCAAGTAGCAAAAAAGGGACATGAAGTCCCTTCAAGGCAAGAAGATGAGTCAGACAGTCAAAATGCTGTCTGAACTCAGCCTGCTTCCTGTTAGCGGAGTTGTTCCTTGACTTTAGCAGCCTTACCAACTCTGTCTCTGAGGTAGTATAGCTTAGCTCTGCGAACCTTACCGCATCTTACGATTTCAACCTTGCTTACAACAGGTGAATGAAGCGGGAAAACTCTTTCGATTCCACAGCCGTGAGCAACACGTCTTACAGTAAAAGTCTCGTTGATCCCGCCGTGCTTCTTAGCAATAACGGTACCTTCGAAGATCTGAATACGGCTCTTATCGCCTTCCTTGATCTGTACGTGAACCTTAACGGTATCACCTACATTGAACTGTGGAACGTCTTCCTTCATGCTTGAGTTGCTGATTAATTTCAGTGCATCCATTTTAATTTCCTCCTAAATTTCCGAACATTCTTACCTGTTCCCTGTATAATGATCAGCTTCGTTATACCAAAGAAAAATTAATATATCGGCATAGCCGTGCAGGCAGCGGACTGCTCGATTTAATGTCTTTCGGCATTAATTCTCACTCAAATAAACTGAGCGGATTTCAAATGCTTTTATATCATACCATACTTTTATAAGAAATGCAAGTGTTTTTAAGAAAAATTTTCATTATTTTCACATAGTATGCTCCTGCGGCTGATCTTTTCCGTTTCAAATCCGACCGAAGCCATACTCGTAAGCGAATCAATAAATAATGATGGATTGATATTATTCTTAGTGCCGGCAGGAAGTCTCATTATTATATTCATTCTATTTTCGTTTGATTCTATGCTGCAAAGCTCAATAAACGGCTTGATATCGACGGTTTTTATTCCTTTTTTAGACTTTTTCTCTATAAGTATCTCCGATTGAGCCAGTAATTTGTCAATATCATCCCTCAAGGCTGTCACATCTGCGGATGAAAACTCTATTCCGTACTCAGCCTTTGCTATTTCGGTGATCTTCATTTTCGGTGAATAAACATCTATTATACACATTCCCTCGGGCATGACCGAATTAAGCCTTTCTTTCACTTCATCAAAGGATATATCCTCATTCAAATTAAAATCGAGTATCTCGCAGCAGCTGCTGTATCCAAGCGAAAGTGCAAGAGCAAAAGAAAAATAAGGGTGAGGATTAAATCCCTCCGTGTACCAGATCGGAAGCCGCGAGCGTCTGAAGGTTCTCAGCATACAGCGGTTAAGATCAAGATGTGAAATATACACGGCGCGTCCGGATTTTTGAAAAATGGCTCTGCATTTAATCAAAACATTTCCCTCCAATATATTTTGTTACGCCGCAGCCGGCACATTTCTGACGGCAATTCGGCGTTGTAACCGACTGCTTAGCTTTTTGGTTTTCACGAACGAAGAATTCTTTCGAAACGTAATAGTCAAGATGATCCCAAGGAAGGATCTCATCATAGCCGATACTCCTGTTAGCGTAAAATTCCGGCGATACACCGCATTTTTCAAAGGCTTCCATCCACTTATCGAATCTATAATATTCAGACCAGCTGTCGAACTTGCAGCCATTTTTCCATGCCGTATAAATAACATTGCAGAGACGTCTGTCGCCTTTTGCAAGAATTGCTTCGAGTATACTTACATCGGGATCGTGCCAGCTTACCTTGATTTTTTTCGTCTTTACGGAATCAACAAGAAGCTTTTGTTTTCTCTCGATCTCAGCGCGGGTATCCTGCGGCTCAAACTGGAAAGGAGTAAAAGGCTTGGGAACAAAAGTTGCAGTGCTTATCGAGACCTGAACTCCCCTGCCCTTCGGTCGGTTTTCGATGCTATAGAACAGATCAACAACTCTCTGAGCAAGCTCGGCAATTCCGATTATATCCTCATCGGTTTCGGTTGGAAGTCCCATCATAAAATACAGCTTAACGCTTGTATAGCCGCCCTCAAAGGCGATTCTGCAAGTGTTCATTATCTCGTCTTCGGTAACGTTTTTGTTGATAACATCGCGCAGACGCTGAGTTCCTGCTTCTGCTGCAAATGTCAGACCGCTTTTTCGAACCTTTTTAATTTTTTCAAGCAGCTCCTCGGAAAAATTATCAACTCTCAGCGACGGAAGCGACAGATTAATATGCTCGTCCTCGGTATAATCTATCAGGCGTTCAAGCATTGGTGAGATCTCCGAATGATCGCTTGTACTGAGCGACGCAAGCGATACCTCGTCATATCCCGTATTCTCGCATAATGCTTTGGCTTGGCAGTATATGGATTCGGTCGATTTTTCACGCAGTGGACGATAAATAAATCCTGCCTGACAAAAACGGCAGCCTCTGATGCAGCCACGAAGTACCTCTACCGACGCTCGGTCATGGACTATTTCAGTAAAGGGAACAACAAAGTTATCGGGATAATACACCTTGTCAAAATCTTTAATTATACGTTTTTTTACGATCTCAGGCGCTCCGTCAGTCGCTTCAAGATTTTCGATAGTGTCGTCTGATTTATAAGTAAAATGATAAAACTCAGGTACGTATATTCCCTCGATCTGCGCTGCCGCAGCAAGGAACTGCTTTCTCGAACTGCCGGCTTTTTTATGCTCAAGATAAAGATCCATAAGTTCAAGATTGACCTCTTCGCCCTCTCCGAGAATAAACAAATCGAAGAAATCGGCAAGCGGTTCGGGATTACATACGCAAGGACCTCCCGCAACGACTATCTGTCCCAGCTTATCGCCGCGGTCTCGGGAAAAGATCGGTATTCCCGCAAGATCAAGCATATTGAGCACATTGGTATACGACAGCTCGTACTGCATGGTAAAGCCTATAAAATCAAAATCCGTGATGGCTTCAAGACTTTCAAGTCCGTACAGCGGTATATCGTTTTCACGCATTACAGCTTCAAAGTCCTCTGCCGGAGCAAATACTCGCTCACACCAATAATTTTCGCGTTCATTTATAAGCGAATATAAAATTTTCATTCCAAGATGCGACATTCCAATGTCATAAGTATCGGGAAAGCAGAAGGCAAATCTGACATCGACCTTTGACTTATCCTTAACAATGCATCCCGACTCTCCGCCGATATATCTCGACGGCTTTTGAACAGAAAGCAGATGTTTTGTTATTTTATCCTTTAGCATTTATTTCCTCCGTAAATCCAGCTTATATAGACATATTTTCAGCAGTAAAACGCTTTGGCAGAAAATCCGAGAGTGTAAACTCTCCTGATGAAAGAAAGATCTTAAAATCATTACCGCAAAACTCGGACATAACTTGCAGACAAGCTCCGCAGGGAGGACACGGACGGCTGAAATCTCCGTCGGAGCTACCAACAACGGCTATTGCTTTAAAGTCCCTGATGCCGTCGGAAATAGCCTTGAATATGACCATTCTTTCCGCGCAGTTGGTGAGCGAGAACGAAGAATTTTCAATATTGCAGCCTGTATAGACGCTTCCGTCGGCGCATAAAAGAGCTGCTCCCACTTTGAATCCCGAATATTTTGAATAGGAGTTAGCGGCAGCCTTTACCGCAAGCTCAAGTAATTCTGATGTGTTCATTTCTCACCTGCTTTGTGTTTTCTTCCGTCCGGTTCGATAATGTATGTATTATCAAGCTGTACCGACAGACTTTTTCTGAATTCGGCACGGTATTCGTCTCTGAGCATTTTTTGCTCTGCCTTTTCGGCTTCCGAAAGGCCGACTGTTTTCGATTTCCTTGCAAGCTCATTTATTCTGTCTATTTTTATTTTTTCCATCAAACCACTCCGATAAATTATTTTTAAGTACAGATAAATATTTCCGCATAAAACCAAAAGCGATCTTATGCGGCGAATATTTATAATTTAACAATCAGCAGTACCTTGAATTAAAAATTACTTTCTGAAATTATCAATAGATTTATTGATCTTCTGCATTTTTTCCTCTGCCTTTGCAAGCTTTGCCTTTTCAGCCTCGATAAGCTTCTCCGGAGCTTTTGCAATGAAGCCCTGGTTATTCAGCTTTCCGCTGAGAAAGTCGATGTCCTTCTGAACCTTTGCCTTTTCCTTTTCAAGACGCGCAATTTCCTTTTCCTTATCGACAAGCTCGTCCATAGGAATAAAAATTCTTGCGGAATCGGTTACAGCACTTGCGGAATCGGGAATATCAAACTTATCGCCTGTTTCCACCTCCGAAGCAGAAGCGAGTTTTTCAAAGAAAATACTGCATGAGCTAAACAGCTCAGCGTCTGCCGTTTCGATGAAAAGCTTAGCCTTTACCGAAGGCGGAACGTTCATTTCCGTTCTTGTATTTCTTACAGCCTTGATAGCCGAAATTACCTTTTCAAAGGCTTTTTCCTCGTCGTCATAATTTATCGAGGAATCATAAGTCGGGTAGGCTTCAAGTATTATCATGCTTGCCTCGTTAGTGAGAACCTGCCATATTTCCTCGGTTATAAACGGCATAAACGGATGGAGCAGCTTCAGCATTCCCTGCATTGCCCACACAAGAACAGCCTGAGCCTTTTCCTTTGTCTCTCCGCCTGCCTGGATTCTTGGCTTTGTAAGCTCAATATACCAGTCGCAGTAAACGTCCCAAATAAAGTCGTATATCTTCTGCGAAGCGATACCAAGCTCAAATTTATCAAGATTATCGTTTACCTCACGGGCAAGTCTGTTAAACTTATTTACAAGCCATTTATCTTCAAGAGCAAGATCATCGGGAAGTCCGCTGAATTTGAAATCCTCGGGAAGATTCATCATGATAAAGCGTGAAGCGTTCCATAGCTTATTTGCAAAATTACGTGCAGCCTTGACCTTTTCGTCTATATATCGCATATCGTTTCCGGGAGAATTACCCGTAGCAAGCATAAATCTCAATGCGTCCGCGCCGTATTCGTCGATAACTTCAAGAGGGTCAATACCGTTGCCAAGGGATTTCGACATCTTGCGTCCCTGAGAGTCACGCACCAAACCGTGGATAAGGACCGTATCAAACGGAACCTTTCCCATGTTTTCGAGTCCGCTGAACATCATTCTGATTACCCAGAAGAAAATGATATCATAGCCTGTTACAAGCGTATTTGTAGGATAGAAATAGTCGAGATCTTCGGTCTTTTCGGGGAATCCCAACGTTGAGAACGGCCACAGAGCCGAACTAAACCATGTGTCAAGGGTATCGGGATCCTGACGCATTTTCTTTCCGCACTTAGGACAAACTGCGCTGTCTTCCTTTGTTACGACCATTTCTCCGCACTCGTCGCAGTAGAATGCAGGAATCTGATGTCCCCACCAGATCTGACGGGAGATGCACCAGTCCTTGATATTTTCAAGCCAGTGGAAATATATCTTATCAAATCGTTCGGGAACAAATTTTGTATCGCCGTTTCTTACAGCGTCGATTGCAGGCTGAGCAAGGGGCTTCATCTTTACAAACCACTGTGTTGAGACCTTTGGCTCAACAGTAGTTCCGCAGCGGTAGCAAGTGCCTACATTATGGCTGTATTCCTCAATTTTAACAAGCGCTCCCTCGGCTTCAAGATCGGTAACGATTGCCTTGCGAGCCTCGTATCTGTCCATTCCTGCATACTTCGGATAGTCATCGACAATTGTAGCGTCATCGTTCATTACATTTATAACAGGCAGATTATGGCGCAGACCTACTTCAAAGTCATTCGGGTCGTGTGCCGGAGTAATTTTTACAACACCTGTACCGAAGTCCATTTCAACATAGTCGTCGGCAACGATAGGGATTTCCCTGTGAACGATAGGCAGAATAACGGTTTTTCCCACCAATTCCTTATAACGCTCGTCGGCAGGATTTACCGCAACGGCTGTATCTCCAAGCAGAGTTTCAGGACGTGTCGTAGCAAGTTCAAGATAATCCTCGGAATCCTTGATCTTGTAGCGCAAATGCCAGAAATGACCCGGCTGATCTTCATAGGTTACCTCTGCGTCTGAGAGCGAGGTTTTGCAGTGAGGACACCAGTTTATTATTCTTTCGCCTCTGTAGATAAGTCCTTTTTCATAATATTTAACAAATATTTCCTTAACGGCTTTTGAGCATCCTTCATCCATTGTAAAGCGTTCTCTTGACCAATCACATGATGAACCAAGCTTTTTAAGCTGTTCAACAATGCGGCCGCCGTATTGCTTTTTCCATTCCCATGCGCGCTTCATGAAGCCTTCTCTGCCGAGGTCTTCCTTGGTGATTCCCTCTTTGCGCATCGCTTCGACGATTTTAGCTTCTGTAGCAATTGCGGCATGGTCTGTACCGGGAAGCCATAAAGCCGAGTAACCGCTCATTCTTTTCCAACGAATTAGAATATCCTGCAAGGTTTCGTCAAGAGCGTGTCCCATGTGAAGCTGTCCTGTAATATTCGGAGGAGGAATAACGATAGTATAGGGAGTCTTTTTCGGGTCAACCTCCGCACGAAAGCAGCCGTTATCATTCCATGCACTGTAAATTCTGTCTTCAAAATCCTTTGGATTATAAGACTTTGCAAGTTCTTTTGCCATTGAAATTCTCCTTTTATCATATTAATTACAATTGATTCGGGTAAATAAAAACGCCCCGAACCTTAATAGGCTCAGGGCGAACAAAAGTCCGTGTTACCACCTGAATTCGGATAAATTCCGCACTCTGCGCAGTCATACAACCGCTCTCTCTATAACATGAGAATCACGTCATGAACTACTGTTGTTCGCTCATGAAGCTCCAAGACTACTTCGGCATATTTCTCACGCCGTCTTACACCGACCGACGGCTCTCTGCGCATTGAAAATACACGTACTCCTTCTCTTCACAGCCTTTACAACAATATTATACACGACTTCCGCAAATTTGTCAAGGGTTATTTCTCCAAAAATCCGCAGAGCAATTCTCCGACTATCTCTTTTTGCAGACAAAGAACAAAGCGACAGTTCCGGGACCCGAATGCGAGCCTATAATCGGTCCGATATCGGTGATAAGCTTGACATTTACTCCGTGGCGTTCCTTAATAATATTTTTTAAATATTCAGCATCTTCGCGGCAATCTCCGTGAGAAATAAAGACCGTGCCTTGAGAAGGATCGGTAGCAAGCTCGGAATACTTGTCAGCCAGAGCCGCCAGAGCCGCTCTTCTTCCGCGCGCCTTGGTAACGTTCACGAGACGTCCCTCATTATCGACATGGAGCACAGGCTTGATTCCCAGCACTCCGCCGACAAAGGCAACAGCCGGACTGATCCTTCCACCGCGTTTAAGGTAAGTAAGATCATCGACCGTAAACCAGTGTCCGATATTCAAGCGATTATTTTTGGCGAATTCGGCAGCCTCCTCGATCGTAGCTCCGCCAAGCTTTTTGTTGACCGTAAGATAGAGCAAAAGTCCGAATCCAGCTGATGCGCTCAACGAGTCAATGCAAATTATAAGTCTGTCAGGAAATTCCGATAAAAGCTCATTTGCCGCAATTCTTGCAGAATTATAAGTTGTACTGATTCCCGAAGAGAAACCTAAATAGAGAATATCCTTTCCGTTTGTCAAATCATTTCTGAAAGCTGATTTAAAATCTTCTATATTCGCAGCGGCAGTTCTGAATTGTTCACCTTCGCGCATTTTATTGTAAAAATCTTTTATTGACAAATTGTCGTTGGCAAAGCTGCCGGAAGTGTTTTCACTTGAAAATGTCAGCGATACATATTTTACTCCCCATTTTTGCAGCAGAGCATCATTGATATCACAAGCCGAATCAGTAAAGATCACATAATCATTCATGGTTGAGAGCCTCCTTGGTATTAACTGATTCCAGTATATAATATTGCCAAAAAAATTTCAACCTACACATTCAAAAGTGAGGTGAACCGTCTGTTTTTTCACGGTAGAATCGATTTTTCCCAGCTCTACTGCAAGTAGAATCACGAAATACAGGCGATTTCAAGCCATATATTCCAATACATTCACCTGTTTTTACAGAATCGTCGAATACTTTTACTTAAAATTAATGTTGCAACTATTTTAAAAGTATGGTATAATTTATAGGCAAATCTTATTCAGAGGTATAATTATGGAAGATTTAAAGCTAATAATTGCAAAAAATATTATTGATTTACGTAAAAAAAACAAATTGACTCAAGCTGAGCTTGCCGAGAAATTAAACTACAGCGATAAAGCGGTTTCAAAATGGGAACGCGGAGCTTCTGTCCCAGACGTTATCGTGCTTAAAGAAATTGCCGAGCTTTTTAACGTGTCAGTCGACTATCTTTTGGTCAAGGATCACACTGAAAATCCCGTAAAATCCGAGGAGGACAGCACTCGCAGTTTAAGAAACAAGGGGGTTATCACCGGTATGAGTATGCTGTTGGTGTGGCTTGTTGCTGCGATTGCTTTCTTCTTTATAAATCTCGTTGATACAAAGCCCATTTATCAGCTTATGCCATTTTTGTACGCTGTTCCGATAACATTTGTTGTCTGGCTGATTTTTAACTCCCTTTGGTTCAACAAAAGGCGAAATTTTATCATCATTTCTTTGCTCGTCTGGACGATTCTTTTGTCGCTGCATTTGTCATTTTTAGTGTTTGGTTATAATATTTGGCTGATTTATATTCTTGGTATTCCCGGACAAGCTATTATAATTATGTGGTCACGTCTTAAATTGTGATTTTTAGGTTTGTATATTATACTATACAAGTAATCATAATAACTGAATTTAAAATATCAAATCACAGACCAAATGTAACACCACAGATTTTCCAGATCCCATCGTCATTTATCACACGGATATCCATCGTCTCTTCCGCGCCAAAATTGTCATACGCAGCCAATATCGAATATCCGTCCTCGAAGTTTTTTTCGATTGTCGGATCAGTGTCGGAAAAACTGAAACCGCCGCTTTTAGGTTCATTTTTTATATAAAGCTCATCGTTCACATCAATGCACATCGGTTCGGCAACATCAAGTATGGAAGAATAACGTTCGGCAATAAATTCCGTTGTCATAAAATCATTCATATATTCACGCACATCGGAAGTGCTTGTAAACTGTGTTTTTGGAATCTGATAATACTCGCTGCCGCTCTCATTGCTGTATGATTTAGTCTCATCATATGGAATCGCACAAGCGCCGAACCGATCAATAAGATCCAAAGCTCCCATGATGTTTGTCGCCTCCTGTACGGTTGGCGCGTCTGAATTTACCACTGATGATTCCTCGGCTTTTGATGATTCCGCAGCATTTGTTTCGTCTTGTTTGCTTTCCGTAGGCAGAGTTTCCGCATATTCAGTTGTTGACGATATTTCAGATACTTCGTCTGTTAATGAGGTTACCTGTTCACTTTTCTCAACATCGACCGTAGTTTCATCTATTATTGGTCTCATTTCGGTCGTTGATTTGTCGGCTGCCGAAGAAGAATTATCTGAAGTGTCAATGTTATTAACGACTTTGCAGCCTGTTGCTGTAAGAAGCACGGCGCATATAGCAGCGCTCAGTGAAATTGTTTTTTTAAACTGTCTTTTCATTTTATTTACCTCCACAAAAATATATTTTATTCTCATCATACTATTTCTCATCGTCTCTAATTTTGCTGCTTGTTCCTCATTCGCAATGCGATCCCCTTGATTTTAGATACGCCATATATGCGTAGGCAGATTCATCAAGCATTTTATGAGCCCCGTCCTTTAAAGTGTCCCCCAAAAAGTGGACAGTAAAAATTTGCACCCATCCCGAAAAATGGACAGCCAATTCGAACCCGAATA
>CAJMSD010000008.1 GCA_905215965.1 uncultured bacterium | reverse complement strand
CCGAACACGGCAGTTAAGCTCTCTTGCGTCGAAAATACTTGGCTGGCAACGGCCCGGTAAGATAGATCTTCGCCGGCTTTTACTAATTCGGAAGTTGACACATATCAGCTTCCGATTAGCTGTATACGGGCCATTAGCTCAGTTGGTTAGAGCAACCGGCTCATAACCGGTTGGTCTGGGGTTCGAGTCCCTAATGGCCCACCATATTGTATTTTATAATAATTTTATTTATATAACCGTCTGATTTACTCAGGCGGTTTTCTTGTAGAAAGGATAAGTATATGAGTAAAATTGCTCTTGTTACAGGAGGATCAGGCGGCATTGGAGAGGCAATATGCCGAAAACTTGCCTCTGACGGTTATTTTGTCATTGTTAACTATTATAAATCTAATGAAAGGGCTGAAAATCTTGCGTATGAAATAGGAGGAGCTTCAATAAGATTTGACGTAAGCGATACAGAAATTTCAAAATCGGCTATTTCCACTCTTCAAGAAAAATACGGAGCTTTTGAGCTGCTTGTTTGCAACGCAGGAATTTCAGAGATAGAGCTTTTTACTCATATTTCTGACGATAAGGCAAGAAAGCTTCTGATGACTAATTTGACGGGAACTATGAATTGCGCGCGTTTTTCGCTTCCTGCTATGATAAATAAAAAATCCGGCAGCATTATAAATATCTCGTCAATGTGGGGTGAATGCGGAGCTTCCTGCGAAGTGGACTATTCTGCGTCAAAAGCCGGTGTTATAGGTTTTACTAAGGCGCTTGCAAAGGAGGTAGCTCCCTCCGGAATACGCGTAAACTGCGTTTCTCCCGGATTTATCATGACCGAAATGAACAAAAAATTTACCGATGAAGAGCTTGCTGCAATAAAAGAAGAAATACCGCTCGGAATGTTCGGTCGGCCTGAACATATCGCCGATGCTGTGAGCTTTCTTGCATCTTCAAGGGCAGAATATATAACGGGACAGGTTCTGTCGGTAAACGGCGGAATGGTGATTTAGGAGGATATTATGGAAATTAATTGTAATAATGAATTATTGAAAAAACAAATTGATTTTATTATTGAAATTGATAAACTGAAAAATATTTACCGTCAGACCTACGTGCTTGGTGAAAACAGAAAAGAGAATGATTCAGAGCACAGCTGGCATATTGCCCTTATGGCGATACTACTTTCCGATTATTCTGAAAATGAGATAGATGTTTTGAAAACGGTTAAGATGCTGCTAATTCATGATATTGTTGAGATCGATGCCGGCGATACCTACTGCTATGACGAAACCGGATACGCTACTAAGTCTGAGCGAGAGGAGGCTGCCGCGCGCCGTATATTCGGTTTGCTGCCGAAAAGTCAGGAGGAGAAATTCTACGGCTTATGGAGAGAATTTGAGGACAGAAAAACTAACGAAGCCGTTTTTGCCGATATTATTGACAGAATTCAGCCTCTGATGCTTAATTATACTAAGGACGGCGTCTCGTGGAAGGAACATGATGTCGAAGCTTCTCAGGTACAAAGCCGATATGTTCATACTTCTGCCGCTTCTGAGACACTTACAGAGCTTGCGTTAAATATTATTAATACGGCAGTTGAAAAAGGTATTTTAAGGGGATAGTCATAATGGTAAAAATGTACAAAAGTCAAAGTTTGTATTAGTATATATTTGCCAAATTTACAAATTTGGTGACAAAACAGTGATATTTTTTTCTATAACTTGAAGTTCGTTTAGGTTTGTGTTATATTTGTAGTGTAAATGTATCATAACATGATAATATATAAATTTTAGAGGATGGTAAGGGTTATGAAAGAAAAAATTATTAATGGAAAGGACAAACTTTTTGCTTGGGTGAAGCGTTTAAATGAAAAACGTGAGCTTAATACGGAAAAATTCAGTAAACTGAATTATTTTCTGCTTTTTCTGTTTCCGTTTTTTATTTGCAGTATGGCTGAGATCAATCAGGGCAAGTATGTTAAATCATACCTCACTTTCTGCTATGAAAGACCGTCGGTTATGCTTTTCAACATCATTATTGCGTCTTTAATATTGTGCCTGCTGCTTGCAATATTCAAAAAAGGCTGGATTGCGGTGGCGATTGAAAGCGTTATTTACATGGCTTTGAGCACGACCGAGCTGTTTAAATACGGCACAAACGGAAATCATCTTATTCTTTCAGATATGAAGCTTTTCAGAAGTATAAAAAGTCTTACCTCGTTTGCATATATCAAAATTACGCCAAGACTGATAATTTTCTTCTTGATTGTGATTGCTTACGCTGTTGCTGTTTTCTATTTCAATCCAAAGCTCAAAATGCGCCCGCTGAAACGTGTGGCAGCTTCGGTTATCTGCGTTATTCCTTGTATAAGTATTGTTATAATGCCGTCTTTTTCATCGTCCGTATACTCGTTTTTTAAGCTTGATACTTCCTCGGCAACAAACGCTTTCAAGCTCAATGAAAAATTTGACAGCAACAGTATGCTTGCATTTCTTGTTGAAACCGCTTCAGAAAGCTATGCGAACAGACTTGTTGCTCCAGATAATTACGATCAGGAAAATATTGACAAAATTTTTTCCAATGTAAACGTTGACGAGTCTGCAAATTTCAACGGCGGAGAAAAGCCTAATGTTATAGTCATTATGAGTGAAGCTTTTGCGGATTTCCGTGCTTTTGACGAGCTCGACGTTGATGATTCCTACTATGAAGGCTTTGACAATGCTGCAAAGGAAGGCGTCGGAGGAACAGCAATTTCTCCTACTTATGCAAGCTGGACTGTTCGTTCTGAATTTGAGCTTCTTTTCGGACTTCCTGTTCGCGGTATTAACGACCCGAATATGCCGCAGAGAGATCTTGCAGAACGCGAGCACCCTGCTCTTGCACAGTATTATGATGAATGGGGATATAAAACAGCTTATATTCATCCGTTTATGAGCACATTCTACAGCAGGAACAGAATTTACTCACAGTTTGGTTTCGATCAGCTCATTTTTGACGAAGATTTCACAGTGCCGTTAGATTACTATGGTACTTATGTTGACGATTCAACTATTTTTAATCAGATCAATAAGCTCCTTAACGAAACTGACGAGCCTATGTATATTCACACGACCACTATGCAGAATCACCAGCCTTACGATCAGGGTGAAGATCCTAACGATGAGTTCGGTAATTACCTGCAGTGGATACAGCACACAACTGAGGGACTTTCAGCTTTTCTTGACAGTCTGAAACAGCTTGACGAGCCTACGCTCGTATTTATGGTCGGAGACCATTTCCCGTCGCTTAAAGGAGGTTCTGGTGTATACGATCAGCTTGACATAACAGGCGATAACTGCAGTGTTCTTTATGAGCAGAAATATTTCATCTGGAGCAATTATGACGCTGACTTATCTGTTGTTCCGGAAAATAACGTTTCATTCTTCTATATGCCTTATGTACTTATGCAGATCATTGACGCTCCAAGAGATGAATTTATTCAGAAAATGATGGATTATATGGAAACGCTTCCCGTATATTCAACGAGCTACAACAGCGCGTCAGAACGAAACGAGGAATTGGATATGCTGACTTATGACAGAGCCGTTGGCGACGTACTGTCGGTATCTCCCATTACCGAAGAGCTTAGAGCGGCCGAACAGGAGTAAATAAAATGAAAACATTGAAAATAGGAGCTTGCGGCAATGCACAGCTGAAAGTTGAAGTGAACGACCTTGCAGCAAATGTCGGAAGCGGCAGTCTTGAAGTTTTTTCAACTCCGTCAATGGTAATGCTGATGGAAAAAGCCGCCTGCAATTGCATGGCTGAATATCTGGAGGGCGACGAAACTACTGTCGGTACTGAGCTTAATGTGAAGCATATATCTGCTACACCGATCGGCAAGACGGTGAAAGCAGCTGCGGAAGTTATCGGAATAAACGGCAGGGAGATCACTTTCAAAGTTTCTGCCTGTGACGAATCCGGAGAAATTGGCAGCGGAACTCATAAGAGATTCCTTGTTTATTCCGAAAAATTCATGCAGAAAGCTTTAAGCAAATAAAAATTCAGATACAATCAGATACAAATATAATTAGCGCACAGAGATTTAAAATCTTTGCGCGCTTAAATTTTCTTCTATTTGGCGGTTTATCTCAGGCTTTCAACAAGGTGTTTGAATACGTCTCCGCGTTCTTCGAAATTTTTAAAAATACCATAGCTTGCCGCTGCCGGTGAAAGTATGCAGCTTTTTCCTTTTTGAGTTATTTGGGACGCAAGGACTACAGCCTCTTCAAGGTGCTTTGCGTAATGAACCCTTTCCTTTTTATTAAAATCAATATCCATAATGATATCGTAAATTCTTTTTCCGGAAGCTTCCATACAAATTACATTTATATTGGAATTGCTGTTAAGAAAATCGATAAGCTCAGTGTAATCTATCCCTCTGTCCATTCCGCCCACAAGCAGCGTATCTGGATTAGGTACGCTTTTAAGAGCTTCAATTGCCGTGGCACAGGCAGTTGATATCGAATCGTCGTAATATGCAATTCCTTTTTTTATTCCTACAAATTCAAGGCGGTGCGAAAGAGGCTGAAATGTACACAAGCTGTCATAGAATTCCTCATTATTTACGTTGTATTGAATCGCTACCGCATAAGCTGCAGCTATATTATACTGATTATGTTCGCCAAGCAGTTTTATTCTTTGTGTCGGTATCAGAAATGCAGGCAGTGACCTTACTCTGATCTCTTTATTCTTAATGAAGAAATCCGCTGCCTTGACTTTATTTGACATGGTGTAGACTTGCGCTATATGTTCGTTTGGACGGATATCGTAGTTGCAGTAATAATAATCGCCCTTTTGCTGATGAAGGTAGATATTATTTTTGGCTGCAATATACTTTTCCATTGTACCGTAATGGTCAAGATGCTCTTCAAAGATATTCAGCATCATGGCAGTTTTCGGAGAGACTGTCATGTATTCAAGCTGATGACAGGAAAGCTCGCATACAACTATGGTTTTATCCGTGACATTTTCTGCGATATCAAATACCGGAATACCGATATTTCCAACCAGATAACAATCTTTATATTTATTTTTCAGAACATGATAGATCAGTGAAGAAACCGTACTCTTTCCTTTAGTTCCGGTCACGGCAACGATCTGTTCTCTGTAGCAGGTGAAAAATATCTGTGTTTCGGAAGTTATCTCGCAACCAAGCTCTTTGATATCTTTATTCAGCACGATACCCGGACTTTTAAAAACAAGATCGAAATCATTCAGAGTATTCTGATATTTTTCTCCTGAAATAATAAGTGTATCTTCAGAAATACTATTTTTCTCGCGGTCAATATTTTTCAGATCAGCTATGGTGACAGATCTGCAGCTGCAATATTTTTTAAGCATTTTATAGGTTGAAGAGCCTTCGCGTCCAAAACCGAGAATGCATATTTTTTTGTTATCGGTAACGCTTTTCAGGTAATCTACAAATTTATTCAAAGTATTCGCTCCATTTCTTCTTTTAAGATCAGTTCAAATTTTTCGGGCAGCAGGTTGACGTCGTTGTATTTTGACATATATTCCTCAGCTTTTTCATCAATTCCATCGGGAGAATAGAGCCCCATTTCCATGTATTTCTCCAAAAGCAGCGGAATCGGCGTTTTCTCCTTCAGATATTTTTTTATTGTCATCTGAACTGCAAGATTTACCTCGTCAATACTGCCGACGCATTCGAAAGGCTTATGCTCGCTTTTGCCGATAAGTTCCGTAAAATAATCGATCATATCTTCATCGTCGATAAGATTTTTCCCGAAAATATCGGTAAGCTCCTGCGAAGTTACGAACGGAGACAGTATCAGGCTTACAAAAAGGCATTTGGGACATTCCGCGCACCATATATCCGGCGAGACCTTGCTTCCGAGATTACAGCTTCTGAATACGGGCAAATATTTTTTGTGCGCGGCGAACATTTTGGCAATTTGCAGTTCGGAAAGCGGACGCAAAAAACTGAAATAGTAAATATTTGTTTTTAAAAATCTGCTTTCATAGTTATGGAAATCGTTTTCAAATTCAAAGCTCTTGGAATACTGGTGATTAACATCTGAATCGATCACTGTAGTTTCGTTTGCGCTTGCTTCATTTGAAAGCACGATATATTTAAGATCATTGAGATAAGCGGTTATCTCGGCAGAAAACGCAACTATTGCGGAAAAGGGAGTATGACCGTTCAGATATCCTTTTTCGTTCAGCTTTATAAGCGAGCGGTCGAAGTTTCGGCGTGAATAGATCAGATCGGATTCATTAAGACCGGCAGTCAAAACGGTATCTCTTACAGAAACGCGCTTGTTGATTGAATAGCATTTGCATTTTATTCCTGCGTTTTTCAAGGTCTCAATAGTAAGAGCCGAGTCCTTTCCGCCGCCTATCGGAACGAGACAGCCGATGGGAGCGTTTGATTTTTCAACGGTATTCTTAAAGCTGCCGTTACAGCTTATATTCATAAAGTTTTCCATATCCGTTTGAATATGATTAATATAGAAAAACTCGCCAAGTCCCATAAAATAAAGCTTTTTCCACCACTTTATCTGTTCCGTATCCAGTTCGCCGCATTCCACTCTCATTTCGGGCGAGCAAACAGATTTCCAATAGCTGACTGCTTCGACCATTCCAAGGGAAAAAGCAATTCGTTCAAATGTAAGATCATTTTTTATGCTGCAATTCTTAGGCTTGACAAAGCTCCAGCTCGGGTGAAATTCCGCAAGCTCTGGGATCTCGAAGTCATAAACTATATCAATGCTGTCGATATTTTCGGTTATATGATAATTTTTATATAAAAATATCGGATGCTTTTTTCTGAATTCAAAAAATTTATCCATATACGTTTTGCCTCCTAAATTCACCTCAGACGTTGTCAGGCTTTTTTTCATATTGTTTATAGTGATTTTTAAAAGCGTTAAAGGTTTCGTCGCTTATATCATGTTCGATTTTACACGCATCGGCAATTGCAGTTTCTTTGTTTACTCCGAGCCGCATAAGAATTTCGGATATGATCGTATGCCGTTCGTACATACGCTCGGCAATTATTTTGCCTTCGCCTGTAAGCTGAATATGGTTGTCGCTGTCAACAGTTACAAGGTTATCATCTTTCATTTTTTTCAGTATTATCGATACGGTCGGACGCGAATATCCAAGATAGGAACATATATCTATCGCATGAACCTCGGGCTGCAATTCGGAGAGTATCAATATTGTCTCAAGATAATTTTCAACTGCTTCGGTGACTGCCATAAAATCAACTCCTAAAATTATATTAATTTTATTATAACATATATTCCCGGAAAATACAAGAATAATTACTTTTCTATTAACGAAAATGTCAGGGAGCGGATTATTGGCGGCCTCTCTTCAATAACACCTTGACTTTTTTGAAAAATAGAGCTATAATAATATCGGTATATGTCGGAAAAAACAGTGGATTCTCGTTATCGGAATATTCACTGAAAAATTAATAAAACGGAGGATACTAATATGAAATCTTATGCAGGAACACAAACAGAAAAAAATCTTGAAGCAGCTTTTGCAGGAGAGTCTCAGGCACGAAACAAGTATACCTATTTTGCTTCCGTGGCAAAAAAAGAAGGCTATGAGCAGATCGCATCGCTGTTTCTGAAAACTGCCGACAATGAGAAAGAGCACGCTAAAATGTGGTTTAAGGAGCTTAAAGGTATCGGCGATACTTCGGCTAATCTTGCGGCTGCTGCCGATGGTGAAAATTACGAATGGACAGATATGTATGAGGGATTTGCTAAGACAGCCGAAGAAGAGGGATTTCCCGAGCTTGCAAAAAAATTCCGCATGGTGGCTGCAATTGAAAAGCATCACGAAGAGCGTTACCGTGCTCTGCTGAAAAATATTGAGACGGCAGCTGTATTTGAAAAAAGCGAGGTAAAGGTTTGGGAGTGCCGTAACTGCGGTCATATTATCGTAGGCACAAAGGCTCCTGAGGTTTGCCCTGTATGCGCGCATCCGCAGAGCTATTTTGAGATCCATGCTGAAAACTATTAATTAGAAATCGTATATTGAGTGCTTAATAAAACAGAGCTGCCGTACCTTTTCGTAAGGTATGGCAGCTCATAATTTTTCAGCCGAAATTTTTATGCCATTGTCATAAACCACTCAACATTTTCGGGATTGTAGTGCGAGAAAAACAGACTTTCGCCGCCGTCAAGCGCTTCGATAGCAGTCATATCGTCAGCAGTCAGAGCAAAGTCGAAAACGTTGAAATTTTCTTCCATTCTTTTCTTATGAGTTGACTTCGGAATTACAACAACATCACTTTGGATCAAGAAGCGCAAAGCGACCTGTGCCGTTGATTTACCGTACTTTGCACCGATCTCCTTTAAAACGGGATTATTGAAGTAGTCGTTTTTTCCCTCGGCAAACGGTCCCCACGATTCGATCTGTGCGCCGTACTTTTGGAGGTATTTCTTTGCGGTTTTCTGCTGCTGGAATACATGGGTTTCGATCTGATTTACAGCCGGCTTTATCTCCGCAAAATGTTGGATATCAATAAATCTGTCAGGGTAGAAGTTGGACACGCCGATAGCCTTTACCTTTCCTGCCTTGTACGCCTCTTCCATAGCGCGGTATGTTCCGTAGTAGTCGCCGAAGGGCTGATGAATAAGAAGCAGATCTATATAGTCTGTTTTCAGCTTGCGCAGGGACTCGTCAATAGACGCTTTTGCCTTTTCATATCCTGCGTTGCTAATCCAAACTTTAGTAGTGATGAACAGCTCCTCACGGGTAACGCCGCATTTAACTATCGCGTTTCCTACGCCCTCTTCATTTGCATAAGCCTGAGCAGTATCAATGGAACGGTATCCAACACTGATCGCGTCAAGCACGCATCTTTCCGCTTCGGCAGGATCGACCTGATAAACTCCATAGCCTAATTTCGGCATTTTAACGCCATTATTCAATGTTACATATTCCATGTTCAAATGCTCCTTCCCATTTTATATGCTTCTTCATACGCGGGAGTGGATTTAATTTCTCCAACATTCCATGCGCCTGTACCGTAAATAATTCCTGCTTCTCTTGCACCGTCAAGGCAACCCTCGGTAAATCCGCGGAACGTCTCCATAGTGCGCTCCAGATTGGACTTTTCCGTATCTGCCGCCGTCATGATGAAATAGAAATCCTTATTGCTTATCTCCGTATATCTCGGAACGGTACGGTCAATAAAGGTTTTCATCTGTCCGTCCATAGAATAGAAATATACCGGAGTTGCCAGAACGATAACGTCAGCCTGAATCATTTTTTCAAGTATTTCCGCCATATCGTCTTTCTGCACGCATTTGTGAGTAGAATTGCAGACTCCGCAGCCGCGGCAGTATCCAATATTTTTGGATGCAACAAATATTTTTTCTACCTTATGACCGCTTTCCTCAGCTCCCTGTGCGAAACGGTCGCAGAGTATATCTGAATTACCGCCTTTTCTCGGACTTGCCGAAATGATCAATACGTTTTTCATTATTCTTCCCCCCAGACTTCTTTTGCCATTCTGAACGCTGCCCATGCTTTCGGCCAGCCTGCATAAAATGCGGCATGAGTAATGATCTCTGTCATTTCTTCTTTTGTTACTCCGTGATTCTTGGCATTCTGAATATGGAACTTTAACGAACTGTCAAGAATTCCGCTTGCCATAAGAGCGGTCACGGTAACGATGCTTCTGTCTCGTGCGGATAATTTATCCTCTCTTGACCATACCTCTCCGAAAAGCACATCATCGTTCAGCTCTGCAAACTTTGGAGCAAATGTGCCGAGTTCATCTCTGCCTGCCGTTACCTTTGCCATAAAAACACCTCATTTCAAATTTTTATATTCTTCATCGCCTACAGGTTCGCACCATTCGTTTTTGCAGTTTTCTCCCGGCACTTCTACCGCAAGATGCTGGAACCATGAATCTGCCGCCGCACCGTGCCAATGCTTAACGTTTGCGGGAATATTCACAACGTCGCCGGGAGCAAGCTTTCTTGCAGGCTTTCCCCATTCCTGATACCAACCCGATCCGGCTGTAACGAGCAGTATCTGTCCGCCGCCCTTGTCCGAATGATGAATATGCCAGTTGTTGCGGCAGCCCGGTTCGAAGGTAACGTTGCCGATCGCAGCCTGTTCGGTGGAAAGCATATTCAAATAGCTTTGTCCGATAAAATACTGCGCAAACGCGTCGTTTGAGCTTCCTGTCGGGAATACGCTCATTTCTTTTATATTCATAAAATTATTCCTCCTTGATTATAATGCTCCAACTATCTTATGCGGAATATACAATGCCTCAAGATAGTTGATATCTTCCTGTGAAAGCGAAATATCTACAGCTTTTGCCGCATCGTCAAAATACTTAGCTTTTGTTGCTCCGATGATCGGAGAGGTTACTCCCTTTGAAAGCAGCCATGCAATTGAGATCTGTGACATTGTAGAATCATACTTGTCGGCGATCTCCGCAACTCGCTTTACAATTAACGAGTCTTTTTCCTGCGTGCTGTCGTATTTCTGCGCAGCTGTTTTATCAGTCTGACTGCGTTTTGAATCTGTATGCCATTCGGGACGTGCAAGTCTGCCTGCCGCAAGCGGACTGTAAGGCGTGAGCGCGGCGTTATACTGACGGCAGATTGGGATCAGCTCGCGTTCGTCCTCGCGGTAAAGCATATTATAGTGATTCTGCATTGAAACAAATTTTGTCCAGCCGTTTTTCTCGGCGGCAAGCTGCATATTGTGGAACTGATAGCCGTACATTGCAGAAGCTCCTAAAGCGCGTACTTTTCCTGCTTTGACAAGTCCGTCAAGAGCTTCCATAGTTTCCTCGATCGGAGTATTGTAATCAAATCTGTGAATGATATAAAGATCGACGTAATCTGTGCCGAGACGTTTCAGCGAACCGTCGATTTCGCGGTTTATAGCCTCTTTCGAGAGATGTCCTTCATTAAAATAAACCTTTGTGGCTATTATCGCCTTGTCGCGGGAGATATTCTTTTTAAGAGCCTGACCGAGATATTCCTCGCTTGTGCCGTGAGAGTAGCAGTTGGCGGTATCAAAGAAATTGATACCAAGGTCAAGTGCCTTTTTTACGATCGTTTCGGTTTCTTCAGGATTCAGCGTCCATTGATGAAAATCCTCGGACGGCTTGCCGAAGCTCATGCAGCCTACGCAGAGCTGCGATACATTTATTCCGGAATTTCCAAGCTGTGCATATTTCATACCTGTTCCTCCTTAAAGCCACTTTTCGATTTCCGACTTTGATCTTTCGGCACTTCCTCCGCGGATAGCAAGCCCTTTTTCAACCTGCGCTTTGGGACAGAGATTTTTGATATCATTCATGCTGCTGCCCAGACCGCTTCCCTCATGGGTGCAGAATGGCTTAATGATTTTTCCTTTGAGATCAAAGCGTTCCAGAAAGGTAAACACCGCCATCGGCATCGTGCCCCAGTAATTCGGAAAGCCAAGATAGATCACACTGTAATTATCCAATGTTTCGGGATAATCTTTTAGCTCCGGACGAGCGTCACGCTTCTGGTCAGCCTGAGCCTGCGCAATGCATTCATTATAATTTTTTGAATAAGGCTGCGATTGTTCTATCTTTAACATATCCGCACCGGTAAGCTCGGCAATGATATTTGCTGCAATTTCCGTATTGCCGATATCAAGATCTTTTATCATGCCGCTGACATAGTTTTCGTCCGCTCTTGAGTAAAACGCTATAAGTTTATCTGACATAAACATCGTCCTCCTTTTTTTTATATTTTATCACAAAAAAACTTGACATGGAATCTCCGATATGTTATTATAGTATAAACTATAAGTTGATGCTAAGAGGAGGCTGAATATGTATAATCCCATACTTGATACGTTTATCGCAGTCGTTGACTGCGGCAGCTTCACAAAGGCTTCGGAGCGTTTGTATATATCGCCGACGGCAATTATGAAGCAAATGAATGCGCTGGAAAATCATCTGGAGCTAAAGCTGATAGAGCGTACACCGTCGGGAGTGCGGCTGACTTCTGCCGGAGAGATAATCTATCGCAACGCAAAATTTATGATAAATTATTCCCGTAAATCCATAAATGAAGCTAAAGCCAGCATTTGTGCCAATGATACTGTTTTTTGCGTCGGAACATCTTTGCTGAATCCCGCAAAGCCGTTTATGGACTTATGGTATAGTGTTAATAAATATTTTCCTCAATATAAGCTGCATCTCGTTCCTTTCGAGGATAATCATGACGGAATTCTTTCGGAGATCGAAAAGCTCGGGGAAAAGTTTGATTTTCTTATCGGAGTATGTGATTCAAAAGCGTGGCTTTCCCGCTGCAGCTTTCTTCCGCTGGGACAATACCGGAAAATGATAGCTGTATCACGGGAACATCACCTTGCCAAAAAAAGCCGCATAGACCTTGAAGATCTTTACGGCGAAACGATAATGATGGTCGGGAAAGGGGATTCTGGCACGAATGATTTCATTCGATATGATCTTGAAAGAAATCATCCGCAGATACGCATTGAAGATACTCCGCAATTTTACGATTTATCGGTATTTAACCGATGTGCGGAAACGGGCAAGGTTCTGCTGACAATTGAATGCTGGCATGATGTTCATCCCGGACTTGTTTCGATACCCGTAAATTGGGATTACTGCATATCCTACGGTTTGCTTTACAGCTTGGACGCACCCGAAGACGTGCTCAGATTTGTTGAAACAGTAAAAGAGTCTCAAATAACGTGTCATAAGGATAATGAGTTGGAGGAAAATATATGAATGAACAAATAGAAATCAGGAGAGCTGCCGAAAAGGATATTAAAAAAGTAACGGATCTTCTGTCACAGGTCCTTGAAATTCACGCAAAAATAAGACCGGATATTTTTATAAGCGGAACAACAAAATACACAGCTGACGAATTATTACAGATATTCAAAGACGACAGCAAACCCGTTTATGTAGCAGTCGATGCGGAGGATAAAGTTGTGGGATATGCTTTCTGCGAATTAAAGCAGCAGCCGTTTTCAAATAATATGATACCGTTCTTGTCATTATTTATAGATGATCTCTGTGTAGACACGAATATCAGGGGAATGCATATTGGACAAAGGCTTTTTGAGTACGTAAAAGAAGAAGCTGCAAGGCTGGGCTGCTACGAAGTTACGTTAAATGTCTGGGAAGGAAACGACTCCGCAAAAGCCTTTTATGAAAAAATGGGAATGACGCCAAAAGAAACACAAATGGAGTATATTTTGTAAAGGGAAAGCCGTTATTAATGGCGGTTTTGACAGGCAAAGCGCGCATGAAAGGAGATCAGCAGCATGAGTATAAAATGTCCGTTGACAGATGTGGAAATTGATGAGATTGACTGCCTTGAAAATATCGATATAATTGATGGATTTATTTCAGATGATTCTCACATCCCCGATGAGTTAAAAGTTGAGACAAATTATAAGGAGATTTGCAAAAAATATAAATTTCATGAGAGCACATGGGGAAAATCAAATAGCGATTAAAATGTTCTTAATGAAGGCTGTTTTCTTATACCCAAAATCCAATTAAATATTTGTGCATAAAAATAACGGGTCTGCAAAAGCAAATGCATAGCTTTGCGAAACCGCTTCTTACAGGTCGATGAAATACGACAAGCCGAGGATTACGATCCTGTCGGATTTAACTTTGTCACTCTCGGTCTGGGCGATGTGCTTCTCAACCCTGAGACTATGGAGATCTTCACGCCGAATACAGGTCAGATGAGCAGCCTTGAAACAGGCGAGTGCCGTGCAGACGATGACGCATTTCCTGTTGAACTCCGGTATAATCACAACCATGATTCAAAAGGACGGTTTTCTTCGGGAGGTGGAGGAGGTTCTTCCGGAAAGTCTAATAAAAGTGTTGACAAATCAGGTAATTCAGGTGTAAAATATGGTAAAGGTAAAATCAAAAATGATTTCAACGGAAAACCATATAATTATCCTGAATTGAAATTGCCTAAAATAGAATACGGCAAAGTTGTAAGAGAAATTGATGATGTTTATGAATCTAAATTTTCAGGAAAATCTGTAGGAATGCATTTTTCCGGCAAGAATGCATATCGTTTTGAAATCAGAGGTTACAACGATTATAACATTTTCCAGAAATGGAAAAACGATTAAGGAAGTGCCGATATGAACAAAGATTTTAAAAAACTGCTTCAAAGTGTTCCTGACACTTATGAAGATTTTGAAAAATTTATGCTTATGGTAGCAGACAGATTTGAAGGCTTTGATGAATATATGATTGAATATATGAAAAAGCACAGTGAAGCTGATACCAGTGAGTTATCATACTATGCAGACGGCTTCATAATGCCGTTGCTCGAAAGCGCTGACGAAGATGAACCTGACGAGGATGAATAAGAAAAACAAAACTTAATACCAACAAAAGCACTTTGAGAGATCAGGGTGCTTTTCTTATACCCAAAAACAGAAAGGAAGTGATAAAATGAAAATCGAAGTAAGAGCAGACGGGCTGCATATCAGCGGCTGTTTGGTATTTTGTGAGAAATAGATCTCCGCCTTTTTGTGTGCAATAATTCTAAAAAATACTATGTTTCACTGAAAAAATAATTGAGATACAGCAAAAAAATTATTAGAAAAAACCCCTATAAACCAGAGATTATTGAATAAAATCCGATTTATAGGGGGGTGTGCTTTGGCGCGGATTGAGAGATTTGAACTCTCGCGCCGGTTTCCCGACCTACTCCCTTAGCAGGGGAGCCCCTTCACCACTTGGGTAAATCCGCAAAAAATTATGGCGGAGAGGGTGGGATTCGAACCCACGGTACGTTGCCGTATCACTGGTTTTCAAGACCAGCTCCTTAAACCACTCGGACACCTCTCCACATATATTGAATTAAAAGTGAATGTCTCACTCAGCTTTTATATTATATCACAGTCGATTAGAAAAGTCAAGAAAAAAGTTAGAAAATACGCAACAATAAAATCTCAACATTTTTGTGCATCATTACAAAAATGTGTATAATAATTGATTTTGCAGCCAAAGTTCGATAACTAATTAAGTAAAAAATAGAAAAAATTAGGAAAAATACTTATTTTTGAAAAAATGTACTTTACATAAGAGCGTTTTTAGTGTAAAATATATGTAGATAATATTTTAAGAGGTGCTTTATGAAACCAAAATATAAAAGAATTTTACTTAAAGTCAGCGGTGAGGCTCTTGCGGGCGATAAAAAAACCGGACTTAATTATGATGTTATTACCGAAATATGCAAAAGTATTAAAAAGTGCTCTGATGCCGGAGTTCAGATCGGTATCGTTGTAGGAGGAGGAAACTTCTGGCGCGGCCGTTCAAGCGGAGCTATGGACAGAACGCGTGCCGACCATATCGGTATGCTGGCAACTGCTATGAACGCTCTTGCTTTGGCCGATGTTCTTGAATCTCTCGGCTGCGTTGTGCGCGTTCAGACTGCTATCACTATGCAGCAGGTTGCTGAACCGTATATCCGCAACAAAGCTGTCAATCATTTGAATAAGGGAAGGATCGTAATTTTTGGCTGCGGAACCGGTAACCCGTTTTTCTCGACCGATACTGCCGCTTCGCTCCGTGCGGTTGAGATCCAGGCGGATATTTTTCTTAAAGCAACTCTTGTTGACGGCGTTTACGATAAGGATCCTCACAAGTTCGATGACGCTAAGAAGTACAGCAACCTTACATTCAGTCAGGTCCTGAGCGATGAGCTTGCAGTCATGGACAGCACTGCCGCCACTATGTGTCGTGATAACAGAATGAAAATGCTTGTGTTTGATCTTACGCGTCCGGATAATATTTATGATGCAATTATGGGTGAAGATATCGGAACTCTCGTTGCTGAACAGTGATTTGAAGCAATATAATATGTATATAAAAAATATCATTTGAAAGGAATTTTATCATGAAAGAACAAATTAGTGCAGCAAAGGAAAAAATGAACAAGAGCCTTAACGCTCTCGGAAACGAATTCGCGTCGATCAGAGCCGGAAGAGCTAATCCTGCCGTTCTTGACAAGGTCGTTGTTGATTATTACGGAGCGCCTACTCCGATCAATCAGATGGCTGCAATTTCTGTTTCAGAGGCGAGAATTCTTGTTATTCAGCCTTGGGACGTTTCGACTCTCAAAGCTATCGAAAAGGCTATTCTTGCGTCCGATGTCGGAATCAATCCTACAAATGACGGAAAGTCCATCCGCCTTGTTTTCCCTCAGCTTACCGAGGATCGCCGTAAGGAACTCTGCAAAAGCATAAAGAAGTACGGCGAGGAGTGTAAAGTTACCGTTCGTTCCATCAGACGCGATACTATGGAAAAATTCAAGACAATGAAGAAAAATTCGGAAATTACCGAGGACGATCTCAAGGACTGCGAGAAAAAGGTTCAGGATCTTACCGATAAATTCTGCGGAGATATCGATAAGGCAGTTGCCGAAAAAGAAAAAGAGATCATGAGCATCTGATTGGAGCAGAAATGGCAATATTCAATAAGAAAAAAAATCAGGAAACAACTCTGCCGGCAGAGCTGCCTCAGCATATCGGATTTATTATGGACGGCAACGGAAGATGGGCTAAAAAGCGCGGTCTTCCGCGTTCGTTCGGTCATCGCGAGGGAGCTAAAAATTTCAAAAAGATCGTTCGTTACTGTAAGGATATCGGCTTGAAAAATATTTCTTTCTATGCTTTTTCAACAGAGAATTGGCAGCGTCCGAAAGAGGAAGTCGATACGATCATGGAGCTGTTCCGCGATTATATTGTAGACGTAAGAAATTTTCTGAGCGAAAATACGCGAATGATTTTCCTTGGAGATAAAAGCGCATTTGACGAAGATCTTCAGGAAAAGATGATAAGGCTTGAAGAGGATACCTCTCAATATGACGAAATGACCCTGATGATGGCTGTAAACTACGGCGGACGTGACGAGCTTGCTCATGCTGCGCGTATTCTTGCACAGAAGGCTGTAAACGGTGAAATTAGTCCGGAGGATATTACCGAACAGTCTGTTGCGGACGAACTTTACACTAAGGGAATTCCGGACGTTGATCTTGTTATTCGTCCGAGCGGTGAAATGAGACTCTCAAATTATCTTATCTGGCAGTGCGCTTATGCCGAATATTACTTTACCGACATTCTCTGGCCGGATTTTACTCCTGACGAGCTCGATAAGGCAATAATAGAATTTAACGGCAGACACCGCCGATTCGGAGGTGTCTGAATGCTGACCCGTATAATTTCAGGTGCTGTGGGAGTAGCTATCCTTGCGGTAGTGCTGTTTTTCCACGATACTATGGTTCTGCCGCTCGCTGTTGCGGTGATGATCGCTATTATGCTCTTTGAGCTTCTGCGTGCGGTTAATATGCACAAATGCATTCCCGTGCTATGTGCGGTGGAATTGTGCGGAATCGCAACTCCGCTGATTTACAATTACTTCTATTACATTGAGACAGTTTATAAAGATGGTCCTCCTCTTGAAATAGTCCGTATGGACGGTGCTATGCCGCTTGCTTCTTTTGCGGTAACTCTTTTCTGCGCATTTGTAATTTTTCTTACATGGCTTCGCAATCATAAAACTATCCGCTATGAACAGATTTTCTTCACCCTTGCCGTGATGGTACTTGTTCCTCAGGCAATGTCAAGTATGGTGCGCATTGAACGATACAGCATAGATAATGGACTTTTCCTGCTTATTATGGGACTTTGCGGCGCATGGATCGCAGATACGGGCGCGTATTTTACAGGCGTTGCTTTCGGTAAGCATAAGCTTTGCCCCGAGATCAGTCCCAAGAAAACTATCGAGGGCTTTGTGGGCGGAATTGTAATTACAGGACTTGTTTATGCCGCTGCATTCTCTGTATACGAGGGCGGATTTGAGCTTAAAACTGCTATTGTAACATTTGTTATGGGAGCTGTATGTGCAGTTATAGGAACGATCGGCGACCTTTCCGCGTCAATGGTAAAGCGTCAGATAGGTTTTAAGGATTACGGAAAAATCATGCCCGGTCACGGAGGTCTTATGGATCGTTTCGACAGCGTGCTTTTCGTACTCCCGACTTTCTATGCATTTGTTGCTTTGACGGATATTTTTAAATAATTTTTTGAAAGGAGACTAATCATGCTGACCGCAGATAGTCCCTTTCGCATTTTATCGGATCAATTTTCATATAATTATCAGGAAAACAGGATTTTCCTTACAAAAAGGGGAATTACAATAATGTGTAAAAAAATTTCAATTCTCGGTTCTACCGGATCTATAGGCGTTCAGTCTCTTGAGGTTTGCGAAAAGCACGGTTTTGACGTTGTTGCGCTTGCGGCGCACAGCAGTATCGATCTTCTTGAGCAGCAGACTCGTAAATTCAAACCGTCGTATGTTTGCGTATTTGACGAGAATAAATATGCGGAGCTGAAAAGCAGACTTGCCGATATGCAGGTGAAGCTTCTCTGCGGTATGGACGGTCTGTGTACCGTTGCCGCGCTTGAAGAGAACGATATCGTTCTGAATTCCGTTGTCGGTATGGTAGGACTTCTTCCTACGCTTACCGCGATTGAAGCCGGGAAGGACGTTGCTCTTGCAAATAAGGAAACTCTTGTTTCGGGCGGCTCTCTTGTAATGTCCCTTGCAAAAGAAAAAGGCGTGAATATTTATCCCGTTGACAGCGAACACTCGGCAATTTTCCAGTGTTTGCAGGGAAATAAGCGTTCCCAGCTGAGTAAGATCATACTCACGGCTTCGGGCGGACCTTTTTTCGGAAAAAGCTATGAAGAGCTGAAAAAAGTCACGAAAGCCGACGCTCTCAGACACCCTAACTGGAACATGGGTAATAAAATAACCATAGATTCCGCTACGCTTATGAATAAGGGACTTGAATTTATCGAAGCAAAGTGGCTTTTTGATCTTTCTCCCGAGCAGATAGAAATAGTGGTTCACAGGCAGAGCGTTGTTCATTCCGCGGTGGAGTACAACGATTATTCAATTATCGCTCAGCTTGGCGTGCCGGATATGAAGATCCCGATACAGTACGCTCTGCTTTATCCCGACAGAATGCCTTGCCCCACAAAGAGACTTTCGCTTACCGATTACGGCTTGCTGACCTTTGAAAAGCCTGATTATGAGACCTTCAAGTGCCTGAGCGCCGCAATTGAAGCAATTTCGCGGGGCGGAGCGTATCCGTGCCTTGTAAATTCGGCTAATGAGGAGGCTGTTGCCGCATTCCTCCATGACAAGATCAGCTTTGTTGAGATCGGAGAGCTTGTATCGGGAACGCTTGATAAATTCGAGCCTTTTGAAATAAAGAGCTGCGATGATGTTTTTGCTGCCGATAAAATGGCAAGAGATTACGTCAGAGAGACTATTTACGGCAGCAAGCCGCTAATGAAAGGATAAATCTGCCATATGGGTTATGTTATTGCAATTTTAATTTTCGGACTTATCGTGACGATCCATGAATTCGGTCATTTTATCTGCGCCAAGGCGAGCGGGATCAAGGTCATCGAGTTTTCAATCGGAATGGGCCCGAGAATTTTTAAGATCAAAAAGGGCGAAACCGAATACTCGCTCAGAATACTGCCCGTAGGCGGATTCTGCGCTATGGAGGGCGAGGACGACGACAGCGAGGACAACAGAAGCTTTCGAAAGCAAAAGGTTTGGAAGCGCATAATCGTCCTTGTTGCAGGAGCAGTTATGAATTTCGTTCTTGGATTTGTCCTTGTGACAATTATGACCTGTATCGGCGGAGATGTTCCGACAATGGAAATACGCGGTTTCAGCGGTACGGAGAATGCCGACGGAACGGTTGAATATATGGCCGGCAGCTATGATGCCGGACTGCGCCACGGCGACGTTATTCTTGAAATGGACGATATGCATATTTTCTCTACTACCGATATAAGCTATATGCTCGGACAGTCCGACAAGCATGACGTTGTTGTTGAAAGGGACGGAGAAGAAATCCTCTTCGAGGACGTTCAATTCGCTAACAGCCGTGACGGCGGAGTTATCGACTTCGGACTTGTCTATGAAAAAAAGAACATCGGAAACGTACTTAGCTATTCGGGAAAGGACTGCGTTTCGCTCGGACGTCTTGTATGGATGTCCCTGAGAGATCTTGTAACCGGAAAATACAAAACAAGCGAGCTTTCAGGCCCTGTCGGCGTTGTGACCGTGATTGACGAAACAGCTCAGCAGGGAGATAATCTGCATGAAAAAGCAGTGTCGCTTCTTTATCTGACGGCAATGCTCACAATAAATATCGGTATTTTTAATCTTTTGCCTATTCCCGGACTTGACGGTGGCAGACTGCTGTTCTGCTTTATTGAGATCATTCGCCGCAAGCCCGTAAAGCCGGAGCACGAGGGTTATGTTCATTTGGCAGGAATGGTGCTCCTGTTCGGAATAATGATATACGCAACATATAATGACATAATTCGCCTTATTACGGGCGGATAAAGGAGAATTAATATGAGAAATATAAAACCTGTTAAGGTAGGAAACTGCCTTTTAGACGGAAAGCACATATATGTACAGTCGATGCTCAGCGCGCGTTCCGACGACATCGAGGGCAGCGTAAAGCAGGCGGTCGAGCTGCAGAATGCCGGCTGCGAAATAATACGTGCGGCAATTCCTGATATGGACGCTATCAAGCTCATTCCTGCAATTAAAAACGCCGTTTCAATACCTCTTGTCGCCGATATTCATTTCGATTACCGTCTTGCTGTTGAGGCAGCGGAAGCAGGTGTCGATAAAATACGCATAAATCCGGGAAACATCGGCGATATGGATAGAGTTAAAAAGGTCGCCGATATTTGCAGAGCAAAAAATATTCCTATCAGAATTGGAGTAAATTCGGGTTCTCTGGAAAAGGAGCTGCTTTTGAAGTACGGCTCTCCGACACCGGAAGCGCTTGTTGAAAGCGCAATGAATCATGCGGCTCTGCTTGAACGATTCGATTTTGACAACATAGTGATATCCATAAAATCTTCCGATGTAAACCGAATGATCGCTTCATACAGACTTGCTGCAGAAAAATGTCGTTATCCGCTTCATCTCGGAGTTACGGAAGCAGGCACGGAAAGAATGGGACTTATAAAATCAGCTGTCGGTATAGGCTCGCTGCTGTGCGACGGTATCGGTGAGACGATACGCGTTTCCCTGACGGACGATCCGATAAAGGAGGTAGCGGCTGCAAACGACATTCTTAAATGTATCGGCAAGCGCAAGGGAGTAAAGCTCGTTTCATGTCCGACCTGCGGAAGAACGCGAATCAACCTTGTGAAAGCTGCCGCAGAGGTCGAAGACGCGATCAAAAATATCAACAAGGATATAACGGTCGCCGTAATGGGCTGTGCGGTAAACGGTCCGGGAGAGGCGCGTGAAGCCGATATCGGAATAGCAGGCGGAGACGGCTGCGCTATAATTTTCCGAAAAGGCGAAATACTTAGAAAAATCAAAGAGGAGGATATAGTCTGCGAGCTTCTCAGGGAGATCGAAAGACTCTGATTCAATGAATATAAAATTATCAGAATTTTTAAAGGATACCGAGGCGGAGATCCCTGAATCGATACGTGACGGCGAGGTTTTCAAGCTTACATATTCCGAGCGGCTTGACGGTATTTCGTTTTTTGCGCTTTTTACTAAGCTTGTTCCTTCAGATGATATTTTTGCATTTGAAAAATCTGTCGAAACGGCTGTAAAAACCGATAAAATAAGGCTGCACTGCCGATATCCTTCGGAGATCTTCGGGATAGAATGCTATAAGGAGCTTATTAAGCTGCTGAAGCGCGACATTTCGGTCGTGAACGGTTTTCTTGACGGAGCGGACGTTCGCCTTTCCGACGGCAGGCTTGATATCGCGCTTACACACGGCGGGCGTGATATGCTTGAAAAAGCCGATTTCTGCCGTCTGTTTTCCCAGCTGATCTATAATCAGTTCGGAGTAAACGTAAATGTCGTGCTTGACGGACAGACCTCTGTTACGGAGGACGTTTATGATGAAATGCTTGAAAAAATGGCGGCGGAGCTTCCTGATTACAGCGGTCAGCTTATTCCCGAAAAATCGGCGGAGGAGATGGCTTCGGAGGAACGCTTGTCGGCAATTCCTACAGGAGTAGTCGATATTACGTCGCTTGATACCGAATTTGATAAGGAATCCGCAGAGATCATAAAAGGAAAAGCTATACGTGAAAAGCCTGTTGCGATATCCGATGCCGTTCAGCGCCTTGGCGAAAAGAATATAGCAGTTGTCGGAGATATCTTTTCCTCGGAAATAAAGGAGCTTCGCAATGAAAAAAGCGTCGCAACCTTTGATATCACCGATTACAGCGGCTCGCTCAAGCTTAAAATATTTGCAAAGACAGAGGAGCTTGACAAGCTTGGTCTCGGCTCGCTTAAAAACGGAACAACTCTCCTTGTATCGGGAAAGATCGACTACGATACATACGCTCATGATATTACCCTTATCCCGAATTCAATCATAAAAGTAAAAAGAATACCTAAAATGGATAATTATCCCGAGAAGAGAGTCGAGCTGCACTGTCATACGAATATGTCCGCTATGGACGCAGTTACCGATCCCGTAACCCTTATTAACAGAGCGGCTCAGTGGGGGCATCAGGCGATGGCTATTACCGATCACGGGGTTGTTCAGGCTTTCCCCGATGCCATGTATAATACTCCAAAGGGACTTAAAGTTATTTACGGCTGCGAGGCATACGTGGTGAACGATCTCGATATGCCGAAGATACTTAAAAAGCCCGACGACCGCGGTATAAACGATGAGATAATCGTGTTTGACGTTGAAACTACCGGTCTTAGCAGCAAAAAGGACAGGCTTACCGAGATAGGCGCAGTTAAGCTGAGAAATCTACAGGTAGTTGACAGCTTCAATACGTTTGTTAATCCCGAACGTCCTATTCCGCAGAATATTGTGGAGCTTACGGGAATTACCGATGAAATGGTCGCCGATGCTCCCTCCGAGGAAGAGGCTGTCAGAAAATTTATGGAATTCTGCGGAGAAAACCCCGTTCTTGCAGCGCATAACGCAACCTTTGATACATCGTTCATCAACAATGCCTGCAAGAGATGCGGAATAACTTTTGAGTACAACTGGCTTGATACTCTTGTTTTCTGTCAGGCAATGCTTCCCGAGTGCGGACGTCATAAGCTGAATATCGTGGCTAAGGCTCTTAAGCTTGGAAAATTCGATCATCACCGCGCTTCCGATGATGCATTGATGCTCGCTAAAATTTATATAGAGCTTGTATCGAGACTGAAAAATGAGCAGGAGCTGCGTCTGCTGAGCGACTTGAATTTCAAGGCCGGAAAAATCGAAGTAAAAAAGCTTAAATCTCACCACCATATCATTCTTGTGCGAAATCAGACAGGACTGAAAAACCTATATAAACTTGTTTCTTACAGTCATCTCGATTATTTTTATAAAAAGCCGCTTATTCCAAAATCGGTGCTTGAAGCTCACAGAGAGGGACTTATTTTCGGAAGCGCCTGCGAATCGGGAGAGCTTTTTTCAGCTATGGTCGAGAATAAGCCTGAAAAGGAAATTGAAGAGCTTGCAAAGTTTTATGACTATCTCGAAATCCAGCCGACCGCAAATAACGCTTTTATGATCCGTGAGGGAATCGCTGAGAACGAACGCGAACTGGAGGAATACAATATCCGTATCGTTAAGCTTGGCGAAAAGTTGAATATACCGGTATGCGCTACCTGCGATGTCCATTTTATCGATCCTAAAGACGCAATTTACCGTAAGATACTTCTCACAAGCATGGGCTTTAAAGATGCTGAATATCAGGCTCCTCTTTATTTCAGGACAACGGAGGAAATGCTTGCGGAATTCAGCTATCTCGGAGAGGAGAAAGCAAGAGAAGTTGTCATTATAAACACCAACGCCATTGCGGATATGATCGAGGTCGTGCGTCCAATTCCAAAGGGCACGTTTACTCCGACTATCGACGGCGCGGAAGAGGAGCTTACAAATATTACAAATAACAGAGCGCGTGAGATCTACGGCGATCCTCTTCCGGAAATCGTTGAAAAGCGTCTTGACAGAGAGCTTTCATCTATCATAAAGCACGGATTTTCCGTTCTTTATATCATTGCTCAGAAGCTTGTGTGGAATTCGGTCGAAAACGGATATCTTGTAGGTTCAAGAGGCTCGGTAGGCTCTTCGTTCGTTGCGTCAATGGCAGGAATTTCAGAGGTAAATCCTCTGCCGCCGCATTACGTTTGCCCGAAGTGCAAGCACAGCGAATTTCTGCTTGACGGAGTTTACGGCTCGGGATTCGATCTGCCGCAAAAGAATTGTCCCGACTGCGGAACGGATATGCTTCGCGACGGTCATGACATTCCGTTCGAGACGTTTCTCGGCTTTGACGGCGACAAAGCGCCTGATATCGACCTTAACTTCTCGGATGAATATCAATTTTACGCGCATCGCTACACCGAGCAGCTTTTTGGTAAATCAAACGTTTTCAAGGCGGGAACTATCTCGGCGGTTGCAGAAAAAACAGCTTTCGGATACGTGAAAAAATATTGCGAGGAAAACGGCATAACACTGAATAATGCGGAAATGAACCGTCTTGCAATAGGCTGCACGGGAATAAAGCGAACTACGGGTCAGCACCCCGGAGGAATGGTCGTTGTGCCGTCGGATTACGAGGTCTACGATTTTACTCCGGTACAGCACCCTGCCGACACTGCGGATTCCGAGATCATAACAACGCATTTTACGTTCAACTCGCTGCATGATACTATCCTTAAGCTTGATGAGCTTGGACACGTTGTTCCTACGCTTTACAAGCATCTTGAAGACTTGACCGGAATCAAGATAAAAGACGTTCCTACGTCAGATCCGAAAGTGATCAGAATGTGTACCAACTGTGACGCGCTTAACGTCAAGCCGGAGGAAATTTACTGCAAGACAGGAAGCTTGGGTATTCCTGAAATGGGAACAGGCTTTACTATCCAGATGCTTCTTGACGCAAAGCCTACAAAATTCAGCGACTTCCTCCAGATCTCGGGACTTTCTCATGGAACGGACGTATGGCTCGGAAACGCGAAGGATCTTATCGACAACGGAACGTGCACTATTTCCGAGGTTATTGGTACGCGTGACAGCATCATGACATATTTGCTCTATAAGGGAGTCGAGCCGAAGCAGGCGTTCCAGATAATGGAGGATACGCGTAAGGGAAAAGCTCCGAAAACGTTTACACCTGAGCGTATACAGATGCTTAAAGATCACAATGTTCCCGACTGGTATATTGAAAGCTGTCTTAAAATTAAATATATGTTCCCAAAGGCTCATGCGGCTGCCTACGTAATTGCAGCCATTAAGCTCGGCTGGTTCAAGCTGCATAGACCGCTTGAGTTTTATGCGACTTATTTTACCGTAAGAGGCGAAGATTTTGACGCCGAGCTTGCAGTAAAGGGAATTTCTGCCGTTCGTGCACGTATTGAGGAGCTTAAAGAGCTTGGCAACGACCGAAGTAAAAAGGAAAGCGATCTTTATGATATATTGCTCATTACAAATGAAATGATGACAAGAGGATATGATTTTCTGCCTGTAAATCTGTTTAAGTCTCACGCCACGAAATACATGATAGAGGACGGAAAATTAAGAATCCCGTTTTCAGCAATGAGCGGAGTAGGCGAAAACGCTGCAAAAGGATTGTATGAAGCGGCTCAAAAGGGCGGATTTATTTCCATTGAAGAATTTCAACAAATGAGCGGTGCGTCAAAAACAACAATAGATATGCTGAAAAGTATAGGAGCTTTAGGCGATTTACCCGAATCTACACAGATGTCATTCTTTTAACTTGACTTTTGCGTGGTAGTATGTTATCATATTACCATATTAGCACACTAAAGTATACGGAGGTATTTATGAAAAACTATGATCTTATAACTCCCGAGGGCACGAAAGACCTGCTTTTCGGGGAATGTACCGTAAGACGCAGCATTGAAAACAAGCTGCTGAAGCTGTTCAAGGGCAGCGGATACTGCGAAATTATAACTCCGGGTCTTGAATTTTATGACGTATTTAACTTGAATTCTCCGTATTTTCCGCAGGAGAATCTCTATAAATTGACTGACAGCAAGGGCAGACTGCTCGTAATGCGTCCCGATTCAACAATGCCTATCGCAAGAGTGGTTGCTACACGTCTGAAAGATGTTGAGCTGCCTTTGAGACTTTGCTACAATCAGACCGTTTACAGGACTGAACCTGCGCTTAAAGGCAGAAGCGATGAGATAGTTCAGGCTGGTATTGAGCTTATCGGTTCACAGCTGAAAATGGCTGATCTGGAGGTCATCTCCACTGCCGTTGCGGCTTTGAAGGAATTTGGCATGACGTTTTCTCTTGAGATCGGACATATCGGTATTTTTAAGGAGCTTGTCAGCCGCCTTGAAGCCGATGATAACACAAAAGAAAAAATCAGAAAGCTTATTGAAAATAAAAATTTCCCTGCTCTTAACGATATGCTCGATTCGCTCGGAAACAGCTACGTTACAGCCGCTCTGAAAAAGCTCCCCGCACTTTTCGGCGGAGAAGAGGTATTTGAAAAAGCAGCTCAGCTCATGCCCGATGAAAACATCAAAAAAATACTGAACGAGCTTCGCGAGATCTACTGCGACGCCGCCGATCTGTGCGGTGAAGAAGGAAATATTACCGTTGATCTCGGTCTTGTAAACAAAACCGATTACTATACCGGGTTGATTATAAAGGGTTATCTTCAGGGACACGGCGAGGAGGTCATTTCCGGCGGACGCTATGACAAGCTGATCTCGGAATTTGGCTACGATATCCCTGCCGTTGGCTTTGCAGTTAATGTAAACGGAATCGAAAAGGCATTTGAAAAATCCGGCTTGATTTCCGAGAAAGAAAGCGCCGACTGCATCGTATTTGCCGCAGACGGATTCGAGGTCGCCGCTCTTAAAGAAGCCGCAAGACTTCGCAGCGAGGGTTATATTGTAGAAAACGCTCTCTCTGACGATATTGATGCCGTACGTGAATATGCAAAAGAAAAAAAGATCGCAAAGGTGATCGTTATTGACAAGGAGGTGCAGTAATGAATAAGCCGATAAGAATGGCGCTGACTAAGGGAAGACTTGAAAAGGATACTATAGGACTTCTTGAAAAGCTTGGATTTGACTGTACTGCGGTCCGCGAAAAGGGAAGAAAGCTTATTCTGCCTGTTCCCGACGCAAATCTTGAAGTAGTTCTTGCAAAGGCAAACGATGTTATCACTTATGTTGAACACGGTGTTTGCGATATGGGAGTTGTCGGCAAGGATACTATCATGGAAATGAAAGGAAAGTTTTTCGAGCTTGTCGATCTTGGCTTCGGACGCTGTAAATTTGCTCTTGCAACAAAAAAAGGATACGATTTTTATAATGGTTACGGCGTAAAAACTATTGCAACGAAATATCCGAACGTAACAAGAAGCTTTTTCGAGAAAAAAGGAATGGATACGGAAATTATCAAAATAGAAGGCTCGGTCGAGCTTGCGCCGCTTCTCGAACTGGCAGACGGTATAGTTGATATCGTAGAAACAGGAACGACCTTAAAAGAAAACGGACTTGAAGTCATAGAAGATGTCGCTCCTATTTCGGCAAGACTGATCGCCAACACGGTAAGCCTTAAAATGAGGCACAGTGAAATTGATAAGCTTATTACACTTATAGAGGAGAATTTATAATGAAAAAGATATTTGCTAACGGAACGGACGAGGTCGCATTCCTTAATGAATTGAAAAAGAGAAGCGGAGAAACAAATAAAAAGGTCACGGAAACCGTTTCGGCCATTATTGAGGACGTTAAGGAAAACGGAGACGAGGCTGTAAAAAATTATACGCTTAAATTTGACGGCAATCTTCCTCAGTATTATGAAGTTCCGAGAGATGTTATCAACGACGCTCTTAACGACGCCGACGAGGAATTTGTTGACGCTCTTCTGAACGCTATGGAAAATATTGCCGATTTCCACAACAGACAGCGCGAACAAGGATTTATAAATCCAAAGGAAAACGGAGTAATTCTCGGTCAGCGTATCAGAGGACTTGAAAGAGTCGGTCTTTATGTTCCCGGAGGAACTGCCGCATATCCGTCAAGCGTGCTTATGAACGCTATTCCTGCAAAGATCGCGGGAGTAAAGGAAATAGTTATGGTTACTCCTCCGCTTAAAGACGGCACTCCCAATAAGGATATCCTCGTTGCTGCCGCAATCTGCGGTGTGGACAGAGTATTCCTCTCGGGCGGAGCTCAGGCAATTGCTGCTCTTGCTTACGGAACTGAGGAGATCCCGAAGTGCGATAAGATAGTAGGACCGGGAAATATTTACGTTGCAACAGCTAAAAAGCTGCTTTACGGCGTTGTTGATATCGACATGATAGCAGGACCGAGCGAGATACTCGTTCTTGCCGATGAAACTGCAAATCCGAAGTTTGCAGCCGCCGACCTGATGTCGCAGGCTGAGCACGATGTACTTGCGTCTGCAATTATGGTCACTACAAGCGAAGAGATCGCAGACCGCACTCTTGAAGAGATCGAGAGACAGAAGCAGTATTTGTCCCGCAAGGATATTATCGGCAGATCTCTTGAGGACTACGGCGCTGTAATTATTACCGACTGCCGAGCTTGTGCGGTAGAGCTTGCGAACGCGATTGCTCCCGAACATCTTGAAGTCCTTATGGAAAATCCTATGGAGCTTCTCGGAAGTCTCGACAACGCAGGATCGATCTTCCTCGGACACTATGCGTCAGAGCCTCTCGGTGATTACTATGCAGGACCGAATCACGTTCTTCCTACAAGCGGAACAGCGCGTTTCTTCTCTCCGCTCGGAGTAGCAAGCTTTACAAAGCGTTCAAGCTATATTTACTATACGGAAGAGGCTTTGAGAGAAGCCAAAGACGACATTGTCCTTATTGCCGAGAAAGAGGGACTTACCGCTCATGCAAATGCCATTAAAGTAAGATTTGAAATTGATTAAGGAGCGATAACAATGAGTATTTCATGGGAATCTAACGTTCGTAAGGTTATTCCGTATACTCCCGGCGAGCAGCCTAAAAATACAGATGTAATAAAGCTTAACACAAATGAAAATCCCTATCCGCCGTCTCCGAGAGTCAAAAGCGTTCTCAATGAATTTGACTGCGGAAGAATGAGACTTTATCCCGACCCCGATTCGACTGTTCTTGTTGAAGCGATTGCCGACAGATACGTACTTGAACCATCACAGGTCTTTGTCGGAGTCGGCTCGGACGACGTTCTTTCCGTTGCTTTTCTTACTTTTTTCAATTCCGAAAAGCCCGTGTTATTTCCCGATATAACTTACTCTTTCTATGACGTTTGGGCAGATGTTTACAGGATCCCGTATAAACAAATACCCCTTACCGATGATTTCAGGATCGATCCTCGGGATTATGAATCGGAAAACGGAGGAATAATCTTCCCGAATCCTAATGCTCCTACAGGCTGTGAGGAAAGCCTTGATATGATCGAGGAGATAGTTAAAGCAAATCAGGATTCAGTCGTTATTATAGACGAAGCCTACATTGATTTCGGAGCGGAAAGCGCTTTATCGCTTATTGATAAATACGAAAATCTTCTTGTGATACAAACCTTTTCAAAGTCGCGTTCAATGGCAGGAATGCGTATAGGCTTTGCTATGGGAAATAAAAAGCTTATCAAGTACATGAACGATGTGAAATTCTCTATCAATTCATATACGATGACTCCTCTTACTCAGCTTTGCGGGGCAGAGGCTGTGCGTGATGAGGAATATTTTCGTGAAACCGTAAACAAAATTATCAAGACCCGTGAAAATTCCAAAAAGGAGCTTGCAAAGCTCGGATTTACATTTACTGACTCAAAGAGCAACTTTATTTTCGCAAGTCACGAAAGCGTTTCGGCAGAAAAGATTTTCACCGAACTGAAAAAGCGTGGGATCTTCGTTCGATACTGGAATAAGCCGAGGATCAGCAATCATCTGCGTATAAGCGTTGGAACCGATAAGGAAATGGAAGCTCTTGTATCTGCCTTAAAGGAGATAATTTATGGATAAAATCATCAGAACAGGCGAGACAGTTCGCAAAACGAAGGAAACCGATATTGAAATTTCCGTTGCTCTGGACGGTAAGGGAACAGCTAAAATTGATACGGGAATAGGCTTTTTCGATCATATGCTTACCGCTCTTTCCGTTCACAGCGGAATCAGCATGAATATCAAGGTAAAAGGCGACATTCATGTTGATTGTCATCATACTGTCGAAGATGCAGGAATCGCCCTCGGACAGGCTCTCGGACAGGCTCTCGGAGCAAAATCAGGAATAGTACGCTACGGAACAGCCTATATACCTATGGACGAGTCCCTTGCTATGGCAAGTCTTGATCTGAGCAACAGACCGTTTCTGGTGTTCAACTGCGAGTTTGCCAATCAAAGCTGCGGCGGATACGATCTTTGCATGACAGAGGAGTTTTTCCGTGCATTTGCCTTTAATTCGGGAATGACTCTTCACATAAATCTTCTTTATGGAAGCAACGATCATCACAAGGCTGAAGCAATTTATAAGGCGGTTGCTCATGCACTGAAAACGGCTTCCGCTTATAATTCAGACGGTTCAACGCTTTCGACGAAAGGAGTGCTCTGATGATCGCAATTATAGATTACGGCGCAGGAAATATTTTCAGCGTTAAAAATGCACTGGATTACCTTGGCTTGGAAAGCAGACTTGTATCTGACGAAAATTTGATAAAAGCTGCGGATGCAATTATTCTTCCGGGAGTGGGAGCATTTCCGGCGGCGATGAAGATGCTTGAAGAAGCCGGTCTTATCGGCGTTATCAGGGAGCAGGCAGGAAAAAAACCTTTTCTCGGAATTTGTCTCGGTATGCAGATGCTCTTTGAGAAAAGCTATGAATTCGGCGAATGTGACGGCCTTGGACTTATTAAGGGAAGCGTGCGCAAAATGGAATCGCCAGATCTTATCATTCCTCATATGGGCTGGAATAAGCTTGAAAAGCTTAATGACTGCAAGCTGCTTAAAGATGTCGGAGATGAGGAATACGTTTATTTTGTTCACTCATATAAAGCAGAGTGCGAGGATTGCAATATTGCTGCCTACAGCGAGTACGGCGGACGTGTTCCGGCGCTTGTCTTTGACGGAAATTACGTTTACGGAGCTCAGTTCCACCCTGAAAAAAGCGGAGAGACAGGTCTTAAAATACTCAAAAACTTTGGAGGTCTGATATGATAATTTTACCTGCAATCGATATAAAGGACGGAAACTGCGTCCGCTTGTTCAAGGGCGATTTCTCTACAGTTGAAAAGGTTGCCGATAATTATCTTGAAACCGCGCAGAGCTTTGAAAAAGCCGGAGCAGAATGGATACACATGGTCGATCTTGACGGAGCAAAGGAAGGCAGACCTGTCAACACAAAAATTTACACTGACGTTGCCGAAAAGACTGGTTTAAAAGTTGAGCTTGGCGGAGGAATACGCAGTCTTGAAACTATTGAAGAATATCTGAATATGGGGATTTCAAGGGTAATTCTCGGCTCTGTTGCACTGAAAAATCCTAAACTTGTCAGCGATGCAGTTGAAAAATTCGGAAGCGAAAAAATTGTGGTCGGAATCGACGCAATGAACGGTATGGTCGCAGCCGAGGGCTGGCTTGAAGCCTCTGATGTAAACTATATCGACCTTGCCAACAAGATGACAGAAGTCGGAGTAAGATATTTCATCTTTACCGATATCAGCAAAGACGGCACGCTTTCCGGCGTAAATAAAGAGCAGTTAAAGGCTCTTGCCGACGCGACCGACGGAAAATGCAATATTATCGCAAGCGGAGGAGTTCATACTATGGACGATATTATCGCCTGCAAGGAAATGGGACTTTATGGAACTATCTGCGGTAAGTCGATTTATAAAGGCACGCTGAATCTTAAAGAAGCTGTTGATTATGCTAATATAAATTAGCATTGTCGCAGTATTTACGCAGACTGCTGGGGCAAACCTTTCTGAGGTAAGGTTCTTCCCCAGACCCCTTTCCAAAGACTTTTATTTCATTTTTCCCAATATGGGGATTAAGCCACTATTGGGAAAAATCAATTAAAGTTTTAGGAAGGGAGTTTGAGTGATAACTCTTTTTCAAAAGGGTTTCCCTCAATAGATCGCGCATATAGCTGCGGTAATACTATTTAATATAAGGAGGCTGAATAATGCTTGCAAAAAGGATAATACCATGTCTTGATGTTCGCAACGGCAAGGTAGTTAAGGGAGTAAATTTTGAGGGAATACGAGATGTCGGCGATCCTGTTGAGTGTGCGGAGGAATACAACAAGCAGGGTGCGGACGAGATCGTATTTTATGATATAACCGCGTCCTTTGAGGGCAGGGGAGTTTTTCTTGACGTTGTGAGAGAAACTGCCAAAAAGGTATTCGTTCCGCTTACAGTAGGCGGAGGAATCAAAACAGTTGACGATATCCGCGAAACGCTTCGTGCCGGAGCAGACAAGGTTTCCGTAAATTCTCAGGCGGTGAAAAATCCGCAGCTTATTAAAGACGGAGCGGATATTTTCGGAAGCCAGTGTATCTGCGTGGGAATAGACGCTAAGAAAATCGACGATCATAAATGGACGGTCTACATAAACGGCGGACGTGTTGACATGGGGATAGACCTCATTGACTGGGTTCATCGGATTGAAAAGCTCGGGGCAGGGGAGATATGTTTGAATTCCATTGACGCGGACGGCACTAAAGAGGGCTTCGACATTGAAATGCTCAAAGCAGTTTGTGATAACTGTAGTATCCCTGTGATCGCAAGCGGCGGCGCCGGTAAAATAGATGACTTTGCCGAAGTTTTCGAGAAAACCGGAGCTACGGCTGCTCTTGCGGCATCGCTGTTTCATTTCAAGGAGCTTACTGTGCAGGAGGTAAAAGCTTATTGCCGCAGTAAGGGAGTAATTGTAAGATGATAATTTACAAGGATATTCATGATTTTGAAAAAGCTCAGTTAGAGGAACTGTTTTTGTCAGTCGAATGGTCGTCGGGGCATTATCCCGAAAAACTGAGAACGGCGATGAAAAATTTTGAAACGGTCTTTTCTGCATGGGACGGCGAAAAGCTTGTAGGAATGATCTGCGCTATGGACGATGGCGTTATGACTGCATACGTGCATTATCTGCTCGTTAGACCTGAATATCAGGGACAGGAAATCGGAAGGACGCTTGTTGAAATGGTCAAGGAGCATTATAAGGAGTATCTCAGAATCGCGCTGATCGCCTACGATAAGGAAATGAGCTTTTATGAAAACTGCGGTTTTAAAAAATCGGAGGATTCAAGTCCGATGTTCATAACGTCGCTTTGGACATAAAGGGGAGTATAAATAAAAATGTTCATATTATCATTAATAATATCGGTTATCGTTCCAATTACGGTAATTATTTGCGGCAATTTGCTGAAGCATAATACTCCGGCGGAAATAAATTCAATATACGGTTATCGAACAAAGCGTTCTATGAGCAGCCAAGAGGCATGGGAATTTGCCAATAAGCTTTGCGGCGGAATGTGGATAAAGGGCGGAATTATTTCACTGCCGCTGTCACTGATTTGTGTGCTGATTATATGTATTCGTTTTGGCAGCCGCACAGGTATCGGAGCTGCTACAATTTTAGAAATCGTTCAGGTCGGATTAATGTTATCAACTATATACTTTGTGGAACGGCAGCTGAAAAGAAATTTTGAAGATAAAAATACTCAGAAAGGAAAAGCTGATGATAAAAATTGATATAAACGATCTTGACAAATTTTTTGAAAAGGGAGAGCTTATCCCGGCGATTTGTTACGAGGTCAACACAAAAACGGTTCTGATGCTTGCATATATGAACAAAGAGAGCCTGAAAAGGACTCTTGAAACCGGATATACTTGGTTCTGGAGCAGATCGAGACAGGAGTATTGGAATAAGGGAGCAACTTCCGGCCATTTACAGAAAGTCGTTTCTGTTTACGGCGACTGCGACAATGATACGCTTCTTGTAAATGTTGAGCAGGCGGGAGCTGCCTGCCATACCGGAAGCTATAGCTGCTTCTTTAATGAAATCTATAATAACGAGGAGAATTGATTATGACTGTTTATGAAGAAATTTTTGAAGTTATAAAGGAAAGAAAAAAACAGTATGAAAGCGGTACTGCGGCAGAAAATTCGTATACCTGCTATCTTTTTGATAAGGGAGTGGATAAGATCTGCAAGAAAGTCGGCGAGGAAGCGACAGAGACAGTTATTGCCGCAAAGAACGGCGATAATGACGAGCTTATGAACGAGATCAACGATCTGCTTTATCATGTAATGGTTCTCTGCGCAAATCAGGGACTTGAATGGTCTGACGTTGAAAAGGTTCTTGACGAGCGCAACGAGAAGATCGGAAATCTCAAGAAATTTCATGAAGTAGATAAAAATACGTGAGGTTATTAAACTGAAATATTGCCTTTATCAAGCGGAAGAACTTTAGTTTTTCCGCTTTTTTGTGTATTTGCAGAAAAAAGGAAAATTATGAAAATATTAGAAAAACAGAGCTAAATTTCAAAAAACACTGATTTTTGCCTTAAATCGGCATTAGATGGCATTTGAAGTTCGTATGAACTTATAGTATAATCTAATCATCACGTGAGAGGAGCAAATGAAATGAACAGAATGGTACCGGGTACAACAATAAAATTCAATGAACAGGCAAGAATATCTGCGTTCTCTTTGATAGCGCCGATCCTTGAGGCTACCGGAGGTCTTACGCTTTCTCAGCTTTCAAAGCTTACCGGACTTGAAGGTTCGACTATTCAGAATTGGATAAAAAGAGGCTGGGTCTCATCTACAAAGGGTAAGAAGTATTCACATCGGCAGATACTGCGAATACTAATCATAAATATGCTGCGGGATTCTATGAAGCTCGACGATATTGCAAAACTGATGACTTATGTAAACGGCGACGTTGAAGATGTTTCCGACGATATCATTGAGGAACAGGCATTGTACGATATACTTTGCAGAATTATATTTACCGCTGAAGATGAAAATACGTTTGAACCGGAAGCAGTCAAAAAGCTTATAGAAGCTGAGCTTGAACATTCGGCAGGAAGAGTTTGCTCCGACGAGGAAAGACTGAAAAAAGCGTTGTTTGTAATGATAATGGCTTTCAGAAGCGCATTCCTTAAAAGGCAAATGGAGGCTATGCTTGACGAGATACTGAAAGGAAACTGATATGAGAAAAGAAAAGTATATGAAATTTTGCACTATGCTTGGCGCAGTTTTCGGGATCGCTTTCGGCTGTCTTATCGGTGCGCTTTGCTTCGGAAGCCTGTGTGAGGGAATGTTTATCGGGGGAGGCTTCGGGATCTTGGGAGGTATCTTTCTTGGACTCAATGTGATAAGCGACATTGACAAAACGGCTGTAAAAATAAATCAAAAATGAATTCCTGTCTGAAAATCAGGAGAATGTATTTTAAGGAGAGTTACAATGGCAAAATTTGAAGAATTAAATCCAAACGGTTCTGTAAAGAAAAACTTTCGTTGGGTTAAATGGGCTGTAGCTGGCGGACTGGCGCTTATTTTGTGCGCTTCATCGTTTACAGTGGTTCCGGCAGGAAGTACGGGCGTTGTTATAACATTGGGCAAGGTTTCGGAAAGCTCTTTTCAGGAGGGATTCCATCTGAAGATTCCGTTTATTCAGCACGTTGAAGTAATGTCGAATAAGATACAGGTGTATGAATCTCCTGCTTCTGCTGTTTCGAAGGATTTGCAGACAGTAAGCAGCACGATCGCTGTAAACTATCGAATAAGCTCCGACGCAAGCGGAAGCATTTACAAAAATGTTGGAACCGATTATAAGACTGTTCTTATAACTCCTGTCGTTCAGGAATGCATGAAGTCCGTGACGGCTAAGTATACTGCCGAGCAGCTTATCACCGAACGTGCTCAGGTCGGCGAGGAAGTAAAAACTGCTCTCGATTCGAAGCTTAACAGCTACGGTATTTACATAGAAAAGTTCAATATAGTTAATTTTGACTTCACAGCTGAGTTTAATGCCGCTATCGAGGCTAAACAAGTTGCAGAGCAAAATCTTCTCAAAACCAAAACAGAACAGGAACAGGCGATCGTCGTTGCCGATGCGGAAGCTCAGAAGAAAGTTATCGCTGCAAATGCCGAAGCAGAAGCTATTCTTGCAGAAGCACAGGCTCAGGCTGAGGCTAACGAGCTGATAAACAGCTCGATCACCGACAAGGTTCTGGCTTATGAACAGCTCAATAAATGGAATGGAGTATTGCCAAAGGTTACAGGCAGCGACGGAGGATTTCTTATAGATGTAGACTTAAATGACATCGAGTCAACAACTTCGTCTGCACAGCCAACAACACAGGCTGCTGCATCGGACACAGAGGAGTAATTAATGAAAAAATCAACTAATATGCTGTATTCCGTTGGATCAACAGCGAATAAAACAAAGTTTGAAGAGGTAACAGAGCTTATCTGACCATGATATTTATAAACGTTGGGGAACGTTTTAGGGGAAAAAGTTCAGCGGGATCGGTTGGGGAACCGATTCCGCTGATAATAATTATACTATAAAGCCTTGCGCTCTGAAATTATCAATAACATCGCCGAGAATTTCGGCATTTGTTGATGATACCGAGTGAAGAAGCAGTATTTCTCCGCCGTGTGCGGACTGAGAAATCTTCGTTAATCCTTCATCTAAAGCAGGCTGCTTGTCCGTTATCCAGTCAACGTAAGCAAAGCTCCAGAATACCGTCGAGTATCCGCAGTCCTGAATTTCTGCGAGAGCAGCTTCGGAGTATTCTCCGCACGGACAGCGAAAAAAAGACATCTCATAATCGTACTCGTCAAGAACATAGTTATGCAGAGACATTATTTCTTCTTTTGCTTCGCTTTCAGACAAATCGGGCAGACTTGCGTGAGTCATGCCGTGATTTCCGATAATATGACCTTCATCGATCATTCGGTTAACGAGAGCCTTTTCCTTTTTGGCGTAATCGCCTGTCAGGAAGAATATTGCAGTTACGTTTTTTTCTTTCAGTGTGTCAAGGATCTTTTCGGTGTATCCGTTTTCATAGCCCTGATCAAAGGTGATGATAATTCTTTTATCATCATGCGATAGGGCGCAGGCATCAAGATCGCCGTATCGGCTGTTGAATTCAGCAGCGTCAACGGGACGGTTTCTGTTATCAACAACAGTACCCTGACCGTAGCCGATTTTTGTGCCGTCGTAAGCGTAAGCCGTGATACATGGCACATTTGCGGCAATCAGAGCTGCCGCTGCCGGAGCTATAAATTTCATACTTTTGATTTTCCTTTTAGATAGTCGCGGTTTTCCGCCGCAGTAGTATTATCTGAAAATAATATTAAGTTATGAATGGAAGATAAAGTAATCCGGCGAAAAAATTTAAAGACGGCATTATCCTGCCGTCTTTGGTGAAAACATTTATTTACGGATATCCGTAGTCTTTGTACAGACACATCGGAAACCGAAGGTTTATGAATTGAGGTATGATCTTACAAGCACCTGAAGAAGCTCGTCACGGTCAATATGACGGATAAGACTTCTTGCATTGTTATAGGTGGTTATGTAAGTCGGATCCTCTGACAAAATATAACCAACAATCTGATTAATGGGGTTGTAGCCTTTCTGAGTTAATGCGTCATAGATGATAGTGAGGTTTTGTTTAAGTTCAGCCTCTTTATCTTCATTGACTGAAAAGGTCATTGTTTTATCAAACATAATATCGTGGCCTCCTGCTTAGTAAAGTGTAACATATACGAAACCTATTATTATTATACTCCAATCAGATTGATTTTTCAAGGGAATAATAAATTTTTCCCGATTTGACTGTAATCAACTTAAATTTTTATTGAAAATGCACAATGATTTTGACGCAAATATATGTAAGCCCGATCAGATCGGGCGTAAATTTAGCCGCAGCAGCCTGTTCTCTTTACGAAAGAGTTGCAGTCTGTACATTCGGGAACTGTAGGATTCTCTTCGTGAGTGCCTACGGTAATGCAGCCAAGAGAGCAGTAATTCTCAGTTACCATGTTGTGCTGGCACTGTGAAACTGTACATTTGATATTATCGTTTTTCTTCTTGTTTTCCATGATTCAAGACTCCTTAAAAAAATTTAAGCTCCTATGGAACTGTCTTTATTATGGTCGGAATATGAAGAATTATGCATCAATTTTCGAATCAAATTAAAAATTATATATGTAGGAAAGTTTTATATAATTTGGATTTAAGTTACAGATTGTATACAAAACGGCTAAATTACGCGATTTCGGTTGACTTTTATATATTTGTGTGTTATTATTAATTAGACGTTTTATGTCAAAAAAATTATATGGAGGATTTTATTATGGCATTTTGTGAAAACTGCGGAAAAGAGCTTCCTGAGAGTGGAGTCTGTGATTGCAGCCTCACTCAGAACAACAGTGGAAATATCATTGGAAATGACAATTTTAGTAACGGATCGGCAGTAAGCGGAGTTGACTTTGCTCCGAAGAAGAAAAAGGGTGTAAAAATTGCGGCAATCAGCGCCGGCATTGCAGCTGTAGTTGCAGGCGGAGGAATCGCCGCTTATAATTTATCGGATTATGTCAAGAATCAGGTTAAGCTTGCAGTAAGCGAGCCTGCGGAGTATTATTCATGGGTTCTTGAGAATAATACTGATAATCTGGCTAAGAATTCTTCAGAAGCTTATGAGACATATATTGATAAAATGGAAAAGGGACAGTCGGAAGAGTTTATTGTTAAGTATACGGCAAGCGATGAAGTTAAAAATATGCTTATTGACGAGCTTATCGGTCAGGAAGCCGAAGGAAGCGAACAGGCTAAGAAAATAATTGATAATTTCAGCGATGCCGCTGTAGGTTCTACCGCAAAGGTTAACGGCGGAAAGATGTCCGGAGACGTATACGTTGAATATAACGGCGACAAGCTTACTTCAATCGAGTTTGCGGCTGATACCAGCGACAATGTCTATTTTGCAAGAATCCCTGAGCTTCAGGAAAAATGGATCGGAATGAATCTCGGAGATATCATGAATGATGTATACAGTGAAGCCGGCGAACAAGCTGAGGCAATGGAAAAAATCAAATCTTACTCAAGCGATCCTTCAAGTATCGTTACTCCGGAGGAGCTTGAGGAAATCATTTCCAAATACGGCGCGATCATTGCAGGAGTTACCGGCGATGTAGACCTTGAAAAGAAGGAAGAGATCGATATTGCCGATATCACCGTTAAGTATACTGTTGTAACAGTTGAAGCTGACGGAAGCATGGCTTACGATATCGCTAAGGAAATTGTAAAAACTGCTTCCGATGACGATACTCTCAAGGATATTGCAACAAAGAGACTTGATCTTTGTACTAAAGAAGAATATAATGAAATGTTCGACGAGGCTCTTGACAGCCTTAAAACAAGCAAGGAAAACGGAGACTTCGATGATACAGAATCTGTAGATATCGATATCTACGTTGACTCAAAGGGCGCTATCAAAGGATTTAGCATGAAAGATGACGAAGATGAAATAACCTTTGCCTACGGTCACGACGGAAAAGACGTTGGCGGCGAATTCGTTTGCAATATGGACGATGAAAAAATCGTAGTAGAGCTTAATGCCGAAGAAGACAGCAATGCTTATGACGGTGAATTCGTATTCAAGTACGATTCCGAATATGACGAGGACGATATTGAGTTCTCTGTAGAGTTTACCGATTTTGAAGTTGTAAACGAAGAAAAAGGTTACTTTAATGCTGATATAAAGGCTATAATTTCTGACATTGATCCAATCGCTGTTTCTTTCGAATCAGACGGCAAGAAGCAGGATGTTAATTACGACATAAATATCGATGGAAAAGATTATGGTAAGGTCGTTTTGACGTTCTCAAGCAGTGACGGCGCTTCTGTTGATGTTCCTGCTGAAAGCGACGCTCTGATGATAGACGAAGAGACAATGGAGAACTTCGTTCCGGAAGATTATGTTTCAAGAGATGACGTCAGCGCTTATGTAAATGACTTGCTGAAGAAGATTTGCGGCGATGCATTCACAGATGACGAGCTTAATGAGCTTGCAGGTATGGCAGCTGACAGTTTCTTCGATGATATTAATGCTGACGATGATTACTACGATTGGGACGATGACGACTACGACTGGGACGACGATTACGATTACGACGATGATTATGATTATGACGACGATTATGATTGGGACGACGATTATGATTGGGACGATGACGACTACGACTGGGACGACGATTATGATTATGACGACGATTACGATTTAGACGATGACAGCTCTGACGATGATTACGACTATGATGATGATGACTATTATCTCGATGACGAGTATATAATAAGTAAAGGTCAGGCAGCATTATTTGTAATTGATAGGGATTATAAAGCGTTTGCAGCAGGAACTGTAAATGACACTCTTGCTGAAAAAGCCGTATATGCTGATGTCAGCGGAAACAGCGGTACATATACAGTAAGCGTTACAGCTGATTCCGATGATTACCGCCAGCAGATAGGCGATTACATGGGCGAAGATTCATTGCCTAACGGAATTGCAATGTTTGGTTTTATAATCAGAAACATTGAAGATAATGATTATGCAAATGCTTCAATTACAGTTGACAAGGTAAAAATCGATGGCACAGAATATCCTATAGCTCATCCGGAATGTGTTTTAAATGACGTAAACGGAGACTGCGAAGTTTATCTTTATTTGGATAGTACCGAAGATGCTGTAGATCTTTCGTCAGTTGGCGAGTGGACGACAATAGAGCTTACATTCACTGTTAAGTAATAGTATATGATATAAAAATTGATCCCTCGGTATTGGGACGGTACTAATAAAGAATTTTAATCCCCGAAGCAGCTGTCAATGGTTGCTTTGGGGATTATTTACATTTATAATTATGCGCATAAATCAGAATTTACAGTATTAAGAATTCCTTACTTAAATCATAGAATTCCTGAAAATTGCTTATCATTGCAGGATGATCACCTTTAGAAAACAGGTGAATTTTTCCATGTTTTAACTTTTTGACTATCTCTCCATAAACCTTTTCATAATAATCATCAGAAATACTATACATAAACTTATCTTCTTTGCTTCCGGTCAGAAGGATATCCACAGTCAGTTCATTCAATGGCCTGTGAAAAAAATGTCCTATCTTTTTCTGATGCCTTATAATTGCAGAAGTATCATTGTCAACTATTTTTTCCCAATCTGCACCATGCATATATTCATAAAAACCTCGTGCTCCTTCATCGTTTTTTGCCATTTCACGGTCTTTCAAAAGATTCTGAGTGAATACATCAGTTGCAGTTTCTCCCTCAAAGCTATCAGCAATTACTTTTTTTATAAGTTCGGGAGCTTCAAGCGCAACATTTATTGCAACTATAGCGCCTCCGCTGCTGCCGATAATATTTACAGCTCAGTATTGCTTTTCTTTCAGAAATGCAATTACCTGCTTAGCTTCATAAAACCAAAAGTCTGTCGGGAATACATCAAGTCTGTCTGATTTTCCGTGACCTAAAAAATCTATCAGGACAACCTTGAAGTTTTTGCTGTATTCCTCTGCTATATGTGCATACATCTGAGAAGAAGCGGTATTTCCGTGAAGAAATATCAAAGTCTGTCCTGAGCCTTTTTCATTGTAGTACAGCTTTTTTTCACCATAATTAAAGTAACTCATTTAACGCTCTCCTTTTAATGAAATGACATATAAATTCTGATTTATTTTAGTAATAATTATACATCATTGTTGTAACGTTGTCAATAAAAACGCCATAGCACTTTTGACCGAAAATCATAAGTGCTATGGCTAAATCTTCTTTATGAGCATCTACATTTATTCACCGAGGGATTTTTGTGTTATTTTTTATCCGTGAAAACGCTGTCTTCAAGAATTTCAATATTAGCGTCAAAGTCAACATTTAAAACCGACATTCCGTTTTCGGCAGTTCCGCCGCTGTATGTTCCTTCTGCCGGAATCTGTATCTGCTTTATATCGTATCCTATAAAGAAGGGAAGTCTCAGGGACAGCAGATAAAGCTCGGATTTGCTCATATTTGTGGTTACCTGAGGAACGGCTTCGTTTGCAATTTCTGTAATAGCCGACGGCGACAGAGATTTGATATTGCCGGCAAGCTGAGTAAGAACATTTCTTTGACGTTCTGTACGCTCGAAATCAGCATTTCCAACATGACGTATTCTTGCATAGGAAAGAGTCTGTTTGCCGTTAAGCTTGACCTTACCGCCGCCACTGAGGAGGTCGGCGTCAACTGCGTCGCCCATTATCTCGTTTACTTCAGCTTGAAGAATAGTATTGATCTCCTGAGCTTCTGCGTCAGAAATTTCGATCTCTATTCCGCCGAGTGCGTCTACAATTTTTGCAAATGAAATAAAGTTTACAGCAATATAGTCATCAATGCGGACAGAGAAGTTGTTTTCAATAGTATCCATAAGCAGTTCTGCTCCTCCGTATGAGTAAGCATGAGTGAGCTTGTCCATACCTCTTCCCGGAATATCCACATAACAATCTCTCATCAGCGAGGTAAGAGTGATCTCATCGGTCTTAGAATTCACGGTCAGAAGTATCATTGTGTCCGAGCGGCCGCGCTCTTCATTGCCGCGGGAATCCGTGCCCATCAGGAGGATTGTCGTCACATAGCTTTTGCTGAGTGCGGACGATGAATGTGTTCTTTGAACGCTTTCCTGATAATTCAGTTTATTAATGACCGTCATTGCGGCACAGGAATAAGTTCCGAAAATCAGCAGGAGGATAATAAGAATTACGAGAATAATTCTAAGGAAAATATTCTTTTTCCTCTTTTTCCTTTTAGGCGGTTTGCGATTATCGTAATTATTTTTGTTGACCGGGCGGTTATTATTGTTCTGCTGGCGTCTGTGCTCCTGCTGAGTCCTTTTGTTATGGGTAGGATTATGCTGACTGTGATGAGCTCCGCCGTTTGAAGTTCTTCTTTGCGGAGCATTTCCTCCGCTTGACGGACGGCGCTGCTGCCTTGGTCTGTCAGGATTGCTCACGGGACGCTGCTGACTGCCGGACTGTGAATATCCGTATCCGCCCTGCGGCTGTCTGCGTCTGTTGATCGGACTTTCGTCATCATAATAGCTGTTTCTTGACTGAGGCGGGGAGTTACCTTCGCGGTAATATTGTTCGTCATGCTGATATGGATTTTGCTGTTGCTGTTGCGGTTTTCTGTTTCTGTTGGAGTACGGTATCTCAGCCGTATCATAATTATCGGACGGCTTGTAAAAATACTGTGTATTTTCATTATCCGTATTCTTATAATGATTTTTTCTGTTTTCCGGATCAATATATCTGTTTGACATAAAAATCTCCTTTCCGAAAGAACATTACGTGACTTTCATAGAACGCTGCATATCTGCTTATTTCAATCTTTTAAGATTAACGGCAATGTATGTGAGAACCGTACAGATCAGGTTATAGATGATAAGCGAAGAAGCAGAGGAATAGTCATAATCGAATGCTTTTGAAAGAATCAGCAGCATACACAGACCTAATCCGAGCAATATGGAAACTGTCTGGCAAATGAGTCCGATTATTGATGCAGAATGAACCGTTCTTGCGCCGACGATCAGCTGTGCCATCGAAGAAAAGCTTCCGGTACAAGCCATAGAAGAGCTAAGACGAACGGTCTTGCTTGTTTCAGCGTCAAAATCGTTGTGCAGCTTATGAGGAATAATTTTCATCATTTCTTCTGGAATTCCAAAAAGCGTTGAGAGCTTTTTCAGAGAAATACATGAATCCACGCTTTTGATTATAACGCAGATTTTGTTTTTATACAGCCTTTTCAGCCAGTGCTTAACGTTTTTGTCAGCTGTCATGTCAACTATGAACATTGCAGCAAGGTTGCCTGATATCGAGAGATAGAGAGCTTCCTGAGAAGCGGAAGCATACTCGTTTTCCTTTGTTTTGGTAGGCATACCTTCGATGTTATGGCTTGTCATCAATTCGCGGTTGCCAAAAAGTACGCGCTTATTGCCAATCCAGCCGCAAAGTCCCATAGATTCCTCATAAGAAAAGTTTTCGATGTTGTAAAGAATTTCTTCCTTTCCGGCGATTACGTCATTGAAGAGCATTTGCATAATACTTCCTGCATGATGCGTAAGACTTGCCGCTTCAAGGAGAGCTTCGTCGATTTTTGTATTTGAAAAGACTTTTATTCCGCTGAGTTTTATTGAATTAAGCGGAAAAAGCTTTTCTGCGCTTATGAGAATTGAATTTGTGTCATAGAAATCATCAACGCTCTGATAACCGAGCATGATCCCCTTATTGCGTATCGCCTTATTAGATACGTTTTCAAGAGGAATATTTGAAACAAGAGGAAGTGCGATACATGAGGATACGCATATAAGCATTGTAAAAATAGAGAATCCGAACGCCAACGCATCAGCCGAGAGGAAAGCTCCTTTGCGGAAGTATGTTATCATAACTGAAACGATCAGAGAAAATATAAAGCAAAGCGGAGTTGTCTTGCGGCAGAACTTGTCTGTCATATCCGAAGAGTAGGTATATCTCAGAAAGTCGGTGAGAAAGTCGGTTTTTCTCATTGATGCCAGAATAGGGAAGTCGCCGAGAGTTCCTCTTGTCAGAAGCTCGGCACGTTCCTCATCGCGCACATAGGTTATGCCGTGACGGTCAAAATTTTTGGAAACGAAATTAAAATTTCTTGCAGCTCGCTTTATGATCAGCAATTTTCCCACAGCGTTCATAAATAAGGAAAGAACACCTATAGGCATATAAATGTGTATATTGTCCGAAGCTGTAAGATCGGGGATAAGCAGCGTCGGTAAAATAGCTATCAGGCATGAAAGCGAGACCACGGCGGTCATTGAATCACTGTCAGCTTTGAGAGTGAAAAGCTTTTTCAAGCCGTTTGTAATAACCGGAATCGATGAAATGATAGAAATAAATCCTATCAAGAAGTGAATAACAAGGTACTGCTTGATATTTTCCCTGCTGAGAATTCCGATTATCGGAATATCGAATTGATTGGCAAAGGTCATATAAAGACTTAGCAGAGCGGTCATTGCAAGAATGACAACTCTTGCCGAAATAGTGCTTTTCAGCTCGTAGATATCTCTGCCAACGTCCTCCACGTCTCCGTAATAATTAAAGTCAACAATACGTTTTGTTCGCTTTTTCTTTGACCTTTCGGAAACATATTCATTTGTGTTTTGAGTTATATGAACGTCTATGGAAGAATTACTGAATCCGCTTGTATCGCTGAGATTTATACTTGTTTTTTCGGCTCTTGGTGCAGGAGTAACCGGTTTTGCCGCTTCTGCTGCCGCAGGAGACGGAACGATATCGGTAGTAAGCTTTTTTCCGTTGGGACTGTTGAATTCATCGATTATCTCGTCGCGTGAACGCTTTTTCCTTTTCACCTTGGGAGGAGAATACATATATTCGCCGTCAGGACTTTCCTTGTCGTATGTATAGCTCAGAGAGTCACGGCGCCGCTTACGGCTGCTTTTAATATTTTCGATTTCTTTAGCGCGTGTAGAATCCGACATACGGCGTATCTTTGGCATATGATCTGATTCGATCTGATTTTTTACAAGCGCGCTGTCATATCCGGCAGCTTTTTCGGCATTAGAAGCATTTCTTATCCGATTCATAGCCTCGGAATTTACAAACGAGACCTTAGATCTTGAAAGATCTGACGGCTTTACATCGTTGGCAGGCTGCGGACGTCTTAATGAAGTATCCGCAAGCTTGACCGCACTGTGTTTTCGCATAGTCGTCTGGTGGCTTATGCTGTTTACAGGCTTGTCTTCAACGATTTGAGCAGCGTTGAGTTTTTCTGCTGCGGTGAGAAGCTTTTCAGTCTCCAGACGGCTGTCGTAATCCTTTGAATTATCGTTATTTTTTCTTTCGGGAGAATACTCGTCGAGAATATCTTCAAGAGAGAGCTTATGATCTGCCATACAGCCACCTCCTAAATTACAGAGCTTCTGCGCTGTCTTACGGCTTCGTACATAAAAATCCCGGCAGCCACAGACGCATTAAGCGAAGTTATTTTGCCGGCCATAGGCAGCTTGATCATAAAGTCGCATTTTTTCTGAATGAGCTTGCTGATTCCAAAACCCTCAGATCCGATAACAAGAGCCATACTTCCTGTAAGATCTGTATCGCAGTAATCCGTTCCCGAAGCGTCCGTACCGTATATCCAGACTCCATTCTCTTTCAGCATATCAATGCAGGAAGCAAGGTTTGAAACTCTTGCAACGGGAACATAGCTTGCCGCGCCTGCCGACGTTTTAAAGACGGTAGCGTTCAGGGAAGCGCTTCTTCTTTTCGGAATGATAACGCCGTCAGCGCCCGCGGTCTCGGCAGTACGAATAATTGCGCCGAGATTATGGGGATCCTCTATCTCGTCGCAGATAATTATAAAGGGCTTTGTACCCTTTGAAGCTGACACGGAAAGAATATCCTCAACAGTAGCATATTCGGCACAAGCGCCCACGGCAACTACTCCCTGATGAGAAGCTCCGCCCGAAAGCTGAGACAGCTTTTTATCCTGAGCGTCCTTGACGACAACGCCTTTTTCCTTTGCAAGGCGGCGGATAAGGTTCAGACTTCCGCCTGAACCGTCTATATAAATAGTATCGAGCTGAGCGTCTGATTTCAGCGCCTCGATAACAGGATTTCTTCCGGCAATAATATTGTCGGTAAGATCGTTATTATTTTTAATATTTTCCATATCTTTTGTAGAGGCAGAGCCTCCGCTCCTTATTGTTCTTTATCTTTCTCTGCAAAAACAGAATGACGGCAACAGATACCGCCTTTGTATATTATATCATGGTTACAGAAAAATTACAAGCACTTTTAAAAATTCAGACGATTTCAATTACCGAAAGCTCGGGGCGATTAAAAATTCTGGGAATTATGCACATTCTGACAGGTATTGCAAGACCTCTGCTGATAATGTGAACAGTATCGCCGTATTCGAATGAGCCATTGGTATATGACGGAAAAATTCCCTGATCGGGAGCATAAAGTCCCTGATCGAGAATATAAGGAATCCTCCACTGACCTGCATGAGCATGACCTGAAAGTATAAGGTCAAAGCTGTCGGGATAGCTTTCGGTCAAGGTATTATTCTCCATGCCGAGATACTTACGGTAGTCCTGCGGCTTATGAGCAAGCAGGATATTGTAATAATTCTCGTCAAGATCATCAAGACACCATTCAAGCTGCGTCTGATGCTTTTTTCGCTTTTGTACGGAGTCTGTGATGCCGTACACGCGGATCTTCTGATTATTTATTTCGAATTCCGCACAGCTGCCTTTAAGAACAGGGATTCCCAATTCTTTTACTTTTTTTTCGAATTCTTTCAGATCATCGCGTCTCTGCTCGTGATTTCCTTCGGCATAGCAGCAGTTGTATTTTTCGGCGGATTTCCTCATAATGGTAAGAGCATTGTCGATATCGCCGTATTGGTCGATAATGTCGCCGCCGAAAAGCACAAGATCGGGCGAAGCCTTTTCGATTTCATTCCATAGCTGAGTCTGCTCTTTTCCACCGTAGGTGCAGTTGTGCAGATCGGAGATAAATACTATTTTAATTCTGCTGTCAATTTTATCCGAGCTTACACTGTATTTCTCTGTTTTTAGGGAGAATCCCCACATATACAGTGAAACGATTATTAGCAGTGTCAGCTCTCCTAAAATCAGCAGTTTCTTTTTTTGTGCAGAAGAAAAGCTTTGCTGCTTAAACATTTTTTCCTCTTTCGCAGATGATATCGAGCATTTCTCCGACGTTCTTCATACCTGAAACTTCCTTCATTTTAAAGCGCAGACCAAATTCGTCCTCAACAGCTCCGACGAGATTTATATGCTCGATGCTGTCCCAATCCTCGATATCTGCCGAGGTAGTATTTTCGTTGATCTCAATTGAATCGTCATCGAAAACGTCTCTAAAAACTTCTGTTAATCTTTTTAAAATTTCGTTTTTATTCATAGCTGATCTCACTTTCCTGTATTAATTTAATTACATGATTTTGATTTTGGTAATCGGAAATATCAAGCGTCCAGACCGAGTCGCCGTTTTCTGTTTTCTCCGCGAGCGTGAATCCGAATGTTCCGAATAATTCCGATACCATATTATTTTTTGCTGTTTTATAGTAATATCCGACAATCTTGCGGATATTGCGAAGTTTGCATTGTTTAACAAGCTCGTCCAGCATGGCGAATTCCATATCTCTCTTGAGAACGCGGCAACTCATTAACCATAGCTCTATATGAAGCGTATCGCTCTCGCATTTGCCGATAACGACCGAAACGATACCGTTGTCGCCGAATTTATCAATCAGTCTTCCGTAAAGACGAACATGATCCTTGCTCGCGCAAACTACTTCTATATCCTGCTGAGTATAACGGCGGGTAGTCAGATTGAACTGATTGCTTTTATTTGTCAGCTGAGTTATACGCTGCAAATAGATCGGCTTGAAATCCTCGATAACAGCGTTCATTTCAAGACTGAGAAGATAGTCGTTATAGCTGCTGAAGCTTTTCTGCATATCCGAGCGTTTTGCGTTTGCGGCGTACATTTTTGTGCGTTCAAGATCGTCTGCGGAAATTGAGGTTATCTCAAAATATCCGGCTCTGCTCAACTTGTACATTGCGTCTTTGGTCGATGACTGATTGATCACGGAAACGGCAGTGAGCTGAGTCTTGACCATAAGGCATTCCGCAGGATTATCGTCGATGAAAACAAAGCTTTCGGGGAGCAGATTAAGCTCATGCGCCGATTCCTCGATGTTGCGGTCCTTGCTGTCCCAGTTGGCTTTAACGGAAACAAAGTCATCGGGCTTTAAAACCGAGGCAGGGTGATTTAATCCAAGGAGAGCGTTTTCCCTGTCATTTTTTGAACAAACGGCAAGCAGAACGCCGTAATTTTTATAATTTCTGATAAATCTTTGGAATTCGCTGTATGACTGTCCGATGGCAGTTTCTTCGCCTATTTCTATGCCTTCCTGACCGTCGTCGCCGATAACCCCGCCCCATAGCGTGTTATCAAGATCAAGATCGATGACTTTTTTATTTTTCCCATACAGTGATTTTATGATGCATGAAATACTGTAGGCAAGCTCCGGTATCGCGTCAAGGCTCATGGCATACTTGTAAAGACACCATGAATCAGTATCATGCCAGTTTTCAAGGCCAAAGCAAGCAGAGAGGTAGTTTATGTCGTTGATATAAAATCCGTTGATTTTCCGCGCGTAATCGGACATCATTACGTTAAGTCTACAGATAAAGGCTGAATGTCCCGAATATCCCCAGCAGTCGTAATTTCCCGAGTGTCGGAAAAGCGGAAGCTCAAAATTATTCTGGATTATGGGACACGCAAATTTAGCGGATAGATTTATCCATATTTGCTTAAAACGATCAAACTGAGCTTGCAGACGATCCTCAACTTGTTCGGGAGTTTCTGCCGGATCCTGCGGAAGCATTGTAAGATTGCGCGATGTAGTGTGGATATAGATAATATCGGGAGCAAATTCGTTCAGCTCATCTGAACCGAAAACGGCGTCCTCGTAGAATCGATTATATTCTGAAACATAAAATTCAGGCTCGATTCCCTCGTTGAGGAGAAAAAGCTCAAGCATGAAAACAACATCGTCAGCGGTAGAACCGCAGAGAACGGCGATCTTCTTTTTTATTCTCGGGGTATTATCGGAAAGCAGCGCCTTTTTCAGTTTTTTTCTGTTTTTGCGCAAATACTTTCCGTCGAAAGGATAGCAAAGTTCTTCCATAATAACTCCTTAATTCAGCGTGTGCGGTTAGGTTCGAGATTATCGTGATTTACTCCAACTGCGGAAAAAGTACACATTGCAAAGAGAACATCGGTTGCTCCCACGTCCTTGCAGAAGGAGACAGCGTTAAGATCAAAATATCTTAAATCGCACATATAAATATTTTCAAATGAACTTGTAAGGACAGGCAGCAAAGCGTTTCCGTAGCTGTCTTTAAAAATCACGAGAGTTCTTCCGTTTTTACAGCTTGTCTGAACGTGAGTAATTTGCTGATCTCCGCCGAAAACCATATAATATCCGGAATTTGACATCTTTGACGGATCAAGCGTCAAAGAGCAGTTTTCTGTCGGATTGCTGAAAGCCGTATCATATCTTGTAACAGTGACCTCGGTCTTGGGCTTGTAATAAATAAATTGCTCGGGATTATTGAGAAGAGCTTCGCTCTTAGTGTATCCATAGAGTGTTCCGACATATCCGTCGAGAGTTACGGTCTCGTAATCGCTGAGAGGAGCAAAAGGAACTCCGGCAACACGAGCAAATTCTTCAGCCGCATAGTATGCTCCGAGAGGCTGCCAATGATGATCGGTGCGGCAGTAGATAGCCTCTTCCTTATGGAAGAGCAGAGCGGTGAAAGCATCGATAGGAGTAACTCCCGAAAGAGATGCATTTATGTTATCGATGTTATCCTTTTCGCTTGCGGTGAGATTCTGATAATTTTCAGGGAGATAGTATGAAACAGGAGTCGGACATACCATAGAGTAGACGTTTACATTATCTCCGAGATCTTTTTTGTAGTTGTTGAGGGATTCGGCATATTCCGTTCCGCCCTTTTTGCCGCCTCCGAAGAGCATAACTCCTCGGTTGTTCACGATGACAATACCGTCGGAAACCTCGCCGTTGGCAGCAGGATTGTTGTTATCGGGAATTGTTGTAGTGGTTGTAACGACAGTAGTTACCGAAGTTGATGAAGTTTGCGAGCCTGTACTTGTATCGGTCGATGTTACTGTAGTTGTAAGTGCAGGTTCAGTTTCGGGAGCGGATGTAGGTGCTTCACTCTCTTCATCACCATAAGTCTTGCCAATTATAACGATATTGTCGTCGCCGTACTTGCGTCCCTTTAAAGGAAGAAGCTTTGAAGAAATGAACGCTTTGATCTTGCTTCTGTTATGGACAGTATCGTCGTAGTAATCAGCAATTGCGGCGGTATATTCTCCGCTTAAATAAGATGAAACGCTGAACTTGGGAAATTCTGTAAGATTTCTGTTTTCCTCATGCGAAACCGTTTCACGCTTGAAAAACAGCAGATAAGCTGCTCCCACAGTAAGTATCATACATATAACAATTATATTGAAAGATGCGATATAACGGGAGATTATAAAGCGTTTGCGCTTTTTGGACATTTTTGTTTTTTTTATTTCAATATCGATATTATTTTGTTCTGACATAGCGGCCTCCAACTCAGAAACGGAAGTAAAGGAAAGGATTTGTTGTAGCGTCTACAAGCATAATGCTGCTTAAAACAAGCAATACGGCGCTTGCAAACGTACCTGCGACAGAGAAAGCTGACTTAAGGGCGAAGGACTTGTCCGAAAGTTTCTTAAGACCTTGAATTATCGGGAAGCAGCATATAACTGCGGCAATTAGCAAATACATATTGTTTACTACCGAAATTTTATCGGCAATTGAGATAAACCCATGCTTTCCGAAACCGAAAGCCGTTTTGAAAAATTGTCCCAACTTTCCTAAGTCCACGAAGTAAAAGATTCCGAAACCGATTATTATAACAAGCTTGCTGTAGATGTGACGGATAATTAAAGGGATCTTTTTCATTTTCTTTTTTCCGATCTTCATTTCGATAAATACGAATAGACCATAGTAGAGTCCCCAGATGATGAAATTCCAGCTTGCTCCGTGCCAGATCCCTGTGCACAGCCATACAAGAAAAAGTCCGCCGTATTTTCTTCGTTTGCCGAAAATCGGAACATACAAAAGGTAATCGCGGAAAAACGTGCTGAGAGAGATATGCCATCTCTGCCAGAATTCGGTTATATCCTTGCAGATAAACGGGTGATTGAAGTTCTCGTCAAAGTGGAAGCCGAAAACTCGTCCGAGACCAATGGCAATATCGGAATAACCTGAAAAGTCAAAATATATTTGCAAAGCGTAAACGACAGCTCCGTACCAAGCTCCGATAAAAGAAGCGTTTCCAATATTGCCAAGGGTGTTGTCAGCGATAGTGCTGAGCTGATTTGCGATAAGCACCTTTTTGGAAAGTCCGAGAATAATACGGCTCAGACCGTATGAAAGATCGTTTACAGAAGTGCGTCTGGTGGTAAGCTCTTTTTCTATTGCACTGTATCGGACGATCGGGCCTGCAACGAGCTGCGGGAAAAGAGCAATGTAAAGTAAATAGTTTTTAAAGCTTCTCTGTGTTTCGACTTTTTCCCAGTGGCAATCGATTATATATGAAATACTTTGAAAGGTATAAAAGCTTATTCCTATAGGAAGAGTTATATCCGGCACCGGTATTTTCGCATGAAAAAAGGTGTTGATATTTTCAGCGATAAATCCGCTGTACTTGAATATTCCCAGCATGATAAGATTGTAGGCAACGGCAGCGAAGGTGACAATGCTGTCGGTCCTGCCGTTTCTGAATCTGTTGATAAGCAAGCCGCAAAAATAGTTTACAAGTGCGCTTAAAATCATAAGGAATACGTAAACCGGCTCGCCCCATGCGTAGAATATCAGTGAAAAAATAATCAACACCGTATTTTTATTTTTAATGTTTCCTGCCAAAGCATAAGCCAAAAGGCAAACGGGCAGAAATAGATAGAGGAAAAACAGCCTTGAGAAGATCATTTTGATACCGCCTTAATTTCGTTTTGTTATTCTTTGTTCTTGTTTTCTGAATTAATTTATATCTATTCTTAGAAAACATTAATAAAATTTTATATCTGTTTATTTTTTTGTTGAGTAGTGTGATGACCGCAAAAAAGCAAGGCGGTGAAAACGAGAATTGACATGGTCGTTTTTCACATAAAAGGTTAATATGTTAATGTCAAGATGTAGCATATGTACTAAAAATAAAAAAGATATACATATTTAGCAGTACATATAGTAAAAACTTGTTGTTTAACAATATTATTATACACCAACATAAATTCAAATGCAATAGAAAAAAATCAAGTTTTGATGAAATTTGGCGAAAAAATAAAAAATCATTATAAATCACAAAAAAGGGCAGATCAACTCTGCCCTTTTTGTGGAATATTTTTAGTTATTACTGAACATTAGTGGTATCATTTTCGATGATTCCTTTAAGTCCTGCCGATAAGCCTGCCAATCCCTGAATTTCGCTTGGGATAATAATTTTTGTAGCTTTCCCGTCGGCTGCCTTAGCAAACGATTCAAGCGCCTTAAGCTGTATTACTCTTTCGGTAGGAGCAGCGTTATTGAGCTTTACAAGACTTTCGGCAAGCGCCTGCTGTACAAGCTCGATAGCCTGAGCTTCACCGGTAGCTTCGAGGATCTTTTGCTCTCTTACGGCGTCGGCACGAAGGATCATAGCCTGCTTTTCTGCTTCAGCCTCAAGGATCTGTGCCTGCTTTTTAGCTTCGGCTCTGAGAATCTGAGATTCCTTTTCACCTTCCGCAACGAGAATCTGTGATTTCTTATCACCCTCAGCCTGAAGGATTTTCTCACGTCTTTCACGCTCTGCCTTCATCTGCTTTTCCATAGCGTCCTGAATTTCGCGCGGAGGGAGAATATTTTTCAGCTCAACACGATTTACCTTGATGCCCCAACGATCAGTCGCCTGATCGAGTATTGCGGTAATTTTGGTATTGATAACGTCTCTGGAAGTGAGTGTAGCGTCGAGTTCCATTTCACCTATAATATTTCTGAGAGTAGTTGCCGAAAGATTTTCAATAGCTGCAAGAGGTCTTTCAACACCGTAAATGTACTGTTTAGCATTTGTGACCTGATAGAAAACAACGGTATCTATCTGCATTGTTACGTTATCCTTAGTTATAACAGGCTGCGGCTTGAAGTCAACTACCTTTTCTTTAAGCGAGACCTTTCCGGCGATTCGATAGAAAAACGGGATAAGAATATGAAGTCCGGTTTCCCATTCGGTATAAAACGAACCTAAACGCTCAATTACAAAAACATGTGCCTGCGGTACGATTCTGAAGCATCTGATAAAAAGAATAATAAGAATAATAGCGATTGCGGGTATAATAAATTCCATAAAATTTACCTCCAGTAAATAATTTTATTGTTGGGCTGTGCTGATCTCTGCATTTTTAGGTTCAACAACAAGTTCAGTTCCGTTTATCTCTTTTACAATAACGGTGCTTCCTTTGGGAATAGCCTTATCTGCTGCGGAAACTGCTTTCCAGTAAACTCCGTTGAGAGAAACTCGGCCCGTGCCTAAAAACGAATCAATATCTTCGGTAACAGTAGCTGTTTTGCCTATATCCAGTTCCGAATTTGTTGCAATTTTACCGCCGTTGATTTTTTTTCTGAGGAGCGGAAGCGTAATGATGAGTGAAACTGCAGAAACTGCGATAAAAATTGCCAGCTGAAAAAGTAAGGGTATTTCAAAACAATATGTGACGATAAGTGTAACAAGTGCGCCAAGCGCCAGCCAAATCGAAACCAACTGAGTAGTTGCAAGCTCGGCAATCACAAAAGCAATGAAAATTATACCCCATATTAAAACGTCCAAAGAAAATCCCCCTTTCGTTATATTTGGTAAGAAAATATCCCTACATCATTATTGTATCATAAAAAGAGCTGCTTTTCAAGAACTTCACTGTAATTTCATCATTTGAACACGCGCTAATCTATATTTTTTAGATATTTTGACATTTTTTTGCGTTTCTTTTCTTTGTACATTACGTTGTCGGCAATTGTAACGAGACTGAACAGATCGTCTCCGCTTACGGGATATGCTATATGATATCCGATGCTTGCACTTAGAACGAAAGGCATATTGTGTGAATTATTGTATTTTTGAATATTGGAATTAATTATTGCGATCAGAGCTTCGGCGTCCTCAGCAGTGGATTCGGCTTTGAAAATGATAAATTCATCGCCGCCAAACCGGCAGTAGACCTCTCCGTTGAAGCAGGATTCGTGTATAACAGAAGCAATTCCGTGTATAGCGCTGTCTCCGGCACTGTGACCGTAGCAGTCGTTGATATGTTTAAGATCGTCCATATCGAGAAACATAAGCATGACAGGAAGATTATTTTTTATGCATTTGTCAAACTGCGGAGAAGTATTGTTTACAAATCCGTTTCTGTTGTATATGCCTGAAAGCGTATCAATAGTGTAAAGCTTGTTCAGCTTTTGAACTGCAAGATCGAGGGAAATGATATTTCTGACGTTTTCAAGCATATTTCCGAGAGTGATGCACCACGTCTGAAAGATAGAACTTTGGAGCGGAAAACCGCTGTTTACAACGGAAATATATCCGAGGCACCGTTCACGGAAGTGCAGGGGAATGAAATAAAACATACGTCCGTGTTCGGCATTGTCAAAAAGTCCGGGGAGAATATCCGACGAACGGAATGATGGAAGCTTGGTGAATTCTCCGTTCAAGTAGGCAAGCGGAACAAGCATATCATCGGTGTAGCCGTTTACTGTAAACGTGTTTGTTTCGCCTTGAGGCATAGCTGTATCGGAATCCCAGTCGCTGCATATACAAAGATAAAAAGATTCGGCTTTAATTTCGTGAATGTACGGTTTTAGCGATTGAGTGAATTCAGAGAGAGAATCACATTCAACCAGCTGACATGACATTCTGTTTAATATTGAAAGATATTCAGAGGTGCTGTCCACTTTCTTAAAGTTGCTGTAGCTTATGTTTTTGAAAGTTTTTGCGTCGAATATTGTATCTACGGAATTACAGCATCCGCAGCTTTCCGTAAAATGAGGCCGCATATCAAGGATAATACTTTGTTTCTGCGGAATATTGCGGAAATAGTTCAGCAATACCTGACAAGCCAGCTCGCCCGAGCGCTTTAGAGGACGTTCAACCGAAGTAAGCTCTGTAGGATAACTGTGAGCGCTGTAGGTGTTATCAAATCCCGAAACCATGATATCTTCCGGAACTCTGAATCCGGCAGCGTTTAAAGCGGTCATGGCAGAAATAGCCATAGCGTCGTTGGCGCAGATAATAGCCTGCGGCATGGGAAGATTTGATTTAAGAAAAGTATTCACAGCTTCGCTGCCGCTCGGCGCGCGGAAGTCTCCGTAATATATACGTTCTTCTTCAATTGCAATATTATTCTTATTCAATACGTCGAGAAAGGAGTTAAGTCTTTCGCAGCTTTCCGGATTATCAGCAGGTCCGGACACATAATTAAAAGAACGGCAGTTATGCACATTTATAAAATGCTCTGTAATTTCGCGCATAGCCTTGGCGTTATCTATTCCAATATGAAAAAATCCTGATATATTGTTATCTATACTCACAGCAGGGATCCCGGCAGAGCGTATACGGTCAAGGATATTATTGATAACAGGTTGATAAGCGATCGTATTCGTAAGAAGAACAGCTCCGTCGAAAAGACTGAAGTCAGGCAGATTGAAGATGTTGAATTCACCCACGTCGTGTCTGTGGTTGCCCATAACTCCGCTGAAAGAGACAAATACGGATACGTTGACAATGTTTTCCGAAGTGAATTCCTGAATACCGGTAAGTATTTCATTTTGGTATTCTTCATCTATACCGGCAATTATTACAGCGATATTATAACAGTTTCGATCCACATAATCATCTCCTGCACACTAATTTATATATTAATTATACAATATTTATGAAAAAAATGCAATAGAAAAATAGAAATTTATAAAAATAGGCGACTCGAACTGACGTTATATTATTTAAGCATTAATTGAGATATATAATTTATAAAGCATATGTAAATTCTTCAATATAAATTTCAAAATATCTTTATTGCCGATCGTCGTCAGATTAATATGAATTAAAGGGCATAAAAATGAAAAAAGTCCCTTATTTTAGAAAAAAATATATCAGATTGCTGAAAATTTCAGGTTTTATTGACAAATCATGAAAAAATGGTATACTTATTAGTATAGATGTTTTTTGTTCAGCAAAAATATGCTTTGAGGAGGAAATTTATGAATATTTGGCACAAGATCAGCCCTAAGCGAATTAGTCCCGATGACTTTGTTGCAGTCATTGAAATCGAAAAGGGAAGCAAGATCAAATATGAGCTTGATAAAGAGACGGGTATGATAATTATGGACAGAATTCTTCATACGTCTACTCATTATCCTGCAAATTACGGACTTATACCAAGAACTTATTCCGATGACAAGGATCCGCTTGACGTACTTGTTCTTTGTTCTGAAAGGCTTAAGCCACTTACTCTTGTAAGATGCTATCCGATCGGCGTTATAAGAATGCTTGACAACGGTCACCTTGACGATAAGATCATTGCTATACCGTTCAATGACCCGAATTATAATATGTATACGGATATCGATGAGCTTCCAAAACATATTTTTGATGAAATGAGACACTTTTTTACAGTATACAAGGAGCTTGAGAACAAAACGACAGCTGTAAACGAGGTTGAACATGCCGATGTTGCGAAAAAAATCATTGCGGGAGATATTGAAAGCTATATCGATAACTTCTGCAAGTAAATTATTCGTTTGTTAAAACGGAAATACCATAATTTCAAAACTGAAAGGAGTGTCGCTGCCTTTGAACAGGCAGTGCAAAATACTTATGACTGCTGCAAATGAAATTTTTTTCAATAGTGAAACCAGTGTTGCACCTCTGGGAATCATTGCTACGGAAAGCGTAACCGAGCTTGGAAACAAAATCAACGGATATCTCACAGCGTGGGCGAAAAAAAGCGGTTTCGACAAAGAAACATTTCTGGTTGAAAGCCAGTGCCCAAGATTTGCTTCGGGCGACGGAAAAGGCCTTATAAAATCAACTGTAAGAGGAATGGATCTTTTTATAATAGTTGACGTCGGAAATTACAACTGTAAATATCAGATGTTTTCAAATGAAAATTCAATGTCTCCCGACGATCATTATCAGGATCTGAAAAGAATAATCCAGGCTGCGAGCGGAAAGGCTCACAGGATCAATGTTATCATGCCTATTCTCTATGGCGGCAGACAGCATAGAAGAAACTACAGGGAGTCTCTTGACTGCGCTTGTGCTCTTCAGGAGCTTGAAGCAATGGGCGTTTCAAATATCGTTACATTTGACGCTCATGACCCGAGAGTCCATAATGCCGTTCCGCTTATGGGATTTGATAATGTAATGCCAACATATCAGGTCCTTAAAACTCTTCTTAAGGATTTCAGCGATATCGATCTTTCAAAGGACAAGTTTATGATAGTAAGTCCTGATGAGGGCGCGCTTAACAGAAATATGTACTACGCTTCCGTTCTGGGAGTTGAACTTGGAATGTTCTACAAGCGCCGCGATTACTCAACGATCGTGAACGGAAGAAATCCGATTGTTGCTCATGAGTATCTCGGAAATCCCGTTGAAGGCAAAGATGTGTTTATTGCTGATGATATTATTTCGTCCGGCGAGTCTATGCTTGATCTTGCATATGCTCTTAAAGCTAAAAAGGCTGGCAGAATATTTGCTTATGCAACCTATGCAATATTTACAAACGGTCTTGAAAAATTTGACAAGGCATACGAAGAAGGCTACATTGACGGTGTTCTCGGAACGAACCTTACGTACAGAACTCCCGAGCTTCTCAGCAGACCTTGGTTCCACGAGGTTGACGTGTCGAAGTATATAGCTTATTTTATCGAGGCTATCAATCATGACGTTTCTATCAGTAAAATAATCGATCCTCATGAAAAAATTGAACTCCTTCTTAAAAAATACGGAGTAAGATAATATTTATATTATTAGAGCGTGTCGGCATTTATGCGGCACGCTCTTGATTTTTACTGTATTTGCTTATAAAAAATCCGCAGATGAATTCTGCGGATTTTTGTTTACTGTTTTATTTGAAATAAGCAACGCCGCTTTCAAATATCTTCTGATCCTTTTCGCCGGCTACATTTTTGCTTATATAGCTGCCGATACGTTCGCTGTGACCCATTTTTCCGAGTACGCGTCCGTCGGGAGAAGTAATTCCCTCGATAGCGTCGATCGAAGTGTTTGGATTATATCTAATATCCATAGTAGGACAGCCGTTAAGATCAACATACTGAGTAGCGATCTGACCGTTGTTTGCAAGTCTCTGGATAAGGCTGAGCGGAGCAACAAAACGTCCCTCGCCGTGTGAGATCGGAATTGTATGAATGTCTCCGACCTTACAGCCGTAGAGCCAAGGAGATTTATTTGATGCAATTCTTGTATTTACCATCATTGACTGGTGTCGTGCAATTGTATTGAATGTGAGGGTAGGAGATTCATCGGTCATATCGACGATTTCACCGTACGGTACAAGTCCGAGCTTGATAAGTGCCTGGAATCCGTTGCATATACCGAGCATAAGACCGTCACGATTTTTAAGAAGCTCATGAACAGCGTCCTTGATCTTTGGATTGCGGAAGAATGCCGTTATGAATTTACCGCTTCCCTCAGGCTCGTCACCGCCGCTGAATCCGCCCGGGATCATAATTATCTGAGATTTTTTTATTGCCTTTTCAAAGAAATCAACTGAATTTTCAATATCACCTGCGGCAAGATTGCGGATAACGATAGTTTCAGTTTCAGCGCCTGCCCTTTCAAAAGCACGAGCAGTATCGTATTCACAGTTTGTTCCGGGGAATACCGGAATAAGAACTCTCGGCTTAGCGGCTTTGATAGACGGTGAAAGCTTGGAAGAGCGCTCGTACGTATATGTTTCGGGAGTTGAATCTGTCGTTGTAATACGGCACGGGAAGACGGATTCAAGCTTTCCTTCCCATACACGCTGAAGATTTTCAAGATTGATCGTATAGTCAAGGCAAAGTATTTTGTAATCGCTGATAGTTTTGCCTATAACATTTTCATAAGGCTTTGCATTGCCGTTAAGCTCGATGATAAATGCGCCGTAGCAAGGAGTAAAGAGCTGTTCCGGAGTAAGACGCGAAGTAAACTCAAATCCGAGCTTGTTGCCAAAGCACATTTTTGCGATACCCTCGGCAACACCGCCGTAGCCGATAGTCCATATTGCGTTAGCTCTGCCGGAAGAGATAATATCCTCTACTTTATCAAAGCAGTCCTTTATAGATTCGAAAACAGGGAGACCGTTTTCGTCGTATTCGGGAGTAATCATGATAACGCTGCTGTCCGCGGACTTGAATTCCGTTGAAACGACCTTGTCGGCCTTAGCAGTCGATACGGCAAACGAAACAAGCGTCGGAGGAACATCTATCTGTTCGAATGTACCTGACATTGAGTCCTTGCCGCCGATAGAGCCGCAGCCCATTTCAAGCTGAGCCTTGAAAGCTCCGAGGAGAGCAGACATAGGTTTTCCCCAACGTTTAGGATCGTTCTGAGTTCTTTCAAAATATTCCTGGAATGTGAGCCAGCATTTTTTATAAGAACCTCCGGCAGCGACTACCTTAGCAATTGACTCGATAACAGCCATCATTGCTCCGTGATAAGGGCTTTTTTCCGAAATGTCAGGATTATATCCCCAGCCCATAAGAGAGCAGGTAGTAGTTTCGCCTTTAAGAACAGGGATTTTAGCAGCCATAGCCTGAGACGGCGTCATCTGATAAACTCCGCCGAAAGGCATAAGAACAGTACCTGCGCCGATAGTTGAGTCGAATTTCTCGATAAGACCCTTCTGTGAGCAGACGTTAAGGTTAGACATAAGCTCTGTCCATGTATCGGAGCAGTCAATAATTTCCGGAGCGGGCACAGCGGTTGGAGCTTCCACCTTAATATCGGTATATTTTGGCGCGCCGTTGGAATTAAGGAATTCACGGGAAAGATCAACAATGGTATTTCCGTTCCAGTTCATTTTAAGACGCGGTTCTTCAACAACGTCTGCGACAAGAGTAGCTTCAAGATTTTCTTTAGCTGCCTCAGTCATAAACGCGTCAAGATCTTCGGGAGCGATAACTACAGCCATTCTTTCTTGTGATTCGCTGATAGCGATCTCGGTACCGTCAAGACCGTCGTATTTTTTTGGAACGGCATTGAGGTTGATAACAAGACCGTCTGTAAGCTCACCGATAGCGACTGAAACTCCGCCTGCACCGAAATCGTTGCAGCGTTTTATCATCTTTGTTACTTCAGGCTTTCTGAAAAGACGCTGAAGCTTTCTTTCCTCGGGAGGATTACCCTTCTGAACCTCAGCTCCGCAGCTTTCAAGCGATTCGAGGGTGTGGGATTTTGAAGAGCCTGTTGCTCCTCCGCAGCCGTCACGACCTGTTTTTCCGCCGAGCAGAATAACGATATCGCCGGGAACAGGAGCTTCACGTCTGATATTTTCTGCCGGAGCAGCACCGAGAACAGCGCCGATCTCCATTCTTTTTGCAACATAACCCGGGTGATATACCTCGGCAACGTGACCTGTGGCAAGACCGATCTGATTTCCGTATGAGCTGTATCCGTTAGCGGCTCCAACAGTGATCTTTCTCTGAGGAAGCTTACCGTTTATGGTATCCTCTACAGGCACGAGCGGATTGGCAGCTCCCGTAACACGCATAGCCTGATAAACGTAGGATCTTCCAGAAAGAGGATCACGGATAGCTCCGCCGAGACAGGTTGCAGCGCCGCCGAACGGCTCGATCTCGGTAGGGTGGTTATGAGTTTCGTTCTTGAACATGAGGATCCAGTCCTCGATCTCTCCGTCAATATCGACCTTGATTTTTACCGAGCAGGCGTTGATCTCTTCGCTTTCGTCGAGATCGGGCATAAGTCCGTCAGCTTTAAGCTTCTTTGCGGCAATTGTGCCAAGATCCATGAGAGTTATCGGCTTGTCGGTTCTGCCCAGCTCCTCGCGCACATTGATGTACATTTCATAAGCGTCCTTGATATAAGGAGTCTGGATATCGACATTGTTGATATTTGTCAGGAAAGTGGTATGACGGCAGTGATCCGACCAGTAAGTATCTATCATTCTTATCTCTGTAATAGTCGGATTTCGTTTTTCGGTATTGCGGAAGTAATTCTGACAGAATTTGATATCGTCAAAGTCCATAGCAAGACCGAATTTGCTTATAAAAGCGTTAAGTCCTGCATCGTTGAGATTGATAAATCCTTCAAGCTCCTCGACGGAAGTAGGGATATCATAATTGGCGTCAAGTGACTTGACGGTCTCAAGCGAAGCTTCGCGGCTTTCTACAGGGTTGATTATATATTTTTTAAGCTTATCGAATTCCTCGTCGGTAATGCTTCCCTCGATGATATAAACGCGTGCATTTTTTACGCGGCATCTTTCGCCCTGACGAAGGATCTGGATACATTGCTCGCAGCTGTCGGCGCGCTGATCGAACTGACCGGGGAGATATTCGACGGCAAAGATCCTCTCGTTAGCTCCGAGCTGAGGCAGCTCGCTATAAGTAACGTCTACGGCAGGCTCAGAGAAAACGGTATTTACAGCAGCGCTGAAATCCTCCTGAGACAGCCTGTCCGCATCGTATCTGTTCAAAATTCTCACACCGCTGATACCAAGTCTGAGAGCGGTACGGACATCGTTGAGAACTGATTGTGCTTCAACGGCAAATTCCGGTTTCTTTTCGACATAGATTCTGAATACAGACATACAAAAAATCTCCATTTCTCCGCAAAAGAAAATATGACAACGGTGTTAATTGCGGATAACACTGTTTAAATTTTGATCGGTAAGAATCGTGCCAAAACAGCAGTCATCATCATACTCTATTATTTTAACACAAAATATCTCATTACGCAAACTTTTTTTGGAATTTTTTCTTTTAATTTTAATTAACGTGTAATCAGGCGCATATCCTTGGTGGAATTCTGTGCAGTTTTCACGTTCAAACAAAACCCGAACAGTTTTTCCGACCTGAGCTTCAAGGTAATTTCGGCGCAGCCGGGCAGCAAGAGCTTTCATTTTATCGGCGCGCAAAGCTTTGACCGGCTTAGGTATCTGTTTCATTTTAGCGGCAGGAGTACCTGATCTGGGTGAATACTGAAAAACATGAATTTTTGAAAATCCGATTTTTTCCGCAAATTTCATTGATTCTTCAAAATCCTCGTCGGTTTCTCCGGGAAAACCGACCATAATATCGGTCGTGAACGAAGCTTCGGGAAAGAAACTGCGTATTTTTTCGGTGAGTGCAAAAAATTCTTCGGAAGAATACTTACGGTTCATTGCGCGCAAAGTTCGGTCGCAGCCGCTTTGCAGAGAAAGATGAAACTGCGGACAGAATTTATCGAGACGCGACAGCCTTGACAGGTCGTCGTCGGAGATCATTTCAGGCTCCAGAGAGCCGAGTCTTACACGCTCAATTCCCTTTATTTTGCAGCATTCCTCTATAGCGTCGATCAGCCTCAAGCTAAATTCACTGCCGTAAAAGGCAAGGTTTATCCCGACAAGAACTATTTCTCGGTGACCTGCATCGGCAAGAGAAGCGATCTCGCTGCGAAGCTGCTGAATAGGTTTTGAACGGCAGCGCCCTCTCGCATACGGTATGATACAGTAGGAACAGAACTGATTGCAGCCGTCCTGAATTTTGACAAACGCTCTTGTTTTATCGCTGTAGCTGCCGCACGGCATTATCTCGAATTTATCGGAGACAGTATATCCTGCAATACTTGTAATGCGCTGCTTCTTTTCTGCAAAGCTTTCAGCCAGTTCGGGGAGCTTTTTTCTGTCCTTAGTGCCTGTGACGATATCGGCTTCGCTGATCTTATCAGCAATATCGGGAGCAGCCTGCGGCAGACAGCCGGTCAGAATAATTATTGCTTCGGGATTATCCTTTCTTAGCTTTCGAAGCGTATAGAGCGATTTATTGTCTCCCGAAGCCGTAACAGTGCATGAATTAATAACTATGACATCGGCGTCGGCAGGAGTTAAAGCAGTTAAGTGTCCGCGAGCCGTAAAGCTTTCACGCATACATTCTGTTTCGTACTGATTGACCTTACAACCAAATGTGACGAAGTATATTTTCAAAATCTACCTCCTTGTAGTTTATACAGCACAATCCTTGTATAATGTGCATAAAATCAACAAAACATATTTATGCACAGTAAACAGTTTATTAGTGGTGAATAAAAAGTCGTGCTTTGAACACATCTATATTATACTAAATTACTGAAAATAACGCAATAGCCTTGACAATAAAAAAATAAAGTGATATTATAAGGTTGCAGTCGAGAGACGGCACAATAAATAAGCAACCAATACCATACACCCACTGACATCAAATAGGAGGTAATAATTATGCAGAAAGCAGTAGTTTCACTTCAGGCTATCAATGACGTAAAGGAATTTGTTAATATCGTTATGAGATATGATTTCGATATTGATCTTGTTTCCGGAAGATACGCTGTAGATGCAAAGTCTATCATGGGTATATTCAGCCTTGACCTCTCAAAGCCGATCGAGCTTAATGCTCACACAGACGATGCAGAGGACTTCTTTAAAGCAATTGATAAGTTTATTGTAAAGTAAAAGAGCAAATATACTTGAATATCAGCGAATAGGGCACAACAGGATTTTTCTTGCTGTGTCTTTTTTTGTCCAAAATTTTTTCGATATTTATGAAAATGTTGCAAAAATCACTTTTTTTATTGGAATTTTGAGGTATAATAAATATATTAAGTATGAAATGAGGTTATAATATGATTAATGTTACAAATGATATCCGCTATATCGGCGTCAACGATCATAATATTGATCTTTTTGAGGGACAGTATATTGTACCGAACGGTATGGCTTACAATTCTTATGTGATAATTGATGAGAAAATTGCGGTCATGGATACCGTTGACGCTTCATTTACCCATGAGTGGCTGGATAATCTTCAAAACGCTCTTGATGGCAGAAAGCCCGATTATCTTGTCGTTCAGCACATGGAACCGGATCATTCGGCAAATATTTTGAATTTTATGCAGGCTTATCCGGAAGCGGTTATCGTTGCAAATTCAAAAACTTTTAACATGATAAACAACTTCTTTGAAAATATAGATATCGAGGGCAAAAAATTGGAGGTCAAGGATGGCGATACTCTGAGTCTTGGCAGACATACGCTTACATTTGTTTTCGCTCCGATGGTTCATTGGCCTGAAGTTATGCTGACATTCGACAGTGCGGATCAGGTGCTTTTTTCCGCTGATGCTTTTGGAAAATTCGGCGCTCTCGATGTTGACGAGGACTGGGCTTGCGAGGCACGCAGATATTACTTTGGAATTGTGGGAAAATACGGCGCTCAGGTGCAGTCAGTGCTGAAAAAGGCTTCCGCTCTGGATATTAAGACGATATGTCCGCTCCACGGTCCTGTTCTTAAAGAAAATCTGAGCTATTATCTGGGCTTGTACAACACGTGGTCGTCCTATGGGATCGAGTCGGAGGGAATAATGATCGCTTATACTTCCGTTTACGGCAACACGAAAAAGGCTGTACAGCTTCTTGCGGAAAAGCTTAAATCAAAAGGCTGTCCAAAGGTCGTTGTTTGCGATCTTGCAAGAGAGGACATGGCAGAAGCAGTTGAAGACGCATTCAGATACGGCAAGCTTGTTCTTGCGACAACGACATATAATGCCGATATTTTCCCGTATATGAAGCAATTTATCGATCATCTTACCGAGCGTAATTATCAGGGACGTACAATTGGTCTGATAGAAAACGGTTCATGGGCGCCGCTTGCCGCTAAGACAATGAAGGAGATGTTCGCAAAGTCCAAGAATATTACATGGACAGATACAACCGTAAAGATACTTTCATCGGTAAAGACTGAAAATATTCAGCAGATCGACGCTATGTCGGACGAGCTTTGCCGTGACTATATCGCGCGTTCTGATGAAAAAGCCAATAAGAACGATCTTACCGCTTTGTTCAAGATCGGTTATGGTTTGTATGTTGTTACTTCAAATGACGGTAAAAAAGATAACGGACTTATTGTAAATACGGTAACTCAGGTCACAAATACTCCCAATCGTGTAGCTGTTACGATAAATAAAGATAATTATTCGCATCACGTGATCAAGCAGACAGGTAAGATGAATGTAAATTGTCTGTCTGTGGAAGCTCCGTTCTCGGTGTTTGAAAACTTTGGATTCCGCAGCGGAAGAAATACCGATAAATTTGCCGATATCGTTCCTTTCCGTTCAAATAACGGACTTGCGTTCCTCCCAAGATACATTAATGCGTTTATGTCTCTGGAGGTTGAACAGTATGTCGATCTTGGCACTCACGGTATGTTTATCTGCAATGTTACCGAGGCACGCGTTATAGACACAAAAGAAACGATGACGTATACCTATTATCTTGAGAATGTCAAGCCAAAGCCGTCGGAAGATATTAAAAAGGGATATGTATGCAAGGTTTGCGGATATGTATATGAGGGAGACGAGCTTCCCGATGATTTCATTTGTCCGCTTTGCAAACACGGTGCGGCAGATTTTGAACCGATCGAAAACTGATAAGCAGAAATTTAATATGAAAAAACAGCGGCAGGTTATGCCGCTGTTTTTGTAGGTATTAATAAATTAAAATATATCAGAATGTCAGCTGATTTGTATCTCCAAGCTCCTTTGCGGGTTTTCCGGCTGCCGGAATATTTTTTGAGCGATATTTTTCAATGCTGTCCGAAATTTCCTCGGTGACTGTTTCGGCAGAAGAAAGTACCGCTTTTTTTCTTAGATTCATTACCTGAACTCCCTGGGAATCACGGGTTGCTTTAGGAAGAATCATTGCGGTGTTGAACACAAGCGCATGACCGCTTGAGCTTCTAAGGAGTATATCGCAGTCCTCCGCGATAAACAATGCCGCAATGAGAGGCGATTTTGACGAATATGCGTTTGCGAGTTTTTTACGGTTTGTCTTAGTCTCATAGGACTTCAAAGGCACTTTGGCTGCCTTTCCGTTTTCAAAGAAAAATATCATGTATCCGCTGTAATCAAGCGTATGAACTACAGCTTTGAGATTTTCTCCCTCGTCGAAGCTGAGCTTAGCCGGAATGTAATCTCCAAGAACGCTTGCTTTAGTATCATCAAATGCGCTTGCTTTGGATTTGTAGCACTGAGATCTATCCGAGAAGAACATAAGATCGGCTTTGTTTGTAGATTCAAACGACTGAATGATGTAATCTCCCTCTTTAAGCTTTTGCTCGCTGCTCATACGAAGCGAAGCAGCAGTGATCTTTTTGAAGTAGCCGCTTGCCGAAACAAAAATATTCACATTGTAATCGGGAGTATCGTCCGTCAAAATTTCGTCTTCAATGTCGGACTGATAATAGAAGAGAGTTTTTCGCGGCTGAGCGTAATTCTTGATAACGCTGCGAAGCTCGCTGATAATAATACTGCGCACTTTTTTCTTGTCTTTAAGGATCTCTTCCATTTCGGAGATTTCCGATCTTAGAGAATCGATCTCCTCTGTTCTGCGAAGAATATATTGCTTATTGATGTTGCGGAGTTTGATCTCGGCGACATATTCGGCTTGTATTTCGTCGATACCGAAACCTATCATAAGATTAGGAACAACATCGGCTTCATTTTCGGTTTCGCGGATTATTTTTATAGCCTTGTCGATATCGAGAAGTATCTTTGCTAACGCTTCAAGGAGATGCAGCTTATCCATTTTTTTATGCAGATCGAAATAAGTTCGGCGCTGAACGCATTCTATACGGAAAGCTGTCCATTCTTCAAGAATTTCACGAACGCCCATGACCTTTGGAGTACCTGCGATCAGAATATTGAAGTTGCAAGGATAGCTGTCCTGCAGGGGAGTAAGGCGATAAAGCTTCTGCATGAGCTTATCGGGATCGACTCCGCGTTTAAGATCGATCGCGATTTTAAGACCGTCGATATCGGTTTCGTCGCGTATATATGAGATCTCGCGTATTTTTCCCGATTTTACAAGGTCTATGATCTTATCGATAATAGCCTCGATAGTAGTAGTGTAGGGAATCTCAGTGATCTCAAGGCAGTTTGCGGATTTATCGTAGTTGTATTTAGAGCGTATCTTTATACTTCCTCTTCCTGTTTCGTAGACCTTGTTCAATTCGGCTTCATCGTAAAGCATCAAGCCGCCTCCGGGAAAATCCGGACCTTTCAGAGTGCTGAGAATATCATGCTGAGGATTTTTCATAAGCGCAATACAGGTTTCGCATACCTCTTCAAGGTTGAACGGACATACATTGCTTGCCATGCCAACCGCAATACCCGTGTTTGCGTTCACAAGAACTGAGGGGAATGTCGCAGGAAGCAGGGTAGGCTCTGTCATTGTGTTATCGTAGTTCGGTACGAAGTCAACGGTTTCCTTATCGATATCCCTAAAAAGCTCGCTGCAGATCTTTTCGAGCTTGACTTCGGTGTAACGGGCAGCGGCAGATCTCATTTTACTTGAATACTGCTTTCCGAAATTTCCCTTTGAATCGACATAAGGATGAAGCAGAGCTTCGTTTCCTCTGGTAAGGCGCACCATAGTTTCGTAAATAGCCTGATCGCCGTGAGGATTTAGCTTCATGGTCTCGCCGACAACGTTTGCTGATTTTGAACGCTCCTTATCAGGATTGAGAAGTCCGCGCTTATACATCATATAAAGCAGCTTTCTGTGCGACGGTTTAAATCCGTCTATCTCAGGAAGCGCTCTTGAAATTATAACGCTCATGGCATACGGCATATAGTTGTTTTTCAGGATATCGGAGATCTGTTTGTTTACGACTACTCCCGAACTTTCAATATATGCGTCATGCTTTGGAGCTGATTTTTTTTTCTGTGTTTCTTTTTTTCGTGCCATAGCAGGGGATTCTCCTTTCTCAGCTTATATCTGCCAGTTCAAGATATTCGCTGCCGTGTTCGGAAATATAATCTTTTCTTCCCTGAAGATCGTCTCCAAGCAGCATTTCGAAAATCTCGGCGGATTCGATTATATTCTGAGCTGTTACCTTGATAAGACGGCGGGTCTCCGGATTCATTGTTGTAAGCGACATCATATCTGGTTCGTTTTCGCCGAGACCTTTAGAACGCTGTATGGTATACTTTTTGTCGCCGATGAGTTTAAGTATATGCTGTTTTTCCTGTTCGGTGTAGGCAAAAAACGTTTTTTCCTTTGTATTGATCTCAAACAGCGGCGATTCAGCGATATACACGTAGCCTTGTTCGATAAGAGTCGGAGTAAGACGGTAAAGCATCGTAAGGATAAGTGTTCTTATCTGGAAACCGTCAACATCGGCATCGGTACATATTACGATTTTGCTCCAGCGGAAATTTTCAATGTTAAAGTTTGAAAGCTCCTTGTTGGCTTTTGTTGTGACTTCAACTCCGCAGCCGAGCACCTTTATCAGATCTGTAATTATCTCGCTTTTGAAAATTTTTGTATACTCGGCTTTGAGACAATTAAGGATCTTTCCTCTGACCGGGATTACAGCCTGAAATTCGGCATCACGGGCAAGCTTTACAGAACCGAGCGCCGAATCGCCCTCCACGATGTAAATTTCTCTGCGGCCGGTGTCCTTTGTGCGGCAGTCAACGAATTTTTCGACCATATTTGAAAGATCGATAGTGCCCGAAAGCTTTTTCTTCATGTTTTGGCGAGTCTTTTCGGCATTTTCGCGGCTTCTCTTATTAAGAAGCACCTGTTGAGCGATCTTCTGCGCTTCGTCGGGATTCTCAATAAAATATATTTCCAGTTGATGTTTAAGGAATTCGGTCATAGCCTCATAAACGAATTTATTTGTGATAGCTTTTTTAGTTTGATTTTCATAAGAAGTCTGGGTCGAAAACGAAGAGGAAACGAGAATAAGACATTCTTCGACATCATTAAACGTTATTTTGGATTCGTTTTTATTGTATCCGTTATTGGCTTTCAGAAAATTATCGATCTGCGAGACAAAAGCCTGTTTGACGGCGCGTTCCGGTGAACCTCCGTGCTCCAGAAAGCTTGAGTTATGATAATATTCAATATTTTTAACACGGTTGGAAAAAGTCAGAGCAACATCGAGCTTGACCTTGTATTCGGGCTTGTCCTCACGGTCGCGGCCTTTGCGGTCGGTCTGCCAGTGCTGAATGGAGGTCATGGCATTATCCTGAGCGATTTCCGCAACGTAGTCGGTTATACCGTTTTCGTAAATAAATTCTTTTTCGTCAAAGCTTCCAAATTCGTTTTCCGAGCGGAAAACAAACAGAATATTGGGATTAACAACAGCCTGTCTTTTGAGAATATCGCAGAAATAATCGTCTGACACTGCAATATCGGTAAACACGTCGAGATCGGGACGCCAGCGTGTGCGCGTACCGGTCTGCTTTTTCTTGCAGGGTTCTTTTTTCAGACCGCCTATATTTTCTCCCTTTTCAAAGTGAAGGCTGTATTTGAAGCCGTCGCGTATGATCTCAACGTCCATAAAATCCGAAGCGAATTGAGTTGCGCACAGACCGAGACCGTTAAGTCCGAGTGAATACTCATACGAATCGGCGGTATCGTCGTACTTGCCGCCGGCGTAAAGCTCGCAGTAGACAAGCTCCCAGTTATATCTTTTTTCAATGTTATTGTAATCGACAGGGCAGCCGCGTCCGAAGTCCTCGACTTCAACGTCGTGATTTCTGTAATGAGTTATTATGATCTTATTTCCGTAGCCTGCGCGTGCTTCGTCGATGGAGTTGGAAATTACTTCGAAAATCGAATGCTCACAGCCGTCAAGTCCGTCCGATCCGAAAATAACAGCGGGACGTTTACGAACCTTGTCGGCGCCCTTCAGCATTGTAATACTTTCATTGCCGTAATCATTTTTTTTAGCCATTTAGCATTAGCTCCTTACGTAAAATAGCAATAATCAATATTTATCATAACATAAACGCGAAATAAATGCAAGGAAAATTTTGATTTATTAATTGCCGCAATGATAAATCCTCCATAACAGCGAGCTGTTTACAGAGGATCTATCACATATATTCATTAAATTATCTACCGCGTATCTATCACGTCAGATTTTTTCAACCTTCATAAGATTTGTAGTACCGGATATGCCGAGCGGTACGCCTGCCGTTATAGCAACGAGATCTCCTTTATCGACAAGTCCGCATTTTTGCGCAGCCTCGGACGCACAAGCAAAAAGCTCGTCGGTGCTTGTTTTTTCATCGATTATGCACGGACTTACTCCCCAGCTCATATTCATTTGCCTGCATACGGTTTCGCTCATCGTACAGCTGATGATAGGGCAGTAGGGACGGTATTTCGAGATAAGTCTTGCCGTCTGACCGCACAAGGAAACGGTGATGATCGCTTTTGCATTCAGGTCGTGCGCCGTTGTTACGGTAGCGTGTGCGATCGCTTCTGCAACGCTGCTGTTGTTTTCTGTGCGCCTTGCGGAGAATTCAGCTTTATAATCAATATTTTTTTCTGTAGTTTCAGCGATGAGAGCCATTGTCTGAACGGCTTCGACAGGATAAGCTCCGGCTGCGGTTTCTCCCGAGAGCATAATAGCGCTTGTGCCGTCGTAGATAGCGTTAGCAACATCAGTGATCTCGGCTCTCGTAGGACGCGGATTATTTATCATCGATTCAAGCATCTGAGTAGCCGTAATAACCTGTTTGCCCGAATTATAGCCCTTGTGGATAAGCTCCTTCTGAATAGCCGGGATTTGTTCAAAGGGTATCTCAACGCCCATATCTCCTCGCGCGACCATGATACCGTCGGCTGCCTCTAAAATTTCGTCAATATTTTCCACACCGTCAAGATTTTCGATTTTTGCGATTATTCTAACGTCAAACCAGCCGAGACTCTGGGTGAATTTGCGCAGATAGTTGATGTCGGCGGCAGTTCTGACAAAGCTTGCAGCAATGAAATCAAACTGCATTTTTGCTCCGAATTCAAGATCGTTCATATCGCTGTCGCTGAGGTAAGGCATTGAAAGATGAACTCCCGGCACATTAATACCCTTGTTGTTTGAAAGGATACCTCCGTGGATAATACGGCAGGTAATTTCAGTACCGCTGATTTTTTCTGCAAGAAGCTCAATTACGCCGTCATTTACGAGAATACGTGTTCCTACACTGACATCTTTAGGGAGCTTTTTAAAGCTTATGCTTCCTTTCTGGGCAGTGCACGGAACATCTTCGGTTGTAAGCACATAGGTGTCGCCGTCAAAGATCTCTACCGGCTTGTCGTCAACAAATTTTCCAAGCCGAATCTCAGGACCTTTTGTATCAAGAAGCGTAGCAACGGGCAGATCAAGCTCGTTTCTAAGCTTTTCGACCATTCTGAATCTCTTTTCGTGGGTATCGTAATCGCCGTGAGAGAAATTGAAACGGGCAACGTTCATTCCCGAGATCATCAACTCACGCATCACTTCTTCGTTATCGGTTGCAGGACCTATCGTGCATACAATTTTAGTTTTTCTCATAAATAATCTCCTTTGTAAAATAGGGTATTAATCGGTAATTTTGCGAAGCTTGGCAAAATTAGCCATTATTTTTTTAGTTCCGACCTTTTCAAAAGCAATTTCCAGCATTGCGTCGTTGGCCATTTTTTTAACGGAAATAACAGTTCCTTCACCAAAAATATTATGAAAAACTCTTTCTCCGGCAGCATACTCGACAGCGGGAGCTTTTGACATTCCGGAGGATATTACTTTATTTCTGGCGATCTGCTGCTGAAGCGTGGCAGAATGAACAGCGGTCATTGCTTTAGAATCGGCAGGTGAATTTTTCACGGCAGAAGCATTATCGTGCTTTTCGATAAGCTCGCTGCCGATCTCGCGTATAAAACGAGAAGTAACATTGCGCTGAGTCTGACCGTAAAGCATACGCTGGCTTGCGCTGGTGATATAGAGCTTCTTCTTTGCACGGGTGATCGCAACATAAGCAAGACGGCGCTCCTCCTCAAGATCCTCCTCGTTGTCGAAGGAACGTGACGACGGGAAAATACCGTCTTCAAGACCGATAACAAAAATATTGGGGAATTCAAGTCCCTTTGCCGAATGTATCGTCATAAGGGTTACCTTGTCGTCAGAGCCGTCATCGCGGTCTGCTTCCGTATAGAGCGCGACCTCTTCAAGGAATCCGCTGAGAGACGGTTCTTCCGCTTCGTTGATGTAAACGGCAATGGTAGAGCGCAGCTCGTCGATATTTTCGGCACGTCCTACACCCTCGTCGCCCAACGCTTTTAAGTAGTCGTTATAGCCTGTTTTTTCAAGCATCTCGTCGATAAACTCGTCAAGCGGCATTTTCTCTGCCGATTCCGCAAGCGAATCAAACATGGCGGCGGCATTTTTTAGAACGTTTACCTTTTTTGATAAAGGAGCATATTCATCGCAGTTTCTCATAACTTCAAGGGGAGAAATACGAAGATCGCTGCTTATCTGTTCAATAAGCGAGACTGTTGCGTCGCCTATATTCCGTTTAGGCTGGTTGATAATACGCTGAAAACGTATGATATCGTTGGGATTATTGATGAATCCGAGATAAGCCGTAATATCTTTGATCTCTGCACGGTCGTAGAATCGCATACCTCCGTAGACGCGATATGGAATCCCTTTTTTAATGAGAGTACGTTCAATGCTGTTTGACTGGGCGTTAAGTCTGTACAGAACAGCGCAGTCCGAATATTTTCCGGTTTTTTTATAATTCTGAAGGATCGTATCCGATACGAAATTAGCTTCGTCGGACTCGTCTATAGCTTTGTACCAGAAAATTTTATCGCCTTCCTCTCCGCTTGTCCAGAGAGATTTTTCTTTGCGTCCGCAGTTATGGCTTATTACAGAGTTTGCCGCATTCAGGATATTTTGCGTTGAACGGTAATTTTGTTCAAGCCGAATAACAGCAGCGCCGTCAAACTGTCTTTCAAAGCCGAGAATATTTTCAATATTTGCTCCTCTGAATTTGTAAATACTCTGATCGTCGTCGCCTACGACGCAAATATTGTTATGAGCCTGTGAGAGCAGCGAAACGAGTCTGAACTGGACATGGTTGGTATCCTGATATTCATCGACCATAATATATTTGTATCGGTTCTGATATTTTTTCAGGATATCCGGAAACTGCTCGAAGATCTTAACGGTAAGGAGCAGGATATCGTCGAAATCCACGGCGTTTGCAGCTTTCATTCGTTCCTGATAGCGAGCGTAAAGCTTTGCGGTGATCTTCTTTCGGTAATCCTGTCCCGCGTCCTCAAGCATTTCTTCGGGAGAGATCATTTTATCCTTGGCGAAGCTGATCTCGCTTAGCACGGCTCTCGGAGCAAACTGTTTTTCTGAAACGTCGGATTCAGCCATAATACGTTTGAGCATTCTCTGACTGTCGTCCGAATCATAAATAGTAAAGTCTCTTGCATATCCGAGCCATTCGATCTCCTGACGCAGAATTCTGACGCAAGCCGAATGAAATGTTGCCGCATGAATATTCAGCGCCTCTTCTCCGAGCATATCATAAAGTCTGGTTTTTAGCTCGGCTGCTGCCTTATTAGTAAAGGTTATCGCGAGGATATTCCAAGGTCTGACAGGATCAACCGCAGTTATGTCGCGGAGTGTGTCAAAATCGTCAGTTTTACCCTCGGCGTAGTCTTTGAGGAAAGCAATATCGTCATCATCGCCGCATCTGGTTGAATCATGGTAAGCGTTGCCGAAATTTATCATATTGGCTATTCGGTTGACGATCACGGTGGTTTTGCCGCTTCCTGCGCCTGCGAGGACAAGCAGAGGACCGTTTACAGTAAAAACTGCTTCACGCTGCATATCGTTCATTCTGCTGAAATATCTTTTCAGCGCAGCTTGTTTGATGTCATTGTAAGAAGTATTTGCCATAATTATCTCCATAGCCGCAACTAAAGTAAGATTTTCCGAATTTGTAACTACCGTTTATTATTTACCGATCAACTACAAATTCACATTGAATGTATGTTACGGCTGCCGCTTTAAGCGAGCGGCACGCATAATTAGCCTTTCGGAAATAGTGGAAGGCTGTTCGATACGCAGATAATTTATTTTTGATTTGCGTATCTGTGAGAAGTTTAATAAACATTACGCGTTTATTATACCACAAATTTCCTCGGGTGAAAAGAGTATAATGATTAATTTTATTTTTTACTATTTATTATGATGTATAAGAATCTAATGAAAAGCCGTTATATGAATAAAATTTCCCGATTCTATTGTAATTGATAAAAAATTCTGGTATAATGTTAAAGTAATTGGATTTTTATGAAAGGATTCCTCGGTTATGGAAATTAAGGATATATTGCAAAAATTATCAAACGCTGACGGAGCTTCGGGCAGCGAGAAAAATGCGGCAGAAACCGCCGTTGAGCTTCTTAAACCGTACTGTCCCGATGCCGTAATAGAAAACGGCAATGTGATCGGTACATTCGGTAAATTCAGCGGCAAAAAGAGATCGCTGCTTCTGGACGCGCATATCGATCAGATAGGTATGATCGTTACATATATCACCGACGACGGATTTATTAAATTCAGCAATCTCGGCGGTATAGACAGGAGACTTCTTCCGGCACAGCAGGTCGTTATCCACGGAAAAAGGGATATAAAGGGAGTCGTTTGTTCCGTTCCGCCGCATCTTTCAAAGGGTGAAAAAAACGTGCTTACCTTTGACGAAGCTGCCGTTGACACGGGAATGTCTAAGTCGGAGCTTGAAAAGCTTGTCTCGCTGGGCGATGCCATAACCTTTGACGTAAGCTTTTGCGAACTTCTCGGAACACGCGTTACAGGCGGCGCTCTTGACGACAGATGCGGCGTTGCTTCCATATTGTATGCGCTCGATCTGTTAAAGGAATGCGAGACGGCATATAACATAACCGTTCTCTTTTCAACGCAGGAGGAGCTTGGCGAGCGCGGAGCAAAAATCGGAGCGTACAAAATTAATCCCGACATTGCAATAGCCGTTGATGTAAGCTTCGGTTTTGCAGAGGGAGAAAAAGAAAACAAATGCGGATATATCGGAAAAGGTCCGATGATAGGAATTTCTCCGTCACTGTCAAGAGAAATTTCCAACGGATTGATAAGCTCCGCCGAAAATCATAATATCCCTTATCAGATCGAGGTCATGAACGGACTGACTTCGACCAACGCCGATCGTTTTTCGGTGAACAGAGAGGGCGCAAAGGCTTGCACTGTTTCAATACCGCTGAGATATATGCATACTCCGGTTGAAGTCATAGATACAAAAGATGTCGAGCTTACAGGCAGACTGCTTGCTGAATTTGTAAAGGAGGTTTCGGAATGAGAGCTTTATTGAAGGAATTGTGCCTTATAAACGGCGTATCCGGCAACGAGGAAGCCGTAAGAGAGATGATAATCAGCAAGGTCAAAGACGTGTGCGAGTACAGAGTTGATAATCTCGGCAATCTCATTTGTTTCAAAAAAGGAAGAAAAAAGCCTTTGCAAAAGCTTATGGTAGCCGCTCATATGGACGAGGTCGGATTCATTGTCACATATATACGTCCCGACGGAACTTTGAATTTTGACTCCGTTGGAGGCATTGATCCGTCGGTTGCGATAGGCAGACGCGTTTCTGTCGGAGCAAATCATATTGCCGGTGTTATCGGCTCGACGGCGGTTCATAATCTTTCCGCGGACGATCGGGAAAAAGCTCCCGAATTTTCGGAATTATATATCGATATCGGTGCGGAAAACAAAGCCGAAGCGGAAAAATATGTAAGTCTTGGCGACTGCGTATACTTTGAATCCGAGTTTGCAGAATTGGGGGAAAACTGCGTAAAATCAAAGGCTATAGACGATCGTGCAGGCTGTGCGATAATGATAAAGCTCATGCATGAAGAGCTTGAGTACGATACATATTTTACTTTTAACGTTCAGGAGGAGATAGGACTGAGAGGAGCAGGAGCTTCCACATTTTCGGTTCAGCCTGATATAGCAATTGTACTTGAAGCAACTACCGCCGCGGATATCGACGGAGTAAGCGGAGCAAAGAGAGTGTGCTCCTTAGGAGGCGGCCCTGTGGTATCCTTTATGGACAGAAGCACAATGTACAACAAAGAGCTTTATACTCTTGCTTTTGAAACAGCTGAGGAGATCGGGGTAGGCTGTCAAACAAAAACTATGGTAGCCGGAGGAAACGACAGCGGAGCGATCCACATAACGGGCAGCGGAGTTAAGACTATTGCGGTTTCCGTACCGTGCCGTTATCTCCATTCGCCGTCCTGCGTAATAAACGCGAACGATCTGGAAGCTTCTTATAAACTGGTGAAGGCTCTTCTTGGAAAGGTAACCGACTGATGATAAAACTTATTGACAATGAAAATGAGCTTGACAGAGAAATGCTTCTGAAAACGCTGATGGGCAAAAAAATGCTTTCCTATGTGAGAGCTTACGGACTTGGTTATGATTTCTGCCGTTTTTACAAGGTAACGGACAATAGTGGTATAGGTTTTATGTTCATAATCAATTCGACGCTCATCATTTGCAGCGATGATAAGCTTTCGGCAACCGATGAGCTGAAAATGTTTATTGAAATGAATCTTCCGTTCAGGATCGAAGGCTCGCAAAGAATTCTTGGCGAGCTTTGCTGTGATGATCGTTATCAAAAGCTGCAGCGTACTGTATTTGAGCTGCTGCCTGATGGTGAGAGCACGGATTTTGTCGAGGAGTACGTTGATTTTGACCCCGATCTTACCGATGTGTATAAGATATTGAGCGACGGATTCCCGAACATAGCCGATTTTTCTCTTTGGTATACCGATACGTCGCATCGATGCCGCCACGGTATCAGCAGAGTTTTTACATACAGAAACTCTACAACGGCATCGGCAGTATTTGATATTGAAAATGAAATCCTTGTCGCGCAGGTCGCTACGAAAATTGAATCCAGAGGAAGCGGATACGCGCGTGAATTTCTCAGATGGCTTGCGGGATTTTTTAACAGTCTCGGAAAAAGAGCATATCTTTTGGCTCTTGATATCAGAGTCAGCTTTTACAGGGAAATAGGATTCCGTGAAGCAGATCACGAGATCGTTCTTGAGCGTATCGATGTTGAAAAGGAAAGTGTAATGAAAGGAAAATTGTCTGATGAACAGCAGAATTAGTGAATTGTATAATATTGATGAAAAAATAATAAAGCTTGGCGAAGCTGCCGAGAAGAACTGCGCCGGGGTTTTTGCGGAAATTGACAGCAATGCCGAATATAACGGCGCAAAGGTTTTGCGTGCATTTTCAAAAAACAGGATCAGCGAACCATGCTTTTACGGTTCTACAGGCTACGGCTACGGAGATGTGGGGCGCGAAGCTATCGATAAGGTCTATGCGGACGTTATGGGAGCCGAAGACGCTCTGGTGCGTTTTAATTTTGTTTCGGGGACTCACGCTCTGTCGGTCGCTCTTTTCGGAGTCCTCAGAGCAGGCGATAAAATGGTTTCTCTGACTGGAAAGCCCTATGATACGATGGAAGAGGTCATCGGTCTGTCGGGGAAAGCCGGAAATGGTTCATTGAAGGATTTCGGCGTTGATTATGCTCAGGTTGATCTGAATGACGACGGTACGGCAAAGCTTGATGAAATAACAGAGGCAGTCAAGGGCGCAAAGCTTGCATATATTCAGCGTTCAAGAGGTTATTCGCTTCGTCCGGCTTTTACTATTGACTATATAGAAAAGATGATTCTTGCCGCACGTAAGGGAAACCCCGAAATTATCGTTATGGTCGATAATTGTTACGGAGAATTTGTCGAGGACAGAGAGCCTACTCAGGCAGGCGCAGATCTTATCGTCGGCTCGCTTATTAAAAATGCAGGCGGAGGAATTGCGCGTACGGGCGGATATATAGCAGGACGTGCCGATCTGATCGAGCTTTGTTCCTATCGTCTTACCTGTATTGGCATGGGCAAGGAGGTTGGCTGTACTCTTGATATGAACAGAGAGATACTGCTTGGACTTTTCTTCTCGCCCGACGTTACTGCAAATGCCCTTAAAACGGCAGCGTTTGCAAGTGAATTGTTTACGCTACTCGGCTTTGAATGCTCGCCGAGTAAAAACGAAAAAAGGGGAGACATCATAACGGCTGTAAAGCTGAATGACGAACAGCATCTTACGGCGTTCTGTCAGGGAATACAAAAGGGAGCGCCTGTCGATTCGTTCGTTGTGCCTGAGGCTTGGGATATGCCTGGCTACAACAGCAAGGTAATCATGGCTGCAGGAGCATTCACTATGGGCGCTTCGATAGAGCTGTCTGCCGACGCTCCTATACGCGAGCCGTATGCGGTATGGATGCAGGGCGGAATAACATATACAAGCGGAAAGATCGGAGTAATGCTTGCAGCTCAGGAAATGCTTGAGAGAAAACTTTTAGATAACTGAGTGAAATGTTACAAATATACCGTTAATTGTCTCAAAGATATTACAGAAATAATACAAATTCCGACGAAATATTTATAAGTCGCTGTAATCGGTTGACAACAGCTGAAATTACTGATAAAATATATATGATGTGTTTTTGCGCATTTATATTACTTCTTATAAAGGAGGAGCTGCTTTGGGAGAGCGAAAATACTGTTACAATTGCATGGAAACTTATGACGCTTCAAGGCCTGTCTGTCCGTACTGCGGATATGATGAATCCCTGCCGCATAACTCTATGTATATTGCCCCGGGTACGATACTCCATGAAAGGTATCTTGTCGGCGTATTGCTTGAATATAACGGCGAGGGAGCTACATATATCGGATATGACAAGGTTATAAGCTGTAAGGTGCTCCTGCGCGAATATATGCCGATAAATCTGTGTACAAGAGTAAAAAACAAACCTGTTATCAGCGTAAATTATAACAATCTGGCAAAGTATAAGGCTTTTATGGCTGAATATACTGAGCTGAATAAAGCTCTTGCGCGTCTGAGGAATAATGCCAATATTATTCCCGTACTTGATATGTTCGCCGAAAATAATACTACCTATACTGTATTTGAATATATCGAGGGTGAGAAGCTGCTGGATTATCTTAAAAGCAATGCAGGTGAACTCAGTTGGGAAAAAACTTCTAAGCTGATACCGCCGCTGTTTACTACGATAGGGATTCTTCATAATGCAGGAATGATCCACAGAGCCATAAGTCCCGAAACAATTTACGTTACGGATAAAGGTGAGCTAAAGCTTTCGGGATTCTGCGTTTCAGCTGTGAGAACTGCAAATGCCGGACTTGAATACGAGCTGTTCAAAGGCTATGCTGCTCCGGAGCAATATTCTCCGAGCACAAACAGCAGACAGGGTTCGTGGACAGACGTTTACAGCGTGTGCGCTCTTCTTTACAGAATTTTGACGGGCTGTATGCCTACCGATTCGCTGCTCAGACTTGAAAATGACGATTTGTGTGAGCCGCACGTTCTGAATAAAAATATTCCTTCGCACGTTTCGCGAATCATAATGGAAGGAATGAATCTTTCGGGACGTGACAGGATCCAGACAATAACCGAGCTTGTTACCAAGCTTTTTGAACAGCAGCCTGTAGCTCCGGAATATCATTCTGCGATCACCGGAACTGGCAGAAAACCGGAAAGCAATTATAATAATTCCGAAAGAGTTCGCAGCGATGATTATTATCAGGACGATTACAATGATTACGGCGAGTATGATGATCCCGACGATTATGAAGAGGATTATCATTATGAAAAGGTAAATACGGTCGATAAGCTTAAAGTGCCTATTATCATTGGAATCCTGCTGCTTGCTATACTTATGATTATTGCGGTCGTATCCTGGAATGCGTTCTTTGGAGAAAATGATGAGAAGAATTCTTCTTCGATGATCTCGCCTTCCGAGTCAATGACCGATAACGTCATCGAAAATACAACTGAGACTTCTACGGAAACGACTACGGAAGCAGACAGCTATATGTTCGACTTGAAAGGCAAGTACTTTGACATCACAAAAGAAAAGTACAAAGAATATTTTGAGCTTGAACCGATCTATGATTATTCCGACGATTATGAAACAGGACAGATCTTTGAACAGAGCATTGCTCCCGACGAACCGTTCAGCAAAGGACAGAAAATCACCGTTAAGGTAAGCAAGGGCGCAATCAAGGCTGAGATCCCTGAGTATGCAGGACTTACTGCTTCGCAGTATGAGAATGAGCTGAAAAAAGCAGGAATAAGCAATTATGAGCTTATCTCTCAGTCAAGCGCAAGCTCCGGTACTCCAAATACAGTCATAACAATTCAGGTCGACGGAAAAACCGTTAAACCCGGCGATATATTCAATAATGCCGAGGAAAAGAAGCTCATAGTATATTATCTTTCAAAAGATGCGGTAATTGCTACTGAACCTCCAACGGAAGCTCCTACCGAGCCTACAACGGAACCGCCTACCGAAGCTCCCACTGAAGCGCCGACAGAGGCTCCAACAGAAGCTCCTACGGAAGCACCGACGGAAGCTCAGCAGATGACTGATGCAGCAAATCCGGATCAGCCGGAGTACGGTTAATAAATTAAATGTACGTCAATGATTTGACGCTTGCTGAAAGGCAGAGCTTTATGCTCTGCCTTTTCTGTTTGAAAATTATGATAAACAAAAAGAGGACTGCCGTTACAGTCCTCTTTGATTATATCCATTATTTAGCGGTATTAAGCGCTTCGAAAGCATGGTCGACTACTGCGTTATCGGGTTTCTTTGTAAAGCTGCTTATGATAGGTACTTCAATTAGAGAAATTATCATAGAAAATGCTCCAGCATTGATAGGAGAGAGTAAATTGATTGGCAGATCAAGCTGAACTACTGCATCCTTTATTCCGCTGAAAGCCTCTATATTCATGCTGAATAAGAACATATGAACTAAGGTTATTCCGATACCTGTGCAGAAGCTTGTCCAGCAAGCTGCTTTTGAGGTTTTCTTCATGAAAAGACCATACATGAACGGTCCGAGGAATGAACCCGAAAGAGCTCCCCATGAATATGACATAAGAGTTGAGATAGATGCGTTTTTGTTGCAGGCGATAACAACTGAAATTACGAGGAAAACTGCAATGAGAATACGCATGGTTGTCATCTGTTTTTTATCCGAGAAATTCTTGATCCTTGGTTTGATAAGATCGTTGGTAAGTGTTGAGCTTGATGTAAGAACAAGTGAGGAAAGCGTTGATAATGATGCCGAAAGCACGAGTACGACAACCAGACCTATAAGCAGTTCGGGAAGCGCGGTTTTCAGAAGAGCGGGAACCATTTTATCAAATACTGGCTTTCCTCCTACCGTTTCTATAAATGCTTTTGAGGTGTCGGAAGCGTCTGTTGTGCAGTAGAGCCTGATGAAGCCTCCCATAAAATATGAACCTCCGGCAACAACGAGCGCAAAGAAAGTCGATATGATTGTTCCCTTGGCAATTGCCTGTTCATTTTTAATGGCGTAAAATTTCTGAACCATCTGAGGAAGTCCCCAAGTACCTACCGATGTCAGAATAACAACTCCAAGCAGGTTTATCGGATCAGGACCGAAAAGAGAACCGAGTCCTTTCTGTCCTTCAATTTCTGCAAGCTGATGAACTGCATTTGTGAAACCGCCCTTGCCGCTAAGAGTACAGATAACGACCGTGCTTATTCCAATGAGCATGATGATTCCCTGAAAGAAATCATTAAGAGCCGTTGCGGAATATCCGCCGAGAATTACATAAATCGCAGAAAGTAAAGCCATTGCAATGATTATATAATAAAATCCGTTTTCACCGAGATCGAAAACCATTCCGAACAGACGTGAAAGTCCGTTATAAACAGACGCTGTATATGGAATCAGGAAGATAAAAACAATTACGGCAGCCGCTGTTTTTAAAGATGCGGAATCAAATCTTTTTTCAAAGAAATCCGGCATCGTCTTTGCGCCGAGATGATTGCTCATAAGTCTTGTTCTGCGGCCGAGTATGAGCCACGGAAGCATACTTCCGAGTATGGCGTTGCCTATACCGATCCACGTTGATGAGACACCGTAGCTCCAGCCGAACTGACCGGCATATCCTATGAAAACTACAGCTGAAAAGTATGTGGTTCCGTAAGAGAAAGCTGTAAGCCATGAGCCTACCTTTCTTCCTCCAAGCATGAAATCATCTGTTGATTTAGTTCTTTTTGAAGTATAGAATCCAATTGCTATCATTATTATTATGTATAAGGCAAGAATAGCAAAAGTTGCTGTTTTAGACGACATATAAATTCTCCATTCACAATAATTTCAGAACTATGCAATTGTAAACCGATAAAGCTTTAAATTGCTAAAGTAATGATGATATACTCATTATACTACATTAGTTTATGCGTGTCAATTATATGGGAAATATTTTTTTGTTTTAAATATATATGTGATTGCCCTAAAATAATATATTATTCTTGCAATTTTTGATAATTAATGGTATAATAAACGCATAGTATTATCACTTTTATGATTGATGTGATAGGAGGTTATTTATGTTATCAGATATTGAAATAGCTCAGGGAGCAAAAATGAAACGTATATATGAAGTTGCTTCTGCCCTCGGTATCGATGAAAATTGTCTCGAACCGTACGGACACTATAAAGCTAAGTTATCGGAAAGCTTATATTCAAAGCTGGCTTTCAGAAAGGACGGCAAGCTTATTCTTGTTACCGCTATAAATCCTACGCCTGCCGGAGAGGGAAAAACTACTGTTAGCGTAGGACTTGCAGACGCAATGAACAGAATCGGCAAAAAAGCGGTGCTTGCTCTGCGTGAACCGTCGCTTGGCCCTGTTTTTGGAATAAAGGGCGGAGCAGCAGGCGGCGGATATGCTCAGGTCGTTCCTATGGAGGACATAAATCTTCATTTTACAGGCGATATGCACGCAATAACGGCTGCAAATAATCTTCTCTGCGCTATGATCGACAATCATATTCAGCAGGGTAACGCGCTTAACATCGATCAGAGAAGAATTATGTTCAAGCGATGCATGGATATGAACGACAGAGCGCTCAGAAATGTTATAATTGGACTTGGCGGCAAGGTCAATGGTGTTCCACGTGAGGACGGCTTCAATATTACTGTTGCATCTGAGATAATGGCGATCCTTTGTCTTGCAACCGATCTTGCAGACCTTAAAGAGCGTATCGGCAATATTCTTGTCGCTTACAATTTTAAGGGCGAGCCTGTATTTGCCCGTGAGATCGGAGCTTGCGGAGCAATGACAGCTTTGCTCAAGGACGCTCTTAAACCGAATCTCGTTCAGACTCTTGAAAATAATCCGGCACTTATTCACGGCGGTCCTTTTGCAAACATTGCTCATGGCTGCAATTCGATCAGAGCTACAAAGCTTGCACTTAAACTTGGCGATTACTGTATAACCGAGGCAGGATTCGGTTCAGATCTGGGCGCTGAAAAGTTCTTTGACATAAAGTGCCGTTACGGAGGACTTACACCGTCATGCGTAGTTCTGGTCGCTACGATCAAGGCGCTTAAATATAACGGCGGAGTTCAGAAGAACGATCTTTCAAAAGAAAATATGTGGGCGCTTGAAAAGGGAATCGTGAATCTTAAAACTCATATTGAAAATATGCATAAGTATCAGCTTCCTGTTGTTGTAGCAATTAATAAATTTGCTTCCGATACAGAGGAGGAAATTAAATTCGTTCAGAATTTCTGCGCTGAAATGGGTGTTGAGGTGTCGATGTGCGAAGTCTTTGCAAAAGGCGGAGAGGGCGGAAAAGACCTTGCCGAAAAGGTTTGCGAGACTATCGAGCTTTGTACCGACAGCCAGACAAATTTCAGAAAGCTGTACACCAGCGAGGCTTCAATCAAAGAGAAAATTGAAATTATAGCAAATGAGATCTACCGCGCGGACGGTGTAACATATACTCCACAGGCAGACAAGGCGATAAAGGAGATCGAAGCTATCGGCTTCCGCGAGCTGCCGGTATGTATTGCCAAAACACAGTATTCGCTTTCGGATAATCCTGCGCTTCTCGGCAAACCGAAGAATTTTAACATTACAGTCCGCGACGCAAAGCTTTCATCAGGCGCAGGCTTTGTAGTTATCTATACGGGAGATATTATGACGATGCCCGGACTTCCAAAAGCTCCGGCTGCGCTTAATATCGATTGCGATAACGACGGAAATATCACGGGACTGTATTAAACGGAGCTGAATATGAGAATTATAACGCATTCGCCCGAAGAAACTATAGCTGCCGCTGAAAAGATCGGCAGCCGTCTCAGGGCGGGAGATATTATAGCTTATAAAGGCGGACTTGGCGCAGGCAAAACGACTTTCACCAGAGGAATTGCCATTGGCATGGGACTGGGCGATAATGTCTGTTCGCCTACATATGCGCTTGTTAACGAGTATAAAGGGGATAAAATTTCTCTTTATCACTTCGATATGTACAGGATCGAATCTGACGGCGACCTTGAATCAACAGGATTTTATGATTATCCCTTTGAAAATAACGTCGCCGCGATCGAGTGGTCGGAGAATATTGACGAGTTCCTGCCTTCGGCTGCAATATACATAACTATAAATGTACTAAATGAAAACGAACGCGAAATTGTAATAGAGGACGGTGGAAGATTTGCTGATTCTTGGAATTGATACGTCCGGAAAAACAGCTTCTGCGGCATTGTTTGATACAGAGATCGAGGTTTTTCTTGCGCAAAATACCTTGTATACACAGAAAACTCACTCTCAGGTGATAATGCCGATATGCAGAGATCTGCTGAAGCAAACCGATAGGCAGATGAGTGATATCGGGCTGTTTGCTGTTGCCAACGGTCCGGGTTCGTATACCGGACTCAGGATCGGTGCAGCGGTAGTAAAAGCTATGGGGTTTGCGCTTGACTGTAAATGCTGCGGAGTCTCAACGCTGGAGGCTATGGCTTATAACAATATAGTCTTTTCAGGAACTGTCTGCTCAGTAATGAAAGCGCGCGGAGAGCTTGTTTACAGCTGCACGTATAAAAGCGACGGATATACTCTTGAACCTATTTGCGATGAACAGCTGATAAACCGTAACGAGCTTGCGCAATTCCTTGCTTTTAACGGAGAAAAAACGCTGCTTTGCGGCGACGGAGCTGCTGATTTCTTTACGGACTATCGTTCGGCGGAATTTTTGATAGCTTCTCCTGCAAACAGACTCCAGAATGCGGCAGGCGTTTGTCTTGCGGCGCTTTCAAAGAAACCGATAACGGTTGACGAGCTTGAGATATCTTATCTGCAAAAAGTAAAAGCGGAAAAAGATCTTGAAACAAGAAACAAGAAATGATATGAATGGAGAATTATCTATGATAGCAATTGGTTGCGACCATGCCGGCTATGAGATGAAGCTGGCGATCAAAAAAGCTTTGAGCGAAAAAGGATTTACATTTGCAGATTTAGGCTGTAACGGTGAACCGTGCGATTACCCTGTTATAGCAAAGGCGGTATGCGAAAAGGTTTTATCCGGCGAATGCGAAAAGGGAATTCTTGTCTGCGGAACAGGTATAGGAATGTCGATCGCGGCAAATAAAATTCACGGCATAAGAGCCGCGCTGTGTTCGGATTCCTTTTCGGCAAAATTCACCAGAATGCATAATGACGCCAATGTTTTGTGTATCGGCGCAAGAGTTCTTGGCACCGGACTTGCTTTGGAGCTTTCCGAGATATTCCTGACTACGGAATTCGAGGGCGGACGGCATATAAAAAGACTCGACTTGATAAAAGAGCTTGAAAATCATTAAGGAGGAATAATTATTATGACAGGACTTCACATTATCGATCACCCTCTTGTTCAGCATAAGATCTCGCTTATGCGTGACAAGAATACGGGAGCAAAGGAATTCAGGGAGCTTGTTTCGGAAACTGCGATGCTTATTTGCTATGAGGCAACTCGCGATCTTCCACTTAAAGAAATAGAGCTTGAAACTCCCGTTGCAATTGCTAAAACAAAAGTAATTTCGGGCAGAAAGCTTGCTATCGTTCCGATTTTACGTGCAGGTCTCGGAATGACTGAAGGCGTAACAAAGCTTGTTCCCGCAGCTAAAATCGGACACATAGGACTTTTCCGCGATCCCGATTCAAAAGAGGCTGTAAAGTATTATGTAAAGATGCCCGAGGATATCTCAGAGCGTGATGTAATAATTGTCGATCCTATGCTTGCCACCGGAAAATCCGCTTGTATGGCGATTGATGAGGTAAAGAAGCTGGGAGTAAAAAATATTAAGTTTATGTGTATTCTCTGCTCTCCCGAGGGCGTTGAAACCGTACATTCGAAGCACCCTGATGTTGAGATATATACGGGAGTAATGGATAAATGCCTTAATGAGGATAAGTATATTGTGCCCGGAGTAGGCGATGCAGGAGACAGAATATTCGGTACAAAGTAAAGTGCATAGTTAAAAAAGGGTATCACTACTGTGATACCCTTAATGTTTATTCAGATGTTACTGCATCTTATATGCGTCGATCATTTTCTTGACCATCTGACCGCCGATAGAACCGGCTTCTCTTGCAGTAAGATCACCGTTGTAACCCTGCTTGAGGTTTACGCCAACTTCGCTTGCAGACTCCATCTTAAATCTTTCGAGAGCTTCCTTGCCCTTCTGAGTAAATTCACCCTTCATAATAAATTCTCCTTTAAAATTGAATTAATGATGCCGTGATAGTATTATAACTCAAAGTAAAAAATATATTATTGGTAAATAAATATATATTATGAAGACCGAACCAATTTTAATTTTCATCGAAATGCGTATTGGTTATGCCGCAGAAAAGCTCAATGTCATAATTTGGAATCAAAAAATAAAATTCTCCTGATGTATCGTTTACAGTGACTTTATAATATTTTGTGAAGTAGATGCCTTGATTATTATACACGATCTTGTATTTTTTCAACGATTTATCGTCCGGAGGAATTTCTTTGTTCCACTCTGTAAAGCTTGCCTTTTTGTTCTCGTTTGTAACGTTCACGATTGAACTCAGCGGAAATTCTATAACCGAATTCACGCTTGCAAGGCAAAGCAAGCCGTTTTGTATATATATGAATCTGCTGACGTTGAAATGGGAAAACATTGGAAAATCAATATGTACGACCTTGCCGTTTTTGATCTTGTATTTTTCGCAGAGTATATCGATTTCATCGGCGTTTTCGGGAATCCCAAGCTCCTGACGTGCGATCTGCGAAGTATTTTCGTAGTTTTTGACAGTGTCTGAAACGCTTTCGTCTTTTTCGATATTCCGTCTGATTTTGTATCCGAAAACAATGCATACGACAGCAATTATCCAAGAGATGCCGTCGATATAGAAAAGGGAAGCGGCATTTTTATATGCTTGTTTCAAGCCGACATCAGCATTCAGTATTCCGACAGTAATGCAGAATGCAGCAAACAGAGATATATATTTCAAAATAGATACCCATAAAGGCGGCGAATATTTTTTATTGATATTTTCAAGCTGCTTAAAAGCATTATCAAGCTTTTTTTCCGTTGAATCCGAAACGCGGCGAGAACTGAAAATTAATTCGTTTAGCTGCTCGTCACCGTTGTTGACCTCTACTCCGAAAGCGTTTACATACATTAAATCAGCTCCTTTGCCAATAAAAGATGATTACAAAGTAATTATATCATTAATAGCAATGTAAATCAAGGATTTTAATAAAATCCCGGAAATGCATATTCAATAATTATATTTTCACTGTACTATCACATAAATATCACCGTTTTTTTTTTTTTTGTGTGCTAAAATACAAAAAACAGCGTATATCAAATTGAAATATAATGAAAACGCTGAATTTGTAGGAGGAGAATTTATGGCTTATTGTATGAAATGCGGAAAAGAAATTGACGAAGAAGCTATTGTGTGTATTCACTGCGGCTGTCAGACAGGGAAACCAATATATCAGGCAGGTGGAATGAGCGTTGATCCGAATGAACCGGCAAACGGAGGCCTTGTATTTTTATCCGTTCTGATTCCTTTGGTGGGAATTATTCTTGGAATAACTAATATTTCCAACGGAAAAAAGCACGCCGGAAAGGTTTATCTTTGGACATCTATCATTGTTTGGCTGGTGGGTATAATTATCAGCGGAATAAGTATAGGCTTAGCTGTGGCTTAAGGAGGTGCTTAAATGTATTGCAGACATTGCGGACAAGAAATCGAGCCGATGGTTATATGCAGCAAATGCGGCTGCGCTTCGGGATATGTTGAACCTGTAAAGCCAAGAGAAACGGTTAAGATCAAGAATCTGCCTGTTAAAATTCTTTCGGCAGTGGGAATTTTAGTTTTATTGATTATTTCTATTCATGACATTAGGCTTATATTTGAGCTTCCAGTAATAAATAATTGGCTTATACTTCTTGTTGACGTTATTGGAATAGCTGCATTTGTTTCTTTAATATGTGACAAATTTAAGAAGATCAGAATTGCATATCCGATTGCAGAGGCATTTTATTTGATTTTATTAATATTCGCTATATTTGTGCATAAATTGATATATTCTACTCCATTGAGTACTTACTTATGGGATGCATTAAAAATATGTTTATATATTATATTAGCAATCTGTATAATCAAAAAGAGTAAACCTCTTGGAATCGCAAGTATTGTTTTGACGTCTATTTGCTATTTATATCAGTTAATAGGAATTGTAAAAATTGCGGCAGACTATAGTTTACGATTAGAGAATATTATAGGTTGGGTTATATGCAATGAATTAGCTGTTTTATTATTTGCAATTTCAATTTTCCTGTACATAAAATCAGAGATACCAAAATCAGAAGTAAAGAATACGGAAGTCTCACTTTAACATGCGGCTTCCGCAAAAACAAAAGGACGGCTATAAAAGCCGTCCTTTAATATTATTGGTTAAGATTAAGCGAGTTCAGCAAAGTACTTGATAGTTCTAACCATCTGTGATGTATAAGAATTCTCGTTATCGTACCAAGAAACAACCTGAACCTCGTAGAGATCGTCAGCGATCTTAGCAACCATTGTCTGAGTAGCATCGAAGAGTGAACCGAATCTCATGCCGATAACGTCAGAAGAAACGATAGGATCTTCATTGTAGCCAAATGACTCGGAAGCAGCAGCCTTCATAGCAGCGTTGATGCCTTCCTTAGTGATGTCTGCACCCTTAACAACAGCTGTAAGGATAGTTGTAGAACCTGTAGGAACAGGAACTCTCTGAGCAGAGCCGATGAGCTTGCCGTTGAGTTCAGGGATAACAAGGCCGATAGCCTTAGCAGCACCTGTTGAGTTAGGAACGATGTTAGCAGCGCCTGCTCTTGCACGTCTGAGGTCGCCCTTTCTGTGAGGACCGTCAAGGATCATCTGATCGCCTGTGTAAGCGTGGATAGTGCTCATGATACCGCTTTGGATAGGAGCATAGTCATTAAGAGCCTTAGCCATAGGAGCGAGGCAGTTTGTTGTGCATGAAGCAGCAGAAATGATCTTGTCGTCAGCAGTAAGAGTCTTTTCGTTTACGCTGAATACGATTGTAGGAAGATCATTGCCGGCAGGAGCAGAAATAACAACCTTCTTAGCACCTGCATCGATATGAGCCTGTGACTTCTCCTTTGAGCAGTAGAAACCTGTGCACTCGAGAACTACGTCAACGCCGATCTCGCCCCAAGGGAGCTCAGCAGCGTTAGCCTTAGCATAGATAGTAAGAGTCTTGCCGTCAACAGTGATAGTACCTGCTTCGTCGTCAGCCTCTACAGTGTGGAGACCCTCGCCGATCTTACCGCAGTAACCGCCCTGTGCTGTATCATACTTGAGAAGATGAGCAAGCATTGAAGGCTTTGTAAGATCGTTGATAGCAACTACCTCATAACCTTCTGCACCGAACATCTGTCTGAATGCAAGACGACCGATACGGCCGAAACCATTAATAGCAACTTTAACTGACATTGTTAAATTACCTCCTAAAAATTTTATAGATATATTATACCTCAAAAAAGCAGAATTTTCAAGTGGTTCGATAAAAAAATAACAACATTTGGAATAAAAGTGCAATTTGCACAAAATTTCACAGCTTGTACAGTGCAAAATTGCAAAAAAATCAACAGGAAAATTTTTTATTGTGCGTTAATATTCCAATTTTGAATTATATGTAGTATAATATAAATAAGTTTGTATCTTATACCAATTCCTTTTCGGCTTGTTTCAATAGGCTGATGAGAGATTAGTATTAGAAGAGGTGTGAAGTGTCAGAATTATATGATATATTGAATGGTATTTACGGACAATATCATTTACCTGTAATTGTCTATGAAAGTAGCGGACAGGCAATTTGGAATAATAAAGCCGCAAAAGCTCTTGCGGAAGAGTCACCGGACGCTTTTGTAAACATAATTACTCAGATCGTAATGAACGGCGAAACGTCCGGACGAATTAAAAATATCATTTATCATCGTGCAGCGATAAGCGGCAGCTATTATACGATAGCCGTTATTGATAATGAAACAACTCTTGAGAAGCTGTTTTCGGATTCAAAGGTTTCAGGTTATTCTTATCAGGCGGAAAGCCTTACGCGCCGTTCTGTTGCAAACATTTCGGTAGCTTGCTCGTATATCAGCGACGCTGCGGCGGAGGAAAATTTCAAGGAAATAGGGCAATCGCTTGACGTTATTATGAAAGAGTGCTGCAGACTTTTAAAAAATGTTACCTTAGGTTCACAACTGTCGGCTGCCGCCGTTTCTTCTAATGTAAAGAGTTCATATATAAATTTTGGAGTATTTATGAAAAAAATTGCCGATGGCTGCTCCAAGGCTATGGACGACAACTTCAAAATTGAGTGCAGCTGTGGCTGCGATGCCGTAATCAAAGCAAATTCCGTGCTTCTCACTTATTTTATACTTCTGATAATACGTGCGGTTATTTCAGCTGCCGGTAAAGACTGCGATCATATAAATATTACGTCGGAGACTGACGAAAAGCAGGTCAAGCTGCTGATCGACAGCGGATCCAATGCCGATTCCGGCTTTGTTAACGGAACGGAGACGGATATTTTAAATGTGTTTGCTGATAAGCTTGATGCAAAGTATTCTTTTTTCTGCGGAAAAGCCGAGATACTGATGCCTCTCGCCGATAACAGCAATATGCTTTTATTTGAGTCGGATAAGCTCTGCCTTGGCGAAGAAGTTTTCTCACCGTTTAGCATTATTCTCGGAGATACGGATAAAGGCGATTCATTCTTCTGATTTCAGCAATTATCACAGAAAGTATAAAAAGTTTTTGTTGACAATAATCAAAAATCACGCTATAATATATATGTTGTGGAAAACATAGCTCATCTTCGGTAATTAAATTTGAACGGAGCGCTGATATGTTATGAAAAATGACTATGAAATTGAACGTAAGTTTCTGATAAAAATGCCGGATATCAATTCTCTTGACGTGAATATGCAGGCGTCTATTTTGCAGATATATCTTGTCGGCGGAGAAGGATCTCCTCAGAGGCGCATAAGGAAAATAGCTTTTCCCGACAGCGTTAAGTACACATATACTGAAAAGTTATTTTTGTCAGATGTCGTTCGCCGCGAAATGGAATACGAAATTGACGAGGCTGAATTTCTGAGGCTTAAATTGCAGGCCAAGCCGGATTGCGAGCCAATCATCAAGAAACGATATAAATTTTTATATAAGGATCAGCAGTTTGAACTTGATGTTTATCCTTTTTCCGATGAGCTTGCTATACTCGAGCTTGAACTTGAAAACGAACGTCAGTCAATAGATTTTCCCGATTATATAAATATAATTAAAGAGGTCACGGGCTGCTCCGAATATTCAAATGCTTCGCTTGCAAATGCAGGCTGTTTTCCTAAAAACGCTTAATAAGGATTGGAGATTTAATGGCGGAAAAAATCATTTCTATAGATAATGATGAACAGCTTTCAGGTCTGTTCGGACAATTGGACGGAAATTTATCCGACATACAAAAAACATATAATGTGAGTATCGTCAATCGTGACGGAGCAATTAAAATAATCGGCGACGAAGTTAATATTTCCGATGCCGAGAAAGCTGTTATGTCGCTTTTAAAAATAAACAGAGACGGACAGGAGCTTACATCGCAGACAGTAAGATATGTTACGTCTATGGTTGCGGACGGCATTGAACGGGAGCTTGAACAGCTTAGCGGCGACGGTATATGTGTGACCGCGTCTGGAAAAATTATCCGTCCGAGAACGGTCGGACAAAAGAAATATATAGATTCAATTTCCGAAAATACGATAGTTCTTGGCATAGGGCCTGCCGGTACAGGCAAGACTTATCTTGCGGTGGCAATGGCTGTAAAAGCCTTTCGAAACAGGCAGATCAAAAAGATAATTCTTACGCGTCCGGCTGTTGAGGCTGGTGAAAAGCTCGGCTTTCTTCCCGGTGATCTGCAGGATAAGGTAGACCCGTATCTGCGTCCGCTTTATGACGCTTTGTTTGATATGTTCGGCGCGGAAAGCTTTGCAAAATATATGGAAAAAGGTATTATAGAGGTCGCTCCTCTTGCTTATATGAGAGGACGTACTCTTGACGAAGCTTTTATTATCCTTGACGAAGCGCAGAATACGACCTCGGAGCAGATAAAAATGTTCCTGACGCGTCTCGGAAATGAAAGCAGAATGGTGATAACAGGCGATATTACTCAGATCGACTTGCCTGATACCAGAAAATCGGGGCTTGTAGAAGCCATAAAAGTTTTAAAGGGCATCGATGATATCGGAATCCACAGATTTACCGAAAAAGATGTCGTTCGTCATAAGCTTGTTCAGGATATTATTAAGGCATATGAGAAATACAGCGAAAGGAGTTCGAGAAATAATGTCTAAATTAAAGGTTTATGTTAAAAATAATCAAAATGAGGTAAAAGTTCCTGTAGGGATCAGGCTGCTTATCAGAAGATGCTGTCAGGCTGTTCTTATTACCGAAAAATTCAATAAGGACGCCGAGGTAAGCGTTTCTTTTGTCAGCAATAATGAAATAAGAAAACTTAATAAGCTTTACAGAGATAAGGATATGTCGACCGATGTGCTTTCATTTCCTCTTACAGGCGATGACGGTACTGCCGAGATAAATCAGGAAACAGGCGCGGTTCTTCTCGGAGACGTCGTTATCTCGCTTGAAACTGCTGTAAAGCAGGCTGCAAATTACGGACATTCGCTTGAACGTGAAATTGGTTTTCTTACGGTTCATTCGATGCTGCATCTTCTTGGCTATGACCATGAAACAAGTCAGCTCGATCAGAGAATTATGAGGGAAAAAGAAGAATCCGTGCTTGAAAAGCTCGGAATATCGCGCGATACTACTTTTATTACGGGAGACAATAACTAATGTCGAAGTCTGCATTCATTACAATAGCCGGCAGAACTAATGCCGGAAAATCGTCGCTTCTTAATGCAATTGTCGGAGAAAAAATAGCTTCGGTCAGCAGTAAGCCCCAGACGACTCGTACACGTATTACAGGTATCAGAAACATTGGTGATGTTCAGCTGGTTTTCTTTGATACTCCCGGACTTCACAAGCCTGTCAATAAGCTCAGCGAACATATGCTGAATACAGTTAAAGAATCGGTAAGCGATATCGATACGGTCATTTTTATGATGGACTGTACTAAAAAAATCAACGAGCAGGAAATGAACTTACTTAAATCACTCAACGACTCGCATATGCCTGTTATACTTGTGATTAATAAGATCGATCTGCTGAAAAATAAAAACGATATAGCTCCGATCATTTCCGAAATCACGGGACAGATAGATTTTCATGCGGTAATTCCTGTGAGTGTTACCGAGAATAACGGCATTGACATAGTTATAAGTGAGATCGAAAAGCTTGCAGTTGAATCTCCGCACTATTTCCCGGAGGATATGATAACCGATCAGCCGGAAAAGGTGATAGCGGCTGAGATCATCAGAGAAAAGCTGCTTATGCTGCTCAGCGATGAAGTTCCGCATGGAATAGCTGTCGGTGTTGAAACTATGAGCGAACGCGAAGATAAGGATATTCTCGATATTTCAGCTGTTATTTACTGCGAGAAGGAATCGCATAAGGGCATAGTTATCGGAAAAAAGGGAGCAATGCTGAAAAAGGCTTCTACGGCTGCACGCCTTGAGCTTGAGGACTTTTTTATGATAAAAGTTAATCTTCAATGCTGGGTAAAGGTTAAGGAGGATTGGCGTAATCGTGAAGGTCTGATAAGAAATTTTGGCTTGTCAGAAAAATAATTCCACTCATAATATAATTATTTCCGAAGAAAATATTATTGCAAGTATTTTTGGAGGTATATATTATGAATGAAGAAATTCTTTGGGATATATTTGTTAAAAGCGGCAGCGTTGCCGATTATCTTCGGTATTCTGCCGCGAAAAACAGAACGGATTTAATAAATGATAACAGTAGAGGGAATCGTCCTTAAAGAACGCGCTGTCGGTGAACAGGATAAATTTATCGATATTCTTACAAAAGAAAGCGGAGTTATGGAAATTTCCGTTAAGGGCGCAAAAAAGATCAACGGAAAGTCTGCTTCTTCAACTCAGCTTTTTGCATATTCAAGGTTTTGTATACAGCAGAGAAAAGATCGCTTTTATCTCAACAGTGCAGAACCTATACATATTTTTTACGGCCTCAGAAATTCGCTTTCAAAATTGTCGCTTGCTTCATATTTTGCCGATGTATTGCGTTTCAGCATAGGACAGCAAACACAGAACGGCGATATCATGAGGCTTTTTCTTAATACTCTTCATTATCTTGAAAAGGAGCTGCGCAGCGAGCAAATTCTGAAAAGTATATTTGAGCTGCGGCTAATGTCTGAGATCGGTTTTATGCCGAATATTCTTGCTTGTCAGGAATGCGGAAGCTATGAGCCTGACGAGGTTTTTTTCTGTATAAATGACGGCGCTTTTTTTTGCAGCGGCTGCTTTGATTCGTCCGATTCGCAGGATTTTTTCAAAATAAAGCTGCCTGTTCTCAATGCCATAAGGCATATCGTGCTTGTGGATTTCAACAGGCTGTTTAATTTCAGATTATCGGACAGCCTAATTAACAGCCTTTCTATGATAAGCGAAGAGTATCTAAAGGCGCACCTTGAACGGAATTTCCCGACACTTGAATTTTATAAATCGATCAATTTAATGGGTAAATAATTATGAATAAATATTTTAAAACACTTGAACTTGATAAAATACTTGAAATTTTGTCAGAGCTTGCTTCAAATGACGAAACTAAGCGCATGGCGATGAAAATTCAGCCTGATACCGACCTTGAAAGAGTTCGTTACGAGAATCTGAAAACATCGCAGGCATTCGAGCTTTCGATCCAGTTTGGCACACCTCCTTTTACAAATTTCAAGGATATATGCGGAGTTGCCGCAAGAGCAAAATCGGGAGCAATAATTTCTCTCAGAGACCTGCTTGATATTGCTGCTATGCTCAGACAAATTAAGGCGCTTGTCGATTGGTACAGCCATTGCGAGAACATTAAAACAGAGCTGGACTACCTCTTTTCAAGGCTTATGCCGAATGACTGGCTTCTTGAAAAGCTTGAACGTTCAATTTTATCGGAAGAGGAGATCGCGGACGCTGCAAGTCCGGAGCTTGCCGCAATAAGGCGAAAGATCAACCGTGCCGGTATACAGCTCAGAGAAACGCTTGACAAAATGATAAAAAATCAGTCCGTCCAGAAGTGTCTGCAGGAAAACAATGTAACTATCAGGGATGGGAGATTCGTTCTTCCGGTAAAATCCGAGTACAGAGGACAGATAAGCGGTCTTGTTCACGATACTTCAGCAACGGGACAGACATTTTTTATAGAGCCTATGGCAATAGTTGAAGCGAATAACGATATTCGTATCCTTGAAGGCAGAGAGCAGGAGGAAATTGATCGTATCATTCGTCAGCTTTGTGCAGAGTGCGGTGAATATGCGGATATTCTCTGCGAAAATTACAAAATATGCACGGAACTCAATTTATATTTTGCAAAAGCGAATCTTGCGGCAAAATTTAACTGTTCGCTGCCGAACATAACAGATGATGGAAAAATTCATCTAAAAAAAGCCCGTCATCCGCTGCTTGACAAAAATAAGGCTGTGCCTATAGATATTTCTCTCGGAGAAGAATACAAGGCTCTTATTATTACAGGACCGAACACGGGAGGTAAGACTGTTTCGCTTAAAACTGCAGGACTGCTGAGTGCAATGACTATGTGCGGATTGCTTATTCCCGTTGCTGACGGAAGCAGTATTTCCATATTTGATAATATTCTTGTCGATATAGGCGACAGCCAGAGCATAGAGCAGAATCTCTCTACGTTTTCGTCGCACACTAATAAGGTCATTGAGATACTTAAAATCGCCGATGAGAATTCTCTTGTGCTGCTTGATGAGCTTGGCTCGGGTACCGATCCTGTTGAGGGAGCAGCTCTTGCTGTGGCGATAATAAAGCGTCTCATTGCTTCGGGAGCAAAACTGATGGTAACAACTCACTATCAGGAGCTTAAGGTTTTTGCAATTGATACCGAGAATATTGAAAATGCTTCATGCGAGTTTGATATTAATACGCTCAAGCCGACTTACAGATTAATTGTCGGTTCACCCGGAAAATCAAACGCCTTTGCGATTTCCGAAAGTCTTGGTATGCCGTCGGATATTATCAGTGATGCGCGTAACTCTGTCGATGAAGCCAACAGCCGCCTTGAGGAAGTTATTGGTAAGCTGGAAGCTTCACGTATCGAGCTGGAGCGCCAAAAAGAAGATATTGTCCGTTTGAAAAGGGAAGCGGCTGCCGAAGCCGATACGGCAAAAAAACTGCGCGAAGAGCTTGAGAATTCACGCGACGCGGAGCTTGAAAAGGCGAGAATACGCGCTATGAGCATTATAGAGGCTACTAAGGCTGAATCAAACGAGCTTCTTGACGAGCTTGATAAGCTGCGAAAAGAAAAGGATAAAAAGGATTTCAGTGAAAATGTATCCGGAATGAAATCGCGTACAAAGCAGAGCTTCAACAAGATGTATGATACCGCAAATCCGATTCATAAGCATGATTCCGATGATGATTATGTTCTGCCGCGCAGGCTCAGGAGAGGTGACACCGTTTATATTCCGGAGCTTGGCAGAAAGGGTATCATTTCGGGAGAACCTGACGGAAGCGAATTTGTGTTCGTTCAGATCGGAGTAATGAAAACAAAGATGAACGTTTCAAAGCTTCGTCTTGAGGAAACACAAAATAATTCTCCTGCTAAAACCAAATCAGTGCGAAAGGTCGGACGAGTCGGAGTTAAGGCGGAACGCCGCGGAAAAATGGAGCTTGATATACGCGGCTGTACCTGCGATGAGGGAGTTTACCAGATGGACGCGTTTATCGATCAGGCAGTAATGTCCAACATATCAACTGTTACGATCATTCACGGTAAGGGAACGGGACTTCTTAGAAAGGCCGTTCATTCACGTCTTAGATCGCATCCTTCGGTCAGAACGTTCCGGCTTGGAGTGTTTGGCGAGGGCGAGGACGGGGTTACCGTTGTTGAACTGAAATAAAGCAAAAGAGCAGAATTATTTCTGCTCTTTTTGTATTTATTGACTTCTTTTATTCTTTATATTTATTGGAAACGCTCGAAATTATTATATGTTGATCTGCCCTCCGACAATGGGTCGTCAACGTCTTTTAAAAATTCATTTATTTCTCTGCTGACGGGATAATATTTGCCGTTGCAGTACAGATTCATTTCAGCGCTGTATGGATCATCAAGAGAATCGTCATAGTAACTGAAAATGTAAACCGTAAGCGGATCTCCGTTTTTAAAGCAGGTGATCCTGTTAAGCGAAAGCAAAGGCAGATCAATAGGATCGTCATTAGATGAAGCACCCGAAAGAGCCGAATCTATCAGCGAATTTATTTGTTGAAGCGTATCAGTGTCTTTTATTGTTTTATAAAAGCCATCGTTGCTGCCAATAGTGTACTGATAATGCATAATGTATTCGTTATTCTTTATTTCATTGATCTCTTCGGGGGTATACATTATATAATTGTAATATTCATCGGGTATATCCGGCGCGGTGTATTCCTCAGAATTGTAAACCACGTTTGTAAGGGAATAATAGGTGCAGAAACCGGACAGCTCTGGATTCACATTTTGATTCGGCGCTGCAATGAAATAGCGAAGTGTGCCCATACTGTCAAATTGTATTTTCATGTTATATGAAGCGTCGTCTTTTTCGAATACAAGTGTGTACAGATCTTCTGTCGGCTCATTGGTGTTTGGAGACATTGAAAATGTGTAATAATCATCGAGATCATCAGTTGAACCGTAACCGTAATCCTGTTCGAGTATTTCGAAAATATAATCGCTGACGGCTTTGTAATTTCCAAGAAAATCATTGGTTGCCGTATAGAAACGGGATCCGAAAGTCATTGATGTGTCCGTACCGTCGCCGTTGTGGATGCATGGAGCCAAGCCGTTAGTGCCGGAAAGATCGCTTCCTGTGACGAACTGAAAAAGATTTCCGTAATTACGGAAAAATTCAACTTTACAATTTTCGACAGTATTGTTGTTATTGGTGATAGCTCCGTCAAGCGATACAAAGTATTCGTTATTATTAACGTTTACTTCACCTTTGCCACGCGACAAGCTGCACATATCTGCGTTCTTAGTTGAGATTTCGAGATCTCCAGTCATCGTTGAAAAATTTTCGAGATTTGTTTCAAACATATATTTCATGAATGCTGTTTTGTCTTTATCTCTTGTGTCACTTAAATATTTTAGTATATCCAAATATTTATTTTTATCTTTTTCTGCAGGCGAATAGGATTCCGACATTGTATCTCTCAGTATGGTGATTCCTGCATCCGAGCAGGTTACTCCTCGGCACATAAACATATTGCGGTAGAAATTGTTATCGTTTTCTGCGGTAGCTTCCCATTCGATCTCGGTAAGCATTTGTTCAAGCTCAAGAGCCTGCTGCTCGGAGAAGTTAAACGGGATCAGTTCGGCGTCCTGTGCGGAATTTAAAATATAATTGGCAATGTGATTATTAATATCCGTTCCGTCCGAATTTGAATTGCTCATAGCCGTTTTTATCTGATTGTTTATGTTATCCGATTGAATGTCATTATTCAGCATTGCGGAGACATATTTTTTTAACGAATTGTAGAACTGCTCGGTCAGCATATAATATTTTACATTTGCCTCGTCTATGTCGCTGCGCCATTTACACAGACCGTCGGGGTAGAACATAAGGTCAATGTAATTGCCGTTACTGTCGCAATGCAGATCAATATATTGAGTCATTGTGATTTCCTGTTCAATGATATTCTCATTCCATTGACATAACATTAAGTTTTCCAAAAGCCAGCTAATGTCTCCCTTGGTAAAATAAACGGGCTCGTGCGCTGTGTCAGAAGCAACATAAATGTCATATCCTGAAATATCGCCAAAGGGGAGCTTGCTATAATCTGCCGCGAATATATCGCTGCTTGATTGTATTATGCTTTTAATTTTCGTATATTGTTCGTTTGAATTGAACATTTTATTTTCAATTTGCTCGTTGCCTTTTTTGTCCGTGTAAGTGTAGGAAAATCCTCCGTTATCCATAAAATCCAGCGTATATTGCCGATCTGCCGAATCTACTTTTAATTTAATACTTTCGGAGAACGCTCCGTCGGAAACTCCTTTGTATTCCTCGTCCCAGTCAATGGCATCGAGATATTCCGCAAGAGCTGTTTTAGTATGTTCATCAAGCTCTGCCGTCGATTCGTTTCCATAGGGATTTGTATAAATTGCGCTGACATTGTACTTTGAAAAATCTCCGCCCGGAATATTGGTGTACATTTCGCCGGAGTTATCGGAAAAAATGCTGTCGGAATTTTTAATGATATGACAGCAGGTGCCTATTCCGAAGCCGAGTATCGTACAGGCGGCAATACTTATCCCGACATATTTAAGTTTTTGTGATTTGGCATATTCGATGCCGCTTACGGAGTTTTCGTATTCATGCATTTCAATTGCAGGAGAAGAAAGCTGATTTTCCATTTTGCGCCTAAAGCTTTCACTGCATTTGATTTTATCAAAGGCGCTGTTGTATTCACGCTTGTTCACAGTAACCCTCCCTTTCCAGTTCAAATTTAAGTTTTTTTCTGCCTCTTTGCAGGAGCGAGCTTATCGTATTTTCATTTTTATCAAGAAGCTTCGCAATTTCCTTTATTGTATATTCCTCATAATAATAAAGAAAAATTACAGTACTGTATTTGCTTGGAAGCTTCTTGACGGCATTAAGTACGGTTTTATCCTGCGGAGTAACTTCGTAGGACAAAATCGATTCGCTTACGTCGCCGATATCACGGCGGTTTTTTATACGAAAGCTTTTTTTATAGTTTTTGCATTTGTTGATCGCGACCCGCATCAGCCATGCTTTTAAATGTGAATCGCTTTCAAAATCCTGCGGCGCGGAGTGAAGCTTCAGAAAAACGTCCTGAGTGATATCCTCTGCTTCGCTCATATTACCGACATAACTGTATGCGGTGCGAAGAATATTATCGCCGTAAAGATCAAACGCATATAAGGCGATATTATTACTTTCGTTCATTGTGATCCCCCCTTTACTTAATAAACAATCGAGCTGGCAAAAATCGTGCAATTTTTTGAAAATTTCTCGCAGCGTAAAAAAGCCGCACCCAAATGTAAGTTGATTTGAGTGCAGCTTATGTGCATAAATTCACGCCGAAATTTTAGTTGCGCTTTTTGATTTTTTTGAAACCTTATTTACGCAAAAGATGCAAATTATTATGCAGTAGAGCGTTGCAACGACCCATGCCGACTGGTCTGTAAAGCATATCGCACGGAAGCCGTATTCAGGAACAAATTTCTTGCTGACAAATATTCTGGCGAACATTTCAAGCACGCCTGAGAATATGGCGAGTCCGGAAAATCCCATACCTTGTATGCTCATACGGAATGTGTTTAAAATACCGAGAGACCAGAAAAAATATCCTATACATCTTGCGTATTCACCGGAGGCTTTCAACACGTCTTTTGCCGAACTGTCAATGAACATGAGCGAGAGAGTTTCTCCGAAAAATATGAGTACGATACCGATGATCAAGCCGTAGGACGTATTTATAATAGTACCTCTGGCAATACCCTGTTTAACTCTTTTTGGCTTTTCTGCGCCCAAGTTCTGGCTGATGAATACAGATACCCCGGTAGCTATCGCGTCAAACGGACACATTGCAAGCTGTTTTAGCTTTGAAGCTACTGCAAATGCCGATATATAAACATTTTCAAGAGAATTGTTAGCCGACTGCATTACCATGCTGCCTATAGCCGTGATAGAATACTGCAATCCCATCGGCAATCCCATTATAAGCAGCTCCCTGACTGCATATCCGTTGAATTTGCATATATCCTTGCTCAGCCTGATCAGTGGATATTTTTTCTGGATAACTATGAAGCATGATACGCCGCTTATCATTTGTGCGGCGACTGTTGCAAGAGCAGCTCCGGCACAGCCTAACGGCAATATCACTATAAATGCGAGATCAAGTATTATATTGATGACCGATGATACGGCAAGGAAAATGAAAGGAGTTTTACTGTCGCCTATAGCACGGAGCATACTTGCCAGAATGTTATAAAACATGGTAAACGGAATCCCGGCAAGAATTATAAAAAGATATATATAAGCGTCGTTGTATATGCTGCCGGTGACCTTCATAATGTCCATAATATTATGACAAAGCAGACAAGTTCCGGCTGTTAGAATAACTGAAAATATTCCCACAAGCAGATATGAGTGAAAAATGGTTATCCGCAGTCTGTCTGGACGTTTCGCGCCGAAATATTTGGCGATCGGGATTCCGAATCCGGCACAGGTTCCCATGCAAAAACCAAATACTAAAAACTGTACGCTGCTTGACGCGCCTACTGCCGCCAGAGCGTCCGGACCGAGTACTCGCCCGACAATTGCCGCATCTATCATATTGTAAGCCTGCTGAAGAATATTTCCTATAAGCAGCGGAATTGAAAATTCAAGTATAAGCTTTACAGGATTTCCCTCTGTCATATTTTTTGTCATGTCAAACACCACTCTATTTTTATACTGAATAGCATTCTATCACTTTTCTTCTGCAATGTCAACTGTTTTCAGACAAATATTTTTGATGAGCAGTGAAAACTTTTATGTTAACTCTAATCAAAAAAGCACCGCCGTTTATATGCGGCGGCAACTTAGCTTGTTCTGAATTTTTTGCGTTGAAATTTGTCTTGATACATACGTTTATCGGCTATATCGAAGCAATCCTTGAATTCTTCATTATCTGTCGGAATACCGCAGAAATATCCTATACTTGCATTGACCTGATAAGGCTTTTCTGAGGAAAGATTATATCGTGTAAAATAGGAATTGATGTTGCTGATATATTCGTTTACGATGCCATCAGTGTAGTCGAAACAGCCGACGACAGCATACTCGTCGCCGCCGATTCTTGCACAGATCTCGTTATTCTGACAGCAAGAGGCAAGAGCTTTTGCGCAGACGGTGATCGCATTGTCTCCCTCAATATGACCAAAGTTATCGTTGATATATTTCAGCATGTCAAGATCGACAACAAGTATCAGAAGTTTTTTGTTTTCGCTTTTGGCTTTCTTGAAAATTGATGCCGAAAAACGAGTGAAGCCTTTTCTGTTGTAAACACCGGTAAGAGTGTCACGAATGGAATTAAGGGAGATCCTTTGATTCATGCTTATAAGCCTGTTCCTTACGCGCAGAAATTCAAGAGCGATATTGATATTTCTGCACCACATTGCGTAGACCGAATTAACAGCAAGAGTAACATCGATGAATTTAAAAATGGAGAAGCCGAAGCATCTGTCTCCGAAATGCATCGGAAGCAGAAAATAAGTTGACGGTTCATTATAATATTCGAATATTTTTTCCGGAAGAATATCCCTTGAGTTGAATTCATATTCGGAAGAATCGAAAAATTCCTTGTGACGGATCATGCGAACCGACATTTCTTCTGAATAACCGGAGCTTATATATGAATTTTCATCGCTTTCAATATTGTCCCAATCCTTACTGAGGCATAACATATATGTGTCCAAGCCGTTGATGATATACGACATTCTGTTAATATTTTGGAGCAGCTGTTCGAAATTATCGGCTTCAAGAAGAACCTCAGCCATACTGCTCGTTCGATACAGATCGGAATAATGGCGAATATTTTTAAGATGATTTTCACGCAGACGAACCTGCTTCTGAAAGTCCTCTCCGCAGCCGCAGCTTTGAGCCGTGATGATCTCTCCGCCGAAGGTTTCGATTATTTCAGTATCTTCGCCCGTAATTTTTTTGTGAAGCAGACATACGGCACGAGCTCCAAGCTCATGATTCAATGGTTTAATGGTAGTTATAGACGGTGTGTTTTCAGAAGCGTCGGTTGAACCGTCATATCCAGAGATAAGCACTTTTTCGGGAATTCTGATACCGTTATCAACGAGTGAATTACACAACTCCACCGCCATAACATCGTTTGCGCAAACAATTGCCTGCGGAAGCTTTCTTGCTCCCGAAACAAATTCATTGCTGAGCTGTCGGGCAGAAGTTTTCCAAAAGTCTCCGTATACCACAAGTCTCTCGTCGAATGGAATATTATGTTTGGCAAGTGAATTTTTATAACCCTGAAGTCGTGTCTGCGAGTGTATAACGTTTTTGAATCCGGTAAGGCACATAATTTCGCTGCAATCATGTTTTTCAATGAAATGATCGGTGATTTGCTCAAACAGAACGGTATCCTTAGCAATAAGAGTTTCGCAAATATCCGTAGCTCCGTCAATCGCGACAATGGGAATATTCATTTCAGTCAGCTTTTTCTCAAGCTTGTGAATAAGCGCGGGGCTGCAAAAATTTCCGCACATAAAAATGATCCCGTCAATTGCTTCCGAATTGATCAGATTATAAACGTTTTCCTCGCCGATCTGGAAAGGCGAGATAGTGTCGATATTAAAAGTCATAAGGAAAACTAAGGTATCATAGTTTAACTTACGGCATTGCTGCGAAATACCGTCGATTATATTATTAATGTATTCGTTGAACGAATCTGCAGTAATAATTGCAATAGTTTTTCTTTTTTTCATAAGTAAATCACTTTCATAGATTGATATATACATTTTATGTGCTTTGACAGCTTATAATAATATGTTGATATAATTATACTGTATTTCTCAACAAAAATCAAGTGAAATATTGAAAAAAATTAGCTTTATCTTCAATAAAATAAAAAAAGAGGATATGCCGCGAAAAACAGCATATCCTCCGATAATGTATAGATTATTTAATTAGCCGAAATATCTTTTAAGAAGACCTTCGAAAGCCTTACCGTGACGGGCTTCGTCCTTAGCCATTTCATGAACAGTATCGTGAATAGCGTCAAGGTTAAGCTCTTTAGCTCTCTTAGCGAGATCAAGCTTGCCCTGAGTAGCGCCGTGCTCAGCAGCAACTCTCTTTTCGAGGTTTTCCTTGGTTGAAGCGGAAACTACATCACCGAGAAGCTCTGCAAACTTAGCAGCGTGCTCTGCTTCCTCGTAAGCAGCCTTTTCCCAGTAGAGACCGATCTCGGGATAGCCTTCTCTGTGAGCGGCTCTTGCCATAGCAAGATACATACCAACTTCGGTGCATTCGCCTGCAAAGTTTGCCTTGAGACCTTCAATGATCTCAGCGTCTGTTACAGCCTTAGCAACGCCGATCTCATGCTCGCAAGCAAAAGTAAGCTTTTCGTCAGCAGCTTTTTCGATGAATTTAGAACCGGGAACCCCGCACTGTGGGCACTTTTCAGGTGCTGAATCTCCTTCGTGAACATATCCGCATACAGGACATACAAATTTCTTCATAATTATTACCTCCGTAAATTTTATTATATTTATACTGAAATCAAATGCAGATTTTCATCTTACAAATTTTGAAAACGCGCATTGATTTTTAAACAAATTATAAGCAGATCATTAAACCGAGTGCTTTACGCGGTCTCTTTCTTCCGCACGCTTAGCGTTATTAAAGCGTTCCGTAGTACCTACAAGATATCCGGTGATTCTGCGGATACGGTCGAAAGGCACATCAGCGAAGCGGAACTGCAGATCAGCATATTCAGCGTCTGTATTGATACTGATCTCGGTAATTTCCTTATCGGGATATTTCTTTTTTCCGTATTCGATATAAGCGTTGATCTCTTCCTGAGAAATATTTTCTCCTATAACATTTATTTTCAAAACTGACACATCCTTTATCATTAATTTATACGGCGTTTAAATGCCGTTAAGGGATATAAATTAAGCATTCGGGTATATCCATGGATCATATACACTTGACTTTTCTTTGAAATTATTGTATCATATATTCATCTAAAAATCTGTTGCAATTGCAACATGGAGGAATTTTTTTATGCAACCTGAAAACAATATTTTATTTGCCGGAATTAAAGAATCCGATTGCCTGAGAATGCTTGAATGCTTTAAAATTGAAATTAAAAAATTTAAAGCCGGAGCTTGTATTGCGGATTCCTCAAAAATCAGCGATAAGCTCGGAATTATTTTAAAAGGCAGCGCAGTCAGCGTTAAATACGACATTAACGGAGTTCGTACAATAATTGAAAAGCTTGAAGAGCAAAGCGTATTTGGCAAGCTGTTTACAATTTCAGGCTCGTCAAGAACATATCTGGAAATAGTATGCGATACTGACTGCGAAGTGATGTATGTAAATTATTCGGAGTTGACAAAGCGCTGTTCCAAGGCTTGCAGCTGCCATTCAAGGGTCGTTGAAAATCTGCTTATGCTGCTGTCGGAAAAAATGGTTTCGCTCAGCGAACGGATCGAGGTTCTTAGCCAGCGTACCATCGAGGACAAGCTTATAAGCTGTCTCGAGATCATTGAAGATAAAACTCCGGCAGGGGAATCGCCGAATCTTCCGTTTTCTATAACTGCGCTGTCCGATTATTTATGCGTCAACAGGAGTGCTCTTCAGCGTGAGATCACAAAGCTCAAAAATAACGGAGTCCTGAAAATCACAAAAAGAAAATTCAGACTACTCAGACATAATGAATCATAAATTTGACATATATTAGATAATATGCTATAATTTATTGTTGCTAATGTATTTTTTTATTGGAAAGGAACATATTATGGATGTAATTGAAATTATTAAAGCAATAGTTCTCGGCATTGTTGAAGGTATAACAGAATGGCTTCCGATCAGCAGTACCGGACATATGATTCTTGTAGACGAGTTTCTCAAGCTGAATGTAAGCGATGAGTTTAAGGAAATGTTTGAAGTTGTCATACAGCTTGGAGCAATTCTCGCGGTAGTAGTAATTTTTTGGGGAAAGCTCTGGCCTTTCGGAAAGAGGAACAATAATCGTCCGCTGAAAAAAGAGGGGATAGGAGCTTACATTAAAACCGATATTTTCAGTATGTGGTTCAAGGTTCTTGCTTCATGTATTCCGGCAGCTGTAGTAGGCTTGCTTTTTGACGATAAGCTTAATGAGTTGTTTTATAATTCATGGACAGTTGCTATCGCTCTTATTGTATTCGGCGTTGCGTTTATTGTTATTGAAAAGTGGAATAAAAATAAAAAGTCTAAAATCAATAGTATTGACGATCTCACATATAAGGCTGCGTTAATTATAGGTCTGTTTCAGCTGATTGCAGCAATTTTCCCGGGAACATCGCGCTCGGGAGCAACAATAGTCGGCGCGCTTCTTATCGGCGTTTCAAGAACGACTGCGGCGGAATTTACGTTCTTCCTTGCAGTTCCGGTAATGTTCGGCGCAAGTCTGCTTAAGCTTGTAAAATTTGGAACTGATTTTACAAGTATGGAAATTGCAATTCTTGTTTCGGGAATGGTCACAGCTTTTATTGTTTCAATTTTTGTTATCAAGTTCCTTATGGATTATATAAAGAAGCATGATTTTACCGTATTCGGCTGGTACAGAATAATACTCGGCGCGCTTGTAATAGCTTATTTCACGCTTATACGATGAATCGGCTTAAGAACTTGTCTTCATAAGCTGCGGCGCACGTCTTTTTGACAATCTTTTGCCGCTGCCTTCGTTAAAAAAACTTGCCATACATACCAGTATGCCTGCGGATTTTCGTCTAGTCATCAACAAAAGCTTGCCAAAAATCCGCACACTGATCTTGTGAAGACAAGTTCTAAATCTTGGGAGGTATATATATGAATAATATTGACGAGGTAAGAGAATTTTTCTCAAACGACAAATTTGCTGTTGAGAACGGCATAGCTATAGATGAGATCGGCGATCATTATGCTAAATGCTCATTTAAGATCGAAGATCGACATAAAAATGCAATGGGCGCTGTTATGGGCGGAGCAACTTTTACATTGGCGGATTTCACTTTTGCCGTTGCTTCAAACTGGCAAAAGCCGGGAACTGTTTCTTTAAACTCTAACGTTACTTATCTTGGAGTTGCCAAAGGCGAGAAGCTTATTGCAGAAGCGACAATGTTAAAGGACGGCAAAACGACCTGCTTTTACAATATCGTGATATGCGATGATTTAGGCAATAAGGTTGCGGCAGTGACCATTAACGGTTTCCATAAATAAGAAGTCTTACAGAGAATCAAGCTATGAAGAAGAGCAGTATCGCTTAGTTGCGGTACTGCTCTTGATTTTATATTTTATTGCTGAGGTAATGCGTTGCTGTCTGCAAAAATAATAGTATGCTCGGAAAGCCAATCACACCATTCTGAATAATGCTTGGCGTAAACGTGAGTATCGTCGTTGGAGTAATCCTGTCTGAGATTACCGTTTTCATCATCAAACAATTCGTTTACATCGATAAAAAATATTTTCTCGTTATCTGCGAATTTCGAAATCTCGTCGTTAAAGTAGTTGATCGTAGTGTTATTGAATATCGAGTCGGAGTCGGAGCGCTTTTGCGTAACGTGAAGATTTGCCTGAATATAAATCACCGCGTCCGGCTGAACCTCGTGAATATGAATTATCCATTCGTGATACTTCTGGATAGTCTGAGGAAGATCATAGCCCAATTCATTGATACCGAGCATAAAATAAATTTTGCCGTACTGCTTCCCGGTGAGAAGATTTTCCAAGTTGGTTTTGCCTACGCTTCGAACGTCCTCCGAAGCCTCATTGAGATTATAAACGCTCATTCCCGTGTTACAGAAAAAATCTGTATTTTTAAAAGTACCGTAATCATAAAGACCTGCCGTTCTTGAATCGCCGATAAACAGCGCGTCATCAAAGTAAGAGATGTCGCTTTTCCCGATAGTGTACGGCGCTTGAGTGGTGACAGTTGTAGTGGTGGTTGCCGGATTCTGCATATCGGGGACGGCAGTTGTTGTAGTTGTGGTCGCCGATAGCTCATCATCATGCGTATCGGGAGTTGTAATCTCCGGATGAGTATTATTTGATGGCTGTTGAGGCTGACTTGATTCCCATATCTCTTTGAAAATCCAAGGTGATACCACAAGCATCGACAAGATAAGCAGAATAGTATAAGAATAAAGTTTTATCTTTTTCATAATAAATCTCCTAAAATCTCCAATAAAGGAACGGGTCGTTCAGACCTATATACATACAATATACCGAGAACCAGAATATTGCAAGCAGAATAATTGTCATAACAATGCTCTTCTTGAATTTTTTGAACAGCAGCGCAGGAAGCGGCGTTGAGCATACAATACCGGCAACAAAGAATTTAGCATATATACTCAGGTATTTCAAGTAATCATGCGGGAAGATCGGTTCCGGATTTCCGGCAATAAACGGGAAAAGCTTCTGGAAATACACTGCAATTTGCGAAAGGTCGGTTACGGCGAATATGAGCCACGAAAGAGGTATTAGCAATATCATGTAAATATGACCTATTAACCTGTGATCGTCAAAAAATTTTTTTGTAAGGAATTTTTCGATCGTAATGATCAGAAACAGTCCGACTCCCCACAAAATGAAGTTCCAGCTTGCGCCGTGCCAGAATCCGGTGAGTATCCAGACAATTCCGAGATTTATGACAGTTCTGAGACTTCCGCGGCGGTTTCCGCCGAGAGGAATATATACGTATTCTCTGAACCAGCTTCCGAGAGTAATGTGCCAGCGTCTCCAGAATTCGGTCATGGACACAGAGATATACGGGTTATCGAAGTTTTTAGGCAGCTCGAATCCCATAAGCTTTCCTAAACCTATCGCCATGAGCGAATAACCATAGAAATCAAAATAGATCTGGAAGGAATATGCGAAGACTCCCATCCAAGCAAGCGGAGTAGATATGCTGTCAAATCCTATATTTGTAATGTCCGTCCAGAGATTGCCTATCTGATTTGCTATTATGACCTTTGAACCAAGACCGAGAGTAAAATATTTAAGTCCTTCGTCGAATTTAGCAATATTGACTTTTCGGTTTCTAAGCTGATCGGCAACATCTGCATAGGTAACGATAGGACCTGCAATCAGCTGAGGAAACATCGTTATATATGCGCCGTAGCGAATAAAGGAAGTTTCTGCTTTTGTTTTGTTTCGGTAAACATCAAATAGATATGAAGCGTTCTGAAAGGTATAAAAGCTTATTCCGATAGGCAGGATCAGATTTCTTAAAGGCAGATTCAGATCATCGAAAAGCGAATTAATATTTTCCGTAAAGAAGTTTGTGTATTTAAAGAGAAAAAGCCAGAAGAAGTTGAACATTTCTCCGAGAATCAGCCATGCCTTTTTACCTCGCTTGTAGAAGTAAATGAATTGACCTATAATAAAATTAAGCAGTACGGTAATAAACATCAAAATGATATACAGCGGAGTTTCAAGCACTCCGTAGCTGTAAAATACTATACTGCCTGCAAATATGATAAGATTACGGAACTTCTTGGGGACGTTTCCGTATATTAAAATAAACAGTGGGAGAAATATAAAAATAAATTCCAAGCTGCTAAAGACCATTTTTTCACCCTAATTCTAAATATTTCGACTTTATTCAACATAATAAAGTTTATCATAAATAACAATTTTTGTCAACGCTGTTACAGATGAATAATATACAAATTTGCAAGGATATTATATGATGATTTTTAATAAAAAAACGAGCCGATACAGCTTATCGCGGCATCGGCACATTTTTGTCTGAGTATTTTATTATTCAAGCTCGAAAGCTCCTGTATAGAGCTGATAGTAAGTTCCTTTTTCTTCAATAAGCTTGTCGTGATTTCCGCGTTCTATTATGCGTCCGCGGTCAAGAACCATAATAACGTCCGAATTTTTGACAGTAGACAGACGGTGCGCAATAACGAATACCGTTCGTCCCTCCATAAGCTTGTCCATTCCTTGCTGTACGATAGCTTCTGTACGGGTATCTATGGAGGAAGTTGCTTCGTCCAATATCATTACGGGAGGATCGGCAACGGCTGCACGCGCTATAGCGATTAGCTGACGCTGTCCCTGAGAAAGATTAGCTCCGTTATTGGTTAAATAAGTGTTATAGCCGTCGGGAAGTCTGCTGATAAAATCGTCTGCTCCTGCAAGCTCCGCTGCTTTGCGGCATTCTTCATCGGTAGCGTCAAGCTTGCCGTATCTGATATTTTCCATTACAGTTCCGGTAAAAAGATTTGTTTCCTGAAGAACTATTCCGAGTGAACGGCGAAGATCGGCTTTCTTGATTTTGTTGATATTGATACCGTCGTATCTGATCTTTCCGTCTGCAATATCATAGAATCTGTTTATCAGATTTGTAATAGTTGTTTTGCCTGCGCCTGTTGCTCCGACAAAAGCGACCTTTTGACCGGGCTCGGCATAAACGGTAACATCGTGAAGAACAGGTTTGTTTTCCTCGTATTCAAAGTCAACGTTATACATTCTCACGTCACCGTTCAGACGCGTATAGGTGAGAGTACCGTCGCTGTGAGGGTGCTTCCACGCCCATATTCCCGTATGCTTATCGGTCTCGGAAATTACTCCGTCCGATGATATCTCGGCATTTACGAGAGTTACATATCCGTTATCGGTTTCGGCTTCTTCGTCCATGAGCGAGAGGATTCTCTCGGCGCCTGCCATACCCATGACAATTGCGTTTATCTGCTGCGAGACCTGATTAACGTTTCCGGTAAACTGTTTGGTCATATTAAGAAACGGAACAATGATACTGATATCGAAAGCAAGCCTTGAAATACTGATGTTCGGAATGTCCGAAAGAAGGAATATTCCTCCTGCCACGGCAACGAGAACATAGAGAATATTTCCGATATTCATGATTATTGGAGCAAGAGTATTTGCGTATGCGTTTGCTTTGCAGCTGTCATTGAAAAGAGCGTCGTTGATCTCATCGAAATCCTTTTTGCATTTTTCTTCATGACAGAAAACCTTTATGACCTTCTGCCCGTTCATCATTTCCTGAACAAAGCCTTCGGTGCGTCCGATAGATTGCTGCTGGCGGATAAAATATTTTGCCGAGCCGCCGCCGACTTTTTTCGAAACGATCAGCATTATCACAGCGCCGAGCACCGTTACCAGCGTCATCCATACACTGTAATAAAGCATGATACTAAGAACGCATATAACGATAGTTCCTGCACGTATAAGAGTTGGGAGCGCCTGAGATACAAGCTGTCTGAGAGTATCTATATCATTGGTATAGTAACTCATGATGTCTCCATGCTTGTGAGTATCGAAGAATCTGATAGGGAGATTCTGCATTCCGTTGAACATTGAATCTCTGAGCTTACAGAGGAATCCCTGAGTTATATAAGCCATAAGCTGCGAATAGAGAGTGATCGTTATCATAGACAGACAGTAGAGGACTATAAGGAAGATTATAAGCGGAATCAGTTCCTCTTTTGCCGATGACCAGTCTCCGCAGTCCTGCCATTTTGTGATTATAGCGATAACTTTTTGGATATACATATCCGGAATCGCCGAGGCAACGGACGAAAACAGTATGCAGAAAGCAGTTAACGGCACAAGGACAGGATAGTAGCTGAAAAGAAGTTTGATTATGCGTCCCATGACGCCGCTCTTATTTTTTTTCATTATTATCGTCACCTCCGTTTGTCTGCTGCTCGTAAACCTCGCGGTAAATTTCGCTTGATCCGAGAAGCTGAGTATGAGTTCCGCAGGCAGATATCCTTCCGTTATCCATTACGATTATCATATCTGCGTCCTGAACAGAAGCGATACGCTGAGCAATGATGATCTTTGTGGTTTCTGGAATAAATTTCTTAAAGCCCTCGCGTATCAGAGCGTCGGTTTTCATATCGACCGCGCTTGTTGAGTCGTCGAGAATGAGAATTTTAGGCTTTTTTAAAAGCACTCTTGCTATGCACAGACGCTGCTTCTGACCTCCGGATACGTTTGAACCGCCCTGTTCGATAAATGTATTGTATCCGTCGGGGAATCTGCTTACGAATTCGTCTGCCTGAGCAAGCTGACAGGCATGGATAATTTCCTCATCGGCAGCGTTGGCGTTTCCCCAAAGAAGATTCTCCTTGATAGTTCCGGAGAAGAGCATATTTTTTTGAAGAACCATTGCAACGGAATTACGCAGAGCCTCAATATCGTATTCCTTGACATCGTGTCCGCCGACCTTGACGCAGCCCTCTGCAGCGTCATAAAGCCTTGGAATGAGCTGTACAAGCGATGATTTGCTTGAACCTGTTCCTCCGATGATCCCGACTGTCATGCCCGAGCGTATATGAAGATCGATATTGGAGAGAGCGTATTTCTGCGCCTTTTCAGAATATTTGAAGCTTACGTTTTCAAAATCTATCGAACCGTCTTTGATTCCCGAAATTGAAGCATCGGGCGATTCCATAGTCGGTTCTTCGCTGAGAACCTCGCATATACGCTTTGCCGATTCAGCTGACATTGTGACCATAACATAAATGGAAGAAAGCATCATCAGCGACATAAGGATCTGGACGCCGTATGAGAGCATAGCAGATATCTGACCTACGTCAATAGTTTCGCCGAAGCTGTTGATGCTGAGCTTTGCGCCGATGTAAAGAATAAATACCATATTGAAGTACATACAGATTTGCATAAGAGGAGTATTTAAAGCTACGATCCTTTCGGCTTTAGTGAAGTCAACACGGATATTTTCGGCTGCGCTGTTGAATTTATTTTTTTCATATTCTTCGCGCGAGAAGCCTTTTACGACTCTCATTGCACGAACGTTTTCTTCGATGGATTCGTTGAGCTTGTCGTATTTCTTAAAAACGCTTCTGAACGCAGGCATAGCCTTTTTGGCGACGGCTATCAGTCCGAACAGCAGGATCGGAATAACGATCACAAAGGCCGTAGCAAGCGCTCCGCCCATATAATATGCCATAATAGCCGAGAAAATAAGCATAAGAGGACTTCTTACTGCCATACGAATGATCATCATGAACGACATCTGAACATTTGTTACGTCTGTAGTCATACGTGTAACGAGCGATGACGATGAAAATTTATCAATGTTGTGAAATGTAAAAGTCTGAATTTTTGCGAAAATATCTTTTCTGAGATTTCTTGCAAAGCCGGTAGATGCCTTTGAACACGTAAAACCGGCGATTCCGCCGCAGATGAGCGAAGCACACGCCATAGCAGCAAGTATGATGCCGACCTTGATAATTTCGTTTATCTCAGCGCCGGCTTTAATTGTGTTTACGAGGTCGGCAGTGATAAAGGGGATAAGCGTCTCAATGACGGCTTCGCCGACGATAAACAGCAGTGTAAGAATTGTAGGTTTTTTAAATTCCCGAACACAGCCCAATAGCTGTTTTAACATATAAAACTTCCTTTCTAAAAATTATTTTGAATTCCTGTAAATAGCATTAACATCAAAACAGGAAAAATCAACAGAAATATATTCAAGGCTGCGTTCAGCAATGAAGCAGCCTTGTTTTTTACTTTGAAGCGTTGATGCGCTCTTTGATATACTGTTCAAGAAAATCAGCAGTTTTGTCTATTCCAAGGCGTGAGCTGTTTATGCTCAGATCGTAAAGTCTGGAGTCGCCCCAATGGAGAGAGCAATAATAATTATGATAAGATTTTCTTTTTCTATCTGATTTATCTATAAGAGCTTCGGCTTTTTGTCTTGAAACATCACGAAGCTTCATGATTCGCTCAATTTTTGCGTCTTTATCGGCAAGGATAAACAGTGAAACAAGAGCCGGATATTCCTTTAAGACTGTTTCGGAACAGCGTCCTACCACGACGAAGGATTCACCTTCGGCTGCTTTCTTTTTCAGGATATCGAACTGCATTTTTGCAATATTTTCCTCAATAGAGTTACTGTAGCCTCGTACTGTTCTTGAAATGATTTTGTGCTTCGGACGTTCGTTATACTTTTCGATCATATCCGAACTTAAACCTGTTTTCTCAGCGATTTCTGTAATAAGGTTATCATCGTAAAGCGGTATTCCAAATTTTCTTGAAAGCATTTCTGCGATAACGTGACCTCCGCTTCCGAATTCGCGTCCGACTGAAATTATTAACTGTGCCATAACTTACCCCCTTAAATTTGTAATTATATGAATATTTTCCAAATATTATAAGTATCTCACGAATAGATAAACGGTAGAGATACCAAGAACCAGAACAGTAGCAGGAGCGATCTTTTTGCAGTAACGTCCCCAGCCTATAGGGTATCCGTTTTTAGCGGCAACCGAAGTTCCGACAACATTTGCCGATGCGCCGATAGGTGTTGCGCTTCCGCCGATGTCAGTACCGATAGAAAGCGCCCACGCAAGAGTAGGAAGCGGTACTCCCGAAGAAGCTGCAAGGCTCTGTATAACGGGGACCATAGTAGCTGCAAAAGGAATATTATCAACAAATGCGCTTGCTATAGCAGATATCCAGAGAATGATAGCGATCATCAGCATTGAGTTTCCGCCGCTAATATCGCCGATAAAGTTAGCGATGATTTCAAGAATTCCTGTTTGTTCAAGTCCTCCGACAACAATAAACAGACCTACAAAGAAGAGAAGAGTTTTATAGTCTACGCGCTTGAGTATGTTAAGGATATCCTTGCCTGAAGTAATGAGCGTAACGATAGCTATAAAAGCGCCTATAGTTGCGAATGTAAGATGTGTCATAGAGTGAGTAATAAGCAGGACTACCGCGCACAAAAAGATAACAGTGCTGATAATAAAGCTCTTTTTATCCGTGATTGCTTCGCTCGGCTTCGGAAATTTGGACATATCAACAGCTTCGCCGTTATCGGTAAGTATTTCTTTTCTGAATGCAAAATAGAAGAAAATTATTGAAAAAACAAGGCAAATTCCTGCGATCGCACCGGTATTGTTCAAAAAGTCTCCGAATGAATATCCAAGGGAAGTTCCGATAATGATATTTGGCGGATCACCGCACATTGTTGCCGAACCGCCAAGATTAGCGCAGAATATTTCTGATAGTATCATCGGAACGGGATTGAATTTAAGAAGCTGAGCCAGCTCTATCGTAACAGCCGCGAGAAACATAATAACGGTAATACTGTCAATGAACATGGACAAGACAGCTGACATAATCATAAAAGTAATAAAAATTGAGATAGTTTTGCATTTTACAAGGTACGCGATCTTCATGCAAAGCCACCTGAAAAATCCTGCCTTAGCCATTCCTTCGACCATTATCATCATTCCTGCAATGAAGAGGATAGTCGCCCAGTTGATACCGGCAGAAGCGCTTTCGCCCTCAGTTGCCTGATACCAAAAATCTTTTGTGACGAAGTCTTTGATAGCAATTGTGTTCCATATAGCGCTCCAGCTGCGTTTGCAGATACCGAAGACGACTATAAGTGTAAGCAATCCGCTGCCTAAAGTTACATAGTGACGCTCGATTTTGTCGAGTACAATAAGAATGAACATAGCAACGAAAATAACGATGGCAAAAATTTGTGCAGCCATTGAAATAACCTCCTGAACTATGTAATCCGCAATGCAGCGGAAGTAAAATATGCATAAAATGCCAACTTACGTATTGTATCACATAACGAAGGAATATTCAATATTGAAAAACAAGTTTGCAGCAATTTTGTTATATAATGTATTTTTATAGTAAATCTAAAAAGAAAATTGTGAAAATTGTAGAATGGTGCGGCAAACTCTTTGTAATAAAATATTATCTAAAAATAGCTTTCAGCTTTTGCTTGTTATTCAAAATCAAAGATATCGGAATTGCGTGCTTTGAACATTTCAAATATTTTATCAAGAAGCTCGTCGTCATCTATAGAAGTATATGACTCCTCGTCACCGTCGTATTCAATGCGGAGTATAATAACACCGCCGTCATCTTCTTTAACGGGCAGTAGTACAAGATATTCTTCGTCGCTGTATTCAATGACATCGAGCATCTCCATTTTTTCGATGTTTCCGTCCTCGTCACAGAATTCAATTATTCTTTCGTCATTATTTTCACTCATAGTATTCACCTCCGGTTTTGAGCGGTAATATGGGATAACAGAAATTTTATCCATAAGTAATTATATCATATTCAAAAAAATATTGCAATATACAAATACCATAAATGAGATCAAATTCATGCTTGAAATAGATATAGATTTTATTCGAGAGTCAAAAATTACTAATGCTGACGCTCTTTAATGTGAGATTTTCCTGAAAATTATGTAAAATTCTGTGCAGGGTGTTGCAATTTGTTTAGACATAAGTTATAATATATATGAAGCTGTATGATAGCGGAATCAATATTTTTTAGGATAACAGCTTATTTTTACTTTTCGAAAGGAGTTATGGATCATGGGATTAATTAAAGCGGTTATGGGGGCGGCAGGCGGTACGCTTGCCGATCAGTGGAAAGAATTTTTCTATTGCGATTCGCTGGTAAATGATGTTATTGTTGTTAGGGGACAGAAAAAAGTATCAAACCGTTCATCGAATACAAAGGGAAATGAAAATATTATTACAAACGGAAGCGGTATCGTTGTTGCCGACGGACAATGCATGATAATCGTGGATCAGGGACAAGTAGTTGAAATCTGTGCTATTCCCGGTGAATATACATATGATATGTCAAGCGAACCGAGTATTTTTAGCGGAAGTCTTGGAGAAAGCATAAAAGAAACATTTAAGACTATCGGCAAAAGAATCGGTTACGGCGGAGATACAGGAAAAGATCAGCGAGTTTATTATTTTAATACAAAGGAGCTTATTGACAATAAGTTCGGAACACAAAATCCTGTTCCTTTTAGAGTTGCATACGGAGATCTTGGACGTAGTTTTACTGTCGGAGTTCGCTGCAACGGTGTTTATTCTTACAAAATTGCAGACCCTATGCTTTTTTATACAAATGTATGCGGGAATATTCAGGGAGCTTACAGACGCTCCGATATCGACGGACAGCTGAAAAGTGAATTCCTCAGCGCTCTTCAGCCTGCGTTTGCAAAGCTTTCGTCTGACGGCGTAAGATATGACGAGCTGCCGGGGCATACCCTTGAGATCTCCGACGCTATGAATGAAGCTCTTGCTAAGCATTGGTATGAGAAACGCGGAATAAAAATTGTTTCAGTTGCAATTAATTCTGTTACTATACCGAAGGAAGATGAAGACAGGATCAAGAAATATGAGGATATGGCTTGGAACCGCGATCCCGGCAATGCTGCTGCTACTCTTGTAGGAGCACAGGCGGAAGCAATGACTAAAGCTGCCGGAAACAGCGGCGGTGCGATGATGGGATTCATGGGAATGAATATGGCTCAGCAGGCAGGCGGACTGAACGCACAGAACCTGTTTGCAATGGGACAGCAGCAACAGCAATCCGCACAGCAAGCCGAAAACGGCTGGAAATGTTCCTGCGGTGCCGTTAATACAGGTAAATTCTGTGTTGAGTGCGGCAAAGCAAAACCGGCACCTTCAGGTTCATGGAAATGCTCGTGCGGAACTTCCAATACAGGAAAATTCTGCATTGAATGCGGAAAACCAAAGCCGGTTGAAAGCGAAGGCTGGAAATGTTCCTGCGGCGCAGTGAATAAAGGAAAGTTCTGCGTGGAGTGCGGAAAACCAAAGCCGGCAGGAGCTCCGCTTTACAGGTGTGATAAATGCGGCTGGGAGCCTGAAGATCCGTATAATCCGCCTAAGTTCTGCAGAGAGTGCGGAGATCCGTTCGATGAAAGTGACATAAAAAAATAACATAAAAGACTGAAACGTAACTGTTTTGGTAAATTGAGAGCTGCTCGGGATTTATCGTGCAGCTCTTATGACAATTTTCAATGGGCTTTTAATACAGTAAAATAAAATTTTAATGTTATTTGTAATATCTTGTATAAAACGCATGCAAAATTATATAAGTTATGTTATAATGTAACAGCAGTATGATACTGCTATGCTAAGCAAATTGCTTAACGGTCTTATCGGCATCTGCACGCTGATAATGAACGGCATAAAATTAACGGCTTTACAGCCGATTAGAACTCTGTTTGGACAGAAAACAGCTGCGTTCTATCACGCAGCTGTTTTTCTGTCCTGTTGTTGAAGGATCTATGTATGATTTATATTATATTGTTGGCGGTTTTATCAGCAATTGCAGTGAGCTATTGTTATTTGTTAAAACCGAATATTTCACGAAAAGAAAAAATGAAACCGTTTGAAGATGTTCTGATAGCTCACAGAGGATTGTTTGATAACCGAAGTGTTCCGGAAAATTCACTTACTGCGTTTTTTCGCGCTGCTGAGGCAGGATATGGCATAGAGCTTGACGTGCGTTTGACGGCAGATAATAAATTAGCGGTATTTCATGACGCGTCACTTAAAAGAATGTGCGGAATCAAAAAAAAGGTTGAAGAATGCACATATGAAGAACTTCAACGATATCAATTATTAGGTACAGACGAAAAAATTCCTCTTTTCGATGATGTGCTTGAAGTAATAGGGGAGCGCACTCCGCTGATAATTGAGATCAAGACCGTCGGAAGGAGTGCAAAGATTTCTGCTGCTCTTGCAGCAGAGCTTGCTGATTACAATGGAATATTTTGTGTGGAATCGTTTGATCCTATGGCAGTAAGGTGGTTCAGTAAGTATAAACCCGAAGTAATGAGGGGATTGCTTTCCACAAATCATAGAAAAGCCGCAGGGAAAAAATCTGTATTATCGGGTCTGTTGATAACGAGCCTATTGTTTAACAGGTACGCTGAGCCTGATTTCATAGCATATAATTTTGAATATTCTTCTGATCCGGCATTCAAATTGTGCAGAAGGCTGTACGATCCCGTTTGTGCGGCATGGACAGTGCGTAATAACGAAACGCTTGAGTTCGTTCGCAGCGATTTTGATATAATTATTTTTGACAGCTTTTATCCTAGAAGTCCGAATTAGCGGAGATGCGCTGTGTTAATTTTTTAGCGATAGTGTTGACTATAAATTCGGCAAGAAAGGCACAGACTGCTCCTGTAATAACTCCGCAAATTACATCTGTGGGGTAGTGAACTCCGATATACAGCCTTGAAACGGCAATCATAAAAGCTAAAACAAGCGACGGAATGCCAAGCTTTTTCGGAAGATTTCTAAATATGACAATTGCTGCGGCAAATGAACTTCCGGTGTGTCCCGACGGAAATGAAAAGTCTTTCGGAAACGCGAGCGATGTAAGTCCATGTATAGCGTTAAAAGGTCTTGGACGGCATACAATATTTTTCAGTATCTCGTTGTTTATTAAAACCGACAGCACCAGTCCGAGTATGCACATAATTCCGATTTTCCTTGTTTTTTTCTGAATCAGCAAAAATAACGCGATTACGATCCAGACCATTCCGGAATTTCCAAGCGATGTTATAAAGCTGAAAATATTGTTAAGCATAGGCGTTCTGACATTTTCCTGAATCCATAGCAGAAAATTTCCGTCCGCTTCGATGATCTTTTCAAAAAAATCCATAAATAGATCCGCCTTTCCGCTTTTATGCTGTACATAGTTTTTATTAAGCAGATACATTATAACATACAAGCTGCTTTATTGCAATATTATTGCATGATAAGTTTAAAATTTATAAATTTGTGCATAAAATCAGCCGTACCTGTTTTTTATAAGCAGATACGGCTGATTTTTCTGATTTGTCCCATTCAAACACATAAGAACTTGTTCTAAAGGAATTTATATTCACATACTGCAAGTGCAGTTTGCAGTATTATGAAATCATAAAATATTTTTTTATGACTTAAACAGTTTAACGTTCAATAAGCTCACGTTTCATCATGCATAAGTCGAATACATCGAGTTTGTTATCCTTGCAAAGATCAGCTGCTTCCCAGCTTGCAAGATAAGTGTCGGGAACAGCAAGCAGCCATTTCTGGAGAAGAACAGCGTCTGCTGCATTAAATGCACCGTCCATGTTGACATCGCCTATAACTTCAACCGGAGCAGCGTTTGCTTTTGTTACAAAAACGGTATATCCTACGCAGCCTGTCGATTGTCCGTTAGCGCCCAGTGAAACCGTCTCGCCTGACTTGTAGTCCTTAGCGTAGAGATCATAGACAACATTATTATTGTTCTTTGCTGTCAGTCCTGTCTTGGTGTAACCGGACAGCCACGACGGAGTTGTTGTTACTCTGTTATCAAGTACGACGTATACTGTGATATCGCCGTTTGCAGTAAATTCTGCAAGCTCGGATTCCACCTTTTTTGCATCACAGGGAGTTACGATAGCTTCGGCTCCAATCAATCCGGAGGGAAGCTCTGTATAAGTCACACCGTCGCGGTCGGTATAGATAAGATCGCCTATCTGAAGATCAGTATCTATTTTCCAGAGATTCGAAAGCGCATAGCCGTTTGGAGTAAGGTCTTTTATGAGTGTGCCGCTGATTGGTTCAACAGGCTGGCTCGGAGTTCCCGCATTAGTGTAATAGTATGGTACCCAACCGTTCAGATAGGTTTCCACATCGAGTCCGTTTCCGGAGGACTGAACCGTGTTTGAGATACGGCCGGAGGTATCGACTGCCTTACCGTTCACAGTCGTGTTGTATTCCTTGAAATTTGCATTTTCAGGTGTGTTGCCGCTCATTGAAGCCCAGCCTGCTGAAGAGATCATGTCATTGGACTGCAATTTTGTGTTCACAAACGCAACATCTGCCGCAGGACCCCAAGGTCTGCCGAAATTGCCTGCCCCTACTTTCATATTGCTCGCGCCGGTCACATTGCAGTCATAGAACAAATACTTACCTTCGTCTTTTATCGCCGTAATATAGCCGCCGACAGCCTTGTCGGAATAGCCTGCCCATTGCAGATCGCAGCTTTGGAAAATACAAGTGCCCTGTCCGAAAATATAGTCCGTATTTCCCTCGATATGGCATTCACGGAAATATTCATGCTCACCTCTGGTAAAGAGCGTATCCTGACTGCCGAGGAATGTACATTTATAAAATTCGCTGTAATCGCCCTCAACGGCAATTGCTGCGGCACGCTCGGTTGCAGTTTTGCTTGTAACGTCAACGCCTTTCTGACGCTGAAAAGTGATAGACTGGCTGCCGGAAGGTTCAACACCGTCCGCAATTTCTTCATCGGTCACATAGCGGTTGAAGGAGTTCTCAAATGTGATGTATTCAGCGCGGAAGTAAGTCGCATTAGTGTGAAGTGCGACCGCACTGCCCCAGCGTGTTGCTTCGCCCTTTGCAGACTTGTTCTTGGCATTGTCGGCATTGTAGTAACCGTCGCTGCCCATACTGTAATACTGATAGCCGATGCCGTAGTACCAAGTGATCTTGACTTCCTTTGACGGAGTATCGTTGATAAAGCTGATATACGGAGTATTGACACGTACCTGTTCACGGTATGTGCCGGGAGCAATATGAATGCTTACACGAGTTTCCTCGGAGCTTGGATTCAGCTTTGCCGCCGCGTCAACTGCTGCCTGAATCGTTCCGTAATTATTTGCCTGATTGCTGTATCCGACATAGAGATGCGTTCCCTGTGTCGGAGGCGTTACGATAGGATCTTCCGGTTCGGGAAGCGTACCAAGTTTAATATTATTTGCACACCAAGTGCCGTACCATGCATAACCTGTTCTGCGTTCAAGGCTGATCTGGGTAACATCAGTATATGCCAAGCCGTCACGGTCGGAGAACAGCGGCTTGCTGTTTTCAAGGTCATAGAATCTTGCCCATATCGTAGAGCCGCTGGAATCGGTAAGAACCTTATCGCTTTTATCGGAATTCCAATCCCATTTTTTATTCTCAATTTTTACGGCGTCAAACCAGCGCACCGCCGCATTGATGCTGCGAACGACATCAGACGTTTTCTTTGTTTCTGGAAGGGAGCGTAAAAACGTCACGATCTCCGCGCTTTCGGAGGTGCAGATGGACGGCAGTTCATAAGCTCTTGCGCTTGCCGGAGCAAGTGAATTTTCATCATGCTGCTGACACCATGCAGTTAATGTGCCGTTTACGGTTATCTGCGTATTGAGAATACATTGGATTCCCTTGTCAACAGCGTTTCCTGCTTTTTTCTGATAATTGCTGTCGACCCATGCAAAAGCTCCCGATTTATTTGAAACCTCCTGCAATACTTCAAGAACGCTCACCATTGCCTTGTCATTGTAGGTAATGTGTGCATGATATGTTCCTGCATCGTCGAAAACCTGCGGCCAGCCGCCGTTTGAATACTGTCCGTTCAGCAGCAGGTCAATTCCTTTCAGACAGGATGTTTTGTATTTTTCCGTTCCGGTAGCATTATAAACGCTTGCAAGAAAACGGATCTGTCCCCATGTTGCGTTATTATCAATAGTGGACTTGTTCCACGAGCCTGTAGTTTCGGTTTTCATGTCCTTGCGCCAGCCGCCGTCGGAAAGCTGATATTGGATCATTTCATCGGCAAGTGCGGTCGCCTCCGAGCTTTTCCACCATTCAGTATCTTTTTTGCTGTAAGTGCTCCAAGAAAAATCATTTTCACCGGCATAAACGTTGATGCTCGTCATTATCTGCGGCATAACAGGCGTTACCGCGGACATCAGCATTCCTGCCGCGAGCATAACGCTTGCCGCTCTCTTTGTTTTTCTCTTCATATTAAATTCCTCCTCGTAATAATATACGTGAAAACATTTTACATTTACAAACTTTAATAATAATTATACCAAATAAAAACAGCGTTGTCAATGTATTATTGTGTTTCATTGACTGCATTATTGTTCGTTTTGTATCAAAAAAACACTTCAACCCTGCCAAAAGAAGGGCAGGGTTGAAAGCGTGTAGAAAAAATATAATATATTTCGGGATTATCCGATGATTTTATAGTACCATAGATCGATTGTAGAAATCTATACATATTTTGTCGAATTTTATTAAATTTTGTCGTTTTTATAAATTTTTTTCGCCGAGTAGAATTAAAATGTTTTTGCAATGCTGTTGTAAGTCAGGTTTTGTAGTTTGCAGCGTTAATAAGCAGGAATCGACAATGCTTTAAAAGCTTGTCAAACTCCTGCTTGGGAAACTTATTTTAGGGTTTGTACTAAGTCATTATTAAATTTTTTGTAATAATTATGCACTAGAACAGCGTCATCGCCAACGAAGTAGGTATTGAAATCAGCGACTTCGAGATTATAAACCTTTATAGTTTCAGAAAGCTGTTCAAGTTCAGAACCAGTTACATATGCAATAGAACCATCAAGCAGATAGATTTCATCACCGGCATGCAAATCACCAGCTGCAACCCAACCTCTATCAATAACATAGAATGGGTGGTTAGGAGTTGTGTCAATGTCACCCATTCAAAAAAACATTTCTATCGCAATATCATTATTTCATTTTGTTAAGTATATATTGGTTTATATCATCATCTTTAAAATCTTGTTGAATTATTTGTGCAAACTTTTCAGGATATTTACAAGCAATTATAATCGCAAGTTTCTGTTTGATTTGATTATCACAATTTATCAGATTATTAATTTCATCTTCACTCAGCTTATCTGCTGAAAGCAGAATAGATACATATTCCTGATAAATTGTTTCTGCCGTGTCGGAAAAATATTCCAACATATATTTAAGTGTAAAGGTCCTGTAAGAAGCTAGTATTTCCATTGCCATTAATCTGATCACCTGTTCACTATGATTCAGATAATTAAAAGCAATCAAACAGTTTTGTCTGTAAGGATAATATGCAGACATCTTTAAAGCATACTTTACAATTCTGATATCCTTATCATTTAACAGTGGAATTATGTAGTCTGAAAGTTCGTCCCATGCAGCCGAACCTAAATCGTGACAGATATAAACCGCAATCCACCGTATTCTATCATTTTTATCTTGAAGAAGTTCAGCCAATGAAGAAAGATCCAAACCGTAATGATCATATTCTTCAAACAATTGCCCTATAAAACAAAATTTTTCTGGATTTTGTTTTAATGATTGAATAAGCTTGTATCCATTATCTCTTTTATTGCCATTTGGTGGATTGTATTTTTTTTCCCTTTTAGATCTAATTTTTCTCACTCCTTGTTATCCTTTGAATCCGCCAACAAATTTACATTGGCGAATTCAAAGGAATTAAAATATCACAAATCTCATTATCTATCTTTCAGAATATTCTCTATAACTTTAATGAGAAATTGTTCAACACTTTGCCTTTGAGCATGCTTTTTCTCATATCCATGTTCGATATTCGCTTCAATACGTTTTTGACACTTTCAGTAAGTTCATCGCGGAAAAATTCAAGTTCATCTGTGGCATATCCCTTTAAATCTTCTGCTGTTGGTAAACGATCAGGAGAGCCTGGATAATTATGATTTTCGTTTGTATGCACTTTACCTGAATCATCTCTTACTGGCAAATCATCCTTTTGGGGTTATAATTATGCACCAGAACCGCTTCATCGCCGACGAAATAGGTGTTGAAATCAGCAACCTCAAGATTATACACCTTGATAGGTTCAGTAAGTTTTTAAGCTTAAATTCTGTTATGAAAGTTATCGACTATTACCAACCCAAAGGAGCATAATAATCCTTTTTAAATATGATAATAGATTCACAAGTATCTTCTTCAGAATCTTCAAGGTATGTTCCAATACCATATTTTAAAGAAATAACCCCTGCATCTGTAACTTTTGAACTTGGATCTATTACACATAATATTTTATTGATCTCAACAAAAGGAATTTTAAAAAGATTCTTTTCTTTTAGATCATTAAATTCTTTTGCCTCTGTTATTATAAACAAATCAGAATGTGAAAAGAACTCAAAAGCTATTGCTTTATTGTTCTTATCATAATCAACTCTGTAATCATCATAATACTCTAAAGTTGACATATAAGAATTCGGTTCTTTTTTTATAAGCGTATGAAATTCAGATTTATCTATTTCAAATGAGAAAAAAAGTCCGTTTAATTCATCTTGAAATCCAACATATGGATTTATTAAATAGCTCATTATGTTATACCTCACAATCAATTCAATTTTAAAAAATATTTACCATAATAATAGATTTATTCTTCCATATGATGTACTGACACATATTTTTTGATTAAGGGTTCCTTTTTTAGTAATTTTCTCGGAATAATCGTATTATCATTCAGTTCTGTTATATAATCGGTACAAAAAGGTTCTATCCAACCTTTAGACCAAATAATTTTATCAGTACTTTCAATATCAACACCTTTTTTCACCTTCAAATATTCGGAATAATCGGCGATCAGTTTTGTAATTTCGTCTACAATTTCTTCCATTTTCTTTTTACTGTAAATCATTTTCCCTCCATAAAAATACTATCATATTTCAAGTTCATTAACATATCAGATCGTTAATTATTTGCCACAGCAAAATGTTTAATTCTATTGAATTTTTATTCATCAAAAAAACTTTGCAATCTTATTTGTACAATTAATCCGTCATCATATGACATCACTAAATTTCAAAATAATTCTCATTTATATCTACAAAGACCTGTCTTGCTGTCAAGCTGTTATGCGCAGTAAAGATAGCTGTTTTGGTATCATCGATTGGCTATATTTGTTTTAAAGCATAAGTAAAAGCTAATGTAATCAAATATATCGTGCTATATTACACCAAGTTTCCATAATATACAATTTATCGTCGAAAGTTACAGATACCTTTGTGTCTGGTCTACGAAAGTCATAATTCCCTCCAAAAATAAATTTGGATTTAATTCTTCTAAAACCATCATATAACCATAAAAAACGATAATCCCTTTTATTTTCCAGTTTACAATTTAAAATAAAAGGCAAATCATCAATTTCTTTGAGCGAATCAGGAATTTCTGGAATGTATTTCAAATAAGTTACCGGCAAAACATCACCTAAACCTTTTATTCGGGTGTCAAATTCTACTGTATCAGAAACACAAAAAACAAAATATCCATCTATGTCTGAATCACAAATTGCTTTGATTTCAGCAAAAAATATATCATTTCTTTTCCATTTGCATTCAAACCTTTTTGTTACAGCAACTTTTTTTCTTGGGGGCATTTCTGAATACATTTTTGTCTTTAATTTTTCTAATTCAGTTTTCCTTTTTTTATTTTCCTTTTCAGTCCATCGTTCAGAATCATTATTCGACTCTAACAAAGCAATTACTTTACATCTAATTTCTTCGTTTAAACGGCCATAATCATACATTATAGATGACAAAGCAAACCAAAAGTCAAGAGAGTCCTCAGAGTCACTTAAAAAATCAGTATTTTCCGAAATCGTTTCATTCAGTGCATTTTCATCACTTTTTCCCATTTTCAATTTGTTAATGTATGTTGTTTTAACATCGTCTGCAATGTCATTCTGAAATATTCCAGTTCCCCATGTACCCATATATATACATCCTTTCAAGCATATAATTTTATAGCTGATAGCTAAAGTACAAACTATCAGCTGCGAATTTTATTTTACCACCGATTATCGATATCTTTTATATAAAAAGCATCCCATTTTGCGCTAAATGATCTTGCAATTGAGCGTTTAAAGAATTAAAAAAAGATGTTTTTTCGTGAGACACATTTTCAAACCATTTTTCCTCATTTATAAAAAAGCTCAGATCTTCCGGGTATGTTTTTTCTCCCAATTTATCAATACCTTTAATAGATGTAAGTATCTTCATAGTAAAATAATTGCATTCATAATATCTTATTTCATAATCAGGCCACACTATTTCTCCTTTATTAAAGATACGCCATGGATTCAATTCTCTTTCTATGTATTCACACAAGGAAGTATCATAATAATCTTCATTAGTAAAGTATTTCAAACAAAATGAGTCACTATTTTTGAATGCGATCTTTAAAAATATCTCCCATTTTTCGTCCGGTATTATTATTATTTTTTCCATAGAAACATTCATAATTATTCACCTTATAGTACTTGAATTATTATTTATCCGGATTTTTTTGCATCATATATTCAGCATAGGCTTCATCAATTTTTGATTTACATATATTCTCCCAAATCTTTATATTTGCTTCACGTTCATCATCTGTTGTCTCCATGTCGCCGCCAAATCCGATATCGTGAATAGAAGTACCATTTTTACCTGAAATTACAATTTCATTTGGAGCTTCTGTATATGATAGGTATTTGCAATTACTTGCAAAGCAATCTACACATATCTTGTTCTTCTTTAATTTACATTCTGATTCATCGTCTTTTGTACAATATGCCTCTAAAAGTATATGATTGTAAAACAACATCATCACCGCCTTAATTCTTAAATTTACAAATCATGTTAACAAAATTTAATATTTGGACTTTATATTTACTAATAATCATAGGTTAATAGATAACGCATAACGCGTCTTGTATCTTTGTTGGGCAAGCTCCTTGACATTTGTGCGTTCTCCGGCTGCTCTAAGTGTATACTCATATTGTGCCACAAGTTCGCCTTGTTTGTCAAGTGCTTTTTCGCTGATAAGGCGGTTTACTTCGTCATAATCGTAAGAAACGACAATTACGTTGGTGTATCGTGTCGTTTTTGTTTCAAGATGTATTGCCGCTCGCTAAGCGGCCTGTGTTGTAACTATGAAATAGATGAAAATTAAATCTTCATGTAAAAAATAACGGGTCTGCTAAAGAACAGACCCGAATTGCGCTGCCGCTCGCTAAGCGGCTTGGTCGAGGTGACAGGATTTGAACCTGCGGCCCCTACGTCCCGAACGTAGTACTCTACCAAACTGAGCCACACCTCGAATACGATGTATATTATATCACAAAACTTTAATGCTGTCAAGAGAAATTTTAAAAAAATCCAAATCTACATGAGAATATAGATTTATTAATTTTCTCTATTGACAAATCTATTTATTTCGTATATAATATAAACACGTTTATATAAACTAATTTTTGCAAAAAGGAGGTGAGTTTGTGGGAAGAAAAACACAGGTAACAAAGGAGCAGCTTTTGGAGGCAGGCTTGCAGATCGTGATTCGCAGCGGTTATTCTGCTGTTTCGATAAAAACGGTGGCGGCAGAGTTTGGCTGCTCTACATCGCCGATCGTATGGAGCTTTGAAAATATTGACAACTATCGCAGGGAGCTTCGAATATATGCAAAGCAATATATGGACAGGAAAATGCTTGGAGACGGCTCGAATGTGACTGACGACCATAGAAAAACAGGCTATGTGTATGTAGATATGGCGCTTGACGAACCAAATTTGATTCGCTATCTGCGAATTAACGAAAACGAGCTGCAAGCTTCCGGCGGAATTGGCTTTATTTTTAACAGCGAAAAAAATTCGAATATAGCAAATGGCTGGACAAAGGCTTTTGGAGTATCAGAGGAGGAAGCTGTATCTTTTATGCAGTTTATCACGACGTATACCGAGGGGGTGGTTTCATTGATACTTTCTGGAGTAATTCACCCGACAAAGTGATGTGTCCCCCATACTGTGGACAAAAATTTTGCAGCCCTGGACAATGAAGATGAAGCATCCAGAGGCATTTGCTC
>CAJMSD010000007.1 GCA_905215965.1 uncultured bacterium | reverse complement strand
CTTTGAAGACATGTTTGATTCCTCCTTTTTCTGTCTTCTATTATATCATACTTGTCCACTTTTTTATTATATGTCCAGTTATGCTGATCCGGATTTATAATAAACGAACAACACGTTGCGCAAAGATTTGTGAAATATGCTGAATTTTAAAAAAATTCGTCTTTTTGAGCTTTTAAAATCACTAAGTAATATAAACATCAAATAATCGTATCAAGGAGGACGTTTTATGAAAAGATTTTCAGCCGCTATTATTGCAATGTCAATGCTTGCAGGGTGTGCAGCGGTCCCTGTTGAAGTTAAGGAGGACATGAGCAATTATCGTAGCACAGCAGACAGTCAATCAGATGATTTTGATTTTACTTATGTTAAAGTTGCAGATTTATCAGACAATGCAGAAAAAGCATTAGCTAAGGACTATAGACAATTTACGATTTCAGATAAAATAAATTTCACTCAGCCTTCTGAAATTAATATAATGTCATTTGCACCGGTAAACGGATTTTCGGAAAAAGCTGATGAGGCTATGAAAATATTTTTTACGGATCAAGAGCTTTCTGCACAAAATCCGGAAAAAGATGATAAGAGGTTTATGTTTTATAATGAAACAGATAAGCTCTATGGGGGTGTTGATGATGACGGTTTTATTGCTGTGCTAAAGCCTGAAGCATTCGACATTTCATTTTCATATAGTGAACCAAACGTAAAGATTTATCATCCGGCTCGCTGTGACGATTTAAGTGATGAATATAAGCTAAATAACGAAAAATGTTCGGTAAGGGACGCTGTAGAATATGTTAATAACTGGCTCGAGACAGAATACAAACCACTTTGTCCTGATTTTAATTACAAAGTCAATACCGTTATCGTAAGGGAGCATAACAATAATTACCTCTACCAATTTTTAGCGGAAGGCTCATATAGGGGAGTTCCGGTTGACAGCTATACAAGAGAAGCTGAAATAAATGATGGGGAAAATACAGGCAAAATGGCATATGTTGATTACGGTATTCAAATCCAAATGATAAATGTTGATACAATTGATTCGTTTACAAATCTAATTGGAATGATAGAACCTACTGTTATTGAGAGCATTGACGAATGTATTTCACTTGAAAGCGCATTGAATTTCTGTGAAAAAACGTTTACAGATTTCAGAGATGTAACAATTTCAGACATTGACATCATGTATACACTTAACCCTGTTTATGAGACTGATGAAGAGGGAAAATTTTTTGTAACCGGCTATAATTCACGTCCTGTATGGGAATTTGTAATAGATGTACCGCCTGAGGAATTTCTCGCGGATGGTGAAATAAACACTTACGGCGATATGAGAAAATACATCTATATTGATATGATAACCGGTGAGCTTAAATACAATATGGATATTGTATATCATCAGTGAGGTGACATAATGAAACGATTTTTTAACAGTATTGCTGTAGAGCTGAAAAAAACTGTTTTCAGCTATGGATTTATACTTTGCATAGTTATCACCTGCCTGCTGTGCTTCACGTCATCTGTTTATGCCGACAGCTTTACAGGGAAAGAGTATTCGACTTTTGAGATAATAGCGAATAAAAGCAAGTCTGTATTTTCTTCATTTACAAGCTCTCAGCTTCTTCATACATCTGTAAGTCCCTACCTTACATTATTTATTCCGGTACTCTCATCACTGCCCTTTGTGACAGGCTTCTGTGCAGAAAGACTTGGAGGAAATATAAGATTTGTAATCACAAGAATCGGTAAATATAAATATTGCGTTTCAAAATTCGGTTCAGCAGTTATAAGCGGCGGAACAGCTGTAATGGTTGGATTTATGCTTTACAGTGCTGCCATATGCTGTTTGTTTTCTAATGAGGGATTATCTGCTTCTGAGCTGATAAAAATGTACATCGGAATGGGCGTATATGGTATGATTTCAGTTCTTCCGGCATTTTTCCTCTCAGCATTTATAAAAAATAAGTATATGATATGCTGTTTCCCGTTCATTTTTATGCACTTTTATTACACATCGGTCTCGAAAGTTCAGGATATTTTCAATGCCCGTGACAGGTGGGATATTGTATTTAAAATGTCTTTTCTCTATCCCAGTAATATCAAGGAAATATTATTTGATGTGAATGCTGATATCATAATTTATCATGCTGTATTAGCCGTTGCTGCATTTGCTGGCTTTACTGTGATAATGAACAGGAGGCTTGACTATGGACAGTAAATTTTCAATTTCAAGAACATGGCGGATAGCCTGCATTGATTTTTATAAGTGGATAATAAATTCACGAATGATAGTTGTTGCAGCAATGATAGTTTTCGTGTGGAGCTTTGCGGTAACTCCTCTTATGGAGATAAGCCGTGAAATGAACAGTCCGCTGAATTTTATTGAGCCTTTTATAGCAGTATTAAATTCAAGAGTGTTATGTCTTGTAACGCCTGCCGTGTATATTTTTCTAATGTCTGATTATCCGCGTCTTGACAGAAACAGCCTGTTCGTACTGCACAGGGTAAATAAGGCGGAATGGGTACTTGGACAGTTTATATTCTTTGCGCTCTCAGCCCTTGCGTTTACTGCGATAATTTTTATAGCATCATTGATACCAAACTGCATGAACGCTTTTGTTGCCAACGGCTGGAGTCTGGTAGTTACAAAATACGGCGTTTACAATCCGGAAAGAGCATATTCCTTCGCCGCATCGCTGATAAAAGAGGAATTGTACAATCAGATCGCTCCGTATCAGGCAGCAATAACGTCTTTTCTCCTTAATTTTCTGTATATGCTGAATCTTGCAATGATATTACTGCTGTTTCATGTATTGAATCTTCGCAAAATCGGAGTTCCCGTTTCTATCAGCATTATTGCGGTAGGAAGCGCACTGGGAATACTTGGTTCATCGGGAATGTGGTACTTCCCAATGGCGCATACTATGATACATCTTCACTTTACCAAACATATGAAAGAGCCGATAATGGAATTGAAAACTTCATTTATATACTTCGGAGTAATAATTCCTGTCCTGCTTATTTTAAGTCTGATAAGAGTAAAACGCACAAATTTTCTGAATATTGACGATAATGAATAGGAGTGAAAATATGATAAATGCTATTGAAATAAAAGATCTCAGCCTTACCATAAAGAAAACCGAGATCCTGAAAAAGATAAATATCTCATTTGAGAAAGGCAAGATACACGGTCTTATCGGCAGAAACGGCAGCGGAAAAACCATGCTGATGAAGTGCATCTGCGGATTCATCAAGCCGACAGAAGGCGAAATAATCGTTAACGGAAAACGTGTGAGGAAAGACTGCGATTTTCCCGATTCAGTTGGAATTATTATTGAGACTCCCGGATTTATTCCGTATTATTCCGGTTATAAAAATCTAAAACTGCTGGCTGACCTGAATAAAAAGATCAATAAAGAGCGAATAAGCTCGGCAATGAAACAAGTAGGTCTTGATCCCGATCTTAAACGTCACGTCAGAAAATATTCTCTTGGTATGAGACAGCGGTTGGGGCTTGCTCAGGCAATTATGGAAAATCCGGACTTACTTATCCTTGACGAGCCGATGAACGGCCTTGACAATGACGGCGTTGCTGATATGAGGAAGTATCTGCTTAATCTGAAAGAACAGGGAAAAACTATACTTATTGCATCTCATTCTACTGAGGATATTGATATATTGTGTGATACGGTCTGCGAAATGGATAAGGGTGTTTTATGTAAAATAAAAGCATAGATATAAAATCTCACAAAGAATAAAAATGCTTTGTGAGATTTTATTTTTAGGAAAATTTTTAGGGCAATACCGCACAGAGATTGCGCGTCAGATGCGCAGCCAGATTTTTTGTCAGATTGCATAAAAACGACGCAGGCATACTGTCGTATGGCAAGGAGTTTTTGGTTAAAAATGACGGAAAAGATGCAAGAAGACGACGTGCAAAGCCGTAAGGCGGGCTTTGTGCGGTGTTGCCTTAGCGCTTTATTAAGCATCACAATGTTGATGTATTCAGCTACTGGTTGTGGGAGTCATGATAAGTAAAGCGGTGATTCTACAGTGGAGCAATCTCAGAGCATAGAATATGAAACAGCTGAAGTACCAATTGAAATCAAAAATAAACTTCAAGCAGCGCACGATGCCGAACCAATAATGATACCTGCAATGAATCCGCTTTTTGTTATAATTTAAGAGTAATATTAAGACAAAACAAACCATCATTGTTACTTGCATTAAAAGTTCCGTTATGCCTGTTAACAGCATTTCGTATATTGTTAATTCCAAACCCATGATGTATTTTATCATCTTTGGTTGTTTTAAGATCGTCATTTTCCTTATTTGTGGGATTGCTGATCGAAATAAATTGATATCCCTGCTGTATGTTCAGTTTTATGTCAATTAATTTATGTCCGCCGATCTTACTGCAGGCTTCTATGGCATTGTCAAGAGCGTTTGAAAAAATAATGCATAGGTCAACAGGATCAAAATCGTGCGTAAACAAGCCGTCCAAGCATATTTCTGTATCGTATTCTTTTGCAAGCTCAGCTTTTTCTGTAAGAATAGAATCAAGAATATTATTTCCGCATTCGAACAACTTTGTTGTTATGCTTTTTGAGTTTGATAATTTATCTATATACTTTACAGCTTCCTCGTTCCTGTTTGACGATATCAAAGCTGATACGCACTGCATATGATTAATGTAATCGTGTCTGAAGGAGTGAAATTCTCTTCTCATATTATCCAGAGCCTCATAATGCCGAAGCTGAGTATCGATTTGTTTCAAAAGCAAATCAGACGTATCTTTAAAATATTTTTTTGACATACTGTTTATAAGCAACAGAAGCATGATTGCGAACATTATTATCATTAAAATGAGTAGGAAGAATTCTGAAAAGCTTTTTTGTACAGAAACGTTGTCTGTTTCAAAGGAAATAAGCGTAACGATTCCTTCCATAATAAAGACGCATAAAAGCATCAATATTCCAACTGTTTTAGATGCCAATTTAAAGGCAGACTTCAAATTTTTGAAGAGTCCTTTTTTAATAAAAAAGCATATCAGAATTAAAATGAAAAGCTGAAACATCATTGATGTGATCTTGTTTATTGTCAATTCGTTTAAATTCGAGGCTGTAAGCTTAAATATCCATAAAGCACAGCTTTGGATTAGTGAATCCAAAGATATCAGAATCAAAGGCATACAGAATGATATAAACCTTATCTTTTTATTGAGTATAACCGGAAACAACAAAAAACGCAGATAATATACGGCAAGCAGTACCGTCATCATGAATTTTGATGATTCTGAAAAATATAAACTAAAAATCAAAGTGTAAATTCCATGAATAACTGATACAGATAGCAATTTAATCAAACTGATTTTAAATTTGCCTGAATCAGCAGATTTGTTTATGAGGATCAGGTTAACAAGCAAAAGCATGTCCGAAATAATAAAAGCGGCATTTGAGATCACAGAGTTCATTATATCAATCCTTTGCGTTATATCTTATTATGTAATCCTGAAAAGCTTTTTTGAAATCTGTCAGATATCTTCTGCTTATGGATGCACGTTCGTTATTATAAAAAAAGATAGTTTTATTATTGTGGTTTCTTATGTGGAAAAAGCTTACAATGCATGATCTGTGCGAACGCATAAATCGGTCTTTTGGCAGCATTTTTTCAACTTCCTGTATATATCGGCAGCATTCGAGTTGATTGTCAACGGTTCGTATCAAAGTGTGTTTGTCTTTTGATTCAACATAAATAATTTCAGATAACCTGACTTTCCATGAACCGTTATTAGTGTTTAATATGAGAAAATCGTCTATTCTGGCAGAATCAAGAAAATCGTCAATAGACTTAAACAGATCATCTTTTTTTATAGGCTTTAAAAGGAAACGAAACGTATTGACCTCAAATGACTGAAAAACGATTTTGGGAAATGCGGTGAGGAAAATAATAGCAACGTCTGAATTTTTTAATCGCAGACGTTTGGACGTTTCTAATCCGTTCATATCGTCCATCTGGTAGTCCATAAATATAATGTCGAATTTTTCTGTACTTGATAAAAGATCATTTCCGGTTTTAAAATATGTGGTTAAAATCGGTTCTTTTTTTAATGTAGAATTGTTATTTGACAAGCAGAATACAAAAAACTTTATTTCCCCGGTATGACCTTTTTTGTCCTGATATGAGCTGATTTTTGCCTATATTCTGCCTGTTTTCTTTCCCTGCTAATCTGATTTTATAAAAGTTAATAAAAATAACGTGTCAAAAATAAATGCGCCGATTTGAGGAGTTTCCCACAATTTCGGCGCATTGTTTGTTTTTTATGAAAAAAGCCTTAAAATAGCATTTTCAAGGCAAAGCTTTAATTGTTTATATTCTTATAAATGCCTATATATCGTAATTTTAGCGTTTAAATTGAAATGTGATTTTTTAAACGCTCCCTGATATTTTTGTAAAGAAACAGGCTTAAAAAGTTCGGCAACTTCGGCAACTAAATTAAGATACTTCGGCAACCAGTTGCCTACTCTGTTTTTTATACACTTTGTATATTGTTCTTGTGCTTGTTTCTGTTAATAAAGTCTGAAAACTGTTCAAAAACTTTACGTTCAAGTGGTGAAGTTAAGAATTTATTTCGGTTATATAATTCCTGCATCCGTTTCTCTCGGATTTTGGCGGATGTAATTGAGATGTTACATAAATCCGCGATTTCCTCTGCTGTCTGGATATCAAGTCCCCACAGGATGCAAGCTGGAGCTAAAACGCCGATTGAAAAACGCTCAGCGGCATATTCGTCTACATCAGATCTGTTGTCAGATTCGGTATGTCCGAGAACTATATGTCCGATTTCGTGCATGATGGTGTACCGCTTCTGCGGAATAGGATCATCATGCACTATAATGTGCAACATTCCATTTTCGTTTACAGTTCTGCCACGCTCATCGGCGTGAAGTATTCCTGAATTGTCTTTTCTGACCGTTATTCTCATTGCTGAAATGATTGGTTTTAAATCCACTGGCAAACTGCATACATTATGCTGGATCAGAAACTTCCAACTGGCATCTCTTGCGTTTTTATAAATCTCATAATGCATAAAAAGCACCTCCGAGAATTATTGTACTCTCTCGGAAGTGCTTTTACTATGTATTAATAATCAGTATCTTCTGGTAATGCTTTGATTTTTTCCATTTCTTCGGCAGTGACCGGCTCTTTAACGAATCTGCCGTCTGTTCTTCGAGCAACTTGCACACCTACAATTCTTTGTTTCTGTGCTATTGCTTCTCTTTGGTGCTTTACTTCAAGCCATTCTTCTATTCTGCCTATTATTTTTACCTGCTCACGGTCGTTGAAATTTTGGAACACCTCAATCAATTCGCTTTCATTCGTAGATAAACTATCGCTTTTACCAGTAAAAAGATAGTCAAATGATATGGAAAAAAAATCGGCAATTCGGTATAAGTGTTCTATTTTAGGACTTGTTCCCTTATTTATCCAATCACTCACAGTATTAGCTTTCACACCTACAAATCGTGCTAATTCAGCTTGATTATGTTTGGTTTCCACAAGCAAATCTGTTATTCTTTGGCTAAAATTCACAAAAACATCTCCTTATTCGATAAATCGGTATTTTTCTATTGACATATTCGTTGTTTCGGTATATAATATTAGTAACATATATCTCAGGGCATAAAAAGCCCTATGATAATTGTATCACAAGAATCTTGAAAAGTAAACAGAAAAGAGGAAAATTTTATGAAAATTGAAATCACAAAAGAAAGTCCACCCGTTATATCGTGGCTAGACAAAGACGGATGGACAAAAAGAGAAAAAATCACTTATCACAGTTTAAAAAATCATAAAATCAAACACCGCTTACTTGTTTTGGTGCTTTCACTCTTAATGGACATTTTTCTCGATTCGGACACTTGACGTAAGAAGCATATTCGCAATCAGCTCCGACTTGCACGAACTTAGGCGGATGTCCATAGCTTTGAATTATCTCATAAAAAACTTCAATTGAGTAATTCTTATTTAATGTAGGGCAAAAACCGGATATAGTCTTATTAAACATATTCCCCTCCTTCCACCACCATTATACACCAAAACCAAATCATTTTCAATGGAAAGGACTGATTTTATGACATTAGGAAACAAAATACGAAATCGCCGAGAAGAGCTTGGGCTTACTCAGCCGGAGCTTGCTCAGAGGGCAAGACTCTCGCAGGGCTATATTTCAAGTGTAGAGCACGACGTATACGTTCCGAGAGCAACAACGCTAATAGTTCTCGCAATTGCTCTCGACCTTGCACCGAATACATTTCTCAAAGACGAAAGGAGGGAGAGCTGATGAAAAGGTTGATGCTCAAAGAAATTCTCGCTGGCTACAGAATGCGAGACGAAATAAGAATTCGTATAGAAGGCAACATTTTAATATTCTGTGGAACAGTAATGCGATTCCGTAGAAAGTGTATTTTCGGACAATTCTCAAAATACATGAACTATAAGATGATAGCCACAGAAGAATGTGAAAACGGCGTTTTTGTATTACGCATTTTCAATCCGGAGACATATAACTATGCAGAAAAAGATACTTGAAGCGTTCAACGAAACTCATGGCAACTATTATAAGTCTTTTGAGGAAATCAAAAATGAATACCCTGTTACCGAAATTCTGGACACATGGCTCAGATACGAGGGAATCGTTGGCTACACAAGAGATATCATCGACTTACTCGGTGAGTGTGAAGTTTACATTGAAGAATAGCCGAAACAGCGGACAAACTCCGCTGTCTGCCGGGGACGGTCTCCCGGCACTGACGATGGCAGACCAGAAAGGAAAAGAGCACATGAGCAAAAACACGCTTAAAATTCTTAATGTCGGAATGCAAATTGACGGCTATACTGTATATATAGCCTATGCAAACCAATTAGCTGTAGGGCGAGCACTTTCGCCTGATATGGAAAAGCAATATGCAATTATTGCTAATAAAAGGTATGCTTATAAAATTGACGAAGATGAATGGTTCGTTGCAACCACGTATGTTGATCAGCATACCGCAGAGAAAAACTTTGCGGACAAATGTTTTTCTTGGATTAATATTCCTTCAGAAGAACTATACAATACAGAATTACTTACTGATGATGAAGAAATATATGAAAGTAAATTGTCAAAACGCTATTTTTCATCTGAGGATGAAAGGAAGAAAATGAATACAGCGATGGAGAAAAACAAAGAAATCAGAGATTCTATTCGTCATCCTGACGAAGCATAGTGTAACCGTCACGTAAAGGAGTTGTTTTGTTATCCATTTCGCCTATATCAATGCCACTTTCAAGAAGTTTTTCACGAAGCTGGTCGTGATATTCGGTTATAGCTGAAATAATCATCATTTTAACAAGTACTGCGGCATATTCGTTATTCAGTACGTTTTTATAATCAAATTTTTCAAAAAGTTTTTCGACATTCTTCTCTGAGAATTTATTATTCTCTTTTAAAATATCAGCTTCCTCATTTAACTATTGATTAGCTACATCATTAAAACCTAACTCAGACATGAATAGAATATCATCTCTATTTATTTGCATAATAATTCTCCTTTTAATATTAATAGCCGAAACAGCGGAGAAAATCCGCTGTCTGCCGGGAATGGTCTCCCGGCGCTGACGATGGCAGACCAAGAATCTTGAAAACAGAAAAGAGGTGGAATCATGGATTTCAATTATGAAGCGTCCATATATCTCACGAAGATATCAACAGCAGTGTTGTCACTTGGCAACATGACCGGCTGCGATCTGAAACCGGAAATGGTTCGCAAGATCGTGATCACGATGAAAGAACTGGAGGAATCGACCGCCGACTTCATCATCGAAATTGGAATTTCAGCGGCAGGAGCTAAGGTTTGCAGAGAAACATTCATCCACGCAAACAAGACTGTGATCAGACACTTAGAAAAAATCCAGCTTCAGGGCGGTTACCATTTGGAAGACCTACGCACATCCCTGAAACTGGAAATCGATACATTGAGAAAAGAATTGAGCTTTTCTTGATGTTCAAATTAAGTGTATCACAAATCTCAGGATTTGTCAAGAAAAATTTTTGCCGGAGCTTTTATGCTCCGACGGAAAGGAGGACAATATGGATTATTTGACGGTTAAGGAGCTTGCCGGGCTTAAAGGATGCTCGGAGCAATACGCTAAACGGATTGTTAAGGACGGAAAAATCAACGCAGAAATGCAAAAGAATCCTGAAACCAAGAAGATACGCTACATGATACCAGTATCAACGCTCCCTGAAGATCTAAAAGCGAAGTATTACAACAACCTGAAAAAGGAAGTAGGCACAGCACCGGAGCTTATAGAATCAGAAGCATTAAAACCGCATAAAAAGGTTGTTAAAAGACGATTTGAAGAGTATACCTCGGAAGAACGTACTGAAATAGCTTTGTGGTGCAATATACTTCGTGAGTGGCAGGAGCTGCGTGTTAAATATAAAAATAAAGCTTCTTTTGATAACGATTTTATCGGAAAGTGCCGCCTTGAGCATGAGGGAATCAATATAAGCACCGACATTCTCTACAGAAAGTATGCAGCGTTCCGTGAAAACGCCTATGACGACTTGATCGACAAGCGTGGCGGCTGGAACAGAGGTCAGACTTCCATGAATAAAGATGTCTGGAAGATGTTCACAAGGATCTACCTTGTTTCAAGCAGACCGACCGTAAGCCGCTGTTACAGGGATATTCAGGCATGGACGAAAAAATATTATCCCGAGCTTTACAGCTCTCTGCCCTCTGCAAGAACTTTCAGCCGCAGAATAGAGCGTGAAATTCCCGAATGTGTCATCGAGTACACAAGATACGGCAAAAAATCATGTTTTGATAAATATCTTGAATACATCGAAAGAGACTATACCGATCTCAACGCTAACGACATCTGGATCGCAGACAACCACACTCTTGACGTTATCTCACTGTCGACTGAAGGCAAACCGCACAGACTGTCTCTTACAGCATATATGGATGCTAAAAGCGGCGTTATCGTGGGTTGGAATTTGTGCGATGATCCCTGTTCACAGTCAACGCTGATCGCACTTAGAGCGGCAACAATGAACGGATATGGGCTTCCGCTTGGAGTGTATTTTGATAACGGTTCGGAATTCCTTGTACATGATATAGGCGGCAGAGGTCACAGAACCAAAGCAAACTGGAACAAAGGAGACGATCCTCCGACTATTCTCTCGCTCTTGGGTATCACTATGGTAAACGCTATTGTGAAAAATGCTAAAGCCAAAAATATCGAGAGATATTTCGATACCTTCAAGGAATATATCTCGAAAGCATTCAGCGGATATTCAGGCGGTACAATTCTCGAACGTCCGGAGGAGCTTGCAAAAAAGGTTAAAAACAAAGAAATTCCAACTGACGAGGAAGTCGCCGAGCTTCTCGAAGTGCTTATCAACGGTGGATATAATTGCCGTGAGTACGGAGGAAAAGAGAAAAAATACAAAGGCATGACGCATATAGACGTTTGGAACGAGAGTATTAATTCTGATGAAGTTGTTTTCAGAGACGCTGCCGATGAAGATCTTACTCTTCTCATGGCGAGAAACTCACGCTATCAGAAAATCAAGAGAAACGGCGTATTTATTGAACTGTACGGCAAAAAAGTCTGGTTTAAAAATGAAGAGACTGTTTTCCATATCAATAGAGAGGTATATGTTCGCTACGATCCTGCAAATGTTAATGAGGTCAGGGTTTATGATAAGGAAACGGACAAATTTCTATGGGTCTATCAACGTGCTGATTATCTGAACGTACCGTACATTGTAAAGGATGCAAACGGAAAGGAACGGCTTGCTATAGCGATGGCTAATCAGAATATTACCAAGAAGGCAATTAAACAAAAAGTCGCTGCATATACGGATTCTGACGATATCGACGTATTAGCGGCAAGAATCAACGAGGCTGCTGAGAACATGGATAAAATGCAGATAATGCGTCCGAAAACAATTTGTCCTATCACCGCCAAGGAGATAAACGAGCAGAATCCGGGACGTGAAAATATTATTTCAGTTGAAATTATGGATGAGCTTGCGCAGCTCAAAGCGGTCAATGACAGACTCGAAAAAGCGAAAGGAGCGTAAATTATGGATTTAAAAGCAAGGGCACAGGCTCTGGCAGAGGAACTTGAAGTCGATTTTGATAAAATACATCTTGTTATCGGAGTTAAGCCTAAAATATTGGAAGCAGCTTTCAACGGAGAGGAAAAACCGGTTGATGACGTTACAAAATTCTTTGCAGATCGTCAGGCAGCATTTGATGTTTATTCCGAGGAGCAAATTGAGATCATAAAGTCCTTTGAGCGTTCAATCCCCGAAAGTGGAAGCGCAGGCAAGGCTGCAGAAAAAATTGGAATGAATGCCGCGATAATTTCGGGACTGAGAAAAAATAACTATCAAGGCAACTCGGATAAAAAATTTGCCGAACTTGCAGCTTACTTCAAAATAAAGGACGCAAAAAAGGAACTTCCTGATGTGTTTGTCCCGGTTGATTATGCACCAACAACTATATCGCAGATGATATACCAAAGGCTCAGAAACGTTCATATCCTTGGAGGTTGTGCCGTGATAACGGGCGATGCAGGAATCGGAAAAACAAAAACTATCCAGAAATATCACAAGGATAACCATAATAAAACGATTGTGATAACAGCAAGTGTTTTAAATCACAATGTTACGGATATTCTGTATATGCTTGCGGAGGAGCTTGGGATAAGCGATACTAATAAGCGGCGAATTAAAACCTCTCTTTTTTCCAAGCTCCACGACGGAATGATGATCATAGTCGACGAGGCACAGGAGCTGACATATCAGGCGGTAAATGCTCTGAGGTCAATTCCGGACTATTTTGAAGCAAAAGGTGAAACTATAGGACTTGCCTTTGTAGGAAATCCTTGTTTCTACAATAAATTTAATGGTAAGTATACAAGCGACCGTGTTCAGGTAAGCAGCCGTTTTGTTACCGAACCAACATATACAGCTGATCAGATACAATTCAGCGATACAAAAATGCTGTACCCGCAGCTTACACAGCAAAATATGCTGAAAGAGATAATGTTTCTGCACTGTATAGCCACTACGCCTGATCTTGGTCAGCGCAAAGCGTTGTATATCTTTAAAAACGCTTACAATTACGGTACATACGATCTTGATTCGCTAATAAAAGAAGCGAAAGAAGCTAAGGTTCACTTCAAGAATTTAAATGAAATACTGAACAGAATCAAGGAGGTCGCATGAAACACGGGAAATCGCCGACAAAGGCGCAGAAGATCCTGCTCAGATCATACAGATTAGATCCGGGCAACTGGCTGATAGTCAAAAACACAGACAAAGAAATGACAATTACACATCGTCATACCGGGACAATTAGAAAGATTCCAAAGGAGAAAGAACAATGAAAGAATACATAAAAACATTAATGATAGGTGTGCTCTCGGGAGCAGTCATAATGCAGCTTACCAACATGGCAGTACAAAGCTGGCTTGATCACCCGTTTGCAATAGGCGGAGAGATACTTCTCCCTGCGTTGATCGGACTTATAGGCTATGTTGGCTGGTCGCTTGCAAACTCGTATTTTAAGGCAACCAAGTACAAAAAGACATACAGCAAGGGTTACAACAAAGGCTACAATGAGGGATCACAAGTGCATACACACATTTTTATTTTTCCGGTGGAGGGCAGCAATGAAAACAAAATGTGAACGCTGTATCCATAAACAGGTCTGCAAATTCAGACCGTCAGAGGAATATCCGCAGTTCATGAAGCGCATCATTGCTGAAAACTGCAAGCATTTCAAGGAGACGAAAGATGAAAGAAAAGAATCTCTGTGAAGTTCTTAAAAAATGCAGCAAAGCAGAACTTATAGAAATAATCATCAAAGCGAAAGGTTTGGCGTTCGCCACCTCTTGGATGGAAATAATCAACGAAGCAAGGCTTGATGAAATCGAATCAAGAATTGACGCTAATCTTGCTGAAGGCAAAGAATTAACTCATAAATTCAGCGAAATGGCTAAAAATTCTCACAATTATACTTATGACGAAATAATGGAAATTCGAGTTGCTATTGCGAAAAACCATGAAGAATGGAAACGGCTCGACAGAAAGTACGTTAAAATTTCCAAAGAATTATACGGATAACAGCCGAAACAGCGGAGAAAATCCGCTGTCTGCCGGAGACGACCTCCCGGCACTGATGATGGCAGGTCAAATAAATATACCGGAGGAAAATACAATGGCTCAGAACTATGACAAAAGAATTGAAAAGTGCAAGGTAATTCTTGATCATTACGGCTTTGCAGCACAGCAGGAAAAACTTGTTGAGGAGTGTGTGGAGCTGATTAAAGCTGCTCAGGGTGAAGATTATGAAAACTTTATCGAAGAGCTTGCAGATGTCTCTATAATGCTTGTGCAAATGATAATGTCTCTTAATGAGGCTCGGCAGGAGCAGTATACCGCAATGGTTGATTTCAAGCTCAGCAGAACGCTTCAGCGTATAGAATCAGAATCCGATACATAACAGCCGAAACAGCGGATATAAGCCGTCCGCTGTCCGTTGGGAGTGGTCGCCCAACGCTGACGATGGCAGACTACAGAATTTTGAAAACCGAATAGGAGGAAAAAATATGACATCAAAAAGACTTACAAGCAAATCGGGCATCACAATTCCGAAGGACGTTCGCCTGCAGCTCGGCTGGCAGCCGGGGATGTCGGTGGATCTTGATACGACCGAGGACGGCGGCTTGCTGATCAGACCGCACGTCGACCGCTGCCGCTTCTGCGGTTCGATTGAAAATGTCCGTAAATACAAGGATGTATGCGTCTGTGCATTCTGCTCCGCCAAAATGAAGGAGGCTGTATGATATGAAGATTACGGAAATTGTAGACCGTATGGCTGAGATCAGACATGAGAAAACAGATCTGACAGCTGAGTATGATAAATTGCAGGCTCAGCTTCAGATACTTGCCGAGTGCGATCTGACCGATACCAAGATCAAGTCGGTAAGCTATCCCGGCACAAACGGAAATACGGCAACTGTTACAACGTCTGATACCGTATCGGTGATTGCAGGAGAGCTGCTCCAAAAGATTTTCGGCAGCGTTTATCCGTCCATGGTCGAGCAGAAAACTACGTACACGCTCAAAGCTCCTGCAAAACGAATTTTGTCGGCAATATGGCACAGAGAATACTGTGAGGGCAGCGTTGCAGAGATCATTAACAGTCTGAACTGCGATGACAAGGCTAAAAAGATACTCCTTAAAAAGCTCAAGGGAATCAATTTTGACAAGGATAAGAAAAACCTCGTCAACTATGCAGGACTTTCCGAATCAGAAGCTTCAGATACGGCGTACCTCATCAACGAAGCTGCTGCTTGGGAGAATATCTGCACCTTTGTTAAGGTAAACAATGACGGTCGGGTTAACGACGATATCCTTAATGATGTGATCACAAAAGTTAACGCTGCCGTCAATGTCTCCAGAGGTATCAAGACAGAGATCAAGGTCGGAGGTGAAGACGATGAATGACACAATCCCCTGCTGTGGAACGTGTAAGAACTCATGCAGCTCTGGCTATAACATTTACTGCTGTAAAATGTCTCGAAATGTTACATCATGCGAAAGCTGCATGATGTACGAACCTAAAAATAATGGAGGAAATAAAAATGAATAATATCGAACAGATGACATTGACATTTGTCACAGCATTAACCGATGTTTTTAAAGATGAAGACGACAGAGAACTAAACAATATGCCCGAATTTAACATAGAAAAAGTGAAAGGAAATGAGCTTGTACTTTCTATGTTTTATGCTTTTCAGTTTGTTTTTAATCAGTATACAGGTCGTAAAGATGATTCGTTAAAGTTTATCGGTGTATTAACACGATTGCTTTTTCAGGAGCAGCAAAATCAGTTTACTGGAGCTGATCAGGAGGACGAAGGTGATGAGAACACCAGCTCCGACAAATAATCCTCTTTTCGATCATTTCTGGAGAGCTTATCCCCGAAAAGAGGGAAAGCCAAAAGCACTGCGGACTTTTGAAAAACTGAAGATCACAGAAGAAACACTGGATCAGGTCATGGCGGAGCTGAATCGTCAGGCAAAGCTGAAGGACTGGAAGCATACTAACGTTAAATATATACCTCTGGCGCAGACGTGGCTGAACCGCCGGGACTGGGAGGAGAATCAGAATGGAACGGATAGAGAATCTGATACCGGAGATACCAAAATCGGATGCTGCACCATCTTACGATGACGTTGTGAAAATGCGTGTTGCATCCTATAATTTGACTAAAGGAAAGCTTGAAGGCTATGATTGTTCTGAATGCCTTAACAAAGGATATATTGCCAAAATCGTTAACAGCAACGAAGTGATGACTGAATGCAAATGTATGAAAATTCGCAGTACCCTGAACCGAATTAAACAAAGCGGTCTGGAAAATCAGCTAAGATCCTGCACATTCGGGAATTTCCAAACAGACAGCGAATGGCAGCGGCAAATGAAAACCGCTGCCGCTGAGTTTGTCAAGAGCAATTCAACCGGATTTTTCATTGGCGGTCAAAGCGGATGTGGAAAGACTCATATTTGCACAGCGATAATCGGTAACTTCATAAAGCAAGGATTGTCTGCACGGTATTTTGTCTGGAGAGAAGATTCTACCATACTCAAAGCAATGGTAAATGACCGTGAATACACTGAGCGCATAAATGAATTCAAAACTACCGATGTTCTATATATCGACGATTTATTTAAGCAAAAGGAAATCAAGGACGCTGATATAAAGCTTGCGTTTGAGCTGATTGATTACAGACTTAGGCAGCAACTTAAAACGGTTATCTCAACGGAGCTGGATGAGGATGCTCTCATAGAATGTGATGAAGCTCTTGCAAGCCGTATAATGCAGATCTCACGAGGATTTCGAATGATCATACCTCATGACCGAAAGAAAAATTATCGCTTACGAAAGGAGTGATCTTATGGCGACAACAATCAAAAGACTTTACGCTTTGGCTTCCGGTCTTGGACTTGTGGAGCGGAATAATAAAGAAGATCCGTTTCATCAGCTCGTCTACGGATTGACCGGAAAAGAACACGTCAGCGAGCTTACTCCGTCGGAAGCGAGAATAATTCAGACCGAGCTTCAGGAACGGATGCGGCTGAAAAATCACGACAAGCCTCTAAAAAAGGAAAAAACAGTCAAAGAAGATATTCCCGGAATGATGACTGCCGCTCAGCAAAAATTAGCGTGGAGACTTGTATATCGACTTGATGAGCTTGAACCGACTGTAGCTTCTGTTCCTGAACGTCTCATCGGAGCGATTGAAAAGATTCTTGGAATCACAGCTTCAAGATTTGATCCGTTTCGTTGGATAAGATTTGACGAAGGTACAAAACTCATCGAGCAGCTGAAACGCTACGTCCGCAGCGCAGAACGCAGAGCTGCCAAAAAGGCGGTGACAGGCAGTGGAAATTGATAAACTTACAAGTATAGATCAACTTCGCAATGACCAAAGAGAACTCGCTGAAATAATCGGACTTGAAGCATACAAAAAACTCGTTGTTAATTATGCAGGAAGCTTCCTGTATATTCAAAAAATCGATTCTGTGTTAAAGGATTTGCGTGACGATGAGATCAGAGAAAAATTTGACGGTGGAAATTACGGAAAACTGGCAAGGGAATATAATCTTGCAGAAGCTACTGTTCGGGATATTGTAGCAGAAAAGCGAAAACAACTCAGATGCGCACCGTTGGAAGGACAGATGCAGTTTGAGGTTTGAAATCAAAGTGAAATCTTTTCATTTCGCTGAATGGATGTTGTATAATTAATATGGTATAGTTGATTTAGAACAAATCGGCTATACCATATTTATTTTTCGAGGTGAGCATATGTCGCAGGAGCTTATATATTTTGCCATAACAACAATAATAACGATCGCTATCGGAGTTATCAGCTATTTTTTAAAGCGAACGATCGACAGAAGCGATAAGCTTGAAGAAACGGTAGAGGAACTGAAAGAATCGCAATTTACGCTTTCCGACAAATATGCTACAAAAGCCGAAGTTGCCGAGATAAAGGCTGCTATGCAAAAGCTCTCCGATAACATCGACTACATAAAAGAACACACGACAAAAAACGAGGATTTCATTCGTGTTATGACACGGCTTGAAAGCAAAATTGATAATTACTACAACAGATAGGAGGTTTGAAAAAATGGAAACAAAAGAACTTCAGGAGCGTATCCGCCAAAAGAAATTTTTTCACAATAACGGCGTTGTGCTTAAAGGGATCAATCTGCTCCGTACACAATACGTCTCGCTTTCTGAACTCAAATATGCTCTTGAACCTACTATGACGGAATCGGAACTCAGAGATTCGGTGAATTACCTTTCTGAAAGCGGATACATAAAAATGCGAAACATCAGATCAAAACAGCATACGACCCTTGCCGACTGCGAGTTTAACGAGATTGAGGCAAAGGTCTCTGCTGACGGCATCAAGATTATAGCTTGTGTTCGCACCGACGAATGCATCGACGTATAGGTGGTGACGATATGGCACACAGATCACATTCTAAAATCAGCAAGCTTGAGCCGGAACTCAGAGAAACCGTTGAAGAAATGATAAAATCGGGAGTCTACTACAAAGATATTGCCGAATATATCAGATCTCACGGTATCAGCATATCGGCAACTGCAGTCGGAGATTATGCCAGAAAGCTTATGACAACCCTCGATAACCTTCGCATGACACAGGAAAATTTCAGAATTCTCCGGGAAGAAATGGACAGGTGTCCCGATCTTGATATAACGGACGGAATACTACAGCTCTTGAGTAATCATCTCCTTGACGCTATCAATAAGATGCCGGAGGAAAAGCTCGAAGAGCTTGATTTTGAATCCATAGCTAAAAATGCTGTCGCTCTCACCAGAGCTGCCACTTACAAGAAAAATGTCGATATAAAAACCAAGGGAACTCTCGAAAATGGTGCAGATCAATTCATGTCATATATTTATGAGAGTATGGCTGCGGAAGATCCCGAGTTGTTCAGGAAGGTCAAGAAGTTCGTTAAGAACAAAACGAAAGATGGGTGAAAAATATGGAAATGTACGTATTGCAGGTCAAGTCAGGATATGAAGAAGCTGCTGTCCGTCTGATTGCTGATAAAGGATATATGGCAATGTGCCCGTCTGAGGAATTATATATCAGATCCGGCGGAAAATGGTACAAAAAGCTAAAGCTTGTTTTTACACAGTATATCTTTGTTGAATGCGAACTGACGGACAAAGCCTACTATGATATAAAATCCACACTTGGAGCAGTGAGGTTTCTCGGCTTTGGAAGTCCTGAACCTCTTAAAGCAGATGAGCAAGCGCACATTAGACTGCTGTGGAATAAAGGCAAGCCTGTCGAAGCTTCGAAAGTTTTTACAACTTCATCAGGAGATAAAATGATACTTTCCGGAATTTTGCGAAATTATCAGAACGACATTATCAGTTTAGATCTCAGACAGAGAAGAGCTAAGGTTGCGGCAATGCTTCTCGGCAAACCGCACACTATAACTCTTCCGGTGATATCTATTTAAAACAGCTCGTCCGACGTCAGAACGGTTGATTCGTCCCGGCTGATGAGCGAGTGGGTACAAATCAAAAAACGGGATTTGAGATACAAAATCCCGAATGGCGGAGCATACCCGTAAAAATATGCGTTTAAATCGTGTTTAACAGCGCACACAGCCGTTTAAATTATTCCAGATGTAAAATTATACTCCTGAAAACAAAACGTTAAAAAAGGGCAATTATGCCCTTATTTTTATGCTATAAGGAGGCGATTGACTTGAATGTCAGAAAAAAGAAAAGTCTTAAATCTCTTGCTAACGGACTTTCTAAACTTGAAGATAACAAAAACGCAGTGAAAAACTCTGATTTTACAGATCTTAAATCGTTCATAAAAGACTATTTAAACACTCCTGAACCAAAGCAGCGCAAGAAGCTTGCCGATGAATTTAAGAAGCGACATCTTGAATTGTATACTTTTATTAAAGAAAATACAGAGCTTGTTGCTGCCGAAACTGAAATAGCACGAACGATTAATGCTGCGGCTACCGGCGAGGAGCAGGCTGCCGATAATAAGCAGCTCACCAATTTGCTGGAGATGATCGAGACAAGTATGGACGGTGACAGAAAATGATATACTCGCGATTTTCACCTAAGCAGATCAACTCAATGTTCTGGTGGAAAATCCCCAGCACTAAGGACCATGACGCTATAGTTTGTGACGGATCTGTCCGTTCCGGCAAGACTATATCAATGACAATAGGCTTTGTATTGTGGAGCAGCAGTCAGTTTAACGGCGAGAGCTTTGCTTTTTGCGGCAAAACAATTGATTCGCTCAAAAAAAACGTCATTATTCCTATGCAAAAATGGCTTGAGGGCATCGCGTTAATAGAGCTGCGCAAAAGTTACTGCGATATCACGATAAACAAAATGACTAACCGTTACTATTTTTTTGGCGGAAAAGATGAAAGCTCATACAAGCTTATCCAAGGTATAACGCTTGCCGGAATCTTTTTCGATGAGGTAGCTCTTATGCCAAAGTCCTTCGTTGATCAGGCTATCGCACGATGCTCGGTGGACGGCTCTAAATTTTGGTTTAACTGTAATCCAGAGTCGCCGCACCACTGGTTTTACAAAGAATGGATTGACGAAAGCAGCGAAAATGCAAAAAACGTAAAGGCTAAAAACAGACTACGTCTCCATTTTATGATGGAGGATAACTACTCTCTGTCCGACAATATACGTCAGCGTTACGAGCGAATGTACTCGGGTGTGTTTTATGACCGATATATTAAAGGCTTATGGGTATCAGCCGAGGGAGTTATATACAAGCAGTTCGCCGATAATTCGGAGGATTTCATTGCAGATACATCTCCGGACGATATCATGTACTGCAATATCGGATTTGACTTTGGCGGAAACGGCTCGGCTCACGCAGGCATCTGTACAGGCTTTTCAAAAGGGCTGCAAAAAGTTGCAGTGCTCGAAGAGTATTACCGTAAAGAGGTCATAACTCCGTCGCAGCTTTACAGCGATATTATTGACTTTATCCGCAGATGTCAGAGCAAATACAACGTTTACGATATTTATTTTGACAGCGCGGAAACGACTCTTATCAGCGGCATTAAAACCGAGCTTATAAAAAGCAAAATACCTATCAATCCGCATAATGCCCGAAAGTCTGAGATACTGGGACGCATCCGATTTACAAATCAGATCATGTCTCAGGGCAGATTTTTTACAATGCGGCATTGCAAACATATCATCAAAGCTTTGCAGTCAGCCGTATGGGACAGCAAAAAGCAAGAGGACATCCGCCTTGATGACGGCAACTACAACATAGACAGCCTTGACGCTTTCGAGTACAGCGTCGAACCGCTGATGAGCGACATTATAGAGATCGGAGGGATAATTAATTGAACATATTACAGGACGCAAAGCAAGCTTTCCCTGAAACGGAGCTGCTTAATTTGTCCGAAAATTACAAAGAAATGGGACTTCACAAAAGGATTTTCCAGAATGCGCCTCCGTGGAATCGCACAAGAGCTTCGGGACTGTATGCAAAGGGATTCCGCAGCCGAAAGCTCCTTAACACGGCAAAAGTTATTTGCGACGAATTTTCGGCGATGACCTTTTCAGAGCAAGTCGAAATAACTCTTGACGATAAACAGTATCAGGAGTTCGTGAACAAAACGCTTGATAAAACAGGATTCTGGCGCAGATTTCCCGAGCTTTTGTCCTATGCTTACGCAATGGGAGGATGCGCGTTAAAGATCTATGCGGATAAATCAAAGCCGGCAATTGATTACGTTCAAGCCGAGCATTTTCTCCCGATCGGTTGGATCGGAGAACGTATCAACGAGTGCATTTTTCGCACGATCTCATACAAAAACGGCAGCTATTACACTCTTATGGAGCGACACGGTATCGGAATCGGCAGCGGTATTATTATAGAAAACGCCGCCTTTAAAAGCGCAATAAAAGACAGTTTGGGAACAAGCTGTGCCGTGACAGAAATGTTTCCGAAGCTTGCGGACAGCATAACCTACAACAATATCGAAACGCCTATGTTTTGCTATTTCAAGCCGTGTACGTCGAATAACATCGAGATGGATTCTCCTCTCGGACTGTCGATTTTCGCAAACGCGATCGACACGCTCGAAACGCTTGACATTGCCTTTGACAGCTTTTCAAGGGAGTTTGTTCTCGGTAAAAAGAGGATCATCGTCCCGGCACAGTGCATCAGGACTGTTGTAGATCCCGAAACAGGAGCAATGCGCCGATACTTTGACGCAGACGACGAAGCTTTTATCGCACTAAAAACCGAGGACAGCGACGCTCTTAAGATCACCGACAACACTACCGAGCTGCGTATCGATGAGCACGTTTCCGCGATAAATGCACTGCTTAATATCCTTTGCTTTCAGATTGGCTTATCTGCCGGAACGCTGTCTTTTGATGCCGTACAGGGCGTTAAAACGGCGACCGAGGTAATATCTCAGGACAGCAAGACGGCTCGGACGATAAAGTCCAACAAAAACCTTATAACCGAAATGCTCGAACAGCTTGTACACAGTCTTGTCGCTATCGGTACTGCTCTTAAAATGATACCGCGAAAAGAGTACACCGTGACAATAGGCTGGCAGGACAACATCGTTATCGATGATAATACGCTCATTGACAACAATGTCAAGCTTGTACAAGCAGGGCTTAAATCAAAGCTTAAGGCGATCATGGACGTTCAGAAATGCGACGAAGCCACAGCGCAGAAGGAGCTTGAACGCATAGCAAAAGAGCAGTCCGTAACAGGAATTGACGTTGACGATTTTATGATCGGCGGTGAAAATAATGACGAAAGCGGAGATAATGCAGCTCAGTCAAGGACTGAGCGATCTGTACACGGGACTTGAAACCGACCTCATCGCAAATATCGCGGAATATCTGACGCGCGGAGACATGAACGCTTCAACGGCACAGTGGAAAATACAGATGCTTGCTCGGCTTGGTGCATTGGATAAGGCTAATATACAGACTATTGCCGAGTATGCCGGAATCGCTCCGGAAATGCTGTCGGAAGCACTTGAATCCGCTGCGCTTACGGCTATCGAAGAGCTTGAATCCGGCTTTCGCGATCTTGCAGCGGAGGGCATAATCAGCGGCACGGAAGTACCATTGGAAGACACCATGTCAAGAGCGCTGAAAACGTACAATAAACAGGCTCGGCAGTCCCTTAACATGGTCAATACAGTCATGCGCTATAAGGCGAAATCAGCGGCGCAAAAGGTCATAAACGATACAGCGGAGCTTGCCGAAAAACAGTCCTTTTTGGATATCCTGAATAAAGCGACAGGCAAGGTTGTAACAGGGGCTGAAAGCCGACAGGCGGCTATGCGGCAGTGTATCAAAGAGATGTCCGAAAAGGGTATTCCTGCCTTTGTGGATAAGCGTGGGCGCGAGTGGTCTCCCGAAGCGTATGTTAATATGGATATCCGCACGACGGTCTCAAACGTCGCAAATCAGGCTCAATTTGACCGCATAGATGATTACGGAATAGATCTCATTGAAATATCCAGTCACAGCGGAGCGCGTCCTAAATGTGCCAAAGATCAGGGTAAGATCTTCAACCGCAGCGGCGGCGGAGGTTACACAACAGATCTTCGCGGCAAAAAGATACGCTATTACGCATGGTCTGACAGCTCCTACGGCGAGCCTGACGGCTTGCTCGGGATCAATTGCAGGCACAAAGCTTACCCTTTTATTCCGGGCGTATCGTATCAAACGTATTTCCCCTACGATGAAGAGGAAAACGCCCAGCAGTACAGGAAGATGCAGGGGCAAAGAGAGCTTGAACGGCGCGCCCGGAAGTCGAAGCGAGAATGCATGATGCTTGAAAAAACAGGCGATACAGAGGGACTGCAAAAGGCTTCCACCACGCTTAAACAGCGTCAGGACGCGTTAAAACAATATTGTTCCGATAATGGTTTGAGCTATAAGCCCGACAGGACTGCTGCTGTGGGGTATAACAGAGCTGTTGCAGGAAAGGTTAGAAAATCCTTGACTTACGGTTCAAAAGGTGGTAAAATAAAAGCAGATGAAGTAATAGGTAAAAGCGTTGGTGCTTCTGCTAAAAATTATCCTGTAAAACTTCCTGACGGCAATCACACAAAATTTGTCGAGGGTTCAACGATCTCTAAAATTAAAGTTTTTGCCGGTGCAGGAACTGGCACTCCTATAAGAAACGCTATTTATTTGGAAAGTGATTATGGTATTCCTGCTGATAGATGGCAAAAGGTTCGCGGCGAGGGTACTGTAGTTTTTGAAGGGAAAAATCGTGTTGCTGAAATACATTGGTATGAAGCAGATAATGAAAAATATGATATGAAAGTAAAGAGGTGGTTAGATGAAGGTTAAATATATTGGTGAAAAAAGTAGTCGAATGAGTCTTATAAACAGTAAAATATACGAGTGCGTCGGAGTTGAGAAAGATTGGTACAGAGTTATAGATGAAACCGGTGAAGATTATCTTTATCCGCCGAACGAATTTGAAATAGTCGAAGAATAACCGCTCCTGACCGAGCGGTTTTCTCATGCAATTAAACACAAATTAAACGCTCTTTACAGGGCGTTTTTATTATATCTGAAAGGAGAAAATATGTACAAAAGAATCAAGATTTCATTTATTAACGCCGGTTCAATCACAATCGGCGAGGGCGATTGGGACGATTATGACCTTGTTGACGGCTTTGTTGTCATAAAAAAAGGAGACGCTTGGATTGCCATGTATAATGCCAAAGAGGTATTTTCGGTTGTCCTCGAAAAGTAATGCAGCCGTTAATAAAGCATCTCAAAAGAGGTGCTATTTTTATGCCCTGAGCACGGCGTAAAACTGTTTAATAAAAAACACGGAGGAAAAAACAATGGAAGGAAATAATCCGAACACAGACCCTCAACCAAATGCAGATCCACAGCCGGGCGCAGAGCCTAACGCAAATGATCCTGCAAAGGGCGAAGCAGCTCCCGCCGCCAAGAGCGAACCCGTCAAGGCAGTTGATACACCCTCGGAGGAAGAGCTTGCAGCGTTTAGAAAATGGCAGGAGTCGCAGCAGTCGGAAGCCGAGAAACAGGCGGCAGCTATCGGAAAAGCCGACAAAGCAAGAGCAGCAGCCGAAGAAAGAGCAGAAGCCGCGGAGTTGAAGCTTACCGCACTGTCAAAAGGTGTCTCTGCCGAAGCCCTGAACGACGTTATAGCTCTTGCAAAAACCAAGATCACAGGAAAAACAACCGCAGAACAGGCAATCGACGAGATAATCAAGAAATATCCGTCCTTTGCAAAGTCGTCCGAACCGAGCATAACAACAGGCGTAAGAACCGGCGGAAACACTCCTCCGGCAGAATCGGCAAAGGCGATCGACATCATCAGAGCCGCACAGGTTCAAAGAAAATAAGGAGGTAAAATTATATGCTATATTTAAAGGACGAGCTTTCCGGCTTTATCCCGGAGGAAATTTCAAGCGACATAATTAAGGACGTTGCGAGAGGTTCGAGCATCATCAGACTTTCGAAAGCCGAGGAAATGAAAACCGACGAGAAGAAAGTCCCTGTAATGACATCGGGCGCAGGAGCGTACTGGGTCGGCGAGGGAGAGCGCATCAAGACTTCCGGAGCAACATGGATCTATCCTAAGCTTCAGGCGAAGAAGCTCGCGGTCATCATTCCCGTAACAAAGGAAAAGCTCAACGACACAACTATCAACGTCTTCTCGGAACTCAAAGAAAGCATTGCGGAGGCATTTTACAAGACGATCGATTCCGCCTGCATTTTTGGAACAAACTCGCCGTTCGAGACCTCTCTTTTCGGCAAGATCTCAACAGCAGGCAACAAGATAACGTCTACAGGCAAGATCGATATTGACGTATCGGATCTCATGTCCAAGGTCGAGGAAAACGGCTTTGACGTAAACGGCTTTACCGCCACTATCGGAGTCAAGGGAACTCTCAGAAAGCTCCGTGACGACAACGGCGCGGCTCTTTTTATCGAGGGAACGAACCAGAAAGAGCTTTACTCTCAGCCTATCGAATTCGTCCGCAACGGCGCATGGGATAAGGACGCGGCAATTATCATCGGCGGCGAGTGGAAGTATTCTCTTTTCGGTCTTAAACAGGGCATTGAGTTTGAAATTCTCAAAGAAGCTACGCTCCAGAATACCCTCGATACCGACGGCAAGCCTATTTCCCTTGCCGAACAGGACATGGTTGCGATCAAGGCAACAATGAGAGTTGCGTATCTTTGCGTTAAAGAAAACGCCTTTGCGGCAGTTGTCCCCGATACGCCCGATACAAGTCTCTCATCGCTCAGCATCGGCTCGCTGACACTGTCTCCGGCATTTGACAGCACAAAAACCGAGTACACAGCCTCAACAACAACAGCTACCAACACAATAACCGCAGCGGCTGCCGATACCAATGCGACGATCGAGATCAAAAACGGCACAACGGCAGTAACAAACGGTGGCTCTGCTACATGGTCGAGCGGCGAAAACGTTGTTACAATAAAAGTAACTAACGGATCGGCAACCAAGACATACACTGTCACGGTTACTAAATCATGATGCTGCACTTTTACAAAGAGCAATGGCATGGCTCGTTTGACGGGAGCGATGAGGAGCTTTCGCTGCTCCTCTCCCGTGCTGTCGATATCATAAACAACGCTATCGCCTTTAGCGGATATACGGTCGATACAGCTCCACAGCCGCTTTCCGAGCGCGTTTGCAAGGCTGTTTGCGCTCAGGCAGACTATATAGTCAGCAACGGAGGCGTTGAAAGCCTTACCGACAGCACATATAATTCCGCGTCTCTCGGCAAATTCAGTTATTCGGTTGACAGTTCAGGCAACGGCAATAATGTAAATAATTCTTCCGCGCTTTGCCCTCTTGCCGAGGAATATCTTGCGCCGACAGGACTTTTGTACAAGGGAGTGAATGTAATGTGAAACCTATCCCGAAAAAGCTGCTGATACACTCTGCCGAGCTGTTTAACGCCGTCCAAGACGATATGTGGCAGAGTACGGACTACAAAAAAATGGCAGAGCTTAAAAATATCAGGATCGATCCGTCCTCGGAGCTTGTCACCGATAAGCAAAACAGACAGATAAACCTTGCCGCCGTTATGTTTTTTGACTGCACAAACAGCACTCCCCACGGCGTTGTATTCGCGCACGGACAAAGGATAAGATTCCTCGGCGAAGATTATACCGTTGAGACTATCGAGCCTCTTTATGACGAGCACAAGCTGCATCATTACGAACTGGGGCTGAGTTTATGAACATCACGGTCAAATTAAATATCGATAACGCAAAAATAAAATCACGTATTTCTGCGGCGAAAAAAATAGCGATGTTTGCTACGTCTAAGCAAGCGTTAGACGACTGCAATTACTACTGCAAAGAGGATCAGGACGGTCTTATCAACAGCAGCTTAACGTTCAGTGATTTTGAAAACGGCAAGCTGCGTTGGAACACCGTATATGCAAGAATGCAATATTATCTTGATTCAGCCAATACAGATATTAATCCTAATGCGCGTAAGATGTGGGCGCATCATGCCGAAAGTGTCCACGGGAAAGATTGGCAGGCAGTCTTTGAAGCCGCTTTGCGAAAATACTTAAAGGAGCAAAAATGATCAGCGAAATAATGAAATATATATCGGAGCTGACAGGTGCAGGCTCGGGGCAGCTGCCTGAAAAAGGGGGGCTTGTGATGCAGCTTGCTCCGTCGTCCGAGGGAACAACGTATTTTGATGGCTCAGGCAGCGATAATATGTCGCTGCTTTTTCTCTGCAAGGATAAAAGTCAGCGAAATGCTGTTGACAAGCTTGACGCGGTCTGCTCCAAACTCACACGTATTAAAAGGCATTCGCACGGGATATATAATCTGCGTATTGCTACTCCGCCGAATTACGTCGGCAAGGAGGGCGATTTCTGGATATATTCCTGTATTATCAACTTTACATATTATAAAACGGAGGGATTTATAAATGGCAGAAACTAATCCAACTACTACGGCAGTTGACCCGGAGATCTCGCTTAATTATGACTATAAGCTTAAGATCAACACCACACCGGGCGCGGAAATTGCAACTATGGCGGCTATCGAAAAGGGCTTTGACAATATCTCAGAGGCTCTTAACGAGGTGCTTTACCAGAACGCGTTTATCGGCGACGGCGGATACGGATCAAGCTACGTCACAGGCGGACAGCTTACCGTTACTCTTTCGGGAGTGCGTTTTGTCGGAGATCCTGCACAGGATTATATTTTCGGTGACGCGGTCTATTACAACTGGGGAAAAGCAAGAGAGACCGATATAACTCTCGAATCTCCCGACGGCTCGAAGATCTCTTGTCCCATAACGCTTGCCAAGATCAGCCGTTCGGGCGGAGCGGCAAACAACGGAACGGCAATATCCGTTGAGATCCACTTTAACGGAAAACCAACAATTGAAACAGCTTAATACGGCGGCTCAAAGCGAGCCGCTTTTTTTGGAGGTAAATTATGGCTTATCAGATAAAACGCAATAAGGACATTGTCGAGGATATAGAGCTTCTCGACGAAAACGGAGCTGCTCCTATCGTTATACACGTCAGTATAAAGCTGGACGCTATTGCAAAGGATTTCCGTGCGGTACAGCTCGAACTTGTAAACGCACAGCAGGCGATAAACCGAAAGCTGCCTGATGCGATCGAAAAATACCGTCTTGCAGTCATATCGATGCTTGACCTTATTTTAGGCAAAGACGGTGCAAAAACAGCCCTTGAATATTTTAATGACGACGTTACGGAAGCGGCAATACAGATCATGCCCTTTGTCGCTGATGTTGTTAAGCCGGCTATGGAGGACTACGCCAAGAGCCGCAAAGCAATTATTGCAAACAACTATAACCTCAACCGCCGTCAGAAGCGTAAACTGGGATTATGATCTTTGATCTGTCAAAGCCTTTGCCGACAAGGGCAAATTTTAAAGGCAAAAATTACGCGCTTGACTTAAAGCTTGCGACGGTGCTTAAAGTGTATGATATCCTACACAGCAGCGAGCTTGACGCTTACGAAAAAAACAGTATGTTTCTCGCGCTGCTTGTCAGGGAGCACGATCCGCCGCCGGAGCTGCTCAAATATGTATTTGATGAATACATATCGATAACCAAAAAGAACACTGACAGCCGAACTCTCAGATGCGTGGATTTTAAGCAGGACGGCATATACATTTACTCGTCGTTTATGCACGACTACGGGATAGACCTTGTTAAAAAGCGCGATAAAATGCACTGGTGGCAGTTTGTATCTCTTTTTTACGGATTATCCAAGGAGACTAAGATCCGCGAAGTAATGCAGATACGCAGCTGCGAATTTCCTGCGCCTACAAAATACAACGGAAAATATATCGCTGATCTTGCAAAGCTTAAGCAATATTATGCACTTGATCTGTCGCAAGAAGAACGCGAGTATAATTTCCGGCAGGGACTTGCCGAGCTTGCGGCTACGCTGAGAGCAAGGGCAGAAAAAGGCAGGTGATGTTATGCCCGACGGAGAAGTAACCTATCAGCTGCGAGCCGACGACAGCAAGATCGATGACGACCTTAAAAAGGCGAATAATAAGATCAAAAAAAGCACTGCCGAAACCGCAGAAGATGTCAAATCCAAAAGCAAAAAAGCCACTGAAAATATCAAAGCCGAAAGCAAGAAAACCGCCGCGGATATTGAATCCGACAGCAGGAATACTGAAAAAGCGGTCTCGGATTCGGCATCGGATATCACTGAAAATGTAAAAAAAGAAAACAAAGAACAGGTGTCCGACGAACGGCAGTCATCGGAAAAGAAAATAGACTACTGGTCTAAATTTAAGGATCATGTAAAGCAGAATGTTGCTGATACCAAAAAGGACGTAAAATCCAAGGTTGACAGCATTACGGACATTGTCACGCATCCGGGCAAAAAGGTCAAGGAAACGGTGGCAGACATCAAGGAGCACGTCGACAAAACCGTTGACAATGCAAAAAGCAAGGCAGAAGCCGGAGCTGAAAAGATATCCGACTTTGTTTTCCACCCCGTCAAAAGCGTTAAAGAGGCTTCGGCTCAGATTCTCGACGAGGCAGAGAAAACAGCAGATAAAGCAGCCGAGCATTTTTCAAAGGCTTCCGAAGCTGCAAGCGGAGCAATAAGCGGCATCGGAAAAGCAACAGTCGCCGGTACTGCTGTCGTAGCTGGAGGGGTTGCCGCTGCCGGAGCATACATGGTGAGCCTTGCTACTGACATGGACAAGGCGATGAACAGTTTTGCCGCGTCCACAGGAATTGCTCAAGACAAAATGGACGGCTATCAGGACGTTCTTAAAAAAGTATACGCAAATAATTACGGCGATGATTTTCAGGACATTGCGGACAGTATGTCAGCCGTTACGCGAAATCTCGGCGAAATGTCGGACGAAAATCTACAGCAGATCACAGAATCTGCGTTCGCGTTAAGAGATACGTTTGAGTACGATATTGCAGAATCCACAAGAGCTGCAAAGGCAATGATGGACAGCTTTGGTGTTTCCGGAGACGAAGCGATGAACCTTATCGCTGCCGGAGCACAAAACGGCTTGGACTATTCAGGCGAGCTTATAGACAGCATCAGCGAATACTCGGTGCAGTTTTCCAAAATGGGACTTAACGCCGACGATATGTTCAAGATCTTTCAGCAGGGTGCTGATTCAGGAGCATGGAATCTGGATAAGGTCGGTGATGCCGTCAAAGAAATGGCTATAAGAGTTATCGACGGCTCAGACACAACCGCAGAGGGATTCGGCTTGATTGGTCTCAACGCAGAGGAAATGTCCGCAAAATTCGCGGAGGGCGGAGAATCGGCAAGGGACGCGTTCAGCGAAACTTTGAATGCTCTGTCGAGCGTTTCAGATCCTCTTGCAAAGGACGCGGCAGGCGTAGCGTTACTTGGTACAATGTGGGAGGATCTTGGAGCGGATGCCGTTGCTTCCCTCGCCGGGATAACTGACGAGGCATACGGAACGGAAGATGCGCTTGAAGATATTAAGAGTGTAAAATATAACGACCTCTCTTCTATGCTGATAGGACTTAAACGCACGCTCGAAACCGTTGCATTACCGCTTGGCGAATCGCTTATTCCACTTCTTACGGAGCTTGCAGAGGGCGTTCTGCCTATTATTGAGGACACGCTTCCCTATGTTGTCAGCGCATTTGAGGACTTTTTAGAGCCTGTGCTTGAAGCAGCTCAGGAGGCTTTGCCGGCACTGCTCGAAGGATTTACAAGTATTCTCAGCGAGGATATTATGCCGTTTTTGACAGAAACGCTGCTGCCGATGCTAAGTCAGGGATTTTCCGCGCTTGAACCGCTGTTTACAACGATCGCGGACGAGCTTCTTCCGGCTCTTATGCAGGCATTCAATGATCTTTCGCCGATATTTGAGATGATAATTAACGAGCTTTTGCCGCCGCTTGTAAATTTACTTACATCGCTCATGCCGATTATCACCGATCTTGCGGCATCTCTGATACCTCCTCTTGTATCGATTTTTGAAGCACTGATACCTCCTATTGCAGACCTTATCAACAACCTCATACCGCCGCTTACGGATATCCTGTCGGCTCTTATGCCTTTGATTGATGAGCTTACTCCGATAATTGCAGATCTGGCAGAGGGATTTTCTAAAACTCTCGCAGAGGCTATTGACCTTGTAATGCCGATAATAGAGGGCGTTATCGATGTGTTGAAAAACGTTATAGATTTTTTGGTTAACGTCTTTAAGGGAGATTGGGAAGGCGCATGGGAGAGTATTAAAGATACCGTTGTCAGCATTTTCAACGCCATTATACAGGCGGTCGAAAGCGGAATAAACGGAGCTATAAATCTGATCAACAAAATGATAAACGGAGTTAACGATATCACAGAGAACGTAGGTATCCCTGCAATTCCGAACATTCCGGAAGTCAGTCTTCCGAAGTTTCACACAGGCGGAATCGTCGATTTCAGCGGCAATTATGAGGGGATCGCGATGTTGAAATCGGGAGAAATGGTTATTACTCCCGAACAGCAGAAACGCTTGTTTGAAATAGCCAACGGCGCATTTGGTTATGAGTCATACGGCAGCGTAACCAATCAAAATACGAAAAATCAGATAACCGTAAACAACAATCAGGTCTACAATGTCCGCGATGATTACGATATAGTAAAAATCTCGGAGGACTCTCAGAGGCTTGAAGATATTATCAGAAACGGAAAGGGCGGATAAAATGTATTTTACTTTTAAAGGAAAATCGTCGGAGAACATGGGCATTAAGATCATTGATTTTTCTCCGCCCGGCAAGGCTGAGGAAGTCAAGGAAAGCATAACTATCCCCGGCAGGCTTACCGATCTGACAAAGATTACAGGACGATACAAGGATCATAAATCGGCATTAAAATTTGCCGTATTTGGCGCAAAAACGCACCGCGACATACTTGACTGGCTTTCGGGCAGCGGTCGTCTCATATTCAGCAGCGAGCCCGACAAATATTACAATGCATACATGACGGACGCAGTTTCGGCAAGCCGTATTTGCGACGATGTGACGGAGTTTTCGATAAATGTAATGTTCAAGCCTTTCGCCTATTCCGTGCTTAATCCGGAGATAAATTTTTCCACCACCTACACCGAGATCCAGAACAACGGCACGGAATACGCCGAGCCTGTAATCAAGCTCAAAATACGCACCGAAGAAGCTCCTATACTCAAAGGCGACGTAAATTTTGACGGAGTGGTAGACGCGTCCGATGCAGCTCTTGTCTCAAATGAGTATGCAAACATTGCAGCAGGCGGAACTCCGACCTTTACCGACGCACAGCGCGAAGCCGCGGACATGGACGGTGACGGCGTTGTAGATGCGTGGGACGCAGGAAAGATCTTGGAGATCTACGCAAACAATCAGACAGGCAACGGCACGTCGTCAACGCCGATCGAAAAACAGGTGCAGATAATCACCAACGGCGAAACGCTGACGTTAGGTCTGCCGGGAGCTGTCGTCCGAAGCGGCTTTGAGGTCACTATCGACAGCGAAAACAACGTGATCTACTACACCAACGCCAACGGACAAAAAATCAATATTTTGCAGCACAGCATCGGAGATTTTCCGCTGCTGCATACAGGCAAAAATTACATAAAATATGCAGGCAACGTAGATTCGGCGAAAATTACCGTGAATGAGAGGTGGAAATAATGACAGGAACAGGCACGGAGACCGACCCTTTTGTAATAAGTGCAAAAGACACTCCGCAGCAGATATGGGCGGATTTTATCCAAGCGATAGGCACAAGCAGCGCATTTGTACAGTGTCCAAAGGATTATCACCTCGACATGGACAAGGTCGCGCCCGAGGGTTGGAACACACAGACGAGATGGCGTGCAAAACAGGTCTACGGCAACGGATTTACGATATGCAATCTGCATTCGTCGTGTTCCGAAGCTTACGGATTATTTAGACTTGACGGTTCGACGCATTACGTTCACGAGCTTAATTTTGACAGCTTTTATTATGCCGGATCTGTTTCTTTTTTCGGCGGCAGCACTGCAAACAACTACTCATATTTTAAAAGATGCGGATTTTCGGGGATAATGGCTAATAACATTTTTTTTAGCGCAGCAAATAAAGTAGATTTCACCGTTAAAAGCGGCGAAAACAGCAAAGGCTGTTATTTTAATATCAAATTTTTAAATAACAGTCAATTCCACGCAGGGAATTACTCAATGACACATTTTTGCTCAAACATTGTCCTGAGTGGCAGCTCGACAAACTCGCAGACTAAAACCAATCTCACATTTAAAAGCTGCCTGTTTTCGGGAAATCTTCCGTTTCCGCAGCTTGTGATAAAGGGGCAGTACAACGTCTTTGACATGGATATTGCCACAGGTCAGGAGATCGCCTGCGGCTCAAACAACGGTGCGGATATGCAACAATGCCTTATAAACAGTGACAAAGTCGCAGAGGGAGCAATACTCCACGAGCTGCTGATACCCGTTACGACCTCTCAGATGTCCGACGCGGCATATCTCGCGGAAAAAGGCTTCCCGATCGGAGTTGATGACTGATGTGGACTATTATTGACGGCAAGCTGACACAAGATGAGTTAGCGGACGTGCCAAGCTCGCCGATGCGCAGACCCTATCCCGATGCTTTATGGCGTATCGACTCGACTGTCAACGGCGGCAAGCTGTACAATAAGCTGCTGCCGGGCATTGAGTCAATAGAGATGTACTCTCAGCAAAGCGAGCATTATATACACGTATATGACGGTCGATGCACCAAGGACGCGGATTTCCATACAAACGGACTTGCGATGCTTAAGCCGATATCGCGTAAGCTGAGGCAGGAGCTTAACGGCAGATATGACATCGAGTTTACAATTGACATCGATGATTTCAGCAAGTATAAATATTTTTGCGACAACGCAATAATTAAAGCCCCAATCAGATATCACGATGAGATAATATATCAGCTGATGCGTATTAAAAGCGTTACAAAAACAATGAGCAGCACCGGAGCAAACAGACTTAAAATATCGGCTCGGCATATTTTTTACGACAACAATGACAAGCTCCTTATCGATGTGAGACCCACAAGTAAGAGCGGTAAAGATGCCCTTGACTGGATACACAGCCACACCTTTAACGGTTGGCGACCGGAGGACACGCGGTTTACTTACTCGACCGACATCACGGCGGTAACGTCCGCCGAATACAAAAATAAGTCGCTGACTGCCGCGCTGATCGGAGCGGACAACTCCTTTGTAAATCGTTGGGGAGGTAAGCTTTATCGGGATAATTTTTATTTTTCGATCAAAAAAGAGATGGAGAACAGCCGCAATACTTGCTCGATACGCTATGCTCACAATATGACAGCGGTCGATTTCAGTATCGATTCTTCCGGCTGCTTTACGTATCTGATAGCCGCCGACAACTTCGGTAACACGCATACCGTGCAAGATGAGACAGTCCCCAACAAAAACAATCCGCACCACATTTACAAGTATATCAAGCTTAATTACGAGATCGAAAACAAGGAGCAATTTATCGCCGATGTCAAAGACTATTATGCATCCTGCCGTTACGGCACGGTCAATATTAAGGTCGATTTCGCACGGCTGACGGATAACGACGCTTATGCCGATATATTACAACTTGCGGATACGGAGGTCGGCGATAAGGTCATTGTGTATCATGAGGAGCTGGGCATAAATTTTGGCAATCTGGAGGTTATCGCCAAAGAGTCGGGAGATATCGACGAGCCGACCGTATCGATAGAGATAGGCACGTTTAAAAATGCGATATCGCGTGAGGCATATATGTCGGAGACGGTATCAACGTCGCAGACCTCGACTGACAAGCTGATCGATGCAGTTAAAAGTCAGGTCAATGAGATCGCCTTTGACGTGTATATCCCAACGCCCATAACGACCGCCGACGGCAAGTATCTGACAACGAGCGGCGGCAAATATCTTATTTACAAGGAGGATAAAAATGGCTAATAATCCCGTACCATTTAACACAGGTCTGACAGAGGAGCAGCTCGGCACAGCGTTTGACAATGCTCTTGACGCGTTCCCGGAGCACAAAAACAACACGTCAATACATCTCACAGCGGAGGAAAAATCCGCAGTCGGAACGATTGATGAAAAGGCAAGTCAAGCAGATCTGACCGCTCACACAGGGAACGCGGAAATCCACATCACCGCGACGGAAAAGGCAAAGTTTGCAGAGCAAAACAAATATCTGACCCCCGAAATAATCGCGGCAGACAGCGACCTAAACGATTACAGCGGCGATACGCTCGGGGACAGCAATTACCGCATCTTTTATACGCAGACTCAGGCTGTTACCAACACAGTGCTTAACAAGCCTGCCGACTGGGTCAGCGGCACGTTTGTGCTTGAGGTGATGCGCATGGGTGGCAGTCAGTATATGCAGCGGCTTACACATCAAAGCTACGGCGGCTCGGTCGCTAATATTTACGTTAGATCTAAGGTACACTCAACGACCGAAGATCGCTGGAATCCTTGGTTTAAACTCGCTTTGACCAAGATTGACGCAGCTGTGGAATAATTATAATGGAGGTATAAAATGGACAAGCTGATACAAAAAACAGCAGCTTTCTGCTGCGGAATATGCGGATTTTTATGGGGAAGTCCGGACGGGGTGATGAAATGATAAATCAAATCTCAAAACTTATAGACGTAAAATCGCTTGTAACGTTGATATTAACGGTTGTATTTGCCGCTTTGTCACTGTCGGGCAAGCTTACTGCAGAGCAGTTCCAAACCGTTTTTACAACCGTTATCGCGTTTTACTTCGGAACTCAGCACGCTAAAAATTCTAAGGAGGACAAATGATCATGAATACCTATAAATCAACCGATAATATCCAACTCTCTGCTCATTTTAACTCAAAGGAGTTTCGATGCAAATGTAATAAGCCGCACGACTTTAAAATTTCAGACAAATTAATCTCAAAACTGGAGGAGCTTTTTAATACGCTAAATTGCTCCAAGATAATAGTCAACAGCGGATACAGATGCCCGGAGCACGACAAGGCTGTAGGAGGTAACGGCAGCGGACAGCACACCAAAGGTACAGCTGCGGATATCGTCTGCTACGACAAGAACGGCAAGATAATCTCAGCTCAAAAAGTGACCTGCGCAGCTCAGGATATAGACTTTGCAGGTATTGCAAATATTTCGGCAAAACATCAGGCAGTACACGTTGATGTACGCACATCGGGTACATACAAAGGCGACGAGACTAAAGGTACAAGCTCGGTAACAAAGGATTTTTACGGTTACTGGGGACTTAATAAGGACGATATTTACGGCGTAAAATATACAGAACACACTGTCAAACGCGGAGAATCGCTCTGGTCGATAGCTGCTAAATATCTTGGATCGGGCAAGCTTTACCCGGAGATCAAGTCCCTCAACGGCATGACAAAAGATACGATCTATGTAGGACAAGTGCTTAAGATACCTAAAAAATAAAAACAGGGACTTTAAAGTCCCTGTTCTATGTCTTTTTCAAGCAATTCAATTATGAGTGCATTAAGGCTCATACACTTTGATTCTGCGTGTTTTTTATAGCTTTCTCGTTTACCTATTGGCACTCTTAATGTTACCGGTTCAAAATTTTTAAGATATTTTTTTCTTGCTTTCCTCTGTGATTCTGTTATCATTTCGTTTCTTCCTTAAGCCAATCTAATCGGCTTTCTAATTCAGTTTCCAAGTCGCAGAACCGGAAGTTTTCTTTCTGATATTTTTCAAGTTGGTCACTATCCAGTTCATCTTCCAATTTTGTTATTTGGTTTTGGATATCTGCCACGTTTGCCCACCATTTAAAATCTTCTTCTTGCATTGTGTAGATTTCTTTTTCTTCATTAAATTCTAAAGTGCTGTTTGCAGAATTGATAAAATCCTCTGTCCACTCAATATTGTTCTTGCCTATAACAGTGATGTCTTTGATTTCTCCGTTAACTAAAATTTTCATAATAAGCTCCTTTTCCGAGATATTTTTATCTCTTTGATTTACTATAATTATTATACCATGTATGCAGGCATATGTCAATAGCTTTTTTATAAAAATCGTTGTCATTTTAAACAAATATACTAAGTCGGATTTAGTTGTTTTGCTTATACCAGTTGAGTTTTTTGAGGCTGACAATACTTGATTCGTCGTCAAAAGGCTGATTTTTTTACTCAAAGTAGATTTTTTTGTATTTTGCTTGTCATTTTTTTGTGTTTTGCGTGGCAAGCTACAAGAATATTCGTTAAAAAGTGTATGTAATTCTTCATATAATATTATTTCATCGTCGCATATGGCAATTTTCATTATTTCACCTCCGCTTTTATTTAATTATAACATAGAACCGTTTAGATTTCAAGTAAGATTTTACAATAAAATCATGTTTGAACTACCGCTCGTGCTAAATTTATGACCGTATTTCAGATATCTGTAGACGAATTGAAGAAAATGATTTATACTCTCTCTCGAAATGGAAAACGGGGGGAGGGATATCAAATGTGGAGATACATCTGGCAGATAATTTTTAAGTAATAGACGGGAATGGTTAAGACGTTTAAAAGCAGAGAATTTACAGCAGTCAAGCGCTGTTGTAACTTTTAATATCAATTGCAAACGCTTTATGCCGTTTATGAGTATTTTATAAATACCTTAACATCAAGTACAAAACCCAAGTGAGTCTGACGGATAAAATCTCACCGGCAGAAACCTTATCAACAGAAGAATCACAAAATTACCCTTGAATTTGCCTTATGTTTATGGTAAAATGTTCACATAAGCGAATGTATGTATTGGGGCTTATAAGAGCTATATGTCTGCGACGAAAAATATTTTAGAAACAGCTATGCTTACGATTTACCGGAAGGCTATACTTTAAAAACAAAAGATCGTCATACTAATTAGAACGGAGAGAAAAATATGTTTAATTGTGAGAAAATAACTGAGATTACCGAATTAATGCGTACTCTAATAAAAGAATATTACAATTGTTTTTCGAAATTAGAAAATTCCATTGAAATATATTATACTAAGAAGATGTCTTCGAAAAGAAGTATACATAATATTTCGTATTCGATCAGACCGGATTTCATGTCGCTTAATTCCTGCCTATGCTTTTTTGATTGGTCGTTTTCATGGCAAAACAAAAGGCAAAATACTTATACTATTTGTTTTAATAAAGATCAAAGGATTTCATGCATCTATACCGGTAAAAAGAGTTTCATGGAATTTTTCGTATATAAAAACAATATGACTATATTATTGGGATATTCAAAACAAGAAGAAATTTATCGATTGGAAAGCGTAGGAATTGGACGATACGACAATGGCAGAATAGTTGAATTTTCTGTGGCAGAACTTGAAAATATGGTATATCCATCACATGGGTTTCGTTTAAAATCGGAAGAGTATTTATATTGTAATGATAAAATTGTTAATGTTATTTCATATGATTATATTGCAAATGTAAAATTAACAAATAATCCAAATAATCCATCTGAATTTGGATGTATTAATATGAAGAGCGGAGCGATATATGCTAATCCGGAAATATATATAGATGATTATATATATGATGATAAAACAATTAAGGTGTTAAGGCGAAATTTATTTAAAGTTGATATTCCACCGGCTGAAATAATTATCAGAAAAAAAGTACAATAAATTTGATATTTCATATATTACATGTGAAAAGAATTAACAAAAATCTATCGGCAGTAATTTATCAACATCTGCTTTATAATCTAAAAAAACTGACTTTGCAGTTCATGCGGAGTCAGTTTTTTATGTTTATTGTATTAATGTCCAACAGCTTTGAGAGCTTTTATTTTGCGTTCAAAAAATCGGCGGCACTTTTAATTTCGGCTATTACGGACTTATCTTCGGAAACAGGAACGATATCCGTGTTATGGCTGCATATTAAGGGGTGGATCTTCGCCGTATTTATGCAGTGCAGCAGGCGAACAGCCGTTTCGTATGCCTTTTGCGGATCTCCTGTTCCTCCTCCTGATAAAATAACCGCGCCCTTTTTTTCTTTTATTTCGGGCGTTTTACGGAGAAAATATCTCGCCGAAAAATACATTTGCAGACGGCTGAATACGTCAAGCATTTTCCCGGTAAGTTCGGAAAAATAAATAGGCGACGCGATGACAACATTATCGCAGGTTTCGATAAAACGATAGATCTCCTGCATTTTATCGTCTACAATGCAGCCGTAATTCTCTCTGCACTTTCGGCAGTCGATGCAGGGAGAAATATTTTCCGTATAGGCGTTTACAATTTTATACTCACCGTCAAGCTGTTCGGCAAGTTTTTGAACAAGAAAAGCGGTATCGCCGTTTTTTCGCGGTGATCCATTGAAAATAATCGTTTTAACGGTAATTACACTCCTTTTTTATAATGGTGTTGACTTAATTATACCATGATGTGATATCAATGTAAATATAATTTTTTGAAGTTTAATGTGAAAATTTGCTCCGAATAAGTCAAAATATAAAAATATATTTTTGCTTCGTCTTTTTTGACGTTGAAAATCACTTATTTACAGAAACGGATAATTCCGGCTTCTTAATGATACAAATTTGATGCCCGGAAATTATTTAATATATCACAGAGGTGAAGCTTATGAACAAAAAATCAAAAGGCTTATGCGGAAGAAAGCGCGAGCGCCTTTTTAGCAATTTATGCATACTTCCGGGATTTGCAGGCGTACTTATTTTTTTCCTTATACCGTTCTGTATTGTTATTTACTATTCGCTTGTAAATAACCCCGTTATGCATGAATTCGTTTTTCTGGATAACTTCAAGGCGTTATTTAAAAACACCGCCTTTATTACTGCGTCGAAAAACACGGCGATGTTTTCCTTGATCGCAGTGCCGCTTGCGATAATAATGTCACTTCTGCTGGCGGTTATGCTTGAAAACAATATACCCGGAAAAAGCATATTCAGGACGTTTTTTCTAAGTCCTCTTATGGTTCCGACAGCGTCGGTGGTGCTTGTATGGCAGGTGCTTTTTCATAATCACGGAACTATAAATCAGTTCATCGAGGCTTGCGGCGGACAGCCTGTTGACTGGCTGAAATCCTCATACGGACAGGTAGTTATAATATGTATGTTTCTGTGGAAGAATCTCGGCTATAACATGATATTGTTCATGTCGGCGCTTTGTGCGATACCGAGAGACGTTCTTGAAGTCGCGGCGCTTGAAGGAGCCGGAAAGCTTTACCAATTTTTCCATATAAAGCTTCGTTATCTTTCTCCCACAATATTGTTCGTATTTATTTTGTCGCTTATTAATTCCTTCAAAATTTTCCGCGAGGTTTATCTTCTGACGGGCGATTATCCCTACGATAAGCTGTATATGCTTCAGCATTTTATGAACAACACCTTCAACAGCCTTGATTATCAGAAGCTTTCGTCAGCCGCGGTAGTATTTTCATTGGTAATGATTGTTGTCATTGCCGTGCTGATGATATTGGAAAATAAGTTCGGAGAGGATGTGGAAAGCTAATGGCAGGCAGATCAAAAAGAGATCGTGTTTTTAAAATACTGATAACCGGTTTTGCGTTTCTTACAGCTTTAATGTTCCTTATGCCTACAGTGCTGACGATTGCCAATTCGTTTATGACATCAAGCGAGATCTCTGCCAATTACGGATCTATGTTCAGCAATATGATTCAAGATTCAAAAGTCTTTATTTCCGAAAATGTGAACCTGAAATTTATTCCCGACAAGGTCACAGGAGAGCAGTATAAATCGGTTTTGTTCAAAAATCCCGAATATCTTATCAAGTTCTGGAATTCGGTTATTCTCACCGTGCCTATCACCGTTTTTCAGGTGCTTACGGCGCTGATTGCATCATACGGCTTTGCAAGATATCCCGGAAAGATCAAGGGGATCATCTTCTTTTCCTACATAATACTTATGATAATGCCGTATCAGGTCACGCTTGTGCCGAATTTTCTTGTAGCCGATAAATTCGGCCTGCTCAATTCAAGGTGGGCGGTTATTCTTCCGGGAATATTCTCGCCGTTCAGCGTTTTTCTGCTGACAAAGGTGATGAAGCGCATACCGATATCCTACATTGAAGCGGCAAAGCTTGACGGAGCAAACGAGTTCCAGATACTCATGAAAATATGTTTTCCGCTTTGTAAAGGCCCTGTTGTTTCGGTAACGATGCTTGTGTTCATAGATTACTGGAACATGGTCGAACAGCCGCTTGTTCTTATGAAAGACGCCGATATGCGGCCGCTTTCGGTATTCCTCTCGCAGATAAACACGGGCGATATAGGTCTGGCATTTGCAGTAGGAGTAGTTTATATGATACCGACTGTTCTTATGTTCCTTTACGGCGAGGATTATCTCGTTGAGGGAATTACATATTCAGGCGGAATAAAAGGCTGATTTATTATGAGATTCTTTAAGGAGTGAATAAATATGACTGAGATAAATGAAAAGGTAAAAGAAACAATTGATGCCCTGAATGCGGCTGACGCGGCAGAAACGAAAGATCCCAAGAAAAGACGTGAGATCGTAAAAAATATACTTATTATTTTTCTTGCGTTGATGCTGATACTTACTTTCTTTTCCAACACTATAATGAATAAGTCGCTTGCCGAGATAACGACCGAATCCACGTCATCGGGCAGACTTACCGAAAGAGTCCGCGGAAGCGGAATGGTAGAAGCCAATCAGGCGTATGAGGTGAAGATCGACGGCAACCGCACGGTCGAGTCGATAAACATCAAGGCAGGTCAGAAAATCACAGCCGGCGACATATTGTTTGTTGTCGGATCGGCTGAAAGCACGGAGCTTGCCGAAGCGCAGACAGCTCTTGATTCGCTGGAGCTTGAATATCAGAAGCTGCTTCTGACGGCTCCGGTAAATTATTCGGCTGAAAATCAGGCTATCAAGAATGCCCGCGAGGATCTTAACACTGCCATAGCAAAGAGAGATGCCGCAATTACCGCAGAAGCGGGCGCACAGGCGGCTTTAACACAGTATAATGATAATAAAACTCAGCTTTCGGCGGCTATGGATAATCAGACAAAGCTTTCCAATACCGTTTCTGCTATAGATGCGGATGATTACAGCTCTGCTCCGGTCGAGTATATAGGAGATCTTCCGGCTTTGTACGGCAATTATACAAAAGCTGCTGAGACCTATGAATCGGCGTATGCGCTGTATGCTCAGGCGCTGTCGGACGGAACGGATATTACTTCGGTCAAGACTGATGCGGATTCCAAGGAAGCGCTGATGAATACCGCTAAAGAGAGCTACGACAATAAAAAATCTGAGATTCGCGCCGAGCTTGTAAGCAAATATAATTCCGTTTCGGAAACAGTGACATCGCTGACCGCGGCAGTCAGCGGATATGAATCGCAGATATCCGAGGGAGGTGTGTCTGTCGCCGACATGGAGCTTGAAGTTACTGCAAAACAGCGCGCCCTTGAAGACCTCATTATAGCTCTTGACATTGCAAAGCAGCAGAACGATAATGCCGATAAGCTGGCAGATCTTGACGTTGAAGCAAAGAAAACGGAGATCGCTAAACAGCAGGAAAAGGTGGATAAGCTCAAAGGAAAATGCGAATTGACCGAAATAAAGTCGGAGTACAGCGGAGTTGTCCGTTCCGTTGACGTAAAGCCGGGAGACATTACCGTTCCCGACGCGCCCTCAGCCGTTATAGACATTGATTCGGCAGGCTTTACGGTCAAGGTCACTGTTGACGGCGAAGCCGCAAATAAGGTAAGCATAGGAACTGCCGCCGAGGTCGTAAATAACTGGAACGGCGATGCTACCGCAGTCCTTTCCGATATTCAGAATGACGTTACGGGAAATTCAAAAAACAGAGTTCTTGTTTTCGATGTTACGGGCGATGTGGATTCCGGTACATATATAGATCTTTCGATTCCCTGCGGAAGCGACGATTACAACGCAATTGTCCCAAAAAGCGCGGTCTTTGAAGACGCAGGCGGAAAATTTGTGCTGACTGTCGTGTCAAAAAGCTCTCCCCTTGGAAATCGTTATTACGCCGAAAGAGTTGACGTTACAGTTGTTGCTTCGGACGAAACTGCAAGCGCAGTCATAGGCGGAATAAACTATGGAGATTATGTGATAACCGCGTCCAGCAAGCCTGTTTCGCCCGGAGATCAGGTTCGTATGAAGGACTAAGGTGATATCATGAAACTTAATAAAAAACGTGCTGCCATCATTGCTGTAAATGCGGCGGCAGCAGCAGGAGCGGTGATCTTTTTCCTTTCGGGAAGAGCGGCAGCCCGATCTCAGAGCTATAATTACGCAGCCGAACGCTGGGGAGACGGATATGCTCAGATAAGCTGCTTTTTGCCTGAAAAGTCCGAGTTTTCCGTTGATTCTGTAGGCACTGCAAGAATGCAGCTTCTGAATACGCTTCAAGCGGTTTCGATAGCTCCAAAGGACGGACAGAAGCTTTGCCCCGACTCGTACAGCGCGCCCTTCGGTCAGGCGACCGTGAGCAGCGACATAGACGGAAGCTCAGAGGCTGAGATCACCGCCGTAGGAGGAGATTTCTTCCTGATGCGCGATTTCAGGCTGATAGACGGCGCATATTTCAGCGGCGACGATATTATGCAGGACGGAGCTGTCATTGACCGTGACCTTGCGTGGTCGCTTTACGGATCGGACGATATTTCCGGCATGAATATAAAAATAAACGGAGTGCAGTTTTACATTTCGGGAGTCATAGACACTCCGTCAACCGACACGGAGAAAAAGTGCTGCGGTGAATTGCCTCGTGCATATATCTCCTACAGCGGAGCTTCGTCGCTTATGACGGACGGAGAAAGTGAAGAAGCTCAGCGTTTTTCGGCTGTGACCTGTTATGAGTTTATAATGCCGGATCCTGTTGAAAATTATGCGTACGGTTCGATGAAGAAGTATTTTCTTACGCTTGACGAGAGTAGCATCGTTATCCAGAATACGGGAAGATTTTCTCCGGCAAAGCGGCTAAGGGCGATCAAAAAGCTCCCTGATCTTGCTGTAATGGACAGCAGTGTAGTAATGCCGTATTGGGAAAACGCATCGCGCCTGACGGAGTATAAGCTCTCGATGATCTACAGGCGCGCGGCAGTTTGCGCGGCATTGCCTTTGCTGACAGCCGCATGGCTTATGTTTAAAGCTTTCAGGGCTTTGAGAAAAAACAAAAAAATAATTATCGGCGCGGTTATTGACGCGTTCGGAAAATTTTTCGCAAAAGTGAAAGGATTGATCAAAAGTGGAAAAAAAGCTTCGTAATTATACTTGTATGGCAGCAGTCTTTGCCGTTTGTTCGGCGATGATATCGTGCAGCGGTACAGCAAAGAATAATTCCTCATCGGGAAAGGAAAATCAGGAATCTGTCATTGTGGAAAAGGAATCGGAAAAGGGATCGTTTAAAACGGCTGCGCTGTCGCTTCCCGACGGAATGACCAATATTGCGGATCTGGTGCAATTCAGCGGCGGAGCTTATCTCGCCGCAACGGACAGCGAAAGCAATTTTCATATTTACCGCTCCAACGCGTCATTTGACGAGTATATCCCCTATGACCTGCGTGACATAGGAAAAAACAATTATATGATAATGGCAGCGCAGGACGATAAGCTCTGGACGCTGAATACTGTCACAACGTATGAGGGACTTCCCGAGCCTGACTATGACGATCCCGATACCGACTGGCTTATGTACGAAGAAGCGGCTGTTCATTCTTATTCTCTCGATTGCTACGACAGCAGCGGCAAGCTTGTTTCTACTGCCGAAATTACAGGCTTGGACGAAAGTCTGCTCGGTTCGGGCGGAGCCGTGACTGCATTCAATGTTTGCAGCGACGGCAGCTTTGATATCTGCTTTTCTAACGAGCTTGTTAAGATCGGCAGTGACGGTGCGGTAATAAAGTCCGAGGAAATGCCCTCTGAGCAGTATATGAGCTGCGGATTTGACAGCAGCGGAAATATTATCTGTGCCGCTTTTGACGATGATTACAATGCTGTAATTTATACTGCCGATGCGGAAAGCTTTAAGTTTTCGGACGGAATTGCAGTAGGCGACAGCGGTTATATAGAAAATATCGTGCCGGGAAGCGGAGACTATACGGCATATCTGAGCAAAGGAGACGGTATTTACGGATTTAAGGACGGCACGCTTTTGAAGCTGCTCGACTGGACGAATACGGGAATTACCGATGCAAGGATGTTTATTCCGTACGGTGAAGGATTTATTGTCGCCGCCGACGGCAAGCTCAAAAGAGCCGTTGTACGCACAGAGGAAGAGCTTGGCGAAATGGAGATCATAAAAATGGCAGCTCTCGGCGGTTTCTCCAAGGAGCTTCAGGAGTGTGTAAATCAGTTTAATTTTGATAATGACGGTAAATATATGATAGAGGTCGTTGACGATTACATAGAGCGTTACGGAGCAGACCTGGACGGCAAGGAAGGTCAGGGACAGGCGTTCGGAATGGCGTTGCTTGCAGGAGATTTTCCCGATCTGGTTTATGCCTTTGATTTTACTATCCTTCAAAATGTCGCCGCAATGGGAGCTTTTACGGATATGTATGAATTTATCGACAATGATACGGATATCTCCCGTGAAGATTTTCTGCCCAATGTTCTGAAGCTGAACGAATATGACGGAAAGCTTTCAATACTTCCGCAAAGCTTCAGTCTTTGTACGCTGGCAGCTAAGGATAAGTGGATATGCGGCACGGGAGAGAACTGGACGGGAGATCAGATGCTTGAAGCGGTTCGCAATATGCCCGACGGAATGGCGATCGATTTTATCTCGCGCGATCCTGACAGCGTTATGTGGAATTATCTCTTTCATACTTCCGCAAGCTATATAGATTATGAAAACAGAACGTGCAGCTTTAATTCGCCTGAATTTATCGCAATGCTTAATATGGCGAAGGACGGACCATTTATTGATATGGATTATGACGATCCCAACTGGGAAGCAGAGGAAAAAACTGCTTGCAAGGAAGATAAGGCTCTTTTGAACAGCGACTGCAGAACTTTTTCCGATTATCTTGCGCTAAAGGAAAGCTTCGGGGGCGATGATTTCACGCTTGTCGGTTATCCTTCGGCAGACGGAAAAGGCGGCAGCTTTAGATTTGGAACGAGCTTCGGAATTATGGAAGCTTCGCAGCATAAGGAAGCGGCTTGGGAATTTGTAAAGACCTTTTTCAGTGATGCCGCTCAGAAAGAAGTCGCAAACATGGAGACCGGAGCTGCGGGAGAAGGCTGTTCTGTCTTTGTAAAATACAATGATTACGATGACAAAAAATTTACCGATTACATAAATAGCATAGATAAAGTCAGCGCCTATGATTATGATGTTTTCAACATTATACAGGAGGAAGCGGCGTATTTCTTCAACGGAGAGCATACTGCCGAGCAAGCCGCGGAGCTTATCCAGAACCGTGTTTCTATCCTCATTTCCGAGCAGAGCTGGTAATTAATTATCTTTGAAATCATGATAAGGCAATACCGCACATTTTGTGCCAACGTGCCATATACAACCTCCTTTTATAGATGAGCCGGTCGGCAGTGATACCGATCGGCTCGAATCTATTTTTGATTGTAAATATATATGGTCGGTTTCTCAAAAGTGTGAAAATAGTTGGGATTTTTCGGCGATAATTTGGAAGATGCGCCGAAAATGTACTTTTTGCTTTACTTTAGCGTAATAATGTGATATCATATTTTTGTCATAAAGCATGTATGATAATTGTTTTAAGGAGAGGTCTGTTATATGAAAAATTCTGTAATTAAAAAAATTATAGCTGCTGTTGCAGCTGCCGCCATGCTGACCGTATCTGTCGGCTGCGGAAATTCCGACAAGGGATCTTCGTCTTCCAAGGAGGATAATTCGCTTCAGGCTGTTCTTGACAGCGGCAAATTCGTTCTTGGACTTGACGCTACATTTAAACCGATGGGCTATACCGATGAGAACGATCAGATAGTAGGATTCGATATTGATGTGGCTAAGGAAGTATGCAACAGAATGGGCGTTGAGCTTGTTACCGAGGGCATCAACTGGGATACCAAGGAACAGGATCTTAACGCAGGAAGAGTTGACTGTATCTGGAACGGTATGTCCGTAAGTCCGTCAAGAGCTGAGGAAATGAATCTTTCCGAGCCGTATATGAAGAATTCTATGGTTTTTGTTGTTCCTGCCGACAGCAGCGCAGAAACTATGGACGATCTCAAGGATAAGAAGATCGGCGTTCAGAACGGTTCTACGGCAGAGGAGATCCTTATGGCGTCCGAGATCAAGGATACGATAACCGAGCAGCCTATAGGCACGAATATTGAAGCTTTGCAGCAGATGGAGCTTGGTATCGTAGACGCTGTTTTCCTTGATTCAGTCGTTGCAAATTATGAGATCAATTCATCGGGCAAGGATTACAAGATCCTTCCTGACGGACTTGAGGAAGAGGAATATGCTATCGGCTTCCGAAAGAACGATCAGAAGCTCCGCGACGAGGTTCAGAGAATTCTCAGCGAGATGAAAAAGGACGGTAAGCTTGGCGAGATCTCAACAAGCTGGTTCGGAAGCGATATTACGACAGTAAAATAAATATCCGATAAAAAGTAAAGGCAGTTCGTTATGAACTGCCTTTTTTATATTTTCGGGCATCAGCCGTTTCTGTATCTTTGCAGGAACTGCTTTGTTCGTTCGCTTGCCGATTCGCCGAAAAGATGCTCCGGAGCGCCTTCGTCCGCGATAACTCCGCCCTCCATGAATATAACGCGGTCTGCAACGTCGCGGGCAAATGCCATTTCGTGAGTTACTATGACCATAGTCATACCATCGGCGGCAAGCTCCTTTATAACTTTAAGTATCTCTCCTGTCAGTTCGGGATCAAGAGCCGACGTAGGTTCGTCGAAGAAAAGCATTTCGGGATTAAGAGCAAGCGCTCTTGCAATAGATACGCGCTGCTGCTGTCCGCCTGAAAGCTCGCACGGATATGCGGCTGCTTTATCGGCGAGCCCCATTTTTTTAAGAAGCTCCATCGCCTTTGCTTCGGCTTCTTTTTTGTCCTTTTTGAGAACTCTTACGGGAGCTTCGGTAATGTTCCTCAGCACGTTCATATGAGGGAACAAGTTAAAGTTCTGGAAAACAAGACCTATTTTAAGTCTGATATCCCTGAGCGTTTTAGGTGAAGCGTAAACGGTTTTGCCCTTGTCGTTTTTTTCGAGCATTTCCATTCCGCAGACGTTTATAGTTCCTCCGCTTGCTTTTTCAAGCTGATTTATGCATCTCAGAAGCGTGGATTTTCCGCTTCCGGACGGGCCTATTACAGCCACCACTTCGCCCTTGTCCACGTTAAAGGAAATATTCTTGAGAACGCAGAGCTGTCCGAAGCTTTTTGAAAGATTTCTGACTTCCAGCATTGCCATTTTCCGATACCTCCTATTTGTAGTAATTAAGCTTTTTCTCAACGAAAGCGGATATGATCGTAAGTATCATTGCAAGGGTAAAATAGAATAATCCGGCAATGAAGAGCGGCATAAGCGAGCTGTAAGTCTGCATCTGCTGCTTTGCTTTAAGAGTTATTTCCGCAAATGCGACTACGTTTGCAAGAGAAGTATCTTTTACAAGAGTAATGATCTCGTTTGCGCTTGCAGGAATAACGCGCTTGACGACCTGCGGAAGAATTATGCGGAAAAACGTCTGACTTTTGCTGAAGCTAAGCGACGCTGCCGCTTCGTATTGTCCTTTTGGGATAGACTCGATGCCGCCTCTGAATATTTCGGCGAAATATGCGGCATAGTTGAGCGTAAAGGCTATAATAACGGCATTGAACATAAAGTTTTCGCTCTGGATATTGATACCGTCGAGAATATTTTTTATAAATAACGGTAAATTCTCCTGCGTTTTAAGCATGGGAACCGCATAATACGCTACTATTATCTGAAGCATAAGAGGTGTTCCGCGCATAATCAGTATGTATACGTTTGTGAGCCATGATATCGGCTTAAATCTGCACATTTTCAGAAGTGCGACCACCATACCGAGAGGTATCGAGTACAGCAGCGTAAATCCGAAAATCTTTAGGGTTGGAACAAGATACTCAAGGAGTATCAAAAAGACCTTTTGTATTTCTTCACCTGACATGGATAAATCTCCTTATATAAAGCCTGCGGCTTTTGAATTTTCCGCGATGACACGGTATGATTTATTATAACATAAACGGGAGAGCATTTTCAATAGCTTTTTATCGGATTTTGTAAAAAAATGCCTGTTATTTCTAACAGGCAAAATTTTATCTGCATCTTACGACCGTATATCCGTCCATTTCGTAAATATCGATGTTCGGAGCGCCTTCAGGTATATATTCGGCGGAAAGGAATAGATAAATAGTGTTGGGATCGCCGTCTCCGCGTGCGATTTTATCGATGTTTTCAAAATAATCTTGAATCATTTCGTCGATAGGCGGTCTTGCAATGTGGAAATGATTTAGAGTCAGGTCATGGTCGTTGGCGAATTTACCGAATGTATAGTCTACGTTACCGGGGACATCGTACGGAAGTATCAGTAATTTATCGCATTCATCGGCAAATTCTTCCCAGCGAGGATCGGTCAGAGGAGAAACATAGGTCTGAGTTTCCTTGTACCATTTTCTGGATTTAAGCAGATCGCTTAGATCCGCGACCTGAACGCAAAGGCAGACAGCCAGCAGCGCTGTCATGATCTTTTTGCTGTCAATCTTTGAAAGTACAAACATTACAGCCGTAAAAATAAGGTAATCGTTAAACCAAGCAAATCTTCCCGACGCTCTGAAAATAGCTAATATATTAGTTATCGATTCCGGATAATTTATAGTGTATATCACTTTATCGTTAAATGTACATTTCGGACTTACCGCAAAGAAAAGTGCAACGAGGAATGATACAGAAAATGCTAAGATATACCATTTATAGTGTGAAAGAGCCTTTTTCAGCGATACTGCAAAACCTTCCTTGCGTCTGAAAAGGCATATTAAACAGATCGGCAGCGAAATAATAACAGCCAGAATAACTCCCAAGCCTAAGTATGCGAATCCCTCGAACTGCCACGGACCTACAGGAAGCTCTTTCAGGAAACGGCTTGCCTTAGCGGGATAACCGATAAATATATCTGCTCTGTTAAGAGTCATTCCGTTCCAGAATGTATTAAGGTTTGCCGAGCATTCTCCAAGGCCGTAGGATGCCGAAGAGCCTTTGCCGTAGAACGCTCCTACTCCCCAAAGGGCGAGCAGGGAAAATACCGTCAGAGAGACTGCGCAGCTTATCGGACGGATCACTTTTTTATGGTGAAGCATATCCGTGATCGCGGAGGCAAGCAAACAGCAGTACATAAGAGGAAGAAAATACATATGCGTATATACTGTTATTATTCCGGTAACGCCCCATAAGATCGCGGGCATACATAAATTCATCCATTTGCGTTTATAACTGTGGTTCTGATAAGCCCAGAGAACCAGACCGAGAATGATTATATAATGTCCTGCAAGAGATTCATGTCCGTACATTCTGTGAAAGACTGCCGGACAAAGAACATATACAACGCTGCCAAGAACGCAGAATATCGGATTTTTATTGAATTTATGTATTAACATGGAAGAGAGAGCTCCGCTGCAAATGAAGCAGAATAATCCCCAGATTCCGAAATACTGAAAGGTTTCGGGAAGAATAGGGGAAAGCAGCTTGAAAAACAGGGCAAACAGCGGAATAGAATCCGTATACATATGAGAAATTTTTATATCGTCTAAAATACAGTCGATCAATCCGTAAGGAAAATGCCAGTCCGAACGGCGGAAGAAAAGCCAGCCTGTGTAGTGCTGCGTCAGGTCTCCTCCTGCGAAAAGCCAGTCGTCATAAGTAGGATTCAGAATTTTAACTCCGTATATCGCTATAAAAAGTATTGCTCCGAGTATTCCGGAAAACAGCATTGTCATAGGAAGAGAGCGGAGTTTATTTTTTGTAAGCCTATGGGGGGTTTTGTCCATTTTTATTTCTCCTCTGTAAAAATTTGTATAAATCATTCATTATGATATCACAAATAGATATAAATGTCAACTTTTGCCGGAAATATTCCTATATACCAAAAACGTCCGCACTGAGTACGGACGTTTTCAACATTTATAAAGCTAAAGGAGAACCTTTTATAGGCGAAAGGAAGCCTATGAAGTTCCTGAGCACGCAGTATATCAAAAACGCTGCAAGTACGCACATCCAGAAGGACATTTTTCTGGGAAGCAGCTTTACCGTTTTTCCGGCAAGAGAAAACAGCATCTCAATATAAAGAGCCGTCAACAGAAGCAGGAGCAGCGGAACGGATATATTGCACCGCAGAGCTGAAAGAATATCGCCTTGAAGAAGATAAATGACGCTTCGGGTGTTTCCGCATCCGGGACACAAATAACCCGTTGCAACGTGGAACGCGCATTTCGGAAAATAATTTGTAAGAGCAAGCAGCTGATCCTTCAGTAAAAATGCGGCGCATAAGACAGCCGGAAAAAGGAATGCCAGAAACTTATACAGCCTTTTAGGATTTTTCATTACCTAAGCAGCAGAAGAACGGCAGATTCCTGAAGACCCTCGTTAAAGCCTTCCCAGAAAGCGTCCGTAAATCCCATAAGTCCGAAAACTCCGAACACGAAGCCGACAATGCCGAGGACAAGACCTGCTACAGCCATACCTTTACCCTTGCTGTTTTGTCCTATGGAAATTGCGCCGAGTACGATTGCCGCAATACTTAAAGGCAGACTTATGTAATATACGCAGCATCCGAAAAGCGTTGCGACGATACCAAATATCATTGAAGTAATGGATTTGCCGATGCCGCCCTGCGGAGCATTATTTCCGCCGTAAGGAGGCATTTGGTTGTACGGATTCTGGTTATACGGATTATAATTGCTGTAGACGTTGCTGTTGTTCGGTGCGGAATTATAACCGTTGTTATAGCCTGTGTTTATCGGAGCCTGATTATATACGTTGCCGGTATTGTTATAATTATTGCCGTTTTCAGGTGACGCATTGTTCGGCGCGGGAGTGTTGTTATAATTATTGCTGCTGTTTTCGGGCGACGGATCATTCGGCGCAGGTGTATTGCTGTCGGGATCAGTATTATTGTTAAAAGGCTGAGGCTCAAGGTATCTGTTTTCATCGTTATTAAATGGATCCATAAAAGTTCCTCCGTTTATTTTATTGATATCTACATAATATCATAAAACCGAAAGAATGTCAACAGCCGCTTAGCGAGCGGCGGCGCGCTCCTCCAACTGACTAAAGCTACCGTAAAAGGTATTTTTTTATCGCCTCCCCTAAGGGAGGCGGGCAGCGTACAACCAATATGCTGTCCAAGTTAAAAGTCTTTAAAAATGGGTCTGGGGCAAACCTTTCCTCAGAAAGGTTTGCCCCAGCAGGCTGCGTAAATACTACGATAACTTCTGTATTTTTTTCAATCAGTCGGAATTTGACGTATTATTTTTCTTGAATTTTGACTTCTGACCGAAATTAAGAGAAATTGTAAAAATCTTATCGGATTTGAACAAACGCAGAGCGAAGATCATGCAAATTATGAAAAATATTATCTGATATATCAGTCCGCCGAAGAAAACGGCATTGTTTCCGAACATAAGGTTTGACATTGCCGAGAAGGTGTGGGTAAACGGTATTGCGTAGATAACACATCTGAGAGCCATAGGCATTGAGTTTATGTCGGCAAGCATCGATATGATATACGGAACCATTGCAAGCATCATTATAGGCATTATGACAAATTGTGTTGATTTGGTATCGCTTACCATTGCTCCGAGGATAAGCGAAACAGAGAGACATATCATAATAGTAAAGAAGAGCTGGATTCCTATGAGTATATAATCGCCAATTGAAAGCGAGAGTCCGAGCTGAGCCATTGCTGACTCGACAGATATGACTTCGGTTACGGCAGAGCCTGCAAATTCCTCCGCTGCCGAATTTGTAGCTCCTGTTATGAAGTATGAAAATCCGAACATATATATAACGGCGTTAATGAGAGCGACAAGAGCTGCCGAAAGCATCTTAGCGCCGATTACAGACGTTCTGGATACCGGAGCAGACAGAAGAGTTTCAAGGGTCTTGTCTATTTTTTCGTTTGCGATCGCGCTTATAAGAGTCTGAGACGTCATCATAATGAGGACGAACACCACAATAGGAAGGAGCATATTCTGCATCATGATCTTATTCAGAACGGAGTCTATATCTACAGAAGCCGAGTGATCGTCAATAACAGTCTGACCCGATATCGTGAAAGGCGAATCGATGAGAGCAAGATCCTCCGATGAAATTCCGGCATTGGCGGCAAGAATATTCGTAATGCATTTCTCGATCATGCTTACAGCGCCGTCGTTATTGCTGCTGAGATTTGACATAGCAGCAGCAGAGGTCATGCGCGATATGCTTATCAGCTCCGCTTTTTCGCCGCTGCCGAGCAGAGTTTCGGAAAATCCCTCGGGAATGATGATAAGTCCCGAGACTTTGAATTTTTCGAGAGTTTCCGCGTAATCCGCATCGCCGCGTTCGGTGAAAAGATTTACCTTTGCGCCGCTGCTTTCAAGCATATCTATAAGCTCGCCTGTAAATTCGGTTTCGTCTTCGTCGCAGAGATTGACGGTATAATTTTCGTTCATAGCGTCGCTTATGGTGGTTTCCATTATATTTCCTATAACCATGAATATAAGCATAATTGCCGCGAGACTTATTATCATTTGTTTATTGATAAGCTCGGAAAGTTCTTTTTTGAGCAGATTAAAGAATTTCATTTTCAAGCACCACCCTTTCAAAAACTTCCTCAAGATTAGAAGCGCCGTAGCGTTCTTTAAGCTCTTCGGCGCCGCCCGTTACCAAAAGATGCCCTTTGGCTATGATGCCCACACGGTCGGAAACGAATTCGATCTCAAGCATATTGTGAGATGAAAGCAGGAAGGACATTCCTTCCTCACGGGCAAGTTTTTTTATGGTTTTGCGGATCTCGATAGCATTCAGTACGTCGAGACCGCTGGTAGGTTCGTCAAGAATGGCAAGCTTTGGCCTTGTCATGACTGCTCTTGCAAGAAGAAGCTTTCTTATCATACCGCGGCTGTATGAGCCGATTTTGTCATTAAGACGTTCGCCGAGTCCGCATATTTCCTTTGCGCGATCGACATACTGCTTGAGTACTACCGTGTTTGTGGTGAAAAGTCCCGCCATAAATTTCAGATAGCCTATGCCGGTCATATTTTTGTATGCGCCTGCTTCGTCTGGAAGATAGGTTATGCATTCCCTGACCTTATCCGGTGATTTTACGATGCTGTTTCCTGCGACAAGAGCGTCGCCGTCCGTAGGCGTAAGCAAGGTCGATATCATGCGGATAGTTGTAGTTTTTCCCGCACCGTTCGGACCGATAAGCGCAAAGATCTCGCCGGGCGCGATATCAAAGCTGACCTTGTTGGCGGCAAGCACCTTTGAATACTGCTTTGACAGCTCTCTGACTTCGAGAATTTTTTCCAATTAAGATTTCCCCTTTCGATAGTCTTGTATTGCTCCCCGAATATCTAATCCTGCAATACAATTCTTAATTACTGCTCCTCTTATGGGCGAAGCAGAGAAAACGGCAGAAAACTCCGCTGATTTCCGTAAACATGATACCACAAAAGCAAAACAATGTCAATATATACCGTTATATTTCACTTATCTGTCATAAGCGTTTCACAAACTTAGCCGAGCTGAAAGAATGTTTTGGGGGACAGTAAAAATAATATTTTTTGACAATATTTTGCGTAAATAAATTATATTATTTGTCCAAGGCAGTATTCTCTTGACATTTTAGAATATATTTGTTATACTTGTTTAGTAAGATTTGGGCACTTTCGGCAAAAATTCTGCCGAGGACTTCAGGCGTAGGCAGCCGAGTTCTTTTATGTGTACGGAATATCGCTTTTTTCAGCGCTTAATCTTTACCGTATAATTATAATGTGCGGTGTTGTTTCATAGGATATCTGTTCCTGAACAAATTAAAAGATGAAAATATTTTAATTTTGCTTGACAGCAATAATAAAGGCTGTGATCTTTTTGCATAAGCTTTACCCTCTCCTTTAAGCTTTGAATCAGATCTGTGCGTACAGCTTTGTTCATGCTGCAATAATTACGAGCCGTTTACAAGGGGATACTATGCGTTTTGCCTTGCCGGAACAGGCTGCCTGACTGTTTGTCCTATCGTTTGTTGATCATTAGAGCGTATCTGAAATTCAGCTTTGATCATTGAAGCGCTCTTTTATATTATAATGTATATGTGTGCGAAAGGTGGAGAATCAGTGAACAAAAAACTTTTTACCCGAAAATTGACTGTCGGAGCTTTATCATGTGTATTCGCATACGGAAGCTCTTTTGGTATGCTTCAGACCTTTGCTGCCGGCGATGACGAAGAAGACCTGCTTGCGTTTGCATCTTCTGAGGAATTGCTTGCGGAAATGACTGAGGACTACTATGCTATCGACGGTGTTGACGTTGAACAGCTGACATTCAGTGATTATTACGATCTTTATTCAGGTGAAAACCGTCCCGACGCCGAAATAACGGTTGCCGGAGTTGATTATAAATCGGCTGAAAACGGAAAATTTTCCAAGGGAAGCTACGGTACGGACAATGATGTGAGAGATAATGTGCTTATCTGGGAAAGCGCCGACGGCGAGCTTGCTTATGATATCGACGTCGAGGAAACGGGCATCTACTGCGTTAATATCTCATATTTCCCGATAGCGTCGAATAATACCGATATCGAGCTTTCAATGAAAATAGACGGCGAAACGCCTTACGATACGGCTTCGCGAATCACTCTCGGTAAGGTGTGGGTAAACGAAAGAGATATCTATACCGACTCAAGAGGAAATCAGGTGCGCCCGTCCCAGATCCAGAGCGGCCGTTGGTGCAGCTCCGATTTCGGCGATGTCGACGGACTTTTCAACGAGCCTTTGTTTTTCTACCTTGAAGAGGGCAGGCATGAGATTTCGTTTACCTCAGAAAAGGCCAACCTTGCTATAGAAAGCTTTAAATTCTATAATCCCGACACACTGCCGACCTACGACGAATATGTGAAATCGGCTGACGCGTCGGTGACTGTTGAAAATACTCCCTCCAATATGTTCAGAATAGAAGGAGAGGACGCGGTTTATAAATCGGATTCAACTCTTTATCCAACTTATGACAATACCACATATCTTGTTTCTCCGTCAGATCCGACAAAGGTCGTATACAATACCCTCGGAAGCGGCAACTGGCAGAAGGCTCTCCAATCGGTCACATGGGTGATAAAGGCTGAGGATATCAAATCCGACGGCTGGTACAAAATAGGTATCAGATCGCGCCAGAATAAGATGCGTGGCTTTTATTCCAACAGACGTATGTATATAGACGGACAGACGGTTTGCAGCGAGCTTGATCAGCTTCGTTTCTTCTACGATACCGATTGGAATGTGGTTTCTCCCAAAACGGATAACGGCGATTACGTGTACGTTTACCTTACCGCTGACCGCGACCATGAATTTACAATGGAAGCTGTTCCGGGAGAAATAGGAGATTCTCTCAGAAAGCTTGACGCAGTGGTCTCCGATCTTAATACGTATTACCGCAAGGTTCTTATGATAACAGGTCCGTCTCCCGACCAGTATACGGATTATTATGTTCACGAAAAGATACCGGATCTTGTCGATTCCTTTGCTTCTCTCTCTCAGCAGCTAAAGGATATTCAGAGCGGTATAGAGTCTCTTTCGGGAACGGCAGGTTCGGAAGCCGCCGCCCTTGAGCGTATGACGGTCATTCTGGACAAGTGTGTAAAGAAGCCACTTAAAATTCCCGCATACCTTTCACAGATAAAGGATAACATAACGGCTATTTCTTCTTGGATGCGCGATTACAGAGATCAGCCTCTTGAGGTCGATTATATTGAATTCGCTTCCGCCGATAAGAGCTTTACGGATACCGAATCCAATTTCTTCAAATCCGTCGAGTTCAGCTGGAAATCATTCTGCGGCTCTTTCTTTGAGGATTATACGACTCTTTCGGACGTTACAGGCGAGGACGTTATAGACGTATGGGTAAGCCTTGGACGAGATCAGGCTCAGGTCGTTAAGGAAATGGTCGAAAACGAATTTATGCCGGAATACAATATTCCCGTTTCGGTAAATCTCGTTGTCGGAGGCGTTGTCGAAGCGACTCTTGCAGGAAAAGGCCCTGACGTTGCTTTGTTCCTTGGAGGAGAGTTCCCGGTAAACCTTGCAGCCCGTGATCTGCTTGTCGATCTTTCCGAAATGGAAGGCTTTGACGATGTCACAACACGTTTTCAGGAAAATGCAATGGTTCCGTACAGCTATGACGGAGGAACCTACGCGCTTCCTATCAGCCAGACCTTCCCGATGATGTTCTACCGTACCGACGTTCTTACGGAGCTTGGATTTACTTCGCCGCCGGAAACTTGGAACGAGCTTATCGATATGCTTCCGGCTCTCCAGAGAAATTATATGAACGTAGGTCTTATTCTTCCTCCGGCAAATATTTCTCCCGCAACCGAAGCCGGACATACCTTCGCAATGCTGCTGCTTCAGCAGGGCGTTAATTATTACAACGAAAATCAGACAGCTTCAAACTTTGATTCCATAGAGGCTGTAAACGCATTCGAAATGTGGACCGATTTCTATACGGACTACAGCTTCGTTCAGACTTACGACGCTTTCAGCCGATTCAGGACGGGCGAGTATCCTATCGTAATTGCAAATTATACTTTTTATAATCAGCTTACCGTTGCTTCTCCCGAGATCAAGGGCTTGTGGGATTTCTGTCAGGTTCCCGGAACAGTCCGCGAGGACGGAACGATATCTCATGCTGCGAATTCCAACGGTTCGGGCGCAGTTATCTTTAAAAAGGTAAAGAATAAGGAGAACGCATGGAAATTCATCAAGTGGTTCACCGAAACCGATACGCAGGTCGAATACGCTACTCAGATAGAGGGCATTCTCGGAACAATGGGCAGATTCGATACCGCCAACGTTGAAGCTCTTTCTCAGCTTTCATGGTCGAACAGCGAGCTTGAAAGACTTATCGACCAGCGCGACGAGCTTGTTGAGATCCCGGTAATACCGTCTTCGTACGCTGTAACGCGTAATATCATGAACGCATTCAGAGAGGTCGTAAACGAAAATGAAAATCCGCGCGATACTCTTATGTGGTATAACAGAGACATCAACGATGAGATCGAAAGAAAACGTGAAAATCTCGGTCTTAACGATGATGACGACGATGAAAATTAAGGAAAGGAGGAGTTCTTTTGTTGGATAAGGACAGTATCGGAAAAAGAACCAAACAGGAGGAGCGCAGGCTTATGTGGCTTTCTGTCAGACAGAATAAGGCTTGCTATGCAATGATCGCTCCGTTTATGATCTTTTTCCTGATATTTACGGTTATACCGGTCGTTATGTCCCTTCCTATGGGATTTACCGACTTCAATATGGCGCAGGCTCCGAAATTTATCGGTCTTTCTAACTACACTACGCTCTTTCTTTCGGATAAGATATTTATTCAGTCGATAAGAGTTACTATTGTGTTTGCGCTCTTTACAGGTCCGGTCAGCTATGTGCTCTGCTTTGTGCTGGCATGGCTTATAAACGAGCTTCATCCTAAGCTCAAAACGATCTTTACGCTTATTTTCTATGCTCCGTCAATGGCTAACGTTTATACCGTATGGCAGCTTATCTTCAGCGGCGATACCTACGGATATATAAATTCGTTTCTGATGAATCTGGGACTTATCAATTCGCCTATACAATGGCTTACCGATTCCTCTTATGTTCTTGGAGTTACCATTGTGGTTCAGCTCTGGATAAGCCTTGGCGCAGGCTTCCTTGCTCTTCGTGCGGGCTTCCAGAATATCGACCGCTCACAGTACGAGGCAGGAGCTATCGAGGGCATTAAAACAAGATGGCAGGAGCTTATCTACATTACTATTCCGTCGATGGGACCTCAGCTTATGTTCGCTGCCGTTATGCAGATCGTAAGCTCGTTTACGGCAGGAACTGTTGCGCAGAACCTTGTCGGTTTTCCGAGTACGGACTATAAAGCTCATACGATCATGACGCACGCCTACGACTACGGCTGGGTACGTTACGAAATGGGGTATGCGTCGGCGATCTGTATGGTTCTTTTCGTTGCCATGTACGCGGCAAATAAACTGATAAGCAAGCTGCTAAGCAAATATATGGATTAAGGAGGCGGAATAATGGCTCAGGTCAATACAGCGAAGCTTAAAGCTTCCAATAAACAGGCAGGCAGAAAGATCGGCGGCACGATCGCAATATTTACATTCCTCCTCCTGCTCGGTCTTTTCATGGTGCTGCCAATATACCTTGCTGTTGTAATGTCGATAAAGCCGGTTGAGGAATTGTTCATCTTCCCGCCGAAGCTTTACGCGATCGAACCTACTCTCGATAATTTCGGTGAAATGTTCGCCGTTCTCAAGAGCAATCAGGTACCGTTTTCACGATACGTGTTCAACAGCGTTTTCGTAACTGTCTCGGTTACGGTTTTACAGTGCGTTTTCGCTTCAATGGCTGCATTTGTTCTTGCAAAGTGCAGATTCCCGGGAAGCAAGATAATCAACAGTATTATAGTTGTTGCGCTGCTTTATCAGAGCAATGTAATCTATATAATGCAGTATATGGTAATGGCAAAGCTCGGAATGATAGATACCTACTGGGCGCTGATCCTTCCGTCGATCGCGTCGCCAATGGGATTGTTCCTTATGCGTCAGTCTATCGGACAGGTGCCCGATGCCATGATAGAGGCGGCTAAGGTCGACGGCGCGGGACTGTTTCGAATATGCTGGCAGATCGTAATGCCTAACCAGAAGCCGGCTTTGATGACTCTTATCATTTTTGCATTCCAGGCGGCATGGAACATTCAGGCAGGTACTGTAGTATTCAACGAGGCTTATAAGACTCTGCCGACTGTAGTTACTCAGGCTGCTACATCGGGACTTGCCCGTGCAGGCGTTGCAATGGCTGCCGCAGTATTTATGCTTGTTCCGCCTATCGTAGTATTCATGATAGCTCAGAAAAACGTAATTGAAACTATGGCTCATTCGGGTATCAAGGACTAAGAAGTGCAGAAAGGGTGAAATAAGTGAAAAAAGGATTTAAGAAGCTTTTGTCGCTGGTTTTTACAGGTGTGCTTCTTGGAAGCTCGGTTACTTCTATTGCAGCTTCCGCCGGTGAACCGTACGACGTTTATAACTATGACCGCTGGGGCGAAGCTATTCCGTCTCAGGCGGGATATATCGCAGACCGCATAGTTTCGGGAAACGATCTTGGAGTAGGTCATTTCAGTAATCCGAACGATATTTTCAGAGATCATAACGACATCTTTTATGTTGTGGATACCGGAAATAACAGGATCGTTGCCGTGAATTCGGAATTTGACGAGGTCGTTAAGGTATATGAGGACTTCGTTATGCCAGACGGCTCGGTGACAAATCTGAAAAAGCCTATGGGAATTTTCGTTTCTGCGGAAAACGATCTCATGTACATTGCGGATTACGATAATTCGCGCGTTCTTATCAGTGATTACGACGGAAATGTCGTGCAGGAGATCACAAAACCGACCTCCGAGGTCTTTGACCAGTCAAGAACCTTTCTTCCTCAGCGCGTTATCGTCGATAAGGCGGGAAATGTTTACGTGGTTCTCGGAAACATCACTACCGGTGCGGCAATGTTCCTCCCGGACGGCGAGTTTTCGGGCTTTTACGGTGCAAACCGTGTTGAAGCCACGGCTGAGATAGTCGGAAATTATTTTATGAATCTCTTTACCTCCGATGAAAAAAAGGCGCGTAAGGCAAGAAATGTTCCGTCGGGTATAACAAGCTTTGACATTGAAGGCGACTTTATATTTACGTGTACGTCCTCGACAACGCAGACGACTGATACAGTAAAGAAGCTTAACGCGGCAGGAAATAATATTTTCTCAAATCTTGAGCTTTCCTTCGGCGATTATACTCCAATGTACGATACGAATACAAATACCAATTATCAGGCTAAGATCTGCGATATCGACATCGCGGACGACGGCAATATCAACTGCCTCGACTTCACGACAGGACGTGTTTTTCAGTACGATAAGGAATGCGGACTGCTCTTTATAACAGGTACTATCGCGAAGCAGGTGGGCGGCTTCGATCAGGTCGCGGCGCTTGAATCAATGGGCGAAAACCTTTATGTGGTCGATATGCAGAAAAATACGGTCACTATTTTTACCGAGACCTCTTTCGGCAAGATCGTTCACGAGGCTACCGACCTTTACAACAGCGGTTACTATGAACAGGCGCTTGAGCCTTGGTATGAGGTGCTGAAACGCGACGGCAACTACAGACGAGCTTATGTCGGCGTTGCATCCGCGCTCTATAACTCCGGCGACTATGAGGGAGCTATGAAATATGCAAAGCTTGCCGATGTTCCGGCGATCTACAATAAAGCGTTCGAGGGCTACCGTTCCGAATTTCTGAACGCTCATTTCACAGAGATCGTTATTGCCGTTATAGTTGTTATAATCGGACTTTTCGCCTTGAGCAGATTTTTCCGAAAAAAGCGCATTCTAAGGGAAAATGCTGAAAAGGCGGAGCGTGAACAGAGATTGAGAGAGGAGGAATAGAGCTATGATGGATCTGACTCAGAAGCAGTGGGTAAAGCACACTGTTACGCACCCGTTTGAAGGCTTTGAGGATCTGCGCTGGAAAAAAGGCGGTTCTCTGAAAATCGCTTTCCTTATAGTTCTGCTTTTCTTCTTTGCTCAAATCGCTTATGGACGTCTTTACGGTTTCCAGTTTTATGTGACCTATGATAAGACCTTCAACGTTATCCCTTATATCGTACAGAGCATTGTCCTGTTTGCAACATGGGTAATAGGCAACTGGGCTGTATGTACTCTTCTCGACGGAGAGGGAAGCATGAAAAATATCTGCATTTACAGCGCTTACGCTCTCATACCTTACGTTGCGCAGATCTATATAAATGTATTCCTCTCGCATTTTCTTATCAGAGACGAATATATATTCATGCAGGCAGTAGAGATCATAGGCATCTGTTGGTCGGCGGTCCTGATCTTCTCGGCTATCAAGGCTGTGCATCAATATACCTTCGGCAAAACGGTTTTTGCCATACTTCTCACAATTGCGGCAATGCTTATCATATTGTTCCTGCTGGTTCTTGTTCTTTCGCTCATTCAGCAGGTTTGGGTATTCTTTTCATCTGTTTACACGGAAATTTCATACCGTGTCAGAGTCTGAAGATTGGCGGTGATTTTGAAAATGGGAAATAAGATAAGAAGATTTTTGCTTTGTCTTTTAACAGTTTCAATGCTTTCTACAGTTGGAAGTATTTACGCCGCCGGGGACGATGAAGCTTCGGACGGTGCAGCTTTGGATTCTGCTGAGGAAACAGGCGAGGAAGAAGAGGAAGCAGAAAAACGTACCGAGGAGGTCGAGGACGTCGAGCTTTCAGCTGCCGATGCGGAGAGACTTCTTCATAAGATAGGCACTGTTGACGGTATCGATATTTACTTCAAGAGCGACGATTATAAGGACGAGATCTGGAACGCTCACGGCGGAGATCCCAAGGACAAAGACGATTATGACAAGGACGCCGAGCCGACTCAGGATGAGCTTGACGCGGAAGCGGATATCGAGCTTCTGAAGAAAATCGACGATCTTGTCGCCGTCGATCCCGAACAGGGCAAGGCAATTGCTAATTTCAAGAAAAGCAGCAAGTGCGACGACGGTAAAATATATATAAGCGATGCCGGACGCTATCTTCTTACAGTTGATGAAGAGCTGACAAAGGCAATAAGGATCCGCGAGGTAGTTACCACTATAGATAATCCGTATCTCTTTAAAACGGAGGACGGAAAAACTCTTGAACTTATGGACGAGGATCACAAAGAAGTCGAAGCAACCTATAATTACAGCGGCGAAGAGGACGGCAGACTTGTGTTCGTAAGCGATGACGGCGAGCAGTTTGCATGGCTCAGCGCTGATATGAAGCGCGTTTACGGAACGTTCAGATATGCTGCCGAAAACGACGGATATCGTATGCTTGTTGACGACCGCAACGCTATTATAGGCCTTGAAAATAAGGAAACAGGCTATATATGGTGGTCGTCTCCGCTTGACGCTTCGCGCGACGAGATAGCGACTCCGCTTATTATAAACGAGCTTCGTTCATCAAACGTGCTTCGTTACGGTGTTCCGGAAAGACGTTCTCCTCATAATTATCTGCGTTCCAATTCGGACGACTGCACTGTCAAGGTGACGGATATTTCAAACGGAATCAGGGTAGTTTACGATTACCAAAAGGTTGGAATAAAATATCCGGTAGATTACGTTATAGAGGACGATCATCTCAAGGCAAGCATCAAGACCTCCGAGATCGAAGAGACCAACAAGGCGAATATTGCTACCGAGATCACGGTAATGGGCAGCTTCGGCGCAGGCAGCTCGGACGAGGACGGATATTTCGTTATTCCCGACGGAAGCGGTGCGCTGGTAAGATTCAATAACGGAAAAACCACAAAAAATGCCTACTCCCAGAGAGTTTACGGCTCTGATGTAACGGCTGTTCCTACGGTAAAAGGCGCGGTGACCGAACAGGTCTACCTGCCGATGTACGGAATCGTCAAGGACGAAAACGCTATGCTTGTGGTTGCCTCTAAGGGCGATTCAAACGCTTTTCTCAATGCAAGCGTTTCCAAGCAGTCAAACAGCAGCTATAACCTCTGCAATTTTACCTTTGTGCTCAGAGGTACGGATACATTCTATATGTCCGGCGGAAATAAGGAGGAGCTTACGGTTTTTGAGAGCGGAGATATTAAAACAGACGATATAGAGCTTCTTTACTATCCGATCTCCAAAGAGGACGCAAGCTATACCGATGTTGCCGCAAAGTACAGGGAATATCTTCTTGATAACGGCGGAGTTACCGTTAAGACTGAGGAAAATTCAGCTCCCATGTATGTTGATCTTTACGGCGGAGTTGAGAAAAAGAAGCCTGTTCTCGGAATCCCTGTTACGATGAAAACAAAAATTACCGGCTATTCGGAAGCGCAGGATATACTTTCAAGGCTTAACGAAAGCGGCGTGGACGACATGGTTGTTTCGTATAACAATTGGACAAATAACGGCATAAAAAATCAGGTCGATACTAAGGCGAAGCCGTCGGGAACTCTCGGCGGAAAGAGCGATTTCAGCGAGCTTACAAGCTATATGGACTCTAACGGCTTTGATTTTTATCCCGTTTCCGACAACAGAGATTTCTATTCCGGCAACGGATATTATTCCTTTACAAGCACATCGGTGCGTGTTTCGGGAGCGTATTCGAGAATCATCAGCTATGACAGAGCTTACGGTATTCCCGACGGCTTCAAGAAAAATATGTCGCTTCTTTCTCCCGGACTTTTCGGAGAAGTATTTTCCGAGGCGTCCGAAAGCTACGCGGACAGCGGCTTGAACGGAATGGCGGTCGGCTCGATGACCTCTTCGCTTTACGGCGATTACGGCAAGAAGAATATTTCGCGCTATAAGACAATGCAGCTTCTTTCGGAAAGCTACAAGAATATCGACGATAAGCTCTCCGGCGGCATTCTTGCCGATACTGCAAACGCCTACGCTTTGCCGTATGTGAACCACATAACAAACGTTCCGCTCAGTTCGAGCAGATTTGATATGTTCGATGAGGACATTCCTTTCTATCAGCTTGTTATGCACGGTATCATTCCGTATTCTACTCCGGCTATAAACGGAAGCGCCGATTCTGAAACGCTTCTTCTTATGGCTGCCGCTACCGGAAGCAATCTCAGCTTTGATATGCTTTATGCGGAGACGAGCGAGCTTAAGGACACCGACTTTGACGTTTATTATTATGCGAATTACTCAAACTGGATACAGACGGCTGCTTCGGAGTATAAACTCGTTTCATCGATACTTTCGGACGTAAGCGGATGTACGATCGACAATTATTCAACGGACGGCAATGTCGCGACTGCCGTTTATTCGGACGGAACCGTTATAGAGGTCGATTTCGAAAATAAGATCATCACCGAGAACGGTGTGGAATACGATCTTAACAAATATGCAGAAGAAGGAGGTATCAGGTTCTGATGAGTAAAGCTGAAGTTAAATCAGGAAAAAAAGCAAGAAAAAAGCTTGCGTATGAAAAAAGAAAAGCTCTGTACGGCTATGGCTTTATCGGCTTATGGATGATCGGAACGCTGTTCTTCTTCCTTATCCCTCTTGTAAAGTCCCTGTGGTATTCCTTTAACGAGGTTTCTATCGGCGAGGGAGAAATGATAACGAAGTGGGTAGGTCTTGAGAAGTACAATTATGTTCTTACCGTTGACGAAAATTACGCCGATTATCTCAAGGACGCTCTTTTCGAAACAGCATGGAAAACCGTTCTTGTGCTTATCTTTTCGCTGTTTATAGCTGTTATCCTTAATCAGAAATTCAAGGGAAGAACCTTTGCGAGAGCTATATTCTTCCTTCCGGTAATTATCGCCACGGGTCCTGTTTATAAGATCATTAACGGTGATATGTCAAGCACGGGAAATACCGGAGCGGGTCAGTTCTCAACGATGTTTTCGACCGACCTTGTCGGGGAGCTTATGCAGTTCCTTGGAATTTACGGTCTGAGCGACGATATGAGTACGCTGATACAAACGGTCGCCGATAATATTTTCGGTATCGTATGGAGTGCAGGAATCCAGATCCTTATTTTCCTTGCCGCGCTTCAGAATATTCCTCCTGCCGCAAAGGAAGCGGCTCAGATGGAGGGCGCTACGGCATGGGAATATTTCTGGAAGATCACCTTCCCGTATGTAAGTCCGTTTATCCTTGCAAATCTCATCTTTACAGTCATCGATTCGTTTACAAGTCCTACAAATAAGGTCATGGGACGTATACTCGACATGAAGGAAGACTGGAAATTCGGAGAGGCATCGGCAATGGCATGGATATACTTCCTGATCGTTCTTGTCGCTGTCGGTATTATTACAGCCATAGTAAATAAATTTATTTACTATGAGGTAGATTAAGGAGGTGCGGTAATATGTCAGATAACGTTATAGCTGCCGCTCCTGAGCCTGCTTCAAAGAAAGAGCATGAGATCGGCAACGGAATGAGCAAAAAGCAAGCGAAAAAAATACGAATGGCTACAATGAACAAGCAGGAGCTTGCTTATCTGCGCCGTAAGGCTATAGTTGACAAGGTGTGGCCGATATTCCGCTTCCTTATCATCTTCGGACTTAGCTTTGTTATCCTTTATCCGCTTATTTATATGGTAAGCTGCGCTTTCAGAGAAAGAGCGGATATGAGCGATCCTACAGTCATGTGGATTCCGAGGCACTACACGCTTCAGATAATAAAAGAAACGATGCAGGCAATGGATTTCGGAAATACCCTTACAAATACGCTGCTGCTCAATATCGGCTGTTCATTTGTTCAGGTATGCTCCTGCGCGATCACGGGATACGGCTTTGCAAGATTTAAATTCAAAGGCAAGGGACTTCTTTTCGGTATCGTTATAATGATGATCCTTGTTCCTACGCAGGTTATTTCGCTGCCGCTTTATACGCAGTTCAGATTTTTCGGCATCAAGGGACTGTTTTCTGTCAATCTTATTGATTCAAAATTAACAATGTATCTTCCTGCGCTTACGGCGAACGGTATACGTTCCGGTCTGATGATACTCATATTCAGACAGTTCTTCAAGGGACTTCCGCGTGAGCTTGAGGACGCTGCATATATTGACGGCTGCGGTCCGTTCAAGACATTTATAAGAGTTATGATCCCGAATGCTGCGTCGGCATTTCTTACCGTATTTCTGTTTTCAGTAGTATGGTATTGGAATGATTACTATGTAAGCTCGACATTCTTCACAAACAATCAGACCATTGCTCTTATGCTTCAGAATCTTGACGCTCAGCTAAAGATGACGCTGTTCAATAACGCAACAGTTGAGATAAGTCCGCGTGAACAGATAGTATGGAAAGAAGCAGGCTGTCTGCTTTCGATCGCTCCTATACTTCTGCTTTATGTATGCTTGCAGAAATACTTTACCGAAGGTATTGAACGTTCGGGACTTGTCGGATAAAAAACGAGCCGCTCTGTATTCAGAGCGGCTTTTTCGTTATTTACTTTATTCCTCGTCTTCTTTAAATGAATCAACGGTATTTATGAACATTGCCGGATCGTAGCACATTCCAAGATAACGCACCTCAAAATGACAATGATTTCCGGAGGAATCTCCGGTAGTTCCGACTGCGGCGATAAGCTGACCTCTTGTAACGGTCTGTCCCTCAACCGCAAACAATGCGCTGCAATGACCGTATACCGTCTGATAACCGTTAAGATGATCTATCATAACGAAATATCCGTAGCCGTGGCTGTTCCAGCCTGCCGACACTACAACTCCGTCTGCGGCAGCGTAAATGTCCGTTCCTCCGGGAGCTGCAATATCCAGTCCCTTATGATTACGGTTGCTGATAAAAGTATCGCTTACATATCCTCCGTCTACAGGCCAGCCGAACTGTCCCGAGCCGTATAGCTGAGTGTTCGGGCTTGAAGGACGCGCCGTATAGGTGCCGATGCCGACCTGTTCGACCACAGGCTCTTTTACGATCTCCGAGCTTATGGTCTTACGCGAGCGTTCAATACCGTCAATGTAAGTTATCTCAACGTTGCTGCGCTTTTCGCCCTTTTCTCCTTTTACGAGAATGGAAGATGTTCCAACGTTAAGAGCGCTCGTTTCAACCTCGATAGTTTCATAGTCGAGAAAGGAAAGAGTCTCCATTTCGCGGACGTATTGTATCGGAAGATAGCTTTCGGTTTCAAGGACTCTGACGATCTGCCCTGCTTCGCAGCTTTCGTTTACATTTGGATTAAGAAGCAAAAAGCGTTCAAGATCCATGTTATGCTTTTTGCATATTACAAGCGGAGAATCGCCGGGCTGGACTACATAGGTATCCTGCGTCTGTTTCTGCGAGGTCAGAAGATCAATAGCTTCGTCCTCGGTCATAACGCTTTCGGCAAGATAAATTCCGTCGGAATATTCGATCTTGTTTTTGAACGATACGTCGCGCGCAACTCCGTCCGTTTTGTAGTTAAGAAGCACGTCTATCAAAGCGTTTTCAACGGGTTCTTTGTCCTTGACTGCGCCGATAAAATTGCCGTCTATATATATTCCGTATGCTTCGGTAAGAGTGCGGTCGGAAACGGAGAGAATTTTATTGGCAAGCTGTGACGAGTTTACAAATTGCTCGTCGTCAGATATGATGCGAAGTGAAAATTTAGGTGAAAAGTCTATCTGTTCATCGTTTTCGGCATAAGCTATACGCTGCTGAACTTCATGGGCGGCGTAGTCGTAATCGGCTTCGGCAGAGATAATTCCTATCTCCTTGCCGTTGTACTCCACGCTCAGACCGTATTCAAGACCCGAGCCGTATTTGATAACTGCGGCAAGGAATGCCACGGAAATTATCGGAAGTATATAATTAAAGGCAGTATAGCACACGCCGTCCTCGCCGAAAAGAAAACCGGCAGTGCAGCGGATAAGCTCCTCGGTATATGCTCTTTTGCTTTTCTTTTTTGCCTTGCGCAGAGCTCTCTGCATATCGGCGGTAAGCTTCATTCTCTTTTTGAACGGAGATATCAGTATTTTCAGCAGTGAAACCGTATACCTGAGTATTGCTGAAATAAATGCCCATACCTCCGAGCATAAAAACTTGATTCCTTTTATTATTCCAAGCAGAGTCCGCGCGAGCACCTTGACCGCGCTCAGTCCGAGACGGGCGAAAATGACGGTGATTCCTCTTTGCAGCTTATGAAATCTGCTTATGTGCGAAACGTCATGGCTTTTTTCAGGTTCTTCGGAAGATATATTTTTATCCTGCTGAGCTCCGTCGGCAGGCAATAAATTGCTGTCCTGTTCGTTTTCAAGACGTTCCATATCCATAATAACAGCTCCTTTCGCATGGCAGCAATATACCGCCAAAAAATTACAAATCAGTTACACTTTAACTATTATAGCAATACAGAGTGAAAAAACAACGAATATTTTGAGTTTTTTTCTGCACAGCTATGTATTTCGTCATTATTAACAAAATGTTATTATTAATTTTGTGAAGTGTGCCAGGAATAATCCAGCATATCGACAGTATAATTCTCAAGCTTTTCGAGAAGCGGAACAACGTCGCGGCGGGCGGAGTCAAGATCGTGCTCCTTATAATTTCCGCATTCCACTTCCGTGCAGCCGGGAATAACGTCTGTATAATCCGCGATAAAGGCGAGAGTTTCTCTCACAAGAGCGATAGCGTCCTCATAGCTGACGGTATCTCTTGTCAGAAGATAGAATCCTGTGCGGCAGCCCATCGGACCTGCATAGATTATTTCCTTGCCGTGCTTCGAGTTGCGCACGTATGTAGCAAAAAGATGCTCAATGGTATGAAGAGACGGATTGGAGATATAAACTCCGCCGTTGGGCTTGACCATTCTTACGTCATAGGTGATAACGTCGCCGTCGATTCTTGATATGTACATTCCGATTCCGAATTTAGTGTGATCCACTTCAAAGCTTGCAATTTTTTTCATTATATGTTCCTCCGTTTTTATGCGTTCCCGAAAAGCGACATGATGTCCTGTGGAAGCGCTGAGTTTACTGTAATATATTCTTTGGTAAGAGGCTCGCGGAAGCTGATAGATCCGCAGTGAAGAGCCTGTCTTGAAATATCCTCTCTTGAACCGCCGTAAAGCTCGTCTCCGGCAACAGGGTGTCCGATATGAGCAAAATGAACGCGTATCTGGTGAGTTCTTCCCGTTTCGAGACGTACCTCCACAAGAGAATATTTTTCGCTGCGCCGCAAGGTTTTGTAGTGAGTTACGGCTTTCTGACCGTCTTCTCTTACGCAGCGCAGAATTATGGATTCGGTTTCTCTTGCAATGGGAGCGTCTATAGTTCCGAAGCCGTCCGTGCAGCCGTGTACCGCCGTGTAATAGATCTTCGAGCAGTTTCCCTGAAGAATATTTGCGCTGTGAGCGTTTTTTGCCGCGATGCACAATCCTGAGGTATCGCGGTCAAGTCTGTTAACCGGACGGAACGTGAGTTCGGGATAAAGCGCGGCAAAATAATTTCCAAGGGTATCTCCCTGATGCTTGACGGACGGGTGAACAGGCATATTTCCCGGCTTATCGAAAACGACAAGATTTTCATTTTCGTAAGCAATAGGAACGTTAAGCGACGGATTCGGTTCAAGGAGACTCGTATCGTCGTTTTTCAGCAGAATAACGTCTCCGGGATAAACCGTATCGACGCTTCTGACGGTAGAGCCGCCGCGGGTAATGCCTCCGTCGATTCGTTTAAGCTTTGTCAGAAGACGCCGCGAAACGTTTTTTTGTCCAAGCAGAAAATTTTGAAGCGTCATGGGCGTATCTGTCGTTACAACAAGCTTTATTTGATTCACGGTATTCGTCCTCCTTCATAAAAATATTTACGCTGAGAGCGGCAGCGGAGCATAATCCCATAAGCGCGTAGGGGATCGTTGCGATAAACAGCATTTGCGGTACCCAGTAGAGAAGCAGTTTTACGAAAGTGGTTCGCCGTCCCTTCATAAACGCAAAGGAATGAACCGACAGTCTTAGCACGCTTTCTTTAGGTTTTTCAGCCATGAGAAACGGTACGCTCATAAGCGAAAGCTTTGCCCATACCCATATCCCGAACGAAAGGATGGTCATGACTGCGGCATGGACAGCCGTAAACAGCTTTACCGAGCTTTCCGAGCCGATGCTTTCGGAAATCAGTTTATATGCGAATGAGCCGAAAAATACTGTTGGTATCATAAAAATCACGCCGACAGCCTTTGAGATAAGAAGAGCGGCAAGACTGCGCCGATAATTGCGTTTGCTGAGAATGAGCCTTGAAAGCGGAGCATTTTTCAGCTGTCTGTTTTCTCCGCATATCCCGACAAAACGGCAGGCGGCGGCATAGATCAGCGGAGCGGTGCAGAGGATACGCAAAGACGTGCAGGTCAATGTAAAAATTGTCCGCAGCGGGTCGCCAAGCGAGAAAAGTCCCGCAGGCACGGCTTTGCCGAAATAAAGCAGAATGCTGTAAAAAGACGCTTCGGCAAGGCGGAAGAACAGCTCCGTACCGGCAAGAGCCGCGCACAGAAGCATACATTTAAGGCGGTTTCCGCTCATAAGCTTGTCGGAATATCCAATGATTTTTCTGATTTTCATACTATACACCTCTTATGTAGTATGAAACGGATTTCCGCGGTTTATACTGATCTCAGCCGATAACGCTGTAGCTTTCGGTTTCGGGAAGCTTATCGTAGGGACACAGTCCAAGTATTTCAAAAGCCTGGGAATTCAGCCACATCTGAGCTGTCACAATTATCTCGAAGCCTTCTCCCGGAGCGGCATTGAGCGTTTTGGGGTCGTATTTCGGCAGACCGAAGCATGAAAGCATATTCGAGATCAGTCCTGCATGAGTGATAACTGCGCTGTGAGTGATACCGTCGTTCATCATATCCATTATGATCTCGTGAAGAGCCTTGTATGTACGGGCGGTAAGCTCTTCAAGACTTTCTCCGCCGGGAGGACGATTATCCTTTCCGCCTTTAAGCCATTTTTTGTATTCGTCAAGCTTCATAAGCTCGTCGACGGTTTTGTTTTCGAAAGCTCCCATGTCAAGCTCGCGCAGATCATCGACGATACATCTTTCCGTTTCGGGAAAAAGAATATCTGCCGTTTCGGTGCATCGTGCAAGCGGAGAGGAATATACGCGGTGTACGGTCGGATAGTCATACTCGTCCATTTTCGCGCAAAGCTCGCTTGCTCCTTTATTTGAAAGCGGAAGATCGGTTTTTCCTATGTAGATACCGTTTTCGTTAGCCGCTGTCATTCCATGACGTATAACGCTGATCCTGTAGCCTTTCATTTATGGTTGTCCTCCTTTAGTCGGATATTGAAATTTATGTTAAAATGCACAAAAAATGCCGCTTGTTTTTTAACTCTTAGTAGATCTTACAAAAATAAGTCAAAAAATCCGCTGTTCTTCCATGTTTCGCCATATTTACAAATTATACATTTTGTATTATAATTATTTATGACACTTTTAAAAGCATAAAGCCTTTTTTAAATAAGGAGAATATTTTCATGAACTCAGATTTTGCAAGAATTATAACTCTTCAGAGAAAAGAACGCCATATAAGTCAGAAGCAGGCCGCTGCCGATCTGGGCATATCTCAGGCGCTTCTTTCGCATTACGAAAAGGGTATCCGTGAATGCGGACTTAATTTTCTCGTGAAAATTGCGGATTATTATAATGTGTCATGCGATTATCTTCTCGGACGTACTCCCGAACCGGAGGGAAAGATCATTTCGATCGAAGATATTCCCGACGATGACGGAAGCGACAGAATGCCGTCGCCGGAGCTCATAAATTTCAACAGGCGAATTATAAACAATTCCATCAGTCTCTTGTTCAGCCTTGCGCAGAAAGCAAACAGTATAACTCTTGTAAAAGAGGTCTCGTCTTATCTGATGCTTTCGGTATATAAGCTGTTCAGGATCATCTATAATGCGAATCCTCATAACGACCAGAAGCTTTTCAAAATACCAAAGGTAATTGCCAATGACAGCGCCAACGCAATAGTTTCAATGAGCGAATCGGATATAAAAGCCGCATCGAGCGGAATTGCTCTTGACGGCAACGACTGCGTCACTAATTTCGATACGCTTTATCTGACAACTGCAACGCTTTCAAAGGATTACGCGCAGTATTCTTCGTCTCTGCTCAACCTTATCAAAAGGAGCGAGGACAGCATCGCCCGTACACGCAAAAAATACAAAAGCGATAATCACATAAACAGGTAACTTTTATTATTGTACCATTTTTTCGTCCACTTGAAAAGAGTTTTTTGAAAATTTCTTTTCGGAAATTTATGGCATGGTGTACAATCACGAAAACTGTGTTTTGTGCATATTGTTAAAATAGAAAATTTCAGCTTGACATTTCGGCTGAAATGAGATATACTTATGTAAACTATTGAGAAGGAGTAAGTAGCTTCTGTCTGTGTGTTTCAGAGAGTCGGCGGCTGGTGTAAGCCGGCAGCACGTCAGCGGTGAATGGACCTTTGAGGGCGAACCGAACCGGCTTGAAGTCGAAGTAAGAGAGACGCTGTGGTTCTGCGTTAAAGGAACCTGTGTATGTCAGTACACGTCAGAGTGGACGCGTTAAGCGTCAAGCGGGGTGGCACCGCAGAAGTGATTATTCAGCTTCTGTCCCGGCAATGTTTTATTTGTCGGGACGGGAGCTTTTGTTTTTGTTCTGACGATCACGAAAGGAGTAATTGTTATGTCAACCGAAAAAATCCCTTACAAAATTTATCTTGAAGAAAGCGAGATGCCTAAACAGTGGTACAATGTGCGTTCCGATATGAAGAAAAAGCCTGCGCCGCTGCTTAATCCGGCAACTCATCAGCCTGTTACGGCAGAAGAGCTGGGTCATGTTTTCTGCGAAGAGCTTGTCAAGCAGGAGCTTGACGACACAACGCCGTATATTGACATTCCCGAAGAAATACGCGAGTTTTATAAAATGTATCGTCCGTCTCCGTTGGTTCGCGCTTACTGTCTGGAAAAAGCGCTTGATACTCCGGCGAAAATATACTATAAATTCGAGGGCAACAATACGAGCGGAAGCCACAAGCTCAATTCCGCGATAGCTCAGGCGTATTATGCAAAGAAACAGGGCTTGAAGGGCGTGACTACCGAAACGGGAGCAGGTCAGTGGGGTACGGCTCTTTCAATGGCTTGTTCGTATTTTGATCTTGACTGTCAGGTGTACATGGTAAAGGTTTCTTACGAGCAAAAGCCTTTCCGCCGCGAGGTCATGAGAACGTACGGAGCAAAGGTTACTCCGTCTCCGTCTATGCTCACCGAGGTCGGAAGAAAGATCAACGCCGAGTTCCCGGGTACAAACGGAAGCCTTGGCTGCGCAATTTCCGAAGCTGTCGAAGCTGCTTCAACTCAGGAGGGCTACAGATATGTGCTTGGAAGCGTACTTTCTCAGGTTCTGCTTCACCAGACCGTTATCGGACTTGAAACGAAAACGGCAATGGATAAGTATGGCATAAAGCCGGATATGATCATCGGCTGTGCAGGCGGCGGATCTAATCTGGGCGGTCTTATTTCTCCGTTTATGGGCGAAAAGCTCAGAGGCGAGGCTGATTACAGATTTATTGCTGTTGAACCTGCTTCCTGTCCGAGCCTTACACGAGGAGTATACGGCTATGATTTCTGTGATACGGGCAAGGTGTGTCCTCTCCAGAAAATGTATACGCTTGGAAGCGGCTTTATGCCGTCGGCAAACCACGCCGGAGGTCTCAGATATCACGGCATGAGTGCAATTTTGTCGGAGCTTTACGATCAGGGACTTATGGAAGCTGTTTCCGTTGAACAGACAGCCGTATTTGACGCTGCTACACGCTTTGCGAGAGTTGAGGGAATCCTTCCGGCTCCCGAAAGCAGCCACGCGATCAGAGTTGCTATAGACGAAGCTCTCAAGTGCAAGGAGACCGGAGAAGAAAAGACGATCCTCTTCGGACTTACCGGAACGGGATATTTTGATATGCACGCTTATGAGAAGTTCAATAATGGCGAAATGAGCGATTATATTCCTACCGACGAAGAAATCAAAGCGGCAACCGATAAGATGCCGAAGATCTAATAATAATTACGGCGAACGCAATATGCTGCGTTCGCCGTTTTTACATAATGCGGTGATAAGAAAATAATATTATTTGTTCATAAAAAAGTTACAAATGATATTTTCTCAAAGTGTTGCCAAGTACGGTAAAACGTGGTATAATTGTCTACGTTGAGTGCGGTGATCATCGCACTGACTGCAGCAGATATGCGAGGAAGCGGAAGGTTGCCGGCGGTATGTCGGGTAATTTCCGTGGAGTATGTCCGATTTAAAACCGGGCGATTGGGATAATGAACACAGTTTGTGGTTTATTGTGAGCGCAGCTTGCGTATGCGCTTATTATGCCATTTTTGTGCTTGTATGCGTCTTGATCTACTCGGAAAACATGAGTTTTTCGAGTTTTTTTATCAGAAGAGATGTGAAACACACGGAAGCGTGTGAATCCCAGATGGAGAGTTGTTTCTCCGCCCCCATAAATTATTCCGAGGAGGCGAAAAAAATGGCAGTCAACGAAAAAATCAGATTCAAGATCAAGGGTTACGATCACGCTACTGTTGATATTGCAGCAGCTAAGATCGTTGAAGCAGCTAAGAGAAGCGGCGCGAGAGTTTCGGGTCCTATCCCGCTCCCTACCGATAAGGAAGTTGTTACTATCCTCCGTGCTGTTCATAAGTACAAGGATAGCCGTGAGCAGTTCGAAATGAGAACTCATAAGAGACTTGTAGACGTTATCCGTCCTACAGAAAAGACAACTGCTGCTCTTGATAAGCTTGAGATCCCTGCAGGCGTAGACGTAGTTATGGAAGTTAAGTAATCATGTCTGCTCCCGAATACCGCAGTGGGACGCGGAATGGCGGTGATCCGCCGGTCATGTTGACGTTGTGTCAACCAATAACCTATAGGAGGAAATGCTAAAATGCAAAAAGGTATTATCGGTAAAAAAATCGGTATGACTCAGATTTTTGACGAAGCAGGAAAGGTTATTCCTGTTACTGTAGTCGAAGCAGGTCCATGCGTTGTCGTTCAGAAGAAAACTGTTGAAAACGACGGTTACGCTGCTCTTCAGCTTGGCTACGGAGACGTTAAGGTCCAGAGGGTAAACAAACCCATGAAGGGTCACTTCGACAAGGCTGACGTTGCCTGCAAGTCAACTCTTAAAGAGTTCAGACTTGACGACTGCGATGCTCTTAACGTAGGCGATATCGTAAAGGCTGACGCTTTTGCTGTCGGCGATTCGATCGACGTTGTCGGCGTAAGCAAGGGTAAAGGCTTCGCAGGCGCTATCAAGCGTCACAACCAGCACAGACTTAAGGAAACTCACGGTACCGGCCCTGTTCACAGACAGGCAGGTTCTATGGGAGCTTGTTCTTCGCCTTCAAGAATTTACAAGGGCAAGGGCATGGCTGGTCATATGGGCGCTGAGCAGGTTACTGTTCAGAATCTCGAAGTAGTTAAAATAGACGCAGAAAACAATCTCATCGCTATCAAGGGTGCTGTTCCGGGACCAAAGGGCGGAATCGTTTATATCGTTGACAGCGTAAAGGCTTAAGGAAGGAGGAAGCATAAATGTCTACAATTTCAGTTTTTGATATGGCAGGTAAGCAGGTTTCCGAAACAGAGCTTTCAGACGCTGTATTCGGTATTACTCCTAACGAAGCTGTTATGCACGCTATGGTTGTTAATTACCTCGCTAACCAGAGACAGGGCACTCAGTCGACCCTTACCCGCACAGAAGTAAGCGGCGGCGGAAGAAAGCCTTGGAGACAGAAGGGTACAGGTCACGCAAGACAGGGCTCAACTCGTGCTCCTCAGTGGTACCACGGCGGAGTTGCTCTTGGACCTAAGCCAAGAGATTACAGCTACACACTTAACAAGAAGGTTAGAAGACTTGCTATGAAGTCTGCGCTTTCCGCTAAGGTGCTTGATAACAATATGATCGTTCTCGACGCTCTTACGCTCGACAGCTACAAGACAAAGACGGTCGTTGATATGCTCAAGGCTCTCGGAGTTGAGGGCAAGGCTCTTATCGTTACAGCCGAGGCTGACGCAAAGGTTATCAAGAGCGCGGCTAACATTCCCGGCGTTAAGACTGCTGCTGTAAACACTCTTAATGTATACGATATTCTCAACTATGACAAGTTTATTGTCGTTAAGAATGCCGTTGGAAAAATCGAGGAGGTGTACGCATAATGAAAGCACCGCAGGATATTATCTTAAAGCCCGTTATCACCGAAAAGAGCATGGACGGACTTCAGGTCGGCAAGTACACCTTTAAGGTTGCAACCGACGCTAATAAAACCGAAATCAAAGAGGCTGTCGAAAAGCTTTTCGGCGTTAAGGTAGCCAAGATCAATACAATGAACTGCACAGGACGTGCTAAGCGCGTTGGCAGATATTTCGGTAAGAAGGCTGACTGGAAAAAAGCTATCGTTACACTTACTGAGGATTCAAAGACGATCGAATTCTTCGACGGTATGTATTAATCCGTAAGATCAGTCCGGAAAAGTATGGGAGGAATGCTCCCGCAAAGAAGCATTTAAGGAGTGAAATAAATGGCAATTAAAAGCTACAAGCCGACAACTCCGTCGAGACGTCAGATGACAGTTACAGACTATTCGCAGTTGTCTAAAGTAGAGCCGGAAAAAAGCCTTCTCGAGCCTATGAAGAAGAAGTCGGGAAGAAACAGCTACGGCAGAATTACCGTTCGTCACAGAGGCGGCGGAAACAGAAGAAAATACCGTGTTATTGACTTTAAACGCGATAAGGATAATATGATCGCTACAGTTATGACCCTTGAGTACGACCCGAACAGAAGCGCATTTATCGCACTTGTTCAGTACGAGGACGGAGAAAAGAGATATATTCTTGCTCCTAACGGACTTAAGGTCGGCGATAAGATCGAATCAGGCGCAGAGGCTGATATCAAGCCCGGCAACGCTCTCAAGCTTGCTGATATCCCTGTAGGTACTTTTATCCACGCTATCGAGCTTTATCCCGGTAAGGGCGCTCAGCTCGTAAGAAGCGCAGGAAATCAGGCTCAGCTTATGGGTAAAGAAGACGCTTACGCTCTCGTAAGACTTCCTTCAGGCGAAATGAGAAAGATCCCGATCGGCTGTAAGGCTTCGATCGGTCAGGTTTCAAATATCGATCACGAAAACGTAAACTACGGTAAGGCAGGACGTGTCAGAAACATGGGCTGGAGACCTACCGTAAGAGGTTCGGTTATGAACCCATGCGATCACCCGCACGGTGGTGGTGAGGGTAAATCTCCTATCGGTCGTCCGGGACCTGTTACTCCTTGGGGTAAGCCGGCACTCGGTTACAAGACTCGTAAGACCCATAACAGAACAGATAAATTTATCGTAAAACGCCGCAACGGCAAGTAATCTGAAAGGAGGAACATATTAATGAGCAGAAGCATTAAAAAGGGACCTTATGTCCAGGACGTTCTTCTTAAGAGGGTTGTGGCTATGAACGATGCAGGCGAAAAGAAGGTTCTTAAAACCTGGAGCCGTTCATCAACAATTTTCCCTGATTTTGTAGGACATACATTCGCTGTTCATGACGGCCGTAAGCACGTTCCGGTTTATGTTACAGAGGATATGGTAGGTCATAAGCTCGGCGAGTTTGCACCAACAAGAACCTATAAGGGTCACGCAGGCTCAAAGACATCAAATAACGGTAAGAAATAAGCGGAAGGAGGAGTTCAGATGGAAGCAAGAGCTTATTTGAGAAATGCTCGTATATCACCAAGAAAGGTACAGATTGTTCTGGATCTTATCAGAAACAAGCCTGTTGACATCGCTTTGGCTACTTTAGATCTTACTCCGAAGGCTGCAAGTCCTATCGTTGCAAAGCTTGTAAAGTCCGCTATGGCTAATGCTGAGAACAACTTCAGCATGGATAAGGATAATCTCTACGTTGCAGAGTGCTTCGTTACACCGGGCCCTGTTATGAAGAGAATTATGCCGAGAGCACAGGGCAGAGCATATAGAATTTTAAAGAGAACATCACACATCACAGTTGTTCTTAAAGAAAAAGAATAATCCCAAGGAGGTTTGAATAATGGGCCAGAAAGTTAATCCGCACGGTCTCCGTGTCGGCGTTATTAAGGATTGGGATTCACGCTGGTATGCCAATAAGGCAGATTTCGGCGACACTCTTGTTGAGGACTACAATGTTCGTAACTTCATTAAGAAGAGCTTGTATGCAGCAGGTGTTCCGAGAATCGAAATCGAGCGTTTTGCCGATAAGGTTAGAATCCACATTCACTGCGCTAAGCCGGGTATCGTAATCGGCAGAGGCGGTGCTGAAATTGAAAAGCTTAGAGTTCAGCTCGAAGCTATGATGAAGAAACAGGTTTTCATCAATATTATCGAAGTAAAGCAGCCTGATATGAGCGCACAGCTCGTTGCTGAAAAGATCGCTCTCGATCTTGAAAACAGAGTATCGTTCAGACGCGCTATGAAGCAGTCGATCGGCCGTTCAATGCGTCTCGGCGCTAAGGGCATCAAGGTTAAGGTTTCAGGCAGACTTGCCGGAGCTGAGATCGCAAGAAGCGAAAGCTACCACGAAGGTACTATCCCGCTTCAGACTATCCGTGCCGATATCGACTACGGTTTCGCTGAGGCTGATACAACTTACGGTAAGCTCGGCGTAAAGGTTTGGATCTATAAGGGCGAGGTTCTCAAGGGCGACGCCGCTAAGGCAGCCGAGAAGAGAGAAAAGCTCGAAAGAAAGAACGATTCAAGAAATAACGACAGACGCCGCCGTGACGACAGACGTGACGGAAACAGACGCGGCGGAAATTTCAGAGGTCGTGACTCAAAAAGAGAAGGAGGTAACCAGTAATGCTGCTTCCAAAGAGAGTTAAATACCGCAGAGTCCACAGAGGACGTCTTAAGGGTAAGGCATACAGAGGAAACAAGGTAACTTACGGTGATTACGGTCTTCAGGCACTCGAGCCTGCTTGGATCACTTCCAACCAGATCGAATCAGCCCGTATCGCTATGACTCGTTACATCAAGAGAGGCGGTCAGGTTTGGATCAAGATATTCCCTGACAAGCCAATTACAGAAAAGCCCGCTGAAACACGAATGGGTTCAGGTAAAGGTTCACCGGAATACTGGGTTGCCGTTGTAAAGCCGGGCAGAGTTCTTTTTGAAATCAAGGGAGTTTCTGAGGAAACTGCAAGAGAGGCTATGCGTCTCGCTATGCATAAGCTTCCTATTAAATGTAAGTTTGTACTCAAGGAAGAAGGAGGAGAGCAGTAATGAAGGCATCTGAGATCAAAGAAATGTCGGTTGACGAGATGAATGAGAAGCTTGTAAGCCTGAAGGAAGAGCTCTTCAACCTCCGCTTCCAGCTTGCTGTAAATCAGCTCGACAACACAGCCCGCATCAAGGCTGTAAAGAAGGATATTGCCCGCATCAAGACAACTCTGCGTGCTGCAGAGATTGCTTCCGAGCAGTAAGAAAGGGAGGATTTAGCTAATGTCTACTGAGAGAAACCTTAGAAAAACAAGAGTAGGTAAGGTTGTAAGCGATAAGATGGATAAGACCGTCGTAGTTGCTATCGTTGATAACGTTAAACACCCGCTTTATAAGAAGATCATCAAGCGTACCGTTAAGCTCAAGGCTCACGATGAAAAGAATGAGTGCAGAATCGGCGATCGCGTTGAGGTTATGGAAACACGTCCGCTTTCAAAGGATAAGAGATGGCGTGTAACAAATATTCTCGAAAGAGCTAAGTAATTTTTGATAGAAGCTTTAAGCTTGAAAGGAGGAACTCGCTGTGATACAGATGCAGACTTATTTAAAAGTCGCTGATAACACAGGCGCTAAGGAGCTTATGTGTATCAGAGTTCTGGGAGGCACACGCAGAAGATATGCAAATATCGGAGACGTTGTGGTTGCTTCTGTTAAGAAGGCAACACCCGGAGGCGTTGTAAAGAAGGGCGATGTTGTAAAAGCAGTTATCGTTCGTTCAGCAAAGGGTCTCAGAAGAGAGGACGGAACATATATCCGCTTTGACGAGAACGCTGCTGTAATTATTAAGGAAGATAAGAATCCTAAGGGAACCCGTATTTTCGGACCGGTTGCTAAGGAGCTCCGTGAAAAGGAGTATACAAAGATCCTCAGCCTCGCTCCCGAAGTACTTTAATGGAGGTGTCAATAGATTATGAGTAAAGTTCACGTTAAAACTGGCGACACTGTAATCCTTCTCACTGGAAAGTATGAGGATAAGTTCGAGAAGAACGGCGACAGAAAGACCGGCAAGGTTGCGGAAGTCAGCCCTAAGGAGGATAAGGTAATCGTTGAGGGAATCAACGTTATCACAAAGCACGTTAAGCCTACAAGAATGGGCGAAAAGGGCGGCATCATCAAGACAGAAGCCCCTGTTTACGCTTCAAAGGTACAGCTTGTATGCCCAAAATGCGGCAAGCCTACAAGAGTGGGTCACGTAATTGAAGACGGCAAGAAGCTCCGCGTTTGCAAGAAATGCGGCAAGTCTTTTGAATAATGTAAAGGAGAAACGACATGGCTAGATTAAAAGAATACTACGTTAGCACCGTTGCTCCTGCAATGATGAAGAAATTCGGCTATAAAAGCGTTATGCAGATCCCGAAGCTTGAAAAGGTTGTTATCAATGTTGGCGCCGGCGAAGCAAAGGATAATGCAAAGGTTATCGACGCTATAATGACTGACCTTGCTGCTATAACAGGTCAGAAGCCTGTAATTTGCAGAGCTAAGAAGTCTGTTGCTAACTTCAAGCTTCGTGAGGGTATGCCAATCGGCGTAAAAGTAACGCTCAGAAGCGAAAAAATGTACGAGTTCGTTGACAAGCTTTTCAATGTTGCGTTCCCAAGAGTTCGTGACTTCAGAGGAATCAACGGAAATTCGTTTGACGGTAAGGGCAACTACTCAACAGGTATCAAGGAACAGCTTATATTCCCTGAAATCGAGTACGATAAGATCGACAAGGTTCGCGGAATGGATATAAACTTCATCACAACTGCTGAGACAGATGAAGAAGCTAAAGAGCTCCTTACACTGCTGGGCGCTCCGTTCGTTAAGTAATCAGGGAGGATATAGAAATGGCTAAAAAGGCAATGATCAATAAGCAGCAGAGAACTCCCAAGTATTCCACAAGAGCATACAACAGATGCAAGATTTGTGGCAGACCGCACGCATATCTCAGAAAATTCGGCATCTGCCGTATCTGCTTCAGAGAGCTTGCACATGACGGTCAGATTCCGGGTGTTAAGAAGGCAAGCTGGTAAAATACAAAAAGGAGGTCATTCGGCATGCAAATTACTGATACAATAGCAGATCTTTTAACAAGAATTCGTAATGCGAATACTGCAAAGCACGCCACAGTTGACGTTCCCGCTTCCAATGTTAAGAAGGCTATCACACAGATTCTCGTTGACGAGGGCTATGTAAAGGGCTTTCAGATCATCGAAGACGGTAAGCAGGGTGTTATCAGGATCACGCTTAAATACGGCGACAACAAGTCACCGGTTATAACTGGTCTTAGAAGAGTTTCTAAGCCGGGTCTGCGTATTTATTCAAGCTGCGCAGATATGCCAAAGGTAAGAAAAGGCCTTGGTATCGCAATCGTTTCAACTTCAAAGGGCATCGTGACCGACAAGAAGGCAAGAGAGCTTAACGTCGGCGGCGAGGTTCTCGCATACATCTGGTAAGGAGGAAGCTGATATGTCAAGAATCGGTAAAATGCCTATTAGCGTTCCGGCAGGTGTTGAGGTTAAGAACGAAAATAACTGCATCACTGTAAAGGGTCCTAAGGGCGAGCTTACAAGACAGTTCAACAAGGATCTCGGAATAGAGATCGCTGACGGTGTTATCACCGTAACGAGACCAAACGATAACAAGACTTATCGTTCACTTCACGGTCTTACAAGAACACTTATCGCTAATATGGTAGAGGGTGTTACAAACGGATTTTCAAAAACTCTTGAAATAGAGGGTGTAGGTTACCGTGCCGCAAAGCAGGGCACTAAGGTTACTCTTAACCTTGGTTTTTCACATCAGGTTATCGTTGAGGAAACAGACAGCATTAAGATCGACGTTCCTCAGCCTAACAAGCTTGTGATAAGCGGTATCGACAAGCAGGCTGTAGGTCAGTTTGCAGCTGAAGTACGTGAAAAGCGTCCGCCTGAGCCGTATAAGGGCAAGGGTATCAGATATGCCGGCGAGCATATCATCCGCAAGGAAGGTAAAGCCGGTAAGGGCAAGAAGTAATTAGAAGGAGCAAATTGCTATGATTAAAAAGATTGACAGCAATAAGGCAAGATTAAAGAGACACCGCAGAGTTCGTGCTAAGATATCAGGAACTCCTGAGCGTCCGCGTCTCAATGTGTTCCGTTCAAATAAGCATATTTATGCTCAGATCATTGACGATGTAAACGGCGTTACTCTTGCTTCCGCATCCAGCATGGACAAGGGCTTCGAGGGCAACGGCGGCAACGTTGAAGGCGCTCGCAAGGTCGGCGAAATGATCGCTAAGAACGCTGCTGATAAGGGCATCAGCAATGTTGTTTTCGACAGAGGCGGCTACCTTTATCACGGCCGTGTTAAGGAGCTTGCAGAAGGCGCCCGTGAAAACGGACTTAAATTCTAAGAGGGAGGTAAAAGAATGGCTAATATTGAAACACAGGCTTCAGAGCTCGTTGAAAAGGTTGTTGCTATCAACCGTGTTTCCAAGACCGTTAAGGGCGGCCGTATCATGAAGTTCGCTGCTCTCGTAGTAGTCGGCGACGGAAACGGTACGGTAGGCTTCGGTCTCGGTAAGTCGGGCGAAGTTCCTGACGCTATCCGCAAGGGTATTGAGGACGCTAAGAAAAACCTCAAGAAGATCGCTCTTAAGGGAACAACTATCCCTCATGAAATAATCGGTGAATTCGGCGCAGGCAGAGTTCTTATGAAGCCCGCTGCTCCCGGTACAGGCGTTATCGCAGGCGGTCCTGTCCGTGCGGTCATCGAGGTTGCAGGCATCAAGGATATCAGAACAAAGTCTCTTCGTTCAAATAACCCCTGCAATGTAGTCAGAGCTACAATCAACGGTCTTACATCATGCGTAACTGCTAAGGAAGTAGCTGCAAAAAGAGGCAAGACTGTTAAGGAAATTTTAGGTTAAGGAGGCAGTAACTATGGCAAAGGAAATCAAGCTTGTCAAGAGCCTTATCGGCAGAAAGAAAGACCAGATCGCTACTGCTCAGTCACTTGGCCTCAAGAAAGTCGGAGATGTGACCGTACAGCCCGACAATGAGCAGACAAACGGTAAAATCAATAAAATATCCCACCTCGTTGAGGTACATGAAGCGTAAGCAAGGAGGTGCAAACTTATGAAGATTCACGAATTAACTCCCGCACTCGACTCAAATAAGGACTGTAAGCGTATCGGCAGAGGTCACGGCTCGGGTAACGGTAAGACTGCCGGCAAGGGCCACAAGGGTCAGAACGCACGTTCAGGCGGCGGTGTAAGAATCGGCTTTGAGGGCGGTCAGATGCCACTGGCAAGACGTATCCCAAAGAGAGGATTCAACAACATTTTTGCAACTAAATATGCTATCGTTAACGTTTCAGATCTTAACAAATTCAAGGACGGTACTGTAGTCGATACAGAACTCCTTGTTGCTTCTGGTCTTGTAAAGAAGGTTAATGACGGCGTTAAAATCCTCGGCAACGGCGAAATCACTGCAAAGCTTACAGTAAAGGCTGCTAAGTTCTCGCAGAGCGCTGTTGAGAAAATCGAAAAGGCTGGCGGGAAAGCTGAGGTGATGTAATGTGTTTCAAACCCTGAAAAACGCTTGGGGTGTTCCTGAGATTCGTAAAAAACTCTTGTACACATTACTCATGATCATTATCTTTAGATTCGGAAGCGCTATCACTGTTCCTTTTCTCGATCCAACAGCTGTTGCTGACTGGTTCTCGGTAATGGATAAAGATAACGGCGGTTCTATTTTCAATTATCTGAATGTAATGACCGGCGGCGCGCTTTCACAGGCGACTATATTCTCGCTTTCAATTACCCCGTATATCAATGCTTCAATTATCATGCAGCTTCTGACTTATGCTATTCCTCCTCTCGAAAGACTTCGTGACGAGGGCGAAGAGGGAAGAAAGAAGATCGAAAAAATAACTGCCGTTGTGGCTCTTGTCCTCAGCGCATTTATGTCCTTCGCTTATTATCTTACCCTTAAAAGACAGACAGAGGCTATAAAGTATACTAACGGCGGATTTTCTGAGTATTTCTCGGCAATTGTAATTATCGCTTCATTTATGGCAGGCGCTTCATTCGTTATCTGGATGGGCAACCGTATTAGCGATAAGGGTATCGGCAACGGTATTTCTATGATACTTTTTGCAGGTATCGCAGCAAGATTCCCTAAAGATGCACTCTATCTGGTAACAAAGATCGGCGATGAGCCGGCAAAATTTGTTCCGCTGACTGTGGGCGTTGTTGTGTTCATAGTCCTTGAGTTTGCATTTATAGTGTTCATGAATGAATCAGAAAGAAGAATCCCGATACAGTATGCTAAGCGCGTAGTTGGCAGAAAACAGTACGGCGGTCAGAAAACTCATATTCCGATCAAGATCTGTATGAGCGGCGTTATGCCTATCATCTTCGCAATGAGCTTTATGTCATTGCCTCAGACAATTCAGATGTTTGCCGGAATGCCTACAAAAACAAGCGGTTTCTATTACCACTTCTGCAGGTTCTTCAGCACAACAAGCTGGTCGTATGCAATACTCTATTTCATCTTGATCGTTGCATTTAACTATTTCTATGTTTCACTTCAGTATAACCCGGTTGAAATTGCCAATAATCTTCGTCAGAGCAACGGCGGTATACCAGGTATCAGACCCGGTAAGCCTACTTCGGATTATATCCAGAGAGTTCTTTCAAAGATCACGCTCGTGGGCGCTATTTTCCTCGGTATAATAGCTATTATTCCTATTGTTGCCGCTAAGTTCGAAGATAGCCTTCAGACGCTTTCATTGGGTGGTACTACACTCCTTATCGCAGTAAGCGTTGCTCTTGAAACAACACGTACTCTTGAATCACAGCTTATGATGCGTCATCATAAGGGCTTCTTAAAATAAAGGAGGATATTAATTATGAATCTTATTTTTCTCGGCGCTCCCGGCGCAGGTAAAGGAACTCAGGCTGAGGTAGTTTCCGAAGCTCTGAATATTCCGCAGATTTCAACAGGAAATATTCTTCGTGAGGCCGCTAAGAACGGCACAGAGTTCGGTCTTAAGGCTAAGGCTGCTATGGACGCCGGAGCTCTCGTTTCCGATGACATCGTTATCGGTATTCTTAAGGAAAGAATCGCGGAGGACGACTGTAAAAACGGTTTCATCCTTGACGGCTTTCCGAGAACCGTTCCGCAGGCAGAAGCGCTTGACGCTATGAACATCAGGATCGACAAGGTAATCGAAATATTCGTGCCCGACGAAACTATCAAAAAGAGAGTTTCAGGCAGACGCGTCTGCGAGGGCTGCGGCGCTTCTTACCATGTAGAGTACAAACCATCAAAGACCGAGGGCGTTTGCGATAAGTGCGGTGCGGCTACGGTTATCCGTAAGGACGATCAGCCGGAAACCGTTCTCGAAAGACTTTCAGTCTATCACGAAAAAACAGCTCCCCTTAAAGAATATTATGAAAAACAGGGCAAGCTTGTTACGGTAATAGGTCAAGAGGAGGTAGCTGATACTTCAAAGCTGACTCTTGAGGCTGTGGGAGCTTAAACAGATGATTACAATTAAATCTAATACCGATTTAGCTAAAATGCGTGAAGCCGGAAGAATCGCCGGCAGAGCGCTGCAGCTTGCGGGTGAATCTATCAGGGCGGGTATGTCTACGCTTAGTCTCGATAAGATCGTACATGATTATATCGTTAAATGCGGAGCAAAGCCTTCCTTTAAGGGTTACGGAGGATTTCCGGGAAGCGCCTGTATATCAATTAATGATGAGGTTATTCACGGAATCCCGCGTTCCAATAAAATAATCCGTGAGGGAGATATTGTCAGCGTTGATGTCGGAGCTTGTTATAACGGCTTTCACGGCGATACCTGCGCAACTTTCCCCTGCGGTAAAATTTCTGATGAAGCAAAAGCATTACTTGAAGTTACCGAAGCAAGCCTTTACGAAGGTATCGCTAAGGCTCAGGTTGGCGCCAGACTCGGAGATGTTTCTCATGCTGTTGAGGAGTATTGTGCCTCACGGGGCTACGGAATCGTAAGAAATTACTGCGGCCACGGTATCGGCAGAGAGCTTCATGAATCACCGGAAGTTCCAAATTACGGTCGTGCGGGTCACGGTTACAGACTTACCGCGGGAATGACTATTTGCATCGAGCCTATGATCAACGTCAAGGGCGACGGTGTTAAGGTTCTCAAGGACGGCTGGACCGTTCTGACTCAGAGTGGTTCATTATCTGCTCATTTTGAGCATACTATCGCAATAACTCCTGACGGTCCCGTCATTATGACAAAACCCTGACGGAGGGATAACTGTGAAGGTACAAATAGGCTCAGTTGTAAAGGCTGACGCCGGAAGAGACTGCGGCGGATTTTTCGTCGTTACCGGTCTTGACGGCGGCTACTGTATGATCGCTGACGGCAAAAGCAGAAAGCTTGAACTGCCAAAGCGTAAAAATATGAAGCATATCAGTCTTACGAACAGCGTGATTGATTTAAACGATATAACTGATAAAAGGCTTAGATCTGTTCTGAGAGATTTCAGAAAGGCTGAGCGGCAGGAGGTTATTTAGGTGTCAAAGGAAGATGTAATCGAGGTTGAGGGAATTGTGCTTGAAGCGCTCCCAAATGCAATGTTCAAGGTTCAGCTTGAGAACGGTCATGAGGTTCTTTCTCATGTTTCAGGAAAGCTCAGAATGAACTATATCAGAATCGTGCCGGGTGATAAGGTAAAGCTTGAAATGTCACCGTATGATCTGTCTAAGGGCAGGATCACCTGGCGAGTTAAGTAATAAAACAAGAGTCTATACGGCTCTATCCGCTAAAGGAGGTATTTTCAATGAAAGTCAGACCTTCAGTAAAACCTATGTGTGAAAAGTGCAAGGTTATTAAACGTAAAGGCAGAATCATGGTAATCTGCGAAAATCCAAAGCATAAGCAGCGTCAGGGTTAATCCTGACAGCGCATTAATGGAGGTGCAAATAACAATATGGCAAGAATAGCTGGTGTTGACCTTCCGAAGAATAAGAGAGTCGAAATCGGTCTTACTTATATCTACGGTATCGGTCGTCAGACTGCTGCAACGATCCTCGCTAACACAGGCGTAAATCCTGATGTAAGAGTTAAAGACCTCGCTGAGGAAGATGTAGCTAAGCTTCGTGATTATATCGACGCTAATTATACAGTTGAGGGCGATCTTCGTCGTGAGGTAGCTCTTAATATCAAGAGACTTGTTGAAATTGGCTGCTACAGAGGCGTTCGTCACCGTAAGGGTCTGCCTGTAAGAGGACAGAGAACTAAGACAAACGCAAGAACCCGCAAGGGCCCTGTAAAGACAATCGCTAACAAGAAGAAGTAAGGAGGTATGAGCTTTGGCACAGCAGAAGGGTAAAAAGGTTACTACAGTCAGAAGACGTAGAGAACGTAAGAATATCGAAAGCGGCGCAGTTCATATTCAGTCCACTTTCAATAATACAATCGTAACAATTACAGATACTCAGGGTAATGCGATCTCTTGGGCAAGCGCAGGCGGCCTTGGCTTCAGAGGTTCAAGAAAATCCACTCCGTTCGCAGCTCAGACAGCTGCCGAAACAGCTGCAAAGGCTGCTATGGAGCACGGTCTTAAGACCGTTGAGGTTTACGTAAAGGGACCCGGCGCAGGTCGTGAAGCTGCTATCAGAGCGCTTCAGACTGTAGGTCTCGAGGTTAAAATGATCAAGGACGTTACTCCGATTCCGCATAACGGATGCCGTCCTCCAAAGAGACGTCGTGTCTAATTTACGGGAGGTGTAATTAATATGGCAAGATATACTGGTGCAGTTTGCAGACTTTGCAGACGTGAGGGTCAGAAGCTCTTCTTAAAGGGCGAAAGATGCTATACTTCAAAGTGTGCGATCGATGAAAGAAATGACGAAAGAAAGAAGGGCGCTCCCGGTCAGCACGGCATGAACCGCAAGAAGAATTCCGAATACGGTCTTCAGCTTCGTGCTAAGCAGATGACAAGACGCTATTACGGCGTTCTTGAGGGACAGTTCGCTCACTACTTTGAGCTTGCTGCTAAGAAGCCCGGTAAGGCCGGCGAAAACCTTCTTATCATGCTTGAAAGCCGTCTTGACAACGTAGTTTACAGACTCGGCTTTGCAAGTTCAAGAGCACAGGCAAGACAGCTTGTTGTTCACAACCACTTCAGAGTAAACGGCAAGAAGGTAAATGTTCCTTCATATCTTATCAAGGCAGGAGACGTTGTTTCTATCTGCGATAAGAGCAAAACAACAGACGCTTTCAAGGCTATCCTTGAGGCTAACAGCGGCAGAACAATTCCTATGTGGCTCGAGCTTAACAAGGAAGACGCTTCCGCTAAGATTGCAAGACTTCCTCAGAGAGAAGAAATCGACCTCGACGTTGAAGAACAGCTTATCGTCGAGCTGTATTCAAAATAATCGGGTTGCCTGATTTAACTTTGATTATTACAATATACAGTTATTGCGAAATAGGAGGGTTTTTATGCTGGAAAAAATAAATAAGCCGGATATTGAAATTGTCGAGCTTAAAAGCGACGGCAAATACGGCAAATTCGTTTTAGCACCGCTGGAGCGTGGTTACGGTATTACACTTGGAAACAGTCTCAGGCGTGTGCTGCTCTCCTCACTTCCCGGTGTGGCTGTTACCGCCGTTAAGCTTCAGGGTAAGGACGGTACTGTTCACCATGAGTTATCAACGATCCCCGGTGTTAAGGAAGATGTAACTGAAATAATCCTCAGCATTAAGGGACTTACCGCAAAGCTCTACGGAGAAGGCCCGAAAACGGTCTATATAGAGGCAGAGGGCGAGTGCGAGGTTACTGCCGGCGATATAAAAACCGATTCCGAGGTGAATATCCTCGATCCCGGTATGCATATTGCTACTCTTGGTAAGGACGCAAAGCTTTATATGGAGATCACTATTGACAGAGGCAGAGGATATGTTTCTGCCGAGCGCAATAAGAAACAGGTAAATCTTCCTGTGGATGTGATCGCTGTGGACAGCATCTATACCCCCGTTCTGAAGGTAAACTATACGGTCGAGGATACTCGACTCGGTCAGGTTACCGATTACGACAAGCTTACGATCGAGGTTTGGACAGACGGTACAATTTCCGCAAAGGAAGCTCTGTCACAGGCTGCAAACCTTCTTAACGAGCATCTGAAGCTCTTTATCGACCTTTCCGAAGAGGCGGGTCTTGCTGAGGTTCTCGTTGAAAAGGACGAAAAGGGTAAGGAAAAAATCCTTGAAATGACTATTGAGGATCTTGATTTGTCGGTGCGTTCCTTCAACTGCTTGAAGCGTGCCGGAATTAATACAGTTGATGACTTGATCAACAAGTCTGAGGAAGAAATGATGAAGGTTAGAAACCTTGGAAAGAAATCCTTCGATGAGGTTAAGGAAAAGCTTCAGTCACTGGGCTTCGATCTTTCATCTGAAGAGGAATAATAAAAACGTAAATTGTGCGTTTGCACTTACTATGAAAAGGAGTGAATTACATGCCGGGTACAAGAAAGCTGGGCAGAACATCTGACCATAGAAAAGCAATGCTCAGAGGCATGGTAACTTTCCTTCTCGAAAACGGTCAGATCGAAACTACCGTTACAAGAGCTAAGGAAGTTCGTGCTGTAGCAGAAAAAATGATTACTATCGGTAAGAATAATGATCTGCACTCCAAGCGTCAGGTAATGGCTTATGTTACCAAGGAGGACGTTGCTAAGAAGCTTTTTGATGAAATTTCACCTAAGTATGCTGACAGAAACGGCGGTTATACTCAGATCGTAAAGATCGGTCCTCGCCGCGGAGACGCAGCTGAAATGGCTATTATCAAGCTCGTTTAATCGCAGATTCAATAATTTAAAGCCGTTCCCGTTTGGGAGCGGCTTTTTTGTTAAATAAGTGCAAAAATTATAGTAAAGTTTGTAAACATTGTGCATTGACTTTTTTAGCAGATTATGGTAAATTATAAGCAAGAACATAAATGTTATTTATGTTTATAAAAAAAGGAGGGAATTACTATGAAAAAACGAATAACAGCATTACTTTTATGTGCAGGCTTACTTATTCCATCGGACACTTTTTCAAAGCCGGAGCTAAAGGCGCACTCAGCTGGAACTCGCCAACTTAACATTATTACCGTTTTTGGTTCATCGGAAGCGGCAATATATGGAGTTCCCAATGCGTTCAATGAGCGATTTGAAAGGATAGCTGCTAAAGTATCAGGATATTATAAAGCAGCATTTTAATCAATTTAAAATTTTCCAGACCAACGACCGATTTTATTGTATATTCTTCGGCAGATACTTGTCGAGGAAATTATGAAAGTAATATAAAACTACTGTGTAATCATACAACCGGTGATAATTGTAATAATAACGGTCCATATCATTGCACAAATTGTAAAGTTATTAAAAATTCACTTTTTCCATTACCTCGTCCTTATCTTAATGGAGTTGAAATGTATATTACAGCAACAAGATTGTGTAGCAAGGATGGTACAACTCACCAAGACAATATTTACGGTACGCATTATTCATCGAATCATACAATGATAGTTCGAGATACGGATTATATCAACCAAAATGTAGTTTCATTATATGATTATGAAATTTATCTTGTCTGCAAAACCGTGGCGCATGAAATTGGTCATGCTTATGGTGTAGCAGATCATTATAATACAGTATACGGTGATGACAGAGATAATTGTATATGGGGGCGTAATAAAAACAATCCAGATGTATATGAAGATTTGGTTATATGTGATGAGTGTCGTCAAACAATTTTAGCTAATGGCAATAAATTTAATTATACTTAAGGGGGTTATCATGAAAAAAACATTATTATTTGCAATTATTCTTTCGGCGGTATTATTCGGCTGCGGAAAGGATTGCAATGAATCTTCAACAAATACAAACAATTCATCGGAAACCTCAAATCAGCAGGAAACGGAAGCCTCAGACGTTGAGGAGGTTCATATAGACGAAAGTGATATGGAATATTTTGAAAACCTTGATGAATTCAAAAGATCTGATTTTTATGCAAATCTTGTATCGAGTGGAATAACTCCGTACTTGTTACAGTATGATGAAGAACGTTACGAATTACAAATGATTTATGCGGAGCATGAATTTTATACGTTCATGTTTAATGATAATGTTTCCGACCACTATGTAAGGTATACTATTGATTGTGACACGTATATGAAAGACGTTAGTGAATTTGGAGTTAATGCAATTGCAGTCGATTCAATAATAACAACCGCCGAACGCAACGGAAAGAAATATGATGTATATGTACGTTCGAGTACGCTGACTGACGAGCGGAATTATTCGCTTAGCTATTTACCGTTTGATAGATATGGAGCGTCAATCAGTATAGGTAATGCGCAGACTCCCGATGAAATATTGGAATATTTCGATGATTTCGAGCTTGTTCCCGATAATGGGTAAATATAACCATTCTTAAGGGGGATTTATTATGAAAAAAACGTTATTAATTGCAATAATCATGAGTGCAGTGCTTTGCGGATGCGGAAATGATTACAAAGAACCTTCAACAAATTCAAATAATTCTTCGGAAGCATCAATTTCGGAAACCTCCAATCAGCAAAAAACAGAAGTCCCAGACGATGAAGAGGTTCATATAGATGAAAGTGATATGGAATTTTTTGAAAGTCTTGACGAATTTAAGAAAACCGAGTTTTATAATAAAATGAAAGAAGAAGGCTTTACTCCTTATCTGCTCGAATATGATGAGGAAAGATACTCATTTTGTTCAATTGTGACTGCGAGAAATTATTATGAGTATATTCTTTACGATGAATTGAATAAGAAAAACGTATATTGTGCTGTTCACTATGATACGTATATGAAAGACGTCAGTGAGTTTGGAGTTAATGCAATTGCAGTTGATTCAATAATAACAACCGCCGAACGCAACGGAAAGAAATATGATGTATATATCTCCTCAAGCACATTGACCGACGAGCGTGATTATCTGCTTTGCTATCTGCCGTTTGATAAATACGAATCAATTATTTCTACGAATCATGCAGAGACTCCCGATGAAATATTGGAATATTTCGACGATTTCGAGCTTGTTCCCGATAATGGGTAAATTATGAAATGTACGTGAAATCGGCAAAAAAGCCTTGCTTTTCTATTCGTTGTGTGGTATAATAAATATTGCATAAATTTGCCGTATCAGTGCGGCGGAATGGAGAGATATATGAATTTGAAAAGCTTAATCAAAGTCGCAGCTTCTGCTTCTGCAGCTGCTGTTACCGTATCGGCTTCCGCGATCAATGCTTTTGCCGAAACAGAAGCAACTGCTAATCAGAATGCAAGTGCAGGCAGTCCGCTGCCAATGCTGATTTCTCTTATCGTTGTGTTTGCACTTATGTACTTCATCATGATAAGACCGCAGAAGAAAAAGGAAAAAGAAACAAAGACCATGCAGGAGAATATCCAGATAGGCGACGAGATCGTTACTATCGGCGGTATTGTCGGTCTTGTTGTCCGTAAGGGCGACGATAACGTGGTTATCGAAACGGGCGGCGAGAGAAATAAAATGAGAATAAAGCTTTGGGCAATCTCGGAAAACACCTCTGCTTCCGAGCGCGTGAACGAAGCTAAGCAGACTGCTAAAAAGGAAAAGAAGAAGTCCGAGACTGAGCTTTCATCTGCCAAACTTGTTGATGACGGCGATGACGACGATAAAAAATCCAAGAAGAAAAAGAAGTCAGAAGAAGAATAATTATAAAAACCTCCGCATAAAATTGGTTGTACAATTTTTTTGCGGAGGTCTTTTTATGCGCCGGCATCGTAAAAGTCTTTGGACAAACGCCTGCGCAGGCATCTTGCTTTCGGCGGCTATCGGACTTGCCGTTATTTTTGTCTGCGTTTTGTTGTTTGCTGCGGCAACTTATTTTTTGTTGGAAAATATGGATTATAACGGCTTCTTTTCTTCGGCTTCCGAAGCAGTGGGAGCCTTCGCAGGCAGTTTTATCTGCGGAAAGTACAGGCGCAGAAACGGTCTGCGCGAGGGAATTTGCTGTGCTTTGCTTATTTTTGGGATATTAAGCGTTTTCGGCTTGATTTTCACGGGAGGGATTCCGGGCATAAAAAATCTCCTCCTGCTGTCCGTATCGGGTGCGGCAGGAGGAGTATACGGTGTAAATTCAAAGCGTCCTAAAGGACTGAGAAATTAGAAATCTCCCGAAGTATCTTCCATAAGCATGAATTCTATTTCGTAAACGTCAATAGTTCCGTCTTCGTTAAGGTGAGCGCAGGTCGCGGGAACCTTATCGCCTGCACCGTACTGACGGCTGATGGTATCGTAAAGCTCGTCGTAGGTTTTGATGCTCTTTCCGTTGATCGCGGTGATAAAGTCTCCGATCTTTAGCTCGGTGTTATAAATATCGCAGTCCTCGGAGATATTTGCTATATAAATACCCTCGAAATCATCGGGGATCTCGAATCCAAGCTCTTCCTCGATCGCGGCGATCTTATAATCATTTTCCATATCGAGAAGCTCGATACCGATCCTGAAACGGTCTGAGATATATCCCTGATTGATAAGCTCCTCCATGATAGGAACGGCTTCGTTTATTGTGATTGCGAATCCAAGCCCCTCGTAGCTTGAGCTTACATATTTTGAAGATGTGATGCCGATAAGCTGACCGTACATATTTACAAGCGCGCCGCCTGAATTTCCGGGACTGATATCGGCGTTGGTCTGAATACATTCCATTTCAAATCCGGTAGAGTCTGACTTTATTTTTCGTCCAATAGCCGAAACGATACCGTCTGTTACAGATCCTGAAAGACCTGCCGGATTTCCGATCGCCATGACCTGTTCTCCGACCACTACCTCATCGGAATCGCCGATGGTTGCAGGGTTTAGACCTTTGGCGTTTATTTTTACGATAGCGATATCTGTTTTTGAATCGCGTCCGATAACTTTAGCGTCAAAGGTTTTGTCATCGGAGGTGATAACAACGTGGTATCCGTCTGCTTGAAGGACGTGAGCATTTGTGACGATATATCCGTCTTCGGACAGTATTACTCCTGAGCCTGTGCCTATAAGCGCGTTGTGCTGAAGGTCGGCGTATGTATATATCTCGACGATAGACGGGCGAACGGTTGCCGCTATGCCCTCCGTAGTATATCTGCCGTTTTCATCTTTATAGTTTTCCGGAGTATCTGCTCCCTCAGGCTTGCCCTCATGGTAAAGAACTACATTTTTTGTAGCTGAAAAGCCGTTTGCAAAGCTTTTTTCGCTTTTTGCGGCGTCATGAATTATTGCAAAGATGCAGAAAATTACAGTGAATACAAAAATCAGAAGCAGAAACAGGATTATTGTCCTTTCATTGTGACTTTTCCTTTTTTTCTCTTTTCTTTCTTCAGCCGCCTGCATAGATGCCGCGACTTGTTTATCGTACTCTTCAAAGCCTATCGGTTCGTACATAAACGAGTCGTATTGAGGATTCTGCGTTGTCTGAGCCTGTCTGTTTATGCCGCCTGCCGTTGACTGTGTATTTGTATCTGTATTAAATCCGTTATTGTTTTCCTGCTGACGGATATTCGGCTGCTGCGGATTTTCCGCAGGAACTTGCGGAGAAGGGGTGTTGTTATCGTTATTATCCATATTATCCATTTAATTGTTCCTTTCTTTTAAGAACATTCAGTTCTGCTTTTCCGGAATTTGTATAGAAAATTCAGTATACTCGCCGTAAACGCTTCTTACAACGATATGACCGTTGTGGAGATGAATTATTTTTCGTGAAATCGAAAGTCCGAGTCCGAGTCCGGTCGTATCCTTTCCACGGGACGAGTCTGTTTTATAGAAGCGGTCGAAAACCTGCTGTATTTCCTCATTTTTCAGACCCTCTCCGGTATTTCTTATGCTTACGGTGCAAATACCTTCATTTTTTTCGAACGCGAACGATACAGTACCGCCCTTGTTCACAAATTTTATTGCGTTTTCAACAAGATTGTAAATAACCTGCTGGATCAGGTCGCTGTCAATGACTGCCGTAAGTCTGTCGCAGTCAAGTCCCTCTATATTTACGTCCTTATCGTCGATTTTTTTCTCGAACATCAATACGGTCTTGATAACAAGCTCCGTAAGATTTGCTTCCTTAAAGTTGGGCTTGAGCGTACCTGATTCGAACCTTGTCATATTCAGCATAGAGCTTATAAGGATACTCAGACGCTTTATTTCATTCGAAACAAGATAAAGGTATTCCTGCTGCTCGGACTTAGGTATAGTTCCGTCGAGGATTCCGTCAACAAAGCCGCCTATTGTGGTGATAGGAGTTCTCAGCTCGTGGGAAACATTTGCGATAAAGGTCTTGCTTGTATCGTCGCTGTTTGCCATATTGTCGGCAAGAGCGTTTACATATTTTGAGATATCCTGAAGATTGCCCGCGTTTTTGATGACAATGTGCTCGGAAAAATCTCCCTTAGAGAAATTCTTGCTTACTCTCAGAAATTCGCTTGCGTCATCGGCAAGCAGCTTAGCCTTTCTGTTCATAAGGCAGTATGCGGCGGACAAAATTATAATACTGATAATTATCATGAAAACGGTAACCTTCAGTGTGAATTGATTCAGGCTGTCGGTCGAGCTGTGAGACGTTATATACAAACGCGTAGGTTTTTCGCCGGTATTCACGGTCCTTACCGTAAATCTATCGCCGTAGACGAGGGAAGGCTCTTTGCTCGATATGTCCGACGCGTCCAGATCGGGAAGATTATTTTTATTTATCTGATCGATAACTTTTTTTGAAAGAGCTTCGTGAGATTCGCCGTCAGGAGCAATAAGGCAGTTTCCATCGGCATCATAGATATAAAAGGTTATATCGTATCTTTTGCTGAAAGATTCAAAAGTATCCGCAATATTATCGGAGTAAATGCTGCCGCTCTCTGCGTAGCCTGTTTTAACGCTGTCTATAAAAATATCCGTTATGATCGAGATATCGTTAATGCGCTCGTTTCTGAACAGCAGCGTTGAAAAGGCAACAGAGGCAATACCTATAAGCAGGACTGCAAATGCAATTATGACGAAAGAAAAGCGAAACAATTTATAATATGTGCTTTTGTTGTTTTCTTTTTTCAAATGATCCACCTCGCCGAATCTCACAAATAGTCTGATTAAAGAAACAGGGGACAAGCTGAGTCCCCTGTACAAGAGCGTAAGTCAGGCTCCTGAAAAATTATTCTTCCTCGTCCGTCTTGAATTTATATCCGACGCCCCAAACGGTTTTCAAGGACCATTTATCGGAAACTCCGTCGAGCTTTTCACGCAGACGCTTTATATGGACGTCGATAGTACGCGAATCGCCGTAATATTCAAATCCCCACACCTCGTCAAGAAGCTGATCTCTTGTAAATACTCTGTTCGGATTTGAAGCAAGGTAAAACAAAAGTTCTAATTCTTTCGGAGGAGTATCTATGATCTTATCATTAACTTTAAGTTCATAACGCGTCATATTAACGGAGAGCTTATCATAGTTTACCTCTTTGACCTCTGGTTCTGAATTTGCATTGCTGACGCGTCGGGTAACCGCATTGATACGGGCAAGAACGACTTTAGCGTCAAAAGGCTTTACTATGTAATCGTCAGCGCCGAGTTCAAGACCGATAACTGTGTCGATAGTTTCTCCCTTAGCGGTTATCATGATGATCGGAACGTTTGATTTTTTGCGTATTTCACGGCATACCTGCAATCCGTCAATTCCCGGAAGCATAATGTCAAGGAGGATAAGATCCGGCTTAAGCGCGTTGAATTTAACGACAGCTTCTTCGCCGTCGTGTGAGAGGATAACGCTGTAGCCGTCTTTTTCAAGATAGAGTCTGAGCAGGTTGCATATATTTTTATCATCATCAACGATAAGAACCTTAAGACTTTTTTCGTTTGCCATTTTTATACCTCTTTTCTTTTTAGAAGTTGTTCTCAAAGCCTGTCTCCGCAAGATATTTCACACAGACAGCTTTTTAATTGTCACATATAATTATACAGCATATTATCATAAAAGTCAATTATTATAGGTGAAAATTGCACGATAATTTTCGATAAAAAATGCGGGCCTGACAGACCCGCATTGATTTTACATTTTTGATAGGATTTCCTCTTTTTTCACGTCAAATTCTTCTTGTGAGATAAGCTTTTGCTCCAGCATTTGCTTTAGAGCAGCGATTTTCTCCGTAGCGTCGTTGCTGATACTCTGAACGGGTGCAGTGGTGCTTTTTGCGTTTTTTTCTTTAACTGCCTCAATACACTTCAAAGCTTCCTGCACAAATTCCTCGGCATTTTGAACATAGTGAAAATAAATTTTTCCGCTGTTTGAGCTTACCAATATTGTTTCGCCGCTTCTCATCTTATCCATAAAGCTGTTTTTGATCATAATGTTGTCGAGCTTTTCTATGGGCATCTGAATCTGCTTTTTGCCGAATAAGGTTTTAAGCTGACCGCAAATCTGCTTTTCTGTGAGTGTAAGTCTACATCTTTTTGCGATGAATTTAATTATTTTTTCGATAATCAATGGCAATGCAAGCAAAATCAGATTTATAATTATGGTTATAATAATGCCGCTGGGAATATATGATCGATAAAGATGTTGATAATTGTCTAATTCTTGGTATGCATCATAATAGATACATATTCCCCAAAAACATTTTTCTTCCAATACCTTTCCGCCGGAAAGTGATTCATATTCAAAAAAACAATTAAAGCCAATGAAAATTAATATCAGAACAATTATCCATAAAATTAGTTTTGCAATAATATGTAATTTTGCTGAAATTTTTGCCTCACATAAAACTTTCCCGTTATTTTCCATTAGTATAAACCGTCCTTTTATAAATTAACAACATATTTGTTGTTAAAAATAAGTATAACATGATGTATCTTGTTTGTCAATACAACATATTAGTTGTAAACTGGATTTTGTAAAGATAACTAAAAGAAAGGCTTGTTATTTATGCAGAATCACCTTTATTTATATCCGAATTTAGTCAAGGCACGCAAAGAAAAATATACACAATACCAGTTAGCCGAACTGCTTGGAATAAGTCAGCAGGAGATAAGCCGTTATGAGCGCGGCGAGGTGAAAGCTCCAATAAATTATATAAGGGACGTAGCAGAAATCTGCGGTGTAAGCGTGGACTATATTCTTGGTCTGTCAAGAGATACAACGGATATAATTTCAAAAGAAGAATTTGATTTGCTTGAAATTTTTGAAAAGCTGTCCGAAAAAAATCGCATTAAATTGACAGAACGTGCAGAAATGCTGCTGGAATTGCAGAATGATGAAACATAAAAAGGACGAACCCAAATGGATTCGTCCTTGTGTATATATTACAGCTTTCAGCAGATCAATACATACCGCCCATACCGCCGGCAGGCATTGCAGGAGCAGGATTCTCTTCCTTGATATCTGCAACAAGGCTTTCAGTCGTGAGCACCATAGCTGCAACCGAAGCGGCATTCTGGAGTGCGGAACGAGTAACCTTTGTCGGATCAACGATTCCGGCAGGGATCATATCGGTATAGGTCTCGTTATATGCGTCGAATCCGTAGCCGACCTTGCGTGAACGTCTGATCTTGTCGAGGATAACGCTTCCCTCAAGACCTGCATTTTCTGCGATCTGGCGAACGGGAGCTTCAAGAGCCTTAAGAATGATCTTAGCGCCTGTTTTTTCATCTCCGTCAAGAGAAGGAATGAGCTTTTCAACAGCAGGAATTGCGTTTACATAAGCTGTACCGCCGCCTGCGACGATACCCTCTTCAACGGCAGCCTTTGTAGCAGCGAGAGCGTCCTCGATACGGAGCTTCTTTTCTTTCATTTCGATTTCGGTAGCTGCGCCGACCTTGATAACGGCTACGCCGCCTGCAAGCTTAGCAAGTCTTTCCTGAAGCTTTTCGCGGTCGAAATCGGAAGTAGTTGTTTCGATAGCAGCACGGATCTGGTTGACTCTTGACTTGATCTCGTTCTTGTCGCCTGCGCCGTCAACGATGATCGTATTTTCCTTCTGGATAACGATCTGCTTAGCCTGACCGAGCTGATCGACAGTTGTTTCGCTGAGTTCAAGGCCAAGCTCGCTTGAGATTACCTCACCGCCTGTAAGAACGGCAATATCCTTGAGCATTTCCTTACGTCTGTCGCCGAAGCCTGGAGCCTTAACGGCAGCAACCTTGAATGTACCTCTGAGATTGTTGAGGATAATAGTTGTAAGAGCTTCGCCCTCAACGTCCTCGGCGATAATAACGAGCTTTTTGCCCATTTTTACGATCTGTTCGAGAAGCGGGAGGATTTCCTGAATAGAGGAAATTTTCTTATCTGTGATAAGAACGAAAGCGTCGTCGTAAACTGCTTCCATTTTATCTGTATCGGTAACCATGTAAGGAGAGATATAACCTCTGTCGAACTGCATTCCCTCAACGACCTCGCTGTAGGTCTCGGCAGTTTTGCTTTCCTCGATGGTGATAACTCCGTCGGAGGTAACCTTTTCCATAGCCTCGGCAATGAGCTTTCCTACGCTTTCGTCAGCTGATGAAACAGTACCAACTCTTGCGATATCGTCAGAGCCTTCAACAGCCTTTGAATTTGCAATAATAGTATTAACAGCCGTATCTACTGCTTTAGAGATACCTTTTTTAAGAACCATAGGATTTGCTCCGGCAGCAATATTCTTCATACCCTCGCGGACGATAGCCTGAGCGAGAAGAGTAGCGGTAGTAGTACCGTCTCCGGCAGCGTCGTTTGTTTTCGTAGCAACTTCCTTTACAAGCTGAGCGCCCATATTTTCGAAAGCGTCCTCAAGCTCTATATCCTTTGCGATAGTAACGCCGTCGTTAGTGATAAGGGGAGCGCCGAATTTCTTATCGAGAACAACGTTTCTGCCCTTAGGTCCCATAGTAATTCTTACTGTATCGGCAAGCTTGTCAATACCTGCCTGAAGCGATTTTCTTGCGTCTTCGCCGTATTTAATATCCTTAGCCATAATAATCGATCTCCTTTATAGTTATTTGAATATGATTTGTTTACTTAACGATTGCGAGAATATCTTCCATTTTTACTATGATATACTCTTCGCCCTCAAGTTTTACGTTAGTGCCTGAATATTTAGAAATGAGGATTTTATCGCCCTTTTTAACTTCCATTTTCACGTCGGATGTTCCCGGACCGATCTCAACGACCTCGGCGATCTCCGGTTTTTCCTTAGCCGAGCCTGAGAGAATAATGCCGCTCTTGGTTGTTTCCTCCGCCTCTGTCATTTTTACGACAACTCTGTCCTGTAACGGTTTGATAGTCATGATTTATTCCTCCTGAAAATAAATTTAGTACAATATGCTCCTGAAAGACGAATATGTATTTCAGGTTCACAATATAAATATGAGCGTATTAGCACTCTCATTCTCTGAGTGCTAATTATATTTTACCACCTTTTTTATAGAAATCAAGTCTATTTCTGAAACTTTCACAAATTTTGGCATTATGCACAATCACAATTCCCAAATCATGTTTAAATTATTGCTTTTTATGATAAAAGAGATATTTATTTATCGGGCAGAGTGTTGAAATAAAAAAGAAAAGCCAATCGCCGATCGTTCTTATAGATTATATATTATCCGAAAAATCGACAAATTTCGATATTAAAAATCGATTTGTTTGTTGACATTTCGGTCGTTTACAGGTATGATAAAATTGGAAACGTATCGAAAGGAGGAGCGGATTTGAAAGGCGAGATCACCGTGCTTATGTGTGATATGGATGGGGAACGGAACTCGATTACCGAAAAGTATCTGAAAAAACGAGGATTCAGAATCATAAACCGTGAATGCGGAAATAAGATCGGTTCCATATCTCCTGATATATGCCTGTTTGGAGTTTCCGGCAGCGGTGACGGAGCTTTGAATAATATAATCGCTCTTAAATCAAATTATCCCGATATGAAAATAATTGTCTTGTCATACAGCTCGTCTCCGATGATGTGTTCTGACCTTATAGATGCGGGAGTAGATAAGTATGTGCTTATGCCGGTTTCTATGGAGGAGCTTTTAAGACTTATTTTTGATGTATTCGGCTACTCAAAATGCTTTGAGTACGAAGTTTTTATTGCGGAATTTATGAGTGCGAGAGGCTTTAAGGTAAATACTTCGGGTTTTCGCTATCTTTGTACGGCTGCCGCGCTGTGCATCTGCGAGCCGGACTGCCTCGATCATGTTATGGACGGTATTTATAAGCGTCTTGCGGAGATACATTCGGTCAGAGTTCAGGTGATCGAACGTGCGATGAGACATGAATCATTGCTTTCGTTTCAGAACGGAAGCGACATAAAAATTGCCGGCAGCAGAATAATCGGGAGCCATGAACGTCCTTTTAGCAATACCGAGCTTATTTGTATGGTCGCGGATTCGTTTTCCGAGCATTATAAGCTTTTTGAAAATTAAGTTATAAAAAACGGATACCTGTAAAAAGTCCCTTTCTTCGCAATTGAAGAAAGGGACTGATTTTTATGGCATATTTAAAAGAATGAGCTTTTATACTCGCTGACACGAGCCTTGTCGCCGTGACAGTCGATTTCGATTATCTCTCTTTTAAGCATCCATCTTATTGCGGCAAAAAGAATAGTATATGAAATTGCGTTTGTGATGATACTGAAATAGATCCTTATACCTATAACGTTTCCAAGCATACCTCCGAGTATTATTCCGAAGCATACTGTAATGACTGTTTCAAGTTTTACGTTTCCGGAGTCAAGGGATAAAAAGGAGAAGCAGATGAACGCAGAAAATATTGCGTGGATTATTGCAAGCGGCAGCGAGTAAGGGTTGTAAAATCTGAAACGGAATGAGTTCAGCTCAAGAACCATCATTATAAGCTCGACGCCGATATAAACAGGAAGTCCTATTTTCAGCCATTTTCTCATTCTTACGCTTTTGTTTATATCGATTATCGCAAGAACCGAAAAGAAAAATCCGAACGCTTCAAAAATATATGCTATTATTTCAATGACTGTTGACAATACGCTTCCGGCAGAAAATGTCAGGTAATAGATATAACACGTAATGCCGAACAGTATAAAAAACAGGTTGCCTGCAAAACCGGATTTTAGTCCACGCAAAAGTCTTTCATGCATGGTAACGCTCCTTATCCGAGAGCTTTAAGCGCTCTCTGTCCTATATCTTTTCTATAGTGCGCGCCCTCGAAGCTGATTCCCGAAACGCCCTTGTATGCGGTTTCAAGAGCTGCGGTAAGATTTTCTCCCTTTGCGGTCACTCCGATAACGCGTCCGCCGTTTGTGAGAAATTTTCCATTCTCCGAGAGCTTTGTTCCGGCATGATACACAAAACAGCCGTCGATCTGTCCTTTTTCGTCAAATCCGTTCATTTCGATTCCCTTGGGATAGCTTTCGGGATATCCTCCGCTTGCCATTACAACGCAGGCGCAGCTTCCTTTATGCCACTTGATATCGACCTTTTCAAGCTCGTGGTTGTATACGGCTTCAAAGATCTCATAAAGGTCTGCGTCAAGCATCGGCAGTACGACCTGAGTCTCGGGGTCGCCGAAGCGGCAGTTATACTCGATAACCTTGGGTCCCTTTGGAGTGAGCATAAGTCCGAAATAAAGACAGCCCTCAAAGGTTCTGCCCTCTGCATTCATGGCGTTCATGGTAGGGATAAAGATCTTTTCCGTGCATTCCTTTGCGATATCATCGGTGTAGTAGGGGTTGGGTGAAACTGTTCCCATGCCGCCTGTATTAAGTCCCATATCGCCGTCAAGAGCGCGCTTGTGATCCATTGAAGAGATCATCGGAACGATAGTTTTTCCGTCGGTAAAGGAGAGCACCGATACCTCGGGGCCTGTCAGGAATTCCTCTATAACTATCCTTGCCGAGCTTTTACCGAATTTCAGCTCGTCTATCATATCGTGTACAGCCTGAACGGCTTCTTCCTCGTTCTGAGCGATTATAACGCCCTTGCCGAGCGCAAGACCGTCCGCTTTGATAACGGCAGGGTAGCTGTTCTGCTCTTTAAGATAAGCCACAGCCTTTTCGCTTTCGGTGAAAACCTCGTAAAAAGCGGTCGGGATATTATATTTTTTCATAAGCTCTTTCGAGAAAACCTTAGAGCCTTCGATAATTGCGGCATTTGCCTTTGGACCGAAGGTCATGAAGCCCTCAGCCTGCAAAGCGTCGACCATACCGAGAACAAGCGGATCGTCGGGAGCTACAACGACCATATCAGGCTTCAGCTCCTTTGCAAGAGCGACAACGCCGTCGATATCCGTTGCGTTTACGTTAAAGCACTCGGCATATTTTGAAATGCCGCCGTTTCCGGGAGTGCAGTAGATCTTGCCGACGTGCTTGCTTTCCGAGAGCTTCATTATAATTGCGTGCTCACGTCCGCCGCCGCCGACTACTAATATATTTTTCATGGGAGTTTTTCTCCTTTTTGTTATGTTTTTTCGGAGCCTGTTATTTTTCTATGACCTCAATAATTCCCGCTGACGATGAAAGCCGGATAACAAGCTCGCTGTTTTCGTTATAGCTGAATTTGCCGTAGGTTTCAAGGTATTTCTTTACATCATCGGCAGAAGTGAAATAATGCTCTTCCAGAAAATCCTCTATCGAAGCGTCAACATCGTCGCTTACGACCGTTATTCCGTCATTATTGAAGATCTTTTCGGCAAGAGCGTCAATATCGGTCACGTCCGAAAGTTCAAGCTCCTCTCCGTTTTCCATGTTTATTGACAAAACAGTCTGCGAGCTGCCTGAATCCTCATCTTCACCGAAATAAGCGGTCTGATTGATACACAGAATTTTCTCGTCGCTGAAAAGGATAACCGGTTTTGCGGTATAATTATGAGTTCTTTCATATCTGCTTTCCTCAAGGGATTTGAATTTTTCGTTCAAATCGGACTGCACTGTTTCGTTATCCATTTCGGAGATCTGAGCATAGTAAATATCTTCGTCCATTTTCACCATTGTAACGGTATATTTGTCGTTTGAAGCAAGAACCGTTTCATCGTCCGCTTCCGAGCTTTCGCTGCTTTCGCCGTCGGCTCCGGAAACCGAAGAATTCGAGGTACCTGATGTTTCGTTTTTTTCCGTATCCGAACCGCAGGCTGTCATCAGTGACGCGGAAAGCATAACGGATATTATTAAAGAAAGATATTTTATTTTCAAAATAGTTCTCCTTTGGCAGTTAGTCGTTTCGGTTATTACCGATCAATGGTGGAAAAGTCTGATTCCCGTAAATGCCATAGCGATGTTGTACTTATTGCAGGTCTCTATAACGTTGTCGTCACGGATAGAACCGCCCGGCTCTGCGATATACTCAACGCCCGATTTCTTTGCACGCTCGATATTGTCGCCGAATGGGAAGAATGCGTCCGAACCGAGGCAAACTCCCGTATTCTTGGCAAGCCAAGCCTTTTTCTCCTCGGCGGTGAATACTGCAGGCTTTGTCTTGAAAATCTTCTGCCACTCGCCGTCACGGAGAACATCCTCGTATTCGTCGCCCATGTAAACGTCGATAGCGTTGTCGCGGTCTGCGCGGCGGATACCGTCAACGAAGTCAAGTCCCATAACCTGCGGAGACTGTCTCAGCCACCAGTTATCGGCTTTCTGACCTGCAAGACGCGTGCAGTGGATTCTGGACTGCTGACCTGCGCCGATTCCGATAGCCTGACCGTCCTTAACGTAGCATACGGAATTGGACTGCGTATATTTAAGGGTGATAAGCGAGATCATGAGATCGTCAAGCTTGTCGGCAGGAATTTCCTTGTTCTCGGTAACGATGTTGGAAAGAAGCTCCTTGTTTATATCAAGCTCGTTTCTGCCCTGTTCAAAGGAAACTCCGTAAACCTGCTTTGTCTCGATAGGAGCAGGCTTGTAGTTCTCGTCTATCTTGAGAATACAGTAAGTGCCCTTTCTTTTTGATTTGAGGATTTCCAGAGCCTTGTCATCGTAGTCGGGAGCGATGATACCATCGGAAACCTCGCGCTGGATCATCTTAGCAGTGCATACGTCAACTTTATCGGAAAGCGCGATAAAGTCGCCGTAGGAGGACATTCTGTCCGCGCCTCTTGCTCTTGCGTAGGCGGAAGCAAGGGGAGTAAGCTCGCCGAGGTCGTCTACCCAGTAGATCTTTTTGAGGTCGTCCGAGAGCGGTCTGCCGATAGCAGCTCCGGCAGGAGAAACGTGCTTGAATGAAGTAGCGGCGCAAACTCCCGTAGCTGCTTTAAGCTCCTTTACGAGCTGCCAGCCGTTGAGAGCGTCGAGAAGATTGATATATCCCGGCTTTCCGCAGAGCACTGTTATCGGGAGCTCCGAGCCGTCAGCCATATAAACTCTTGACGGCTTCTGATTTGGATTACAGCCGTATTTTAACTGCATTTCATTTGACATAATAATGTCCTCCTTAATTATAAAATTCATATTCATATTCTATATATGTTGTTTCCTCATCACCGGTGGAAATTTCTTCTTTGATAAGGCGATTTTCGGAATTATAGGTGTATTTTCTTAATATATTAAAATCTAAATCAGCGTACTGAGCTTCAAGACTTGCTGTATTGCCATCGGTATCATAGGTGTAACTTTCTGTTGATTTTAAATCATTATCCATAAATTCTTTTTTGACTGAGATTCTGCCGTCCGAGTCATAATCATATTCATAGCTTAAAACGTGGACGTTGACTTCTCCCACAACACGACCGATGTAGATAATTTCCTTGCGTATAGGATTTGAATGCTCGTCATAGGTGTAGACAGCAGTATTATAAAGCTCATCGTCGGTGTAAAAAGTTTCTTTGTTTATAGTTCCGTCGGAATTATATTCGTAGTAAGTCTTATAGCTGTTGCCGTAACTGTTGCTAAGCGTCATTACAGCAATTGTGCCGTCGTCGTTGTATTCGTAAGAATATTCCCGATTTCTTGGGTGATCTCCGTTAGTATTTGGATCCAGTTTTTCAAGAATCAGATTATCGTTTTCATCGAAAAAGCTTATGTTTGAAATCTTGTTTGCAGTCCGGCAGTAAGCCGCATTTTCGGGAATTTCAACGTCAAATTCCTCAATATAGGATTCAGTCGGAGCAGTTTGCTCTTCCGTTATTTCCTCAGGGGCAGTTGTTTCTGCTGCAGTATTTTCAGTGGTGATGTCCTCTGTAGTAACTTCGGTCTGATCGGAAATTGATTCCGTTACGGAAGCTTTCACCGCCGACTTTTCAGCAGTTTCTTTTACGCCGCAAGCTGTCAGAAAGGCTGCGCATACTGACGCTGACAGTACGATTTTACGGATTAGCTTCATTTTAACTGCATTTCATTTGACATGATAATGTCCTCCTCATTTTTAATATTTGTTTATCTAAAAGAAATTATCATTTATACACTGTCATAAAATGCAGGTGAAGCACCAAAACCGATAAACAAAATAATAATTGTTATGATTCCGTACAGAATCCATTTTACAATCTGCTTTTTGCCGCTGCGTATGCTGAAAATCATATCAGTTATCATCATAAGCGTAAGTATTACTGATATTGCACTATTGCAGGTATGTGACAATCTCATGCCTAAATCTTCAAAAAAGTAGAAAACTTTATTTAATCCATGATTATAGAAAAATTCACACACATCCCAATATGGGTCGTAATATCCATATTTTGGAGTGTAAAATATATCACTCAAATAATTCAGAACTGTTACAAAATTTATTATTATATATGTGATGCATAACGGGAAAATCAGCAGTTTATTGAACCAAATCAGAAATTTTTTTGTTGAATTCTTGAATTTCTCCATTACTTATTCTTGTTTACAATTCTTGTTTCAACAGAACCGTCCTCAAGGTTCACATAGCGGACGAAAAGTGAGACCTTGTTGTCCTCGTTGAGGTTAGTCCAGAGCATATCGGTAAATTCGTCGATATTTCCCGAAATTCCCACAAGCTTAGGCTCGCCCTCAAAGCTCGGGAGGGGATTGCCGTCGCCCATATATGTATGGATAAAGTGACCTTCGCCATTGACAGGGTTGTTGTATGAGAATGTGTATCTCTGGCATGAATCGGGATTGCCGTTAGCGCTTTTGAGGATAGACATAGCATAATTGAAGCCGTTTTCCTCGAATCTGAGTATACCTGAAATTCTGGGAGTGTAGTTTGGAGCGTCGTCCTCGAATTCACGGGTGCGGAGCGACTGCTCAAAGGTAAACTGCTTATCCATCATATCATAGATTGTATCGGTCTGATCGCCGTTTGTAACGATAAGCTTATTTCCGAGAACTCTTACGGGAGAATAAATGATGAGGTGCGGATCGGTGAGCTTGCTCGGATCAAACGCCTCGGTGCGGATACCCTTTCCGTCCTCAAGGAAAACACGGTTGCGGCTGTTTACGCTTCTTCCCATAATGAAGTAAGCGGTTACGGCATATTTTCCCTCCTCGGATTTGCCTATAACGATTCCTCTGCCGGGATAAGCGTTTGAACTAAGTTCCTTTGCGATATCAAGTTTAATCATTGTCAATTACTCCTTTTCAGAAAATTAAAAATGTGCAAACGCAGTCCGCAAGCACGATAAATGCGGTAACGGCTGCGATAATATTCAGAGTTTTTCTGTTTGGCTTAGAAAGTATCCAATCGAAAAGCGGCTGAACGAGGTACATGAAAACAGTTCCTCCGAGACCGAATCTGAGCGAAGTCGATAACGCTATTCTTGCCTGAAAATTATATTTATAGCGTTCGTATGTCTGCCACGGCCATGCTCCGGTCGCCGCTTCGAGTATGTAGCTTGCGATAAGCTCAATCAGAGTCGCCACAGCCATACATCCCAGAAAGATCAGGACGGGCTTTACGATATTAAGCCATTTAATGTCCTTTCTTTTCATGAGACGGTTGAAGCAGGCGAGAAAGGACAGCGCTCCGACACCGTAAACAGGACAATATGGTCCGAAGAGAACACCTCGGTTCGAGAATCCCCATCGATAGATGAAAGTTTCGAGAACGACTTCGTAGCACCAGCCTAATACGGCGTACATCATAAAGCATAAAAACAGCTTTTGTATGTACTGCTTTTCTTTTATCACGGATATATTCATGCAGTTACTCCTTAACGTATGCTTTTCCGTCGATAATGTCGATCTTGTCATCGCAGAACAGTGAAACTGCTTTTGGGAGCAGCTTCCATTCAACGTTTTCCATAATACGTTTTTGGAGAATCTCAGGAGTATCGTCTCTTTCCACGGCGACCGTTCCCTGAAGAATTATCGCGCCTGCATCGGCTTTCTCGTTTACAAAGTGAACGGTTGCTCCCGAAATCTTGACTCCGTATTCCAACGCTTTTTCGTGTACCTTAAGTCCGTAGAAGCCCTCGCCGCAGAATGCAGGGATAAGCGCCGGGTGAACGTTTATTATCTTATACGGATAGGCTTTTGTAACGCATTCGTCAAGAATGGTCATAAATCCTGCGAGAACCACAAGATCGGCTTTTTCCTCGTCAAGCGCATTGAGTACCGCCATACTGTAGGATTTGCTGTCTGCGTACTCCCTGCGCGGGATAACCCTTGTATTTATGTTATTGTTTTTCGCTCTTTCAAGAGCGTAGGCATTGGGATTTGATGAGATAACGCAGGTAATTTTTCCGTTATTTATGATTCCCGACTTTTCGGCGTCAATAAGAGCCTGTAGATTTGTACCTCCGCCGGATACGAGAACAACTATATTTTTCATGATTTCCTCCTGTAGACCGTATCAGAATATTACGGACAATACGATCCCGATAATTGCCTTGACTATTCAAGTCAGACCATAAGGCACATCAGCATTAACGTGCCGAGTCCGATCAGGAGCAGTCCGAAAAAAGTTTTATAGCAGGCTTCTCTGATAAACTGTCCCGTGCGCGGTTTGTAAAAGTGAGTTTCCGGACAGTTAGGATCGTATTTTATTTCGGTTCGTTCGCCTGTTTTATAGTACATTTCATACTCTTTGTATGAGGGAGAGATTTTCAAAGTAAACGGCAGGCAAGCCGATTCGATCGTTTTGCCGTCTTCGGTTCGGTAGCGAAATATCGGGGAATATTCGGTTGCTTTTGCGACGGTAAAGAAAAAATTATATTTGATTTTAGCCGTTTTTTCGGAAAATCCGATTATCTCGCCGTCAGCCGGCAGGAAGGTCTTATCCTTTTTAATGCGTTTTATGCCTTGCAGCCAGCCGACTGTTATAACGATGAGACCTAAAGCGACAGTAATAATTCCCGATATAATTACAATTTTCATCAGCAGATGATTACGCCTTCGTCCGATTCCACAAGCTCGCCGAGAACATAAGCCTGTTCGCCTGTTTCGTTGATAGCGGCAACAGCCTTGTCGGCGTCGTTTTTGTCAACGGAAACTATCATTCCGACGCCCATATTGAACGTATTGAACATATCGTGCTCGGGGATATTTCCCGTTCTTGCGATAAGGTCGAATATAGGAAGGACCTGTACGGCGTTTCTTTCGATCTTTGCCGAAAGATTTGCAGGAAGCGAACGCGGAATATTTTCGTAGAAGCCGCCTCCTGTAATATGGGAAATAGACTTTACCTTAACCTTGTCAAGAAGATTCATGACAGCCTTTACATATATTTTTGTAGGAGTAAGCAGACATTCGCCGAGAGTGGTTCCCAGATCGGAGAAATGTCTTGCAAGATTCTGCTCGTTGACCGTGAAAACGTTCCTTACGAGAGAGAATCCGTTGGAATGAACGCCGCTTGACTTGATCGCGATAAGAACGTCTCCCGCTTTCTGAGTATCGGGCTGAAGTATCTTGTCCTTATCCACAACGCCTACCGAGAAGCCGGCAAGGTCGTATTCGTCTACGGGATAGAAGCCCGGCATTTCAGCGGTTTCGCCTCCGATAAGAGCGCAGCCGGACTGCACGCAGCCCTCGGCGACTCCCGATACGATCTCGGCAATTTTTTCGGGATAATTCTTTCCTACGGCGATATAATCAAGGAAGAACTGGGGCTTTGCGCCGCAGCATATAATGTCGTTGACACACATTGCAACGCAGTCGATTCCCACTGTATTGTGCTTATCCATGAGGAAAGCGATTTTAAGCTTGGTTCCTACGCCGTCCGTACCGGAAACGAGAACGGGCTTTGTTATGCCGGTCATATCAAGCTCGAAGAGACCTCCGAAACCGCCTATACCCGAGAGCGCGCCTGCGGTCATGGTTTTTGCGATATGCGATTTCATAAGCTCTACTGCCTTGTATCCGGCAGTAACGTCAACTCCTGCTTTTTTATAACTTTCAGAGTAGCTTTTCATTATAATACCTCCAAATTTTTTGAGACAGTATACAAAACTTGTCATAATTTCCGCCGACAGCGGAGTAAATTGCGTTTATTTTTTTCCGTTCCAACAGTATGTGCATAATTCGCACTCAGGTCTGCCGATAGCGTTTACCGTGCCCTCAAGAGACTGAAATTCGAGTGAAGTCAGTTTAAGGCGGCGGCATATCTCATCGCGCATACGTCTGCCTCTTTCGGTAGACGAGCTGCTGTATTCCTCGATATATTTTACGCCGTCTGCTCCTTCGAATTCGTCGATTATCTGACGTGCGATAAGCTCCAGCTCAGAAGTGCTTCTTGAGAAGTTCAGATATTTACAGCCGTACATTATCGGCGGACAGGCTGAACGCATATGCACTTCCTTTGCACCGTTTTCGTAAAGGAATTCAACGGTTTCGCGCATTTGTGTTCCTCTTACTATGCTGTCGTCGACAAAGAGCAGACGCTTGCCCTCGATAAGCTCGTGTACGGGAATGAGCTTCATTTTCGCCACCTGATTTCTCATCGACTGATTCGACGGCATAAAGCTTCTTGGCCATGTAGGCGTATATTTGATAAAGGGACGCGCAAAGGGTATACCGCTTCTGTTGGCATAGCCGATGGCATGGGGAGTGCCCGAATCCGGAACTCCGCATACGTAATCGACATCAGGCAGACGGCCTGCCTTTATATCGTTTTCAGCCATGATCTCGCCGTTTCTTGTACGCATGGTCTCAACGGTAACTCCCTCGTAAACGGCGTTCGGATATCCGTAATATGTCCACATAAACGAGCATATTTTCATATTGGATCTGTCGCCTTTTTCAAGGAGCTCGCAGTTATCGGCGGTGAGCTTTACGATCTCTCCCGGTTCAAGCTCGCGGAAGGTCTCATAGCCGAGCTTCTGGAAGGCAAAGGCTTCAAGTGATACGCAGTAACCGTCGCCGCGTTTTCCTACGATGATAGGCAGACGTCCGGCTTTGTCACGGGCAGCGATTATCCCGTCCTTTGTAAGAATTATAAGGGACATTGTTCCGTTGATTTTTTCCTGAGCGTATCTTATTCCCTCGGTAAACGAGGATTTCTGAGCGATAAGCGCGCCTATCAGGTCTCCGGAATTGATGTTTCCGCTGCTCATTGCCTCGAAGTTTGCGCAGCCCTGTTCAAGCAGCTCGTTTACAAGCTCGTCGGAATTGTTGATAATTCCCACGCTGCAAACGGCATAAAGTCCGAGCTTTGAGCGAACCAGTATAGGCTGTGGATCGGTATCGCTGATGCAGCCTATACAGAGCTTGCCTTTCATTCCGTTGATATCGCCGAGAAACTTTGTCCTGAACGGAGAATTTTCAATGCTGTGGATATTTCGCTGAAATCCAAGCTCTTCCGAGTACGAGGTCATGCCTCCTCGTCTTGTGCCGAGATGTGAATGATAGTCTGTTCCGAAAAATACGTCAGTTACGCAGTCATTCTTAGAGGCTGCTCCGAAAAATCCACCCATACGATCATTCTCCCATAAGTCTCTTCATGATTTCCTGATATGCTTCTTCAACGCCGCCCATATCTCTGCGGAAGCGGTCCTTGTCGAGCTTTTCGTGTGTGGTGCTGTCCCAGAAGCGGCAGGTATCGGGAGAGATCTCGTCGGCAAGAATGATAGTTCCGTCCGAAGTTTTACCGAATTCGATCTTGAAGTCGATAAGGTCTATATTGAGCTTTTTGAAGAATCCGAGCATAAACTCGTTTACCTTAAAAGCGTATTTTGTAATTGTATCTATTTCTTCTTTGGTGGCAAGGCCGAGACCGAGCGCATAATAATCATTGATGAACGGATCGCCCAGATCGTCGTTTTTGTAGCTGAATTCAAGAGTAGGCTGCTTAAGGGGAGTGCCCTCTTCAATGCCGAGCTTCTTTGAGAAGCTTCCTGCCGCAACGTTTCTTACGATAACTTCGAGAGGAACGATAGAAACCTTTTTAACAATAGTTTCGCGGTCGCTTATTTCTTCAACGAGATGAGTGGGAACGCCCTCTTTTTCGAGCATTTTGAACATGAAGTTTGTCATCTTGTTATTAATAACGCCTTTTCCGGAAATAGTTCCCTTCTTTTCGCCGTTGAAAGCGGTAGCGTCGTCCTTGTAGTCAACGATCACGAGGTCGGGGTCGTTTGTAGCGTATACTTTCTTAGCCTTGCCCTCGTAGAGCTGTTCCTTTTTAACAATATTTTCCATTTTAAAGTTCCTCCTTGAGAATTATGTGAATATATGCGAGCCTGTATTACAGGCAGGTTAGCGGTTGATCTATTGATTATTGCCGATTTCGTTTATATCGTCGATAACAACGTTTCCGTTTTTATCGAGAAGCGGCGTTAGACCGGACATTGAAGCACCGACAGTATTAAGATAATTCACGCCTGTAGCGGTATCAACGATGATCTGTACTGCGCTCATTCCGAGCGTCTGTTCTTCCTTGACAATGAAACGCTTTGGCTTCTTTTCTTTTTTGTCAAACATTTGCGATCTCCTCCTGAAGCTTTGCGTCCTTTTCGCGGACTCCTTCAGCCATTTTGATCTTTTCGTCGGCTAATTTCTTTGCAAGCTCCTCGTCCGAGACAGCAAGCATTTGTATTGCAAGAATAGCGGCATTTTTTGCTCCGTTTATTCCGACTGTGGCGACCGGAACTCCGGGCGGCATCATAACTGTAGCGAGAAGAGCATCCATGCCCTCAAGAGCTGCCGACTTCATAGGTATCCCAATGACCGGCAGAGTAGTATGACCTGCTATAACTCCTGCAAGATGCGCAGCCATGCCTGCGGCGCAAATGATAACTCCGAAGCCGTTTTTCTTTGCGTTGTCGGCAAAATCAGCGGCGTCTGACGGTGTTCTGTGCGCGCTCATAACGCGGCATTCGAATTCAACGCCGTATTTTTTAAGCTCGGCAAGAGCCGATTTTACAACGGGAAAATCGCTGTCGCTTCCCATAATAACTGCAACTTTTTTTGACATAATATATCTCCGTTCGCTGCATAGCAGCTGCTGTCCTTAACGGCGGACTGCCTGCCGTATTTTTTATGATCGTAAGTTCCCGCCGGGAACGGTTTGATCTTCTTCCTCAGGCTCGGCTGACGGATAATCCGGATGCTCGGTCAAAAACGCTCCGGAAACCGGGGTGATGCCGTCGGCGGTCTGAATAAATTTTACGGACGCTTTATATTGTCCGCTCAGCTGACTCCGCAAAGCGTTTTCGTCAGCGTATGTTATATCGGCGCTGACAGTAAATGAAACGGTATACTGCTGAACGCCGTCAATTGTTTTCTCCGAATATATATAAATATTGTCGATGCTTTTAAGTCTTTGGGAAATTACTTTGTCGTCGTTAAAAAAGAGCGGAACAAACGAAGCTTCTGACGAATCCGATATCAGAAGTCTGAGACGGCTGATATCGCCTGAAAACGCGTACTCGATATAAGCCGAAACGCTTTCGGAAATGCTTTCAAGCATCGGGCAGCTGAGATTTGAAAGAACAAGACGGCTGTAGATGCTTAGCGTAAATTCATGTTCGCGTACACTGCCTGTGATCTCTGCGTTTTTGCAGACAAGACCGCTGTCCGTGCAGGCGTAGGTAAAGCTTGCGGAATTGCGTTCAAGAGTAATATCCGCTCCGTTTACGGAATATGAATCCCACGAATGGAGAAACAGCGGAACGAAATCCTTGTCGTAGAGCACAAGCGAGCCGTCGGAATCTGCTTCGGCGGCAAAAAATACGAAGCCGTCCGCGGATTTCTTTACAATATTACGGTATATCAGCGGTACGGTGAGGTTGCCCTCGCAGTCGATACAGCCTGTAAGAAGCTTGCCGTTGATGCGCTTTGACGCAATACAGAGGTTTTCTCCCGCAAACGAAAGCTCCGCCCACTCGGGATTGACAACAACTCTGCCGTTCGGAGCGGCAATACCGTAGAGACTTCCGCTGCCCTCAAAAATACTGCTGCCGTCAGGGCCTACGTCGAGCGTGCGTATGATCTCGGTATTTGAATTACTGTTTCCCGTGTTTTTTGAAATATCGACATAAAGCCTTGTTATTCCTATTGCAAGAATAATAATGACGACAAAAAGCACGGAAACCACAAGTCTGATATGCTTATTCAATGATTTCCGCACCTCCGTACATCTTTTATCATGAATTGCCGTTTACGGCGTCGTCTGATTTGCCGTTTTTGCCGGAATCTGAAGTTTTCTTCTTGTTCCTGTAGATCTCTTCCGTTTCTTTCATTATATAGATCGGACGCTTTTTCGTCTCAAGATATGTTTTTGAAAGATATTCTCCGAGGATACCCGTACATAAAAGCTGGAGTCCGCTCAGCATAAATACAATGCAGGCGATTATCAGCGTGCCGCTAACGACTTCGCTGCCAACGAGAGCTTGTACAACAGCGATTATTATGAGGATAAACGAGATCAGGCAGCTGAATATGCCGAGGAAGGTCGCAATTGCAAGAGGCGCGGTAGAGAACGCCATGATGCCCTCAAGGGAGTATTTGAACAGTCCCCAGAACGACCATGCGGTAGTACCGGCGGCTCTTTCAACGTTTTCGTACTCGATATATTTTACGCTGAAGCCTACCCAGCTGAATATTCCCTTTGAAAAGCGGTTGTACTCGGACATTTCGAGAATGGCGTCAACCATCTGGCGCGTCATAAAGCGGAAGTCCTGAGCTCCGTCAACGATCTCGGTCTGGGATATCTTATTCATCAGGCCGTAGAATCTTCTTGCGAACCATGAACGTATCTTTGATTCGCCCTTGCGGCTTACGCGGCGTGTGGTAGCGCAGTCGTACTCGCCGTCTCTGACATACTCATACATTTTGGGAAGAAATGCGGGCGGATGCTGAAGATCCGCGTCCATTACCACGACGTAATCGCCCTTTGCGTTTTTCAGACCGGCATACATACCTGATTCCTTGCCGAAGTTGCGTGAAAAAGAAACATATCTTACACGCTTGTCCTTGTCGGCGAGAGAATGGAAGATTTCCAGCGTTTTATCTTTTGAACCGTCGTTTATGAAAAGAAATTCAAATTCAAGCTCGGGGAACTGAACCTTCATGCTGTCTGTGACCTTGATTATTTCGTCATAGAACATCGGCAGAACTTCCTGTTCGTTATAACACGGAACAACAATTGAAACGAGTTTCACAAAACTCCTCCTAACAAAAATAATAATACACTATAAATAATACAACAAATCGTCGGATAATGCAAGAGGTAAATGCCGATTTTTACAATTTTTTATAATATAACTTGAATAGAAGCGCTCTTAGGGAGGGAAAGCTGTTGAATCTGACAAAATATTGTGTATTTTCTGGCGATGCCGAAACGGGCTGCCGTAAATATCTAAAATTTAAAATATGCATGTATTTATTCAAGATTTTGAGTTGTTTTTGACAAAAAAATCAATAACGTTTTGTTATTTTCGCTGAAAAAATTGTGATTTGTATAATTTTGCCCCTGTTTTTTTAAGAAAGTGTTGATTTTTCGTAAAAGATATTGTATAATAAACGTGTATATTGATGCCCATAAAATTTATGTCGGATTTTATGTTCTCATGCGTTTAATTACATACCGGCGGCAATATGTGGGAATAGGTTTCTTCCGCTGCATCATGTGTGCTGCGGATATATCGGTCAGCTGCTGTCCGAAAATGCGGCAGATGCCGGTACTGGGGTAGTCAGTTCGGCAGGAGGAGAATTGTATGGAGATTACGCTTATAGTTTCTGTAAACGGCGACGAAGTTCACGGTACTGATAACGCAAAAAAAACAGGCTGCGGAATTAATCTTATCAAGGCTGAAAACGTTACCAGATACATAAGAAAAGGTACAATGAATGACCTTAAAGAAATAACTTGTGAAAAATGTAAAACTGTGCTTGCAAAAAAAATGATAAAGGCCGATAAAAAAGAAATGGCTCGGCTTATCAAAGAGGAAAAAGCACGCGCCAAAAAAGGAATAGAAGAAGAGGGAATAGTTCCGCTTGGAAATACTCAGGCTAAGATCACGCCTTTGCCTGAGGAAAGAAAAGCTCAGATGGAAGCTCAGCGCGCTGCCGAAGAAAAGGCTGCCGCCGAGAAAGCAGCTGCCGAAAAGGCCGCACGCGAAAAGGAAGCTGCCGAGAAAGCAGCTGCCGAAAAAGAGGCTGCCGAGAAAGCCGCTGCACCAAAAACAATTCCGGGTACGGGCGTCGCTATGGACGCGGATCTTGCAGCATTTGCAATTAATGTGCCCAAGCAGGAGGAACAGCCGCAGCAGGAGACTGCCAAGGAAGACGATTTCCTTGCACAGTTTGCGGTGAATAAACCCGATTCCGACCCGTTTGACGAACCGAAAAACGAGCCTGCGCCCGAGACGAATGCTCCGGTTCAGGACGACTTCCTTGCACAGTTTGCCATAAATGTTCCGGGAAGCGGGCAGGAACAGCCTGCTGCCGAGAATGAAAGTACGGTCACAGACATTGCCGAGGAAAGCTCTGCGCCTGCCGATGAAGCGGCGGATATGAACGATGTCTTTGTTAATCACGAAGATCCTCAGGATACTGCGGCGTCGTTCTCGTCTCATTATGAGAATTCCGATATGAACGATATATTTGCAGATCCCGAAGCTCCGAAGGATATTGTTGTAGCGTCGGGAACGTCGGAGCAGCCTGCCGATATGAACGATGTGTTTGACGCCTCTTCCGAAAATGCAGAGACTTCCGACGACGATCTTATGAAGCTGTTTTCAATCTCGCCTGACGGAAGCTCCGAGGTGCTTGGAGCAAGTGTTCCCGAGGAAACAAGTATCTATGACAATGACGAAAACGTCGTTGACATTGAAGAAAACGAAGTAACGGCTGCGGAAAATATTGATGATGCTGCCGAAGAAACAGAAGCCGATGTATCGGAGGAAGCTTCAGAGATCTCAGATTGGGATATGGTTGCAAATCAGCTTTTCGGTGCAGGAGATATGGAAGATATAAAGCCTTTGGTTTCAGAAACGCTTGCCGAAGCAGAACCCGAGCCTGCCGCAGAGACCGAGCTTGTTGAAATGCCCGAGTTTGCCGAGGAGGTAGAACCTGAATATACTGCTGAAGCAGAACCCGAGCCTGTTGCAGAGCCTGAGCCTGTTGAAATGCCCGAGTCTGCCGAGGAGACCGAACCCGAGTATACTGCCGAAGCAGAACCCGAGCCTGTTGCAGAGCCTGAGCCTGTTGAAATGCCCGAGTTTGCCGAGGAGACCGAACCGGAATATGTTGCCGAAGCAGAACCCGAGCCTGTTGCAGAGCCTGAGTCTGCCGAAGCTCTCGAATTTACATCAGAACCAAACGAAAACAATGAAGAGATTGTAAGTGAAAATGATATGGCAAACCGAAATAAACATAAGTACAGCACTCCTGTTTTTGCTGACGAAGAGCCGCAGACAAGCGCGCCCGTTCAGCCTGTTCCCGTAATGCCGCAGGCAAATGCGCCCGTTCAGCCTACTCCGGTAATGCAGCCGCAGATGAATGTGCCTGTTCAGCCGACTCCCGTTATGCAGCCGCAGATGAATGCTCCTGCACCGGATCAGCCTGTTATTATGACAGTTCCGCAGTTTGCCGGCTACGACCAGAACGGTCAGCCTATTTATACCTATGTCCAGTCGCAGTTTATGGGCTACGATATGAACGGTCAGCCTATGTTTATGCCGATACAGCCTGTGAATGCTCCTGTTATGCAGCCGCAGATGAATGCTCCCGTACAGCCGATGCCTGTTCCGAACGAGCCTCCGAGACAGTTCTCACCGCAGGATCTCAGCAGCGATATAGGCGCAGCTTCAGCGCCGAAGCCGTCTCCGACGCCTGTACAGCCGTCTGCTCCGACTGCTGCAGCTCCGTCTTACAGCAGACCTGCAGCTCAGCCGAGAAATAACGGAACTCCTCAGGTAAATATCTCCAAGGTAGGGCCTAATCAGCATAAACAAATGCCTAAGTCGGTTGCAAACGCTGTTGCGGTTTCAAGAGTAAACGGTCAGAAAAATATTTTCGATATGGGCGGAAAGGGCTCGCAGATGCCTGTTCTCGATTCCATTGAGGATATCCTTTCAACAATGGGCGACGAGTCGCTGAAAAAGAAGAAGGCTGCGGAAAATGCCATTCCTGTTTTTGAGGAATACAAAGCGCCTTCGAGAAGCTCTTCAAAATCAAGCGCATCGGCTGCTCAGAAGCCTGCCGAGCCGCAGAGACCTCTGACCAAGGCTGAGCTTAAAGCTAAGAAAAAACAAGAAAAGATAGATGAAAAATTCAGGAAGGATCTTGCAAAAAGAGGTTTCTGATGTACAAGAAATGAGGATCACCGTTTATGTCGTATAACGAAATATTAAAAGAACTGAAATCAAAGCTTGAGGGCAATTATGACAAGGATTCGGCAATGCTCAGAGCCGAGGCCGAAAAATTCGCAAGGGACGGAAATAACGACGGCGTAAAGGCTGTCGGAGAGCTTATGCTTGAGATAATGCCGGAGGAACAAAAGGCTGAGATCGAAAGGCTTACTCATATCGACGGAATTCGCCTTGACGAGTATTATAAGAAGATCGTTACTCTTATTAACGAAAATAAGTGCGTAGAGGCCAAGCCGCTTGCCGAAAAGCTGTATTTCAAGATCACCGAGGAGTACGCCGAAACAGAGAACGCAAAGTTTGTTTCTCTGAGAAATCCCTTTGAGGATTATCTGTGCCATTATTTGTTCAAGCCTGAAAAGACCCTGAACCGCGCTCCCTTTGATTTTGCGGAATATATCTGCACCTATGCCTATATCCTGATAGAAACAGGTTCTCCTCTGGACGCTATCCCGGTGCTTAAAAAGGCGGAGGAGTACAATCCCGTTGACTGCGGCCCGAAATTTGAGCTTGCAGAGGTGTATAAGCTTATAAAAAACAGAGAGAAAATGACCGAGATAACTCAGGAAACCATGAAGGTAGCTTCTTCTCCTAACGCTATCGCAAGATGCTATGCAAATATGGGATATATGTGCTTTGAATACAGAGATCTTGACGACGCTGTCGCTTTTTATACCGCAAGCGTTATGTTTGCTCCCAATCCCGCTATCCCGAATGAATTGAGAGGTATTGCACAGCTGCAAAACAAGCCGATAGAAAAGCCGTCTCACGAGCAGATAATGGCTGTTATGAAGAAGTACGGCATTGAATTCGGCCCGAGCAAGGACGTTATCGGCGTTGCGGCACAGGTCGCAAGCAATTTTATGATAAAAAAGGATATTCCTAATGCGGTCATGGCTCTCAAGCTGCTGTATAACATTACACGCGATGAGGAAGTAAAGAAGCTTATTCTTCAGTACGACCCGAAGGCTCGGCTTGTAAGAGACGACGGAACTTCTCTTGACGAGAAGCCGAACATCACCGTTACAAGAAACGAAAATCCTGAAACATAAAGCATAAAGGCTGTCGGGCAGTATGTCCGCAGCCTTTCACAATTTACGCTGCACGGAGCGCGAACGTCTCCTGCACGTACAGAAAAATCTTACCGCGCGAACAGGAAAGTGAGTATATGAATCTTAGATTACCTTATCTGAGGGAAAAAACCTCAAGACTTACGGCGTCTCCCGGCGTTTATATCATGAAAAACAGCGAGCATAAGATCATTTATATAGGCAAGGCAAAAAATCTGAAAAAACGTGTGACAAGCTATTTCAGGGAGAATCCGTCGCATACTCCGAAGGTGGCGGCAATGGTGTCAAATGTCTATGATTATGATTTTATCGTTACGGACAGCGAATATGAAGCTCTTCTCCTTGAATGCAGTCTTATCAAGCAGCATAAGCCAAAGTATAACATTCTTTTGAAGGACGATAAGGGATATCACTATATCCGCATTTCCGACGAGCCGTATCCGCGTATCACGGCAGAAAAAAATACAAAGGAGAAGGGCAAGTTTCTGGGGCCTTATACAAGCGGATTTATCACAAAGGAAGCGGTCATGGAAGCCAACCGCGTGTTTATGCTTCCCGACTGCCATAAGAAGTTTCCGCAGGATTTCGGCAAGGGACGTCCCTGCCTGAACTATCACATCAAAAGATGCATGGGACTTTGCAGGGGAAAAATTTCTCGTGAAAGCTATTGCAGCATAATAGATCAGGCTGTGGAATATATAAAAAACGGAAGCACGGAATCTGTTGAAAAAATGGAAGCCGAGATGCTTGATGCGGCGGAACGTCTCGACTTCGAAAAGGCTGCCGTTCTGAGGGACAGAATAAGCGCAGTAAAAAAAGCGTCGGAGAAGCAGAAGATATTCGACAGCGGAGTTAAATGCGCCGATGTTATAGGCATTGCCGAGCATTATGACGGAGTTTATATTTCCGTGCTGATGTACCGTGAAAACCGACTTTATGACAAAGCCGTTTTTGAATTTGAAAAGCCCGACAGCGGAGAGGATCTGCTAAGGGATTTCATGCTGAGATTCTATCACGGAAAAACCGATATCCCAAAGGCTGTGCTTGTGGAATATATCCCCGACGAGTCGGAGCTTATAGAGCAGCTTCTTTCTGCCGAGCGCGGAGGGACTGTAAGGATATTTCAGCCGCAGAGAGGAAGACTTTTCGAGCTTGTCAAGCTTGCCAAAAGCAACAGCGCAGAATATGCCGCACTGAAAAATAACCGCACGGGTAAGGAGGTCATCGCTCTTGAGGAGCTTGGAAAGCTTCTCGGACTTGAAAAGCCTCCGAGATATATCGAAGCGTATGATATCTCAAATCTTTCCTCAGAGTCGATGGTTGCGGGAATGGTTGTCTTTGAGGACGGCAGACCGCTGAAAAAGGCTTACAAGCGATTTACCGTAAAGGAACAGGAATATCAGAACGATTACGGCAGTATGCAGGAGGTTCTGCGCAGACGGCTGGTTCGTATAGGAAACGATGAGGACGAATATTTCAACCGCGTTCCGGATCTCATATTGCTTGACGGCGGAAAGGGACACGTCAATGCGGTAAGTCCAATTGTACGGGAGCTTGAGCTGAAGATCCCCGTATTCGGAATGGTCAAGGACAACAAGCACCGCACGCGCGCCATAGCGGCTGAGGGCAGCGAGATACAGATAAATAACCTTAAATCGGCATTCATGCTCGTTACAAGGATACAGGACGAGGTCCACAGGTATTCGGTAGCGTTCATGCATTCAAGGCATAAAAAGAAAACCTATAAATCCGAGCTTACAAACGTTAAGGGCATCGGAGATAAAAAAGCGGCTAAGATCATGCTTGAGTACAAGACTATTGAAAATCTGAAAAAGGCTTCTCCGGAAGAGCTTGCAAAAACGGCAGGAGTAAATATGCAGACTGCCAATGAACTTTGGGAAGCGATACGGCAGCTGTAATGCCTGCCGATCCTGCAAAATGAGTTCTTAAAGCCTTGCTTTCCGCATAAAATGTGCAGGGAGTGATTTTTATGGATAACGATGAAACAGAACAGACCATGCCCTGCGAGGACAGCGCCGAGGTCATACTCGAACGGTATGAACGGAAAAGGACTCAGAAAGCGGACGATGTCGCAGCTATGCAGGCTGTATTGTGCGTGCTTGCCGCGGCAGTCCTGATAATAATAAACCTGATCGACGGCGATCTGGGAAGGAGCCTGTTTGAACGCCTGACAGAGCTTGCAAACGATGAAAAGGAAGTTGTTCCGAATATTATACGGCTTGTTTCGGGAAAATGATATCGTTCAGAATATCGAAGCTGCGCATAAGGATAGATTTTTCGTTTCTTGTGTTCACGGCGCTTATCTTCCTTGTGAAAAGCGGAGCGGAAATATTTCGCTTTTCCTTTGTGTGTCTGCTTCACGAGCTTGGCCATGCAGCCGCGCTTTGCTTTTGCGGCGGAGAGCTTTCCGAGCTGATGTTCTGCGGAACGGGAATAAAAATGATTCCGAAAAGAACAAGCTTCCTTTCTCTTTCATCAGAGGCTGCGGTTCTTCTTGCCGGACCTGCCGTGAATGTGATAATGTGGGCTGTATGCCGCGCTGTCGGAGCGGACGGAAAATTGGCGGTATTAAGTCTGGCGGCGGCGGCGTTCAATATGCTCCCGTACGATTTCCTTGACGGAGGCGGTCTGATAAATCTGACATCTCTGCCTGCTGTAAGAATGATCGCAGGATCGGTTAAAATACTTATTATCGCACTGCTGCTGTACGGTACATTATTTGTTGATATAAGGCTGATCTTACTGCTTTGTGCTTCAATTTTTAATATTTTTCAGGACGGAGAGCTGCTTTATTGTGATAAATAACGAAATTGCGGCGACGCTCTTGACATTGATGTTTTGATGTGATATCATTATATTTGACAAATTTAGTCATATTTAGATTATATGGAGGATTTAGTAATGGCATTTTGTAAATATTGCGGAAAAGAAATTCCGGAAGGTTCTGTATGTTCATGCCCCGAGGCTCAGAAAGATGCCGGCGTTCAGGCTGCTTCGACTGAGAATGCATCTGTAAACCAATCGGCTCCTGCACCTGCTGCGGCTCCGACACCTAATCCAAATCCTGCTCCTGCACCGAATCCTGTACCCGATTTCTCGGGAACGGCTGCTGCTAATGACGAAAGCAAGAAGAAGTCGCTTACAAATCTTATTATTGCAGGCGGCGGAATAGTTGTTATCCTGCTTTTAGTCCTTATAATTTCAACAGTTGCAGGCGGCGGATATAAGAAGCCTGTCAAGGATTTCTTCAAGGGAATGAATAAGGCTGACAGTGAGCGTGTCGTAAACGCTATGTTTACCGAGGATATGCTTGACGACGCTGACGAGGATATCGACGATATGTACGATGAGTTTGATGATTCCCTCGACGATATGCTCGACGGACTTGAGGACGAATTCGGAGACGATATAAAGATCAAATTCAGCGTTGACGAAAAGAAGTCGATCAAGGATAAGAAGCTTGAAACCTATGAGGATTTCTATGACGATTACCTTGACGCTGACGTAAAGATCAAGAAGGGTTATAAGCTTAGCCTTACCGTTAAGATCGAAGGCGACGAGGACGATGACGAAAACGACGATATAGAGGTTGTAGTTGTTAAGATCAAGGGCGAAGGCTGGAAGATATATCCGTTTGACGGCGATCTTATGAACTCCTTTGACCTGTATTAATAAATATACATATTTCAGTGCAGACGTCGGCAAGATGTCTGCATTTTCTTTACGGAGGAATGTATGTCTAAGGAATTGAAAACAAATGCAGTCAGATTCCTTGAAAAATGCGGAATCGATTACAAAATGCAAAGCTATGAATGCAAGGAGTTTGTCGACGGCGTGACTGTTGCGGAAAAGCTCGGTCAGCCTGCGGAGGAAACCTTTAAAACTCTTATCGCAAAGGGAAAATCGGGAAGCCATTATTGCTTTCTGCTGCCTGTAGCGGAGGAGCTTGACCTGAAAAAGGCTGCTAAGGCGGTAGGTGAAAAGTCGGTCGAGCTGATCCCTGTCAAGGATATAACCCGTATTACGGGATACGTTCGCGGAGGCTGCACTCCCATCGGCATGAAAAAGCAGTTTATGACGGTCGTACACGCTTCTGCCCAAAGTCTGGAGCTGTTCTATATAAGCGGAGGCAGAATAGGCTTGCAGCTTCGGCTTTCGCCGTCGGAGCTTGTGAATGCCATAAACGGAAAATTTGCGGAGATAACAGCATGACCGAAAATTGGATTTTTAACACTTGTTTTAGAATAATCGTTGCAGTTTGCGGAAAAATATGGTATAATCATTTTGATGTGTAATACCAAGCTCTCATCGCGGTGACGGGAGATCGTATAGACCTGAAAATAAAATGGAAATCCGCAATTTAGGGGATTTTTTGAATACGTATATGAAAGGATCAATTTTATGATAATACTTGACGACCTTAGAATTGAAATGGTAGGCTACCGTAAGGAAATGGAAGAGCTTGCCGATGTACTTAGTATAAAAAAAGCAAAAGCCGAGATTGCCGAGCTTAACGAAAAAACTGCGGAGGAAGGCTTCTGGGACGATCTTGAAAACTCTCAGAAGGTGCTTCAGAAGACAAAGGCTCTCGAAAGAAAAATAGAGAAATTCAATAAGCTTAACAATTCGTTGGAGGATATCATCACTCTTATTGAGCTGTCTATCGAGGAGGAGGACGACAGCTCGGTCGAGGAGATAAGATCCGAGATAGCGGCTTTTAAAACAAAGCTGGAGGACGAAAAGCTCTCCACGCTGCTTACGGGAGAGTATGACGGCTCTAACGCTATCCTTACCTTCCATGCGGGCGCAGGCGGAACAGAGGCTCAGGACTGGGCGGAAATGCTCTACAGAATGTACAACCGCTGGGCTGAACGCCATGATTATAAGGTCACGCTTCTTGACTATCTTGACGGAGACGACGCAGGTATGAAATCAGCTTCGATACTTATCGAGGGCGATAACGCTTACGGATATATGAAGTCGGAATCGGGAGTTCACAGACTTGTGCGTATCTCGCCGTTCGATTCGTCGGGACGCCGCCATACTTCCTTTGCCGCTCTTGAGGTAATGCCCGAAATAGACGATTCTATCGAGGTGGATATCCGTCCCGAGGATCTTCAGATAGACGCTTACCGTTCCAGCGGCGCAGGCGGACAGAAGGTAAATAAAACCTCTTCGGCTATCAGAATTACTCATATACCTACCGGAATCGTTGTTTCGTGCCAGACGCAGAGAAGCCAGCATCAGAACAGAGATTACGCAATGAAAATGCTGCGCTCCAAGCTTGTTGAGATAAAGGAACGCGAGCATCTCGAAAAGATCGAGGATATCAAGGGAGTTCATCGCGAGATCGCATGGGGCTCGCAGATACGTTCATACGTCTTTATGCCGTATACTCTTGCCAAGGATCACAGAACAGGCTTTGAAAACGGAAACATCAACGCCGTTATGGACGGCGATCTGGACGGCTTCATCAATGCGTATCTGAAATCGCTGTCCCACGGAACTCTTGACGAAAAATAAGAACCTGAATTCACGGGGAAGATATGCCAGGCTATCTTAACCTAACGGAGGTGTAATTTTGAAATACAGCGGAGAAAAATGCTTTCACTGCGGAAGCGAATTCAAGGATACCGACGATGTAGTTGTTTGTCCTGAATGCGGTACTCCTTATCACAGGGAGTGTTATAACGAAGCGGGAAGCTGTACAAATACAGAGCTTCACAAAAACGGCGGAGAATGGGGCGGCAGCAAAACGGAAGCTCCCGAGACCGAGCCTGTTAAGTCCGAAATGCCCGATAAATTTAAAATTTGTCCCGTTTGCCTTACAAAAAATAATATCGATGATAAAACTTGTTCCGAGTGCGGCCTTGATATCTCCGACGATAGATTTATCCGCAGCTCAGAGCAGTTTAGCTCTGCGGGCGAGGAAAATCGGAATCCCGATCTCGGATTCGATATAAATAAACAGTATCTCGGCTTTGATCCCGAAGAGGATATGGGAAGAGGCGTTATGCTCAAAGAAACGGCGCAGTTCGTAGACTCGAATACGATCTATTATCTTCCCATCTTCAAGAGAATGAAGGACGCAGGTACGAAGTTTTCTTTCAATATTGTATGTCTCTTGTTTCCGTATTTTTATTTTGCCAACAGAAAAATGTGGTTCTGGGCGCTGCTTACGGTATTTTTGACCGTTGCTTTTAACGTTCCCGAATTTATATATTTAATAGGCTCGCAGAACGAAACGATCCCTATGATGCAGCCGGCTATTGATTTTATCAGTGAAAATGAAGCTTTTATAAAAAGTATGATGGACGTTTGCTCGGCAGCCAACTGGGTATTAAAGATAGGCGTGTGCATTTTCGGAAACTGGCTCTATTATAGATTTACAACGAGAAGCGTCAGCCGTCTTAAGGCGCGTTACGGCGGTCCGGTAAGTCCGCAGTGCCTTAGAGCTCACGGCGGAGTAAAGCCTGTTAATGTGCTTATAATTTCTCTTATATTGATAGCTCTTACTGCTGTGCTGTTCTATGCCGTTTTATTTGTGTTTGTTTTCCTGCAGCAGAGTGGAATAATTTAAGAAAATACGTTTGTTATTACTGACCGATTTGTGCCGAAAAGCATGGATCGGTTTTGTTTTTTTGTTAGATCTGTTCCGAAAAAATTTTATGCTTGACAAATCAGCTTCATTATGTTAAAATTGAAATTGAAAATCATTTTCAGTTTGGAGGAGCTATGAAACGCGATTCAGGTTATAACACCAGACAAAAGGAAAACCTGATGGCTTTCCTTATTCAAAATAAAGACAAGCATACGAATGTTCAGGAAATAAGCGCATATCTTTCTGCGGAGGGAACTCCTGTAGGAACGGCGACTATCTACCGTCAGCTTGACCGCCTTGTTGAAAACGGTATCGTCCGCAAGTATATTCTCGACGGCAAAAGCGGCGCCTGTTATCAGTACATAGACGACGAAGAGGGCTGCATGGAGCATTATCATTTGAAATGTGTTTCCTGCGGCAAGCTTTTTCATATGAGCTGCCGCCAGCTTTCGGGTATAAGCCGCCATATTTATGAGGAGCACGGATTTACCGTTAATTCCTCTCAGACGGTTTTTTACGGCGTATGTGCGGCTTGCAGCGAGGCGGAGGAAAAATGAGAAGATCTGTATTTTGTCTGCTGACCGTCGGAGCATTGCTGACCTGTACACTGTTTTCAGGCTGTGCGGCTTCGTCAGCGGGAAAAAAAGAAAAGCTTTCGATTGTAACTACAAGCTTTCCTCCGTTCGATTTCGCGCGCGCGGTCGTCGGCGAGGAAGAAGCCGATATAAATATGCTCCTTTGTCCCGGAGCAGAGGCTCACTCATACGAGCCTGCGCCTTTGGATATCCTGAAAATTCAGGAGTGCGACGTCTTTGTCTACATTGGCGGAGAGGGCGAGGTCTGGGTCGACGAGATACTTGAATCCGTCGGAAATCCGGATATGACGGTGATACGGCTTATGGATTATATAGATCCGCTTGAGGAAGCCGAGATTGAGGGAGCTTCGCCTGACGGACATGAGCACGAACACGAGCATGAGCACCATCACCATGACGATGAGGATTGCGAGGACTGCGAATACGACGAGCATATATGGACATCGGTAAGAAACGCCGCTCTTTGCGTTGAGGGGATAGAAAACGCTTTGTCTCAGGCTTATCCCGACAGTGAGGAGCTTTTCTCTGAAAATGTGGAAAAATATTGCGGAGAGCTTTACAAGCTTGACGCGGAGTTCTCGGAAATGACCGAAAATGCTCCCACAAATCTTATAGTTATAGGAGACAGATTCCCGTTCAGGTATCTTGCCGAGGACTACGGATTGCAGTATTCTGCGGCATTCAGCGGATGCAGCTCCGAATCCGAGCCGGGCGTTTATACTATGGCGTTCCTTATTGACAAGGTGATAAGCAATAATACGGATACTGTTTTTTATCTTGAATTTTCCACGAAAAAGCTTGCCGAAAAGCTCTGCGATGCTACAGGCGCGCAGATGCTTCCGCTTCATTCCTGCCACAACGTAACAAAAGAGGAGTTTGAAGAGGAAAAGACCTATATTGATCTTATGCGGCAGAATTTGAATAATCTCAGGGAGGCGCTTTATTGAAAAATATACTTGAATGTCGCGAGCTTACGGCAAGCTATGACGTGACGACTGTAATAAAAAATCTCTCCTTTGAAGTTAAGGAGGGAGATTATCTTTGTATTCTCGGCGAAAACGGTTCGGGAAAAAGCACTCTTGTAAAGTGCCTTCTGGGAATGAAAAACGCCGACAGCGGACGTATAATTTACGGAGACGGTCTTACGGCAAAGGATATAGGCTATCTTCCGCAGAAAACCGAGCTTCAGAAGGATTTCCCCGCAACAGTGCGCGAGGTAGTAATTTCCGGCTGTCTCAGCCGAAGAGGTCTGCGTCCCTTTTATTCGGCGGCGGAAAAGGAGATAGCCGAAAAGGCTATGGAGCGTCTGAATATAGCCGATCTTGCGCGCCGCAGCTGCCGCGAGCTTTCGGGAGGACAGCAGCAGCGAATGCTGCTTGCAAGAGCAATGTGCGCCGCAAAAAAGCTCCTGCTGCTCGACGAGCCTGTGACGGGACTCGATCCTGCCGCAACGTCCGAGATGTACGATCTGATCGCGGAGCTTAACCGTAAGGATAAAATGACCGTTATTATGGTTACTCACGATATCCCGAGCGCGGTCGAATATTCAAGCCGTATACTTTGTCTTTGCAGCAGCGATGAAAGCTTTTACGGTACGCCCGAGGAATATACTTCCTCGCATATAAGCAATAAATTTATCGGAGAATAAATATGTTTGATAATCTTAAATTAATGTTGATGCCTGAATTTTTCAAGGCAGTTCTGCTTCCTGCGCTGATCGGAGGAATTTGCGTAACGTTATGCGCTTCGCTTCTCGGAGTTACGCTTGTGTTGAAAAAGTATTCCATGATCGGTGACGGACTTTCGCACATCGGTTACGGAGCTCTTTCGGTCGCGGCGGTAATGAATCTTGCTCCGCTGAAGGTCGCGCTGCCTGTAGTTGTAATTGCGGCGTATATTCTGCTTAAACTCAGCGAAAACAGCAAAATGAGCGGCGATTCGGCAATAGCAATGTTTTCTACGACTGCGCTTGCAGTGGGAATACTTGCGTCCTCAAAGGCGGGACTTACAAACGACGTAAGTCATTATATGTTCGGAAGTATACTTGCAATGAGCCGTGAAGATGTAATACTTTCGGTCGTGCTGTCTGTCACCGTGCTTTTTGCTTTCCTGTTTTTGTATAACAGAATTTTTTCTGTTACCTTTGACGAGAACTTTGCTCGCGCCACGGGAGTAAACGCTAAGGTCTACAATATGATAATTGCAGCTTTTACGGCGGTAACGGTGGTTCTCGGCATGATGATGATGGGATCGCTTCTTATTTCAAGTCTTATTGTTTTTCCCACTATGACGGCGATGCGCGTATGTAAAAGCTTCAGAGGAGTTACGCTTACGGCGGGAGCAGTTTCGATCGTCAGCTTTTTGCTGGGAATGTTTATTGCCTTGATGCTGAATACTGCTCCCGGAGCAAGCATAGTTGCGGTCAACGCGGTTTTCTTCGGAATTTTTTCGTTTATAGGACATATCAGGAAATAGCCTTGCTTCCGTAGATTTTCACCTCGTCGGTCTCAATATCGTCGGTGTATGCGGTTTCGGCAGGAACACGAGGTACATATATTTTTACATCGTCCTCAGTGCCGCAATTAATATTCGTCTCGCTCATAATATCGCCTCCGTTTACTGATGTTAGTATCTGTCGGGCAAACAAATATTATTCGTTGATTTTTTTGTAAAGGAAAATATTATGAAAATTTTTAAATCGCTTGCGGCAGTCGTGACCGCAGATATTCTTTCATTGTTTATTTCATTTACTCTTGCGTCGTCCTCTTCGGTAATTATACGGATCATAAGCGTTGTATGCTCCGTCGGCATATTGATTTGTTTTCTTGGAAGCTTTTCCGTAAAGGCTGCAAAGGAGGAAGTCAGGCTCGAACGTGTGAATGACGTCAGAATGAAGAGCTGCCTGCCTTTTGCTCAGGGAATCATGGCTTCGATGCCTGCGCTCATTAGTTGGATAGCTTTATTTATTTCTCATAAGTCGGGCAGCTTTGATTTTTACCGCTGGCATAAGCTGATAAATTCTTATTTTCTTCAGATCTATAATTTTATAAATTCCGATGCGAAAACCTCTGCTCTTACAACAGGTCAGATAATGCTTATGCTGGTATTTGTGTTTGTGCCGATGATAGGCTGGACAGTTCCGTTTATGTTTGCGTATTATAAGGAAAAGAAGGGAAGAAAATAAATCCCGCAATGAAAAATACAAAGCCGCTTTTGATATTAAATCAAAGGCGGCTTTTTGATCATATTTTGATAAGGCTTTTGATTTTTCTGCTGATAAACACCGCGCATATAAGCTTTATGCAGTCGGGGATTATAAACGGAAATACACACCAGCCAAGCGCTGTCATCAATCCGATCGCTTCATTGTTCTGGTTGTATACTATAATATACCATATTGTTCCGAAAGTAAAGCAAAGTATATCGCCTATAACAAGCGCTGCAATTGTAGGTATAATTTTTTCGCCAAACAGCTTTGTGATTATCATAAAACTAAATCCTATAAGCAGGAACCCGATTATATATCCTCCGGTTGTTCCGAAAAGCACTCCTGCGCCTCCCTTGAAGCCTGAAAAAACGGGCAGACCTATCAATCCGAGCAGTATGTAAACCGTTATGGATAAAAGACCTTTTTTCCCTCCGAGCAGGCATAACGTAAGGAATATGCCGAAAGTCTGAAATGTGAACGGAACTGCCGCCGGAACAGTGATCCATGCGCATACGGCTATAATAACCGACATGAGCGACATAAAGGCAAGATCACGGGCAGAAAATCTGTTTGCCGCTGCGTTGGGAGCATTTTTTGCATTTGTCATGAGAATTATACCTCCGTTGGAATTTGTGATCTTATTATACCACATAATCCCAAAATTGTCAACCGATTATTAAACTTAGGTTGACAATAAGGAGGTTAATTCATTGCCTGTTTCATTTTTTTCACGTATTCTCCTACAAACGGAGCAGATTCTCTGCCATGCTCTTCAATAAGTTTGATTATTTCAGTTCCGATTATTGCCCCGTCGGAAATATCCGCCATAGCTTCAGCCTGTTCCGGAGTTGAAATTTCAAAGTCAACGGCGCACGGAATATCGGTACGTTCACGGATCGTGCTGACAATTGAAGATATATCGGACGTTATTTCGCTGCGAGTTCCTGCTGCTCCGAGACTTGCCGTTATGCGGAGAAAGCCGTCTGCTTCTTTTGCGATCATGGCGGCTCTTTCATTAGATGTCGGAGCGATCAGTGAGATAAGGTCGATACCGTATTTTTTACAGACGGAGAGAAACTCTCCTTTTTCTTCAAACGGAAGATCGAGAAGAATAATGCCGTCGATTCCCGTATTTTTGCAGGCTGACATGAATCTTTCAGCGCCGTAAGAAAATACAACGTTTGCATAAGTTGTAAAAACCAAAGGAATATGAATATCTTTACGCAGAACGCGTACAAAATCAAAAATCGTATCGGTTGTGATGCCGTTTGCAAGGGCGCGGATATTTGCTCCCTGAATAACGGGGCCTTCGGCTGTCGGGTCGGAGAACGGTATGCCAAACTCGATAAGATCCGCTCCGTTTTCAACGGCAGCATGAATGATTTTTCCAGTTGCTTCAAGGTCGGGATCGCCGCAGGTGATAAACGGAATAAATGCTTTTCCGTTCGAAAATGCAGATTTTATATTACTCATAAATATCTTCTCCTCTGTATCTGGCGATCGCGGCGCAGTCCTTGTCGCCTCTGCCTGAAATTGTAACGATTATCATCTGTTCGCTGCTCATTTCGGGAGCAAGCTTCATAGCGTAAGCAACGGCATGAGCCGATTCTATTGCCGGAATTATTCCTTCGGTTCTTGAAAGAACTTCAAAGGCGTTTACGGCTTCATCGTCGGTTATCGGAACATATTCCGCTCTGCCGATATCGTGAAGATATGCGTGTTCGGGGCCTACTCCGGGATAATCGAGTCCTGCCGAGATGGAATAAACAGGAGCGATCTGACCGTATTCATTCTGACAGAAATATGATTTCATGCCGTGGAAGATCCCCACGCTTCCGGTATTAACGGTTGCTGCGGTTTCGAATGTATCAATACCTCTTCCGGCAGCCTCGCAGCCTATAAGACGAACGTTTTTGTCGTCGATGAAGTGATAAAAGCTGCCGATCGCGTTCGAGCCTCCTCCGACGCAGGCGATAACCGCATCAGGAAGTCTGTGTTCCTTTTCAAGTATCTGCGCTCTTGATTCGCGGGAGATCACAGCTTGAAAATCGCGCACTATAGTAGGGAAAGGATGAGGGCCCATGACTGAGCCGAGACAATAATGAGTGTCGTCAATACGAGACGTCCATTCGCGCATAGCCTCCGATACGGCGTCTTTAAGAGTGGCTGTTCCTGTTTTTACCGGAACGACCTCAGCTCCGAGAAGCTTCATGCGGTAAACGTTAAGAGCCTGACGCTTTGTGTCCTCCTCTCCCATAAATACAACGCATTCCATTCCCATAAGAGCGGCGGCGGTCGCGGTTGCAACTCCGTGCTGACCTGCGCCTGTTTCGGCTATAAGACGCGTTTTTCCCATTTTTTTTGCAAGAAGAGCCTGACCGAGCACGTTATTTATTTTATGAGAGCCTGTGTGATTAAGATCCTCGCGCTTCAGATAAATTTTTGCTCCGCCCAGTTTGGAGGTAAGTTTTTCGGCAAAATAAAGACGGGACGGTCTGCCGGCGTATTCGTTCAGAAGCTCTGTAAGCTCGCGGTTAAATTGTTCGTCGTTTTTATAATAGTTGTAGGCTTTTTCAAGCTCGATAACTGCGGTCATAAGGGTTTCCGGAATATACTGTCCTCCGTGAATGCCGAATCTGCCTTTGCTTTCAGACATTTGAATCAATCCTTTCATAAACGTACTTCGGACGTTTTTATAAAGTCCGTTATTTTAGAACAAGTTTTTATCTTTATTCTTTTCTGCCGCAAACAAAAAGTCCTTGACAGAAGCATTATCTGTCAAGGACGAATAAACGTTATCCGTGGTGCCACCTTGATTCACGGTATAAAGACCGTGCGCTCTATGAGATGCCGACACATCTCCGACAACTAACGTATGCCGATACGTCGCAGAATACTCTGTACGAAACGGTACATTTGACTGCGCCCTCAGCGGCCCATTTGCAGACTTGTTTTTCACCTGACTCTCAGCTACGCAGGCTCTCTGTAGAAGCATCATCAGCTTTATCTCCGCTTCAATGGTTTAAGACTAAATACAAATATATTATATCACATACAGCGTCTAATGTCAATGTTTTTTCAAAAATTAATTGCTTTTTTATTATTTGCAATATCACGAATTATTTTATTTTCGTCATAGTGCGGAGCTTTTCCGCATATTTTATAGTAAACGTCAAAAATAATTTGATGTTTACTATAAAAATTGATTTAAATTGCCTCGCACATACGCTCACTATGTTCGCTCCGTGCGTATCGGCAAACAGCAAACTGCAAATATATTTGTTGTTTGCTGTATAATGAAATTATTCTTAAGGAGTATTGCAATGAAAAAAATCAAAAGGAAATTAATTGGTGCGGCTGTTGTTGCAGGAGGAGCGGTGTGTATTTTCGGAGCGTCCTTTGTATTCGGAGAAAAGGACAGTTCTGGAGCTGTTCCCGCAGCCCTGATAGGAGAAGGTGAAAAGCCTGTTATCGTTCTTGACGCAGGTCACGGCGGAATGGACGGCGGCTGCTCCAGCGCGGACGGAGTTCCCGAAAAGGGGATAAATCTCAACATATTGCTGAATCTGCGCGATATGCTAAAGGTCAGCGGATATGACGTTGTTGTGACGCGCGATACGGACGTATCCATACATGATAAGGGGATAGAGGGAATAGCAAATCAGAAAAGCTCGGACATGGACAACAGACTTGCTATTTTCAATGAAAATCCGAATTCTATTTGTATATCGATCCATCAGAATCAATTTACCGATCCTAAGTACAGCGGCGCACAGATGTTCTATTCCGATTCCAACAGCGAAAGCGAGGAGCTTGCAAGGATTATTCAGAACAAGTTTGCAGAGAATCTCCAGCCTGAAAACGATCGCGAGATAAAGCTGTGCGGAAAGGAGCTTTTCCTGTGCTATTACAGTGAAAATCCTACGGTAATGGTGGAATGCGGCTTTCTTTCGAATCCCGAGGAAGCGGCGCTTCTCACAACAGAGGAGTACCAGCATAAGGTCGCGTTTACGATTTTTTCGGGAATAAATGAATTTGTCGAAAGGAAGTAGACGTTTTGGTATACATAAAAATGCCGCACAAAAGCAATTCGTGCGGCATACTTGCAGATGTGTTAATCCAGTTCGGGACAGATCTCTCGGTGCGGTACAGGCGTTGAAAAGACGATCTGCGTCGAGGTGTTGCCGAAGTTCTGGAGCTGTCCGATAAACGAATCAAGCTCCTGCGTGCTTGGAAAAGCAACTTTTATCAGCATCGAGAAATTTCCCGTTACGCAGCTGCATTCAATTACGTTTGGACATTTTTCGATAAACGGATAAAAATCTTTTTTCTGTTTCGCCGATATTTCAAGATTTATATATGCGGTTATATGATATCCGAGCTTCTGCTTGTCCACAACAGTATTATAGCCTTGAATGATTCCTTGCTTTTCGAGCTTATCTATTCTTGATGAAACTGCGGGCGCTGACAGAAAGACGCTTGCCGCAAGTTCCTTAAGAGGAGTTCGGGCATTTTTCTGAAGCAGTGTAATGATCTTTGCGTCTATTTTATCCATTTTTCATTCTCCATTCTGATTAAAAAAGGCGCAGCTATACCATATGCTTTGCCCGATAAATATCGAGTAAATGATAAGCTGCGCCACTTTGCGCTTTATTAAAACTTGTATGCATAAATATATCAGCCGCAATTTTCGGCTATGAATAAATAAGCGAGTATTTCGCCTTTTTTACGGGACGCTCGTAAAATTATGCAGACCTATGTACATAAAGTATACTAACATACCTATATGAAATTTTTATTAAGAAAAGAAAAAATTTCTGTTACTGAAGAGCCTGTTTCTTTGTTCCTTCAAGCTTTGACTTAACCGCCTTAAGCTGCTGGAGGTTCTTGGCGTAATAATTTTCGGTGTCGGCAAGAATTTTAGAAACAGCTGCAGCTGCATTCTGCTGAAGATTTTTTGAAGCTGTCTGCGCTTTGGTGAGCATATCAATAGCTTTTTTCTTAGCCTCGACAACGATAGCTTCCTTTGAGACGATCTGAGCGGCACGTTCTTCCGCTTTTCTTATGATAGTCTCTGCATTCAGCTTTGCTTCGTTAAGGATGCGCTGACAGTCGAACTCGATCTTCTTGGCTTCTTTAAGCTCGTGAGGAAGATTCAATCTTACGTCGTTGATAAGCTCTCTCATACGCTCGCCGTCGATCACTTTTTTGTGTGACATAAAAGGCACGGAGCTGCTTTTATCAAGAAGCTCGTCCATTTCTTCAAGGATTTCATCGATACTCATATTTTTACCTCTCTTTAATCAGTCTTTCTTTAATATCATCAAGTATTATTTCCGGAACAAAATGGCTTATATCTCCGCCGAAGCAGGCGATCTGCTTAACAACGCTTGAGCTGAGATACATATTTTCGGCTGCGGTCGTAAGGAAAACGGTTTCCGCTCCTTCGTACAGTTTTTTATTGGCAAGCGCCATCTGAAATTCGTATTCAAAATCGCTGACGGCGCGCAGACCTTTTACAATAGCGACCGCCTGAACTCTTTCGACATAATCCGCAAGCAGACCGTCGAGGATATCTATCACAACATTATCGAGATTTTTTGTAACAGCCTCGATCATCATCATACGCTCGGTAGCGGTAAAGCTTGGCTGAGATTTGCCCGCATTTCTGGATATAAGAACGATGACCTTATCGAAGAGCTTGGAAGCTCTTGTAATAATGTCGAGGTGTCCGAGAGTAACAGGGTCAAAGCTTCCGGGACAAACGGCAATTCTTCTCATTATTCGCTCTCCTCGTCTTCATTTCGGCAGTATATGGATACGTTTATCCTGCCGTATTTGTATGTTTTTTTGAGGAACGTATTCTCCGGAGCGTCGGGCACGTCGGCATCGGCTTCATATTCGCATATAATGCAGCCTCCGGGCAGCAGCTTATCAGCAGCCAGCGGAAGAAGCTCGTTTATATAGCCGTGTCTGTACGGCGGATCGAGAATGATAATATCGAAGCGTCTTGCGGTAAGTCTGATATAATCGAAGCTGTCGCGGCTTATTACCTCCGAGAACTTATCGAGTTTGGTGTTATGCAGATTTTCGTTGATGCAGTTAAGTGATTTCCGCGAATTATCAACGAAAATGGCGCGTTTTGCTCCTCTGCTCAGAGCCTCGATGCCCATCTGACCGCTTCCGGCGAATAGGTCGAGAACATAAGCGTCCTCAAGCCGGAACTGAACGGCTGAAAATATAGCTTCCTTGACCTTATCGGTAGTAGGTCTTACATCGTCTCCCTCGGGAGTAACGAGGCGTCTGCCTCTTGCGATACCGGTAATAACTCTCATTCTAAAAAACTCCGTTGGCGCGTTAAGCGGCGCTGTAATATTTGGATTCACACTAAATTAATTATACTCTATTTTCCGATGCTTGTCTATATTTTTTTAGAAAGATAGGTAAAACTTTACAAATTATCCTGTCGATTTTTGTAGCCTTTGTATACAATATAACCTATATCACCATAGCGGATATATTTCCGTGGAAGGAATAATGTGAACAAATTGTAAACAATAGGAGCAATCCTTGACATTGCGGTATAAAAAGTTATATACTTAAATTAGCACTCAAGGCGGTAGAGTGCTAATTATATTTTTTGGAGATGTTGAAATGGAAACAAAGCAGTTCAAAGCCGAGTCTAAAAGACTCCTCGAAATGATGATTCATTCAATCTATACACATAAGGAAATTTTTCTCAGAGAGCTTATTTCAAATGCAAGCGACGCTATCGATAAGCTTTATTTTAAATCGCTTACCGATGACAAGGTAGGTCTTGCCAAGGACGATTTTGCTATCTGGATAACGGCGGACAAGGACAGCCGAACTCTTAAAATCACGGATAACGGAATCGGCATGACGGCTGACGAGCTTGAAAACAACCTCGGTACTATCGCAAACAGCGGTTCGTTCAAGTTCAAGAATGAAAACAAGCTTGAGGACGATAATCAGATCATCGGTCAGTTCGGTGTTGGATTCTATTCCGCGTTTATGGTCGCAAAGAAAGTCACCGTTATCTCAAAGGCTTACGGCAGCGATAAGGCTTACCGCTGGGAGTCGGAGGGAATCGACGGCTACACGATAAGCGAGGACGAAAAGGCGAATGCAGGTACTGAAATTATTCTGGAGCTTCTTGACGATACCGATGATGAAAAGTATATCGAGTTCCTCGATCAGTATCGTCTGAAATCCCTTGTCAAGAAGTATTCCGATTATATCCGCTTCCCGATAAAAATGGAGGTTACTCACAGCCGTCCGAAGCCGCAGACCGATGAGGAAAAGGAATCAGGCAAGGCTCCCGAGTATGAGGATTATATCGAGGTAGAAACACTTAACAGCATGGTTCCGCTCTGGAAGAAAAGCAAATCCGAGCTTAAAGAAGAGGATTACAAGCATTTCTATACCGAGAAATTCTTCGATTACAGCGAGCCGCTTAAATATGCTCACGTAAAGAATGAGGGAACGGCATCATATAATGCTCTGCTCTATATTCCGTCAAAAGCTCCCTATGATTTCTACACAAAGGAATATGAAAAGGGACTTCAGCTTTATTCCAACGGCGTTCTCATTATGGATAAGTGTTCCGACCTGCTTCCCGATTATTTCAGCTTTGTAAAGGGTCTTGTTGATTCCGAGGATCTTTCGCTTAATATTTCCCGTGAGATGCTCCAGCACGACAGACAGCTCAAGGTAATTGCAAAAAGCATAGAAAAAACTATCAGCAGCGAGCTTAAAAAAATGCTGAAAAACGAGCGTGAAAAGTACGAGGAGTTCTGGAAAACCTTCGGATTACAGCTTAAATACGGCGTTTACAGCGGATTTGGCATGAATAAGGACAAGCTTCAGGATCTGCTTATGTTCACTTCGTCGAATGAGAAAAAGCTTGTTACTCTCGACGAGTATGTAACGGGTATGCGCGAGGATCAGAAATTCATCTACTATGCAACGGGCGAAAGCGTTGATCGTATCGAGCAGCTTCCGCAGACCGAATTGGTCAAGGAGCACGGCTACGAGATACTTTATCTTACCGATAACGTTGACGAATTTGCTCTTAAAACCTTGATGAATTATAAGGAAAAGGAATTCAAGTCGGTATCGGCAGACGATCTTGGACTTGAAAGCGAGGAAAAGAAAGAGGAGATCAAGGCAAAGGAAGAGGAGAATTCCGATATGCTCAAGGCTTTGGGAGAAGCTCTCAGCGATAAGGTATCGAAGGTAATTCTTTCGCAGAGACTTAAATCTCATCCGGTCTGCATTACCAGCGAGGGAGAGATAACTCTTGAAATGGAAAAGGTTCTCAATGCGATGCCGACCGATCAGAAGGTAAAGGCTCAGCGCGTTCTTGAGATCAATCCCGAGCATCAGATCTTCGAGAAGCTTAAAGAGATCTACTCTGCCGGAGATAAGGAAAAGCTCGGAAAGTATGCAAGCTTGCTTTACGATCAGGCGCTTCTGATAGAGGGTATGAGTATTGAAAATCCTGTGGAATTTTCTAATCTTATCTGCGAGCTTATGTAAAAAAATCAGGGAGTCGGAAAACCGACTCCCTTAATTTATCTTATTTTCGAACCGGCAGGGATACTGTCGTCAAGGAAAACAACCTTAACGCCGTCCTTTGTATCGGCAGCGCATATCATTCCGAAGCTTTCAACTCCGCAAAGCTTGCACGGTTTCAGATTTGCGACAAGCTGAATGGTCTTGCCCACAAGCTCTTCCGGCTTGTAGTATTCGGCGATTCCGGAAACGACCTGACGTCCGCCCATGCCGTCGTCAAGCTGCAAACAGAGGAGCTTCTTCGATTTTTTGACCTTTTCGCAGGAAATTACCTTTGCCGCTCTCAGCTCGACCTTTGCGAAATCGTCGATAGCTATCTCGGGAGCAAGAATAATTTCCTCGTTTTCGGCTTCGTCAGCCTTTGCAGCTTCCGCCTGAGCAGCCATTTTCGCATTGGCTTCCGCTATGAATTTTTCTGCGTCGATTCTTGCAAAGAGCGGTACAGGCTCGCCGACATTTCCTCCTGCCCTAAGACCGCCGAAGCTTTCAAGACTTGCAAAATCGCGTGCGTCCGAACCTATTTCGTCGAGTATCTTTTCTGAGGTCTCGGGCATGAACGGAGCAAGAATAACTCCGAGGAAGCGTATTGTTTCGAGAAGATTATAAAGAACCGTACCGAGACGTTCGGACTTTGCTTCGTCCTTAGCCAGAACCCAGGGAGCAGTCTCGTCGATATATTTGTTGGCGCGGCGCGCAAGGCTCATTATCGCTTCCATAGCGTCAGCCATGCGGTATTCATCTATATATTTTGCAACAAGCTTCGGAGTTTCAACTGCCTTGTCAATAAGCTCGCTGTCGATCTCTTCTGCGCATACGGGAGCTTTTATTTCTCCGCCGAAATATTTCTTGGACATTGCAACGCTTCTGTTTACAAGGTTTCCGAGAGTATTTGCAAGGTCGGAATTGTATCTTTCTATAAGGGATTCATAGGTGATAGAGCCGTCCGAGCTTACAGGCATTTCGCTGAGCAGATAATATCTTGCGCCGTCAACTCCGAAAGCGTCTACAACGTCGTTTGCATAGATAACGTTGCCCTTTGACTTGCTCATTTTGTCCTCTCCGAACAGTATCCAGTTATGACCGAAAAGCTTTTTAGGTATCTCAAGTCCGAGAGCGTGAAGCATTATAGGCCAGTAGATCGAGTGGAAGCGCATGATATCCTTGCCGATAACGTGACAGTCGCAGGGCCAGTATTTTTCAAACAGCTCGCCCGAGCCGTCGGGATCATATCCGAGAGCCGTGATATAGTTTGAAAGAGCGTCGATCCAGACATAGATAACGTGCTTTGGGTCAAAGGTAACGGGAATGCTCCATGTAAAGGTCGTTCTTGAAACGCACAGATCCTGAAGTCCGGGCTTTATGAAGTTGTTGAGCATTTCCTTTTTGCGGCTTTCGGGAACGATGAAATCCGGGTGCTCTTCGATGTAATCCTCAAGCCATTTCTGATATTTTGAAAGCTTCAGGAAGTAGGCTTCCTCGTTGGCAGGCTTTACTTCTCTTCCGCAGTCGGGACATTTTCCGTCTACAAGCTGCGATTCCGTCCAGAAGCTTTCGCAAGGAGTGCAGTAAAGTCCCTCGTATGAGCTTTTGTAGATATCGCCGTTGTCATAAAGCTTCTTGAATATCTTCTGGACTACCTTTTCGTGCTGTTCGTCGGTAGTTCTGATAAATCCGTCGTAGGAGATATTCATGATCCTGCAAATATCCTTTATTTCGGCAGCCACCTTATCGACGTGTTCTTTCGGAGAGATCCCCTCAGCCTTTGCAAGCTCCTCAATTTTAAGACCGTGCTCGTCCGTACCGGTGAGGAAGAAAACGTCATATCCCTGCATTCTTTTGAATCTGGCGACTGCGTCGGTGAAAACTACTTCATAGGTATTACCGATATGAGGCTTTTTCGACGCATAAGCTATAGCGGTTGTTATATAAAAAGGTTTTTTTGACATAGAATATCGCTCCGTTCTGTAAAGTAATAAAAATCCATTATATATTATTATACACCATTTTAATTTATTTGTCGAGAGCTGCGGGGAAAATTTTTCAAGAGCCGCATTACTTTAAGTTAAAAATAAAATATATATTTTTGCTATTGACAAATCAGAATGTTTGTTCTATAATATACTCACAAGGAATTGGAACAAACGTTTCGTAGCTGCCTTAGGTATTTCTCCCTAAGAAACGGAGGATATCAATGAAGGAACTTATAAAACAATACAAAAGCAGCGTGGAGCTTGTCAGAGAACGTATCTGCGAGCTTTCAGGCATTTTAAAGGAAATGAGAAGAAACGGAAGCGAGGAGGAAACAGAAACGAATGATCTTGAAAAGCGCATAGAACTGCTCCGTACCGAGTATCGTCAGACGTCCGAGATCATCGATCATTTGCAGATCTATCTGGGGAGGAAACAATAATGTCAAGAAGAATAACCTATTCCGACGACTTCAACGGAGAAGCCGACTCGGGAATACGTGAAATTTTGTCTGAGCCCTCCGACGATGACGACGGAAGAAAAATGCGCCTGAAAAAAGTTCTGTTAAATGTAATAAAAAATGAGCTTACTTCAAGACAAAGCGAGATAATTATGTTATACTATTTTAAGGGAGTCAACATCGTTGAGATAGCGCAGCGGCAGGGAATATCTCCGCAGGCTGTTTCGGCGCTGATGAAACGCGCGAGAATGCGCATATTCAAATACATGAAATATTATTTCTGAGGAGGTCAATATGAGTACGCCGCTTTACGGATTTATGAAAAAATACGCTGCGGACAAGACGGTTCGCGCACATATGCCCGGACATAAGGGAAAAGCTCCGATTTACGGAGTTCCCGAAGAGCTTTACAGCTTGGATATAACCGAAATAAGCGGTGCGGACAGCCTTTTCAACGCGGAGGGGATCATTGCCGAAAGCGAAAAGGAAATGTCGCGGCTTTACGGGACTGCGGCAACGGCTTATTCGGCATCAGGCTCGACTTTGTGCATTCAGGCGATGCTTGCGCTTATGAAAAGCGAGGGAAGAAAGGTGTTCGCCGTAAGAAACGTACATCGTTCGTTTCTCAATGCGGCGGCTCTGCTTGATGTTGATGTGCATTGGATACTTCCGCACTATGACGGAGGGATACTTTCGGGAGAAATCGATCTTTGCGAGGTGGAAGATCTGCTTTCGGAATGCGCAGAGCCGTCATGTCTTTATGTGACCTCACCTGATTATACGGGAAAAACTGCCGATATCAAGGCGCTCGCCAAGATATGCCACCGACACGGCGCAAGGCTGCTTACGGACAACGCTCACGGCGCGCATTTGGCCTTTTTCTCGGAAAATATCCACCCCATAGCGCTCGGAGCAGACTTGTGCTGCGATTCGGCTCATAAAATGCTTCCTGCGCTTACGGGAGCGGCAATGCTCCACACCTCCGACGAAAAGCTTGCTCCGCGGCTTAAACAGGCGATGAGCTTGTTTGCGTCTACGAGTCCGTCCTACCTGATAATGGCATCCCTCGATATATGTACCGAATATATCAGCAGAAGTATTCGTTCGGATATACGGAGGAATCTTGCACTGCTCGACAGACTGAGGAAAATTTTTTCCGAAAGGCTGAGCTTCGCCGAGGGAGATCCGTTCCACGTTACGATAAAGGCTTCTCTCAGCGGCTTCAGCGGTACGGAAATATCACGGCTTCTAAGGGAAAAGGGCGTGGAATGCGAATATGCGGACAGCTCTGCAGTCGTTCTGCTGATGTCTCCAATGAGCCGCAGGGATGATTACTCTCGCATTGAATCTGCTTTGAAATACGCTCATGATCACTGTGAGCGCACAAATTCCGATGAGAATGATTTTTATATGGAGCTTCCCAAAAAGGCAATGACTATCCGCCAAGCCGTATTTTCGGGATCGGAGGAAATTCCCGTTGAAGAAGCGGAGGGCAGGATATGCTCTGCGGTAAAGGTTCCGTGTCCGCCTGCGATACCGATAGCGGCAAGCGGAGAAATTATTGACAAATGCTGCATAAATATATTTAAAAGGTATGGAATTTCAACGGTAAATGTGGTAAAATAATAATGTTATCGGAAATAACTGCCGGAGCTGTCCGGCGTGAAATTGGTGAGATATGAAAAAGATTTACGGAAACGAAAGCCTTACAGCTACTCTCCGCAATATGGTCGAACAGAACAGAGCGGCTCATACCGTTATGTTTTACGGCGAAAAAGGCAGCGGCAAAAAGCTCATGGCTGATTATTATACAAGACTGCTTCTGTGTGAAAGCAGCGGAGCGGATAAGCCCTGCGGCTTCTGCAACGCCTGCAAAAATACGGAGCACGGCATTCATCCCGACGTAGTTTATGTTGAAACAAGCGGAAAACTCGGAGGTTATTCGGTAGCCGCCGCAAGGGAGATCTGCGCCGACGCCTTTATCAAGCCGAACAACAGCAGCGGACGGAAGATCTATATATTCCGCGACTGTCATTCAATGGACGTCCGCACGCAGAATACCTTGCTGAAAATTATCGAAGAACCGCCCGAGTACGCATATTTTATTTTTACGAGCGAATCAAAGTCGGATTTTCTGCCTACCGTTATTTCAAGATGCGTCTGCTTCGGCATGAACATATGCACCGAGGAGGAAGCAGCGCAGTCTCTGCGCGAAAACGGCTTCGGAGAGAGCGATATTTCTGCGGCGGTCGGCTGCTTTCACGGAAATATCGGTATGTGCATCGAATATATTGAAAACGAACAGCTGCGAAAAAGTGTGGATTTGACAAAACAGGCTGCCGATAGTATAATAAATAAAGATGAATATGCGCTCAATACAATACTTTTTGCCTTGGGAACTCAGCGTAATGACGTTCGAAGCGCGCTCTCTCTTATGGATAAGCTCGTCAGGGACGCCGCGGTGCTCGGCAGGGACAGCAGCGCTCCGCTCATAGGCTGTTGGCGCGAGGGAGCTGTACGCCTTTCTTCGGCAATTACCGTGTATCAGGCGGCAAGGCTTCATCGCTGTATTGAAAAAGAGTGGAAAGCTGTAGAGACAAACGTGAATATTCCTCTTGCGCTTTCAGCGTTTTGTGCCGAAATCATGGATATTATAGATTAAATGCGGCATCGCCGCAGGAACTGGAGTTGTAATGAAAGAAATAGTCGGAGTACGCTTTAAAAGCGTCGGAAAGGTTTACTATTTTTCACCGGGAAATATAAAGGCTCAGGTCGGAGACAGAGCGATCGTTGAGACCGTAAGAGGCGTGGAATGCGGAGAAGTCGTCATCGCCAACAGAAGCATAGACGACAGCGAGATCAATTCGCCTTTGAAGCCGATCATCAGGATCGCGGACGCAAACGATCTGAAGATCGTTGAAAAAAATAAACAGCGCGAAAAAGAAGCGTTCAGAATATGCGAAGAGAAAATAGCGTTCCGCAAGCTTAAAATGAAGCTTGTGGACGTTGAATGTACATTTGACAATAATAAGCTGCTTTTCTACTTTACAGCAGAAAACAGAGTGGATTTCCGCGAGCTTGTCAAGGATCTTGCCTCGGTGTTCAGAACCCGTATCGAGCTGAGACAGATAGGCGTGCGCGACGAAGCAAAGATACTCGGCGGTCTGGGAATATGCGGCAGAGAATTCTGCTGCAAGGGCTTTATCGGCGAGTTTCAGCCTGTCTCAATAAAAATGGCGAAGGAGCAGGGACTTTCACTGAATCCCACGAAGATCTCGGGCACCTGCGGCAGACTTATGTGCTGTCTTAAAAATGAACAGAACGCCTATGAGGCTTTGCTGAAAATAACTCCGAAAGCAGGCGCGATAGTTGTTACTCCCGACGGCGATAAGGGCAGGGTAGAGGACGTGAACCTTATCACGGGCAAGCTGAGAATAAAAACGGACAAGTCGGAAGTTCCCGTTACTCTTGACAGAAGCGAGGTAAAGCTGCTCAAGGACGCTGAAATAAGAGTGAACCGTGAGGAGCTTAAAGCTCTTAAAGGTCTTGAGGATAAATAATGGCTAAGATAAATTACGGTCTTATGCTTGACAGAACTCTTGAGGAGCTTGAAAAGGACGGAAAAAAGCCGTCGCTGCTTCTTCATGCCTGCTGTGCGCCGTGCAGCAGCTATGTTCTGGAGTATCTGTGCAGCCATTTCGAGATAACGCTGTATTTTTATAATCCGAATATTGCTCCGCGTGAGGAGTACGATCACCGCAGCAGCGAGCTGAAAAGGCTTGTCTCCGTTATGCAGCCGGGTATAACTGTGCTGGAGGAGGAATATGATCCTCAGCCGTTTTTTGAGCTTGCAAAGGGGCTTGAAGATCTCCCGGAGCGCGGCGAACGCTGCCGTAAATGCATCGGACTGCGGCTTGAAGCGGCAGGAAAAAAGGCGGCGGAGCTTAATGCCGATTATTTTACAACAACGCTTACCATAAGTCCGCATAAGGACTGCGCTTTTATAAACGAATACGGAGCGGAGGTCTCGGAGCGGTGCGGAGTAAGGTATTTATTTTCGGATTTTAAGAAGCATGACGGATATAAGCGTTCGATAGAGCTTTCAAGGCAGTACGGACTTTACCGCCAGAATTACTGCGGCTGCGTTTACAGCAAGGCTGCAAGGAGCGCAGAAAAAACTAACACATTGTAATAAAAAAGAGCCGCGTTTGCGGCTCTTTTGGTTTGCAATACAATATTATTCAAGATAAGATTCGGGAAGCTCGCTGATAGTGAGGGCGAGATACTTTTGCAGCGATACTGCGTCGTTGGAGCTTATACCGTCGCCGTTCTGGTAGATATCGGCGTTGAGCGCGCCCTGTTCGGACAAGGCTGTAAGTCCGCTTGCCGCGCAGAGTATGGCGACAACGTCGTCCATGTCGGCTGTTCCGTTTTCGTCTGCATCGCCCCAGACTGTAACGGGAGCCGCGCCGAGAGATTTAAAATTATATCTGTATTTTTCGGCATAGGTTTGAGCTGTTGAGTCGGTGTAGCCGTAAATTGTACCGTTGAAATCATAATCACTATTTTCAATATTGTAACCGTTGCTTATTGTTTGGGAAGTATCATATATGTCACAATCAGGGTTCTCTATGGTAATATATGTCAAGTTATTGCAATCGTAGAACGCACCAGCACCAATACTTGTAACGCTGTCGGGTATGATTACAGAGGTCAAACTCGTGCAGTAGGAGAATGCATAACGACCTATGCTTGTAACACCGTCTGGAATTATTACGGAAGTCAAGCCATCGCAATTGGAGAACGCATCAGCACCAATACTTGTAACGCTGTTGCTTATAGCTACAGAGGTTAAGCCCGAACAACCGTAGAGTGCACCATTACCAATACTTGTAACGCTGTCGGGAATGACGATATCACCCGAACAAGTGCTTCCGTCAATTAAAATATTATTTACAATTACAAGAGGATTTTCTTCTCGCTTCGATTCAAGCCATGGCGTATCGTCAAACGCACTATCGCCAATACTTGTAACACTGTCGGGAATAATTACAGATGTCAAGCCTGAACAGCGGTAAAACGCACCATTACCAATACTTGTAACGCTTTCGGGAATAATTACAGAAGTCAAGCCATGACATTGGTTAAACGCACCAACACCAATACTTGTAACGCTGTTGCCTATTGTTATAGAGGTCAAGTCATAACATTGGTAAAACGCCCAATCACCAATACTGGTAACGCTGTCGGGAATGACGATATCACCCGAACAAGTGCTTCCGTCAATTAAAATATTATTTACAATTACAAGAGG
>CAJMSD010000006.1 GCA_905215965.1 uncultured bacterium | reverse complement strand
TGATGAACCGAATACGGGATTTGAGCCGAGGTTGATCTCGGCTCATTTTTTTGCCCGCTGGTCTGGTTGGCGGTTACCAAGGAAAGCAAGAAATTACTGCTTTTATTGAAGATAATGGAAATTCTAAATTAAAATCTCTTTACGGAGATTTTGATATACAAACAATTACGGAAAATAATAAAGTGTATTGTGAACCTGAACCACTTATGAGTATGCTGTTTGCTGACTGTACCTATTATGATAATACTCTTTTAATTGATTTGCCGCAATACACAGTATATGAAGCAACAAATTTTGATTATTCTAAATACCAATCAGATGTTCTTTCCTATGGAATAGATGAAAATAATGATAATATGGGTACAGCATTGATTAAATTCGGATTGGTTGTACAAAGAACAGCTATATCTTTTTCTTCCGATATTTTTGTAGATTCAAATTATGGTTTTTATGCAACGGAAAATACTCTCAGACAATATTACTATGAGGCATTTAATGAAGTTTTAGGATATGATATAAATGTTACAGAAGAAGAAACTAAAGTTTATGAAAAAATAAACGATTTAGGTTCATTTTTAGTAAAAACACAAGACGGAGATATAAGCGATACACCTTTTACAGATTTTTATATTAGTTCTTATATTGGCTCTTATGCAAAAAAAGGAATAAAAGATAACAACTCATTATCTGTATTTAATGATACAATAAGAGATTTATCAACAAACGGAAGAGTAAATGAAAAGTTAAATTCCTATTTAAACCAGTCGGGAAAAGATGTATTAACCAATATTCTTTTTAATTCAGCTTTAGAATATGTAAGACGGAGCTCATACGATAGAAAAGTTTTGGATATGTTTAAAACATTTTATTCTGAAGATATGGTAAATAAATACAATATATCGTTAAGTGAAAACAGTCAATTCATTTTTCAGTGTGCAAGAGATTATTACAATTCTTGCGGTTCATTTGATGAAATTGTTAAAGAAGTTACATTAAATGAAAGTATAAATAAATTTTCAGAGATGATTACAAAGGGGTTATTTTCTGTGGCGACTGCTGGAAAATCACAAGAAGTCTTTGAAACATATGAAACTATTTTAACTGCTGAAAAATTACAAGAGGCAAACAGTTCATTTAAACCGGTAGAAAAAATTAATAACTCTGCTAAATATTTTTGGTTAGCAAAAATGCAATATACTACTGTATTAACTCTTGACGAAATCAGTAAAAAATCTGAGGAAAGTTTAAATAGTGAAGATATGGCAAATTTTGTTAGCAATCTTGATTTTTACAATAGAGTTTCGTCAGTTATGATTAAAACTCTTGCTGATAGTTACCAACTTCCGACAACTACAAAGCGTGAAAAAGATTTAATAGCAAATAGCGATACCTATATAAGTGACTTATGTAGAAATATTTACAAACTTGAATGTTGCGAATATAATTTGCCAACTAAAGAAGAATTAAATAATAAAAATTGTGATGTCTTTAAAAATTTCTTTAGTAATCAAGAGAATGACCCAACCGCCAACTACACATGGCACTTAGCACCAACAATTGAAGCAGAGGATATTATCGTACCAGATAATAAGGATACTTTCTTAGAAACTGGATACGTATCTCCTTATGATGAATGTGCTTTGATTAAACAAGATGGAAAATATGGTATCATCAAATACGATGGGACAAATATAGCCGAATCATTATATGAATTTGGCGGTTATGATATACAAGGAGCAATTGGTGTCTATAATGAATATGACCAAATTAAAGGTGAAGAACGTGTTGATGTCTTCTCTGATAGAAGAGATCTAAGGATAGAAATAAACCAAGAACGTGGTTGGGGCTATGTAGGAAGTACATATTATTGGGATAATAATAAACAACAAGTATATCAGTTTGAGGGGAGTCCAGTTTATGGTGAACATACCGATAATCTTTCTTTTAATGTAGTTGTTCAATCTGCTGATATTGAACAAGATGGAAAGTGTTCGAATATATCTGAAAAATACGGTATAGCTAATCAAAATAAGTTATTAGTACCTATTGAATATGATAAAGGATATATGCACAGTTTTAATAATGTTATCGCTTTAGAGGAAGGAAATAAGTGGACTTATTTTGATAAAGATGGAAAAGTTATTATCCAAAATTGCGATGGTTTCACTTCAAATAATCGAGTTATAGATTGGTGGGCAGGCGGTGACTGGTATAATTATAACAATAATTATATTTTGCCATATATACCAACTGAAAATTATATCCCCGTAAAAATAAATGGTAAATGCGGTTACTATGATATACAAGGAAACGAAGTAATCCCTTGTGGAACATTTGAAGAAGTACGACCCGTTCACAATGAACTAGCTTGGGTCAAAAAAGACGGTAAATGGGGTGTTATTAAGTTAGTGGAAATTACAGAACCAGCCACAACAACTACAGAATCCACCCCAACTATACCAGAAGAAGCAAGCACCTACAACGGACATTCCTATATGGTATACTCTGAATCTATGACATGGAAAGAAGCAAAAGAATATTGTGAAAACCTTGGCGGGCATTTGGTGACTATATCAGATGCAGATGAACAGAAATTTGTTGAAGATTTAACTGAGAAATATACGGATAAAGTGAGCTACTGGTTAGGCGGTTATTATTCCGATGCAGAATGGAAATGGGTTGATGATACAGAATTTTCATATACCAATTGGGATAGCTGGACTAACGGCGAAAAAGAATACAGACAACCGGATAACTTTACCAGTGATGAATTTTATCTGCGTTTTGCAAATCGGAAGATGCAGTACGAAAATTGGTATTCTAATAAAGGCAAATGGAATGATATTGCGAATGAAGCGGACGGTTCAAGCGGTGATGTTCCACTTAATTCCTTTGGAGTAATTTGTGAGTGGGATAGTGTCATACAAGCTTACAAAACAGAAGATAATACCATAGAAGCAAAACCTGAAGATACAATAAGAAAAATGGAAAGAGCATTAAATAATCTTGATATGGAGGAGCTTATAGAATGCTATGAACCACAAGTTCAGAAAATGTACAATGAAATATTTAAATGTGACGAAAACTTGATGGGAATGGATATAAACAGTTTATTTGGAGGTTCTATAAATATATACGAAAATGAATTTGGTTTGGAAATGCCAGAAATCACTATTAACATCGATAGTCAAGAGTATATTAACAGCGACCAAGTTAAAATGAGATTGACCATACATTACCAAAACAGTACAATTTCTGATGAAGCTATAGATATAAGTTTAATTCAGATTAATGACATATGGTATATTTCCAGCGAAATGTCATTGTGGTAGTATAAATTTAAATATTATAAAGAATTATTTATTGCATTAATGCAGTAATAATTGATAACATTTTAAAAAGGAGTATAAATTATGTACACAGGAAGTTATTCAGAATCAATATCGGGTGCAACCGTATTAGAAGGAATTGCATTAATTCTTGCATTGGCAACTATGTTTATTTTACCAATTGTTATGGCGTGTAGGTTTCAATGTAAAAATCGGGTTTTAATTATCATTTTACATATTGTTTTGTCTTTCTTCGGTATAGGAAGTATTGTATCTCTCATAATAATTGCAGTGGACAAAAAGAAAAGTCAATTTTATGAAGATACAGGGAAAAATATAGCACGTTTTCATATCGTACTGTATGTCTTAAGTATACTTGCTCTATTTACCCCTATGGCAAAAGTCAAGCATTTAGAGGATTACAAAATTAATGGCTTAACCAGCTTTAATTTAGGTTTTTTTCTTGGAAAGAAAGATGAACTAATTGGTCAACTTATGAATCAAGATGATTATAAACTAATGCTAATTATGATTTGGATTATGATAGGCATTTTGACACTGGGATTAATTCTGAATCTGATTTTCCGTGATGCAAGAAAGCTAATAGGCATCAATACTATTCTGCAAGGAGTAAATGCAGTTATGATGATGATGTTCGTAAGTTCTTTTGACAATGGAATCACAGTACCCGGTATAGCGTTTGTATGGGAAGGACTTATTACAATTGTATTTGTTATTTCTCTGTATATTGTAACACTTAAAACATCGTACGTGGATAATTAAAAGGAGTGTATATTAAAATGAAAAAACAGGATATTTTAAAAATAATTTCAATCGTATCTTCTCTTATACTTTTAATGTTTTCTAATGGGTGTAAGGATAATCGGACACAAGAATTAAGTTCCTCACGCAATGAGGAAATACTTTCTGAAATTGAAGAGTATAGTTTTGATGTTACATCTTCGTCGGAAATTATGACTGAAAGTTATGAAGAACCAATTACAACTAAAAGTCCTGATGATAATGATGAATATAATAAAAAAGCTAATTCAAGCAGTGATTTTAGTTATGAAAATACTACAGAAGGAGATGTTAGAATTTTAAGATATAATGGAATATCTGCTGATGTTATTATTCCTTCTAGAATAGAAAAAAAAGTGGTAACTGAAATAGGAGATTCTGCATTTAAGGATTTAGCTGGATTACAAAAAGTTGAAATTCCTAGTACAGTAAAAAGTATAGGAGAGTATACTTTTTATAATTGTATTGGTTTGACCTCGATTACATTAAAAGACGGTTTGGAAATTATAAAACAATCAGCTTTTGCAAATTGTGAAAATCTGCCTGAATTGAATTTACCGATAACACTTACAGAAATTCAAGCGAAAGCATTCTCAAACTGTAAAAAATTAAAATGTATAGAAATACCGGACAGCGTTACTTCATTTGGTACACCTACAGATTATTATGAAGGTGGAGCTGTTTTTTCTGGTTGTGAAAACCTTACATCAGTAAAATTGAGTGAATCCCAATATTGTATACCAATAGATTCGTTCAAAGATTGTATCAGCTTAAATAATATTAAAATCCCTGATAGTGTACGAACACTAGAAGAGGGGGCTTTTGTAAATTGTACGTCGTTAAAAGAAATTACAATACCCGGAAGTGTATCTGAAATTAATTATCCCGGAATAGGTTCATTTCCTGACGGACCATTTGGTGACTGCACCTCACTTGAAAAAGTTACAATTAATGAAGGTTCACTTAAAACAATATCTTATGGTATGTTTGGTGGGTGTGTGTCATTAAAAGAAGTTATAATCCCAGAAAATATTATAGAAATTGGGAAATTTGCTTTTAATGGTTGTGAAAGTTTAAGTCAAGTTAAATTACCTTCCCAACTTCAATATTTAGATATTGATTGTTTTAAAGGATGCGTTAAATTATCAGAAATTATTATACCGAATACATGTATATATATTGGAGAAAATGCTTTTTCAGGATGCGCTAATTTATCTTCAGTTACTCTTCCAGAAAATGTTCAAGCTATGACCATAGAAGCGTTTGCTGGTAGTGCGATACAAGAAATAATTATACCAAATAATGTTACTAGTTTTGATTTTGGATACTGTGAAAAATTAAAAAACATTACGGTAAAAGGTTCAAATACAGAATTAATTATAAGTGGCTACTTTGGGAGCAATTTAGGAAGCGATTTTAATGAATTAACAATATATGCTCCTTCTGGTTCAAAAGCAGAAATATTTGCTAAAGAAAATGGAGTGAATTTTAGTGTATTGAATTAAACAGAACTTATCAAAAAACAAAATATATACAGGCAGAAAATTTAGTGAAAATTCATTTTCAGGAAATATTGAAAGCAATATTTTTACTTTTGAAACTGATGATGGATATGGTAGGAATTCATTTACATTAGATTTTAAAGAAGATGAAATTTACTTGCCAGGAAAATGTATTGATTATTATAGCAGTATATGGGGACTGCCTGAAATGAATAATATAGAAATGCAAATTAATTAGAAAGGGAAAATACTTATGGAAAAAACTATATTAGTGAAAAAAGCTATATTAGACTTTTTAAATTATCTATCAAGCAGTTTTGATGCTTTCATTCAAGAAAGAAAAATATTCATATTGTGGAATCCCTTTTTAAACTTTTTAGAAAGATTCCGAAAATATATGTCAGATGATTCTTTTAAAATTGTTCGTCTAATTATAATAGCCGTATCGTTAATTTTGATAATATTATTATTTAGATTAATATATTGTAAATATTTTTTGGAAGAAAATTTTAAAAGTGAATTTACATATTTAAAAGATTTTTTTCACCCTGATGCTTTTTTACTTGCAGAATGTGGACTAGGAATAGAATTTGATGCTGGCACGATATCATTTGTTCTTATTTCAATAGGGTGCTTAGTATCTATTGCATTAACTTTTATAGGCATTCTTGTATATAGCCGATACTTAGTAGTTTCAATATGCTTGTTTATTATTTCTGCTTTAATCATGTTGATAATAATTAAAAGTAATATCAATATATTCGGATTGATTCGGGGAATAATTTTCACATTGGCATATACATCTTTTATCATTGTAGCAAATGTAGCATATATAGCTTCTATAATATGTTTTTATTTTCTACTCATATTCTTTCATATATGTATTTTAATGATTATGTCTATACCGGTATTTGCAAATTTAGCTAAAGAAAGTGATGTTTTTGAGAATTATGGAACAACATTCCACGATTATCATAATAACCAAAGAGAGGACTATAAATGTGAGGGGAAAGATGCTTTTGGAAATATAATATTAAAAGATAAAGATGGAAATGAAATATTGGCAAGAAAAGATAAAAATGGGAATATTAAAAGATTAGATAATTATAAACATTTAGATTAAAATCTCCTTCACCCCAAAAAACAAAATATTAAAAAACCTCCCGATATGTTCTTACAAAACATATCGGGAATTTTTTAATTGTAGGCAATTAAGGGGTTAAGGCAAACTTTACTTCGCAAGCTCGTCAAATTCCTCAAGATGTTTAATTCTAAGGGTAATTCGTGGGTGACTGGCAATCATCTTTTGAATAATGGAGCTATTATCTCCCAAAGATATTTTTTCCAGAAGATACAAAGCTTCAATCATATCCGTATCATAGCCGATAGAGTAAGAAAACAAATCCGCTTTAAACTCATTTTTACGGCTGTTTACCGACAAAATCACCTGTAACCAAAAATTCAAAAACCAGATAGTAAACTCAAAATAAAGCCTTATTATAAGCATTAATGCCGAAAAAATACTGCGTTTTCCTGTAAATGCACACTGTATCCAATCAATGAAAAGTAGGAATAATCTTGCAAGCAATACAAATACTGAAAAAATACCGTTTCCAATAACAGAATATATAGATGCCATAGTATCTCCATGTACAATATGTGCAATTTCATGTCCGATAACTGCCTTTAATTCCTCTTCGGTGAATGTCTGCATTGCTCCTTTAGTGACTGCAATAGTACGTCTGCCTAATGCTATAGCATTGACTGTCATATTATCTATTACGCATATTTCAATTTTTCTAAATATTTTGTGCTTCTCTTTGACACGTTCATAAACTTCCTCAAATAACGGCTGTAAATACTCAGTTTCCCGTTTGGTTTCAAGCGGTCGAACCCTGTTCAATAATCGTAAAATTTTCTCGCCCAACGGAGAAAATCCAACAATAAGTGATATTGCATAAACCACAAATACAATCAAAAAACTTTTTGCCGTACCGCCTAAAAGCAATGAAGAAATCACATAATAAAACAACGAACAAACAAGGTAAATCGGGTTATTTTTCCAGAACAGAAACAGAAAACGTATACTTCTTTCAATATCGTCAATTAATCTGTCAATCATAAAAATCCCCCTAAAACGGCTTATGAACGTGAAGTTTACTGTGAAAATATTCATCTCTGGAAAGAAAAATGCCATACCCCGTTTGTAACTGCTTTATCTCATCAGGGTGGTATAAAAATTCTCGCACTCGCCTTGCAGAACCAAACCCAGTCTGAGTTGTATCAAGTCCTTTTTGCTGTAATTGATAGGTCACTTCCATAGTCTGCCTTGTGCCTAAAATATTCGCCCAATTTTCGGAATTTACTGCGCTATTCTGACGTAATACAAGATAATTATTGCAGTTTTCAATGATTTGCTGCGTGAAATCTTCATCTTCTGCACTTGCAAGATCGGAAAGACTTTGCGTTGCAAGAACACAAGTTACATTTGCACTTCGTGATTTGTTCACAAGGTCGATAAGAGTTTTCGAAGCATAAACATTAATTTCATCGAACAGGAAAAACGTTCTGTTATTACTCTGAAAACGCTGACTTATCGCTTTTTTGCTGTCAATCAAGATTAATCGACCAAAAGCAGGCGATATTTCGGGATAAATCAACGGATTCAAGATAAATAAAATAATTGCTTTTTCTTTTAACGCTGTTGCAATGTCTATTCCGGTATCGGAAAATAGTTCTCCCAATTCGCTTTCTGCAATGGTTGAAAATCTTGCAATAGAATTTTCAGCGATTTTTCCCGAAGTTTTGGCAATTTCAAGATTTTCCAAATGCTTTTCTTTGGAGATTCTTTTTTCTTTAACCAACTGCATAGAGAGTGCCGAAATTTTTTCAAGTTCCATATGTTTTACAATCGTTTGGAATGAAAGTGGAATTTCCGCCTTGTTCATCAACAAAATCAATCGCTGTAAGTATCGTTCCGCATTGACTTTGTAATGCTCCTCCGACCAGTCCGTCATATTGATAAGCATATCTTTTGCAACAGTAGTAGATGTATTAAAAAACGGATTGTATGTATCTGACATAATCGGATTTGTTAAATTAATGCAGTAAATTTTCTTGTGATAACGCTCGTTTAACTGTGTCAAGACATCTAAAATACTTCCTTTTCCTGTATCGCCTTTCCCGTCTACGATTAGCATAGGGAAGTCTTTTCTCATGCAATTCTGAATATAATTGCTGAGTGCAACGGTTTTTCCACTTCCGGTCGTTCCGCAAATAAAAATATGCTTTGCATTATCAGGGGAAAAAATTAGCTTTCTGCCGTTATATCCCAATAATGCGGAATTGGATTCGTTTAAGTTTTTCTGTTTCATTTTGTATTTCACCCTCTTAAAATCACGACGAAAATTGAAAAGTTTTCGCATAAAAACGGTTTGTCTGCAACCGTGGATAATAATACAGACGGGAACTGTAAAAATCAGAATTTTTATAATCATTTCATATTTTTTTAGTCCGTTCAAATAGATTAAAAATCATTGTCTGTAACCTCCGTTTCATTTGACTTGTTACAGTATATTCAGAAAAACAAGCTCTCATGAAATTAGACAAGCTTATTTTAATTGGTTCATAAAATCTGTTATTTTCTGCAAGGAACATATCTGTATATTCGTGTAATATTTCTGACTGTTATTCAATACTTTTAAAATTGCCGTCTGATAATTGGGAACGACCCATATCTGCGCATCATATTCCATGAAATTATCCTTAATAATATTTAACAATCGGTTGTTTGCTTTCTTGGTCAGTTCAACTTCCACGCAATTTGTCTGTTCATCTTTTGTAAATATAAAATCAGCTCTGTGTCTGCGTATTCCAAAACCATCCAACTGGTGCAATTGCTTTTCCGTTGTGATGTCATTTAAGGACAAGTCCTCTTTTTGCATAAAATAAATTGCCGTATCTAAAACTGTTCTATCGTGTACAATTTGCTCAATCTTGACTTTTTCCGTACCTGTTCTGACCTGTATAAGCGATTTGCCTTTGGCTGTCAAAAAATAAATGCTCGGCACACCATACAAAAATTTTCTGCGTTCCAAATATCCTGTTTCAATTAAAATCTTCAATCTTCTGTCTGTCGCTCTCTGTCCCGAAAAATTTGCTAACCACCTAATGTGCCTGCTTCCACAAGCTCTCCAACGGTCTATCTCTCTTAAAATCAACTCGTCTCTTTCTGTTAATCTCACCTGTTCCACCATCTCTCTATATATAATTAAATAATAATAATAAACAATATAACCTGCCTGAAACTGTGATGTGTTTCAAATATAATTTATTATATGTATTGCACGATGTAAGTGTGGGGTCTCGTATGAAATAGGAGACCCCACACTTACATCGGCAATTGAAATACATCGCAGTTTCGGGATTTCTCGTTATATCTTTATTTTTATGCTCTGTCTTTTGTGATTAGTACACTTTTGTCATGGGGTGGTGGAACAGGTAAAATACAGAAAATGCTATTATAATATTCAAATTATAATAGCATTTAATAATCAAATAATTAATCTATATGAAATTTTATATCTGTAACTTTAGCAACTCCTCGTCTGTTGTTCTGCAATTCATTTACAATTATAATCTTGTCAACAAATTTAAGTAAAAACAAACGCTTTTCTGCATTAGTGAGAAATCCCCAGTTTTCTTTCAAGCTTTTAATTATATCCTCTTTTCGTATAATCATTTCTTCCGTATCTTCCTCAACAACAGGAATTTCTTCAAGCTGTTCTCTAATTTTACTTTTTTCAATTTCAATATAATCTTTCAACTGGATATATTTGTCAAATTCTAATTTATTATCAACGTAGGAGCTAAGAATTTCTTTTTCCTTGTTTTCTAAATTTTTCAATTGATTATTTAGTTTTTTAATTGAATTATTGCTTTTGTCTTTTGCTTTTCTTGTTTCTTCAAGCTGTATTTCACTTATTGCGGAAAAGTCCTCTATTTGTTCAATGTATTGCATAAAAGCAATTTCAACATTCTTTTGCGAAATATTGCTTGCATTACAGGTCTTGCGTATGTAATTACTACAACGATATGCGCTTTTAAATATTTTTTCTCCATTTTTTTTAGTATAATAATCATCATGAACCACAAGTCTTGCCCCACATTTTTCACAGAACAAAAGTCCAGAAAAATAATTTTCCTCTTTAGGTCTTTTGGTATAACTTTTTATTGATATTTTATTAATTAAATTTTGCGCTTCTTCATAAAGCTCGTTTGAAATAATTGGTTCATGATTTCCTTGTACCTCAAAATTTCTTGCTTCGTCTTTTGTTGCGTATCTCACTTTTCCTATGTAGTTGCAGTTGGTGAGCATATTTTTTATACCTCGTGCAGTCCAAAGGGCATTTTCCTTTGTGGGAATATGTCGCTCGTTAAGTTTTTTGGAAATATCAAGAAATGACATTCCTTGATTTACGAACATATCAAAAACTTCCCTTACGATAACAGCTTCTTTTTCATTAATTATTTGCACTTTATCGCCTATATTTCGGGTATATCCATAGCTTGCCGTTCTTGTGCAAAGACTGTAACCCTCTTTGACTTTTCTCTCAAAGCCTAATTTTGTTCTTTCAACAATGTTTTCTCTTTCAAATTCGGCAAAAATACCGATTATTTTTATAAACATACGTCCTGACGGGGTCTGAGTATCTATGCTCTCGCACAAAGAATTAAAAGCGCAATTGTAATTGTTAAACAGATTGATTAAATATATTAAATCTGCGGTGCTTCTTGTAAGACGGTCAATTTTGAAAATCAACACATTTTTTACAAGACCTTTTTTTATATCCTTAATCAATTCATTAATTTGCGGACGGTCTGTAATATTCTTTCCGCTGATACCCTCGTCAATGTAAATTTTGTGTATTGACCAGTCCTTAATTCTCGCATAGTCTTTTAACTTTTGTTCCTGCGCTCTGATTGAAAATCCCTCTTTTGCTTGTTCCTCTGTAGATACTCTTACATAAATACCTGTTTCCAACATAATAAATCGCTCCTATCAGTTAATTTTTGATAGTGGATTCATTCGTTGTTTTTTCTTTCGTGGAATAGAAGTCTTTAAGAAGAAATTTAACATCTTGATTTGTAATTCTTTCGGAATTACTATCTTCTTTTGCTCGTTTTCCATATATCACCTCAAATACTTTAATATATTAAAATCATATTTGAACCTGTGATATTTATTCCATTAAATAAAAAAGAAATGCAAAAAGCAGGTGTTTTTTACTCGCTTTTTGCATTTTCGGTTTTTGTTGTAGTCAGCCATCGGCGGAAGCATTACCGAAACCACCCACGCAAGCACCTTATATATTCCTTGTATGAGAACGCTTTCAAGGCGTTCGGGCGCTCCAAGCCTTTCAAGCGCAGCTGAGAGGATATCGCCCAAGCCGAACAGGGCGGACGAAAGCAGATCGGACGGGTAATTTGCTCCGGCTATGGTTATCCAGAGGATCACTCCAAGCAGCAATATCATTACAGGAGTACCCAGTCTTTTTCCTGCAAATATCCTGTCAAGCTTTCTGTCGCGCATATACGGTGCGGATCTCTCGCAGCTTACGACCTCCGAGGCTATCTTCTCCGCCCTTTTTATTACTGCGGAGATAACGGTATCGGTGACTTTTCGTGAAGAATATCCGTCTTCGGAAAGCTTTTCCTTTATTTGGGAAATACCGCCGAGCTGCGAAAATCGGCAGTTTTCAAAGTCCTCGGCTTTTTTCAGGAAATTATCGTCCCCCTCAAGGATCCTGAGCGCGGCAAGTCTGAGAGGAAGCTTATGAACATATTCGGAAATTATTTCCTCGATTTCCGAAACGGCATTCTCTATTTCTTCCGGCAGAGCAGCGGTTTTCCGAAGATTTTTTTCATCGCTGCCAACCGTCTCGCAAAGGACGTCGGAAAGTCTGTCAAGACCCTGTCCGCTCCGCGCAGTTACACCGACAACAGGCGAACCGAGCAGCTCCGATAATTTTTCAAGGTCTATACTTATGCCCTTGCTCTTTGCCTCATCAAGAAGATTTACGCAAACTATAGTTTTCTCCGAAGCCTCTGTCACTTGTAAAACAAGATTAAGGTTACGCTCAAGACAGGTTGCATCGCAAACCACGATCGCCGCTTCCGCTCCTCCGAAGCATATAAAATCACGCGCCGCTTCCTCCTCGGCGGAATTTGCCCTAAGAGAGTACGTTCCCGGGATATCGGCAAGAATAAAGCTTTCGTTATTATGCGTAAAACGTCCCTCCGCACTTGCGACAGTCTTTCCTGCCCAGTTTCCCGTATGCTGCTTCATTCCCGTCAGAGCGTTAAAGATCGTGGATTTGCCTACGTTAGGATTGCCGGCAAGCGCGGCAAGATGACTGCTTTCATCAGACTTTTCCGCTATGTCAATTTCGGTTTTATCTTTGTCTGGCATCGTCTTTCCTCCTCATTATCCGTGATATGACATTTTATGTCCCGAATCAATAAATAATGCTTATACTGTATTTTCTGAGGATTTTAGGGAAATTTTACCAAAAACAAGCTCTCAGATCTATCTTCAACAAATATATTCAACTTTCGAGATAAAATTGTTGCATTTTGTTGCAACATGTGATATAATCATTCTATAGAAATATTTTATGAATAAAATTATCATACAAGATACAAAGGAGACGTTGCAACTTATGAACAGCATCGAACTTAATACTATAAACAGGCTCGTTTCATCCGACTGTAAAAGCTACATCAGACGCACAAACGAAGCTTATCACTGCCGGCTTCTCGAAATTGCAGGCGATATTGCCGCTCACCGCAACGAACGCCCGATAATTCTGCTTTCCGGTCCGTCAGGCTCGGGAAAAACCACCTCCGCGCTCATGCTTGAAAAAATTCTTGACGGCCGCGGGATCGAGACCCATACGTTATCAATGGATAACTACTTCAAGCCTCTGAGTACGGCTGAAAAGCAGCTCCTTTCAGAGGGAAAGCTTGATCTTGAATCTCCTAATCGTGTTGACGGTGCGTTTCTCTGCGAACAGCTGAACGCAATAGAAAGCTGCCAACCTGTAAAGCTTCCCATATATGATTTCAAGAACTCTGAAAGGCAGATAAGCGGCGATACATTTCAGCGAAATCCGGGCGAGCTTGTTATACTTGAAGGGATACACAGCCTGAATCCGGATATTATCGATATTCCAGATGAGAAAACCGCAAAGGTCTATGTAAGCGTCCGCACACGTATTATCGATCAGGGCAGAGCTCTCCATCCCTCAAAAATAAGGCTGATGCGCCGTTTGATGAGAGACAGTATCTTCCGCAAGCGTTCGTTCATTGACACAATAATGATGTTCCGCAGCGTTGAAGAGGGAGAAAACAAATACATTATGCCATATAAATACCGCTCGACTTATGACGTGGATACTTTTATGTCCTATGAGATCTGTGCATACAGAAACAATCTGCTTAACGGTCTGAAGGCTCTGAACGATGAACCTATAATCCGCGACGCCTGTGCGTTCCTTGAAGCGTCAGTCGACCTTTCGGCTGAAAATATTACTCCGGATTCTCTTATATGCGAATTCATCGGGAACGGACAGTTTAACTGAACGGCAATTTTGTTATAGAAAGTACAGCTAAAAGCAATATTGTCAAAACGCACTAAAATTGCCGCACAACTTGTATGAAAGCAACAAAATATTTCGGCATACGGATAAATTTTCACTATATTATTGACTTTACAAAAAAAATATGGTAAATTTAAAATAACAATTTTTAAAGGAGTTTGATACTAATGAAGAAACTAAAAAAGATACTGTCAGCTTGTTCTGCGGCAGCAGTTCTTGCTACAGTATGCGCAGGCTCTATCGGCAGTTTAGGCACTGTCGTTGCCGCAACGGAGAAAACAGCTATTGAGCTCGTAGACGATATGGGCATGGGCTGGAATCTCGGTAATACTTTCGATTGCTGGGGCGTTACTTATACCGACCAGACATGGACCGGCTGGGGCAATAAAGATGAATATCTTACTGAAAATTTGTTTTCATCTATCAAAAGCTCGGGCTTTGATTCGGTTCGTATCCCTGTAACGTGGTATCAGCATACCGATTCTTCCACATTTGATATTGATGACGCATATCTCGCAAAGATCAAGGAAATGGTAGATTACTGCTATAAGAATGATATGTACGTTATCATCAATATGCACTGGGACTGGGAATCAGGCAATTCACTGTGGCTCAACAAGGGTCTTGCCGCTAAGGATCAGTTCACAACAATGTGGAATGAGATCTCCAATTACTTCAAGGATTACGACGAGCACCTCGTGTTCGAAGGTATGAACGAAGTAAGATGGAATTCAACAGCAGGTCAGGCTTATACTGCTGAGGATTACAATATTCTGAATACATTCAACAGCGCTTTCGTTGACACAGTTCGTGCAACAGGCGGAAACAACGCAGACAGACTTCTGCTTCTCCCCGGCGCTGATACGGATATGACAAGCACTTGCTCAAGCAGCTACGTTGTTCCTGACGACGATATGGTTGCAGTATCGATCCACTATTACATTCCTCAGCAGTGGTGTATAGCTACAAAGGGTACTACATGGGGCTATGCAGATACATGGGGAACCGACGCTGAGATCCAGAAGGTTTATAACGATTTCAACAGCATGAAATCTTATTTCGTTGATAAAGGCATTCCTGTAATCATCGGAGAATACGGCGTTCTTACCAGCGATTACAAGGATAAGGAAGATATCGCTCTTTACCTCAAGACTGTTGCATCGGCAGGTCTTAATACAGAGGGTATCTCTACTTTCCTTTGGGACGACTCTACAGGAAATCACCAGTGCTTCGACAGATCTACACTTAAATGGTACGATTCAAACGTTGAAGCTGTTTACAGCGATCTCGCAAACGGAAATATCGATATCCCCGAAAACCTCAAGTATACCGACAGAGTTACATATACTGCCGACCTTATGGAAAAGCTTGACGACGGTTACAACATCGACCTCAAGCCTTACAAAGAGCTTGGCGTAAACATCAAGACAATTGTTATCGAAGGCTCTGTTTCAAATGCAGGTACTGACGAAGCATACGGCGTAGGCGGCGGCGTTGCATTTGCTGCAAAACAGAACGGCGCTGCTACAAGCACATACACCGTTGAAAACTGGTTCCTCAATGCAGGAGATACAGCAAATATCGTAAACATTGACGGCGAGCTTACAGATGACGACGGAAACGTTACAGCCACATACGAAGTTGAATACGATTACCTTAACATCGTTAAATGGTGGGATTGGTCCGATCCGAATACTAACAAAGACAAGGACATCAGCTATAATATCGATAAAGTAACTGTTATATTTGACCAGAAATTCTTTATCAACGCTGACGGTACTGTAATCATTCCTGAGGAAACAGAAACAACCGAAACACCATATCCTGAAATCACCAAAGCAGGCGATGCTGACGATGACGGCGATGTAGATATGGACGACGTTGTTGCTACACTTTGCGCAGCATCAGGTATGGCAGAACTTTCAACTCAGGGTGCGATCAATGCTGACGTTTACCAGAACGGCGACGGAATCAGCGTAAACGATGCAGGTTCTATCCAGAAATTCCTCGCATTAAAGATCGATTCACTTCCTGAATCATATTTATAATAACTTTGCAAAAAATTATCCGCAGTTCATACGAACTGCGGATTTTTTGTCCAAACAAAAACTGCACGTTTTCGGAGCATAATTTGCTTCAAAAATGTGCAGCACAATTTGTAATAATAGTCTCTCAGTTTGAGAGCTTTTCTTTAAGCTTTTCAAAGAAACTCTGACGCTTAGCATAATTTTTCTCGTTAAGCGAATTTTCAAAGGCTTTAAGCAGATCCTTTTGCTTCTTTGTCAGGTTTTTCGGAACTTCTACATTTATTTTTACGTACTGATTTCCTCTGTCGGCGCGGTCGAGCTTCTTTACTCCCTTGCCTTTAAGACGGAATACAGTACCGGTCTGCGTTCCCTCGCCGATTGTGTATTTAACGTTTCCGTCAATCGTAGGAACTGTTATCTCATCGCCAAGAACAGCCTGCGTATAAGTAACCGGGATCTCGCAATGAATATCATATCCCTCGCGGGTGAAGAGCGGATGACCTTTAACGGAAATGGTCACGTTCAGATTTCCGGAAGGACCGCCGTTTATGCCGCAGTCTCCCTGACCGCTTAAACGAATTGTCTGACCGTCAGCAATACCCTCGGGAATGTCAAACGAAACAGTTTTGGCCGTACGAACTCTTCCGACTCCGCGGCACTTTGTACACGGATTCTTTATGATTTTTCCTTTTCCTCCGCAATGCGGACAAGGCTTTGTCGAAGAGATCATGCCAAAGGGAGTACGCTGAGTTGATTTTACAGAACCGCGTCCCTGACAATCAGGACAGATCTCAGCAGATGTGCCGCCGTCAGCGCCGCTTCCGCGGCAAGCGTCGCACACTGCCATACGATTGACCTTGAGCTCCTGCTTCTTGCCGCGACAGGCTTCCATGAAGCTTATCACAACGGAAACATTTATATCCGAGCCGCGTTTAGGCGCATTTGCCGAAGAAGCCTTTGAACCGCCGCCAAAAATTCCGCCGCCGAAAATCCCTTCAAGGATATCTCCGACATCTCCGAAACCTCCAAAGCCGCCCATATCTCCGCCTGCTCCGCCATAGCTTGGATCAACGCCCGCATGACCGAACTGATCGTATCTCTGCTTCTTTTCGGGATCTGAAAGAACCTCGTATGCTTCGTTGACTTCCTTAAATTTTTCCTCGCAGCTGGGATCATCCTGATGAAGATCCGGGTGATATTCCCTTGCTTTTTTCTTAAACGCTTTTTTTATTTCGTCCTCGGTCGCGCCCTTCTGGATGCCGAGCACCTCATAATAATCTCTTTTATCAGCCATAATTTTCTCCCATCTGCGTATTAAAATTTAGAACCTGTCTTCACAAGCAACAGCACACGTCTTTTAGACAATCTTTTGCTGCTGCCTTCGTTAAAAATCCTTGCCATCAACAAAATCTTGCCGAAAATCCGCACACTGATCTTGTGAAGACAGGTTCTTACTCTTGGAACTAATTTTCTGCCGAGGTCGATCAACAGTATATTTCAAATATGAAAAATTTGATTCTGTTTCTACAGACCTTTAGGGCGAAATGATTTTTCGCCCTAAAGAATTTATTGATATTTGTTAATTAAACCTCTGTATAGTCGGCGTCGACCACACCGTCGTCATTGCTGCCGCCGTTGTCGGAATCTGCTCCGCCCATATTTGCAAACTGCGAAGGATCAATGCTCTCTCCGTTAGGATTTGCCTGCTGATATATCTTAGCAGAAAGATCGTAGAACTGCTTCTGGAGTTCGTCCTTTTTAGTTTTGATCTCATCAAAATTATCAGCTGCAACGGCTGCTTTAAGTTCTGAACATTTTGCTTCGATAGCGGATTTTTCGTCAGCCGAAACCTTATCTCCGAAGTCTGCAAGAGCCTTCTCGCACTGGAACACAAGATTTTCCGCTTCGTTCTTATTATCTACCTGCTCACGGCGCTTCTTATCTTCCTCAGCATACTGCTCTGCTTCCTTAACAGCCTTTTCAATGTCGTCCTTAGACATATTTGTTGAAGCTGTGATGGAGATATTCTGCTCCTTGCCTGTGCCGAGATCCTTTGCAGAAACATGAACGATACCGTTCTGGTCGATATCAAAGGTAACTTCGATCTGAGGGATTCCTCTTGGTGCGGGAGCGATACCGTCAAGACGGAAAGTACCCAGCTGCTTGTTATCGCGTGCAAATTCACGCTCACCCTGAAGAACGTTGATATCAACGGCAGGCTGATTATCCGCATAAGTGGAGAATACCTGAGATTTCTTTGTAGGGATAGTTGTATTTCTTTCGATCATTCTTGTGCATACGCCGCCGGCAGTCTCGATACCGAGTGAAAGCGGAGTAACATCAAGGAGAAGAAGTCCGTTCTTAACGTCGCCGCCGAGAACGCCGCCCTGATATGCAGCGCCGAGAGCAACGCATTCGTCAGGGTTAATACCCTTGAACGGTTCTTTGCCGATAAATTTCTTTACAGCTTCCTGAACGGCAGGGATTCTTGAAGAACCGCCGACCATAAGGACCTTATTCAGCTCGGAAGCGCTGAGTCCGCTGTCGCTGAGAGCCTGACGGACAGGCTTCATTGTAGCCTCTACAAGATCGGCTGTAAGCTCGTTGAACTTAGCCTGTGTAAGAGTAAGGTCAAGGTGCTTCGGAACGCCTGAAGCGTCAACTGTAATAAATGGGATATTTATGTTTGAAGTTGTAGTTGAAGAAAGCTCGATCTTAGACTTTTCGGCAGCGTCCTTAAGTCTCTGTGCAGCCATTTTATCGGTTGAAAGATCGATACCCTCAGCCTTTTTGAATTCATCGATCATCCAGTCAATGATTCTCTGGTCGAAGTCATCACCGCCGAGACGATTGTTTCCTGCCGTAGCAAGAACCTGCTGAACGTCCTCGCCCATTTCAATGATAGAAACATCGAACGTACCGCCGCCGAGGTCGTAAACCATAACGGTCTGATCCTCTTCCTTATCAACACCGTAAGAAAGGGCAGCTGCCGTAGGCTCGTTGATGATTCTTCTTACATTAAGACCGGCGATCTGTCCTGCGTCCTTAGTAGCCTGACGCTGAGAGTCGGTAAAATAAGCAGGAACCGTGATAACGGCTTCCGTAACGGGTTCTCCGAGATAAGCCTCTGCGTCTGCTTTCAGCTTCTGAAGCACCATAGCGGAGATCTGCTGAGGTGTAAACTTTTTATCGTCGATAGTGACCTTATAATCAGAACCCATATGTCTCTTGATAGAAGAAACCGTTCTGTCGTGATTTGTGATAGCCTGTCTTTTAGCTACCTGACCGACAAGTCTCTCGCCGTTATTAGTGAAAGCAACGACTGACGGTGTAGTTCTTGCGCCCTCAGAGTTAGGGATAACAACGGCGTTTCCGCCCTCCATAACTGCTACGCATGAGTTTGTTGTACCAAGGTCGATACCAATAATCTTTCCCATAATGATTACCTCCTGAATAATCAATGTTATTAGAAATACCGTACAGTCAGTCAGCCGCAAGCAAAGCGTTCCGCCTGCTGCAAACAGTATTTATTGCATATTTTAAAAGTGTTATTCTGCCACGGCTACCATAGCCGGTCTTATAAGCTTATCTCCAAGCTTGTATCCTTTCTGGAATACGGCGCAGACATGACCGGAAGCGTAGTCCGTGTCGCTCTGCTGACTTATTGCGTTATGAATGTTCGGATCAAACTCTGCTCCGAGAGCTTCGATCTCAGTCACGTTCATTTTCGAAAGTATCTCGCTGAACTGATTGAAGATCATAACCATGCCGTTTTTGAAATTTTCATCGGCACATTCAAAATCAAGAGAGCGTTCAAAGCTGTCAACGACCGGAAGTATATTTTCAACGCATTTGGAAGTTGCATTGTTATAGGTTTCCGTTTTTTCTTTAGCCGTTCTTTTGCGGTAATTGTCATACTCTGCAAAAAGGCGAAGATATTTATTATTAGCTTCCTCAAGAGCCTCTTCAAGCTCGGCATACTTAGCTGCCGCATCATTGTACTCGCTTGCCGCATCGTTTTCGTCAAGAGCAGCTTCATCGTCTGTTTCTTCGATATTCTCAGGAATTTCAACATTTTCGTTATTTGTATTTTCCATTGGTGTAACCCCTTCCTGTTTATTCTTCGATCTCTGTCGGTGCAATATCAATATTGTCGTCCTCAGACATCAGCATCGTGATTTTCTGAGTAAGATAATCAACGTAAGGTATGATTTTTTTATAATTAACTCTCATCGGACCGATAACTCCGATAGAACCTGCTTCGTGACCGTCCTTGCTGTATTTTGAAACGATCATGCTTGAATTGCCGATTGCAAAGCTGTCGTTTCCGACTCCGAACTTCACCTGAATTCCGCTGAAAGCGTCGTCAAGAAGATCCGTAAGCTCGTTTCTGTGTTCAAAGAAACGGACGACCTCCATTTTATCAAGCTCATCGTACGAAAGAAGCTTTTCTCCTCCGCTTACCGTAAGTACTTCATGCCTGAGATCCTCCGAAAGCTCGCATATACCTTTTACAAGCGGAGAAAGCGTTACCATGTAAGCGCTCATTGCGGCAACCATTTTATCGAGCATTTCCTCGGATAGTTCATCAACTGAAACTCCGTTAAGATTTTCTTCGATATAATGCGTAAAGAATTCAAGCTGTTCATTGCTCAGATCGAATTCAAGTCTGCAAGCCTTATTTTTGATGCTTCCGTTAGAAGTGATAAGGAGTATCACATAAAGGCGCTTGCCGGTAGGAATTACCTCGACCTTTGAAATGACCGAAAACCTCGGCGCAGAATTACTAACGACCGCAGCGCACTGAGTAAGTTCGGTAAGAGCAGCGGCGGCATTCTGAACGAGCATTTCCTCCGGAGTACCTTTTCCTCCGAGCATTGCGTCAAGCTTTGCTTTTTCCTCGTCCGAAAGCGCCGGCAGCATCATAAGCTCATCAATATAGATCCTGTATCCGAGAAACGTTGGAACTCGTCCTGCCGACGTATGCGGCTGTTCAAGATATCCGAGCTGTTCCAAAGCTGCCATATCATTTCTTACGGTCGCGGCAGAAACATTTATATTTGCAAGCTGTGATATAGCCTTTGAACCTACAGGCTCGCCTGTACGAACATATTCATCAACTACAGCAGCAAGTATTTTCAGCTTTCTGTCGTCCACAATTTTCACAGCCTTTCATCTCGTTAGCACTCTCACTCTTTGAGTGCTAACTATAATTTATCACTATTATCGTCCTTTGTCAAGGGTTTTATACATTTTTGGCGTTTCAACCTAATTATGTGTTCACCAAAGAGCGTTTTACAGCATTTTGACGATATTCTCCTAATTTATGACCCTTCCTTTAACGCAACATTCTGAAACATACACACATTATATAATGTAATAACGCTTCACTGTATTTTGTGCACTTTGCCATAAATTCCCAAAATATTTAGTAAAATACGTTGGTTTCTATTGACATAAGGTGCATGATTTGTTATAATTACGTTGTTACCGCTTGATTCACGGTAATTTGTGTTGAATTTACGTCAATAATATACATAATAGAGAAAAAAGGAGACTCACAGCCTGATCTGTGATTATTATTATGAGTAAAAGAGACCGATATAAACGACTTATCTCGTTCGCTTCAGCTGTTATGCTGTTGGGAATACTTACGGCTATCTTTGCCTTTATATGGTATAAATATTACAGCCAGAAAATTATTCTTCCGTTTTACAGACGCGGAAACTGGGTTCTTATTGCCATTTACTGCGTTATGGTCGCAATTTTTTTTAAAGCCTACGGAGGATTTAAACTCGGATATCTGAAAAAAACGGATATGCTTTATTCGCAGCTTATCTCATTGTTCTGCGTAAATATTATAACATACTTCCTTGTCAGTCTTATCGGACGAGATTTTATGGTAGGTATGCCGATCATTATTATGACTCTTGCCGATTTCATAATACTTGCCGCGTGGACTTTTATTACAGGAAAAATTTATTTTTTAATATATCCGCCGCGAAAGCTCATCATACTTTACGGAAGTCATCAGGCTGCCGCTCTCGTCCTGAAAATGAGCCAGCGTGTAGATAAATATATGATCTGTGAATCGGTCAGCATAAACGAGAGCCGTGAAACGGTATGCGACCTTATTCTTAAATACGAAGGCATTATTATCTGTGACATTCCTGCCGATATGCGCAACGATTACCTTAAATTCTGCTTTGAAAATTCACGCAGAGCATACATTGCGCCGAAAATTTCGGATATAATTATCAGAGGAGCAGATGACATCAGGCTTTTCGATACTCCGCTGCTTCTTTGCAGAAACTGCGGGCTTGACTTCGAACAAAGACTTTTTAAAAGAATTTTTGACATCGTCTTTTCGCTTGTCGCACTTGTTCCTGCGCTTCCGCTGATGCTTATATGCGCCTTGTTTATCAAGCTTTACGACAAAGGTCCTGTTTTCTATACTCAGAAAAGACTTACTATCGATAACAAGGAATTCAATGTCTATAAATTCAGAAGCATGATCGTGAATGCCGAAAAAGACGGTGTTCCTCAGCTTTGCGCCGACGACGACAGCCGTATAACTCCTGTCGGAAAGGTGCTGAGAAAATTCAGATTGGACGAGCTTCCCCAGCTCTTCAATATACTTAAAGGCGATATGTCTGTTGTAGGGCCGCGTCCCGAACGTCCTGAGCTTTGCAGACAATATGAAAAGGAAATGCCCGAATTTGGCTTCCGCCTTAAAGTAAAAGCAGGTCTTACCGGCTATGCTCAGGTCACGGGCGTTTATGATACGTCGCCCTATGACAAGCTTAAAATGGATTTGATGTATATCGAAAATTATTCGCTGAGAATGGATCTTCAAATAATTCTTATGACAATAAAAACTATGCTTTTCCCGGGAAAAACAAATGCCGAAACAGAGGACGGCGTTTTCCATACTGAACAGCATCTCAACAGAAAAGAGGATAATCAAACATGAAAACAACAGCAGTTATTATGGCCGGAGGCCGCGGAGAGCGCTTTTGGCCAAAAAGCAGAAATTCACGTCCGAAGCAGTTCCTTGCTCTTACAAAAGACGGCGAAACAATGATCCAGAAAACCGTTAAGAGACTTCTTCCTCTTGTTGATATGGAAGATATTTTCATCGTAACCAATGCGGCTTATATAGATCTTGTTCACGAACAGCTTCCGGATGTTCCGGCATCCAACATCCTTGCCGAACCTTGCGCAAGAAATACCGCTCCGTGTATTGCATTTGCCGCCGCCGTAATAAACCAAAAATACGACGACGCCGTAATGCTTGTTCTTCCGTCCGATCACCTTATCGGATTCGAGGATATGTATATCTCCACGCTGAAAAAAGCTATTGCGGTAAGCCTTGAAAACAAAAATCTTGTTACTATCGGCATTACTCCGACTTATCCCGAAACAGGATACGGCTATATTAATTTCGGCGCCGAGTCAAACGACGCATATAAAGTAAAACGATTCGTCGAAAAGCCTGACCTTCCTACCGCCAAGGAGTACCTTGCTTCCGGAAAATATCTCTGGAACAGCGGTATGTTCGTATGGAAGATCTCTTCGATCATGGCTAATCTTAAAGAATTTATGCCCGAGATCTACAGCGGCGCTCTCAGGATCGGCGAGGCTTTCGGTTCGGATAGCTTCAACGAAGTCCTTGTTAAGGAGTTTACCGCTTTCACAAGCGAATCCATTGACTTCGGAATTATGGAAAAGGCATCGGATATCTACACCATTCCCGGAAGCTTCGGCTGGGACGATGTTGGAAACTGGCTTGCCGTTGAACGTATAAACGAGGTCGACGATGCCAAGAATTATATTGAAGGCAACGTTATCTCGATAGGTTCCGAGCGCACGACTATCTGCGGAGGAAAAAGATTGATCGCAGCTGTAGGCGTTGAGGATATCATCATTGTCGATACGGACGACGCTGTCCTTGTCTGCTCAAAAAACAGCACTCAGGACGTTAAAAAGGTCATCGCTCAGCTCAAGGAGCAGAAGAGCGATCTGGTTTGAAGCAAACCGGAATCGCCGATCAAGCAAATTTAACGATATAAATTTAATTTTTATAATAATAATTTAAGGAGAGTTTAAACATGAAAAACGCACTTATTACAGGTATTACAGGTCAGGACGGCTCTTATCTTGCCGAACTGCTCCTCGAAAAGGGCTATAACGTTTACGGTATCTGGAGAAGAAAAGCTACCGTTGATTACGGCAATATAGCTCATCTTAAGGATAAGATCCATCTTATCTATGCTGATATGACCGATCCGGTCTCGCTTATCGCAGCTATGAAGATCTCTCAGGCTGACGAGGTTTACAACCTTGCAGCTCAGTCGTTCGTTGCTACCAGCTGGGATACTCCTCTCGGTACTGCCGATATCAATGCTGTCGGAGTTACAAATATGCTCGAAGCTATCAGAACAGTAAAGCCGGAGTGCCGTTTCTATCAGGCATCAACTTCGGAAATGTTCGGTCTTGTACAGGCTATTCCTCAGTGCGAGACAACTCCGTTCTATCCGAGAAGCCCCTACGGCGTTGCTAAGCTGTACGGTCACTGGATCACCAAAAACTACCGCGAAAGCTACAATATGTTCGCTTGCTCCGGTATTCTTTTCAATCACGAATCCGAAAGACGCGGAATTGAATTCGTAACAAGAAAGATCACCGACGCCGTTGCACGTATAAAGCTCGGAATCCTCGACCACGTTGAGCTCGGAAACATGGACGCAAAGCGTGACTGGGGCCACTCAAAGGATTATGTGTACGCTATGTGGCTCATGCTCCAGCAGGATACTCCGGACGACTACGTTATCGCAACAAACGAGACAAGAACCGTTCGTGAATTCGTTGAAACAGCTTTCAAGCACGTTGGCATTGAAGTAGAGTGGCAGGGCGAAGGCGTTGACGAGATCGGTATCGACAAGGCCACAGGAAAGACTATCGTTAAGATCAATCCTAAGTTCTTCCGTCCCGCAGATGTTGATATTCTTCTCGGAAATCCTGCAAAGGCTGAGGAGAAGCTCGGCTGGAAGAGAAATATCTCGTTCTCTGAGCTTGTTGAAAGAATGGTCAAGAACGATCTTGCGCTTGTTGAAAAGGAAGTCAAGATTAAGGAAATCGTTGGCTAAAGCATAAAACAAACCGTCGGGCGGACTTCCGCTGTACATTGCATTTTTTGCTGTGTACGGTATTGTTCGCCCGTTACATTTTTGACTTGAGGCAGCGCCATGAGAAAGTTCGGTAATTTTTTTAAGGCAGCGCCGGGAACTCTTACATAAAAAATATTCAGCTTTGAACGATGCCGTTTGCCATTGTTCTTGTTTTTATGCTGAAATATTTTTCTGATATTTGAAAGGAGAAAAAATTTTGAATATTGCTTTTGACGCTCTCCCGATAGTAAACGACAGGCTGACAGGTATCGGCTGGTGCGAGGTCGGACAGGCAATGGCTCTTGCCGAGCTTTATCCTGAAAACAGATATAATTTCAATTTTTTCTCACGCAAAGACGACCATATCAAGCTTGAACGCCTTAAGCCCTTTATGAACGATAACATCGGAGCTAATATAGGTCACTTCTCGGTAATGCTTTACCGTGCCGCTTCAAACTTCCTGCCGATCCCGTATAAAAAATTCTTCGGCAAAGAAGACGATATCACTCACTTTTTCAATTATATCGTTCCTCCCGGAGTTCACGGCAAGACCGTTGTTACGGTTCACGATATGGTTTATAAAGCGTTTCCCGAAACAGTGCGCGCCCGAACAAAGCATATGCTTAATACTGGACTTAAAAAATCTATGAAACGCGCTGATATTATCGTAACGGATTCGGAATTTTCAAAATCCGAAATACTGAAATATTTTCCCGAGCATGAAGAAAAGCTCAGAGTTGTTCCCTGCGGAGTCGATCTTGAAAAGTTCCGTCCGTGCGAAGCTCCCGAACGTATTCCCGAGGTGAAAAAGCAGCTCGGGATAAACGGAGATTACTTCCTCTATCTCGGAACGATCGAACCCCGAAAAAACCTCGAACGTCTGATAGAAGCATATAATATTTTTGCTCAGCGTATCAAGGAAGTACCTCCAAAGCTCGTGCTTGCAGGAGGCAAAGGCTGGCTTTACGACAGTATCTTTGCTAAAGTTACCGAGCTTGGACTTGCTGATAAAGTTATCTTTACAAAATATATTCCTGCCGAGGACATGAATCCGCTTATGTGCGGCGCTCTCGCCTTTGTTTTCCCGTCTGTTTACGAGGGATTCGGTATGCCTCCTCTTGAAGCAATGGCTTGCGGAGTTCCCGTTCTTTCTTCGGGGGAAGCTTCTCTTCCCGAGGTTACGGGCGACTGTGCCGTTATCTGCGACGCGTACTCTTCCGAAAATATAGCCGACGGACTGTACAGGCTTTATTCAGACGCAGAGCTGCGCTCGGAACTCAGCCGAAAGGGTCTCGAACGCGCAAAGACTTTCACTTGGGAAAGATCTGCCGGCTTATTATACAACGTTTATAAGGAGTTTCTGTAATGAACGGCAGAAAACTAAAAATATTACAGGTAAACAAAGCATATTATCCTCATATCGGAGGGATAGAAAGCCTTGTTAAGCAGTATTCCGAGGAGCTTGGAGCGTTTGACGGAGTTGAGGTGAAAACCCTTGTCTGCCGCGACGGACGCGGAAAAACCTACCGCGAGACCGTCAACGGAGTGGAACTGACCCGTGCAGGAAGCTTGGGAACTTATTTCTCGTGTCCGCTTTCGTTTTCGTTTTTAAGACTTTTCAGAAAAATGGCAAAAGCTGCCGATGTGGTTCATATCCACGTTCCTTTTCCTCTTGCGGACGCTGCGCTTCTGCTGTCGGGATTCAAGGGAAAAGTCGTTATTTCGTGGCACAGCGACATTGTAAAGCAGAAAAAGCTGATGCTATTCTACAAGCCGTTTATGATGAAAATGCTTAAACGTGCCGACTGCATTATCACCGCTACGGAGGGTCACATTCTCGGCTCGGATCATCTGCCCGCTTTCAGGGAAAAATGCCGTGTGATACCCTACGGAATAACTCCCGAAGATTATCTTTCGATCCGAAAAAAACCGATCCTTTCGGATATGTGCCGTTATTCGGACAGCGTGAAAGTCTTTTTCACAGGACGGCTCGTATATTACAAGGGCGTGGATATTCTGCTTAAAGCGTTCAAAGATGTTAAAGGATGCGAGCTTTTTATCGCCGGTACGGGAGAGCTTGAATACGGCCTTAAACAATACGCAGAAAAAAACAGGATAGACCAACGGGTGCATTTTCTCGGCTTCCTGCCCGACGATCAGCTCCGGCAGGCATACGCCGACTGCGATATATTCGTTCTTCCGTCGGCTGCAAAAAGCGAAGCCTTCGGTATCGTCCAGCTTGAAGCGATGATATACGGAAAACCTGTCATCAATACATCGCTGCCGTCGGGAGTGCCTTACGTCAGCCTTAACGAGGAAACGGGACTTACTGTTCCGCCGTCCGATTCTGCCGCTCTTGCAGCAGCAATAAATCGTCTGGCTGCCGATCCCAAGCTTCGGGAAATTTTAGGAAATAACGCCGCCGAACGTGTAAAAACCTGCTTTAATGAGAAAAATATAATCAGGGAAATATATGGCGTTCTTTCGGAAAACGCCGATCAACGGAGGTTTAGCTAATGAAAGCTTTAATTATAGGAGGCGCGGGATTCGTTGGAGGATATCTCATAAACGAGCTTGCCGCCAATGACTTTGAGGTCCATGCAACGTGCCTGCCAAACGAAAATATAAACAGCGATCGCTGCACTGTCCATACACTCGATATCCTTGAAAATGGCGCGGCAGCTTCACTTATCGAAGCCGTTAAGCCGGATGCCGTTTATCATCTGGCTGCACAAAGCTCGGTAGCCGTTTCTTGGAAAAAGCCGCAGCTTACCGCCGAGATAAACGTTATAGGAACTATCAACGTCCTTGAAGCCGTCAGAGCATCGGACAAAAAAATAAGGATAATACTTATCGGTTCGGGCGAGGAGTACGGTTTTATCAGAAGCGGAGCTTGTCCTCTTAAAGAGAGCGAGCCTCTTAATCCGGGAAATATTTATGCCGCTACAAAAGCTTGTCAGGGAATGCTCGGAGAAATATATTCCCGCGCCTATAATATGGACGTTATCATGGTCAGAGCCTTTAATCATTCGGGACCCGAACAAAGCCCAATGTTTGTTATTTCCGATTTCTGCCATCAGATAGCCGCTATCGAAAAGCTCGGAAATAAACCGGAAATATGCGTCGGAAATCTTTCGGCAATGAGAGATTTCACCGATGTGCGCGACGTTGTAAGAGCTTATCGTCTGCTTGCCGAAAAGGGAAGCAGCGGAAAGACATACAATATCGGAAGAGGTCGCGCCGTTGCCATTCAGGAAATTCTCGATACTGCCCTTGGCTTTTCGGACTGCGATATCAAGGTCGTTCAGGATCCGTCTAAAACAAGAGCTTCGGATATTCCAAAGATCGAACCAGATACATCTTCAATTTTCGGGGATACAGGCTGGAAAGCCGAAATAACAATGGAGCAGACCATTAAGGATACGCTTGATTATTGGCGTGAAAATCTGTAACGGAGGTTATCGTCATGACTGACACGAAGCTTACAAATGAAAAAATGAAAACTTACAGCGGCGAAAAAGGTCTGTTCAAGACAGGCGCTCAGCTTGAAAATTTCGGAGAAAATCAAAATACAGCCAATGAGCTTCTTGCCGCAAATATAAACGATCTTATCAAACGCGTCTGCGCGCTTGAAGATAAGCAGCTTAACAATATGGAGATCATGAAAAAGCTTGCCGCCGAGCTTAATGCTTTCAAGGCTGAATTGGACAGGCTCAAGCTTACCTCAAAGCTGAATACAAACGCTATCGATCGCCTTAATAACGCTATCGAGCTTGCTTCCGACAACGGCGAATCTCAGAAATCGATTGATTGAAAAATGCGTTTGTTGCTTATAAAGACAGTTTTTTACTGCCTTTTACATAAACAACGCAGTTATTTATGTAAGTAATGTGAAATTTTTCACAAATGCTTGACATTCAAAGGGAATTGTTATATTATATTAAAGGTGTTTCGGAACGCTTTACAGCGCTCCTATAACAATATAAGAACAAGTTCTGCTTATCTTGACAAAATCAACGGAGATTTATGCCAACGGTGGTGTATTCTCCGTTTTATTATTTTTAAGAAAGGGGTGTTATCATGGAACTCGCTGACAAGCTTATGGAGGAACTGGAAAACCGTACCGCATTCACTATTCCGATATTTGGCGGCATACCTGTACCCGAATCCTGCGTTATGACATGGTTCATTATGGCGGTTCTCGTTATTGCCTCAATTATTCTTGTAAAGAAAATGAAAACCATACCTAAAGGTTCGCAGTGTCTGCTGGAGATCGGCATTAACTGGATAAATAACTTTTTCATCGGGATCCTCGGACCAAAGGGCAAAAAATATGTTCCGCTCCTCGGAACGCTTCTGATCTACATAGGCGTCTCGAATGTTATCGGTCTTTTCGGTTTAAGACCGCCGACAAAGGATTTCAATGTAACAGTATCTCTTGCGGCTATAAGCATCGTGCTTATTCAGGTAAGCTCAATAAAGGAAAAAGGTGTGGGCGGCTGGCTTAAAGGCTTTAAAGAGCCTATGGGACTTATGCTTCCTATGAATATCCTTGAGCTTATTATTAAACCGCTTTCGCTTTGTATGCGTCTTTTCGGAAACGTTCTCGGCGCTTTCGTTATCATGGAGCTTATCAAGCTGGTAGTGCCTGTAGGCGTACCGCTTATATTCAGCTTCTATTTCGACGTTTTCGACGGACTTATTCAGGCATACGTATTCGTTTTCCTGACTTCGCTGTTTATGGCTGAATCTATGGAATAATCAAAAATTTCGTACGGAGGTTTTAATATGAGTGGACTTATCGCATTGGGTGCAGGCGTTGCCGTTCTTACGGGCATAGGCGCAGGTATCGGTATAGGAATCGCTACTTCTAAGGCTTCTGAGGCTATCGCAAGACAGCCCGAAGCTAAAGGCGACATAAACAAGGCTCTTCTTCTCGGCTGCGCGCTTGCAGAAGCTACGGCTATTTACGGCTTTGTTATCGCTCTTCTGATAATTCTTTCAAAATAATCACAACGGAGGTTTTTAATATGAGTGGACTTATCGCATTAGGTGCAGGCGTTGCCGTTCTCACGGGCATAGGCGCAGGTATCGGTATAGGAATCGCTACTTCTAAGGCTTCTGAGGCTATCGCAAGGCAGCCCGAGGCTAAAGGCGACATCAACAAGGCTCTTCTTCTCGGCTGTGCTCTCGCAGAAGCTACGGCTATTTACGGCTTTGTTATCGCACTTCTGATAATTCTTTCAAAATAATCACAACGGAGGTAAATATTTATGGGATCTATCTCATCTGACGCTGTTTTCTGCGCTGTTATGAATGCAGCTGCCGAAGCCGGCGTTGATATTGAGACCGCTGACGGCGCTGAAACTTCCTCCGCCGCTCAGACCGAAGCCGAGGAACAGGAAGGACAGGGTATCCTTTCCGTAGATAAATGGGGCATTATATGGTCTCTTGTCAATATTCTCCTGCTTGTAATACTTATGAGGAAATTCCTCTTCAAACCGGTAAATAAGCTTATCGAAGAGCGCACCGCTTCCGTTCAGAACGATATTGATTCCGCAAGGAAATCGCGCGAGGAAGCCGAAGAGCTTAAAGAACAGTACGCTTCGACCATATCGGAAGCAAAAACAGAAGCGCAGAAGATCATCTCTCAGGCAAGAGAACAGGCAGCTTCCGAAAAACAGGGAATTATTCAGCAGTCTCAGGAAGAGGCAAAACAAATAATTGCCGCTGCCAATAAAACCATTGAAAACGAGAGGAAAAAATCTATGCAGCAGGCTCAGGCGCAGATCGCCGATCTTGCCGTTGCCGCCGCTTCCAAAATTATCGGCGAAAATATGGACGACAGCAGAAACAGACAGCTTGTAGACGACTTCCTGTCGCAGGAAGGAGCTGACAGTAATGAATGATATTGAAAAAGAATACCTGAAATATCTGTCAAGCCATGATATCACCAAGGAAACTGCCGCTGAAGCTAAGTATATCCTCAATTCTTGCGATGAGCTTGACGCAACTCTCGGCAATCCTGTCGTTACAGACGAGGAAAAGGAAAATATCATCAAGAAGCTCTTTCCCGCCGAGCTGCACCAGTTCGTTATCAACGTCTGCAACGATCACAACGCCGACAAGCTTGAGGACGTTCTTAACGAATACATCAGAAAATGTGTTGAAAGTCTCGGAAGCTTACACGCTATAGTACGTTATATTACTCCGCTTACAGGAGCGCAGCAGGACGAGCTGAAAAAATTTATACTTGAAAAGTTCGACAAAAAAGATGTCGATATCGAATACCGCAAGGATCCCGATATCATAGGCGGATTTATTCTTACTGCCGGAGATATCGAATACGACAGAAGCTACCGCACAAGCATAAACAAGCTCCGCGAAAGCCTTATCAACAAGACAGGCAGCGTTTCTTCAAACAATAATCAGGGATTCGGCTCGGGAGATATTATTTCAGTTCTCAAAAGCGAGATCGAAGATTTCGATATGAAATCGGGTTCTGCCGAAACAGGATATATTATTAGGCTCGGCGACGGTATCGCAAGAGTTCACGGCATGAACCATGTTATGTACGGAGAGCTTGTCGAATTTGAAACAGGCATAAGAGGAATCGTTCAGAACCTCGAAGAAAAATCGATCGGAGTCGTTCTTCTCGGAGACGATCACGGTCTTACGGAAGGCTCTACCGTTACGCGTACCGGAAAACGTGCCGGAGTAGGCGTAAGCGACGCTCTTCTGGGACGTGTTGTTGACGCTCTCGGCGCGCCTATAGACGGACTCGGCGAGATCGCTGCCGAGGATTACTTCCCCATAGAACGTGAAGCTCCCGGTGTTATCGAGCGTAAAGCGGTAGATCAGCCGCTTCAGACAGGTATACTTGCAATAGATTCAATGTTTCCTATCGGCAAGGGACAGCGTGAGCTTATCATTGGCGACAGACAAACCGGAAAAACTTCTATCGCTATAGATACGATAATCAATCAGCGAGGCAAAAACGTTATCTGCGTTTATGTTGCTATCGGTCAGAAATCTTCTACGGTCGCACAGGTCGTTAATAATCTTAAAAAGCACGGAGCTATGGACTACACTATCGTTGTTTCGGCTTCGGCAAGCGATCCTGCGCCGTTTCAGTATATCGCTCCCTATTCGGGAACAGCAATGGCTGAATATTTTATGTCCAAGGGCAAAGACGTGCTTATAGTTTACGACGATCTTTCAAAGCACGCAGTAGCTTACCGTGCAATGTCACTTCTGCTTCACAGACCGCCGGGACGTGAAGCTTATCCGGGCGACGTTTTCTACCTCCATTCAAGACTTCTTGAACGTTCAAGCCACCTTGACGACGAACACGGCGGCGGTTCTCTTACCGCTCTGCCTATTATCGAAACGCTTGCCGGCGATCTGTCGGCTTATATCCCGACCAACGTTATTTCTATCACGGACGGTCAGATCTTCCTTGAAAGCGAGCTTTTCTTCTCGGGCGTAAGACCTGCCGTAAATGTCGGACTTTCCGTTTCGCGTGTCGGCGGAGCGGCTCAGACAAAGGCAATGAAAAAGGTTTCCGGAAATCTGCGTATCGACCTTGCTCAGTTCAGAGAAATGGAGATCTTCACTCAGTTTTCTTCCGACCTTGACTCCGCTACGACAGAGCTTCTGAACCACGGTCATATGCTTATGGAGATCCTTAAGCAGCCGCTTTATAATCCAATTCCTCACCACGAACAGGTCGTGATACTTTACGCGGCTTCCCACGGTTATTTCAAGGGCATTCCAACTAAGGAAGTAAGGGATTACTGCAAGGAGCTTATCAGTCATATAAAAACCTATCATTCCGAGATCCTTGAGGAAATCGACACAAAAGCAGTCCTTGATGACGAGCTTACGGAAAAGCTTGATCTTGCTGTCAGAGACTTTACGGAATAGGCGGTGACGGTCTGTGGCTAATATCAGAGAAATACACGAGCGTGTTGCAAGTATTCAGCAGATACTTAAAATAACAAACGCTATGTATCTTATTTCGTCCTCGAAGCTGAAAAAGGCGAGAAAAGCCCTCGACGCTTCAACTCCGTATTTTGACAAGCTTCAGGAGACTCTTGAAGATATTCTTGAGCATACTCCCGAAACGCGCCAGAGATACTTCAACAAGCGTCTCGAAATCCCGGAGGAAAAAAGAAAAAAGGGTTATGTCGTTATAACCTCCGATAAGGGACTCTGCGGCAGCTATAATCATAACGTATTGAACCACACCGAAGCCGAGCTTGCAAAGGCCGTTGAAAATAACTGCTATCTTTTTATCCTCGGTCAGGTAGGAAGAATTTATTTTCAGCACCGCAATAACGATGTCGATCACTCGACGATAGACAGCGAATTTTTGTACACTACTCAGAATCCTACTCTGTACCGCGCAAGAGATATCGCCGAAATAATTCTTGACAAATTTGTAAAGCGCGAGCTTGACGACGTTTACTTAATATATACCGATATGGACAGTAAGGGCGTTTTTCAGCCTAAAACCGTTCAGATACTGCCTTTCAAGCGTATTCATTTCGGACTTGACAAAAAAGATGGTAAAATAAAGAAGCTGCCAAAAGCAGAATTCGTTCCGTCTGCTAAGGAAGTTATGAATTACCTTATCCCAAACTACACTAAGGGACTTATTTACGGCGCGATGGCTGAGGCCTTCTGCAGCGAACAGCAGGCAAGAATGACCGCTATGGACTCCGCCACCAAAAGCGCTAAGGATATGATAAGAGAATTATCGCTTTTGTATAACAGAGCAAGGCAGGCAGCCATTACTCAGGAAATTACCGAGGTAGTCAGCGGCGCAACGAGCGTTGAAGAGTAAGCTGCGCCGTTATCCCTGAAAGGAGTACCAATGAAAAAAGGAAAAATTACTCAGGTCATCGGACCTGTTATAGATGTTGAATTCTCCGAAGACAAGCTTCCTATGGTCAAGGACGCGCTTGTAGTCACTGTTGACGGCAAAGACCGCGTTATGGAAGTGGCTCAGCACATGGGAAATCATATTGTACGCTGCATCATGCTCGCTACCAGCGAGGGACTTTCAAAAGGAATGGATGTTGTCGCTACCGATTCGTGCATCAAGGTTCCGGTAGGCGAAAAAACTCTCGGCAGAATGTTCAACGTTCTCGGAGAGCCTATCGATAAAAAGGGCGACGTTGACGCTGAAGAAAAATGGGAGATCCACAGAAAGGCTCCGTCGTTCCGCGATCAAAGCCCTGTTGTTGAGATCCTTGAAACAGGAATAAAAGTCATCGATCTTCTCGCTCCTTACGCTAAAGGCGGTAAAATAGGTCTTTTCGGCGGCGCAGGCGTGGGAAAAACCGTTTTGATACAGGAGCTTATCAGAAATATCGCTACCGAACACGGCGGCTATTCCATATTTACCGGCGTCGGAGAACGTTCGCGAGAGGGCAATGATCTTTGGAACGAAATGCAGGAATCGGGAGTTATCAACAAAACCGCTCTTGTTTTCGGTCAGATGAACGAGCCTCCCGGATCGCGTATGAGAGTTGCTCAGACAGGTCTTACTATGGCGGAATATTTCCGCGACCGAGAAAACAAGGACGTTCTGCTGTTTATAGATAATATTTTCAGATATGTTCAGGCAGGCTCAGAGGTTTCCGCGCTTCTCGGACGTATGCCGTCTGCCGTCGGATATCAGCCTACGCTTGCAACTGAAGTCGGAGAGCTTCAGGAGCGTATCACTTCTACTAAAAACGGCTCTATTACATCGGTTCAGGCAGTTTATGTTCCGGCTGACGATCTTACCGATCCTGCTCCTGCCATCACATTCGCGCACCTTGACGCAACTACCGTTCTGTCAAGAAAAATCGTTGAACAGGGTATTTATCCCGCTGTAGATCCGCTTGAATCAAATTCACGTATCCTTGAACCCGAAGTTGTGGGCGAAGAGCATTACTATGTTGCCAGAAGAACTCAGGAAATCCTGCAAAAATATAAGGAGCTTCAGGATATTATCGGAATTCTCGGTATGGAAGAGCTTGACGAAGAGGATAAGCTTGCCGTTTACCGTGCAAGAAAGATACAGAAATTCCTTTCACAGCCTTTTAATGTTGCCGAAAACTTTACCGGCTTTAAGGGCAAATATGTTCCGCTCAGCGAAACTATCCGTGGATTTAAGGCTATTATCGAGGGCGATATGGATGATTGTCCCGAAGCGGCATTCCTTATGGCAGGTACTATCGACGACGTTATTGAAAAAGCCGAGCAGCTTGGTTCGGAAAAATAACCACGGAGGTTATGTATATGGCTAAAACCTTTCATCTCGATATTATTGCCAGCGACCGTGTGTTCTATCAGGGCGAGTGCGAACATCTCATAGTTACAGCTCTTGACGGTCAGCTTGGAATACTGCCCGGTCACGAGGCTCTCGTAACCTCGCTTCCTACGGGCGAATTAAGATACATGGTCGACGGTATGTGGCGTCATGCAGCCATTTCGGAGGGATTTATGGAGGTAATGCCCGAATTTGCGGTTATTCTTGCGGATACCTGCGAGCTTCCCGAAGAGATCGACATTAAGCGCGCCGAAGCTGCACGGCAAAGAGCGGAAGAACTGCTCAAAAGCAAGCAAAGTATGCTTGAATATTATCATACTCAGGCAGCGCTTAACCGCGCCATGAACCGTCTTAAAATCTCTCAGAAAAATTTCAAACAGATTTGATTGGAGAATGATTATATGAACATTAAAGATAAAATCGATGAGCTTACCGATAGGATAAAAAACGACAAGGATTTCGCTAAGAAATTCAAGAGCGAGCCTATAAAGGCTGTTGAAAGCGTTATCGGAGTAGATCTTCCCGATGACAAGATCGAATCGATCGTTGACGGCATTAAAGCTAAGATCAGCATTGACGATGTTAAGGGAAAAATCGAAGGTATCTTCGGCAAGCATAAATAAATAAAAAATCGGCTGATGCATTTAAATCCGTGCATCAGCCTTTTGTTATTATCTTAAATCATTCTTTTACATAAGCGGCGACTATCTCTGCCGTATAACGCTTATGAAGCGGATCGCTTCCGTAGAATTTTTCAAACATTCCCTCATCTGTAAGGAAGGAATCCTTCTTTATTTCGTCCGCATAAATTTTACGGCACACAAGCACCATATCCGCTTCCTCAAAGCCTACGCTGCCGTCAAGCTCCAAGGGAGTAAGCCCTGTTTCCTTTATCTTATCACAGTCTCTGCCTGAATTTGCACCGCAGAATTTCAAAGCTTCCCTGTACTGTTCGCCAAAAAACGAAGCTGTAAAATACTCTCCGCTCTCAACGAATTCATAAGTATAACGATTAGGTCTGATGTAGCAGGTAAGAACGTTCTTGTTCCATAGAACTCCAAGCTGTCCCCATGACGCCGTCATCGTATTAAATTTATCCATATTTCCGCCTGTAAGAAGCATCCACTGCTTGCCTATAAGAGTAAATGGATTAAATTGAAGCTCTGAAAGCTGCACTTTTTTTAAACACATGATAATTTCCTCCTTTATAAACTGAATCATTTATTACCAAGACGGAACTATCACTGTTTTCCGACAAGATCAGGCTCTTTTTAATGCGGTTTTGTACCGCAGTCTGAGTTTATCGGTAATAAGCGCGATAAATTCCGAATTTGTAGGCTTGCCCTTGCTCGTATCCACCGTATAACCGAAGAACGAATTAAGAGTATCAACATTTCCTCTGTCCCATGCTATCTCTATGGCATGACGGATAGCGCGTTCAACTCTTGACGAGGTAGTCTCGTAAATATCCGCAACGGTCGGATACAGCAGCTTTGTTACGCTGTCAAGCAGATTTTTATCCTCGATCGAATAAAGAATTGCCGTTCTGAGATAATGATATCCCTTGATATGTGCCGGAACTCCAAGCTGATGAATTATATCGGTAACGACTATTTCCATATCGTCGCTTACGCTGTCCGCTTTATCGCCGAGAATAGCGTTGATAGCGCTGCAAAGATCCTCGGCGGCATACGGTTTCAGCATGAACCGCGAAGCTCCGTTTTCCATGACCTGACGCTCGATAAATTCATTGTCATAGGACGAGGTTACGATAAACGCGGGACATTTCGTTCCAAGCTCGCGGGCGCGCTTCATAATGGAAACGGCGTCTCCGTTCTGTGCGGTGACATCGATCACGGCGATATCGGGCGGTTCGTTTCTGATAGAATCGAGGATAACGCTGCCGTCCTTTCTTCTTGTATAAGCATACATTCCTCTTTCTCTCAGCTTATTTGCTATGCTGACTCCGTTTTCCGCAGAATCATCGCCGATAAGTACTTTTATTTTTTGGTTCATTTTTTTAGACCTCCTTTGTTCTACGATTCTATCATAACACAGACGAACAGCATTTTTCAATAGCTGTTTTTATATTATAAAGTAATATCTGCATGAAAAAAGGGAGAATAAGGAGGCGCTGTCTTAAAATGTCGAAATTACTAATGTAATTTGGCTATTATTCTGTCGAGAATTGTTCTGATTTTGGAACCGTGAGGAAACAGCTTGTCAGCAAATCTTGAAAGAGCGTTTTTTTCATAATGCTTTGTAAAAACAGGCGCAATTTCAGGTTCTGTGACGATATCTGCCCATTCCGCAAGGATCTCCGGAGGAAGAAGCTTCTGAATACTCATTCTGTCTCCTATCGCGCCGTGACGTGCGAAATAAACAAACGGAAGCTGACAGCCGCTGAAACCGTATTTTTCGGAAGCTCCGCTGAAAATGTCGTCATACATGAGTTCGAAGTCCTCCGCGCCCTTGACAGCGTTCGGCAGACGGCTTAACGCTCCGAGAATATGAGCGTCAAGCTCCGATTCCACAACATAGTCCTTATATCTGCTCATAGCTCCGAGAATTATAAATCCAAGCATATAATCGTCGCTGCAAAAATCGCTGTGAACAGTTTTGCTGTGCGGACAGTCAAACGCATAAGCCGCATAAATTCCGAGGATACATCTCAGAGAAATATGCTTTGCCTCGTTAAAATCAAACATAAGCTCTTTCTGGATAAATCCGCACAGACGGCCGGATTTTACAAGGCGGTCGCGGCACGAGGTAATGAACATCGCTTTCATTCCCTGTCTTATAGGAGCTTCCGCGTCAGCCTCAAAGGAACAGCCGAAGTGAAGAGCTTTATTCGGGACAAGCTTCATATCCTCGCATATTTTACGGAAAAGAGCTCCATCAGGCGACTTAGCAATGCCTTCCCCGGACGTTATATACAGTGCGTCGTAACCGTTATATCCGCAATTTTGAAGAATGCTCTCGACCGTTTTCCGCGGAAGATACGTATCGGCAGTAATTACGACTTTTTTCCCCTCGGTCTTTGCAAGCTCGAAAAGCTCGCGGCCTGTTTTTCTCGGGAAGCAGAAGTACTCCTCAAGCTCGCATTCGCGCTCCATAAGCTTACGGCGGCTCGAATCGCTTATCTTACCGAGCTTCATGAGCTTTTCGTAAATATCTTCCATATTAAACGGCTTCAGCTTTTTTTGCGATTTCTCGGAAACAGACTTTTCAGCCGCACATCTCAGCTCGTAGAAGGTCTTGCTTCCGATATACACGTCCTTGAATTCGCGCTCCATGAAAATGCCAACGTCAAGTCTGTCAAAATACGGACGCAGAACCAGCATTTCAAACATTTCAAAGCTTACCGTATCTATACCGTCACTCTCTATCGCCGCTCTCATATTACCGAAAAGCTTTTTCTGTTCGGCATTAAGAGGCCTTTGAAATTTTATATCGCCTTTCATTAAAACCTCCGGTAAACATCGCATATAAGCGAATTATTCAAATCAATATACTCCGTTCAATTTCTTTTCTTTTTTTAGCGCCGCTTTTCTTATACATTTGAAGATAAAAGCGATGATAAGCTCGATAAAGCCTATTGCCGAGCCTGCTGCCGCTGCCGGAACAAGAACCTTTGAAGCAAGATAAACGATCGCCGAATCTGTTACAGCCGCGCATATCGGAGAACCAATAAGAAATACTACCGACGGAACAAATATAATGATTCCGCAGACAAATGTAATAAATCTCATGAATCCCATGATCTTTTTTGTATGCTTGTCAAGAACTATTGCCATCCATATATACAGCACAAGTACGATAGCAAAAATAATTCCGATAGTTATAAATGAAAATGCAAAATGAAGATTGTTCATGCCGAATCCTGTCTTATCGGACCATTCGTCTATGGACAAAGCAGAATCTATTCCCTCTTTTTCAAGAGAAGCTTCAAGATCGGTATAATCCTTGTCCTTCATTCTATAGCCGAACTCGTCCTCAAACACACTGTCCTGTTCGCGCAGATAGTCTACTATATCGGCGCATGAAACGGTAGGATCTTTTGTAAGACTTCCGTCAACAAGATAAGCTGCGTAATCCGATGCGGCAGACGATGCATAATCAAATATTCCCGAATTTATGATAAAGCTTCTTACGTCCTTGACCTTGCTGTCGCCCTTATTGATGAACGCCGTTTCCATATTATTATATACGTATTCGGAGAGAGTTTCATCGCCCTTGAGCTTGGAATCCAGAAGTATCTCCGCTTTGACGGAGGACGAGGACTTCTTGACTGCGGCGCTGCCAAATCCTATTCTTGCGGTCAGAAATACATTAAGTATCATGAGGAAAACAAATGCAAAAAGAGATATCACTACAGCTCCTGCAACACGTCCGCCTGAAAGCTTGGCTCTTTCAACAGCCGGAGTATCTATCGTCTGCTCGAAATTTTCGCGGACGCTTTCGCTGTTTGTATTATCATTACCGACAGGAAACCTGCTGCTTTCATCATTAATAACGGCAGTATTGACCGGAACCTCCTCTGCCGTCTTTTCTTCTGGAACAGGCTCGGCTGACGGCTGACTTTCGGCTTCCTCAATCGTCTCGGCAGCTTCGTTCGAATTCGTTTCTGGAGAAACATCAGCCGAAATTATCTGCTCTGCTGTTTCCTGCGCTTCGGCATCAGCTTTTTCAGGCTCAGGCTCGGAGTCAAACCGTGCTCCGCATTCAGTACAGAACTTTGCGTTTTCGTCCATTTCTGCTCCGCATTTATTACAGTTCATATGTATACCTCCTAAGTATTGACTTACATTTATTATAAAACAAAAACTGCCGTATGTCAATATTGCGCCAAAAAACTTAGCTCCCGATGTAAATACCGGGAGCTTACCGCAGCTCTTAAATTCCGCTGTTGCCGTAGTTTGAAAGAACTCTTGCTGATGGATCATTGACCTCGCAGCCCTTCCACGACTTATTGGGCATCCAGAAATCAACTATCATCTGCGACTGGTTCGGATAATGCTTTTCAAAGATCTCGCGGTAAAGCAGAGATTCCTTGGTAAACGGCTTGGCGTGAGTATATTTTGCCGACAATTTTTCAAATTCTTCATCTGTATAGAAGCTTTCGGCGTATTCTTTAAGATAATCGACCATAGAGTGACCGACCGCGTCGGAAAATGCCGCTTTTTCACGATAAAGTATATTTTCGGGCAGATAATCTCCCTCGAAAGCGCGGCGCAGCAGATATTTGCCCATATTGTAAGTATTCATCTTCTTTTCGGGATCAACGGCAAGGACATATTTCACGAAATCAAGATCGCCGAACGGAACTCTTGCTTCCAGCGAATTTGACGATATACAGCGGTCTGCGCGAAGTACATCGTACATATGAAGCTCGCGTACACGCTTGATCGATTCCTTCTGAAATTCTTCTGCCGACGGAGCAAAATCCGTATATTTATACCCGAAAAGCTCATCTGATATCTCTCCGGTAAGAAGCACTCTTATATCGGTGCTTTTGTGTATTTCACGGCAGAGAAGATACATTCCCATGCTCGCACGCACGGTAGTTATATCGAAAGTTCCCAGAATTGAAATTACGGTATCGAGAGAATCAATAACGTCCTCTTTAGTGATTATGACCTCCGTGTGATCGCTTCCTATGTAATCGGCAGTCTGCTTAGCGTATTTGAGGTCGATAGCGTCGGTATCCATGCCTATTGCAAAGGTTTTTATGGGAACGCTGCTCTTCTTTGCGGCGATCGAGCAGACAAGTGAAGAATCAAGACCTCCCGAAAGAAGAAAGCCTACCTTTGCATCAGCGTCAAGTCTCTTTTCTACTCCCTTGATAAGCTTTTCGCGGATATTGCCGCACACAGTATCGATATCGTCGTATATAACATCTTCCACCGCCGTAATGTCGCGGTAGCATATAAAGCTTCCGTTTTTCCAATAGTGTCCCGGAGGAAAAGGCATGATCTCTCCGACAAGTCCGACGAGATTTTTCGCTTCGCTTGCCAGAACCATTTTTCCGTCTCCGTCATAACCGTAATATAAAGGACGGATCCCTATCGGATCGCGCGCAGCAATATATTCGTCGTTTTCCGCGTCATATATAATGCAGGCAAATTCGGCATCAAGCATAGCGAACATTTCTGTTCCGTATTCCTTGTACATTGGAAGCAGTATCTCGCAGTCGCTTTCGCTTTGAAAGGTATACTTTTCGGAAAGCTTTTCGCGAAGCTTCCTGAAGCCGTAAATTTCTCCGTTGCAAACAGAATAGCTGCCGTTCAGCTCAAAGGGCTGCATTCCGCTCGGAGTAAGTCCCATTATAGAAAGACGCTGAAATCCGAGAAGTCCGTTTCCCGTATCGACTATCTTTGCCGCATCAGGACCTCTTGAAGCTGTCCTTGAAAGAGCATCGGCAAATTTTTCCCTGTCGGCGTCATAACGTAAATATCCCATTATCGAACACATAATTATTCATCTTGCCTTTCGTGTATTTTTTTATCGAATCTATTTTTATATACGGCATTGCTGACGTCAACGGGATAATTTCCCGTAAAGCAGCCGTCACAGAAGCAGCCGTCATTGCCGCCGATCAATTCTCCGAGAGCGGTCACGGGCATATATTCAAGAGAATCCGCGCCGATATATTCGGCTATTTCAGCCGTGTTCCTGCAATTGCAGGCGATAAGCTTATCCTCGGAATCTATATCCGTTCCGAAATAACAGCTGTGTACAAACGGCGGAGACGATATTCTTACGTGGACCTCCTTAGCTCCGGCTTCACGAAGCAGTCCGACAATGCGCGCGCTTGTTGTGCCCCTTACTATCGAATCGTCGATCATAATTACTTTTTTCCCGGCGATCGCTTCTTTTATAACATTCAGCTTTATACGGACAGAATCGCAGCGCTGCTTTTGCTCAGGCTGAATAAAGCTCCTGCCGATATATTTATTTTTAATGAAGCCTATACCGTAGGGAATACCGCTTTCAAGGGAATAACCCAATGCCGCATCAAGTCCCGAATCCGGAACTCCTATAACGATATCCGCGTCAACGGGAGCTTTGGCTGCAAGTATCCGTCCGGAGCGCATTCTTGCTCCGTGAACCGATACGTTCTCTATTACCGAGTCGGGACGCGCAAAATAAATATACTCGAATATGCAAATGCTTTTTCTTCCTCCGCAGTGAGTTTTTATCGAGGATAACGAACCGTCGCTTATAACAACGATCTCTCCCGGTTCTATATCGCGGATAAAATTAGCTCCCACAGCCTCGAGCGCGCAGGATTCGGAAGCCGCCGCATAATCGCCGTCGGCTGTTATTCCGATGCAAAGCGGTCTGAATCCGTTGGGATCACGAAACAGAATAAGCTTCGAAGCCGTCATAAGAATGCAGGAATATGCTCCTTTAAGATTACACATTGCTTTTTCTACGGCTTCTTCCGTCGAGCTGCTTGAAAGTCTCTGCTTAACTATTTCGTAGGCAATAACCTCGGTATCGGACGTTCCGTGAAAAATTGCGCCCGAAAGCTCAAAGGAGCTTCTGAGCTCCGCAGTATTAACAAGATTTCCGTTATGAACAAGAGCAAGATTTCCGTTTACATGATTAATTACAAGCGGCTGAATATTATTGCGGTTATTTCCGCCGCACGTTGAATATCTTACGTGTCCGACGGCAGCCTTTCCGTTTCCGAGACGCTTTAGATTCTCCTTGCCGAACACTTCTCCGACAAGTCCGTTTCCCTTGATGTGACTGAGCACTCCGTCGTCGCATACACATATTCCGCAGCTTTCCTGACCTCGGTGCTGAAGCGCAAATAAACCGGAATAAACGCTCTGCGCGGCATTTTTCGGAGTTTTTTCATAGATTCCGAAAACGCCGCATTCTTCGTGAATTGAATCAAACATTACAATACCGCCCCTTTCGGTTCGTTCCTGTCAAGGAAGATTGGTGTACCCCATCAAATATTCATCTGCTTCACGGGCGGCGTTTCTGCCCTCGTTTATCGCCCATACGACAAGCGATTGTCCGCGGTGCATATCTCCTGCGGTAAACACTCCCTCGGCGGCAGTATATTTCCCCTGCTCTGTTTTCACATTCGATCTTTCGTCAAGCTCTGCTCCGAACGCCTCGGCGGCATAGCTCTCGCAGCCGACAAAGCCTGCGGCGATAAGACAAAGCTCGCAGGGAATTATCTGCTCGCTGCCTTCTATTTCGGACATTTTTCTTTTTCCTGTTTTTTTATCCGTATCCCATTTAAGCTTAACGATCTTTACGGCTGAAAGTCTGCCGCTTTCATCGCTTATAAACTCTTTGACTGTAGTCTCGTAAAGTCTTGGATCATGACCGAAAACCGCCGCTGCTTCCTCCTGACCGTAATCGGTTTTGCAAACTCTGGGCCATTGCGGCCACGGATTATTATCTGCCCGTTCGTCCGGAAGCTTCGGCATCATTTCAAGCTGAACCGCAGAGCTGCATCCAAATCGTATTGAAGTGCCGATACAGTCGTTTCCCGTATCTCCTCCGCCTATAACGACAACATTTTTGCCTTTGGCGGAAATATACTTGTTATCCTCAAAATTACTGTCCAGAAGGCTTTTTGTTGCCGCTTTAAGAAAATCAACGGCGAAATATATTCCCTCGCATTCTCTGCCGGGAGCATTTATATTTCTTGGCTTTGAAGCGCCGCAGGCAAGTATGACCGCATCGTAATTCTTCTTTATCTCATCGGCGCTGACGTTTCCGCCTACGTCGGCATTTGTTACAAAGCTTACTCCCTCTGCTTCCATAAGCTCCCTGCGTCTGTCTACGACCCACTTTTCAAGCTTCATGTTCGGGATACCGTACATAAGCAAGCCGCCTATTCTGTCGCTTCTTTCAAAAACCGTTACGGAATGGCCGCGCTTGTTGAGCGAATCGGCAGCAGCAAGTCCCGAAGGCCCCGAGCCTATAACCGCGACTTTCTTGCCGCTTCTTACTTTAGGTATTACAGGGAGCATAAGTCCGTTGGCATATCCGTTTTCAATAATATGATATTCGTTTTCCTTTACTGTTACGGGAGAGCCGTCAAGTCCGCAGGTACAGGCTTTTTCGCAAAGCGCGGGACAAACTCTTGAAGTAAACTCGGGGAAATTGTTCGTCATAAGCAGACGGCTCAGCGCCGCTTCCGAGTGACCGCGGTAAATAAGCTCGTTCCATTCGGGAATAAGATTATTCAGCGGACAGCCTGAAACCATTCCCATTATCGGTTTACCGTTCTGGCAGAACGGAACTCCGCAGTTCATGCAGCGCGCCGCCTGAGAGCGCCGCTCCTCATCGCTTAACGGAACATGAAATTCATTAAAATTCTTTATTCGTTCTTCTGCCGACAGAGCATGGTTTTCTTCTCTTTCAAACTCCATAAATCCTGTAGCTTTTCCCATGATCTAAGCCTCCTTTAAGTTGACATAGAAAGCTTCCGTTTCAGCTTCCTCTCGGGTCAGTCCCTTTGCTTCAAGCTCTGCCGTTATGCGGAGCATTTTTTCATAATCGTATGGGATAACCTTTTTAAATTTAGGCAGATATTTGTCAAGATCCGCAAGTATTTTTTCCGCAATTACAGAGCCTGTCGCTTCATAATGCTCGGTGATAAGCTCTTTAAGCTTGGAAATATCCTGCGGCTCGGTAATTACGCAGTGATTTACGAGAGCTTTATTCAAACGGGTGTAAAGATCGTTGTCCTCGTCAAGAACGTAAGCTGTTCCGCCCGACATTCCTGCGGCGAAGTTCCGTCCTGTTTTTCCCAGTATAACGACTGTTCCGCCTGTCATGTACTCGCAGCCGTGATCGCCCGCGCCCTCGCATACCGCAGACGCTCCCGAATTTCTTACGCAGAATCTCTCTCCTGCGATACCGTTTATGAAAGCTTTACCCGATGTAGCTCCGTAAAGCGCAACGTTTCCGGTAATAATATTTTTATCCGCTCTTTCGGAAGAGCATTCCGGAGCTTTAAGAATAAGCCGGCCTCCCGAAAGTCCCTTGCCGAAATAATCGTTGCTGTCGCCTGTAAGCACAAGAGTAAGACCCTTGGGAATAAACGCTCCGAAGCTCTGTCCTCCGTTGCCGAAGCAATTGACCGTAAGCATATCGTCAGCCAAGCCGTTTTCGCCGTATTTCGCGGTAATTTCAGAACCGAAAAGCGTACCGAAGGAACGGTCGGTATTTTTGACGTTTACCTTAATGGATTTTTTGGTTCCCTTTTTCAGAGCAGCTCCAAACTCGGCAATAAGCTTATTTTCATCGGCAGTTTCCTCAAGCTTGAAATCGTAAACATTATTCGGGTCAAAGCAGCAGTTGCACGGACTTCCAAGTATTGCTGAAAAATCAATGCTGTCCGCTTTAGGCGGAAGATCGTCTTTTTTGCGCAGCAGATCTGTTCTGCCGATAAGCTCGTCAACTGTTCTGATACCAAGCTTCGCCATATACTCGCGAAGCTCCTGAGCGACAAAATGCATAAAGTTTATAACGTACTCGGGTTTTCCTCTGAAACGCTTTCTAAGCTCGGGATTCTGCGTAGCTATGCCCATAGGACAGGTATCAAGGTTGCATACTCTCATCATCGCGCAGCCGAGCGCTATCAGCGGAGCAGTCGCAAAACCGAACTCCTCAGCTCCGAGAAGCGCAGCGACAAGAACGTCTCGGCCGTTCATAAGCTTTCCGTCGGTCTCAAGCCTTACCATAGAGCGCAGACCGTTCAGCACAAGCGTCTGGTGAGTCTCGGCAACGCCAAGCTCAAGCGGCAGACCTGCATTGTAGATAGAGCTTTTCGGAGCTGCTCCCGTACCTCCGTCAAAACCGGATATAAGTATTACCTGCGCGCCTGCTTTGGCAACGCCTGCCGCAACCGTGCCTACTCCTGCCTCAGCAACAAGCTTAACGGATATGCGCGCTTTTTTATTTGTGTTTTTCAGATCGTATATAAGCTGCGCAAGATCCTCTATCGAATAAATATCGTGATGCGGAGGAGGAGATATAAGTCCCACACCTGCGGTCGAATGACGTGTCCTTGCAATATGCGGATATACCTTTCCGGCAGGAAGATGTCCGCCCTCGCCGGGCTTTGCGCCCTGAGCCATTTTTATCTGTATTTCATTTGCCGAAGCAAGATATTCCGCCGTAACTCCGAATCTTCCGGAAGCAACCTGCTTGATAGCGGAACAGCGGTCCGACTTGAGACGTTCGGGGCTTTCTCCGCCCTCGCCGCTGTTTGATCTTCCGCCGATCGCGTTCATTGCCAGAGCAAGAGTTTCGTGCGCTTCCTGAGATATCGAACCGTAAGACATTGCTCCGGTTTTGAATCTGCGGCATATACTTTCAACGCTTTCGACCTCGTCGATAGGGATTCCGCCGTTTTCATCAAAATTGATATCAAGCAGACTTCTCAGTGTGAGGAATTTATCCTCAGCCGCTACGGCTTTTGAATAAGCCCTGAACGTTTCATAATTTCCCGTGCGCACCGATTCCTGAAGAAGATGTATCGTTTCGGGAGTATATAAATGCTGAGTTTTTCCGCTTCTTAAATTATGGCTGCCTGCGCTTTCAAGCTGAGAGCTTACGCCAAGTCTGAGCGGATCAAAGGCAGCGTTGTGAAGAGCTTCTATGCTTCTGCTGATATCCTTTAAGCTTATGCCGCCGATCCTGCTGACCGTTCCGCTGAAATATTTGTCCGTTACTTCTTTGGATATTCCGACAGCCTCAAAAAGTCTCGAAGCCTTATATGACTGGATCGTGGATATTCCCATTTTGGACGCAATCTTTACGATCCCTTTAAGAATAGCATTGTTGTAATCGTTTTCGGCAGCGTAAAAGTCCTTATCCAGCATACCCGTATTTATAAGCTCGTGAATGGTCTCGTGAGCAAGATACGGATTTACCGCGCTTGCGCCGTAACCGAGAAGAGCTGCAAAGTGATGCACCTCGCGCGGCTCTGCGCTCTCGATTATCATAGATACCGAGGTACGCTTTTTGGCTGCCACAAGATGCTGCTGCATTGCCGAAACCGCAAGCAGTGACGGGATCGCAGCATGATATTCGTCAACGCTTCTGTCCGAAAGAATAAGTATATTTGCTCCCTCATGGTAAGCCTTGTCAGCCGCAATGAACATTTTTTCTATAGCCGATTCAAGAGAAGCTCCGATATAATACGTGATCGGAATTACTGCCGATTTGAATCCCTTGATGCGTATATTTTTAATTTTAAGCAGATCTGTTCCCGTAAGGATAGGATTCTCTATTTTAAGCATTCGGCAATTTTCCGGCTTTTCTTCGAGTATATTTCCTGCACAGCCGAGATAAACGCTTGTATCGGTAACTATCTCTTCGCGAATAGCGTCTATCGGCGGATTCGTCACCTGCGCAAACTGCTGGCGGAAATAATTGAACAGCGGAATGTTTCTGTCGTCAAGCGGCGGAAGAGGTATATCCGAACCCATTGAAGCTATCGGTTCAGCGCCGTTTTCAGCCATTGGAAGGATACTGTTCATAACCTCCTCATAAGAGTAGCCGAATGCCTTCTGAAGCTTCTGAAGCTCGCTGCTGTTATGATCGTCAAGCTTTTTGTTTGGAATATGCAGATCGCCGAGATGAACAAGATTTGCGTCGAGCCACTCTCCGTAGGGCTGACGTGATGCGTAGTAATTTTTTATTTCCGAATCGCTTATAAGCTTTCCGTTTACCGTATCCACAAGCAGCATTTTTCCTGCACGAAGTCTGTCCTTTAAAACTATTTTCTCTTCGGGAATGTCAACACAGCCTGTTTCCGACGAAAGCACAAGAAAACCGTCGTCCGTTATGCAGTATCTGGACGGACGCAATCCGTTTCTGTCAAGAACCGCTCCTACGATATCTCCGTCGGAAAACAGAATTGAAGCAGGGCCGTCCCAAGGCTCCATCATTGCAGCGTAATACTGATAAAAATCCTTTACGCTCTCCGAAAGCTCCCTGTTGTTTTTCCACGGCTCGGGAATCGCCGTCATAACCGCAAGAGGAAGGGGCATTCCTGCCATAAGCATAAATTCAAGAGCATTGTCAAGCTGTGCGGAATCCGAATTTTTTCTGTTTACAGCCGGCATTATTTTATGAAGCTGACTGCCTATAGCCGAGCTGTAAGCCGCATCCTCGCGGGAAAGCATCTTATCCGCGTTTCCTTTTATGGTATTTATTTCTCCGTTATGAACTATGAATCTGTTTGGGTGAGCCTTCTGCCAGCTCGGATTTGTATTCGTTGAAAAGCGCGAATGTACAAGAGCAAGAGCAGATTTATAGTTTTCGCTTTTGAGATCGGTATAAAATTCTCTTAATTCGGTAACAAGCATCATGCCCTTATAAACGACAGTTCTGCTTGAAAGCGAGCATACGTAGGTATTTTCCTCAGCCTGTTCAAAGACGCGTCTTGCCGTATAAAGACGGCGGTCGAACTCGATTCCCTTTGCACAGTCCGCAGGACGCTTTACAAAGCCCTGAACGATACACGGCATCTTTTCAAACGCCTGTCTGCCGAGTATCGCGCTGTTAACAGGAACGCTTCTCCAGCCGAGAAATTCAAGCTCTTCCTTTTCGCAGACTATCTCAAACAGCTTTTTGGCGCGGTTTCTTTTAAGCTCGTTCTGCGGAAAAAAGAACATTCCCACACCGAAATCGCCGTTGTCACCTATGCTGAATCCAAGCTTTTCGGTTTCGGCTCTGAATAATTCACAGGGGAGCTGCGTCAGTATTCCCACGCCGTCCCCGGTTTTTCCGTCGGCGTCCTTGCCGGCACGATGCTCAAGCCGTTCAACTATGGTAAGAGCGTTGTCAACCACTTTATGGGATCTTATTCCGTTTATATTTACCACAGCGCCAATTCCACAGTTATCGTGCTCAAATTCGGGACTGTACAGTCCGTGCTCGGAAAATGGATCTTGTATTCTGAAGTTATCCATTCAAGTCACATCCTTTCAAGTGTAAAAAGCTTTTCCGAAAAGCCGATTTCATACGTATTTACCGTATTTTCAGCGGATAAATTCCGTAAAAAAAGAAAAAACGCCCGCATCAGCAGAATATGCCGTTGCGAACGTCCTTGTTCTGCTATATTCTATCACCGGCGCTGAGAAATGTCAATGGTTTTTTGAAAAAATAACTTTTTTAAATTTTCAGCGGCGAAAATCATTGATTTCAGCATCCAAAACTTTACAAAACAAAAAATCCGCCTTTTTGCTTGACAATATTTTCTTTTGAGAGTATACTGATAACGTAAACAGCAAAGGGGCTGCGGACTTTATTAAGGTCGGCAGTCTCTCTTTTTTTATAAGCGCTTATAATATACTTGCACAAAGGGGTGCGTGAATGCCTTTAAGGCTTATTCATGCACCCCTTTCTGCGTTGCTGAGGATCTGTTTTAATAAATAAACCGGCAGATCCTGAATATTTTAAGGAGGTATATTAATATGATCGACACAGCTGAAAGTATTATCGCTCAGGCTCTTGACGGATCTGAAAAAATGATTTTCGGAGTATGGTTTCTCATAGCGGTCGCGCTCGTATTCTTCATGCAGGCAGGCTTCGCAATGGTTGAGACCGGCTTCACAAGGGCAAAAAACGCCGGAAACATTATCATGAAGAACCTTATGGACTTCTGTATTGGAACGGTAATGTTCATACTTATCGGATTCGGACTCCTTCTCGGCGAAGACGTTTTGGGAATCATAGGAAAACCCGGATTTGATATTTTCACGGCTTATGACAACTTTGATTTTTCCAACTTTGTATTCAACCTCGTATTCTGCGCAACAACGGCAACTATCGTTTCCGGAGCAATGGCAGAACGTACAAAATTCATTTCATATTGTATATATTCGGGCGTTATCAGCGCTTTGATATATCCTATCGAGGCTCACTGGATCTGGAATTCCGACGGCTGGCTTTATCAGCTTGGATTCCACGATCTTTCGGGTTCATGCGCTATCCATATGGTCGGCGGTATCTCCGCTCTTGTGGGAGCGACTATCCTCGGACCTCGTATCGGTAAATTCACCAAGACCAAAGACGGCGAAATAAAAGTAAACGCCATTCCGGGACATAACCTCACTATTGGCGCTCTCGGCGTATTCATTCTTTGGTTTGGCTGGTACGGCTTCAACCCTGCCGCTTCACAGTCTGTCAAGATGCTCGGTTCTATCTTCCTTACAACAACCGTAGCTCCGGCGATCGCAACAGTTACCTGCATGATATTCACATGGCTCAAATACGGAAAGCCAGATGTTTCAATGTGCCTTAACGCTTCTCTCGCCGGACTTGTCGGAATCACGGCAGGATGCGACGTTCTTGATTGCTTCGGCGCGCTTATAGTCGGTATCGTTTCAGGACTTCTCGTATGCTTCGGAGTATGGTTCCTTGATTACGTTCTCCACGTTGACGATCCCGTCGGAGCAGTCGCGGTTCATATGATGAACGGTCTCTGGGGAACGATCGCAGTCGGTCTTTTCGCAACGGATAAGGCTCCCGGATTTGCTATTGCTCAGGACGGCGGCGCAAGCGGAATTGCAGGAAAAGGTTTATTTTACGGCGGCGGATTCGAGCTTCTCGGCAAACAGCTTCTCGGCGTTCTCGCGGTAGGCGGCTGGACAGTCGTAACAATGATAATCGTTTTCCAGGTCATCAAGCACACGATCGGTCTCAGAGCTTCCGAACAGGAGGAGATCATCGGTCTTGACGTTACAGAACACGGGCTTGTTTCATCTTATGCCGACTTTGCTCCTGCAATGAATGAAGCAATGCTTGGCTATACAAAGGAAGACGCAAAGAGCGTAACAAAGGTTTCCGTAGAAAAATCTGTCGAGGTCGAAAGCTACACGGCAAACACAGGCAGCGGAAAGCTGACAAAAATCGTTGCCATATTCAAACAGAATAAACTTCAGGACTTTATTTCCGCTATGGAAGCTATCGATATAACAGGTATCACGGTCACAAACGTACTCGGCTGCGGAACTCAGAAGGGACAGACGGGATACTACAGAGGCGCGCCTCTTGAAGTAAATCTGCTTCCAAAGGTAAAAGCCGAAATAGTTGTAGGCTCGGTGCCTGTAGATAAAGTTATCAGCACTGCAAGAGAAGTGCTCTATACAGGTCATATCGGCGACGGAAAGCTTTTCATTTACGATGTTGAAAACGTTGTAAAGATCCGCACCGGAGAACAGGCGCAGGCTGCGCTTCTTGACGTCGAAGAGAAATAACGGAGGGTGACAGTATATTATGAAATTCACAAAAATGCACGGCATAGGAAACGATTATATTTACGTAAACTGCTTTGAGGAGACAGTAAAAGAGCCTGAAAAGCTTTCTGTTAAGCTCAGCCGCAGACGCTACGGAATAGGCTCTGACGGACTTGTGCTCATTATGCCTTCGAATAAAGCCGATTTCAGAATGAGGATATTCAATGCTGACGGTTCGGAGGCGAAGATGTGCGGAAACGCCACGCGCTGCATCGGAAAATACGTCTACGATAAAGGACTTACCGATAAGACCTCGCTTACTCTCGAAACAAATTCGGGAATAAAAAAGCTAAAGCTTACCGTGGATAACGGAAAGGTAAGCCTCGTAGAAGTTGACATGGGCAGCATAAGGCTCGAGCCGTCGGAAATTCCCGTAAGCTTTGGCGGAAGCTCGGTCATAAGCTGTCCTCTCGAAGTCGGGAAAGAGATCTATAACGTAACCTGCGTATCGGTAGGAAATCCTCATGCCGTTGTTTTTGTGAACGATGTCAATGCAGTCGATATTGAAAAAGTCGGACCTCTGTTTGAAAATCACATTATGTTTCCCGACAGAATAAACACCGAATTCGTCAAGGTGATCAACGGAAAAACGCTTGAAATGAGAGTATGGGAACGCGGAAGCGGCGAAACTCATGCCTGCGGAACGGGAGCCTGCGCTTCCGCTGCCGCAGCCGTACTGAACGGCTTCTGCAAACATGACGATGATATTACGGTGAAGCTGAAAGGTGGAAGCCTGACAATAAAATACTTATCTGATGAAAGCGTTATTATGAAAGGTCCTGCCGAATTTGTATACGACGGAGAAACATTGGATTGAAATTTAAACGGAGGAATTCGAAATGTCAGTAAAATATATATTTGTAACAGGTGGAGTCGTCTCCGGACTCGGCAAGGGAATAACCGCCGCATCGCTCGGCAGACTGCTGAAACAGCGCGGCTATAAGGTCACGATACAAAAGCTTGATCCCTATATCAATGTCGATCCGGGAACAATGTCTCCCTATCAGCACGGAGAGGTATTCGTTACCGACGACGGAGCTGAAACCGATCTTGATCTCGGTCACTATGAACGGTTTGTCGATGAGAATCTTTCGGTGAACTCGAACGTAACGACAGGAAAGATCTACAGAAACGTTATAAACAAGGAACGAAGGGGAGATTATCTCGGCGGCACGGTTCAGGTCATACCGCATATTACAAACGAAATAAAGGATAAGATATACAGCATCGCCAAGGACACCGACGCCGATGTGGTCATCACCGAGATCGGCGGTACGGTAGGCGATATAGAATCTACCCCGTTTCTTGAAGCCATAAGGCAGGTAAGCTCGGACGTTGGACGAAACAATACAGCCTATATCCATGTTACGCTTGTGCCGTATATTGCAGGATCGGAGGAGCTTAAATCAAAGCCGACGCAGCATTCGGTCAAGGAGCTGCTTTCAATAGGGATCCAGCCCGATATAATCGTGTGCAGGAGCGAAATGGAGATTCCGCAGGAAATGCGCGAAAAAATCGCTCTTTTCTGCAATGTAGGCAAAAGCGATGTTATCCAGAATCTTACGGCTCCGTCGCTTTACGCTGTTCCGCTGTGGCTTGAAAAGGAAGGACTTGCGTCGGCTGTATGCCGAAGGCTCGGGATAGAGGACAGAACTCCCGACCTTTCCGAATGGACCGATATGGTCGAACGCGCAAAAAATGCAAAGAAAAAGGTAACTGTCGGTCTTGTTGGCAAATACGTTATGCTTCACGACGCTTATCTTTCTGTCGCGGAATCTCTTCGTCACGGCGGCATCGCAAACGACGCGGAGGTCGATATAGAATGGATAGATTCAGAGCAGCTTACCTCGGAAAATACTAAGGATATGCTCGGAAAATGCAGCGGAATAATAGTTCCCGGCGGATTCGGGAACCGCGGCATTAACGGAATGCTTGAAGCTATAAAATACGCAAGAGAAAATAACGTTCCGTTCTTCGGGATATGTCTCGGAATGCAAATGGCTGTCGTTGAATACGCAAGAAATGTTCTCGGACTTGAAAACGCAAATTCGACTGAGTTCGGCGAGACTCCCTATCCTGTTATAGATATCATGGAAGAGCAGAAAAATCTTTCGGAAAAGGGCGGCACGATGCGTCTGGGACTTTATCCGTGCAAGCTCGCTTCCGGTTCGGCGTGCCGTGAAATTTACGGCGAGGAGCTTATTTACGAACGTCACCGCCACCGCTGGGAATTAAACAACGCGTTCCGCACAAAGCTTATAGGCTCGGGAATGAAAATTTCAGGAACGTCGCCTGATGATAAGCTTGCGGAAATAATCGAGCTTCCGGATAAAAAATGGTTTGTGGGAGTTCAATTCCATCCGGAATTCAAATCAAGGCCAAATAAGCCGCACAAGCTGTTCGCAGCATTCATAAAAGCATCTATCGAATCGGAAAAGGAGAGACACAAATGAAAATAAACGAAAATTTTTTACAGCTGAAGGAGAATTACCTTTTTATCGATATAGCCAAGAAAGTTAACGCGTTTCTTGACAAAAATCCCGATGCAAAGCTGATACGCATGGGCATAGGAGACGTAACTCTTCCGATCGCCTCAGCAGCCGTGGAAGCTATGAAAAAGGCTGCCGACGAAATGGGAAACAAATCGACCTTCAGAGGATATGAGGACAGCGGCGCAGGCTATGATTTTCTCAGGAACGCCGTGTCGGACTATTATTTAAAGCTCGGAGCGGACGTTAAGCCTCACGAAATAAGGATAAACGACGGAGCAAAAAGCGACTGCGGCAATATCACCGATATTTTCAGCTCGGACAACACGGTTCTTGTTACCGATCCTGTTTATCCCGTATATGTGGATTCAAATATTATGGGCGGCAGAAAGATAATCTGCGCCGATTCGGAGGAAAGCAACGGATTTGCAGCCATGCCGGATAAAAATGTTCATGCGGATATAATTTACCTCTGCTCTCCGAATAATCCTACCGGAGCGGTCTATACAAAGGCTCAGCTTGAAGAGTGGGTGAGCTACGCGCTTGAAAACAACGCGGTGATAATTTACGACTCGGCTTATGAAGCGTTTATTTCAGACGAAGATATCCCGAGAAGTATTTACTGCATCGACGGCGCGCGCAAATGTGCGATCGAAATGTGCTCTCTTTCCAAAACGGCAGGATTTACGGGAATGCGGTGCGGATATACCGTTATTCCCGACGAGCTTGAAGCGGTTCAGCCCGACGGTTCTGTGATATCGATCTCAAAGCTTTGGGCAAGACGGCAGGGCAGTAAATTCAACGGAGTTTCTTATCCCGTTCAGCGCGCTGCCGAAGCCGTATTCACCGATAAGGGACAGGAACAGATTCGCGAAAACATAAATTATTATAAGGAAAATGCAAAAATAATCTGTGATACTCTTGCAAAATGCGGAATTTCATATACAGGCGGCAAAAACTCTCCTTATATCTGGTTCAAGTGCCCGAACAACATGAGCAGCTGGGAATTTTTCGATGTGCTCCTCAATAAAACAGCAGTTGTCGGAACTCCCGGATCGGGCTTCGGAAAAAACGGCGAGGGCTGGTTCAGACTTACATCATTCAACAGCAAAGAAAATACTATCGAGGCTATGAAACGCCTTGAAGCTTTATTATAAAAACGGAGGTAATCAATTATGACAAACGTAACGGAAATTTTCGGAAGTATGGTATTTGATGACAGGATCATGAAAGCTACTCTGTCAGACAAAGTTTATAAATCTCTAAAGCAGACGATCGACGAGGGCACGCCGCTTGATATTTCAATTGCCAACGCGGTAGCTTCCGCTATGAAAGACTGGGCGGTAAGCAAGGGCGCTACTCACTATACTCACTGGTTCCAGCCGCTGACGGGAATAACTGCCGAAAAACACGACAGCTTCATCAACCCGTCTCCCGACGGACGCGTTATCATGGAATTTTCAGGCAAGGAGCTTGTAAAAGGCGAGCCTGACGCTTCCTCCTTCCCGTCCGGAGGATTAAGAGCAACCTTTGAAGCAAGAGGCTATACGGCATGGGATCCTACCTCTTACGCTTTCGTTAAGGGAAATACTCTTTACATTCCGACAGCTTTCTGCTCATACTGCGGAGAAGCTCTTGACAAGAAAACTCCGCTTCTGCGTTCTATGGAAGCCATCAATCGTCAGGCTATGAGGATCTTAAAGCTTTTCGGCAACGATAACGTTAAATGTGTAAAAACCTCGGTAGGTCCCGAACAGGAATACTTCCTTGTTGATAAAGATCTTTACGACCGCAGACAGGATCTCATTATGACGGGAAGAACTCTTTTCGGAGCAATGCCGCCAAAGGGTCAGGAAATGAACGACCATTATTTCGGCGCTATCAAGCCAAGAGTTGCCGAATATATGGCAGACCTTAACAACGAGCTTTGGAAGCTTGGCATACTTGCCAAAACCGAACATAACGAGGTCGCTCCCGCACAGCACGAGCTTGCTCCTATTTATACTTCGACAAATATTGCTGCCGATCATAACCAGCTTACTATGGATATCATGCAGAAAACCGCTCTCAAACACGGTCTCGTATGCCTGCTGCACGAAAAACCGTTTGCAGGAGTAAACGGCTCGGGTAAGCATAACAACTGGTCTATCTCGACCGATACGGGAGTAAATCTGCTCACACCCGGAGACACTCCCCACGAAAACGCTCAGTTCCTGCTGTTCCTCTGCGCAGTTATCAAGGCTGTCGATGATTATCAGGATCTGCTCAGACTTTCTGTTGCCACAGCCGGAAACGACCACAGATTAGGAGCAAACGAAGCTCCTCCGGCAGTTATCTCGGTATTCCTCGGCGACGAGCTTACAGCTGTCCTTGATTCTATCGAATCGGGAACTCCGTACAACTCGGCAGAAAAAAGAGTTATGAAGCTTGGCGTTGACGTTCTTCCGCAGTTCAGATGCGATACGACCGACAGAAACCGTACAAGTCCGTTTGCTTTCACGGGCAATAAGTTCGAATTCCGTATGCTTGGCTCTTCAAACAGCATCTCATGCGCAAATATGCATCTTAATGCAGCTGTTGCCGAAAGTCTGCGTCAGTATGCCGATGTTCTTGAGGGAGCGGACGATTTCAATGAGACTCTGCAAAAGCTTATCCGCGATACTATCAAAAAGCATAAGAGGATCATTTTCAACGGCAACGGCTATGATGACAACTGGATCAAGGAAGCCGTAGAGGTTCGCGGACTTCTTAACCTGAAAACAACTCCCGATTGTATGCCGAAACTTCTTGACGAGAAGAACGTTAAGACGCTTGTTTCTCACGGAGTATTTACAGAGGCCGAGCTTCAGTCAAGATGCGACATTATGCTTGACAACTACGTTAAATCGGTAAATATCGAAGCCTGCACGATGATCTCAATGTCAAGAAAGCAGATCCTTCCTGCCGTTGCAAAATTCGCAGCCGATACTGCAAAACAGTCGGCAGATAAGCGCGCAGTTCTGGGAGATCTCAAATGCAGCTACGAAACAAAGCTTATTGAAAAGCTTTCGTTCCTGACCGACGCTATAGACGAGCATACCTCAGTCCTTGAGAGCGCAGTAGAGAGCCTTAAAGCTATCAGCAGCGTAACGGAGCAGTCGGAATTTGTCCGCGACCGGATTCTTCCGGCAATGGAAACGCTGCGTAAATATGCCGACGAAGCAGAGGTGATCACCGCAGAAGAATATTGGCCGTTCCCTGCATACGATAAGCTTTTATTTGGCGTAAGATAATCAAAAAAATAAATTCACGGCAGCTGATTTTACTTCGGCTGCCGCGTTTTTTATATTTATTTGTAAAAAAATATTGAGTCTGCTAAAGAACAGACCCAAATTACGCTGCCGCTCGCTAAGCCAACTACTATCAAATTGATAAAATTAAACCTTCGTGATAAAAAATATCGGGTCTACTAAAAAGCAGACCCGAATTATGCCGTCACTCGCTAAGCGGCTCGGCTGGAGCTTGTGACGGGACTCGAACCTGCGACCATGAGTTGTATTTAAAGAGACGTTTCATACTCCAATATTCTTATAAATTAAGTATACCACACTTTCAACTCAGTGTCAATATTTTATTTTTAATATTTTCATTTAATTTTCCAATAAATCTATAGAAAATCTCAATCTGCTGATAGGTGCTGCCGTCCTCGGACTTTTCCTTGTGATGAACAACTATCTTGTCGATCAGCTCATTGAGGATCGCAGCGTCCAACTTATCAATTATCGTGTACTTGCGTATAACATTTATGAATTTGTCCGCCGCATTGGATTTCTCTTTCAGATGTTCGATCCTTATTTTCAGCTCCGGCAAATCCTTGCGGATCTCTTCCTGTTCCTTTTCGTATCCCAGTGACATACTTTCAAAACGGCTCTCGCTGATCTTGCCCAGTACGCTGTCCTCATAGAGCTTGCTGATGATCTTGTCGAGTTCTCCGCAGCGTTTCTGTTTCTGCTCGTACTCCTTTTGAAGTCCGGCGGATTCACGTTCGGTGGACGACTGATATTTGCTGTCGAGAAAACGCTTGAATCCTTTTTCGTTACGGCGATACTCGAACAGTATACGCTGAACGTCTATCAGCACAAGATTGTATATCGTATTGTATGTGATGTAGTGGGAGGCACAGTATTCCTTGCCATGTGTTTTGTACATCCAGCAGGAATATGTACCATGATACGTTCCGTCACTGCGTTTCTTCTGTGAGTAGGTGAGCGCATGACCGCAGTCTGCACAGTAGAGCAGTCCTGCGAACATCTGAACCTCTCCCGTTTTGGCAGTACGGTGCTTGGAATTAAGTATCTTCTGCACAGTATCCCACAATTCCTGACTGATAACAGGCTCATGACAGTTGTCAACAATTATCCAGTCCTCTCTCGGATTTTTCACAACACTTTTGCTTTTCATAGACTTGCATCGCTGCTTACCGTACACAAGCTTTCCGAGGTAGACCTCGTTGTTGAGAATTACACGGATAGAGGTAACGTGCCAATCAAATTCTTTTCGCCAGTAGTCTGACTTAAAGTAATCCGGATTATTTAGATTGAAGTACGCTATCGGAGTAAGGACTTTCTCTGCCCGAAATATTTTTGCCATCTTATTGTAGCCTACGCCCTCTGCCGCCAGCCTGAATATCCTGCGGACAACCTCCGCAGCAGGCTCGTCAACTATCAGATGATGTCGATCGTTCGGGTCAAGCTTGTAGCCGAATGGCGGCTTTGAACCAATATACTGACCTGCACGAGCTTTAGCTTTCTTAGCGGCTTTGGTCTTTTTAGAAACGTCACGGGCGTACAGCTCGTTGATAACATTCTTCATTGGGAACATCAGATCATCACTGTTTACCAGTGAATCATAGTTGTCATCTGCGGCTATAAATCGTACTCCGCTTTCCTTGAATTCCTCAACATATGCTCCCACTTCGATATAATTTCTTCCGAATCGGGACAAATCTTTCACGATAACAAGGTTGATTTTTCCATTGTTGATATCGTTATACATCTGCTGAAACGACGGTCTGTTGAAGTTTGTTCCTGACGAACCGTCGTCACAATAATAAGTGTAATCTTTGATTGCGTGATCCTTGCAGTACTGTTCAAGCATAATTTTCTGCGTTTCGATGCTGACGCTTCCGCCGTAGTTTCCATCGTCAACCGAAAGTCTGCAATAGAGCGCTGCGCTGTAATGCTGCTGTTTATCCATATTTCTGCTCCTTTCTCAGCAGCCGGACACGCATAGCCTTACGAGCCAATTATACCACATTTGACTCTGCAATTCCAGCATAATCCGACTGCTGTTCTAAAGTTTGTATGAATCAATAAATGGGACTTTTGTTTTTTGTTAAATACGGACTATAGATTCAGCAGCATTATTTCTTCAGACATATCAATATTATCTTCAAATAATTTACAAGTTTCCTCGTTGATACGCTGTATCTCTAGTTCATGTTCGTCTACGACTTCTTCAACATCTTCTCCAGATTCGAGCCTGCGGAGCATAAGCTCTCCGAGACTTTTCTTGGCCTCTGTCTTACCCTCAAATGCCGACCACACTCTGTAGGTCACTCCGTCAATATAATGATCGTGGTATTCCGCCGCCTGAATCTCAGGGTTATCCATGCACAACGGTTTTGCAAGTGACTTTGGATCTTTCTTTATAATTTTTACATCTTCCAAAATATTATCACGCTCCTCTCAATACGTCCTGTGTTTTATTCGTCTGATACATTTTTGATCCCTCCTGTTATTTTATTTCAAGAGATTCAGAGAGGACGAATCGCCCTCTCTGTAGTCTCCGATAGTCGTTTTACTTGATATTTTCGCTTTCACCGAACAGCACATTGAGAATCATTTCTGCTCCATGACGGAAGCCTTGCATATAATTCTCAGCAGCAATGATTTCCGACATATGACCTTGAAGGTCAATAAGCTCATTAAAATTTTTCATCTCTTCCTCGGAAAATTTCTCAGTAAATGCTTCGTGAAGCTTTTGCCATTCCTTTCCCATCCGGTCATACTCGCTGTCCTTTTTCACGCAACGCTCGGATGGTCTTATATTGCCATAGTAAAAATCCTCCAGTATTTTCATGCGGTCACCTCCTCGTCAGCCTACAAGAATACCACACTTTTCTGCGGAAGTCTATTCACCAACGGCAACGAAATTTTACAGTTGAAACTGCGCATAATACGTTTAAAACATCCAGCAACTCCTGATAATTCAGCAGTTTTCAGCCTTTACAGCCACCTGCAACCCCGATATTATGCAGTTAGGTGAACGTACAACCCCTAAATTGGAAAGCCAGTTTTTGCCGATATGCGGTCGGCTTTGCCGTCCGCTGTGAACGCAGCGACTCCGCTGCTTTAACTTGCTATAATATAATTAGTCCAAAAATATCAGACCACCCTTCTAATTCGTATATCAGTTTACCTGATATAATGGCATATCAGAATTCTCTTCTTTAACCGTGTGGTACAGTTCACTTCCTGCAGAATGGGATTCTGATAATGCCGTACTAAATTTACTTGATCATATCTCTTAGGAGTATGATATAATATTCTCATGCAGACAGAGGTTTACTGCTTTTAACTTTGCGAGCCCAGCTTCGCTTCCTGCAGAATGTAACCTCTATCTTATGAAATTTCATTTATGAGCCGGATGTGGGCAGCACCTTTGCTGTTCTGCTGATATCAAAGCAGGTTATGATTCATAAGATCATGAGGACTGTCTGTAAATTTTTAATGGTTGGTGTTGAATGTGTATTACGTTGGAATTGATATTGCTAAAAGAAAGCATGAAGCTGTTGTAACCGATGATAAAGGCAGCATTATAATCAAAGCCTTTAGCTTTACAAACGATCTGAACGGATATCATTATCTCTTAAACAAGATAAAACTTGTTACCAAGTTTCGAGAGCAGATATCGTTTGGTATGGAATCAACCAGTCATTACTGGCTTGCCTTGTACACCAGGCTTATGAAAGACGGATACACTGTTCATGTATTCAACCCAATACAATCCGATGCTCTGCGTGGAATGTATATCAGGCAGAGTAAAACTGATGCAAGAGACTCTTTTATCATAGCTGAAGTAATTCGTTTCGGTAAATATTCCGAATCCAATGTTCCGCAGGAAAAGCTGTTTGCACTGCGGGAACTTTCAAGAAACAGATACTTCATCGTTGACAGTGTTTCGGATTTGAAACGTAAAACTACAGCTCTCATTGATCAGGTGTTTCCTGAGTATGAGAAACTATTTTCAAACATTTTTGTTGCCAGTTCAATGGCATTATTATTAAAATATCCTACTCCCGAAAAAATGAAAAATGCTAATTCTCAGACAATGAGTAATCTTTTATCTAAGGCAAGTAATGGATACTTTGGTCTTGGCAAAGCTAAAGAGATCAAGGATGCCGCAAAGAATACTTTTGGCATAATTGATTCCTGTGGTATATACGCTAATCTCATTGTCGTTTACATAAAACAAATACTGTTTATTCAAGAACAAATCGAAGCCATTGATAAACAGATAACTGAAATATTATCAGAACTTGAATCTAAAATTACTACAATTACCGGTATAGGAGCGAAGCTCGGAGCCGTTATCTTAAGTGAGATAGGTGATATCAGTCGTTTTAAAAGTGCAGATAAACTTGCTGCATATGCCGGTATTGATCCTACTGTAAAACAGTCAGGTGACTTTTGCTCTATTAAGAATCACATGTCTAAACGTGGATCGCCTTATCTGCGCAGAGCGTTATGGCAAGCGTGTGTGATCGCAGTCCAACATGATCCAATGTTCAGAGCTTACTATGAGAAGAAAGCCGCCGAAGGGAAACGATATATGAATATCATAGGACATTGCACCAGAAAGATAGTGTCTGTTATCTTTGCTGTTCTAAGAGACAACAAATCATATACTCCTATTGTTGCGTAACTATAGACGCTATTTTTATTCGACCTTGTTCCCGACAAGGTCAGCGTCAGCATACCATTTTTACTATAAAAAATTTCATTTTACCCCTTGACATTTGATAGCCGGTCTGCAATACACTAATCGGAGTTTCTGAACTGCTTGAAAATCTGAGTTTGTGCAATATGTCAGGTAGTTTCTTTTCATCAACATTTCTCAGATTTTATTGATTTGCTCACAAACGCTCCACGTTGCCCTGTGTGCCGTTTTTGTGTCCTCTTCTGATACTTTCCCGACTTAAAATCTGAGGGCAAATTCGGGCGGTATTCGCCCTGATTTATGCGTGACGGTAACATCGAACCGTGACAGCAAAAAATGATTCCTGATTTCTACTGACACGCCCTGCATTCAACGCTATATAGACGTTTGTGACACTTCCACAAGCTGTTTTGTGACAGTAACTCCGCTGCCGTTTTTACCGTCACTACCGTCACGCTCCGCACGATAATCAAGACATATTATTCTACCCGAATGAGTACGCTTATGTTTAAAATCAATTCCATATTTACTCATTTCGTAACCGTTCTGAACAAGGTCACGGGTTACTCGGTTTGCGAAGAACTCTTCATCAGTAACTGATTTCAATTGCTCAACTAATTCTGTAGCCGTACCCTCGAAATGACTCCTCACTTTTATGAACAGGTAAACAGCAGAGAGAAAAATGTTGTCCTTGTTTTTTGGAGCAGTCGGTTCGTCAGTGACGTTCCATTTTTTCAACTTGCTGTCGAACAGCAAATTGATTTCAGCATTTTCAATGTCACGTCCGACACAGTGCAGCTTTGCTTTTCGACTGCCCCGTTTGGTTTCTACAAGAACCATACTTCCATCAACACAACCGCTTAATCCTGTCGAACCCGAAATCATATTAAACGGATCGCTATCGGCACACTTTCGTGTGTGATGCACAAGTACGATTGCAATTTCCAGCTTGTCCGCAAGAACTTTCAGAACAGACAGCTCTTTGTAGTCCGAGCCATAACTATTTTCAGTTGATTCACGAATCATTTGCAGGGTATCGATCACAACGATTTTCAAATCAGAATGCTCTGCTTTGAATTTCTCAATCTGATTTTCAAGACCGCTGCCTATCGTATCAGCCATGATAGCAAAGTACAGATTTTCAGTCGGCTCGTCTGTCAACTCATACAACCGTTTCTGTATTCGCTCGAAGCTGTCCTCGAGACACAGGTACAAAGCCGTTCCGCATTTCGTTTCATGATCAAGTACCTTTTCTCCTTTTGCTATACTCAAACAGACATCAAGCGACAGCCACGATTTGCCGACCTTCGGCGCTCCTGCAAGGATATACAATCCCTTTGCAATCAAACCGTCAACAACAAATTCAATCGGCTTGTACACAGTTGTCATAATTTCTTCGCAAGATTTAGTTTCTAATTTTTTCATCTTATCAATCCCCTTTCTGAATTTTATTGTATTTCACTTGTGCGGCGTACTCAAGATAATAGTGCGGCGCAGTGATGAAATATTTTTTATCACTTCTTTATTGCATGATTCCTGCAAAACAAAAAAGCCCACAAAGATCCATTGATCTCTGTGGGCATGATATACCTCTCCAGCTAATATCATATGACACCTTAAGGGATTTGTCAAGTCTTTTCAGAAAATTCATTTAAAATTCATTTGATTGCACAGAGTCTTTCAACTGTCAAGGGATATGACACTATGCAAGGCGCACATACTATTTTTGTAATTATATAATTTGACTAAAAGACGTTACAACACTTCCCAATTTGTGACTTTTCTGACAGGCTGGAACTGTGGAATCCACAGTTCCTTTTTTATAATCAGAAATTTATCCTTACAATATCACCATCAAAGATATCCTTGTTTGAAAAGCTTACGATTTTATCGTTGCGGCTTATGCCCGAATTTTCGGCAGCCGCATAACTTTCATTTTTATCCAAGATATCGATATCTTTTTTCACAACATGATACTCTGTCCCGAGGAATCCCTCGCTTTCTTCAAGCACATAGACGTATGATTTCACACTGTCATTATTAGTATGTACAGCCTCAATTGGAATGCAGTCATACTTTTGCTCAGAAAGAACCGTGATAGCCATTGTTCCTATCTCTCCGATCGTCAGCTCGGATGGCTCCATGTTGATTTCAAGTCGAAAAATATCTTCATTATCCACCGCATTGATCGCGGAGATCTCGCAATTATTCATGTTGACCTTTCCGTTCCTGAATTTAAGGGTCACAAGATCACCGACTGAGATACGTTCCGTATCTTCCTTTGAAATGTCGGCAGAAAAATGCAGATCCGCCGACGCATCTGCAATCAGCAGAACAGCGGTCTCGCCTGTAATATCTCCCGAACCGACGCGTACATCCGTGATAACACCGTTAGTATTGCTCGTCAATTCCGCTTTGTTTTCAAGCAGTACCTTATATTTTTCAAGTTTTTCTTTTTTTGCATCCATAGAAATATCCAATATTTTTATGCTGTTCCATGCCTGCGCGTTGCTGTAGTCAAGACGGGTCAGCCTGTCTGATTCAAGCTCATTTTCAAGCCTTTTGATGCAGCCCTCAAGATATTCGCTGTCAAAACGAATAAGCGCTTCTCCTGCCTCGACCTTATCGCCCTGCCTTACGCATATTTCGTTGACCCTTAGCTCAGGAAGCGCGAATACCGGCAGTTCCTTTGAGGTTTTCAATGTTCCCGAGCATTCAACTTTAAAGCTCAGCGCCCGGTTCACCATTGATACGGTGCTGACCTTTGGGATGCGGCTTGCATAAATTCCCCGCGATACAAGAGACATGATCCCCATTGCCGCTAAAAACAGCAGAAACAGCTTCATCGCCTTGCTTTTGTATGTAATTTTTTCTTTCATAATCTCACTCCTTCAATGCCGCCGCAATAATTCCCTGCTCCAAATGATCCTGACCGATGACAAATACAAAAACCGCAGGTATCAGCGTAATTACCGAGGCTACAAGGATCATATCCGCATTGCTCAGATCAAGCATCGGCAGATACAGCGACAGCGGAAACAGCGTTTTGTCCTTGATAAAGGCAAGAGGCTGCTCAACCATATTCCAGTAATCGAGAAAGCACAGCACAATACAGGCTAAAACTCCTGACTTTCCAAGAGGCAGACCGATATAGCGCAGCACGTTCCATTCATTTGCACCGTCTATCCTTGCGCTGTCGAGAACATCCTTTGGTATATCGGAAAATCCGCGGTATATAAGGAATACAGGAAACGTGGAAAATATCGCGGGAAGAATGATCGCCCAGCGCGTATTCATCAGGGACAAATTATCCAGTACAAGATACTGAGACAGCATTGTTACCTGAAACGGCATCAACATGAATATCACGTACAGGTTAAAAAGCAATCGCTTTCCCTTGAATCGGAACTGTGCAAACGCCCATGCAGAGGGCACTGCAACAAGTATCTGAAACAGTAATATTGCTCCTACAGTTAAAATGGAATTGCGGAATACCGTATAAAATTCGGGTGTAAACAGCAGCAGCCTTTTGAAATATTCAAGTGTGGGATATTGAGGCAGATAGTCGATCTGCACAAATTTATCAGAGCTTACAAGCAGCGGAGAAGTAGTTTTTATCAGCTCGTCCGAGTCCTGTATTGACAATATGGGTATCAGCACAACAGGGTACAGAACGGCAATGCACAGCGCTCCCAGAAGTATGTAAATTATACCGTTTTTTATCAGTTTCATAGGCTTTTCTCCCTGTCCCAGAGACGCTGCAAGAGGATTATCCCGAGGAATATCACCGCAAAAACACATACCGCCGCTGCTGCGATCTTGTCAAGCTCCATGTTGACAAACCAATTATTGAAAAGGTGCTGCAAAAGGTATATGCTTTCATGAGGGTACGATCCTGCTACAAGATAGGCTTCCCTGAAAACCTTAAACGAATTGAGAAATGACAGTATAGTGATCGTATAAAGAGTCGGCTTCAGATTTGGCAAAATAATTTTGAATAAGCATTGCCGCTCGTTTGCGCCGTCCACTCTTGCCGCCTCCGTCAGCGACGTGGAAATGCTCATCATTCCCGTGACCCACAGCAGTACGGTATAGCCTAAATTCTTCCAGACATAGCTTCCGACAAGCACATAGAAGGATGCTCCGCTATGGAGAAAGGAAATGCCCTCGCTGCCCATATCCTGCAATATTCCGTTGATACATCCGCTGTCGCCGAACAATACCTGCCATATGAAAACAAGCGTGGCAGTCGGTACTGCAAGAGGAAAAAGCAGAGCCGATTTTATCAGACGAATATATTTCAGCCTGCATAAAAAATAGGCAATAAAAAATGAGGAGATAATCAAAACAGGCAGACAGACTGCCGTGAACCGCAGGGTATTTTTTACCGCAAGGGCAAAGGCTTCGTTGTGAAAGATCGTCTCATAATTTTTAAGACCGATGTAGTCGCCTTTTACTGCCGTGCAGAATGAACGCCTTACAGAATCGGCAAACGGCAGCAGAATAAACAGGAATACTCCAATAATACTTGGCAGCAAAAAAGGCAGAAACCGCAGATTATTTTTTGTTATTTTCATGATATTACTCTTTCATCTTCAATTCAAGCTGGCGGATAACTTCATCAGCCGCTTCTGACGGCGACATACTTCCGGATATACATTTCGCACCTACGTCAATAATAATATTTTTTGTTACTGTGTCCATAATTACCGGGGTATTAAGATTACGGATATATGATTCAAATTCCTCGACTTCTTTATCCGTCATCCATTCCACGCTCATATCTATATTGTTTGTTTTATCGAAAGATGTAGAACCAAAGGCGTAAAAATTATTGTCCGAGTTTTTATTTTTATTATAGAACCATTTAAGCGTATCTGTATTTACAGGGAAACCGTCGTTATGGTGTATCTTCTGATTTTCTGCATCAAAAGCTTCCGCAATGAAATTTACGGCGTCATCATTGTTATGACCTGACTCAACAATACCCAGATTGCAGCTCGGAATAAATGTCCTGTCATTATCTCTTATGCCGTATTTCACCTCTGTATCGCAGGGAACGCTCGTTGTATCAATAGAAGTTGCCAAATTAAGATCCATCTCAAAGGTGTTTATTGTTCCTATAGCTAAAGTATGCTCATCAGTCAATACACTTGTTAATCTTGTTGCAAATATATACTCATCCTCTACGTCAGACTGGCTGGACATACTGCAAGCAATCTTTTCATCTTCATGCTGACAATTTTTCCATATACGCGAACAACTGTCAAACATCCCCTCAAGCTTATCCTTGTCAACGCGTCCGTTACTGATTATCTCACTGCCCTCATAAAGAAGTCCGCATTTTATAGTGGATTCAGGGCTTTCAAAATATGTTATCGGATAAGGATCGTTGTATTTTTTACGGTATTCTTCAACCTTATCAGCAAAATCTTTCAAGCTCTTTATTGTTTCCAATTCATCGGATTTAGCTCCTACAGCCGGGATTCGGAATCGGCACGCTACACTGTAAAGACCGTTTTCATCATTCCACTTTGCAATATCGTCCAGCAGAGTGTTGTTAGGATTCCATTTATCTTCGCATTTTGAAAGATCGAGGAGCATATTATTTTCCTCTAAATTATCAATATCCAAGCCGTCGAGCATGATAATATCCGGAGTATTACCCGATAAAATCGACGTTGTAAGATTTTTCACCGCATCCTCATAGGTCATGCCCGAGTGCATCCCGATCTCATGCTCAACACGAACAGTGGGATATTTTATTTTGTATTGGCTGATTATCTGAGAAAGAGTATCGCTTTTTTCAAGGCTGTAGATTTTAAGCGTCGAGGTTATCTCGTTTATTGCCTCGGGATCGTAATAATAGCGGAAAAATCTTCCTTCATCACAAGAAATAATAAAAGAATCACCGTCACAGATCACGGATTTTACTGAATAGGAGGGATCTCCCAGACGGCAGGAATATTCGTCAATAAGCTGTTCCACCAGAGCGCCGTCCATAACGTAGCGGAATAAACCGCTTTCACAGGCGATATAAAATGAATTTTCCTCGCCATCGCAGAAATCAAAGGCAGAGTTGGCAGCTATGTTACTGTCCCAGAAATCCGCAATAGCCTGCGGAGTATCTACTGCTGTTCTGTTTTTGCAGTCATAGAACAATATTTCTCCCGGAGCCGCTGCAATAATGTGATCTCCTGCACGATCCAGCTTGTATTCCATGTTGCCGGATCCGAAATCGCAAAGCTTTACAAATTTTTTTGAACTGATATTGAGTTCATATAGAATTTCATCATATCCGACGCCGTACAGAACACCGTCATTCCCATAAACAAAGCTTGTCAAACGGTCAGTATTATCATCAGTATTATCAAAAGTGATTTCCTGAAACTGACCGTCCTTTGAGATCAGCGCATAGCACATCTCTTTGCCATACGTCACCCCATCTTCTTCGAACACTGAATATCGCAAAAATATCGTACCGTCGGGAGACACAGTCGAACCCATGATTAGCGTTTTTTCACCAAGCATATCGTCAGAAGAAATTGGTGAAGCGTTAAACATGGTTTTTCCATCGTTGAGCGTGTATATTTTGTTTGCATGTTTGTCAAGGAAGGAGATCTTTCCGTCCAGTAAATAAAGCTCTCCCACATCTCCGCTATAGTTGTAGAAATTTATTTCCTCTTCAACATATCGTCCCTTGCTTACAGTCGTTTTTTCTTTCGCCTTATTATTGCAGCTTGCCGCATTCAGAAGAAAGCAAGCCGATAATATGACCGCTGTTATTTTGAATTTTGTGATTTGACAAGCAGAATACAAAATATAGAAAATGCGGAAAAAAGCGAAAAAAATATTTAATGAGCTTGGAAACATCGATAAATAGGCAAATTTTTAGTGTGAATCTTTGGGAATGTTTAAAGTTAATAAAATTAATGTGTCAAAAATAAATGCGCCGAAATGAGGAGTTTTCCACAATTTCGGCGCATTCTTATTTTTTATGAAATACCGTTTAATCGGTGTTTAAAAAGTCACTTGATGTTTAAGTAATTTTGCGAAATGCCTATATATAGCCGTTTAATCATTTAAATGACAATTGCAAATTTTAAACAGTTACTATGAATTTGAGTTTAAAATCACACAAAAACAACCTGCGAACCTGCGAACTAAAATACATAGGGATGCGAACCGGTTCGGAGGGTAGTTTTTATACAAATAGTATATAATCATTAAACAAAATCATTCTCCTCGAGAGTGCCGATAACAAGTCCCTTACATCTAATGTCCTGCCCTTCTTCAAAATAGATATCGTCGTATTCGGGATTGACGGAAATAAGTCTGTCAGTTCCGAGTTTTTTTATGTAGCCCATATCATTGACAGTAAAAATACCAATTTGTCCAATTTCAATCTGCGGCTGAGCTTTTACAAGAACAATATCGCCGTTAGCATATTCTGGCTCCATACTGTCACCGTGTATCTGAATAGCGAATTTTGCTTGAAGTGTCATGTCGTTTTTAACAACCTCGATAAAATCCTGTTCAGGATCATCAATCAACTGCTCGCCTGTTCCAGCTGAAGCTTTAAGCGTAGCGAATTCTATAAATATAGTCTCCTGCTCCTCTGGTTCTATATCGTTAGCCGGCTCATCAGCGGCAGATGATTCCAGTTCAGCAAGAGTTTTAGCTCGTTCAATAACTCTACATCTATTCATGGGAGATAATTTTTTGAATGTATCAATTAACTTATGTTCTTCGTCGGACAACTTATTTGTATTATCATTACCGATAACTAAATAGTCAAGAGAAACATTTAGAAAATTTGAGAGAGAAATCATTTTATCTATTGACGGAGAATTAGTATCAAATCTCTTGATTGCACCATTTCCAAAGCCTAATCGCTTCTCAACTGCGTTTATAGACAGACCTTTTTTCTTTATTAAATCAACAATTCTCTCAACCATAAGAAACCTCCAAAATTATTTTTAGAAAATTTGAGAAAAAACTCTTGACATTTCTCAAATCTGAGAGTATAATATTAGTAACAGATATCTCAGGGCGCAGTAAGCCCTATGATAATTGTATCACAAGAATCTTGAAAAGTAAACAGAAAAGAGGAAATTTTATGAAAGTAAAAGTAAAAAGGCATAAAAAATCACCTGCTCCGGTTGTCGCAGAACGGGTGATAAGCATTATGGCTAAATCAGAACCTAATCTTTATTCAGCTGTTCAGAAAGCCATTTGTGGTAAAGACTCAGCAAAGAAAGCAACTGAATGAAGCTTTTTTCCTCAAAGGCAGCTGGGATAACCGAATATCCTTCTTTTTTAAAGCGTTCCTTTAATTCATTGCTATCTATTGCACAGTCTTTTTGAATTTGATCAACTTGTTCTTCGGTAATTTAGTTGGCAAATTCTAAAAAATCGGGTAACATCCTCATTTTTTCACTCCCTTCCACCACCATTATACACCAAAACCAAATCATTTTCAATAGAAAGGACTGATAATATGACCTTAGGAAACAGAATCCGCAACCGCCGAGAGGAGCTCGGACTTACCCAGCCGGAACTTGCTCAGAAAGCAATGCTAACTCAGGGATATATTTCAAGTATAGAGCATGATGTGTATGTTCCAAGAGCGACAACGCTCATGGTTCTCGCAATTGCTCTCGACCTTGCACCAAATGCATTTCTTAAAGATGAAAGGAGAGCAAGCTGATGAAAAGCGAATGGAAAGTTACATCTCAGTATATAGGCGGAGAAAAAGTCTATCAGGTCTATCGTCTGAGAGATATCAATGCAGTTGATCACAGTGGAAACAGAGAATATGTTCCGAAGTTTATTACCAATGATAAAAAAGAAGCTGAAGCAATGGCGATAGCTAAAAACAAGGAGACTGACAATGCAGGAAAAGATACTTGAAGCATTCAACGAAACTCACGGCAACCGTTACAAATCTTTTGAGGAAATCAAAAGTGAATACCCTGTTACCGAAATTCTGGACACATGGCTAAGATATGAGGGTATCATCGGATACACAAGAGATATCATCGACCTGCTCGGTGCGTGTGAGGTCTATATTGAAGAATAGGAGGATCATTATGAAATCATATATTGTTAGCATTGCCGACAGATACGGCGAGGTCAGACAGGTTGTCGTAAGAGCAAGGTCAAAATCTGATGCTCTGAGCAAGGCTTTTGTCGAGAATCATGAGCACATTGAGATGTGTGTTGAATTAAATTAGCCGAAACAGCGGATGAGCTCCGCTGTCTGCCGGGGACGGTCTCCCGACACTGACGATGGCAGACCGCAGACAGCAGAGATATCATGACGAGAGCAAGCGCAGCAGTCAGCGGTATTTCGAGAGCCTGTAAAGCTATAAGAATCTTGAAAACAGAAAAGAGGTGAAAACATGGATTTCGATTATGAAGCGTCCATATATCTCACGAAGATATCAACGGCAGTGTTGTCACTTAGCAAGATGACCGGATGCGATCTGAAACCGGAAGCGGTTCGCAAGATCGTGATCACGATGCAAGAGCTGGAACAGTCCATGGCGGATTTTATCACTGACATGAATATTTCAGCCGCAGGAGCAAAGATCTGCAGGGAGAGATTCATCCATGCAAACAAGATGGCAATCAGACACTTAGAAAAAATCCAGCTTCAAGGCTACAACTTTGACGAGTTAATAACCGCCCTGAAACTGGAGATTGAGACGTTAATCAAGGAATTAACCTTTAATTAATGTTCAAGTTAAGTGTATCACGATTTACTTATTTTGTCAAGAATTTTTTGTCGGAGTTATACTGCTCCGGCGGAAAGGAGGAAAACGTGGATTATTTGACAGTTAAAAAACTTGCTGAACTTAAAGGATGTTCTGAAAGATATGTTCAACGACTTATAAAATCAAATAAAATAGTTGCTGAAGAACGAATAAATCACTCTTCCGGTAATTTCAATTTAAAACAGCTCGTCCAACATCAGAACGGTTGATTCGTCCCGGCTGATGAGCGAGTGGGTATACGTCAAAAACGGAGTTTGAAATGAAAAATTCCGAATGGCGGAGCATACCCGGAAAAATATGCGTTTAAATTGTGTTTAACAGCGCACACAGCCGTTTAAATTATTCCGAACGTTAAATTATACCTCAAAAAATAAAACGCTGAAAAAGGGCAAAATATGCCCTTATTTTTATACCCGAAAGGAAGTGGGACGGTGAACAGTATAAAAAAGAAAAGTCTGAAATCTCTTGCTGACGGACTTTCTAAGTTCGAGGACAGCAAAAATGCTGTGAAAAACTCCGATTATACAGACTTAAATAGCTTTTTAAAGGCTTTTCTTAACACCCCTGAGCCGAAGCAGCGCAGGAAGCTTGCCGAAGAATTCAGAAAACGTCATCTTGAACTGTATAATTTTGTCAAGGAAAATACAGAGCTTATTGCTGCTGAAACTGAGATGACAAAAATAATTCAGGCTGCAATTTCAGGCGAAGCTCCGGAAGCTGATAACCAGCAGCTCACTAATCTGCTGGAGATGATAGAGACGAGTATGGACGGTGACGGAAAATGATATACTCGCAATTTTCAGCGAAACAAATCAGGTCTATGCTTTGGTGGCAAATGCCTGATACTAAAGACTATGATGCCATAGTCTGCGACGGATCAGTTCGTTCCGGCAAAACCATATCTATGACAATTGGTTTTGTGCTATGGAGCGGCAGCCGCTTTAACGGCGAGAGCTTTGCCTTCTGCGGCAAAACAATTGATTCTCTCAAAAAAAATGTCATTATCCCGATGCAGAAGTGGCTTGAGGGTATTGTGTTGATAAAGCAGCGAGAGAGTTACTGTGATATCACAGTAAACAAGTGGACTAACCGTTACTATTTTTTTGGCGGCAAAGATGAGGGCTCATACAAGCTTATTCAAGGCATAACGCTTGCCGGAGCTTTTTTTGACGAGGTGGCGCTTATGCCAAAATCTTTCGTTGATCAGGGTATTGCACGATGCTCAGTGGACGGCTCTAAATTTTGGTTTAACTGTAACCCGGAGTCGCCGCATCACTGGTTTTACAAAGACTGGATTGACGAAAGCGGCGAAAATGCAAAAAAAGTAAAGGCTAAGAACAGACTGCGTCTCCATTTTATGATGGAGGATAACTACTCTCTGTCCGACAGTATACGTCAGCGTTACGAGCGAATGTATTCCGGTGTGTTTTATAAACGATACATTTTAGGCTTGTGGGTATCAGCTGAAGGTGTTATCTACAAACAATTCGCCGATGATCCGGAGAAATTTATTATCGATGCTCCTCCCGATGATATCATGTACTGCAATATCGGATTTGACTTCGGCGGCAATGGTTCGGCTCATGCCGGCATCTGTACGGGATTTAGCCGATCACTGAAAACTACTGTGATTTTAGACGAGTATTATCGCAAAGAGATAATCACCCCGGAGGAGCTGGAGAGAGATTTTATAAATTTTGTTCTCTGCTGTCAAAAAAAGTATAAGATTTTTGACGCCTATCTCGACTCGGCAGAGCAGGTACTAATCAAAGGCATTCGCGTCGCTTGCACAAAAGCAAAAGTGCCGATCGAAATCCACAATGCCCACAAATCATCGATATTAGAGCGAATCAGATTTACAAATCAGATCATGTCTCAGGAAAGATTTTTTGTAATGCGGCATTGCAAACACATTATCGAAGCGTTTAAAACCGCCGTATGGGACAGCAAAAAACAGAAAGATGTCCGCCTTGACGACGGCAACTATAACATAGACAGTCTGGACGGATTTGAGTACAGCGTTGAACCGCTAATGAGCGATATTATTGAGAATGGAGGAGTGATTAATTGAACATATTACAGGACGCCAAACAAGCTTTTCCCGAATTGGAACTGCTTAATTTATCTGATAATTACAAAAACATGGAGCTGCATAAAGCTATTTTTAAAAATGCTCCTCCGTGGGCGCGTACAAGAGCTTCCGGTCTTTATGCAAAAGGTTTTCGCAACCGAAAACTTTTAAATGCCGCAAAAGTAATTTGTGATGAATTTTCAGCAATGACTTTTTCAGAACAAGTTGAAATAACTCTTGATAACGAACAATATCAGGAATACATAAATAACACTCTAAATGCAACAGGCTTCTGGTACAAATTCCCTGAGATCTTATCTTACGCTTGTGCAATGGGCGGATGCGCATTAAAAGTTTATGCGGATAAATCAAAGCCGGCAATTGATTATGTCCAAGCGGAACATTTTCTTCCCGCCGGCTGGACAGGAGAAAATATCGACGAATGTATTTTCCGAACGACATCATACAAAAATGGCAATTATTACACACTTATGGAAAGGCATGGCATAAATGCAAACGGAATTGTATTTGTTGAAAACGTCGCCTTTAAAAGCAGTATCAAGAACAGTCTGGGGACAAAATGCGCTGTAACCGAAATGTTCCCGAAGCTTGCAGACAGCATAACTTACAATAATGTTGAGATACCTATGTTTTGCTATTTTAAACCTTGCGTATCCAATAACATCGAGATCGACTCTCCCCTCGGCTTGTCGATCTTTGCGAACGCGATCGATACCCTTGAGACGCTCGATATTGCTTTTGACAGCTTTTCAAGAGAGTTCGTGCTCGGCAAAAAAAGGATCATTGTCCCGGCTAAGTGCATCAGGACTGTCGTAGATCCGGAAACCGGATCGATGCGCAGATATTTTGATGCGGATGACGAGGCTTTCATCGCACTGAAAGCAGAAGACAACGAGGCGCTGAAAGTCACAGACAACACAGCGGAGCTGCGAATCGAGGAGCACGTTTCCGCAATTAACGCACTGCTTAATATCTTGTGCTTCCAGATTGGATTATCCGCAGGAACACTGTCGTTTGACGCTGTACAGGGCGTAAAAACCGCTACCGAGGTTATCTCTCAAGACAGCAAGACCGCGCGTACAATAAAATCCAACAAAAATCTCATAACAGAGATGCTCGAAGATCTTATCGGCAGTCTGATCGCTATCGGCACGGCTCTTAAAATAATTCCAAAAAAGGAATACAATGTGACGATCGGCTGGCAGGACAATATTGTTATTGATGATAATACTCTCATCGACAACAACGTCAAGCTGGTGCAGGCAGGTCTTAAGTCAAAGCTTAAAGCGATTATGGATGTCCAGAAATGCGACGAGGATACGGCTCAGAAAGAGCTTGAGCGCATTGCAAAGGAGCAGTCGGTAACAGGACTGTCTGTCGATGATCTCATGATCGGCGGTGAGAGCGATAACTAAAACAGAAATAATGCAGCTCAGTCAGGGTCTGAGCAACTTATATACCGGTCTTGAAACAGACCTTATCGCCAATATTGCCGAATATTTAGCAACCGGTAATATCAACAGCTCAACAGCTCAATGGAAAATGCAGATGCTTGCCCGGCTCGGCTCGTTGGATAAGGCTAATATAAGGACTATCGCAGAATATGCGGGAATCGCTCCGGAAATGCTCTCCGAAGCTCTTGAATCTGCCGCATTGACAGCTGTCGAGGAGCTTGAACCGGGTTTTCAAGCCGCCGTCCGTGACGGGATTGTCAATAACACTGATGTTCCTGTTGAAAAAACGATGGCACGCGCTCTGAAAACATATAACAAACAGGCGCGGCAGTCGCTGAATATGGTCAATACCGTTATGCGGTATCAGGCAAAAAATGCGGCACATAAGGTTATTAATAACACGGCAGAGCTTGCCGATAAGCAGTCTTTTTTGGATATGCTTGAAAAAACAGGCGATACCGAGGGACTTCAAAAGGCTTCCGTTACTCTCAAACAGCGTCAGGACGCTTTGAAGCAGTACTGCTCCGACAACGGTTTGAGCTACAAACCCGACAGAACGGCTGTTGTGGGGTATAACAGAAGTGTTGCTGGAAAAGTAAGAAAATCGTTGACTTCTGTTTCAAAAGGTGGTAAAATTAAGAAAAGACCTTATGAAATTGTTAAACCTCGTAAAAAGAGGCTTGAGATCATCAACAGAGGAATCACGGAGGAAAAGCCTGTTTTTGCTGTTGATACAGATACAAATAAATTCGCATCTTACGTAAAAAAGGTAACTCCTAAAAAAGATTTTTATGATGTAGCACTGCATGGCTCTCCGACATCAGCTGAATTCTTCGGTGAGGAAATCGATGCATATACGCTTGCAAGCATAATTAGAAACCGTAAGGATTACACTCCCGGAACAAAAGTCAGATTGCTTTCTTGTTCTACCGGAAACACAGAAGAAACCGGGGACTGTTTTGCTCAGCTTCTTGCAAACGAACTTAAGGTTGATGTTGAAGCTCCGACAGATATTATATATTTATACTCGAATGGAACTTTTACAATAGGCGATAATGACGGTAAAATGAAGATTTTTTATTCCAGAAAATGAGGTGATAACATGAAGTATGCCGTGTCCAATCCTGTTAGAAAAATGAATGCCAGTGATGTAAAATCGTCGATTTTTCCATATACGGATAATGTGAAAAATGCATTGTTATTGTTTATGAAAAGTTTTGAATGGTGCGCATTTACATCGGCTCCTGTTATTGACCGTATTACTGGAGAAAAAGTTTTTGATGCTGACAACGCACGTTCCGACGGCAAATATCAATGGTATGAAAGTGACATTTATCATCTTGAAAAATACAATCTTAAGCTCAACGACGATTTTATCCAACACGTATTAAACCGCTCCTGACCGCGCGGTTTTCAAACACTTTTAAACAATAATTAAACGCTCTTTAAGGGGCGTTTTTATTATATTTAAAATTAAAGAAAGAGGATGATATTATGAAGAAATTAAGTACAATTCAAAAGCGTGAGAAACTTAATGAGGTATATGCTGCTGACGAAACAGGTGCAGGTGGCGCAAATCATGAATATATCGTGATGTGCGGTGATGAACCTATTGAGATTGCTTTCCAGAATGGTCCGAGAAAAGATAAGAGCAGCATTCATGGTGTTCTTGATACTGATCTGCTTGAAATTGTCCGTGACCGTTTGAAATGTTTTCAGAGCGGCGAGTTTGCCTGTCGGGAAAACGCTTGTGCCCTCACTCATGGGCGGCAGTCAGTATTTGCAGCGGCTTACACATCAGAGCTACGGTGGCTCGGTCGCTAATATTTACGTCCGCACCAAGGTCGCTTCAACGAGCGAAACGCACTGGAATCCGTGGTTTAAGGTCGCTTTGACAAAGGTCGAGACGACGGAGACTGTTTCTGCGGAATGATTTTAAGGAGGTATAAAATGCAGTACATAATCATGATAACGATAGTTCTGGGACTTGCCTGCGCGGATTTTGCAACAGGACTTATCAAGGCATACGTCAATAACGACCTGCAAAGCGCGAAAATGCGCAAGGGAGGTCTCAATAAGCTCGGCGAGATAATCGTTATGGCTACGGCTTGCGGTCTGGAGATCGGCATAAAGCTGCTTGGTCAGTATTACGACAGCGACCGCTTGGCGGCTGTAACAGGCAAAATAACGGCAATTGCGGTATTTATTTATATCGTGCTCATGGAGCTTGTGAGCATACTTGAAAACTATGCCGAGATCAACACAGAAGCTGCGTGGGCGAAGAAAATTATCACAAGGCTGAAAAATGTTAAAGAGAGGGAGGAATAAAAACATGAACAGTCCATATATGGGAAAATTCAGGGTAAGTCAGGCTTACTCATCATCGCACAGAGGTCTTGACCTCGTGGGAGTAGATTCAAAGGAAATTCACGCAACGGTCTCCGGAAAAGTAGTCCGCGCAGGTTGGGAGAATCCAAATAATCATTCGCAAGGCTGGGGGCTTCGGGTGGTAATACAAAAATCCGGAACAAATCAGTATTATTACTACGGACATCTTTCGGAGCTTAAATGCTCGGCAGGTGATACAGTCAAGGTCACCGATGTTATCGGCATTGAGGGCAGCACGGGAAAATCAACAGGTTCGCACTGTCACTACGAATGCAGACTTAACGACAGCAAGGCTCAGGCTCAGAACATCAGCGAGATATCCGGAATCCCGAACGACCTTGGTACATACGACGACGGTTACAGCTCCGGGAAGAATACGGCTGCCGCGTCAAAAAATGTTACCTTAATTATCGACGGAGTTACTTACTCCGGCACGCTTACGGCTAAATAAACATATAAAATTACCGCCGGGGATCATTCCTCGGCGGTTTTTTTTTGTATAAAAGCGAAAGCCGCCATAAATGACGACTTCCTTTTTACAATATTACGAACATCAGAGTAAACCCTGATGTCCTTTAACCTATCAATATAATAGCATAAATTTATCAGGGTGTCAAGGTTTTTTGATATTTTTTCAAAATTTTTTTTTGATTCTTTTCCTTATTTTATTCCATAATCTTTTATTTTGTTACTGATATCTTTTAAAACATTATTACTTATGCTTCCACACTTGCTGGTGAAGTCGATTCTCTGAATACTTATAGGTTGCATTCTCAAAATATTTGTCCAGCGCTTTTTTGGGGGAAAATTATAAACCCTATCTATTTCAATATTATATTTTTTAGAGACTTCTGTAGGAGCTTTAGAAGAAATTGGTACAGCTATGACAGAATCTTTACAGTTCCTTAAAATTAATGCAGGGTGCTTTCCTCCAAATTCACTTCCTATATTATAACCAAATTCAACCCATACAACTGTTCCACGTCTTAAAACGCAGTTATGTATAATGACATCTTTATCTTCTTCTGTTATACTTGATTTTTTAGCATTTAAAACGTAGCGCTTATTTTTGGGGTCAGCTTTGTAATATTTCAAAACTATCTTTTGTTTTTCAGGATAAAGGTAATTAAATTCATACTCGCTAATTATTGTAGGCAGTGCATCGTAAGGAATGCTATATGACTTTTCACCGAGTATTATTCTTGTTTTTAAGGCTATCCATTTGAAATATTCGCCATTCATGTCCTCTTTTGACATACTTTCATAGAAGCTATTAAGCTCTCTGACAGCTTCATTCTTATAAACTTCAGCAAGTTCTTTGCTTATTACTTTCATTTTTGTTTCTCCTCACGCTCTATGATATTACCTTTATAGCAGCTCAGGCTTTACAGAGTTTGGCGGTGTTAGGGTATCAATGTCAACTTTGTTCTGTACTATATAGTATTATATCACAAAAATCAACGCGTTTCAATAATAAAATGAGCTATTATTGTAATTCTGACAAATTTTTATGTATTTTTCTGCTAATGTTAAGATCATCGGCACTCAGGAAACTATAAATTATTTTTCAGTTCGACAAAATTTCATAAAATTCGACAAAATATGTATAGATTTCTACAATCGATCCATGCTAAAATAAAATCATCGGGATTATCCCGAAATATATTATATTTTTTCTACACGCTTTCAACCCTGCCAAAATAACGGCGGGGTTGTGGTGTTTTTTGACACCCTATTTGACACCCATACTCACGCTTTTTTGCCCTTTTTTGCCCTATTTGAGCAACAATTATAAAGTTTTAAAGCAAAAAGATAAGCCTCGCAAACAGCGTATTATCGCCATTTGTGAGGCTTTATTATTGGAGCTTGTGACGGGACTCGAACCTGCGACCTGCTCATTACGAATGAGCTGCACTACCAACTGTGCTACACAAGCAAACTATTAAATAATATCGGCAAAAACGATCTGCCGAATTAACACATAAATTATAACACGTATTTTCATTTTTGTCAATACATCGCCCGAAATTTTTGACCCGAACTTTTAAAAGAAAACTCCCTGCCGATAAAGCAGGGAGTCTTTTCATATAAAATTTATTTTACTCCGGACAAGCAATGAATTTTCCGATAGGATCTTTTCCGCCTGTAGCCGTATAAGCATAGAAGCTCAATACCTTGGAGGCATCGGAAGCGTCAACACTTCCGTCGGTATTAACGTCGCCTGCAAAATTCTGCGATACGTTAAACTTGCCATCTTCGCCTGTCGAGTTAAGAGCATACTCATAAAGCAGCATAGAAGCATCGGAAGCGTCGGCAACATTATCTCCGCTGGGGTCTCCTGAAACAAACGGAGTTATCTCTTCGAACTTATACTCGTTCTCGCCTGCATATTTTTCAGCGTCCGAGCCCTTTACTCCGTAAAAATTAGGAGAAGAAGTAAACATTCCCTTGCCGAACGTTGTAGTTTTGCCGAACATAACAACTGAATCGAGTTTATCACAGTATGAAAAAGCTCTTGCGCCTATTGTCTTAACATTTTCGGGAATTATAATTGTATTGAGATTATAACAGCCTTCAAATGCCTGTGCGCCTATTCTTTCAAGCGATGACGGAAGCGACACATATGTAAGGTCGTCACAGCCATAGAATGCAACGCTGCCTATTTCCTTTACGCCCTCGGGCACGTAAACTGCTTTAAGATTTTCACAATTTGCAAACGCCTGATGACTTATTGTATCAGCTCCCGCAGGAATCGATACAGATGTTAATGCACGGCAGTCTCTGAAAGCGTCTCTGCCTATATATGTAACATTTTTAGGAAGCGTAACGTTTGTGAGCTTATAGCAGTATGCAAACGAATAATCCTCAATAGCCTGAACCGTATCGGGAAGAATCACGGTTTCAAGCTCCGAACAGCCAAAGAAAGCCTGGAATCCTGCGCTCTTAACGCTGCCATAGATTTTAGCCGACTTCAGCTTATCGCAGCCTTGAAACGCATGATCGCCAAGATATGTAACGCTTTTCGGGATTTCGATATTTTCAATTGAACTGTAAGCAAATGCCCATCTATCAATTTCTTTTATACCCTCGGCAAGCTTTACTGTTTTTATGCTCTCGCATTCGTTTACAAGATACTCCGGTACTCTTTCAAGGGTAGACGGTAGAGAAAGACTTTCAAGCTTTGCACAACCTGAAAAAGCATGACCCCAAATTTCGGTTACTCCCTCCGGTACTGCAATATTGGTTATGGAGTTGCACCTTGTGAAAGCATGAGAATCTATTGTTTTGAGATTCTTAGGCATATTTATACTGCTGATAGAAACGCACGTATTAAATGCGCATGAGCCTATATAAACAACATTGTCAGCCAAGGTAACGCTTTTAATAGCTCTTGCATTTTTGAATGCCCAATCTTCGATAATAACGTTTTTGCTGCCGTTTTTCATTGTTACTGTTTCAAGTGCAGAACAACCGCAGAACGAACCGTTACCAACTATTTCAATCGTTGACGGCATAGAAACACTTTTAATTTTACTGTTTCCTATAAAAGCATTTCTTCCGATTTTTGTAACAGGCAGATTTTCAATTTTTTCAGGGATATTAAGATTTACCGCGTCCTCAGTGCAGTCAACAATATCAATATGATCTGAATATTTAAGATAGATCATGTTATCATATTCTCCGACAGTACAGTCATCGTTGCCGTTTTCCAAGAAACAAATCGTGTTGCTGTAATCGCCGGGCAGAATCGGATCGGGCGTAATGATACCGATATTTGAACCCTTTACATCGCTTACGGCATTAGCGTTAAAGCTTCTGTCAACAGGAAAATTCACGGCAGAGCCTAATACTGCCGCACAGACAGCTGCAAGAGCAACGGTCTTTTTGAATTTGTTTTTCATATAAACTTCCTCCTAAATTATATGTATATATTTTCATATACTAATAACATTATATGACATAGCTTCCTATTTGTCAAGCTTTTTTACACCTGTTCTATAATTGTTATTATGAGATGATAGAATGTTTGTAAGAATCAGGAATCTGCGTGAGGATAACGATATGACTCAAAAGGAAGTAGCCGAATATCTTTTCTGCGATCAATCGCTTTATTCAAAATACGAACGCGGACTGCGTGACGTTCCCGTTTCGATCATAATCAAGCTTGCAGCGCTTTACAACACCAGCACCGATTATATTCTCGGCCTGACCGATATATCTGAGCCTTACAAGAAAAGCGGAAAACCATAATATTGCTCCACCAACTAAGCTTATCGCAATGCTTAATTGGTGGAGCAAATATGTACGGGCAGTACATGACCGCCCATAATTTAACGTGAAGTTGTATTTTCTGTTTTTGAATCATTGTCTCCCATTATACCGTCGGCTACGTCTTCAACAGCGTTTCCTGCGCCGTCGATAATATCCTCTCCGGCAGATTCTACGCCGTCGATCGCATCATCAACTGCATTGTTATCGCTTTTGTCATTATCTGCATCGCTCTTATCCTTATTCGATGAAGAATCTGCTTTGTCTGTAGCTTTTTCAGTAGCCTTCGTTGCAGAAGAAGTTCCGGAAGAAGACGACGAAGCTGATGATGATTCTGAAGCATTGTCAGAGCCGCAGCCAGTAAACGCAGCGCAGACAAGAACAAGAGCCGCACTCGCAGCAAGAAGCTTTTTCATAAAATCATATCCTTTACTGTATTTGTGATTTATTGCGGACAGTTTTTCCACAATGTAATTTTATTATTCACAGCTTTCCCCTTTTTATCCACAAAAATTATCAACTTTTTTATGCCTGAAAATCGTAATTACAAGATATTTTTCCACAATCTTCACAAACTATTCAACATTCAAACGCATGATAACGGAACGTTTTCAACACTACGTGGAAAACTTAACGGAAAAATGTTGAAAGTCAAACAGTGATTGATAATTGAATTTAAAAACGCAAGCAAAAAAGACCGCATCACTTGCGGTCTTTCTTGCTTGCGTTAAAGTCTTAACACAGCCTTATAATAAATCAAAAAATAAGAAGGATAATGAAAAAATCCGATATCAGTTTACAATAGTCTTTTCTGTTTCCTTATCGAAGATGTGGATTCTGTTAGGATCGATAGCTACCTTAATGTCATCACCGGGTCTTGCTGTAGATCGTGGACTAACTCTCGCTGTAAGCGGAATGCCTTCGCAAAGGAGATAGAGGTAAGTCTCAGCACCCATCATCTCAGTGATTTCGACCTGACAGTCGATAATACCTGTAGTAGCGTTTGAAAGGTACATTTCTTCGTCATGAATGCTCTCAGGACGAACGCCAAGAATGATTTCCTTGTCAACATAATGAGCAAGCTCTTCATTTACCTTTGACTCAGGAACGATGATCTGATACTTAACGCCTCTCTGAGTCTTTGTATCCTCTGAACCGAACTCAACGATATACTGACCAAATTCTTCTTTAAGTACAGCATCGATGAAGTTCATCTGAGGTGAACCAAGGAATCCTGCAACGAACTTGTTAGTAGGATTCTCGTAAAGATTCTGAGGAGTATCGACCTGCTGAACAAAACCGTCCTTCATACAAACGATTCTGTCGCCCATTGTCATAGCCTCTGTCTGGTCATGAGTTACATAGATAAATGTTGTACCGAGCTTCTTATGGATCTTAGAGATCTCGGTTCTCATCTGAGCACGAAGTTTAGCGTCAAGGTTTGAAAGAGGCTCGTCGAGGAGGAATACCTGAGGAGAACGAACGATAGCACGGCCGAGAGCAACTCTCTGTCTCTGACCGCCTGACATAGCCTTAGGCTTTCTTTCGAGGAGGTGTGTAAGGTCGAGGATCTTAGCAGCCTCGTTAACCTTTCTTTCGATCTCGTCCTTAGGAACCTTTCTGAGTTTAAGACCGAAAGCCATATTTTCAAAAACAGTCATATGCGGATAGAGAGCGTAGTTCTGGAAAACCATTGCAATATCTCTGTCCTTAGGAGCAATATCGTTTACAAGGCGGTCGCCGATATAAAGCTCGCCCTCTGAAATTTCTTCAAGACCTGCGATCATACGAAGGGTAGTTGATTTACCGCAGCCTGACGGTCCTACAAGAACGATAAACTCCTTATCTCTTATCTCTAAATTTACATCTGAAACAGCAACAACGCCGCCCGGATATTTTTTATAAATACCTTTAAGTGTTAAACCTGCCATTAATTTCAGTCCTCCAGTTCATTAAATCTTGCCGATAAACATCATACTATCAGCTATAATAATATAATACCAAATTTCAAAAAAAATTTCAAGATACTAAATTGACAAAGTTCTAATTAGTTGTTTATTAGAAATGCCGAAAAAACGGCTGAAAATCGGGTGCAAAAATCGTCAAAATCGGGTTGGTTAAACAAGTTTTCAACATCTTTGTGCAATAATTCCATACACTCGCCTTTTCCCAATTTTTCGGGCAAAACAAGCCCTCCGACCGCAACGCGCATTAAAACCTCAACGTGATTTCCCACTGCCGCAAACATTCTTTTGATTTGGTGATATTTTCCCTCGCGAAGCTCCACAAACGCCAGTTTTTCGCAGCTTTCCACCTGTCTGAGCTTAGCCGGAAGGCATTGCTCGCCGTTAGCCAGAACTATGCCGCCGAGGAATTTGTCAATATATTCAATTTTAAACGGTCTGTCAAGTTTCACAATATAAATTTTGGAAATATGACTTTTCGGCGCGAGTATACGATGAGCAAGCGCACCGTCGTCTGTCAGGAGCAGAGCTCCAAGCGAGTCCTTATCCAGTCTGCCTGCCGGAAAAAGATTCTTTGAACGCAGCTCCGCAGGCACAAGCTTTAATACGGTTTCGCCGTCCTTATCGTCGGTCGAGCAGACATATCCCTCCGGCTTATTCATAAGAATATACCTGTATTTTTCGGCGGAGATATTCCTTCCGCAGACAGATACTTTCTGTTCATCGGGAAAAATTTTCACGTTGATATTCCTGACGCATACTCCGTCAACGGAAATGCTGCCTTTGTCGGCAAGCTCTTTGATCTGACGGCGCGAGTATTCTGTTCTTTCCGAAATAAATTTATCCAGTCTTATCTGATTCATACGGTCTCCTTCAGGGCATATTAAATATACAAAAGACATATTATTGAAAGGCTGACCGTTCCGAAACGAACGGTACAAAATGACGCATCACAACGGAGGTCAACATGAAGAAAAAGACAATTATTCTTATAGCGGCTGCCGCCGTAATTTCAGCGGCAATAGTTATCGCTCCCGACAAAAAACAAACTGCAAACATTCCTAAAAGCGATTACACATCGGCTTCGACCATATCGGAGCGCATGGAGTATTTCGCTCTCCACGGCTGGGAGGTAGAGGAAATCTGCTGCAAAAACGTAACTATCCCCGAGGATTTCTCAAACGTTTACGAGGAATACGCGCAGCTTCAGGACAAACAGGGCTTGCCGCTGCGTGAATATGCAGGAAAAAACGCTCAGCTTTATGTTTACGATGTAAAAAACTACAATCCGGACAACAAAAATATGCTTGCGGAACTGCTCGTCTGTGATAATACGGCAATTGCGTCGATGGTATACAGTGATGACGGAGGAAGTCTCAGGCTTGCGGTAAGTTAAAGTACGCCTGAGAAAAATCGCCTTGAAATCCGTAAAATTTGCTTGCTGTCCAAACATTTCGGATAGTGTCAACACATACTAAAAATACACAACAACAGCGGCGCAGAAAATCGATTGCTTTACTGCGCCGCTCTGATTTTATTCGGTAGCTCCTTAAAATACATTGAAAAGATTTCCAACGAAAGGAATTCTTATAGCCTTGCCCTGATAAGCGCATATACCGAGAATGATTCCGGCAGCGACAAGACAAAGAGAAACAAGCGCTGAAGCAATAGTTCCAAGTACGGGAACAAGTCTTACAATAACAAGAATTATCTGAATAACTATATCGCAGAGGAACCATGTAAGCTGCTGATTGGAGCAGAACTTGCAGTAATTCGACTGTTTATCGCAGACAACGGGCAGGAAAAAGAGAAACGGGAAAATAAATCCAAGAAGACCGAATACCTGATTTTTCTTGATCTCCTCCTGAGTGAAGCTGCTCTGAGCCTCTGCGTCATTAAAGCGGTCCATAAATTCCATAATAAAAAACCTCCATAAAGTATTATAATATACAGGATCCGTATTAAGGCGCTTAAATTATTCTAAGCACAAACATCTGCAATATCCGTTAAAACGGCATCGTATGTTTTTACTCATACAGATTCCTTTTTTATATATCTAAAAGCAGAACAGCGCATATTATCGCCATGCTGCCTTTATCAGCAATTTTAGTCTTCAGTTTCAAGCTCGCTGATAGCGGCAACGAAGCTTTCAACATCGGTAAAATCCTTATAAACCGAAGCAAACCGTATATATGAGATCGGATCGATGCCTTTCAGCTTATCAAGGACAAGCTCGCCTATCTCGTTTGAGCTTGCTACAGTCTTAAGCGAGTTGGCATAATAATTTTCAATATGATCCGCTATTTCAGATACCGTGTCGATATCCACAGGCCGTTTCTTAATAGCGCTGTAAATGCCCTTTATAAGCTTGCTGCGGTCAAAAGGCTCGAACGTACCGTCGCGTTTTTCGACCATAAGAAGCGGCACTTCAATAATTTCGTATGTAGTAAACCTTGCATGGCACTTCATGCATTCTCTGCGTCGTCTGATCTTATCGTCTGTCGGACGTGAATCCACGACCTTAGAATCGTTAAATGCGCAAAACGGACATTTCATATTGACCTCCGTAAATCAAATAGAAGCGATCATCTTATTAAGAATATTACAGCCGTTTACAAGATCGCTAATACCGGAAAAATTATTTCGGTAAAGCTCGAGCACAGCGCTGCAATCGGGATTAAGCTCACCAAGCCTTGTGAAAAATTGTTTAAAGCGGAAGCGGCCTTTTCCTATGGGAAGACAGTCGCCAAGCTCGCCGGAATCGCTGATATGTACATGAACGGTGCTTTTTCCGGCAGCTTCCAGAAAGCTGAACGGATTTTCATGCGCACGGACAGCCTGTTTTGTATCGAGAACAAAGGCAAATTCACCGCCAAGGAGCCGTTCCGCGTCTCTTATACACGCAGCCGTACCGCTTCTGCACCGCGCGACATTTTCCAGAGCAACGGTAATGCCGAACTCTCTACCGAGTCTGTAAAGTCTGAGATAACGTTCACAGAACGGTTCAATAGGCGAGGACTGAGCGCTTTTTCCGCCATGAAAGACAAAAATCTTAGCTCCCACAATATTCATAAACTGAAAGTACAGCTTATAATATTCAAGCGCGTCGTCAATGCGGCGTTCATAATCGGAAAAGAACATAGTTTGCTCAAGCTCGCAGGTAAAAGGGTGAACCGCAATGCAATCGACATCGAAGCGTTTCATTGTCTGAGCAAGCTCAAGAGCATAGCGTTTTTTTAATTCGGAATGAGTGTTGACGAATATTTCAACAGACGGAACACCGTTTACGACAAGGTCATATAAGCTTTCCTCAAGCGGCTTAGGATAGAGACAAGCTGTAGAAACTCCTGCTTTCATGGTTGATCCCTCCAAACGGTCAGCTAATCGGGTATATAATCAGGTATAATAAATGCTCTGCAATTATTATACCATATTCAAACAAAAAGTCAATATGCCAAATCGATAAAAATCCCCTGCGAACACCGATCACAGGGGATTATCATGCTGTATCCAAAAAAGACCGAAATCATTCAGCAGCGTTTAATTTTTTAGCAAGCTGAGACTTCTTTCTTGCAGCTGCATTCTTGTGCATAAGACCCTTAGCGCAAGCCTGATCTACTCTCTTGATAGCAACCTTGATAGCTTCAGCCTTGTTTGCAGCGTTTGTTGTGCAAGCAACGTCAGCCTTTTTAAGAACTGTCTTGAGATTAGACTTTCTTGCCTTATTAGCAGCAGCCTTAGTCTTGTTAACCTTAACTCTTTTCTTTGCAGATTTAATGTTTGGCATTTCGTTACACCTCCTTGAAATTAAGCGGCATATCTGTATAATCAACCGCATTTTACAGATAATAGGAGCACGCGTGGGTCGCATACTCCCGCAGATGCAACGCACACCTGCGAAATGAAGCAAAGCTTCATACTGAGACAATTATAATTTTACCATTTTCCGCAGAATATTTCAATAGGCAAAACAGCAATTTTATAACAAATATTTCTCAACAGTTTAAAGCAATATGCACAATTCAGGAGGTATATATGAATTTCAGAACCGATCTTGCCGTAGAAAGAATAGATCCTGCCGAGGAGCTTCCAAAAGGAATACACCGTCAAAAGCGAGGACAAGCTTTTAAGATCACGGAAATTACAATCGACGACAACTCTCACCTTGAAACTCTCGGCAAGGGAAAAGGACGTTACATCACTCTTGAGGGAACAAGCCTCAGCCGCTTTTCCGACGATTACGAAATAATGGCGACCGAGCTTGCGGAGGAGCTTAGGCAGCTTATTCCCGAAGGCGAAATACTGGTCACGGGTCTTGGGAACAACGACATTACTCCCGACGCTCTCGGACCGCAGGTCGCTGCAAAAGTGCTCGCCACACGTCATTTGCAGGATGAGCTTGACAGTGAAGAAGAAGCATTTCTGACGTCGCTGCGCCGTGTAAGCGTTTTTGCCGGCGGAGTTCTCGGACAAACGGGAATAGAATCAGCCGAGATCATACGCGCCATTTGCCGTGAGCTTAAACCGGCAGGAATTATTGCTGTTGACGCGCTTGCCTGTTCGGATATAAGCCGTCTCGGAACGACTATCCAGCTTTCGGATACCGGGATCTCTCCCGGAAGCGGAGTTTCGAATACTCGCAAGGAGCTTTCGCCGAAGCTTTTTGGAATACCCGTTATCGCAGTTGGAGTTCCTACCGTTGTCGATATGCATACTATTGTGCGAAGTCTTACCGGAGCTTCTCCCGAAAAGGAGCTTCCGAACATGATGGTAACTCCAAGGGACATAGACCGCCTTACCGAACGCGCTTCTCAGCTTATAGCATTCAGCATTAATCTTGCCTTGCAGCCAAGCCTCACTTTTGAAGACGTAAGGGGACTGTTTTGAATTACCGTATTTTATAAAAAACTACGTCCTTCGCAAGCGAAGGACGTTTAAATTTTATTTTATTCACTGTAATTGTAAGCAACATCTTCAATTGACAGCTCAATTTCAAGCGGAGCGTCCATAAGACGGCAAGAAAAATCATTTGCTTCTAAATTTGTATCAAATATTTCGTCAACAATAAACGTATTATCTCCGACCTTATCCGCAAAAAATGAATAAAGCATTGAATCGTCTATCCATAAGGTAAACGGCATATTGTCGTTTTTAAGTTCTTCGGCAGATTCAGTAAGCAAAGCGCCGCTCTCATCATCAAGCGTAACCTTAATGCCGCAGCTTGTGTTCTCGCCTGTCGCAGATGCCAAAACTATATTGCTGTTCTCTGCTATGATATCTCCGCTTGGATAGAAAAATCCGGTCTGCGGATCCATTATCGTATCAGAGCCGCATCTTATTGAGATATTATTGATGTTTATAAGATCGTATACTATTTTTTCAGGATCGTAACCTGCTCCGCGATTGCTCCATTCATAATGTGCCGAGAGCTGCATCGAATCGGCATCAACAGTAACGCTGCAATTATTTAAGCCTCTGTTTTCTAAACGCTGCCGAACGATTTCAGCTGCATCTTCAAGCTGATTTGAAGTTGCTTTTTTTTCTCCGCAGTATATCAGCACAGCATCTGCCGAACCGTCTCTGCATTCGCTTGTCATCTGTACCTTGACACTTTTTTTGCTATCGTCTTTGATTTTTTCCTTATCCTTTTCACTTACCTTAAAAAAGCACAAGCCTGCTATTACAATTACAACGATACCCGCAATTACCGCAATAAGTTTTTTTGCATCTTTCATAGTTTTTCTCCTGATTTTTATAAATAATCAAAGGATGCCTCCCTTTAGAAACCTGCCATACAGCAACATTTCAATTCGCCGTTAATTATGTAACAAAAACAACGTTCAATGAAATGCCGCGGCGGCTTTCCTTCGGGAACATCCTTTGTATATAGACGGGGCATTCTCATGATCCGTCTGTTCATCTTACTATGCGGTCAGATTATTGCTCCTTTTTCTCTTCTGAAGCTTCAGCTGCTGCCTGAGCTTTAAGAAGATCTCTTATCTCGGTAAGAAGCTCCTGATCCTTTGTAGGAGCTGCAGGTGCGGCTTCCTTCTTCTTGATAAACTTGCCTACTACCTTGACCAGAATAAATACGCAGAGAGCAATAAGCAGGAAATTAATAATAGCCTGAATAAACGAACCGAAGCATATAACGGCAGGAGCCTGATCGTCAAATAAGCTCCACGGGATCTCCCATTTAAGTCCGCTGAGATCGATACCGCCGATGATCGCGCCGATGATCGGCATTAACATATCATCAACAAGCGAGGTAACAATAGCGGTAAAAGCTGAACCTATGATAATACCTACCGCCATGTCGATTACATTTCCCTTTGCAATAAATGCCTTGAATTCTTCAATAAACTTCTTCATTGTTAAAATACTCCTTTATTTTAATAAAATTTAAAACGTATTCAATTTAAACCTCAGGCAGATCCGGGATCTCCGGGGTTTCTTCCGTATGTACAGTTTTTCTTGCCTGCATATATTCAGGAAGCTCTATAGCGTCGATCTCATCTACAATGGCTTCCTTTTTCTTAGGCATAGCTTCAACCGCATGATCCGCCTGCGCCATTATAGATTCTTTGTGCTCATGCTCGTAAGCTTTAAGGTCGTCTGCATTGGCAATGCCTGCCTGATTCATGGTAATGCCGTTCTTTTTACGTTCATAAGCTTCAAGAGATTCTGCATTTACTTCTGCGGTAACATTCATGACCGGTCTTTTGGCAGTCTGCCTTTTTTCACCGAGATCTGCTCCCTTAACGAAATCTGCTTTTCGCATATACATTTTATTGAATTTATCGTTTTCATTCGGTTTCAGTTCGGAAGCATCTACATCGGGTGTCGATCCCATGTAGTCCCTTTTTTTATGCTCCGTTTTTTTTAACTTTCCAAAATCCATTCCCTCAGCCGAGACGCTCCCCATTCCCTTTGATGCGCCGTGACTGGGTTTACCGAAAAAATCCTCCTGAGTATCCGCTCCTTCGCCGTCATCGTCATCGGAGAAAAACTCGTTCCAGAATTTATTCGGAACTTTTACCTGATCCGTTTCTGCTTTAGGCTGAACCGGCTGCTGAACCGGCATTCCGTACATACCGTTCTGCATAGGCATTCCCATACCCTGCACAGGCATTCCGGGAGCATTCATCACAGGATTATGATCGCCGCCGTCATTCATCATAGGCTGACCGTACATCATAGGCTGAGCCTGACCGTAGATAGGCATTCCGTTCTGATCATAACCGACTATCACAGGCTGACCGTACATCATAGGCTGAGCCTGACCGTAGATAGGCATTCCGTTCTGATCATAGCCGACTATCACAGGCTGACCGTACATCATAGGCTGCGCCTGACCGTAAATTGGCATTCCGCTCTGGTCGTAGCCGATTATCGGCGGAGGAGCCATTGCAGGCTGACCGTACATCTGAGGGTTCATGCCCATTCCGTTCATTGGCTGTCCCTGCATTTGCGGATTCATGCCCATTCCGTTCATCGGCTGTCCCTGCATCTGAGGATTCATGCCCATTCCGTTCATCGGCTGTCCCTGCATCTGAGGGTTCATACCCATTCCGTTCATCGGCTGTCCCTGCATCTGAGGATTCATGCCCATTCCGTTCATTGGCTGTCCCTGCATCTGAGGATTCATGCCCATTCCGTTCATTGGCTGTCCCTGCATTTGTGGATTCATACCCATTCCGTTCATCGGCTGTCCCTGCATCTGAGGATTCATGCCCATTCCGTTCTGCGGCTGAGCGTTATTTACAGGAACCTTGATTCTGTCAGCGTCAAGCTTAGGAATAAAAGGTTCGTCAATATTACTGAAATCAAATTCTTCGTCGGTATCATTAAGCTCGTCGGCAGTAAACATACCGCTGTTTGAAACCGGAGCGCTGTCTCTTATAGTAAAAGTTCCGCTGCCTATTTTAAAGCTGTCCTTACCGTCGTCCTCCGAACGATAACCTCCCATATCGACCTGTTCGATATTAACTTCATTCGGATCTTCGAGATTACTTCCGCATTTAACGCAGAATTTAAACTTTGGCTTATTTTCTGTTCCGCACTTTGGGCATATCATTGAAATCACTCCTTTGCACATAATATGCACCGCCAAGATCAAGCGGCTTATCTGAGGGGGCAGAAAACCGGCTTTTACACATTGTAAAAGTAAAAGCCTTTCTATCTATGTTATTATATCATTATTACGCATACTTTTCAAGTGATTTCTGAAAGATTGTGCATTTTAGTGCTAAAACAGCGAGTGACTTTATGCAATTTATACTATAAAATATTTATGATAAAAATTGTTTTGTTATAAATATTTTCTTAATTTATAACAGGCAGTAGTATTCTTGTTTATCATGTACATATCACGGCAGATTCTATATTCAATATGCACAGTATTGCAACAACAACACACAGCTGTAATTGTGCAATATTACAAATATATCCGGATAAGACTATTTTTATTTCCCAATATGTGTTATAATATATCAGGTAATAAATATGTGTAACCGCCGATAAATAAATTTCCATTTCAGTAAAGGAGCTTATTATGGGTAAGGATGTAAACAAAAGAAAAAGTATGCGCCATGCCAAAGTTATCACAGAGCTGTGCATATCAGCCGTTATAATCGGCTGCGCAGGGTATGCCGTAAATTCAATGATTAAAAAAAGCCACAAGATAGGACAGTCCGACGTAGTTGAAAGTTCCGTTGTAGATATCGATATTACAGAACCAACTACCGAACCCGAAGATCCGAATAAAATCATCTTCGAGTCTCTTTCGGTCGAAACCAAGAGCAAATTCAAGGGCGATCTCATTCTTGTAAACAATAATAATGAATATTTCAGCGGACATGAGGAGCTTGTTACTATCAACGAAATGAACAGCCAGCAGGATTCTCCTACTTATGTTGTCGGAAACGATAACGACATGAAAATAATAAATGTTGTTTATCAGCCTCTTATTTCAATGATGCGCGATTTCAATGCCGCTACAGGTTACGATGATATCGTTGTTATCGGCGGATTCAGAACTGCCGAAAGACAAAAGGAGCTTTACGACGAAGACCTTGAGCAGACAGGCTCGGATCATTCGGAGCGCGTTGCTCTTCCCGGCCACAGCGAGCATGAATCGGGATATGCTATGGACTTCACTACAAGCACTACTTGGGATTACGACGGAACAGGCAAATACGATTGGATAAATCAGAATTGCTGGAAATACGGCTTTATTCTCCGCTATCCCGAGGATAAAACAAGTATCACTCAGATCCAGTATGAGCCTTGGCACTACCGCTATGTAGGCGTTCCTCACGCGTATTATATGTACAAGAACGGACTCTGCCTTGAAGAATATATCGACCTTGTCAGAACTCACACCTACGAGGGCGAGCACCTTAAATTTACAGACGACAACGGAAACGAATATGAAGTTTACTTCTCTCCGTCAGATGACGGCGCAGAGACTACCTTTGTCCCTGTTCCAAGCTCGCTTAAATATGATATCTCGGGAAACAACTCGGACGGATTTATCGTGACTGTTTATGTCAACGAAAGCGCCGATAATTCGGCTCAGCAGCCTACGGAAGCGCCGAGCGGCGATACAGGCAGCACCGAAGAAGCTTCCGCAGAAAGCACGGAAGAAACAACAGAAGCTCCCACCGAAGATTCAAGCGAAGCTTCGGAATAATCCAAAAAATATACCCGCAAAAGACAAGCGGCTTCGATCCTTTCGGAAAGAAGCCGCTTTATCTTTGTCAGAGAAGCTATACGAAATTAGAAGCTGTCCCGTCAAGACGCAATTTTATGCAAACCGCATTTGCTAAGACAGCTTCATGCTTTCTCTTTATTATATTCGTCTTTCAGCCTGAATATAACTCAGGCATTTTATTTATAATAAATTACTTATTCTGTATGTATTCGTCGATAGCGGCGGCAGCCTTTTTGCCTGCGCCCATTGCAAGGATAACCGTAGCTGCGCCTGTAACGGCATCTCCGCCTGCGTATACTCCCTCTCGCGAAGTAAGTCCGGTTTCCTCGTCGGCAATAATTCCGCCCCATTTCTGAGTTTCAAGTCCATTTGTTGTCGACTTGATGAGCGGATTCGGAGAAGTGCCTATAGCCATGATAACACAGTCAGCTTCTATCTCAAATTCGCTTCCCTCAACTGCTACAGGACGTGCTCTGCCCGATTCATCGGGAGCAGAAAGCTCCATCTGCTGGCAGACGATACCCTTTACCCATTTATTTTCGTCAGAGGTGATCTCAACGGGATTTGTCAAAAACTTAAACTCGATTCCCTCTTCCATTGCGTGCTCTACTTCTTCGGCACGTGCAGGAAGCTCCTTTTCGGTACGTCTGTAAACGATAGTTACATCTGCGCCGAGTCTCTTAGCGCTTCTTGCAGCGTCCATCGCAACGTTTCCTCCGCCGACAACAACAGCTTTTTTGCCGGGCTGGATAGGTGTAGCGGAATCGGGCTTATAAGCCTTCATAAGATTTATTCTCGTAAGAAATTCATTTGCGGAATAAACTCCGCTGAGATTTTCTCCCTTGATATTCATAAATCTCGGCAAGCCTGCGCCCGAACCTATAAATACAGCCTCAAAGCCGTATTTCTGCATAAGTTCGTCAATTGAAAGAGTTTTTCCGATTATAATATTTGTTTCAACGTCAACTCCAAGAGCTTTGAGTCCGTCGATTTCTTTCTGAACGATCGTCTTAGGCAGACGGAATTCAGGGATACCGTAAGAAAGAACGCCTCCGGCAACGTGAAGAGCCTCATAAACCGTGACCTTGTATCCTTTTTTTGCAAGATCGCCGGCACAGGCAAGACCAGACGGGCCCGAGCCTATTACTGCCACCTTATGACCGTTTGAAGCTGGAACTTCGGGATCTTCCTTAACAACGGCGTTGTGTCTGTCGGCAACGAATCTCTCAAGGCGTCCGATAGCAACAGGTTCTCCCTTGATACCGCGAACACACTTGCACTCGCACTGGCTTTCCTGAGGACATACACGGCCGCATACAGCAGGCAGCGAGCTTGACTTTGTGATTATTTTATATGCTTCCTCAAAACGTCCCTCGGCAACCTCTGCAATAAAGGCAGGAATGTCGATCTGAACCGGACATCCGCTTGTACACGGTTTATTCTTGCAGTTAAGACATCTTTTAGCTTCATCTATTGCCTGTTCTTCGGTATATCCAAGAGCAACCTCTTTGAAATTCTTATTTCTTACGTCAGGCTGCTGAACAGGCATTTCATTTTTCTTAAGCGACATATTCGGCATTTTACTTTACCTCCTGTTTAAAGAGATTGCAGGTTTCTTCGTGAGCTTTGCGCTCGAATCCCTTGTACATAGCGTTTCTTGACATGATCTCGTCAAAATCTATCTCATGGCCGTCGAATTCAGGGCCGTCAACACAGGCAAACTTTGTCTTTCCGCCTACGGTAAGACGGCAGCCTCCGCACATACCTGTACCGTCGATCATTATCGGATTCATTGAAGCAATGGTTTTTATTCCGTATTCCTTTGTAAGAGCGCAGACGAACTTCATCATTATAACAGGGCCGATAGTAATGACCTCGTCGTATTTTTCTCCGCTTTCTATGAGCTTTCTGAGCGCGTCGGTAACAAGTCCCTTTTCGCCGCAGCTTCCGTCGTCGGACATAAGGATAAATTTAGAGCTTGCCGCCTTGAACTCATCCTCAAGGATAACCAGATCCTTTGTTCTGAAGCCTGCTATCGCATGAACCTCGCAGCCTATCTCGTGAAGCTTCTTGGTAACGGGATATGCAATTGCGCAGCCGACTCCTCCGCCCACAACAGCGACCTTTTTCAATCCTTCGGTGTGAGTTGCACGTCCGAGAGGTCCGGCAAAATCGCGAAGGCAGTCGCCCTCGTTCATATGATTAAGTTTTTCTGTTGTTGCGCCCACAACCTGAAAAATAATGGTAACAGAACCTTTTTCACGATCGTAATCGGCAACGGTAAGCGGAATACGCTCTCCGTTTTCATCTGTTCTGAGGATAATAAACTGACCCGGCTCGGCTTTGGCTGCAACGAGCGGAGCATTGATTCTCATTAATGTAACGGTAGGGTTAAGGCACTTTTTTTCAAGTATTTCAAACATTTCAATACCCTCTTTCGGAATTATTTTAGGTACTCTCTGAAAACCGCGTTCCGAACGGATCGTATCTCAGAGACTGCCAATATGCACTACTCCATTGTAGTACATACAGCCTTATCATACATTATAGCACAAAAAAGTCATATCTGCAAATACATACACTGCATATCAATATTCCACTATAAATATTTTTAAGGAAGCGCTGTACAATATACGCCTTATTGGTGAAAATTTAAGAATAATTCATTGTTATGCGGTTTTATCGGTATTGATATTTAAAATAAAACCGAGAAATGATCAGTATTTCTCGGTTTTGATATACATAATTATATATTTTCATATTCTGATTTTATATAAAAGCTGATTCATTGCGGAAGGAATAAATTCTGTTTACAAGCAGAATTTCGGATTCCGAAAGGGTATGTCCGGAGGAATAAACAAGAAGATCGCGATATTTGTTGCCGTTGAATCTGCATTTTCGCTGTACCAGTCCGGTTTTTTCAAGCTCCGATTCCGGCATCGGAGACGAGAGCATAAACGAATTTTTCAGCGAATGAAGCGTATCCAAAGCGCTTCCTCTGTCAAAGACATAAATACGGCTGCAATTTTGAATAGCTTTGTCCGCGCTTCGGCTCTCATGAAGATAAGGCACACTGTCGTCGCCGTACATTACTTCGACCGAACGAAACGCAAAATCGGAATAATCAAGCTCTTTCTTTGCGCTTGCCGAATTTTCGCAGGACATTACCGCATACGCTTCGAAGTCCCATAAAACCTGGGTATCAAGACTTTTTTCGGTGAGATAATCCATAAAATACCGCTCATATTCCGTCCTGAAACGTATAATTCCGAAATCGTAGCTCTGCTCGCGAACGTCGGCTATCGTCTGAATCGAATTTGTCTCGCGGATATATGCGTCGATATTTTCGGAATCGCTCAGTTCCTTGACAAAATCCGAAAAGGCTTTAAGTATATAGCTTGCTCTCGGCGCAGATATTCTCATTTTCTGACGCTGAGATTTATCGGGAGAGTGTATCGCTTCCATATTGTCAAGCTGTATCAGCACCTGCTTGGCATATCCAAGGAATTTTACTCCCTGCTCGGTAGGTATGACTCCCTTTGAGGTACGCTTAAAAATAGTTATACCGAGAGTATTTTCAAGTTCTTTGATAGCCTTGCTCAGATTCGGCTGAGCCATAAAAAGATTCTCCGCCGCCTGCGTTATCGAGCGCGTTTTTTCGATTTCCACCGCATATTTAAAGTGAAGCGTATTCATTATTATTCCTCATTGTCGGAAGGAAGCTCGGGCATATCGGCATCGGTTATCTTTCGGATTACCTTGCAGGGATTTCCCACGGCAACAACGTTATCGGGAATATCGTCAACAACAACGCTTCCTGCCCCGATGACCGAATTATCGCCTATTTTCACGCCGGGAAGCACACATACGCTTCCGCCTATCCATACGTTATTTCCAACCTTTATCGGCTTTGCCGATTCAAGCTTCATGTTTCGTGCTTTGCTGTGTATTGGGTGATTTGCCGTATAAAATCCGCAGTTCGGGCCGATAAAGACATTATCGCCGAAAACCACCTCTGCGCAGTCGAGAATAACGCAATTATGATTTGAATAGAAATTATCTCCGACAATAATATTGTATCCGTAATCGCAGAAGAAATTCTGCTCTATACAGCAGTTTTCTCCCTTCAGACCAAGCAAAAGTCCGAGTATTCTCTCTCTTCGCGGATAATCGTTATAGGGTACGGCATTATACTCTGCGCATAATTTTTTTGCTTTTACACGTTCGGCAACAAGCTCGCTGTCATCGCCGTTATACAGTTTTCCCTCTGTCAGTTTTTCCTTTTCAGTCATGTTCACGACCTCCTTGTACTATAATACCGCCTTATCTTTTTGAGCCCTTGCTTCCGAAGCTTCCTCCCATTGAAAGAATATTGGTATCGAATGAATAATTTATTTTTTCGTTTTGTCTGTGACGTTTAAGCGCAAGGTTTATAAGCTTTTCAAGCAATTCCGAATATTTAACGCCCTTTGGCTCCCAGAGATAGAACGAAAGAGAACCGGGGATCGTATTTATCTCATTAAGGTAGACTTTGTCGGTTTCCATATCTATCATAAAATCAATACGCGTAACTCCGTTGCAGCCTAAATATCTGAACGCGTCTACGGCGGTTTTTCTTATGAATTCGTCCTGTTCGGAAGTTATTTCGGCAGGTATCTTTCTCTTCAAGGTAGCCATTCCCTTGCTGCCTCCGGATTTTCCTCCGCCTACATATTTATCCTCATAGCTGAGTATTTCATCGCACTGGACAGGCTCTTCGCAGACAGATGCTTCTGCCGACTCGCTGTCTCCCACAACGGAGCAGTTTATTTCCTTAAGCTTGACAACGGCAGGCTCTACAAGGATCCTGTCGGCAAACTTAAAAGCTTCGTCCATTGCTTTTTCAAGAGCTTCCTTGTCCGCTGCCTTTGATATGCCTACGCTTGAGCCGAGATTGATGGGCTTTACGATAACGGGATAGCTGAATTTTTCTTCAACCTTTGAAATACATTCGTCAAGCTTATCAGCCTCAAAGGAAGAAAATTTACAGCAGTCCAAAACAGGAAATCCCGCGTCTTTAAGAAGAATTTTCATTACAAATTTATCCATTCCGACAGCCGACGCAAGCACGTCGCAGCCTACATACGGTATATCGAGCGTCTGAAGAAAGCCCTGTAAAGCGCCGTCCTCAACGTTTGTACCGTGGACTATCGGAAAAGCTATATCTATTTCGGAAATCAGGTTAGAGCCGAATTTCTTTGCTTTCTGGCGTATAAGCTGTACCTTTCCTTCGCTGCGCAGCATTATACACTCGGTACACTCTTTGAGCAAAGCCGGAATATCTTTATATGAATTGATATCAAAAAGCTTTTCACCCGTATAAAATTCGTTTCCTTTTGTCATGTAAACGGGAATAATATTATATTTTTCCTTATTCATGCTCGCCATAGCCTGAACAGCCGAAATGACCGAAACTTCATGCTCTACGCTTTTTCCTCCGAAGAGAACTGCAAGATTGATCTTCATAATGATTGCTCCTTTTGTTATATTAATCGCGCCCCTGAAAATTTACTCAGTAATTATCGGGCAGGTCGTTTTCCAGCAGAACTATTTTCTTTCTGTCGGTCTGATACGAATGAACCTTTTCAATTGCTTCGTTCAGCGTATCGGCAACGAAAATTTTATCTTTCGGATAACCCGAATCGATAACACCTTTGTAGATTGGTTCGGTCTGCGTTTTTCCGACAAGAATGATGTAATCGCATGCCTTAGCCGCTTCCGTTCCGAATTCGTAATTCAGCTCCTCCTGTTTTGCTCCAAGCTCTACCATACCGGGAGTTACAAGGATCCGGCATGAATCGAAAAGACTCAGAACCTTTAACGCGGCGCGGCAGCCGTTGGGATTTGAATTATACGCGTCGTCAATAAACGTAATAGCTCCGCCCTTATCCAAAAGCTGCAGCCTGTGCGGAACGGCTTCTATTCTCTTGACCGGAAGAACAAGCTTTTCAAGAGAAATTCCTGTTCCGTGACAGTAAGCTATCGCACCGGTAAGATTCTGTACGTTATGTTCGCCGAGAAGTCTTGTAGTATATCTGCAAGCCGCTCCGTCGGGAGCAGTCACGGTAAATTCCGTACCCTTATCAGATACCTTGATATCGGAAGCACGATAATCGTTTTCCTCGCCAAGACCATAAAGCACAGCATTTTTATACTCTGAGGATTTTTTCTGAATAAGCTCGTTATCGCCGTTCAGATATACCTTTCCGAGAGCCGATATACTGTCCGCAAGCTCAAATTTAGTTTTTACAACATTTTCAATTGATCTGAACGTTTCAAGATGCTGAGGTCCTACGGAAGTGATGATTCCGACATGAGGACAAACTATATCGCACAGCTCCTTTATTTCGCCAACGCGCCTTGCTCCCATTTCACAGACAAAATATTCATGGGTAGGTTTAAGATGCTGGCGGACTGTAATAGTTACGCCCATAGGAGTGTTAAAGCTTTCGGGAGTTTTAAGCGTGTTATACTGTGAACTCAGCAGCTCGCTGAGATAAAATTTCATGCTTGTTTTGCCGTAGCTTCCCGTAATTCCTATCTTATGCAGTTCAGGCATTTCGGACAATATCCTTTTTGCATCGTTGATGTAATGCTTCTGTATTGCTTTCTCGATCGGCTTATTTATAAGATTTGAAAGCGGCGCAAGCAGCGGAGTAAGATACAGCGCAGAATTTACAAGAATAAACGGCAAAGCTCTCTTAAACCACTGTACTTCTTTGGAATAATAAGTAAATGCCGTATGATCATCGTTCCAGATACGGTCAAAATAAACCGTATTATGTCCCTTAATAACGGCAATTACAAAAAATACGGCAATAATGATCCAGAAGGTCGCCAGCATTCTTTTAACTCTTGCGGTATAGACAAGCGGCTTTTTGAACTTTTTTCCCGGCTTATTGGCTATCGCAATACACAGATCAAATGCCGTAAAACCTATTATCATAGGAAGAGTAGCTCCGGTCGCGAGCATCGTAAACTGCAATACAAAAAGAATAAGCGGTAAAATATACCTTTTGTAATTTTTTTTCATCCAACGCGAGTGCTCCGGCGTTTTGTAGCCGTTAAGCTGGAGCATATGAAACTCTCTCAGCGAAAAGAAAATTATTCCCACAAACGCTGCAGCAGCGCAGATTATAAACATTACTGTTTGCATAGTCAATCTCCTATCTTCATAAATGAACACATTACACGATTGAACATATACTGCTGTTCAAGGAAAGAGTAATGTCCTGCATTTTCGAGCTTCACAAGTCCTGCATCGGGAATAAGCTTCTCCATTTTTTCGCCGTCGGACAAAGGAGTAGCGGTGTCGTTCACTCCCCACACAAGCAAAGCCGGACATTTGATATTGGGCAAAAGCGGTTCCAGATCTTCGTTTACAGTTTTTACAAGAACCTGTCTCATAAGCGGAGAGGCGGCGGCATAATCCGCGCTTCCCATCTTTTTTCGGAAATTCTCCAACGCGTCGGGAGCGATCTTCCGCACGATTCCCATAGAAAGAAAGGCTTTTCCGACTTTGTAGTAATAAGTACGAAAGCTCTTTTTATTTGATTTCGGAGGCATGATTCCTGCGCTGTCCACAAGAATGATTTTTTCTATTTTAAAAGGCAGATCATTTCTGCTGCACATTTTTATAGTGACGCGTCCGCCGAAGGAATGTCCGAGGAACGTTACCTTTTCAGCCTTGTATTCTTTGAGAAAATCTACTACAAACTGCACGTAATCGTCTACGCACCACGCGGATGGAGGCTCTTCGCTTTTTCCGAAGCCGGGCATATCCATTGCCACGACCGTATATTTTTTCGACAAAAGCTCGATAAGATTTGCAAAAAGAGTTATATTCGAGCCCCAGCCATGAAGAAGAACAACCAGCTCTCCGCTGCCCTTCTGAACGTAATTGATATTGATCCCATTAACTTTTCTGTACAATTTCATTATCTCCACATATTTATTTGATGCATCAAAACTCTAAGGCACGCTGACTCTGTCAAGACGGCTGCACTGCAAAAGCCGGGCGAATCAACATACATGGGTAAGAGCGTATAATATATCTATTATATTTTATACGTTTAAAAGCTCAATTTATACTTAAATTTACTAAGACAATGCCGCACGATACCTGTGCGATATTGCCATAATTATACATATTTATTATATCATGCGGCACCATTAATGTCAATTATTTGCATTCTATTTTCATTATTTTAAAATAATCATCTTTTTTCTTGACATTAGTATTAATATGTTGTATAATAATAATGTATAATTATGCATAAACAATGTTGAAAATTGACATATTTCACAATAATATATTTACGGAGGATCTTATGGAATATCTCGACAACCGTGAGCTTTCATGGCTTAAATTCAATAAGCGCGTGCTTGAAGAAGCTGCCGACCCAAATGTGCCGCTTCTCGAAAGACTCACATTTTCATCAATTTTTCAAAATAATCTCGACGAATTTTTTATGGTTCGCGTAGGATCTATCACCGACGAAGCTAAGATCCATAAAAATAAACAGGAAAACAAAACAAAAATGACTCCTTCGCAGCAGCTCGACGCGGTATTTACCGCTGTCAGACGCCTTCAGCCTCAGGTAGAGGAAGCATATCATAAAACTATGAAAGAGCTTGCTCCATACGGCTTTGAACACGTAAGCTTCGATTCTGCTTCAAAGGAGGAGCTTACTTTCCTTGAGCTTTACTTTAAGCGCGAGCTTAAACCGTTTATTTCGGGACTTATAATCAACGATATGCTTCCTTTTCCGTTTTTGAAAAATAAGGAGATATATGCCGCTGTTCAGCTAAATTCCAAAAAAGGCATAACTATAGGAATAATTCCCGTTAGGCACGAACACAGCGAAAGAATAATTCCTCTCGGCGCAGGCGGAAAGCGTTTTATTCTCGAAGAAGAGGTAATTCTTCACTTTGCTCATCTTCTTTTCAAAGGCTACAAGGTCTTGGACAGAACTCTTATTCGCGTTACCAGAAATGCGGATATTATGGTTTCGGGTAAGGGAGCAGACTTCCGCGACCGCATGGAAGAGCTTGTTGCTAAACGTAAAAAGCTTGCTCCTGTGCGCCTTGAGATCTCAGACGATTTCAACCGCTCCGCTCTCGATTATATATGCAAAAAGCTGAAAATTAAAAACGAACGCGTGTTTGTTTCAAGAATACCTCTCGATATGTCATATCTTTTTTCTCTTTCGGAATACGACATTCCCGAAATAAAATATGAACGAAGAGATCCTCAGAAAGCAGCTTCGCTTTCTGATACGCGCCCTGTATTCTCTCAGGTTAAAAGCAAGGACGTGCTTTTAAGCTATCCCTACGAATCTATAAACAGCTCGTTTATCAGACTTCTGCAGGAATCGGCTGTCGATCCGAAGGTCACATCTATCAAGATAACCCTTTACCGGCTTGCCAGAAACAGCAAAGTTATTGACGCGCTGTGTACTGCCGCCGACAACGGAAAGGACGTTTTGGTCATGATCGAGCTTCGTGCAAGATTTGACGAAGCAAATAATATCGAATGGTCAAAGGTACTGCAATCTGCCGGCTGCCGTGTAATATACGGACCTAAAGATTATAAGGCTCATTCAAAGCTTCTCTTAATAAAAAGAAAAGCTTCAGGCGGAAGCTTTGACTATGTAACTCAGATAGGAACGGGAAATTACAACGAAAAAACCGCACGTCTTTACACCGATCTCACCTTATTGACTGCCGATCCCGATATTGCAGGCGATGCCGAAAAGGTTTTTGCCTGTCTTGAAAACGGCGGTTTTGTCGAAGAAACCAAAAAGCTGCTTGTTGCTCCGCTTTGTCTTAGAAATCCTATCCTTGAAATGATGGACGAGCAGATAAAAATTTCCGAAAGCGGCGGAAACGGCTATATTGCGGCAAAAATAAATTCTCTCACCGATAAGGTAATAATCCGGAAGCTAATCGAAGCTTCTCAGGCAGGAGTAAAAATTGAGCTTGTTATCAGAGGTATCTGCTGTCTTATCGCAGGCGTTGAGGGATATACCGAAAACATAACCGTAAGAAGCATTGTAGGCAGATTCCTTGAACACAGCCGTATATATATTTTCGGAGAAGATAACAAAGACCGTAAAATTTATATCAGCTCTGCCGACTACATGACAAGAAATACTATACGCCGTGTCGAAGTTGCCGCTCCTGTTCTGGACGAAAAATTGAAAAAGCGTCTCAGCGAAATGTTCAATGTTCTTATGCACGATAATGTCAAGGCAAGGATCATGCAAAACGACGGCTCATATTCTCGTGCCGTAAAAAATCAGGACGAGAAACCACTTAATTCTCAGGAATATTTCTATGACGAGGCTTATAAAAGATCAGATGATAAAAAAATTCGTCAGGAAAGACTTCGCGTAAATCGTGAAAAAAGCAAAAAGAATAAAAGCTCCGCAAAAAAATCTTCTTCTTCAAAACAAAAAAAAGTATGATTTTCCACTTGAAAGATGTCGGAATATGTGGTATAATTATTAATACATTATTAATACTGTCCGCTTAACGTACAATTTTGTGCGGTATTGCCTTAAAAATTATTTGATTTAAAGATTACTACCGAGGTTTTTATAAATGATAGGTTTTTATAATTATACTGTGATACTTACGTATCTGAGCCTTATTTCTTCAGTTTTGGGTATGTTCTTTGCCTCCGGAATAGGCGGCGGAAAACCTCATCCCGAAATTGCAATTATCTGTCTTATGATCTCCGGGCTTTTCGATATGTTTGACGGAAAGATCGCCAGAACTAAAAAAGACAGAACCGAAGCTGAAAAAAAATTCGGCATTCAGATCGATTCCCTTTGCGATGTTATCTGCTTTGGAGTTCTTCCGTCTATTATCGGATATTCCGTGGGTATGCGCAGCTGGGCAGATATTCCTATTCTTCTGATGTTCCCGTTATGCGCCGTAATAAGGCTCGCTTATTTCAATGTTGTAGAAGAAGAAAGACAGAAAAAAACTACAGATGTAAGAAAGGTTTATGAAGGACTTCCCGTAACAAGCGTTTCTCTTATACTTCCTTTGCTTTACAGCTTTAAAAAGGATATAGGATATGATAACTTTGCTACCGTTTACGGTGTATTTCTTTTCCTGATAGCCATTGCTTTTATAACGCGCTTTAAAGTAAAAAAACCGGGAATGAAAACAATGCTTTCTTTTGTAGGTATCGGTGTTATCGAGCTTTTATGGCTTCTTTATAAAATAAAATGATCTACATATATTATGGGCGGAGAATATCCGTCCATTTCTTTTTGAAGAAAAATTGAAAAATTTGAGTATAGTAATGACAAAAACTAAAAAACATGGTATAATAAATTACGATACAATAAGTGTAAATGCTTTAGTGATCAAAGAAAAATAACGGAGAGTGACCGAATGAATAAATATAAAAAGCTGGCAATGAATACCGTTATATTTGCCATAGGAAGCTTCGGATCAAAAATTCTTGTCCTGCTTCTTACAAGACTTTATTCAAGTAATATAAGTCCTGCGGACAGCAGTACCAAGGAGCTTCTTGAAATTACAGCTAATTTCCTGATACCGATCTTTACATTTTCAATGACCGACGCTATTATCAGATTCGGCCTTGACAAAAAATATCAAAAAAATCAGGTTTTCACTTCCGCTTGCTGTATTACTGCCTGCGGATTGCTCCTGATGCTGATTATTTCTCCTTTTTTGAAATTTATTTCTTTTCTTGATTATCTCGACGGCTATAATATACTGCTCGCGATATATATATGTACCTCCTCATTCAGAGCATTATGCTCGCATTTTGTAAGAGCAAGAGGACTTGTCAAGCTTTTCTCATTTGACGGAATTCTTACAACTCTTACTCTCTTTATATTTAACATAATTTTTATTTCGGCGCTTGGTCTGGGCGTAAAGGGATTTATGCTTTCCGTTATACTTTCCGATTTTCTATCCGCTGTATTTTTATTTACCTTTGCTAAGCTCTACAATTTTTTCAATATAAGATATTTCAGTTCTGAGCTTTCAAAAAGTATGCTTAAATTTTCCGTTCCTCTTATCCCAACCGCAGTTATGTGGATAATCACCGGATTTTCGGACCGTCTTTTTATTCGCTATATGCAAAGCGATAAGGTTGAGCTTGGCGAGGCGGCGGCAGGTATATACGGCTATGCCACTAAAATACCAAACCTTATTTCAATGGTTTCAACTATTTTCTTTCAGGCATGGAATATGTCTGCCATAACAGAAAATGATTCCGGCGACAGAAGCACTTTTTACGAAAAAGTTTACACAAGCTATCAATCAATAATGTTTATAGCCGCAGCTTTCCTCATTGCAGGAGTGCAGATAATAACTCCGCTGTTTATTAATTCAAGTAATTTTACCGAATATTCGTCAGTATATATTTATACTCCGATACTCGTTACGGCTGTCCTTTTTATGTGCTTCAATCAGTTTCTAAGCAGTATTTATACTGCGACGAAGCACACAAAAAATTCCTTCTGGACGAGTCTAGTGGCTTGCTTGGCAAATATTATTCTAAATATAATACTTATACCGAATTTTGGTATACAGGGAGCTTCAATAGCTACTCTTGCAAGCTATCTTTTGTGCTACGCTATACGTATTTTTGACGCAAGAAGATACGTTCCCTTTAAGGTCAATTACAGCAATTTCTTTATAAGCGTGACCGTGCTGTTCCTCCTCTGCGCTGCGGTAATTAAAAAGCCTATGTATTATCAGGCATATTTGGTATGCGGCTTGCTCTTCGTAATTATACGCAACTATAAAGCTATATTCATTATGATAAAAAAACTTCTTAAGCGATAAATTTTTTTAGAGGTGTTATTATATGAAAGTTCTTTTTAAAATATGGAATTTAATTAAGCTTATAAGCTCGTTTATTTCTTTGATAATTATCGTTTTTGCAGCTTTGGGCGTAGGAACATTTACGTTAGGCATCGGAGGATTTGCAGTTCTTATAGTCGGAATTCCTACAATTATTTCCGCAACATTCACTATTATAATGGCTCAGGCAGGATTTTCCGGAAATTACGAAAAATGTATAAGTCTCGGTACGGTAGTTCTTGTACTTGACGCATTTTCCCTTGCATTTACAATTGCAAAGGACGGAGATTACAAAAGCAAAATTGCTTCGCTTATAATTTCGGTAATTTACGTCTTTCTTGCAAAAAGCTGCAATAATAAATAAACAAAAAACAGCAGTACCACTTTTATGTGATACTGCTTTCTTTATCTAATAAAAAAATCAGTTCTTTTCCGAATTTATAAACATATCATAAATTCTGCGTATAGCCTCCGGAAGATCGTGCTCGCTTACTCCGATAATAACGTTAAGCTCGCTTGAACCCTGATCTATCATTTTTACATTGATTCTCGCGTGAGCCATCGCCGCAAAAATACGTGCAACAGTTCCCCTCGTATTCTTCATCCTGCGTCCTACAATGGCAAGAAGAGCAATTCCGTCCTCAATTTCAATATGGTCGGGAGAGATCTCCTTACGCATCTGAGCTATTACCTTATCGCGGACAGGTTCAAGCTTTGAACTTTCAAGAATAATACTCATCGTATCTATACCCGACGGCGTATGTTCAAAAGAAAGACCGTTCTCGTAAAGAACCTTCAGAACCTTCATACCGAAGCCTGTTTCACTGTTCATCATTGCTTTTTCGATATTAATAGTGCTGAATCCCTTGCGTCCTGCTATACCTGTTATCGTATGAGCAATGCTTTCCTTGCTGAAATCATAGTCGTTTGAAACTATCATAGTGCCTGCGTCCTCGGGACTGTTGGTATTTCTGATATTGATAGGGATCCCTGCCGAACGTACAGGAAAAATTGCGTCCTCATGAAGAACCGAAGCTCCCATATAAGCAAGCTCTCTAAGCTCTCTGTAAGTAATAACTTCAATTACATCGGGATTTTCAACTATTCTCGGATCTGCCACAAGAAATCCCGAAACGTCTGTCCAGTTCTCATAGATCTCGGCTTTTACGGCATTTGCTATGATAGATCCTGTAACATCGGATCCGCCTCTTGAAAAGGTTTTAACAAAGCCTTCCGTTGTACGTCCGTAGAAACCGGGAATAACGGCGTTATCAATATTTTTCAGAGCTTTGCGGACTGCCGCAACGGTTTCGTCAAGAAGAAGCGCACCGTTTGTATCGAAAATGATAACGTCTGCCGCGTCAATAAAATTAAATCCAAGATAATTTGCAAGGACCTTACCGTTAAGGAACTCACCTCTGCTTGCCGCAAAATCGCATGACGGTCTTTTTTTAAGCTCGGCAGAAATTTCGTTAAACTCCGAGTCAAGGTTTATATCGATTCCAAGCTCGCTGATGATACCGTTATACCTATCCTTAATTGCCTGAAACGGTTCTGAAAAATCAAGGCCTTTTCCTGCAAGATCTGCGCACTTATAGAGCATATCCGTAACTTTTATATCGTCAGAAAAACGCTTTCCGGGAGCTGACGGAACAACATACTTTCTTTTTTCATCGCTCTTGATTATAGAAGCCACTTTTCTGAACTGATTAGCGTCGGCAAGACTGCTTCCTCCGAATTTTACAACCTTATTAGCCATAAATATCATTCCTTTATATAATAATTATCCGAAAATCGGTCATGTTTTCAATATACATAATTTTCAACATAATTATTATATTCTTTTTTCGGCATAAAATCAATTGATAGAAAATCCAAATTTAAAGCAAGAATATTTGTATTTTTAGTGAATACGCTTGTACGCCGCTGACGTACAGTATATATTTATAAACAATTCGCTGTATCATCTATTCTATAGATATCATTCACTCTCTTAAAAAGACTTTCTTTTGACGTTGACTTTCTTTATTTCCAATGTTATAATTAATATAATAAAAAATCGAATAAAGGGAGATGACAAGCATGAAATCATTCAAAAAAATATCCCGTCCTGGCTGTCTGCTAAGCGTGGGAATTTTTTTTATTCTATTCGGTCTTTTTGTTATCATAAAATGTAAAGATGCATCTATCCCTGAAGACTACAATATTAACGCATTTGATGCAATTTTTGTCTTTCCGTCACTTGTGAAAGTAATTTATTATGATTTTTTGCGTGCGGTCATTAAATTTGGATCCGGCTTAGGTTGGGTTTGTCTGATCGGCGGCGCTGTCTGCATAGTGCCGGTTATCCCTGCACTGCCAAAGATTTTCAAAGGAATTACAGAATGTGCGTCAAAAGGTGATAAACCAACTGACGATGAACTGCGTACAATGCTCGAATCAGGTGAACTGACACAAGACGAATATGATGAAATAAGTTCATATTTGAATCGAAAAAAATAAGGTAAAGCTCTATGATAAAGTAAAAGAAAAAGCCTGAGAAAGATTCTTCTCAGGCTTCATGTTTTTATCATTCTTTTTCAAAAATAAGCACAGGATATCCGTCATAATAAGGCTTGACAATTTCCGGATGCTTATCCGCATAGGAAAAGATTTTTTCCGCAAGTCCTTTTTTAAGAAAGTCAACAAGCTCGGAAAGCGGACGGTTATACATTTCATCGCATATTGAAGCCAGAGTTATAGCCCGTTTATCTCCGATCTTCATAATTCTGTACGGCCATATACGGCAGTCAAAAGGCTTTTCGTCACCAAGCATACAGCCTTTTTCCGTCAGTGCAGGACAATTAAACAGCTGATTCTCGTCGAGCTCTTCTACCTTGAATATCCAACCTCCGTCTTTTGGCAGGAATTCCGCTTCCGGTTTTACCTCTTTAATTTTATTTTTTATTTCATCGGTAAAAACAGGAGTTTCCCACACGTCATATCTGTCAAATACGCAGCAAAGACGGCATTCGGCGCACGCGCTTCCGCTGAGGATCTCTTTTAACATATTTTACTCTTCTCCGTCCTCGTTTTCATCTGCTTCGATAACTACCTCGTTTGCTTCTTCGATTGCAGCTTCTTCTTCGGCTTTTTTAGCCTGTTCCTCAGTAAGCTGCTCTACCTTTTCAGTCTCGGCATTATCGTCATGCTCGGCTCTTGTAAAGGCTACGACCTTCGAGTCATCTCCTACTCTCATTACACGTACTCCCTTTGCGGCTCTGCCCATAATGCGAATATCGCTCGTTAAAATACGTATAATTATTCCGTCACTTGAAATAAGGATAATATCGTCGTCCTCGTCAACTATCTTGATACCGCATATCTTTCCTCTTACATCGTCTGTTTTGTAATTGGTAAGACCGTATCCGCCCCTGTTCTGTATACGGTATTTGTCTATTTCGGTACGTTTTCCGTATCCGTTTTCGGTCACTGTGAGCAGAGTAGCTCCGTCACGCACACGAGCCATTGATACAACATAGTCTCCGTCACGCAGCTTTATAGCTCTTACGCCGTGTGCCGAACGTGAAAGTGCGCGTATTTTTTCTTCCTCAAGGCGAATAGCCATACCGTTTCGTGTTGCCACAAACAGCTGAGCGTTACCGTCAGTCATGCGGACTCCGGCAATTTCATCTTCGTCGTCCAAACCTATGGCGATCAGACCGTTTTTGCGGACATTTTTATACATTGAAAGATTTGTTCTTTTGATCTTGCCGTTCTTAGTAACCATTACAACAAATTTATTTTCGCTGAAATCATCGGTTTTAAGCATTGCGGCAATTTTTTCTCCCTCGGAAAGCGGAAGCAGATTTATAAGATTAAATCCTCTTGAAGCCTTTGAGCCGTCGGGTATTTCGTAACATTTAAGCTTATACATTATGCCCTTGTTGGAGATGAAAAGAATATTGTCATGAGTCGAGCAAATGAACATTTCCTCAACAAAGTCTTCCTCACGCTGCTTCATTCCGGTAATACCTCTGCCGCCCCTGCGCTGAGTTTTATACTCGCTTACAGGCATACGCTTTATATAACCGTTATTTGTAAGGGTAACAACACAGTCCTCTACAGGGATAAGATCTTCAACGTCGACCTCTCCGCTTACGGCTTCAATATCGGTTCTTCTCTTATCGCTGAACTTTCTGCGTATTTCATTAAGATCGTTCATTATTATTTCATATACACGGTTAATATCTGCAAGGATATCTTCAAAATCGGTTATTTTTGTAAGAAGACCGTATAGCTCGTCGGTTATTTTCTGACGCTCAAGACCGGTCAGCTGTCCAAGACGCATCTGAACTATAGCGTCAGCCTGTTCGGACGAAAGACCCGTCTGATGCTCAAGATGTACAACATTAAGATCATACTGCGCTCTGTCAAGCAAAGCGGACATATCTACATCCTTAAAGCGTTCCATCATACGCTCTTTAGCTTCCGGTATAGTTTTGCTTGAACGAAGTATGTTTATTACCTCGTCAATATGATCTGCCGCAAGGACAAAACCTTGAAGTATATGAGCGCGTTCAAGAGCTTTTCGCAGATCAAATCTTGTTCTGCGCTGTATAACGTCAACCTGAAATTCAAGGTAATTCTGAAGCATTGACTTCAAAGTAAGAGTTTTTGGCTCTCCGTTTACAAGAGCAAGCATAATGATGCCTACGGTATCCTGAAGCTTTGTATAGCTAAACAGCTTATTAAGAACTATCTGAGGCATAGCGTCCTTTTTAAGCTCAATAACAATTCTCATACCGTCCTTATCGGATTCGTCTCTGAGGTCGTAAACGCCTTCAATACGTTTATCGCGGCAAAGCTGGTTGATGCTTTTAAGGAGATTTGTTTTATTTATCATGTACGGGATCTCGTCCACGATAATAGCATTTCTGCCCTTTATTTCTTCAAAATGAGTTCTTGAACGAAGAATTATTTTACCGCGTCCAGTTCCGTAAGCCGCACGTATGCCCGCTTTGCCCATGATTATACCGCCTGTAGGGAAATCAGGGCCTTTTATATGCTCCATAAGCTCGTCAAGAGTACAGTCGGGATTATCAATAAGAAGCTGAAGTGCGTCTATGACCTCTCCGAGATTATGCGGAGGTATATTTGTAGCCATGCCGACTGCAATGCCTACCGATCCGTTTACCAAAAGATTTGGAAATCTTGACGGAAGCACTGCAGGTTCTTTCAAACGGTCGTCATAGTTTGGTATATAATCAACAGTTTCCTTGTTGATATCGGTAAGCATTTCAAGAGTAATTTTTGCCATTTTAGCTTCCGTATATCGATAAGCGGCAGCCTTATCGCCGTCAATCGAACCGAAGTTTCCGTGGCCGTCTACAAGAGGATATCTCATAGAAAAATCCTGCGCAAGACGCACAAGAGCATCGTAAACGGAAGCGTCACCGTGAGGATGATAACGTCCAAGAACCGCTCCGACAGTATCGGCGCATTTTCTGTACGCTTTATCCGGAGTAAGCCCATTTTCATGAAGCGTATACAATATACGTCTGTGTACAGGCTTTAGGCCGTCTCTTACATCGGGAAGCGCTCTTGAAACGATAACGCTCATTGCATATTTCAGCATTGAGTTTTCCATTTCATTGACAATTTCGGTATCAATTACCTTTGAATTATCGTTATAAAGCAATTTATTTACCTCCAAAACAAATTTTAAATCAGAATCTTTCTTCGCGTTACAAAAATATTTCTTATCCGTATATCATTGAAGAGACTGCCATACATACAAAAACTGCTGCGATCGATATAACCGAAAATTTCTGCTGAAGCTTTTCATTTTTTTCAATATACTCTAAGTATTTTTGAGATCTTCTGTTTATTATCAAAATTATCAAAGCCAATATCAATGCAGCAGCAGCGCATACAATAAATGATATTATCAGCAATTTAAAGCTGTTTCCGCTTATGAGATTATTTTCAATATCACGCATTACTGCGGCTTTATATCCAACTCTGATAAATATAAATACCAATGCCGCACCTGTAACAATAAAAGAGATCAGACGAACGAGATAATTTTTTATACTGTCCGTAAAAATCAAAAACATAACAGGAAAAACAGAAAGTGCGCTTATAACATACATCAACAGCTCAGGACATTTTCCGGTTTTTACAAGAATTGACGCTATAAAGCAAAGCGCTGAAGCAAATGAAGCTGCTCCAAGACCCCGAAGCATATTTTTTTCATTCAATTCAAGATTATTTTCCATAGCTTCTCCTATTTCAAAGCCGGAACAGTATCCCGAAGTATCTGAATTTCGGCTTCGGTCCATTCTGCCTTTGAAACTATGTAAAACATATTTTTTTCAACGCATATAAGGAAAAATTTATCATACTCAATAAGACTTACGTTATTATTGAGAGATATTCTTGATTTTTCGGGACTTTCTTCCGTTTCATCTTCAGATATATTTTCTTCCGAGTTTTCAACATTGTTATATTCAACTGTTGAAAAATCAATATACTCGTCAGCTATCTGAATTTTATATCTTACATCGCCTGTCTCACGAAACGTATCGACATACAATCTTCTTCTTTTGCGCGGATTATACCACTCTCTTGCCGCAAGCGCAAGGCTTATAAATATCAGAACGTAAGACAATGTATTCTGATAATCCTTTACTGCCGCGGCAATATAAATTATTGCTATTACAAGAAATATACCTGTAAAAATATAGCTTTTCGGGTATACAAATTTTTTCTGAAACGCGGTATATCCCTCAATAAAATCCTCAGCGTGCATTGTATATTCTTTTTCAAGCTTGTAATTATCTTCCATTATATCTCCTTATACGTCAAGCTCGCCTACATATTTGGCATTTTTCTCTATAAAGTTCTTTCTTGGTCCTACATCATCGCCCATGAGTATCGTTATTGTTTCGTCGGCTTTAATAGCGTCCTCCATAGTAATTTTTACGATAGTACGGCGTTCTGGATCCATAGTTGTTTCCCACAGCTGCATTGGGTCCATTTCACCAAGACCTTTATAACGCTGAGTTTCGACCTTATATTTTCCGTCTTCGGAAAGTTCTTTTATATACTGGTCACGCTCTTCATCAGAAAAAGCATATCTTATCTTTTTTGCTCTTTCAACTCTGTAAAGCGGAGGCTGAGCTATATAAATATTTCCGTTTGTAATAAGCTGACGCATATATCTGAAAAAGAAGGTAAGCAAAAGACTGCGTATATGCATACCGTCAACATCGGCATCCGCCATGATTATTACTTTGCCGTATCTTAGCTTTTCAATATCAAAATCTTCGCCTATTCCCGTTCCGAGCGCCGTTACTACAGGAAGAAGCTTTTCGTTTCCGTAAATTTTATCTATGCGCGCCTTTTCTACGTTGAGCATTTTTCCCCAAAGAGAAAGTATCGCCTGATAACGTCTGTCACGTCCCTGCTTTGCGGAGCCGCCGGCTGAATCTCCCTCGACGATATAAAGCTCGGTATAGCGGTTATCGCGTTCAGCGCAGTCGGCAAGCTTTTCGGGCATCGGAGACTTACCGAAAGCGTTTTTATTACGTTCGTTTTCACGAGCTCTTTTTGCAGCTTCACGGGCTTTCAGAGCGGAAACACTTTTATCGAAAATAAGCTTAGCGACATCAGGATGCTCTTCAAGATAATTCATAAGCTTTTCCTGTACCATTTTTTCTACAAAAGGCTTTACTTCCGGATTTCCGAGACGTCCCTTAGTCTGTCCTTCAAACTCGCATTCTGTGAGCTTTACCGAAATAATTGCAGTAAGCCCCTCTCGGACATCGTCTCCCATAAGCTTTTCTTTATCCTTAAGAAGATTCATTTTTCTTCCGTACTCGTTAATGACCTTTGTGAGCATATTTTTGAAAGCCGTTTCGTGAGTACCGCCGTCTACCGTATGAATATTATTGGCAAAAGAAAGAATAATTTCATTATAGCTGTCATTATACTGCATAGCTATTTCGGCAAACGAATCTCCCTGAGTTCCCGATATATATATAACCTCATCGCTGAGGCTTGCAAGTCCTCTTGTAGCATGAATATGCTCGACAAACTGACGTATACCTCCCTCATAATGAAGAGTTTCGGAGCGTTGATTACCATTTTCGTCTACATTTTCTTCAATATTTCGGCAGTCGGAAAAAACTATCTTAATTCCCGCATTCAGAAAAGCCTGTTCACGAAGCCTTTTAAGCAGTGTCTCATAGTCATATTTAGTCTCTTCAAAAATTTCGCCGTCAGCCTTGAACATAACGCTTGTTCCGGTCTCAGAGGTTTCTCCTATAACTTTAAGCTGTTCCGAATAATTTCCTCTTTCAAATCTCTGGAAATGGATATGCTTTCCGTCCTTTACGGTAAGCTCAAGCCATTCGGAAAGAGCGTTTACAACAGAAGCTCCGACGCCGTGGAGACCTCCCGAAACCTTATATCCTCCGCCGCCGAACTTTCCGCCTGCATGGAGAATGGTATATACGACTGTAGCAGCAGAGATCCCTTCCTTTGGGTGGATTCCTACAGGAATGCCTCTTCCGTTATCTGAAACACGGATAACATTTCCCTCAAGAATTTCAACTTTTATCTCGGTACAGTAGCCTGCAAGAGCCTCGTCGATAGAGTTATCCACAATTTCATAAACAAGGTGATGCAATCCTCTTGGTCCTGTTGAACCGATATACATACCCGGTCTTTTTCTTACCGCTTCAAGTCCCTCAAGGACTTGTATATCGTTTTCATCGTAATTATTATTCTGCTGACTCATTTATTTACCTCCGGTCGTTTATAGATCGATATAATCGCAGATTTCAAGTAAATAACTTTAATTGCGCATTATTCTGTTATCGTTGTATTTCAAATATGCCTCCGTCAAGCCTTTTTTTCAGCGTTGATGCCGCAAGCTGCGAAATATAGAGCTTTTCTTCTCCTTTTTTTATGACAAGTATAAAGCTTTTCGGCATATCCATTGTAGTGTAAACGCACCTTTTTTCTTTTTCGGCGCGGTCAAGCAATTTTTTTGTGCATTTTTCAACTGTAGTATTTTCAATGTCGAAAATTCCTACAATATCGTTTACATTCACTGAGTGATCATTCCCCAGATGAAGATACATTTTCAGTTTCCTCCGTTATTCTGCCATTGCTTATTCTCAATATTTTTCCTTTTATTTCAGGCAAAAGCGCACTCTCGTTGCAAACTGTTATAAAGACCTGCATATCCTTGATTATGTCAAAAATGAATCTTTGGCGTTTTTCATCAAGCTCTCCCATTACGTCGTCAAGAAAAACGACCGGAGCGTCCTTTGAACGCTGCATGAAAATTTCCGCCTGAGCAAGCTTCATAACAAGGGCAGCGCTTTTTATTTGTCCCTGAGAACCGTATTCCTTTGCGCTTAAACCGTTGATCTTTATATTTATTTCATCTCTGTTTACTCCTGCATGAGTACAGCCTGTACGAATATCATACTCTGCCGTTTCACGAAGCTTTTCATAATATTTTTCAGCCGCAGCTTCTCCGCACGGCTGACTCAGATCCTCCGCTTTAAAAACATTGGAACGATATTCAAGCTCCAGCTCTTCCGAGCCTCCGGAAATTGTACGGTAAAGTCTGCCGCATATCTCATTTATTTTACTGATATAATCATTTCTCATATATGAGATCACTGCACCCTCTTTTGATGCCTGTCTGTCCCATACTTCAAGAATTTCCGGAGAAGCCGTTCCCTGCCAGATATTTTTAAGCAGAGCGTTTCTTTGATTCATAATGCTGTTGTGCTTATTGATATGAGCTATAAACATCGGGTTCAGCTGTGAAGACGCCATATCTATAAAGCTTCTTCTTCTTTCCGGAGATCCCTTAATTATATCGACATCGTCGGGAATAAAAGTTATGCACTTAAAAACATCGAATAAAGCCCGCGTACCCTTGATTTTCACACCGTTAAGCAGGATCTGTTTCGGAGCAGACGTTCCCTTTGTCATTTCAAAGGAGATCTTCTGTTCTCTGACGCTGTCTATTATTTTAATTGCCGAAAGCATTTTGTTTCCGTCAAGGCAAATATAATCCTTTTCTTTAGAACCGCGAAAGCTTCTGCAGCCGGACAATATCCACATTGCTTCAAGAATATTTGTTTTACCCTGCGCATTCTGACCGACTATGATATTATATTTAGGATCGGGATCAAAGGAAATTTTCTCCAGATTCTTAAATCCGTCAATTTCGGTATGAGTGACGATCAAACGACTGTTACCTCTTCTTCTCCTATTCTCACATTATCGCCGCTTCGTATCTTTTTTCCTCTCATGGTACAGACTTCGCCGTTTACCAAGACTTGTCCGTCCTGAATAAGGATCTTAGCTTCGCCGCCGGTATCTGCAAGACCCGAAAATTTTAAAAGTGCGTCAAGCTTTATATATTCGGTTTTAATTGAAATTTCTCTTTTAGCCATATTTTTCTCTTTTCGAAAATTTATTTTCCGTATTTAACTATTTTATTTTTTTCATTAACATAATAATTTTCAGCAAATTCCTGATTCACTTCGCATACTGCTTCATATTTTTCGGGATATCTGCAGCAATATCTGTACGCAAATTTTGCATTGCTTCTTATTTTTCTGTCAAAATCCTCTTCCGCAATTTTGTCAGGTAAATTTTTAAGCAGGAATAAAAGAACCACCGCAGCAACTACGAGTAATATTCCTATTATTTTCTTTGATATGCTGCTTTGTTCAAATATAAAAACTATACCGAATGCGGCTAAAATAATAGCGCCAAAATTTCTTAAATTAGCAAGAAGAGTTGCTTTTACAGAGTAATCGTATACCTTGTACATTATCATCATAATATTTTCCTCTTTAAAAATTAATTTTTAAGCTGAATCGGCATGATAAGGAAGATATAATTTTCGCCGTCAAGAGGCAGTATCTCAATGACCTTCATAGCTCCGTTAAAGCGAATCTTTATTTTATCGCCCTCGGCAGCTTTAAGAGCTTCAAGGACAAGCTTGTTATTGAAGCCGATCGTTACGGTTTCTCCCGAAATATCGGCAGGAACTGCATCGTTTATTTTACCGATACCGGTGCGGCAGCTTATCTTTATGGAATTTCCGGCAGCTTCGCATTTTATCGGACACTTATTTTTTTCATCTATCAAAAGAGAGCATCTTTCAAGGCAGGTAGAAAAATCCTTTTTATTTAAAATTACCTCGGTTTTGCAGCCGTTTGGAATACTGAGCTTATAATTATGAAAAGCTCCCTCAAGCAAACGTGAAATAACGAAAACATTATTTATCTCAAAAATAATGTGTCTGTCATTTGTGCATATATTGCAGATCTTGTCGTCGGCATCGTCCTTTATAAGAGAAGAAACTTCAAGAAGAGCTTTTTTAGGAACGACAAAATGATATTTTTCACTGCAGTTTATAGCTTCGCTTCTGATAGCAAGTCTGAATCCGTCAATAGCTACCATGTTAAAGCTTCCGTCTTCGATATCGAAAAGCTCTCCCGTAAGAACGGGCTTGCTTTCGTTGAGAGAAGCTGCATAGCTTGTCTGATTGATCATGCTTTTAAGAGTTGACTGCGCTACGGAAAAGCTTCTTGCCGAATCTACCTTTGGAAGCTCGGGATACTCATTTGCAGACATTGCCGAAAAGCTGCATTCGGTAGCAACGCAGGAGATCGTAATAACAAGATTTTCATCAACATCGAAAGATATAACATCGCCGGACATACGTCTTGTGAATTCACTGAAAAGTCTTGCGCTTACTACGAATTCTCCGCTGTCGGAGGTTTCCGCGTTTATAGTTGTTCTTATTCCCATTTCAAGATTATAAGCGGTGAGTTCAAGCTTTCCGGGAGCAATTCTTACCTTTATGCCTTCAAGTGCAGGAATTGTTGATTTTGGAGAAACAGCTCTGGAAACATTTCCGATAGCTTCACTGAGTTCAGATTTGTTACATATAAATTTCATTGATATACCTCCGAAGATAAATTAAATTAAAACGGTAAAAATTTCCCGAGAAATAAAATTCCGAGTTATTACAAAGCTTGATATGATATATAAAGATAAGAATAAATATATTTGTTGTTGTAGTATACTCTGTGGAAAAGTTGGAATACATATTTTTCCTTTAACAACAGCCGTTTTTTCGTCCACAAGCGTGTGTTGTAAAAATGTTGCGGTATGTTAAGAAAAATTTATGTATTGAATTTTGAGTGGAAATTGTTTTATATTGTGGAGTTGAATTTTATGAAAAGTGGAAAAATTTGTTTAAATGCCGTCTTTTTCATATCCGAGATATGATTTTATTAACATTCATGTTTAGATTCCAAGAGTTAAAAATGTTTGGCATTTTATTTTTCGTTTTCATTTTTTCCCATATAATTCATGTTTTGCCAAAATATATGTGGAAATAGTTTTCAACCTGATAATCAACACAGTGTTGAAAACTATGTTGAAATTAATATCAAACCTTGCTTTTGTCTTTGATATTTTTAATTATGTCGTTTACAAGATTTTTGAGATTAGGATCTTTTTTTATACCGTCGGCAACGCTGTTAACCGAGTAAACTATAGTTGAATGATCGCGTCCGTTGAATTCCGTTCCGATAGATGCAAGAGGCATTTGCGTTATTTCTCTGATAACGTATATAGCCACCTTACGGGCGATTGATATCTGAGCGCTTCTCTTGTTTGAACGAAGATCGTCAGGAGAAACGCCATATACGGTCGACACTTCTGATATTATCTTTTCAACTGTTATAGGAATAGGCTGATCGTCTGTCAGAACATCTCTGATAACACTTTGCGCCATTGATATTGTTATAGGACTTCCTGCAAGATGATTCAAAGCTTTCAGTTTGAGGACTGCTCCCTCAAGCTGACGGATATTTGATTTAAGGCGGTTTGCCATGAATTCGGCAACCTCGCTTGGCATTTTCAATTCAAGAAGCTCTGACTTGCGGTTGATTATAGCAAGTCTTGTTTCATAGTCAGGAGCCGATATATCAGCAATAAGTCCGCCCTCAAAACGCGTTCTGAGACGTTCCTCAAGAGTTATAAGCTCCTTCGGAGGTTTATCCGAGGTTATAACTATCTGCTTTCCCTCCTGATAGAGCTTATAGAAGGTATGGAAAAATTCCTCCTGCATACGCTCCTTATGAGCAAAGAACTGAATATCGTCGATAAGAAGAATGTCGGAATTTCTGTATTTTTCATGGAAATCCGAAATAAGATTTGTGTTGAGAGCGCTGATAAGGTCGTTTGCAAATGTTTCGCTTGTAACGTAAACAACATTGAATTCGGGATGATTTTTTCTGACTTCATTGGCTATAGCCGTTATAAGGTGAGTTTTTCCCATTCCCGACGGACCGTAGATAAAAAGGGGATTATACATTGAAACTGCCTTTGTTCCGCAGTTTTTTGCAACCGATTTACTGCAGGCAAGCGCAAATTCATTCGAACGGCCCTCGATAAAGGTATCGAAAGTATAATCATAGTTGGCAAATTTATAGGATTGTTCAAGCTCGGCGTGTTTCTGTTCAAGTTCAGCGTCGGTCGGTACATGGACTTCGGAAACCTCGTCGGATTCTACGTTGATAACGAGATTTACTTCAAATCCGAGTATATTCATAAAAGCTTCGCTTAGCGGAGTCTTGAAATTTTTAAGAACTATATTTTTCTGAAATTCAGCCGGAACACTGAATATTGCATCAGTTCCGTTGAATTCAACAGGCTTCATTGAGTTTATCCAAGTTGTTACGCCGATTCCCGATATTTTTTTGTTTTCAAGGCAATATTTTTTTACATTTTCAAAAACTTCCTCAAATGAATTCATATTTTACCTCCGTATTTTTTAGGAAACTTTCAGCTGCATGGATCTTTCAGCCGATAATAAAACGATACTTCCCTATATTAAATATATACTATATTATAACATATACATTTTGAAATTGCAAGTGGTTTGAACGTACATAGGTATAGAAAAAAACGCTTTGATTCAACATAGTTTTCGACAATGTGTTGAAAACTATGTTGAATTAACCTTTTACAGTTTAAAATATGTTTAAATCATATCTGCAAGGGGAAAATCTAATGTTGAAAATTCTTATTTTTATCACAGTTTTTTGAGTTTTCAATATTTTCAACTTTTTTCTGTATACATGATGTTGAAAATTAAAGGGAGTTGATCTGCCTTATTTTTATAAATTATCTAAAAATATGATTTTCGGACAAAAAATTTCGCAAATGACTTGACATACGTAAATTTTTAAGATATAATCTTATAGTGTAATGCGGACAAATGGGTTCGTTGCTATGTGAATAAAGCAAATTTATATATATTTGCGCAGAGAGGAGGACACTGAATATGAAAAGAACATATCAGCCTAAGAAGCTCCACAGAAAAAAGGAACACGGCTTCATGAAGAGAATGGCTACTAAAAACGGCAGAAAGGTTTTAGCTCGTAGAAGAGCCAAGGGCAGAGCAAGATTAACTCACTGACGAGGCTGACCACAAAATATATTTTTGTGGTCTTTTTTGTTAGAAACTGTCCATACTGATGAAAAGGTACTTATGATATGAGCAGATCTCATTATATTTTGCTTATCTGAATGGAATTTTTATGCTTTATACAAAAATTTTAAACAATAATAAAGACTTTCTCAGGCTGTATAAAAAGGGAAGATTTTCGGCTTCGAAATATTCTGTTATTTATGTCATGCCTAACGGAAAAGCCTATAACAGGCTCGGTATAACAGCCGGAAAAAAAATCGGAAATGCGGTTTTCAGAAACCGCGCTAAAAGATTGATCCGTCTCGCCTACAGAGAATGTGAGCTTTGTATGCCTATCGGAATAGATATTGTCATTGTGGCAAGAGCTCCGATATGCCTTATAAAATCACAGGAATACTGCTCTTATATGAAAAAGTACGGCGTTACGGAAGTAAATAAAATGTATTCCGGTTATTCTTCAGCAAAGATAAAAAAATGAAATATTTACTTATATTATTTATAAAATTTTACAGAAAATGTATATCTCCGCTTTTTCCGCCGAAATGTAAGTATTATCCTACCTGCAGCAGATACGCTCTCGACGCCATTGAAAGGTTCGGAGCGGTCAGAGGTACGCTTCTTGCTGTATGGAGGCTTTTGCGCTGCAATCCGTGGTCTATGGGAGGTATAGATCATGTTCCGGAAAAATTTACCTTTAAAGTAAAAAAATACGATTATTCGTCAGATGAATGTTCGGATAATAATGATGAAGATCAGAGATCATCAAATAATTAGAGGATATATTAATTATGAATAAGCTTTATGATATTATTGGTATTCCGTTTGGTTACCTTATGAGCTGGATCTACAGCTTTGTGGGAAATTATGCTGTTGCCATTGTGCTCTTTACTCTTGTAACAAAGATCATTCTTTTCCCTGTTAACTATAAAACACAAAAGAGTGCCGCGCGTACAAGACTTCTTAATCCGAAAATCGAAAAGCTGAAAAAAAGCTACAGCAATAATCCTACTAAGCTTCAGGAGGAACAGCAGAAGCTTTATCAGCAGGAAGGCATAAATCCTATGGCGTCATGCCTGCCGTCTATTGTTCAGATGCTTCTTCTTTTCGGAGTTCTCGATGTTGTTTACAAGCCGCTTACTCATATCCTTCACTTTAAAGAAAGCGTAAGAAGCACCTTTATAAGCGCTGCTTCGGCTCTCCTTGAGGGAAAAGGCAAGGAAGGCATCAGAATGACCGACCTCCGATGCGAACTGAGAGCTATGGAACAGCTTGGCGCGGAAGGTACGGAAAAGTTTTCAAGCGTAGGAAGCGACATTCTCAATAAAATAACCGAGTTCAGTGATAAATTTACGCTTTTTGGAGCTAATCTCGGAAAAACTCCGGAATTCAAACCAGAAGTATGGAATAAAGAAAGCATTATACTTTTTCTTATACCAATTTTTGCGGGACTTGCACAGCTTCTTTATACTATCTATACTCAGATCTATCAGAAGAAGCAGAATCCGGATATGGCTAATATGGGCTGTATGAACGTAATGTTCTATCTTATGCCTATAATGTCTGTGGTATTTGCTTATCAGGTTCCTGCTGGCGTTGGTTTTTATTGGATATGGTCATCTGTATTTTCATTTATTATAACTTTTGGTCTGAATATCTATTTCAATGACGAAAGAACAAAGATCATAAACGAAAAGGAAAAAGAAAAAGCTCGTATTTATGCCGAAAAACACCCCGAAAAGAAAACTTTCATGCAGAGAATGCTTGAGCAGCAGCAAATGCTCGAACAGCAGCAGAACGGCGGAACTGCAAAGAAAAATTCGGACGGAAAGCTTTCACGTTCGGAAATGAATAAGTATAACCGCGATAAGCTTGCCGAAGCAAGAAAGCGTATGGCTGAAAAATACGGCGATGATTATGAAGATAATAATGAGGATTAATAATCCGTGGAGGTAATAAAAATGACTGAAATTTTTACGGCGAAAACACTTGAAGAGGCAAAAGAGCTTGCTGAGAAAAAATTCGGAAAAAATGTAAGCGAGATCAAGTTCGAAATCATCGAGGAGGGAAAGAAAGGCTTTCTCGGCATAGGAAAAACCGATTTTAAGGTCAAGGCTACTGTCAATGATGAAGCCGAAGTAATTGCTAAGAGCGCTCCTGTTCCCGAGAAAAAGAATGAAGTTCAGACAGCTTCAAATGTAAATGTGCCTGAAAATACTGCCGAAGAAAAAGCTGTTGAGGTTAAAAAGGAAACAGAAGAAAAATCTGAAAATGCCGCTAAAAACAGCGAAGATGAGTATTCTCTCGAAAACTTTACATTAATTGAAGATGAATCTCTTATAAATCCTAAGGTTAAGCTTGCACAGGATTATATCACAAGCATTCTCAGAGCTATGGATGTTAAAGCTGAATTTAAGGTGTACCAGAATGAAAACAGCGCTGTTATCAATATCGAAAGCGATAATAACGGTACTATAATAGGCAGACGCGGCGAGACTCTTGACTCGATCCAGTATCTTTGCTCGATAATCGCAAATAAGGGCGATAAGGATTATTTCAGGATCACTATCGATTGCTTCGGCTACCGCAAAAAGAGAAAGGAAACTCTTGAACAGCTTGCTGCAAAGGTGGCAAAATCAGTCCTCAGAACAGGCCGTTCGCAGCCTCTTGAGCCAATGAATCCATATGAGAGACGCGTTATTCATTCGGCTATTTCCGAAATTGAAGGAGTATCTTCACGCTCTGTCGGAGAAGAACCCTACAGAAAAATAATTATTTCTTCGAATAATCCTAAGAGAAGAGGAAATAACGGCGGCAGAAGAAATAACGATAACAGAAGAAACGGCAGAGGAAACGGTCATTCAAGAAAAGAACCATTTGAATCAAGGGAAATTGATCTTTCAACAAGCTTTGAAAAGGATTATAAAAAACCAAAGCCGGAGGATTCAATGGAAGGCGGACTTTACGGAAAAATCGAATTTTGATTTTTCATAATATGCGGAAAGCGGATAGAAATATCTGCTTTCTGTAATATTTCTTAAACGGCTTAATGCCGTTGTTTTTTTAGGAGTGGTAAAATGTCTACAATTGCGGCAATTTCAACGCCGAACTCACCGGGAGGCATATCGGTCATACGTATTTCAGGCGACGATGCATTGATCATTGCAGGTAAAATTTTTCGCCCGTTTGGTAGCAAAGATGTAAAAAATATGCAGGGATATACTTGCTGTTACGGTGAAGTTTATGACGGCAGCGAGAGGATAGACGACTGCATTCTTACGGTTTTCAGAGAACCGCACAGCTATACCGGAGAAAATGTTGTCGAAATTTCGTGCCACGGCGGTCTTTACGTAACGCGTCTCATTCTTGAAGCAGTATTAAAAAACGGAGCGGAAAACGCTCTTCCCGGCGAATTTACGAAAAGGTCGTTTCTCAACGGAAAAATGGATCTTACTCAGGCTGAGTCGGTCATGGATATTATTTCTGCAAAGGGAAGAAGAGAGCTGAAAATGGCTGAAAATCTTCGTGACGGAGCTGCTTATAAAAAGACGAAGAGCTGCTCTGACAGAATAATAAGTATTCTTGGAGACCTTGCTGCGTGGGCTGATTATCCAGAGGAGGATATTCCTGCTGTAGAGCCTGAAAAGCTTCTGGGCGAGCTTAACGATATATATGCTTTGCTTTCTTCGATCATAGAGCATTACGACAGCGGCAGGATACTGCGCGAGGGAATAAAAACTTCTATTATCGGAAAACCAAATGTAGGAAAATCAACGCTGTTTAATTGTCTCAGCGGCTGTGAGAGAAGCATTGTAACAGAGATCGCAGGCACTACGCGTGACGTGATTGAAGAAACTGTCAAGCTTGGCGATATAGTGTTGAGACTATCGGATACTGCCGGGATACATGATACCGATGATAAAATTGAAAAAATAGGTATCGATATCGCAGTAAAAAGCATTGATAATTCTGATCTTGTTATCGCTGTTTTCGACGGCAGTTGTCCTCTGTGCACGGACGATTATGAAATTTTAGAGAGTATAAAAAATAGAAAATCAATCGCGGTCGTCAATAAAAATGATATTGAAAACGTAATTGAATATGATATAATTAAAAAATATATTAAACATATAGTATATTTATCCGCTAAAAACAGCACCGGAGTTGAGCAGCTTGAAAATATAATTGAATCAGAATTTATGCTTAATGAGATTGATTTTGACAATACAATTGCTGCAAACGAACGTCAAAAGAAATGCATTGATTCGGCTATGATAAATATTAAAGAAGCAATTATTGCTATTGAAAGCGGAGAATTTCTCGACGCGGTAACAATTCTTATAGACGCTGCCGAGCAGTCACTGCTTGAACTTACAGGTGAAAAAGTAACCGATGCTGTTGTTGATGAGGTTTTTTCAAGATTTTGTGTCGGAAAATAATGTTCCATGTGGAACAATTAAATGAGGAATTTATATGTCTTATATAATGGGAGAATTTGATGTTGCCGTAGTAGGCGCAGGTCATGCCGGAATTGAAGCAGCTCTTGCTTCTGCAAGGCTTGGCTGCAAGACTGCTATGTTCACTATTTCACTCGATCAAATCGCAAATATGCCATGTAATCCGTCGATTGGAGGAACTGCGAAGGGTCATCTCGTGCGCGAGATAGACGCTCTTGGCGGCGAAATGGGAAAGGCAGCCGATAAATGTTTCATACAAAGCAGAATGCTTAATCGAGGAAAAGGCCCTGCCGTTCATAGTCTAAGAGTTCAGGCTGACAGAACAAAGTATCACAATTATATGAAAAATGTGTGCGAAAAGCAGAGCAATCTCTATGTCAAGCAAGCAGAAATATCCGAAATTATAGTGGAAAACGGAAAAATACGCGGAATAAAAACAAGTCTTGGAGCTATTTATAATGTTAAGGCAGTGATAATTGCAACCGGTACTTATCTTAAAGGTAAGATTCACATTGGTGAAGTTTCTTATGAAAGCGGACCGGATTCTGCTCTTCCAAGCAAATTTTTATCACAGAGTTTAATTGAAAATGGCGTTGAAATCCGCCGTTTTAAGACGGGTACTCCATGTCGTGTAAACAAAAGAAGCATTAATTTTGATATTATGGAACGCCAGGACGGAGACGAAAATATAGTACCTTTTTCATTTGAGACCGAAAAAGAATCTCTTAGAAATGTTGTAAGCTGTTATGTTACATATACAAATAGTAAAACGCATGAAGTGATACTTTCCAACCTTGACAGATCACCTCTATACTCCGGTAGAATTGAAGGTGTGGGACCTCGCTACTGTCCGTCAATCGAGGACAAAATTGTAAGATTCTCAGATAAGCCTCGTCATCAGTTGTTTGTAGAACCAATGGGAATTAGCACTGAAGAATATTATTTGCAGGGAATGTCGTCGTCTTTGCCGGAGGATGTTCAGCTTGCATTTCTCAAAACAATAGACGGACTTGAGGACGTTGAGATCATGCGTCCGGCTTATGCGATTGAATACGACTGCTGCAATCCACAGCAGCTTTTGCCCACTCTTGAATTTAAGAAGATAGAGGGTCTGTACGGTGCAGGTCAGTTTAACGGCAGCTCGGGATATGAGGAAGCTGCTGCACAGGGAATCGTTGCAGGAATTAATGCTGCTCTTAAAATTCAAAACAAAGAACCAATGCTGCTTAGCCGTTCAGGATCATATATTGGCACATTGATCGATGATCTTGTGACAAAGGGCTGTTCAGATCCTTACCGTATGATGACATCAAGAAGCGAATACAGATTGATTTTGAGGCAGGATAACGCGGATCAGAGATTGACTCCAATCGGTTACAAAATCGGACTTATCTCTAAGGAGAGATATAATAAGCTTCTGGATAAAGAAAAACTCATTGAAGCGGAGATAAAGCGTGTTAAGAGCAAAAATATTTCTCCGAGCGATGAAATCAACGCATTTTTGGCAGAAAAAAGCACTGCTCCGCTGACTACAGGCTGTAAGCTTGCGGATCTTATAAGGCGTCCACAGCTGAATTATAGCGAGCTTGCCGCTTTTGACGATGACAGGAAACCTCTGAATGAAGAGGTTTGCGAGCAAGTAGAGCTGCAAATAAAGTATGAAGGTTATATTTCAAAGCAACTCGATCAGATCGAGCAAATGCGCAAGCTCGAAGAGAAAAAGCTTCCGACTGATGTAGATTACAGCAATATCCGCGGACTTCGCCTTGAAGCAGCCGAAAAATTGAACAAGGTAAAGCCTGTTTCTCTGGGACAAGCTTCAAGAATTTCGGGAGTTTCTCCGGCTGACGTCTCGCTGCTGGCAGTATGGCTTCAGCAGAACAGGGGGTAAGCATGCTTCCAAATTATAAAATATGCTGCAAGGAATTCGAAAAATACGATCTTTCATTGGATAAAACCGTCTATGAAAAACTTGATATTTATGCTGAATTTTTAGTTGAGTATAACAAAAATGTGAATCTGACAGCGATAACCGAGCCGAAAGATATTCTTGTAAAGCATTTTATCGATAGTATTCTGTTGTGCAAATATATTGATTTTGGCGATAATTGTACAATTATTGATGTTGGCACCGGCGCAGGATTTCCGTCTGTTCCATTGAAAATATTTAGCCCAGAAATTAATTTGACTCTCCTTGACAGCTTAAATAAGAGGATAATTTTTCTTGATAAATTGTGCGAAAGGCTTGATCTTGAGTGCAATACGATTCACGGGAGAGCCGAGGATATTGCTAAAATGCCTGAATATAGGGAAAAATTTGATTTTTCATGTGCTCGTGCAGTTGCAAATATGTCACTTTTGAGTGAACTTTGTTTGCCTTTTGTAAAGAAAGGCGGAACTTTTATTTCAATGAAAGGTCCGAGTGAAGATATTTCAGTCGGATTCAATGCTGTAAAGCTGCTCGGTGGAAAAATAGAAAATGAGATAAAATATAAGCTTGACGATGATGAAAGAAGAATTATTACAGTAAAGAAAATATCGCAAACTCCGCAAAAATTCCCCAGAAATAGCAGTCAAATTAAGAAAAAATTACTTTGATTTTAGAATAAATCAGGTGAAAAACCGTTGAAACATCGAATTTCAACGGTTTTTTTGTGTGGATTTTATTTCCGGCAGGTGTTAAACTGTTATTAACAAATAACGGAGGAATTTCAAATGGCTGGATTTTTAAATTTTACAAAGGAAAAACAAATAAATAAAGTTATAGAAATTGATATTGGATTGATAATACCCAATCCGTATCAGCCACGAACAGAGTTCTATGATAATGATATTGCGACCCTTGCCGATTCAATTGCTCAGAATGGTATTTTGCAGCCGCTTTCGGTGCGCAGAAGCGGTGATATGTACGAACTGATCGCGGGTGAAAGAAGGCTGCGAGCCGCTAAGCTTTGCGGTTTGCGGGTTGTGCCGTGTATAGTCCATGATGTAAGCGAGCGACATTCCGCTATTCTTGCTCTCGTTGAAAATATTCAGCGGCAGGATCTTTCATTTTTTGAGGAAGCTGTAGCGATAGAAAAACTGATTACATATTATGGAATGACGCAGGAGGACGCGGCTTCAAAGCTTGGAAAAGCTCAAAGTACAATTGCAAATAAACTGCGCCTTCTGAAATTGTCTCCCGATGAACGTGAGCTTATAGTTAGATTTAATCTCACCGAACGTCACGCACGAGCGCTGCTAAGACTTGGCAATCCGACCGATCGTCTTAATGTATTGGAAAAAGTAGTCAAAAATAATCTAAACGTTGAGCGAACGGAGCGTTTGATCGATGATTACATTGGAAAGGAGAGAGTCCGTGCAAGCTATAAGACACGCTCTAAGGTTTTTCAAAATGTAAAAATCTTTGTGAATACTATTAATAAGGCCGTCGCGACAATGCAGGCCGCTGGAATTTCTGCAGATTCTAAGAAAATTCAGAACGAAGATTATATAGAATACAGGGTCAGAATTCCAATCGTAAAGGAGTGAATAAGCATAATTGTTCCACGTGAAACATTGTTTTGCGTGGAACTTTTTGTTTTATATTGAAAAAATATAATATTTCTAAAAAATTTCTCGTGCTGTATTTACAAAAAGAACGGAAAGTGGTATAATAGTAGCATAACTGAACGAAAGGAAGATTGTATGGGCAAGATTTTTGCCGTCGCTAATCAGAAAGGCGGTGTAGGTAAGTCAACTACCGTTGTAAATATCGCAGCTTATCTTGGTTATAGGGAATATAAGGTTTTATGCATTGATGCAGATCCGCAGGGTAACACCACAACCGGCTTCGGTGTGAAAAAAAGAAATATAAATGTTTCAACATATGACGTGCTGATAGGAAATGCTCGTATTCAGGACGCAATTATTCATACTGATTTTAAAAATGTGTCGATACTTCCTGCTACGGAGGACCTTGCAGGCTGTGAGGTCGAGCTGTTCAATACCGACAACAGGGTAAACAGGCTGAAAATGCAGCTCCTTACCTGCAAGCTTGATTACGACTATATTTTTATAGATTGCCCTCCGTCGCTGGGAACGATAACTATCAATAGTCTCGTTGCCTGCGATAAGGTCATAGTCCCGATGCTTGCAGAATTTTATGCCCTTGAAGGTCTTTCGCAGCTTGTAAATTCCATAAAAATCGTTAAAAGCAATTATAATCCGTCTCTTGAAATAGAGGGAATTTTATTCACAATGTTTGACGGCAGACTTAATGTGGCTAATGAGGTCGTTGCGGAAGTGGAGAAATATTTTCCGGGAAAGGTATTTAATACGAAAATTCCTCGAAACGTGCGTATATCCGAGGCTCCAAGCCACGGAAAGCCTGTAATGTATTACGATAAATCATCTAAAGGCTCAGAATATTACGAGCTTCTGGGACATGAAATGCTTGGTGAAGCTCTTGAATTGCCCAAAAAGAAAAGACGTGGAATTTTTTCGTTCAACAAATAGTTTGAAAGGAGATTTCGGTATAACCGAATTGTGTGAATTATGGCAAAAGGCAGTTTAGGCGCAGGTCTTGACTCTCTTTTCAGTGACAACACGACCGAGGTGCAAATAAAAAAGACCCTTCGGACATCTGAAATAGAGCCTAACCGCGACCAGCCGCGTAAGAATTTCAGCGATGAAGCAATAACTGCTCTCGCGGATTCTATTCGTGAACACGGTATGCTTCAACCTATCCTTGTGCGACCGATAGCGTCCGGCGGTTATCAGATAGTTGCCGGTGAGCGCAGATGGCGCGCCGCGAGAATGCTTGGTATGGACGAAGTTCCCGTTAATATACGCGAGCTTACCGATTTTGAAGCAATGCAGATAGCTCTTATTGAGAATTTGCAGCGTGAAAATCTTAATCCTGTCGAAGAAGCGCTGGGATACAAGGAGCTTATTGAAAATTACGGAATGACACAGGAAAAGGTCGCTAAAACGGTCGGACGATCACGTTCGGCAATAGCAAATTCCGTGAGACTTCTTTCTCTTCCCGAGAGAGTTCTCAAGCTTCTTGAAAACGGAGATCTGTCCGTCGGACACGCTAAGGCGCTGCTTGGATTTGAAAATGAGGAGCTTCTTATTGCAACGGCTATGAATGCTTCAAAAGGCGGACTTACCGTTCGTCAGGTCGAGCGTGCAGCTCAAAAGTCGCTTGAATCCGAGAATAATGCCGACAGTTCGTCAAATCGGCGTATAGATAATTATTTCGTTGAAATGGAGCTGTCTCTGAAAGAAAAACTCGGACGTAAGGTAAAGGTCGATTACGGCAAGAATAAGGGAGTTCTTGTTCTTGAATTTTATGATAAAGATGATCTGGCTTCGCTTGCAGATAAGCTTGCCGGAGATGAATAAAGGAGAATTTTAGTCATGATAGACATGAAGTTGATAAGAGATAATCCTGAGCTTGTAAAGGAAAATATCAAAAAGAAATTTCAGGACGATAAGCTTGAGCTTGTGGACAAGGTCGTTGAATTTGATAAGCAGTACAGAGCAACAAAGGTAGAGTGCGACAGCCTTAGAAATCAGCGAAAAGTAAAAAGTAAAGAGATCGGCGGATTAATGGCTAAGGGTCAGAAAGAAGAAGCCGAAAGGGTAAAGGCAGACGTTACCGAGATCGGTAAAAAGCTTGCCGAGCTTGAACAGCTTGAAGTGAAGCTTGAATCTGATATCCGTGAAATCATGCTTGTTATTCCAAACATCATTGACGAAAGTGTTCCGATTGGAAAGGACGACAGCGAAAACGTTGAGGTTGAGAGATTCGGCGATCCGTTCGTTCCTGATTTTGAAATTCCGCATCATGTTGATATAATGGAAAAAGTAAACGGAATAGACCTCGACAGTGCAAGAAAAACAAGCGGCAACGGCTTCTATTATCTATGCGGAGATATAGCGCAGCTTCAGTCGTGCATACTTTCTTATGCGAGAGATTTCATGATCGATAAGGGCTTTACTTACTATATTCCTCCGTTTATGATCCGCAGCGACGTTGTAACAGGCGTTATGAGCTTTGCCGAAATGGAAGGCATGATGTATAAAATTGAGGGTGAAGATCTTTATCTTATCGGTACAAGCGAGCATTCTATGATCGGTAAGTTTATAGATACGATCATTCCTGAAAATCAGCTTCCTAAGACTCTTACAAGCTATTCACCATGCTTCCGTAAGGAAGTTGGCGCTCACGGAATTGAAGAAAGAGGAGTTTACAGGATCCACCAGTTTGAAAAGCAGGAAATGGTCGTTGTATGTAAACCAGAAGAAAGCATGGATTGGTTCCATAAGCTTTACAGCTATACTGTTGAATTTTTCCGCACTCTTGATATTCCTGTAAGAACTCTTGAATGCTGTTCGGGAGATCTGGCTGATTTAAAGGTAAAGAGCATTGATGTTGAGGCATGGTCACCGAGACAGAAGAAGTATTTTGAGGTTGGAAGCTGTTCTAATCTTGGAGACGCACAGGCTCGCCGTCTGGGAATTAGAGTAAAAACAGCCGACGGCAGCAAGTATTTTGCACATACTCTTAACAATACAGTTGTTGCACCTCCGAGAATGCTGATCGCATTTCTTGAAAACAACCTTAACGAGGACGGCAGTATAAGGATCCCCGAAGTTCTCCAGCATTATATGAGAAAAGATATTATTGCCGTTCCGGAAAAGTGAATTTTGCTGTAGCAATATTTGTTTGCAAAACAAGTTTAATTATAAGATCTGTCAGCAACAAAAAGCGGACAGGTCTTATTTGTTCCACGTGAAACAATCAAAATAATATCAGAAATTTATTAAATGTAATTATTGGTCTTGACATTTTTCTATAATATGATAAAATAGAAATATATGTTATGACTATCTAAGAAAGAGGTTTTCATTAAATGGCTAAGGATAAAAAAATGGTCACTGAAATTACCGCTATGGACGAAGATTTCGCTCAGTGGTATACCGATATATGTAAAAAGGCAGAGCTTGTTGAATATACAAGCGTTAAAGGCTGCATGGTAATAAGACCTTACGGTTACGCTATATGGGAAAACATTCAGCGTATCCTTGACGGAATGTTTAAGGCGACAGGTCACGAAAATGTGTGTATGCCAATGTTTATTCCCGAGAGTCTGCTCCAGAAAGAAAAAGATCACGTTGAAGGATTTGCTCCCGAGGTTGCATGGGTAACTCACGGCGGAAACGAAAAGCTTGAGGACAGATTATGTGTTCGTCCAACGTCAGAAACTTTGTTCTGCGAGCACTATGCAAATATTGTTCACTCATACAGAGATCTCCCGAAGCTTTACAATCAGTGGGTGAGTGTTGTCCGCTGGGAGAAAACTACGCGTCCTTTCCTCCGTTCAAGAGAATTTCTCTGGCAGGAAGGTCACACTATTCACGCAACCGCTGAGGAGGCAATCGAAGAAACAGAGCGTATGCTCAACGTTTATGCCGAGTTCTGCGAAAATGCCCTTGCAATGCCTGTTGTAAAGGGTAAAAAGACCGAGAGCGATAAGTTTGCCGGAGCAGTTTCAACATACGCTATTGAAGCTCTCATGCACGACGGCAAGGCTCTTCAGGCAGGTACTTCTCATTATTTCGGAGACGGTTTTGCAAAGGCTTTCGGAATCGAATATACGGACAAGGAAAACAAGCGAGTTAATCCTCATCAGACAAGCTGGGGAGTTACCACACGTCTTATCGGCGCAGTTATCATGACTCACGGCGACAATGAGGGACTTGTTCTTCCGCCTGCCGTTGCTCCGATTCAAGCGGTTATAATTCCTATTGCACAGCACAAAGAAGGCGTTCTCGACAAGGCTAACGAGCTGAAAGAGCGTCTCGTAAAAGCTGGATGCCGCGTTAAGCTGGACGACAGTGAAAATTCTCCGGGCTGGAAGTTCTCAGAATACGAGATGAAGGGCGTTCCGGTTCGTGTGGAGATCGGTCCTAAGGATATTGAAGCAGGTCAGTGCGTTATTGCTTCACGCTGGAACGGCGAAAAGGTTACCGTTCCGCTTGATAAGCTTGAGGATACAGTTGCCGCAAAGCTTGTTGAAGCCCGCGACGGAATGTTTGCAAAGGCTCTTGCAAACCAGCAGAAGAGAACTTATGCCTGCCGCAGCATTGATGAAATAATAAAGTCGCTTGAAGAAAACGGCGACGGATTTGTCAAGGCAATGTGGTGCGGAGATGAAGCTTGCGAAGATGAGGTAAAGGAAAAAACCGGAGTTGGTTCAAGATGTATCCCGTTTGAGCAAGAGCAGCTTTCAGATGTTTGTGTTTGCTGCGGAAAGCCTGCAAAGCACATGGTGTATTGGGGAAAAGCATATTAACAGTTGCAAAAAAGACGGCTTTATGCCGTCTTTTTTTTTATAAATCACCCTTGCCGAGTCTTGTCATAATTGTCCCGAAAGCGACATAATATTGAAAGAGAGTTTTCAACATAATTATATACAGTGTTGAAAAGAAAGGGTGATACAAATGGGACTTACTGACAAGGAAGCAGCTCAGCGGCTGAAAACGGAAGGGGAAAATATCCTCAGTGAAGGCAAAAGACCAAGCGCTGTTTTTATCTTTTTCGGACAATTCAAAGATGTAATGGTAATGATACTTCTTGCGGCGACAGTAATTTCTGTGCTGCTTGGTGAAATAACCGACGCTGTAACAATAATTCTTATAGTTCTTCTTAATGCAATTCTTGGATTTATACAGGAATACAAGACGGAACATACCCTTGAAGCTCTGCGTTCGATGACAGCGCCAACAGCAAAATGCTATCGTAACGGAAAGCTAAGTGAAATTGAAGCGTCAAAGCTTGTCACAGACGATATAATAGAGCTTGAAGCAGGAGATCGCGTGCCTGCCGACTGCGTTATAATAAAATCATCAGGACTTTTTACAGATGAATCAATATTGACAGGAGAATCTCAGGCAGTTGAAAAAAGAGTTGGAAACACAAGCGACATAGATAATTCGCTTAATAAGCAAAATATAGTTTACTGCGGCACTTCCGCGGTAAAGGGCAGCGGAAGATGCAGGGTAATAGCAACAGGCAAAAAAACTCAAATGGGTAAAATTTCCGAGATGCTTACCGATATAGAAAAGGAAATGACTCCGCTGCAAAAAAGACTTGCGGAGCTGGGAAAGATAATAGCTATAATATGTATAATAGTATGCATAGCCGTTTTTCTTGCAGGAATCATAAGGGGCGAAGATACATTTACCATGCTTATGACCGGAATCACGATTGCCATTGCCGCAATTCCGGAGGGACTTCCTGCGACGGTAACAATTGCTCTTGCGCTTGCGGTAAGCAGAATGTTAAAGCAGAAAGCTCTTGTAAATAAGCTTCACAGCGTAGAAACTCTCGGATGTGCGTCGGTTATATGTTCCGATAAAACGGGAACTATCACCGAAAATAAAATGACTGTAACCGAGCTTTACAGCGGAGGTGAAAGTTATTATCTAAGCGGTATGGGTTACAGAATAAGCGGAGATATAACCCGCGGAGCAGAAAACGCGTCAATAAATCCCGTAAATGAAAAGTCAATGAGCGAGCTTTTCAGATGTGCGGTTTTATGCTCAACGGCGGCAATTCACAGTGACGCAGCTCAGAAATCACGCAACAGAGGTTCGCTTAAAGCTAACGGAGAATGGAATGTAATGGGAGATCCTACTGAAATTGCGCTTCTTGTTGCAGCGGCAAAGGCAGGAATAACCAATGAATCTCTTGCGTCGGGATTCCGCAGAAAGGAAGAATATCCCTTTGACAGTGAAACTCGTTTCATGGCAGTTCTTGCAGATACAAAGAGCGGAAAACGTCTTTATTTCAAAGGAGCGGAAGAAGTAATACTAAGCCGCTGCTCTCAGATCATGGATCAGGACGGAAGCATAATTCCGATGACCGCGGCAGAGAAGCGGAAAATTTCCGATAAAGTAATAGAAATGTCGGATAAAGCTCTGCGAGTGCTTGCAATGGCATACTGCGATACGGATACTCTTGATCCTGAAAAAAATAATCTTATATTTTTGGGGCTTACCGGCATGATAGATCCTCCTCGTGAGGAAGCAAAAGCAGCAATAAGAAAGTGTGCTTCCGCGTCGGTAAAAACCGTAATGATAACGGGAGATCACAAAAACACTGCGATCGCTGTGGCGAAAAAAGCGGGTCTTATGAAAGGCGGCAAGGCAATAACGGGCGCAGAGCTTGAAAAGATGAGCGATGAAGAGCTTGACCGTGAAATAGGGAAGTATACGGTTTTTGCAAGAGTTGAACCAATCCACAAGCTCAGGATCGTCAGAAGCTTAAAACGCCGCGGAGAAATAGTTACAATGACAGGCGACGGAGTAAACGATGCTCCTGCAATAAAAGAAGCAGATGTCGGCGTAGCAATGGGAGTAACAGGAACCGACGTAACTAAGCAGGCAGCAGATGTCATATTGCTTGACGATAATCTTGCAACTCTCGTCAATGCTGTTGAACAAGGACGCTGCGTTTATGCAAATATACGTAAGTTTGTTCGGTATCTGCTATCCTGCAATATTGGCGAAGTAATTACAATGTTTGTCGGAATACTTATGGGAATGCCTATAATTCTGCTTCCGGTACAGCTTTTGCTTGTAAATCTTGTAACCGACGGACTTCCTGCTATAGCTCTCGGACTTGAACCTCCGGAAGCTGATATAATGAACAGTCCTCCGAGAAAATCAACGGACGGATTTTTTGCAGGCGGTCTTATGTCGAAAATAATATTCAGAGGAATTTTTATAGGACTTTCCACGCTTGCATCGTTTTCAATAATAACAAGAATGGGCGGAAGCATTGAAGCTGCTCGTACAGCGGCATTGATAACGCTTGTAATGTCTCAGCTTATCCATGTATTTGAGTGCAAGTCCGAAACAAAATCATTATTCAGAATTGATTTATTCTCAAATGTTAAATTGATACTTGCAGTGCTTATATCATTTTTGGTTTTGGCGGCAACAGTGGTTTTGCCTCAGTTACAGCCTATATTCCAAACGGTTCTGCTCACGTCGGAGCAGCTGCTTATTGCGCTCGGATTGAGTGCGGCAGTACCTGTTTTAAGTTCTGTATTCAGAAAAAAGTGAAAAAAAGCAGCGCCGTACAGCTTTTGTGCGGCATTACCTTGATTTTTCGGTTAATTTGTTATGATAATGTATTGTCTGCTGCCGTATGGCAGGGAGAATATCAGACTGAAATTTTACGTTTTTTTAATAAATAGCTTGAAAAATTTTCTGAAATGTGGTATTATTATAGTGGATTATTTTGTACAATAAAATTTAAAATATTTATAAAAATAGAAATGAGGATGTTAAAATAATGGGCATAAGCGTGGTTTTACTTGCTTATAAGGAAGCGGAAAATCTTTCTTTTCTTCTTCCAAAAATAAAAGACATAATGGACGGACTGCCGGAAGAGTATGAGATTCTTGTTATTGACACAAAGGAACCCTTAGATAATACTTCCGATGTCTGTAAAGAATACGGAGCGCGTTATATAAATCAAGAATTTCCCGGTTTTGGCGGAGCTTTCCGAACAGGTATCAAATATGCGGAAAAAGATAAATTCCTTATTCTTGACAGCGACGGCTCTCATGATCCGAAATATATTCCATCTATTTATAAGAAATTTACCGAGGAAGAATGCGACCTTGTAATAGGTTCCCGTTATACCGAGGGCGGAGAAACAAATGACAGTAAAAGCTCAATTGTAATGTCGCATATCCTTAATACGTTTTTCAGAATATGTCTTGGTATCAAGGCAAAAGATATTTCTACAGATTATAGAATGTACAGAACCGAGCAGCTTAAAAAAGTAGAGCTTCAAAATGAAAATTATGACGTATTACAGGAAGTTCTGCTGCGTATGAAACAAAATAAGCCGGAGCTTAAAATAGGAGAAGTGCCAATATCATTCCAGAAGCGTATTTACGGCGAATCAAAGCGGCGTCTTATACCGTTCATTATCGGATATATGAAGTCTCTTATTCGATTTACATTTATCAGATATCCGATACTGAGAAATATTATTCTTTACGGACTTTTCGGAATTATAGCGTTTGGAATCGATTTTGGAATATCCACCTGTCTGACTAAAACGGTACTGAAAACGATTCCGGAGCTTGCAAGCTTTATAGGAAACATAGCCGGATTTATTTTTACTTTTACAACCAATACTTATTGGAACTTCAAAAAGAAAAACAAGCTTGCGCTGAGAACGCTCAGTTATGGACTTATAACGCTTTTTGGCGCAGGTATTTCCACATTGGGAATTCATTTGCTGAAGGATTCAATGAAGTGGGAATTATTAAAGCTTATGATGCTTGTGATCGTATCGGCGATCCAGTTTGTTCTCAATAAGCTCATTACATATAACAGCAGGATAATTAAAGATAATGAATAGAAAGGAATAACAAAATGTCTAATTCTAAAAGTTTCAGACTTACATCGAAGAAAAAGAATTTTTTATATAAATTTCTGCGGTGTACAGTTGCATTTTTAATACCGATCTTTGTAGGGCTCGCGGTATTCAGAATCCTTAAGATAGATCCTTTCGGCGAAAACGATCTTCTTTCTGTTGACCTTTGGGGACAGTATTTTCCAATGTACCGTCAGTTTGCTGAAAGCAATTCATTCTCTGAAGGAATGTATTCGTGGAACGGCGCTCTTGGATTTAATAATTTTGTACAGTCAGCGTTTTATTGCCGAAGTATTTTTCTTTTGATATTCAAATTCGTGCCTATAGATTCAGCAATACGATTTATTGATTATGTTTGTATACTGCGTCTTGGACTCAGCGCGCTTACTTGTCAGCTTTTTCTTGAATACAAAACCAAGAATAAGTCTCCAATTATAATTGCCATATCTGTAAGCTACGGACTCTGCGCGTATGCATTGGCATTTATTATGCAGTTCATGTGGACCGATTGTATCGTTATAGCTCCGCTTGTGCTTCTTGGACTTGAAAAGCTGTTTGACGGCAAATCTCCAATACTTTACATAGTTTCACTTGCGCTCGTAATATACACCAATTTTTATGTAGGCTACGGAGTATGTCTTTTTACAGGATTATATTTCCTTAGCGAGATAATTCAAAGAGCGGAATTCGATAAAACTCAAAAAGCTCTCAGGAAATTTTCAAACAGAAAATATATAGGCAAATGTACTTTGAGATTTGCAGTATATTCTCTGATAGCGGGACTTATGAATGCGATCGTATTAATCCCTACGTTAAAAGGACTTTCGCTTTCAAAATCGGCAAATGAAGGAACTCTTAATTTTTCTCAGTGGTATCATACCTTTGCCGAGAACATAAATGCGCTTCTCCCTGAAACGGGAATATCTCTTGAATACGGCGTTGCAAATATTGCAACCGGTCTGTTTATGTTTATATTGATACCCGTATTTTTCTTCAACACATCAATAAAATTCCGTGAAAAGCTCGTAAGCGGAGGATTTCTCTTCGTACTTTATACCGGACTTAACTATAATCCTCTCGATTACGTTTTCAACGGCTTCCATTTTCCGAATCAGCTTCCGGGACGTTGGAGCTTCCTGTTTTCGCTTGCGTTGGTATTTATAGCTGCAAGAGGAATTTCAAAGCTTGACGGACTGAAAGCAAAAACAGTCATATCATCATTTATTGCAGGTATGTTCTTTGTTTTCATGGCGCGCTATTGTAATAATATAGAAGCAGAAAGAGTAGAAAAGCTCTCAGACTGGATAAAACTGCTTGCAGTATTTTGTGCAGTAATGTTGGGTTATATTGCAGCATTAAAGCTTTCGGAAATTGCAAAGCAAAAAGAAGATGAGGCTGCCGCAGCTGCAGTCGCAGCAAAAGCTGCCGAGGAAGCCAATGAAAATGATAAGAAATCAGTTGAGGAAGAAGAGACTAAGCCGCTTATCTCGATGAGCAAGCTCTGGAAAGGAGTTTCCGTAATAACAACATTTGCACTTGCGTTTATGATAGTTTATGACAGTTGGAAAAATACCGTTGCTGTTTCAACAGAGGTAAACGGAGGACTTCGCATTTCTAACATCATTCACTATACTAATGCGGCAAATCTTTTCAATGAATTCGGAGAAAAGTACGACAGCGGAGACGATGATCTTTATCGTGTAGAGGTAAATCAGGGCTGGACGTTTAATGACGGTCAGCTTGGAAACTTCAAGTCGATGACTTATTACGGATCGACCCTTAACGGAAACACCTTTAACTTTATGCGTAATTTTGGAAACAGAATATATGCTCAGAACGTAAGTACGGTTTATAATATAAGTTCGGTTGTGCAAAACAGTATTTTCGGAATTAAATATTATTGTGACAGAGGCAGAAATCTTGACAGGATCGTGCCAAACGCGAAATTTATTGAATCCACCGAATATTACAGCGTATGGGAAAATGAAACCGTGCTGCCCGTAGTATTTGCAGCTTCACCTGATATAAAAGACTTCCTTATCAATGATGATATAAAGGGACTGACTATTCAGAACGATTTCGTTAATAAACTTTGCGGTGAAGATATCAATGTTTTTGAGATTCAGCAGGCGAATGAAGTAGTATTGGATAATATAAACCTCGAAGAAAACTACAACTGGAATAACAGCTATTTTTATTGCAACGATACAACTCGTCCGGCAATGATTACATACAAATATATTTGTCAGGATGAAAATCCGATATATATAGAGCATAACTTAAATTCTGGACAGCTTAACTATATAGTTAACGGCGAGCAGACGAATATTGATATCGGCGCTGACAGATTCAGATACCTTGGTTCGTATCCTGCCGGTACAGAGATCATACTTAATTATGAAGCAACGGGAATGGCTTCAGGCAGTTATGGATTGAATTTCTATAAGCTGAATGAGGAAAAATGGAAATCGGTAACCGATAGATTCAACAGCGCAGGAATGAATATAACATCGTTTAAGAATACCGATGTTGAAGGTACTGTTGATCTGGCAAACAACAGCATGATGTTTACAACGATCCCACAGGACGGCGGCTGGAAAGCATATGTTGACGGTAAGGAAACAGACATCAGTCTGATTGCAAATGACCTTATATGCTTTAACGTTGACGCCGGACATCATGAGATCGAATTGAAATATCATTGTCCCGGATATGTTCTTGGTCTTATTATAAGTCTTGCAGCTCTTGCAGCAGCAGTATTCTGCTATATGATCTGGAGAAAGAAAAACAGCAGGAAAAACAAGGAAAATAATATGAAACCAAAAGTAATAATAAAATCAAATAAGCAGTAAAAATAATTCAGAATGCAGAAAACCGAGAGCCGTAAAGCTCTCGGTTTTTAATATTTGTATCATTTTTAAGGAACGATATTTCAAGAAAATCTTTAATTTAGAACTTGTTCTCATAGGATTTGTGAATAGATTCGTGTAATATTCTATGATAAAAAGTTCTTACAGTTTCATAAGCTCAGAAATGGTCGATATAAACTCGGAGCTTGACGGAAGATAATTTGAATTCGTATTCAAATACGGAAAAATCAGCTTCCAATTATTGATATTTCCTTCAATAATAGCCTTGCTTATGGAGTATCTTATTGATCGGTCAACATTTTTTTCTGATGAATTAAACTTTTCAGCAATGATTGTGTATAAAGCCTTATTAAATGAATCTATATATGATTCATGAAGATTCAATAAGATAGCTTCTCTTACATAATGATAACCGTTCAAATTTGTCTTGAAGCCAAGCTTCATCAACAAATGTGTTATTTCCATATAGGATTCATGGTTATAATAATTTTTAGTCATGCTTGGATAATTAAATAGAATTATAGCTTATCATTCCTTAAAATTAAATGCTTGCAGCAATACAAGCGAAAAAATAGTAATTTTAATGACGCTGTAAAGAATATCCGAATTTCAGATAGTTCCGTCAGTGTGCACCGAAACGATTTTCTATTTCGGCGCAGCTTGACGAAATTTTGGATGTTTCACTTAATAACGCATTGTTTTAACGTAAAATTAAGCTTATGCCTTTTTGCAGGAAGTTGGTTCCTTAGGCTGGTGAAGTCCCCATGCTGAAGCAGCTCCGCATGAAAAATCAGCCATTTTGCCGGCGATCTTCTTAATAATAACCGCAGCAGCGTTTGTATTCTTAACGTTTTTCATATTTACACCTCCATTCATTAAAAATTGCTATTATTACCAACACTGTTATAAGAAGCAGTGTGTATAATACTATTATACCGAGCTTGTACGAATATGACATTAAAGTTAAAGCCGCGGTGCTGTATGAAACAGCAAATATAGTTGAAATGATCTTATGTATTTTCTTTTTGTTATCGGAGATAGGCTTGTTTGGATTTTCAACAGGACATTTCAAAGCTATTAATATAACGCATACAAATGAGATCAAAACTGCAATATAAGTGCTTAAAATTTCACTGGTAAGATTATACAGAGCTATAAGTAAAATGTAGCAAATGCAGAATGAAGTATTACATTTTAAATATGAGTCTGCGTGAAAGCCTCCCGAAAACTGCCTGAACGGTATAAAGCAAAGCAGGAAAACTATGCTTTCAATAAGGCTTCCGGATATTAGTCCGATAGTTAGAATCAAAATGACATTCAGAACAGAGGAAATTGTTATTTCAATGCCGTACTGATAAAATTCCTTATCGTCAGCGGTATCATTAATAGCCTTATTATCCAGCAGATAATTAACGATTTTTGCACTTAATTTTTCAATCATTTTTTCACCTGCCTTTCCGTTGAGAATAGGATACATCAAAATATAAAATTATGCAAGCGATTTGGCATAAGATGCAAGTTTCAGGCATGAAATGACAAATTTCGAAAAAAAGCAGCCGAGAAAGCTTTCGGCTGCCGTAAGAAAATTATATTGAAGAAATGTTTTAAGCATTGCAATTTTTCATAATATTGATATTGCAGAAAAAGTAATTATCTTCTTCGTAGAAATCACATTTGCCCCTGTATTTTTCAGAAAGCTCTCTTAAATTCTTTATACCATATCCGTGATCGCTTTTGTTTTCCTTAGTGGTTTTAAGATTCGGATTATTCTTTAAAACTGATTCATCGATAGTATTTTTCATATTAAAATTATATGTATAGCCGTCGGAAGTTATTTTTAAAACTATCTGTTTATTATCTGAAGCTGAATTTTTGCAGGCTGTTATCGCATTATCGAGCATATTCGAAAGAATTCTGTAAAGATCAAGATTATCGATACCGTCAAAGGTATTTACGGAAATGCACGAGGAATCAATATTAAAGGCTTTTGCAGCGGACATTTTTGAATTTACAACAGCATTGACGATGTCGTTATCTGTTCTTACGAATATTTCCGTTTCACGCATATCCTTCTGGATACTTTCGATATGCCGCATTGCCATGTCTGTTTTTCCCTCTGCGATAAGCGTATAAATAATGCTGTATGTATCGTTGAAGTCGTGGCGGAGCTTTCTTATTGTTTCATATTCCGAGTTTGCAATTTTTATAAATTTATTATTATATTCCTTTTCGGTTTTTAATAGACTCATTTCAATTATTTCAAGATTTTATCTTTTAAGGTCTATTATAATGATAATAACGATAATATTGATAAATACAACTCCGACGAGCGTCAGCAATAAGCATAATCTGCTTCTCTGGGTAAGCTTATCGAAAGAAATAACATTTAGAAAAGCTCCAATAATAATACTGATAAACAGTACAACAGAAATCAATATCCATTCAGATACCGCAAGGTCGCTTTTGTCGTCATCATCTTTTTTAAGAGCTATCAGGGAAAGCTTAATAACATAAAAAATAATTGCTTGAACAGCGAGCATTGTTACAAGTCTTTCCGAATCTCTTTTTGAAAGAATATCATATAGACTTTTATCGAATAACATCGCCGCAAGATTTCCGGAAAGAGCTGTTAAGACAAGAAGAATCAAGATCGGAAATACTGCTGCAAAAATTTTTTTGTACTTGCTGCCGTTCAGACATAAAGTGGTATATATCCAGATTATTACTATATAAATCAAAGCGTAAAGATGTTCAAAAACAGTAAAGTAGTTCATTAAGGAAATTGCAGTAGAAAGTAATACTCCGAAAAACAGGTTTGGACCATTTATAAATCTGTTGTCTGAATCGTTATTGAGATAAGAAAATGCAAAGAAAATCATTATAAAGCCCTGATAGAAATTAACGGCGATTTCAAATACTTCCCATAAGACGTTCATACAGTAGACCTCAGATAAAAAGTAAATTTTTCGTCAACAGATTTTTTAAGGGTCTTGCTCATAGGCAGCTTTGTATTCAAATTTTTAAGTTTTACTTCATTATATTTCGAGTTGATTTGCGCCAGATATTTCAGATTTATTAAATAAGACTTATGTATTCTTATAAAATCATATCCGTTGAAGTTTTCTTCACATTTTTTCATTGTTTCACGAATTCTGATAGGAAGGTCTTTTTTGGAAACATAGTAATTAACGTAATGACCTGTGCTTTCGATATATATTATATCCCGAATAAAAACGACGCACCTTCCGGAAATATCATCTTCAAGGATAACAGTATCATTTTGTTTTATATGTTTCATCAATTTTTTTGTTACATTTGATATGCTGATCTCAAGAGAATCCGCACAGTTTTTGCGAATAAAATGAAACGGCTGGAAGTCCATACTGTCATAAATAAGATCGGAATGATTTGTGACAAAAATAATAAAGCAATGCGAGAATTCATCTCTCAGCGCTTTTGCAACTTCGAATCCGCTCATTTTAGGCATATCTATGTCAAGAAAAATTACATCAAACGGATTAAAGCGATGCTCAACCAGCATAGAAGTGCCGTTTGAAAAACGAACTATTTTAAAATCGTCCGTATATTTTGAAAATTCATAAAATATGGCGGCATTTAATTTTTCAAGCATGGATAAATTGTCGTCGCAAATTGCAATTTTTATCATGTTATAAATCCTCCTGTACAATATATACGCCTGTCTGTATTTATGATACGATTTATAACGGTTATAAAACGTTAGTATCACAAATTATGATACTAAATCTTAAATCTCTGTATTTTTAGTTATAATACATATATACATACGATAAGGCGGTGAATCAATGAAAGAAAATCTGTCGGCGACTAAAAATATTACCGGAGAAATATTATCAAATTTACGTAAAGACAAGCGGATGACTCAAAAAGAATTTGCGGATATTTTTAGTGTAAGCGAAAGTACAATAGCTCACTATGAACAGGGAATAACAATTCCAAATGCTGATATGCTATGCAAATTTGCAGATTATTTCAATGTTACGGTTGATTACTTATTAGGCAGATGTTCCTGTACGATCGATTATAAAAAATTAAATTTAGAAATATCCAAGGGATTGACTATCGGAGAAATAGCAGATATTATTTCGAAGCTGCCAAAGGATAAGCGAAATTATTTGTGTCAGACGATCAAACTGCTTATAAAGCCTTGAATTATTTTGATAAAAGGGATTATATACAGATCAAATTTAAATAAACGCTCATTTTGTTTATAAAGACGTGTTTTGAAACATCTTTTGTAATTATATCAGTTCGTTTTCAAAAATACAATATTAATTAGTATAAAAAGTTATTTTTAAAGTCGAAAACTAAGAAAAATATTTTTTGATTAATTTTTACCGTAAATTATGAATTTGTGAGCGCTCCTCGAGGATCACTTTCCAATGCTAAAAAATGATGATAATACAGCGTACATATAAATCTTTTAAGAATATTGTTCTCTTTCATTAATGTTGCACCTTTTCAATAATATTTTCATAATTTGTGTTCTCTACTTTTACTTGATTTTCTGTTTTTACGCATATTGGACAGCTTTTTCACTCGCTTTTGTACTCATGATTTTATTGTATCATAATATTTGATTTTTGTCCACTTCTTTCATAATAGATCTTTTTCTTATTGCATAGGTTTATGCATTTATAATTAAATTTTTACATAAAAATATCGAATCTACTAAATAGTAAATCCGATACTTTATGCCGAGAACACTCGACTGGTGACCCGTACGGGAATTGAATTGACCGAACGATTTTTCGTAATCTCTGGTAAAATGCGAAAAACACCGAAAAATAGCCTTTTGTGAGCTGCTACACTTCAAGCAATTTGCAGTAATATTACGTCATTTTTAATCACTATATGTGGCAAATAAGTGGCTGAGTATAGATACATTTCCGGTAGAATAATAAAAACACAGGTGGCATTCAAAGAAAATGAATACCGCCTGTATTTATAAAAATGAAGCTGTCATGAAAGTTAAAATTGTTCTTTCTTAGTCGCTATTTTAATTATCTCAGCCATTGTAGCTATAAATTCTGAGTTAGTTGGCGGATAAGCAAACTTTATACATGAACATTTAAACAACATATTAGCTTTATTTAGTTTATCACTATGCCAAGCCGATTCTATTGACTTTTTTATGGAACAGTCGATGCTCGTCACACTGACATTGTATTTCTTAGCAATTTCAGAATAAATATTTTTGGAAATACTGTTTACAGACAGAAATTTTGTATACAGATAAATGGCTTCTTTTGTATATATGAAGCCTTTAAGTTTCAGTCGAAAGCCTAAATCTAAAAGCGATCTAGAGATATATTGCAGCAACAGAGTATCATTTTCGTTAGCAGATAATAATTTAGTCCTGGTCATTAGGTGTTAGTTCCTTTATGATATTATCTTTCCATCGGAGATCTCAATTATTCTATCACACTGTTTGGCTATTTCAAGGTCATGGGTAACGATGATAACAGTATGTCCTTTCTCATTCAGCTTACGAAATAACTCCATAATTTCAGCAGCCGTTTTTGTATCGAGTGCTCCCGTAGGCTCGTCGGCAAGAATTACCGAAGGGTTGTTTACAATTGCTCTGGCAATGGCGACACGCTGCTTCTGACCGCCTGAAAGTTTATTTACTGCTTTGTTTTCAAGATTATTCAATCCCACAGACTTTAATACAGATAATGCTTTCGATTCCATTTCTTTTTTATTGATTTTTTTATTTGTAAAATAAAATGGTATCAACACATTTTCAATTACAGAATATGTTTCAATAAGTGAAAAATCTTGTAGTACTATTCCTACGCTTTCACTTCTGAATAATGCACGCTCTTTTTCATGATATTTAGATATTTCTCTGCCGTCAAATTTATAAGAGCCTTTTTCAAAGGAATCAATACACCCCAGAATATGTAACAGTGTGGATTTTCCCGAACCCGACCTGCCTATAATCGCATTCATTGTACCCTTTTCAATAGAAACGGAAATATTATGCAGAGCCTCAAATGCTCCGCTTTTTTTATAATTATAAGTCTTGTAAAGTCCGTTAATTTCAATCATCAGTTATTCTCCTTTATAATTTCAACAGGTGTTTTATTTCTTATAATAAATGCAGGAATAATTAGATTAAGCAATAATATAACTGCTAATATAATAATTGAAATAATCACATTGTTCCACTGAAAAGCAAGTCCAAGATATGCCGAAATATTAAATATCTTACAGACAGAGGCTGCTGCAATTGCGAGAGATATTGAACATAACATTATAACTGTCGTATATGCTGCGCAAATCCTTATACAGTCATTCCATTTCATACCGCATATAAAAAGAGTTCCATAATTTTTTGTTTGACGAAGAGTGTTTATAGCTGTACAACTAATAATACCAAGCAAAATAACTATAAACGCACATACTGCAATAGGTATATATCTTCTTAATATATTATCAATAGACATTTCAGTGCGCTTTTTTATATCAGAAAAAGAAATTCCCGACTGATAATTATCACGTATTATTTGTTCATTATATTGTGTATTTTCTGCTGTAGCCTGCTTATCATATATGATTACACATTCGGCTGTTGCACTTATTTCCGCTCCTGTTTCGGCAAATTCCGAGCTGCTCATCAGAAGCTCTATACATTCTCCGGATTCCGCTTCCTTATCATAGTATGAAATGCTGTATTTACGGTAAAAATTCTCAATACCATCATATGCATACCATGAGCTGAAGCTTGGCAAGTAACAGGGATCGGTAAGAACAGCGTTCACAGTTATTCCCCGAGGAAGCTGAGGAGAAGTCACTGTGTCTCCTGCTGATAATCCGATATTGTTTGGGGCAGCTATGCATACGGTCTTGTCCTCTTCGAATACCGCCCATTTTCCCGAATACACAGACATTTTCAAGTTATCAATTATTTCATCAGGACATATTACTATTCTGATAGGGATTTGCTGATTATTAATTACTGTATTATCAACAAAATACTGCATTTTGATTTCCGATAGATCTCCCTTCATTTCATCAATCAGTAATTCGCCTGTATTTTCATCTGTATCGGAATAAAGATACCAACCCGTATAATTATTTAACAGTTCATAATAAGGCTTGTAAAGCATATTACGATTATTGTATCCACCCACAATAATATTGATACCGAGCAATATTATCAATATTTCAACGATCATCAGAATATTAACCTTGATATTATCATATATCGACATAAAGGCAAATTTGAAATATTTCATTCTCAGACACCTCTTTTCAAATCAGCTGCCGATTTATTCATAATAGAGCTGAACATTATTTTCAGCACAGCAACAGTAACAATTATATATATCATTCCGACTATCATAAAAAATTTAAGAGAGTATAAATTTTCAGCTGCGGCATACACATTAATAAGTAAGGGCGTCAGCGGCCTCATTATACAAAATGAAATTATATAACACATGAAAAAAAGCATATCTGAGATTATTTTTCTCAAATATGCCTTGAATTTTTCCTTAATTTGCTATGTCGAGGGTTCAAATCCCCTAAGTCGGTAAAAACCTTGAAAAAACAGCCATGGTTTTGACCTTGAAATTTTCGCCCCTAAAATGCAAATAAAGCCCGTAGCTACGGACTTTATGCGGTGTACAGCTATTTAGTATCACCAATATGGTGACCCGTACGGGAATTGAAGAAACTATCCGTTATTCTTTGTACTACCGTAACGTGCCCAAACCTCCGTATTTTCGTCCATTCTGGCGTTTTTTATTTTTGTGCAAGTTCTTATAACTTCTGTGTTTTCCCGGCACTTGCTCCCCAAATTCTCCTCATTTTCTTCCCATGATTTTCTGTATGACAGCTCATAATCGTGATTCCAAATATTCTTTGATATTTGAAGCAGCAATTGCAGACGTTAAAAAATAATAAGTATTGACGAATGCGCCTGTATTCGTTACTAATTTGCACCTCTGTCTGATTTCAGTTTCAGATAAGACCATTATTTGTATTCATAGCAGCCATCAAAGGCAAAATTGGTAATTACACGTTCTATTGTATATACGCCCTTTTGATTCACAGGCATATCCATGTAATAGAAGTTCTTACTTTTGTAGTGGTTATCATAAAAACTTACAAGTGAGTCATCAATTGCTTCGTTGTCAACATCTACACCAGAAGCACGAGATGCTTTTATCCGAAGAAAGAGAACAAACTTGCACTTTGCTTTGATAAGGTGCTCATAAATCTTGTGGTGATAGCACCAACCCGGCTGATTTTCGGGATACCCACCATCACTGAGATAGTAAGGAGGATCAATCCATAGCACAACGTTTTTCTTCCGCATATACTTTTTTATCACGTCTAAAAGATCTTCTCTGGTGATAACAACTGACTTACATTTTTGAAACAAATAACTCATTGGGCAGATATTTGCAGTCTTTTTACAAAAAGCGTCACATTGATGTTCTACGGTATATGTAGTTGCCCTTTCAGAATGGCAGTTTTGCAGTATCGTAACTGCTGCATCTACAAGTTCTCTGGGATACTCTTTCGTCTGCAGCTTGCTTGTAATTTCTTGCAATATACTTTCCTGTACATTAAGGTATCTGTCGTTTTCGTATACGATACTATACTCTATCAGAGAATGTATAATGGTTAAAATGTCATCACAAGCACATTCCAGCTTAAGAGGATAATCCCGAATAACTTTGTATAGATTTTCTTTTTCAGAATACACCAAGAAAAAGGAGTATATCACCATGAGTAATGATAATGGCAGATTCTTTTTGTTTCTGGTATTGCAGAGAAAACACTTTGAGATAGCGGATTTTTGGCTGATAGACGTATTTGAAGACAAGACCGTTGCTTTTTCCAGAGCAGAAGAAATACGTAAAAAAGGGATAGATGCAGCATTAATTCCGTTGATTCCTGATGGTTCGGCGGAGTCATTGAGTGACAGCGAAGTTGAAATATTGTTTCGGATGTTCTATGGTATCGATGCAAAGCCATACTGCGGAGACGGCAGCGATATAGTCTCTATACTTCGATACGTTGAATGACAAACAAAACACAAATCCCAGAATTAATCCGAAAAGAGATGCGTTTCGAGATGCACACTGTTATATAACATACCACCTATCATTACAGAAATTTTTCAAGAAACCGAATGAACAGAGATGGCGATGCAGACAGATTATGATACAGTAATAAGGACAATTCAGTAATTCAGCAAAACGATAGATGTCAATGAAACAGAGATTTACTCAGAGTTATGGTATTATAGAACAGTACAGGGTCATTGGACAGCATTCAGATTGACAGATATCAATAGAACAGAGATTTTCAAAGAGATTCAGTATGACACAGTAACACAGAAATGAATAAAACAGTATCAGATTAGGATTAAAATCCGGGGTTGTAAGCTATTGCAAAATATAAAAATTTCAGATAGAATAAAAGTAGAATACGGCGTTGAGTATAGGAGCGAGCAGCAAGATAGTTAAGGAGGCAGAAATGATTAAAATCGAAGAAAATTTAGGCGGAATAGATTTCAGTATTCGGTTTGACGACCGTGTCAATTTGTTAACAGGACATTCTGGTACAGGAAAGACTTTCATGTTAAAGACGATGGCAGATTATTTTATGTTAGAGGGAGTATCTTGTGCTTTCTTTAATAGAAAGACAATGGAGCTTTCTCAGAAAGCTATGAAAGAGGTGTGTATTGGCAAAGATGTAATTATTTTTGATGATGCAGATTTGTATCTCACACAGGAGTTGTTGGATTATGCAAGTGATGTAGGCACAGTAATTGTCAGTATGAAGAGTTTTTACACATTGGGATTCAAATCACTCGGCTTCTATTTAGTGGAGTATTCTGAAAACAGATTAGAGGTAAGGCGGAGACGATTTTAGTAGGAGTATAAACAAAAGTGCCATTGCTGATATCAGTCATGGCACTTTTTGCGGATATTAAGTTTTGCAGAATAAGGGTATCGGATATGCGATTTTCAGAATTACAGTATGAGCGTGATTTTTCGAGTTGGCTGAAATGGGGTATTTTAGGAAGTTTCTGCACATTGCAGAAAAGGCTTGCATTTCCACAGTATGTGCGAAAATTTCAGGCGAAACTGCTGTTATGAAGTTTCCATGGCTCGTGGAAGTTAATTTAAAATTTTTCGTGCAAGGATATGAAGATGCCGTAAATCAGTGAAGAGCGTGGCTGATAAGATACGAGTAGAGAGACAAAACAGATTCTCAGAAAAAATAAAAACCGCATTCACTCCGGATACAGAGTAAATGCGGTTTATGGTTATCTTTTGGCAAGACCGTCCAGATAGGCTTGAAAGAGCTGTTTGTCCGACTTGCAGAGCGTGCGGTAGGTTTCGATGATATCACGCTCGTCAGTTGACAGCATATCAGAGTTTGCAATAATAGGGGTATCGGGTTCAAAGAACTGGGAAAGCGTGATCTGAAATCCGCTGCATATTTTCTCAAGTGTCAGAACGCTGGGAATAGTATTTCTCACAAAGATGTTGTTCAGGGACGAATATGCAATATCAGATTCCTTTGCAAGACGGTATATCGTCCAGTTACGCTCCCTTAAGAGCTGATTCATACGCTCAGTCACGAAATTTGATTCTAATTCCATAGTGCTTTTACTCCTCACTTTCGTAATAGTTCTCTATTATTATTGTAGAGCAAATCAGGATATTCGTGTAGATGTAAAGTTGAGTGATATTTTTTAGTTCTCATTGTGGTAATAACTTGAAAAACTTGCGGATATGTGGTATAATAAAAATGATAAACTATTCAGTTCTGTTAAAATGGAGGTCGGAAATATGGGTATGTATCTTAACCCTAAAAATACTGGATTTCAGATGGCTTTGAATTCAGAAATTTATATTGATAAGAGCGAGATCATAAAACAGACCAATAAGATTATTAATACAATACAGCGTTTTGTATGTGTAAGCCGACCACGTCGATTTGGTAAGTCTATGACTGCTGAAATGCTGGCGGCATATTACAGCCGTGGCTGTAATTCAAGGGAGCTGTTCAGCGGTCTGAAAATTGCAAAAGCAGATTCATTTGAGAAGCATCTGAATCAGTACAATGTCATTCATATCAATATGGTGAACTTTCTCAGTGAAGCGAAAGACATAGATGAGATGATCACCTTTATTGAAGAAGATCTGATAGATGAACTTCAAACAGAATTTCCCGATATCAGATATCCGAAACGGCAGACTCTGCTCAAAGTGCTTGCAGCCATTTTTTCGCAGACGGGTATTCCGTTTATTTTCATCATAGATGAATGGGACTGTATTTTCAGAATCCATAAAAACGATACTGCATCACAGACAAAGTATCTCGATTTTCTCCGTAATCTGCTGAAAGACCAGAGTTTCGTAGCACTTACTTATATGACAGGTATTCTGCCAATTAAGAAGTATGGTGAACATTCAGCTTTGAATATGTTCACAGAGATATCCATGACTGATCCTCGTGAATATGCGGAATTTACTGGATTTACGGAGCAAGAAGTAAAATCACTCTGTGAGAAGTACAATATGCCCTTTGATGAAACAAGAAAGTGGTATGACGGTTATAATCTGATGGGGGTATCGACTTATAATCCACGTTCTGTAGTCATGTCCATGACAGGCGGATATTTCAATAATTATTGGACTTCCACAGAGACCTATGAGGCATTGAAAGTTTATATTCAGATGAATTTTGACGGCTTGAAAGATATGATTGCAAGAATGATCGCCGGAGAGAAAATTCCGATCAATTTTGCGAAATTCCAGAATGATATGACAACATTCCACAGTGCAGATGATGTACTGGCTTTGCTTGTGCATCTGGGGTATCTCACTTGTGATTTTTATACAAAAGAAGTCTGGATTCCCAACAGCGAGATTCAGCAGGAGTTTATTAATTCTATTGAGGACGGCGGTTGGGAGAATGTCATGGCGGCGATCCGGCAGTCGGATGAGCTGCTTCAGGCTACGTTGGATTGCGATGAGAAAAAGGTTGCCGAACTGATAGAGCAATCTCATCAGAATAACACCTCTATTCTGAAATATAATGATGAAAACTCTTTGGCGTGCGTCATTTCGCTTGCTTACTACTCGACAAGAAATTCCTATGTGATGTACAGAGAAATGCCAGCCGGAAAGGGTTTTGCAGATATGATTTTTGTTCCGAGAAAAAGCTGCACATCACCTGCTTTCATCGTAGAACTGAAACGAAATCAAACTGCCGATTCTGCAATCAGTCAGATCAAGCAGAAAAACTATGCAGATTGTTTGCAGGATTATTCAGGAGAACTGCTCCTTGTGGGTATCAGTTACTCTGAGACTACGAAAGAGCATAGCTGTATAATTGAGAAGATTTTTAAATGAGAATTGTAGATGACAGCATTATGACTTTGGAAAACAAACTGGGTATTACTGATTCTACGTATCGGCGAACTTTAAGATATACCTGAAAATTGAATCAAGTTGAACCGCAGTATCGAGAAAGATGCTGTGGTTTTTTATTGGAACGAATATCCCGGACAATATCCCTATTCTTTTGAGAAGTAATTTGGTATAATGGGAAGAAAAGGGGTTGGTAGTATGAGCAATCATCAAAACTGTAAGTTAATTTATTTCCGCCAATATTCTGATTTCTGTTTTCAGGCAGAGGACGGTTTTACGGTCAGAGTTTCTGAGAATCAAGGCGGTCAGACAGAGATCATTGTGGGGTATTCCGGGATTTCACGCAAAATAGCCGTCTTTCAGCAATGTGCATTGGAGGTGTTCCGTGAGGTATCTCCCACCGACTGGATATGTGGGAGTTCGGGGTATCTCATACAGCTTTATCAGCAAGGACAGTGTGTTATTTGTCAGAATATGGGTAACTTTCTCGAAAAAATACGAAAAAAGTATTGACTTTATTTCTATATTGAGTTATAATGTAAGTGATTCTGTTGAGAAGCAGTTCGGATATGAAATTAAGGAGAGGTTCAATTATGATTTGTAAAAAATGCGGAGCAGAGATTAAAAGCGAGGCGAGATTTTGCCCTAAATGCGGAAAGTTGGTAGAGAGTACATCTGCACAAGCTGTTGCTCAACCTGTTGAATCAGCAAATTCAGGTAATCTGTTTTTTGATCCGAATGAAAAGAAAGTCGCTGTCCTCGGCAGTTCGTTTCTCAGAAATTATCTTAATGCCGGAGAGATGAGCAATGGCTCATGTGTATTATCAGATAAAAGAGTATACTTCAAGGGCAAATGCTACAATCGTGAGGGCGGACACCTTACAAAAACAGTTGAAGAGAGTACCATTGATATCAAAGATATTACTGCCAGCGGATTTTCAAAATCCAGTAAGGTTGGATTTTTGATTGCAGGTGTATTTCTTCTTATAGCTGCTGCATTTTTGTTAATTCTTAGTATGTCTGGTGCAGGAGATGAAGTTTTCTTTATGAGTCTCCTACCTGCTATTTTGGGTGTTGCGACCTTAGTTATATATGCGTTGACAAAAATCAAGCTATTCTATATCGCCTTTGCTGGTGGTAAAATTGCATTTAAGGCAAGCGATTATTCTCAGAAAGAAATGCAGGAGTTTCAAAGAGCTTTGCGATTAACAATTGATGCCTACGGCAAAAAAATTCTGTAAAAGGAGTATGACGCATGAATAAGAAAATTTTCGCCGGAGTAACGGCTTTGACCATGATGATGTCGGGTGTACTGTGCGGATGTAGTGAGAAGAAGGAGACAGAACCAGCATCAAGTAATGCTGCATCGGCAAGCAATGAGAATTCACAAGCCAATACAGGATTTACATATACTTTTGTTACCTCCGATGGTAGCTCCGATTCCTATTTTGGGCTTGAGAAATATGAAGGCGGCGTTGTCATCACAGGATACGTTGGAAACGAAACAGATCTCATCATTCCTGAGCAGATTGACGGTAAGCCAGTTGTAGGCATCAATGACTTTGCATTTTGTCCTTTGCGGTTTACCTCTTTCGGAGATGAGGGATATGACTTCTATGAAGATGACCTTGGAAAGGATTTTACTTCGGAATATACCACACAAGTGCAGGAATTCATCGAAACCCATAATAAATACTCCAATATCAAAACCATTCAGATTCCGGCATCTATTGTTTGGTATGGAGACGATCCGTTTTTGTTCTGTGACAGTCTGGAGTCTGTGAAGGTATACGGAGAGTCCAATGCAGCTATTTATCATATTGGCAAATTGTTCAATTACTGCTATTCTCTTAAAAAAGTAGAGGGAACGGTAAGACATATTGGCTTCTGGGGGTATGAAATCAAGGAAATACCTTTTGAAGAATTCTGGGCAGGTTATGAGGAAACACAGGAGTGATTGCACAATCATTTGAAAATAATAAAACTGAGGTATAGTATATGAATAAGAAAATTTTTGCCGGAGTAACGGCATTGATTCTGACGATGTCGGGAGTACTGTGTGGCTGTAGTCCTGAAAATAATACAGACTCTGATGAAAGCAGTGCATCATCAAGCAGTAAAAGCGATTCTGTAAGTGCGGACAATGAGAAAGAAGAATCATCCGCCAGTGATGTTTCTCTGAAAGACAAGATTTACACGGATTATCTTAGTCAGCAGAAGCTTTGCACGATAAGCAAGAACTTTAAAATCCTTGAAGCCGGTACGGCAAGAGATAATCCGAACGGTCTTGCAGGAGCAGTCAAGCATGACTTTGACGGCGATAAAATTGACGAGCTTGTGACGTTTACATTTGAGAAAAACAGTACAAACGGTGAAGATATCCGTGTTGATTTGCTCAAAGTCAGTGATGGTTCGCTGAATGTGGTGGACAGTAAGTATCTGACGGAATTGGCAGATCTTTCATCTCAACCGAAAGATAATACAATTTATTTTGACTGGACGGCTACCACGAATCTTATCTCTTCAGAATATAATGGCAAATTGTATTTTGGCTGCCTTTTTTCTGAAGCGTGTGACGATTTTAACAAGGGATCAGTTTATTTCGGCGGATTTGGAGTTTTTACAATTGAAAACGATACAATAACGAAACAATCGATTGGATACACTGAAGTTGCTCTTGATTGTAATGTTTTTGCGAAACTGCTGCCGCCAAGCATTCGTGATACAGCGGATCTGGAAGGATTGGTAGATGCCGAGAATCATATAACACTTTATTCAGGATTCGACGGTAAGGAAACAGGATTATATACATCAGATGATGAAGCGGTTTCTGCTATGCTGAATGAATTCGGTCTGGATATACAATCCAAATATGATGATGAAAATTCACAACATAGTGATGCCGATCCTGATTATCATTGGGTATCAAAAAACGATTCTACAATTAAGACAATTATATGCACAGAGTATCTCATGTCATATCATTCCGATAACAGCTTTATGAATGGGTATGACGATTATTACGCTGGAATAAAACTTATCCTTGATTCCGACCTTGAAACACTCCTCGATAATGATAACTTGTTTACAGAACCTTTTGCAGATGAGCTTGCACTCTATGAGGATATTCTGCGGTATCCGTATTATTATCATGAGATTTGGGATACCTATTTACAGTTGGATAAGCAGCTATCTGATCCTATTGGAATTAATTATTGCATCGCAGATGTGAACCGTGATGATAAATATGAGATGGTCATTACGGGCTATGCAGATTCTGATCAATTACCGCTGCATTGCAGTGTTATTCTGCCTGACTCAACTACAATAGAAATTGCCGGTCAAGGAGAAACAAAGTTTTTGGATAATGGAATTGTTTCTGTTACAGAGGTCGGTGGTGCAATGTCACCGGTTCATTACTATGACATCAACTCCAATACATCATGGACGGCAAATGATGTAAGGCAAGAAGATATGGAATATATCAGGGTTATCGGGCAGGATAATAGTGATACACGCCTTGAAGGTGCAGAAGCAGAAAAGAAAGAGCAAGAGTTGTCCAGCGGAAATGTACTGTTGCTAAACGAAATATACTACAATATATATTCCAATAACTTTAGTGAATTGACCGTTGTAGAGGATATCAGCGAGATCACATGTACATGGCAGAAAGCCTATCTTTCTGCCATAGACGAATTCAAAGAGATCAGTAACGCCCCATACGGTACAGAGTACGAATATGCATTGCTGTACATAGATGACAATGATACACCCGAATTATATATCCTTGATAAACCCACTGGTATTAGCGGCTTATATACATATCACAATGGAGATGCTATACTAATTTCACAAGCTGGCTCTGAAAGGGCGAATGCTTTTTATGGGTATATCGAAAACAAAAGTGTATTTGTAACGTACAATAGCGGCGGAATGTATTATTGGGGTTATGAAATCAAACAGTTATCAAATGGTTCTGCTGCAATTACAGAAACGGTTATCTGTGAGGATGAAGTATATTCTATCAACGATGCAGAGGTAACAGAAAAAGAGTTTGAAGATAAGCTTGCGGAGTATTCAAACCAGTTTGCCGAAATCACATACAGCAGTGAAGATAAAATCAAAAGAACTCTGAATGGAATTGCTGAAACATGGCAGAATGCATACATTGAAAAAATTGATGAGTCTTCCGGAGAATCTTCTGAATTTACAGATGTAGCTCTACTCTATATTGACGATGATGATATTCCTGAGATTTACATTCAGAACTATTCATATAAAAGAGATGCAGGTTTTATTTATTCTTATAAAAATGGTGAAGCCTATGAAATGGGACGTATCTGCGGTCTTAGAATGGAAATAGGTGGCTATAAGGAAAAAGGCAATATGTACTACTCAGATTTTTCTGCGGATGTAGGCAGAATTGAAGGACATGAATTTTATCAGGTGGAAAATGGCTATGGTGTGTTCATGACCTGTCTTAGTTATGATCAGGTAGAAGATCAGTATTATATTGACGATAAAGAGGTCAATAAAGAAACATATAATCAGAAATTCGAGGAGCTGAAACAGGGTATGGATTCAACACCTGAAATACTTTCCTACGATGAGATCCTGAAAAAACTCAATACAAACTCATAAAATAAGGAGAAATTACATATGAGCAAGAAAATTTTTGCAGTTGTACTAACGATGATATTGACAATATCAGGGGTACTGTGCGGATGCGGAAGGGCTTTTATGTCGAAATCCGAAAATGCCATTGAGCAGTTTATAGAAGCCGTAAATGACCAGAAATATGACGAGGCAGAAGATATGCTGTACTTTTCCAATACGTTGCAATCTGATTCATCCTTTTCAGCATTTGCGAAAAATCATTTGCAAAATCTGACCTATGAAATACAAGATGATGCAAAGTCGGAGAGTATTGCTTTAACACTGAAAAGTGACACCGATACTTTCAATCTGACGCTGAATCAGATAGATGACAGCTATTGTATCTTGGCAGATGACTTTGTCATGAATTATCAGGTGCAGTATATTTCTTGCTTTTCATCTGGACATAATAATTTTTGTATGAACGGCGAATATTTGGGAGATGGTATCAAACAGTATACGATTTACACTTACAAAAAGAATCAAGTCACACTGAATCATGACATGATACTGGAAGAAAAGGGAATGACTCCCAATATCAAAACAGTGGTTGCATTTGATGAGAATTACGAGCTGTCAGAGATCGTCAGCGTTGCAGATTATCTGGATGATTCGGAGTCAATGCCGGGTTTTGTTACAATACGAGATGGTGTAGTCTTTATTGATACATATTACATCACAGAAGCCTATACGCAGACCTTAGCAAGAAACTTTTCAGATGTTATGGAGGATATTGTCAATACCGCATTATCTGGCAGCGATTATTCCGAGTTTTCTTCGTCTACTTGGAACAAAAGCCTATTTGATACGAACTCGCAAACCATCAAGGACTGCTATGAAGGCTTTTCAGTTGCTGCAAAATATTTAGATCGGAATCTTGATTATAAAATTGAAGATATGAGTTGGAATTACGATGAAAAATATCACCTTGGAGACAACTATATTATGACAATTACAATGACTCTTTCATCATATTATAATAACGGTACTCGGTGTAAAAAGGGCGGTTCAGCAACATATTATGTAAAATACAAGGCTGGTGAAAAGTCTTTTGTCATCACTGACATCGGAGATTCATATGATGCCGTTGCATAAATAAAAGTCAATACCACCCATTAGAAAAACCTCGCTTTACTCTCAAAATCAGAGAGCAGAAGTGAGGTTTTTACTTTCAGTTGATCATTTCATGCTCTTCCAGCCAGTCAGCCCACCAACGTTCACGCTCGGACAGAGACATATCTTCCCACTCTTCAAGCCGCCTGTCATATTCACCTACCGTATAGCACACGTCATCGAATTCGCCGTAAACATATCTGTACTTAATCAGATTCTGGAATGTCGCATAATCAACGAGATGCCGATCGAGAGCTTTCATATTTCCATACGATGAAATGATTTTCTCCAGATGGCTTTCAAATTCATCATCAGAAGTCATAAAGAGTTCCGTGATAATTGCGGTGAGAATCGGTTCTTCAATTTTAAGGGATATGGAATGACCGTTTGTATTTTCATTGTTGTCATAGTCGAATTTGACGTTGAAGTTTCGTATCAGAGTTGCAATTTCACGGAGCGTTCTTGCAGAATATGTAAGTCTGGTCTTTCCGCCTGTAGCCAGATAATCCACGCTTACGTTGAAGTGGTTGGCAATATTCATGAGAATGACTGCCGTGGGTACGCTTTTCTGATTGATGTAGTTACGGATCGTTTTGGGATCAATGTCGATCTTGTCCGCCAGTTGGTTGATGCTGATTTCATGATCATGCAGCAGCTTGTTCAGCATATCCGAGAATTCCTTTTTCCATTCTTTTTCGTCAATGAGACGACCAGTATTTTCCATGTAAGTTTCTCCTTTCAGGTGTGAGGACTATTATCCCGGAGCGTAAGAGCTTGACGGTATAAATCCTCTGTGATATAATAAAAATACAGCAAGTGGAAATATTATCCGTGCAGTTGAGGAATATTTTCCTTTTTGTTTATTATACAGCAGACTGCTGTATTTGTCAAGAGTTTTTTGAAGGAGAGGAAAAACAATGTTGAATCACAAACATTACATGGAGATTGAGAATCTGAATCCGGAGATCGGAGCAATGTTCCACGAAGGCGACAGTATTATCATACAGGAGAAAATTGACGGTGCAAACGTCAGCTTTCAGTATGACAGTGAAACGGATTCGCTGCAATGTTTCAGCCGCAACCAGATGCTTTCGGCTGAAAATACGCTGAGAGGTTACTATGACTGGGTGCAGAAGCTGGACAAGGAGCTTGTAAAGGCAGTTCTGGGTGATTCGCTCCGTATGTTCGGAGAGTGGCTTGTGAAACATACTGTCAAGTACCCCGAGGAGCGTTACAATACGGTGTATTGCTTTGATGTTTTTGATATGGAGCAACATTGCTGGCTGCCGCAGCATGAAGTACAGCGTCTTGCAGAACAGCTTGGTCTGCACTATGTTCCTGTTTTTTACGAGGGTACGTTTACCTCTTGGGAGGACTACCAGCCGCTTGTAGGCAAAACCGAAATGGGCGGAGAGATTGGCGAGGGTATCGTCATTAAAAAGCAGAATGACCTTGCCGATGTTGCATATACCAAAATCGTACACAAGCGGTTTCAGGAGGTTCATAAAAAGGTTCGCCGCCGTATAGAAAGTCCGGAGGAGAAACGTGAAAAGAAACGTCTGGAGGAGCTTGCAGCAACAGTGGTAACTCCGGCGAGGGTAGAAAAGATTCTCTTCAAACTGGTGGACGAGGGCGTTCTGCCGGAGAATTTTTCTATGAAGGATATGAAAACGATCTATAAGGCACTTCCCTCTGCGGTGTATTACGACTGTATGAAAGAAGCTCCGGAAATCGTGAACCAGATTGAGAATTTCGGCAAGTTTTCCAACAGCGTTGCGATCAGACTTGCAAAGGAAATTTTACGGAAAAGAGATGAAAACAATGTATGAGTTTCAATTTGATGACGATGATTATGATATGTATGAGGTGATATATGCCGAAAATCCGATAAAAATATTGGTCGATGAGAAATTTGACAAAGGTTGGTCTCCGGTCGGTCGCAGACCTTATTATCAGATGAGAGGAAAGCGTATTTCAGAACAGCAGGCATTTGACATCATATGCAAAACAGACATGCTTTTTTCATCACACTCTTTTGGACTGGATAATCGGTTGCCAAGCATAAATTTTGATAACAACTGGTTTTCATACGGCGGAATGTCAAGACAAGGTTGGGTTCACCCAAACGGAATTATAGGGACTAACAGCACCACGTATAAATACCCGACTGTTGACGAATTTGCTCATGAATGGGCTTCGTATCTTTATCATTTCCCGTTCCTTGATTTGATTATTGGCATTACATGGTGGGATGAAGTGTCTCCAAGAAAGTGGAAGATGCTGCGTGAGCGTTGCAAGAATAGAATGTTTGACGTTTCCAATGAAATGAAATACCTTGAGTATAATGACTTCTGTAATAATATTGAAGCAGGAATATGGGTGCATGACGGAAGAATCGAGATTATCGACAGAGAGCAGACTATTGAAGTTTACAAAAAATACGAAAAGCTTTACGAGGAAAAAGACCATAGAATTTACTGTCATGAATACTATGAAGATTTTCAGCCGGATGTCACCACGCTGGAGTATCTGAAAAAATGTCTTTTGACATATGGAATCACAGATGCAGAAGAGTTTCTGAAGCAAAAGCTTCGACCTAATGAATTGGAGAAAATAAAGAAATATGGTTTAATACACAAGCAACCTGCACCATGATACTTGATTTTATAGGCATGAAGTGATATAATGCCATTAATAAGAAAGGAGCGATGAACCATGTTTCACAACGATTCAACCGAAAAGAGAATTGCCGTATTTGAAGATACCATGCAGCTTTGCCGTGAAAACAGCAGGCTTTCTGATGCGATCTCAAAGACGATTTCCGCTACGCAGTTTTATCCTGCACAGTTGATGCCTGCGTTTGACAAGGCGGACTGTTCCGGAGATACCGCCGTAACTGTCACAAAGGAACGTACCTTTGAATCGGCAAAACGCCTGCATTCCCAATATCCGGATTGCAGAATCGCCGTTCTCAATTTTGCATCCGCTACCAATCCCGGAGGCGGTGTCACGAGGGGCAGTTCCGCACAGGAGGAGGCTTTGTGCCGCTGTTCTACCCTGTATCCCTGCCTGAACACCAATGAGCTGTTCGGGAAGTTCTACAAGATGCACCGCAACAGAAAAGATCTTCGTTATACGGATACCTGCATTTACACGCCGGATATTACGGTAATAAAGTCAGATACTGCCTTTCCGGAACTGCTGCCCGAAACCGAGTGGTTCAATGTGGACGTGGTCACCTGTGCTGCTCCGAATCTGCGGAAGATGCCGTATAATGCAATGAATCCCGGCAGTGCAGAGCCGATTCGTGTCAGTGATGCGGAACTGCTAAAGATTTACAAAAAAAGAGGAATGCATATTCTGAATATTACTGCTGCCAATCATGCGGATATTCTCATTCTTGGTGCATTCGGCTGCGGAGCATTCCGCAACAATCCAAGTGTTGTTGCACATGCGTACAAAGAAATTCTTCCCGATTATATCGGGTATTTCAAGGCAATCAACTTTGCTGTATACTGTCCGCCGAATGATTTGAGTAATTACAATGTTTTCAGGAATATGCTTGACATGGCGTGAAGGGTAAATTGCAAATCCTGTTTTGAGATGAATTTATGGGTTTAGACTTTAACAGAGGAGATGACTTCCAAGCAATGAATAGAACGATACTTGAAAGATTATCGAAGATCGAACGCAAGGAGCATATACAGATAATTCATGCAGCTGAATCAGGCAGTTATGCGTGGGGATTTTCATCCGTTCAAAGCGATCATGACATACGATTTGTATATGTCAGACCTTTGGAATATTATCTCAGGCTTGACAAGACACAGGATGTGATCGAGTATCCTCAATCAGATCATATTGACATCATCGGCTGGGATCTGAAAAAGGCATTAAAGCTGTTGTATAAATCCAATCCTACTATTTTTGAGTGGAGTCATTCTCCTATCATTTACAGAACTTCTCCGCAGTGGAAAGAAATCAGTGAGATTCTGAATGATTATTTCCAGTCAGCAAGCGGCTTGCATCATTATCTGAATGCTGCTAAACATAATTATTTGGATTATCTGCAAGATGATATCGTGCGTATCAAGAAGTATTTTTATGTAATCAGACCGATTCTTGCCTGTAAGTGGATTCTTGAAAAGCAGGAGACTCCCCCGATAATTTTTTTGGAACTATGCCAGTGCGAAAACGATCCCCTGATTTTAAAGGAGATCCGACAATTGCTCGATCTCAAAATGAACAATCCCGAAATTCTGCAAATCAAACGCATAGAAACTCTGAATGCATACATAGAGCGAAATATATCTGAGATACAAAATATTCTTGCAGATATGCCGTCAAGCTGCGATAAGGACTGGAACACACTGAACAGACTGTTTTTCAATATTGTGACTGATGCCAAAACTGTCAGGTAACTTCTGAGCATTTTAGTTCTGTCGGCACAAACATATTCGTATGCTGTTTTGTCCGGAAAACGCTCAGATTCCGCATGAGATGCCCGAAAATGGGTATCTCAGAAGCTTTGAAACCATTGAGAATGTGTCTGAAAATCCGACTGTTTTTCGGCTCAGTTTATCACAATAAAATGCAGTTTCCAAAAGGGGGGTACTTTTATGATTTTTATCACCGGAGATATTCACGGCAGCTATGATATTCATAAATTCAGCACCAGTGTTTTTTCAAAGCAAAAGGAGCTTTCACGCTCGGATTATATGATCATCTGCGGAGATTTTGGCTTAGTCTGGAGCAATTCCGCCGAGGAACACTACTGGCTGAAATGGCTGGACAGTAAGCCGTGGACGACTTTGTGGATTGACGGAAACCACGAGAATTTTGATTTGCTGAAAGAATATCCTGTCGAGGAATGGCACGGCGGTAAGGTGCAGAAAATCACAGAAAATATCATCCACCTGTGCCGAGGCAGCGTATTTGAACTGGAGGGCAGAAAAATATTTGCATTCGGCGGTGCGGAGAGCCACGATAAGGAGCATCGCAAACTTGGACATTCCATGTGGGTGGAGGAGATGCCGAGTGCGGAGGAAATGGAGCAAGGCAGAAAGACTCTTGACGCACTGGGCTGGCAGGTCGATATTGTCCTGACGCATTCCCTTTCCACGCATATTCAGACGAACCTGTTCAAGGAGCTTGATTACGACAGGAACGCTCTGACCGACTATTTTGATGAGATTGATACCAGATTGGATTATAAGCTCTGGTTTTCTGGACACTATCATGTTTCCAAGAAATATGACGACAGACACTACCTGATTTACAACGATATTGTACAACTGACCGATGCAGGATTCTGTAAAATCCTGTAATAATAGCGTATTCACATTTGCTATATTTGATTTGAGTTTTACTAAATCTGTTATCAGCCTTTCTTTCGCCGTTTTGATGTTTGCTATGGTTGTTTCAAGATATTCTGAATCCGTTCTGACTATTTCTGTCTGTGTTTTTGAATTTTCTGAATCGTTTTCATATCTGATACGGCTGTTCCGAGTTTTTCTGAAATTGAAGCCTGTTTTGCTATCGCTGTTTGTTCATTTTCTGAAATCGCTGACTGATTTGATAAAATTGTTTTCACTTTTGCTGAAACTGTTTCCCTATTTTCTGAAACCGTTCCCGGATATGCTTTGGGAACGGTTATTTTTTTCGCAGATGAAGAATCATCGAGATTTCTACGTAGATAGGGCATAGCAAATGTAAGATCATTTTTGAAAAGGAGTTTATTTATGTTTGATTTGAAAAATGCAAAGTGGACTTCCAGTCCGAGCGAACCGCCCGTTTTCGAGAACAATGAGGAACGCAGTTATTTAAGGGTATTCGGCAAGCCTGACACCGTCGTAATCGAGAATTACGGCGAGTCCCCGATTTTCCGCTTTATGCGGCTGTTTCCGGGAAATTCGTACATCAAACGTCATATCAACGGCAGAGCGTATCTCAGGCGGTATCGTATCATGAATCACCTTTCCGCTGCACAAAATACCTATCAGATGAAGAATCCGCTGATTTACGTTGTTGTGAGAAATGGGTGCAAGTATCGGTTTGAGAAGATCAACGGCGTTGACGAGCCTGATTTTCTTGACCTGATGGTACAGGTGATCGAGTCCTCGGATAAATACTGCGATGAGATGACAGCGGTGATCATGGATTGCTGCAAGGAAGAAGCGGCAAAGGATTTTGTACCGCAGATACGATGGGGTATGATCGTCACGCCCGAGGAGAAAACCGTACAGCTTCTGGACAAGGACGGTGCGGCGGTGCAGTTTCACAGAAGATTCAAATTGATAAAAAATTCATATTTTTAATATTGCAGTTCATCCTGCCGAGCCTATTTTGGTTTGGCAGGATTTTTTGTCATATGATTGCAGAAATTACAGGATTGTTGCCCCACAAATTTTCCCACAGACGACTAAAAAATCTTATTTTTTTAATCCCACTCTTAACTTCATTTCAGTTGAACTATCAGTATAATCCCAGTAAAGAAAAGACGAAAGTCAGATAAAAAAACGAGATATACAGTCGTGAAACTGGTATACAGAGATGAAAGTAAGAATAGCGATTGGTTTGGAAACGGTTATGTCACCATGAAAGGCACAATCCAAGATTAACCAAGCAATGCAGAAAAAATATCGGCTTTGCAAGTCGTCACTTTATGTTTTTGAGATGTGATTAATTAAGCGATTGTAAATCAATCACAAACTCGATTTTGCTTCAGAAAATCCGCACGGTGTGCCGTTTACGGCTGCACCGCCGGAAGAAAAAGCAAAAAAGTCAAAGATGCTAAAAAAGATGGGGGGTGAGAAAGAATGTCACAAAATTTTTTCGGTCGGCTTGCAGAAACAGAACGTTTCATGTCGTCAGAATCTTCGGAGGATAGAGAGAAATACGGCAAGCTCAGATTTACTGCTCTCGGAGCAATGAAAGCGGCGGTGCATTCCTGCGTATGGTGCGATACGGAGAAAACAAGACAGATGATGCGGTATATTGACAGAAAGTCAGTGGAAGCCGCAAAGCTGTCGGGTATTTCGCCGAATACTGTCCGCAGTGCAAGAAGCAAGGCTTCGCAGCGGTTATACCGTATGTTTGGGGACGATGTTTTCGAGGGTATCATCTGTGGTGATGAGAAGATCTGCAAGCGTACAATCACGATTGCAAAGGCTTTGACAAAGGGGTATGACAGGCTTGAGAACTTCGTTCCTGATGTAGTACTTCGCCATGTTGAAGAAAGAAGCTGCTGCAATGAAAAGCAGTATGAGCTTTCTGAAATACAATCAGAGCTTACATTCCTCAGAAGTTATAACCAGATTCGTATGAAGAACGTTATGAATGCCCTTGATACGGACAAGCTGGCATATATTTTCAGCATACTGAAACCGAGTTTGCTGACTTACGGGGAAGATACTTCGGTGAATATGCAGAAGCTGCGGTTTCTGAGCAAAATCATGTAGTCTACAATTGAATAGCATGGAGGATGGTATTCTGCCGCAGAGAAGTGACAACCTCCCTAAAAAATGTTGGTTCGGTCAGCCGGAGCGAAGCAGACAGAAATTGACCCGGGTGTGCATATGGCAATCTATACATAGCACACTTGTCGGGGAGAAAATGCCTAAGCTGCTCCTCATTAAGGCAACACTGCACAAAGATTGTGCGTCAGATGCGCAGTCAGATTTTTCGTCAGATTGCATAAATTTGACGCAGCAATACTGCCGTATTGCAAGGAGAATTTGTGTGATATGACGGAAAATATGCAAGCAGATGACGTGCAAAGCCGTCAGGCGATCTTTGTGCGGTGTTGCCTTGAGCCTAAGTTCTGATGAATATGGTTAAAAAACTGGCGGAGGCAGACTGGTCTGATACGCAGTATCAGACGGAACAGCATAAATCCGGGAAACCGGATGCAGTGAGGGCGGTCTGATCACTGTTAAGGTGCTGGCAGATAACAACTGCGGCTCATAGATTTGAACGGCTCTGCAAGAACGGAAACCTCATGAAAAAGTGGGTCAATTCCAGCGGAGAAAGAGTTTTCCTGTGCTTTTTTTTGCCACGGGAAAGCTCTGACCAGATACAGAAGCGTTTCCTAATCCCCTATGGGTCGTTCAGATGTATGTATCACAGTTCATAAAAGTATAGTTTTATGAACTGTTTCAAAGAAGTGAAAAATCCGTATATAAAAGTCAAGATCATGGATTATGAACGTTCAAAAAGTAACATGAACAATTACAGACTATTTGGAGGTCATATGAAATGGAGTACAGAGTTTACGGATATGCACGGGTATCCAGTAAGGAACAGAATGCGGACAGACAGATTCAGGCTTTGATGGATTTCGGAGTAGACGAGCATAACATCATAGTAGATAAGAAGCCGGGTAAGGATATGAAGCGTGAGGGATATGCTTCTTTGAAAAATTTTATCCTGAGAAGCGGCGACACGCTTGTAGTAAAGGAGCTTGACCGTCTGAGCAGAAGCAAGGCGGATATCAAGAAAGAGCTGGAGTATTTCAAGGAACATCATATCCGTGTGAAAATTCTTGATATTCCTACCACTCTTGCAGATTTTTCCGCAGATCAGGAATGGATTATGGATATGATCAATACCATTCTCATTGAGGTGCTTGGCAGCATTGCAGAAGCGGAACGTCTGAAGATCAGACAGAGACAGCGTGAGGGCATCCATTCCGCAAAACAGCGAGGTGTGAAGTTCGGCAGACCACGTGCCAAAAAGCCTGACAACTGGGATAGTGTCATAGAAAAAGTAAACAGGGGTATCATTCGTCCCATAGATGCAATGAAAGAACTGGGGCTAAAAAAGGGTACTTATTATAATCTTATCAAGAGAGATTTGAAGGAGGAATCGCAATGATGAACAATATTTCGGCAAACAACACATACGAGGGGTATAACATACCGATAATGGTAACTATTCCCGAAGCTATCAAGCTTACTCATGTTACAGATTATGCTCTTCGTTCGCTTATAGAAGCGGAGAAGATTAAGGCATTCAGATCGGGTAGAGGTCGTTACGGAAAATGGCTGATAAACCTCAAATCGCTGTGCGATTATCTCTCCGACCCGTCATAATATATCCTGTGTGACGAGGTGATAAAATGAGCTATGTGTTTCGGAAAGGCAAAAAGGGCGAGTCGGTGCAGATAAGAGTATCAAAACGGGGTACTAAGGAGTATTTCACCAGAACCGTACATATTCCGAAAGGTCTGACCATGAGGGAGAAGAAGCGTTTTGCTGAGCAGGAGGAACGTAAATTTGAGAACGAGTGCAAGGGAGGCAGTAAGAATGTCAACATTTTATTCAGACGGTTTGTGGAGGAAGATTACTTTGCAAACAACCCCAAGAAAGACGACCACAAGAGCATGATAGCAAGGACGCTCCCTGCTCTTGGGCATTTCAAAATGAATGAAATAACCCGAAGTGTTATTCAGAATTTCATTAACCGCCTTTTAACCAATGCTGACACCAAATCGGGCAAGCCTGTTTCGGTCAAAACGGTGCGAAACAATATCAGCTTTATTTCCGATGTATTCAGATACGCTATCAGCACGAGGATGAACATTGAAAACCCATGCCGAGACCTTACTTATCCTCGAGTGGAAAAAACTGAGAAAGCGATATACAGTGAGAAAGAAATTCAGGCTTTGCTTGATGCTATTGAGGAGTATCCGCCCGAGACAAAATATAAGCTGTTTATCTATATCGCCATAACCACGGGTATGCGCAAGGGTGAGATACTCGGGCTTGAATGGAAAAATATTGACCTTGAGACAGGGATCATCAATATCGTCCAGAGCGCCAAATACAACAAGACTGAAGGGATGCACATCGGTCAGCCGAAGACGCAGCGTTCGATGCGCAAGGTGAAAGTTCCGCAGAAAGTAGTGGAGCTTATGAGAGCGTTCAAAGCCGAGCAGGAGGAATACATCATCAACATGGGCAGCAAGTGGGTAGGCAAGGACTTTCTGTTCACCCAATATGACGGCGGATTGATGAGTATTCAGACGCCGTATGAGTGGCTGAAGGCATTCTGCGAGGAACACGATCTTGTATTCAGGGGTATACACTGTGCAAGGCACACCTTTGCATCGCACATGATCGCCAGCAAGATGGATATTGTTCAGGTTTCACGGACATTAGGGCATACTTTGCCAAGTACGACTTTAAACATTTATTCCCATCTGCTTCAGGATGCAAGCGATGATGCGTGCAATGTTGCTGAGGGTATCCTCTCAAAAAAGAAAACCCACGAATGAACACTTTTGTTCATTATGGGCTTTCTCCCCAAATTCTTCTCAAATTAAATTGCCGGCAATAAGAAAAAAGTTCTCAAATGGCGATGTTTCGTCATCTGAGAACTTTTTATTTTGGTGACCCGTACGGGAATTGAACCCATGATTCCGCCGTGAAAGGGCGATGTCTTAACCTCTTGACCAACGGGCCGATATGGTAGCGGCAGTAGGATTTGAACCAACGACCAATCGGGTATGAACCGAGTACTCTAGCCAACTGAGCTATGCCGCCATTTAAGCCGCTAACTTTATCTGCGACTTAATTATTATACACTGAAAACATGGAAAAGTCAAGGGATATTTTAAGAAACGCAAAAAATTGTGATTTATGACAAATAAAGCCGATCAATATCGGATAATACTGTGCGAGAATGATATTTATATCCTTGACAATGGGGAAAATATGTTATATAATTGTTTTATAAAATGATACACTGGGGAGGATTTTATGGATAATACTGATGAAATTATGAAAAGCGCAGAGGAAGCGGAAAAAGAATTGATGGCTTCAATGACTGACACTCAGAGGAAAATACTTGAAAATGCAAATAAAATGATGTCGGATGGATTAGGCGTATCGGATTTTACGGAATTCGTGGATCTCGATCCAAATGAACAAAAGAAGCGAATCAAGGCAATGAACAACAAGCTTTTTGAAATGCTTAATATAAACGAGGAAGAGTTCAAGCAATTCGAAAGCGAAATGCGTCCGAAAGATATAAAAACGCATAAAGACTGCGTAGTTTCCGATAGATCCCTTAAATTGCTCGAACCTCTTTTAAAAAACGCTGTATATATCAAGATTTCAGATTCAAAAAACGGACTCTCCAAAATCGGAGGCAAACCGGATCTGCCTGCGGATTTTCAATGGTACAGAAACGAAAACGGGGAAGCTCTTGCGTTTTTGATGCAGATAAATTGTTCCGAGCTCCATAAATATGACAAGGATAATATTTTTCCCGAAACAGGAATGCTTTACTTTTTTTATGATCTGGAAAATCAGGCTTGGTTCAGTGACGATAACGGAGGAAAAGGCTATGCTGTTTTTTATTGCGACAATGCCGAGTCGGAGTTAGCTCCCGTTGGATTTCCCGATGATGATGCTTCTCAGTTTAATTTTTACGGCGACACAAATTGTACGCTGAATGAAAAGGGGATAGAATTTTTTGCGAAGTCAGATCTGCCTGATCATGAAGATTACATGAATCTTTGCGGAGAACCTCTTGACGATGATTATGACGATATAAAGTATAAGCTGCTCGGGTATGATACCGAAGAATACAGTGGGAAATATTTCAAGCTTGGCGGTTATTCAAATTGCATTCAATACGGTCTTACCGAAGAATTTGACAACGAATATATTCAGCTTTGCCAGATCTCTTCATATGAATGTGAGAGCGGCGGCTTTATGTTTGGTGACGGAGGAAATTTGTATTTTTACATTAAAAAAGAAGACCTTAAAAACAAAAACTTTGATAACGTTAAAATTATTTTACAATGTTATTAGCAATAATACCGCACGGAAATTTAATGATCTCCGTGCGACATTTTTTCATTTTTAGCTTTTATCACGCTGCTTGAAAACAATCGCGGCTGTAAGACCGAACATCAAAGCTGCTGCAATCCCTCCTGCTGCCGCGGTGAAGCCTCCTGTGAACACTCCGAGGAAACCGTCCTTCTCGATAGTTTTTCGTATTCCCTCGGCAAGAAGATGACCGAAGCCTGTAAGTGGAACGGTTGCTCCTGCGCCTGCAAAATCTACTAGAGGCTTATATAATCCAAAAGCGGAAATGATAACTCCTGCAACGACATATCCGGTAAGGATCCTCGCGGGAGTCAATTTTGTGTAGTCGATAAGAAGCTGTCCTACTGCGCAGAAAGCTCCGCCGACAATAAATGCCTTTAAAATATCAAGAAACATTAATTTATCCTCCTTAAATGAACGAGATGAGAAATTGTCGGGATAGTTTCTCCCTGCTGAAGCGACATTGGCGACATAAGAGCTCCCGTTGCGGCAAAGAGGATATTTTTCATTTCTCCGCTTTCAAGCTTTGGAAGAAAATATCCGCAAAGTACGCTTCCGCTGCAGCCGCAGCCCGAACCTCCGCAGTGAGTATCCTGTGTTTCCGGGTCAAAGATCATTGCGCCGCAGTCCTTATGAACCACAGAAATATCTATACCAAGCTTTAGCAGGAATTCCACAAGGAGCTTGCTTCCCAATATTCCCAGATCTCCGGTGACGATAGCGTCGAAATCCTCGGGTTTTGCCGAAGTGGCTTCAAGATAGCGGCGAATCGTTTCGGCTGCTGCCGGAGCCATTGCAGCTCCCATGTTATTGATGTCGCTTATTCCCATGTCGGTTATTTTTCCTATACAGCCTCCGACTATCTCGATCTTTCCTTTTTCCCTTGAGATTATAACAGCTCCGGAAGCGGTACACGTCCATTGTGATGTAGGAGTACGCTGTCCGCCATATGAAAGAGGAAAGCGAAACTGTCTTTCCGCTGTGGAAAAATGAGAAGAGGTTATAGCGGCAGAGCGTTCAACCGCTCCGCTGTCGGTTATAAGCGTGGAAAGAAGCAAACCCTCTGCCATTGTGGAGCAGGCGCCGTAAAGACCGAGAAACGGTATCTCAAGCTCGCGCAGACCGTATGCCGAACCGATACATTGATTGATAAGATCTCCCGAAAACACAGCGTCGATATCTTCTTTTACAAGCTGAGCCTTATTTATAGCAGTGATAACAGCTTCAAGCTGAAAACGGCTTTCTGCCTTTTCCCAAGTATCCTTGCCGAAATGGCTGTCTTTAATAACTTTGTCAAAGCATTTTCCAAGAGGACCTTTTCCCTCTTTTTCGCCGGCAACAGCGGCATATCCTTCGATTTTCGGAGAATTCTCGGTAAAGAATATCCCCCGTTCAATTTTTTTTGACATAATCAAACTCCTATGAGAACAAGTTTTTGGTTTTTTATTATATTTTCCGCAAAATAATCAAATATTCGGAACAAAAACAAATACCGCTCAATTTTCATATAATATCAAGGCGATGTATAATTTCGCTTGCTTTGGCGAAAATATAATCAGCAGCTGCCAAGAATTATATAAATTAGGAGCTAATACATTATGTCAGTAAAAAGGGGAGAAATATACTACGCTGATTTGAGTCCGGTAGTGGGTTCTGAGCAAGGCGGTATCAGACCTGTACTTATAGTCCAGAACGATGTAGGAAACAAGCATAGTCCTACTGTTATTGCTGCTGCCATTACAAGTCAGCGCGACAAATCAAAGCTGCCCACTCACATTGAAGTGCAGGCAGACAAGTGCGGTCTATCGAAGGACAGCATCGTTCTTCTTGAACAGATACGCACCATTGACAAAAAGCGTCTCAAGGATAAAATGGGAGAACTTGATCTGAATTCGATGAATAAGGTGAACACGGCTTTGTCTATAAGCTTTGGACTTGAGATCTGATACGTGATTTTTCACAAAGGATTTATGAACGAATTGTATATATCGCCGTATTTTGCCGCGTAAGGAAGAATCTTCTTGACAAATGCCTTGGAATGTTTTAATATAAAATTATATTATACATTTTGGAGGATTTTATCATGAGTAAAACAGCAGCGATCTTGATTACCTTTTTCCTGGGCGGTTTGGGCGTTCACAGATTTATGACAGGCAAAATAGGCACAGGAATCCTTTGGCTTATTACAGGCGGAGTATTCGGTATTGGCTGGTTGGTAGATTTTATTATGGTATGTACCGGTAAATTTACCGATAAAAACGGTCAGCCTTGGGGCGAATGATAAGTCAGCAAAAGCGCCGCACAAAACCGTGCGGCGCTTTTCTTGTTTGCGTAAAGGAATACTCTGAGGTATTCCTTTTATTTTTATTTATTGATCCGTTCAAGCAGATCGGGAAAAATTCCAAGACTTCTTTTCAATATTCCGTTCAGATGCGCAAGAGCCGTTCCGTAGTTTGTAAACGGAACATTGCACTCCTCGGCTGAGTTCATTCTGTATTTTATTTCTCTTTCGTTGAGCATACAGCCTCCGCAGTGTATCACCAGCTTGTATTGCGAAACATCTTCGGGAAAATCGCGTCCCGAGGAAAGAGTTATATCGATATCCGCTCCTGTTTTTTTCCTGAGCAGAGCAGGAAGCTTCACGCTTCCTATGTCTCCGCACTGCCGATGATGAGTACAGCCCTCGGAGATCAGCACCTTGTCGCCGTCCTTTAGATCATCGATCGCCGCAGCTCCTATGACCGCGCTTTCAAGAAAGCCTTTATAGCGCGCCATAAGAATGGAAAAGGAAGTAAGAGGGATATCCTCCGGCACGATCTTGCTTACCATAGCAAAAGCCTGACTGTCAGTTATTACCAGCGCAGGCTTGACCGCAAGCTTTTTAAGAGCCGCTTCAAGCTGAAATTCCTTTGTTACAACTGCCAGAGCGTCCGCGTCGAGAATATCCCGCAAAGTCTGCTGCTGCGGCAGAATGATGCGTCCTTTAGGAGCAGCTTCGTCGATAGGAGTTACAAGGACTATAATATCTTCCGGCTTGATTATATCCCCGATTATACGCCGGCTTTCGCTGTCGCTTTTTACGAGGGAAGCGATTTTTTCTTTAAGCTCTGAAATATTGCTGCCCGTAAGAGCGCATACTGAGATCTCGTTTTCCGCGCAGTTTGTTTTCGGAGCAATATCCGATTTATTGTACACGATAAGATAAGGAATTGATTTTTTCACAAAAAGCCCGATAAGCTCGCTTTCCGCGGCGGTAAGTCCGACAGAGCCGTCAATTACGAGAACCGCGATATCGGTTTTGTTCAGGATCTGTTTTGTCTTTTTAACACGCAGACTGCCGAGCTCTCCCTCGTCGTCAAAGCCGGGAGTATCAATGATCTCGACAGGACCGAGCGGAAGAAGCTCCATTGCTTTGTACACCGGATCAGTGGTCGTGCCCTTAACGTCGGAAACGACCGAAAGCTCCTGATTGGTCACGGCATTTACAACGCTTGATTTACCTGCGTTGCGTTTCCCGAAAAAGCCTATATGAACTCTTTCTGCCGACGGTGTTGAATTAAGTCCCATGAATAAACCTCCTTAGATCGATATGGAAAAGGAGACATTGTAAAATGTCTCCTTAATTATGTCGAAAATGATGATTTTGTCAGAATTTAAGACCCGAAAGAACTTCTTTAAGAGCGTTTGCGCTTGCATGGAGCTGTTCGATCTCGTTTGCGGTAAGAGGCGGATTAAGCTCGCGTTCAATGCCCGAACCTCCCACAACGCAGGGAAGACTGAGACAAACGTCGTCAATGCCGTATCTTCCGGTTACAAGAGCAGAAACAGTAAGAATGTTATGCGCATCGCGAAGAATTACGTCGCAGATTTTGTTGACTGAAAGAGCGATAGCATAGAAGGTCGCGCCCTTGCGCTTGATTACCTCCGCACCTGCCGTGCGCACGTCTCTTTCAATTTCTTCGATATCGGCTTTGCCGCAGGCATTGTGATTTGAGCAGATATTGCAGCAATACTCCGTCATTTCCATTCCTGCGATATTTGTAAGAGACCACGGTATCATGGAAGTATCACCGTGCTCGCCGAAAACGTAAGCGTGAACGCTCTGCGGACTGAGATGAACATGATCGGCAAGACGCGAACGGAGACGCGAGGTATCGAGTATAGTGCCCGAACCTATTACCTGACTTGGCTTAAGGTCGGTGCATTTCAGGATAGCGTAGGTAAGGATATCGACAGGATTGCTTACAACTACATAAACAGCGTCGGGAGCAATTTCAGCGATCTGCGGCATTACTTCCTTAATGATATTTACGTTAGCCTGAGCGAGATCGAGTCTTGTCTGACCGGGTTTTCTTGCAAGTCCGAGCGTTACGACGATGACGTCAGAATTTGCAGCGTCCTCATAATCGCCGCACATTATATCAACATCGTGGCAAAATGCAAGTCCCTGATGAATATCCATAGCTTCGCCTTCAGCCTTATCCTCATTTATGTCTATGAGAACGATATCGGAACAGGTTCCGGCTACTGCCAGTGTGTAAGCTACAGTTGCGCCTACGTTTCCTGCGCCGAGAATGGTTATCTTATTGCCGTTATTTACTTCTGTTCTCATTACGTGTATACCTCCGTAATTTATAGGCAGCGCCGCACAAAGCACGCCTGACGGCTTCGCGATTCCCGCACAAGCTTTGTGGCGTTACCTAATATTATTATATGATAAACTGTCTGATTTTGAACAGGCAGACGTTTAAACCGTAAAAAATTAAGTTTACGTAAAACCTGCCTACAATAATTATAGCAGAAATGACAAAAATATCAAGCAAAATTTGTGAATTTGCTTAAAAATCGGAAAAACATACAAAACGCAAATCAGTTTAACACATCAGATTGATAAAATGGGCATTAAGAACCGTACCGATCTTCGGAAATCATTGCTTTTATCGTAAATGGGAGTTCAGACTTTTTTGATTTTGTGAATTATAACTTATAAGGCGGTCGGGTCTGCACATAACCGATTAATTATGAATAATATTCGAAAACTTGTGAATATTTGAGAAAATTATGAATATTTATTCAAACCCTCTTGACATTGCGGCGGATAGGTGTATAATATTGGTATCATGTAAATTTACGTCGGCTTTGACGTTATATTCAGGAGGTTTATTATGGCTAAGGAAATTAAAAAGGTTGTACTTGCTTATTCAGGCGGTCTCGATACTTCTATTATCATTCCGTGGCTCAAGGAAAATTATAATAACTGCGAGGTTATCGCTGTTTCAGGCGACGTCGGACAGGCTTCCGAGCTTGAGGGTCTTGAGGAAAAGGCTATTAAAACAGGCGCGTCAAAGCTCTATATCGAGGATCTTAAAGAAGAGTTCATTCAGGAGTACGTTTACCCGACCGTTCAGGCAGGAGCTATCTATGAAAACAGATATATGCTCGGCACGTCTTTCGCTCGTCCTATCATCGCTAAGAGGATCGCTGAGATAGCTATTAAAGAGGGCGCAGACGCTATTTGTCACGGCTGTACCGGCAAGGGCAACGATCAGGTTCGTTTTGAGCTTGCTATCAAGGCTTTCGCTCCCGACATGGAGATTATTGCTCCTTGGAGAATTTGGGATCTTAAATCAAGAGATCAGGAGATCGATTATGCCGAGGCTCATAACATTCCTCTTAAAATAAACAGAGAAACAAATTATTCTAAGGATAAGAATATCTGGCACCTTTCACACGAGGGTCTCGATCTTGAAGACCCTGCAAACGAGCCGCAGTACGAGAAGCCCGGCTTCCTTGAAATGGGCGTTTCTCCTATCGACGCTCCCGACAAGCCGACATATATCACTATCCACTTTGAAAAGGGTATTCCTACAAAGCTCGACGGTAAGGAGCTTAACGGCGTTGAAATGGTTTCCGCTCTTAATAAGCTCGGCGGCGAGAACGGTATAGGTCTTGCGGATCTCGTTGAGAACCGTCTCGTTGGTATGAAGTCAAGAGGCGTTTATGAAACTCCCGGCGGAGCTATCCTTTATCATGCTCATGAAGTTCTCGAAACGATTTGTCTCGATAAGGAAACAGCAAGAGTAAAGCAGTATCTCGGAATCAAGTTTGCCGATATCGTTTATAACGGTCAGTGGTATACTCCTCTTCGCGAAGCTATGAGCGCATTTGTTACCGAAACTCAGAAAACTGTTACAGGCGATGTTAAGCTCAAGCTCTATAAGGGCAATATCATCAATGCAGGCGTAACTTCTCCTTATACTCTCTATGATGAGGAAGTTGCTACCTTCGATGAGGACGACGTTTACGACCAGAAGGATTCCGCAGGATTTATCAACCTCTTCGGTCTCCCGATCAAGGTCAAGGCTAAGCTTGATCAGAAGCGTAACAATAAGTAACCGGTGAGCGACCGGAGCGCAATTTGCCGGAAGTCTTATTTATGGGCAAATTTTTGCCCGGCAGTTATGTAGTACAAATTCAGAAATAAACCGCAGGCAGGGGAGGCGAAATTCTCCTGCCTGTTATAATTTAAATGTGCTTGTTAAAATAAATCAGAATTTGCGGAGATTAAGGTGAGAAAATGAAAAAAGATAAAAGCGAGAAAATAAGCTTTATATGTTATCTAATTGCTTCGGTATGCTTCTATATAAGTGGTATATTAGATATAATAAATAAAGACGATAATTGGGTTATAGGTCTATGCTTAGGTTCTGCATTCTTATGTTTATCAACTACTCATTTGAATAAAAATGACGATAAAAGTAAAAAAGATAAATAGTTTTAAATTCTGATTTATAGCAGTAAATTCCGGCGAGCGAAAGCAGACTTGCATTCCGCAGAAAGTAACGAGCTTGCGAGTGGGAACGTGATATGCGGTCAAGCTGGCTGCAGCTTGAAATTCTGATTTATTTTAATAACACTAAAACGATAGGAGAAAAATTATGGCAGATATGATGTGGGCGGGAAGATTTTCAAAGCAGGTTGACGATACCGTTAATGCTTTTAACTCTTCTATCGCCTTTGACGGACGGATGTACCGTCACGATATACAGGGCAGTATAGCTCATGCGACGATGCTTGGCGACTGCGGAATAATCTCAAAGGAGGACAGCCTTGAGATAATCGGTGGTCTTAAAGAAATTCTTGCGGATATTGATTCCGGCAAGCTGGAGCTTGATCCGTCCGCTGAGGATATACATATGTTTGTTGAAGCCGAGCTTACAAAGCGTCTCGGAGATGTGGGAAAGAGACTTCATACGTCGCGTTCGAGAAATGATCAGGTAGCCGTTGATATACGTCTTTATCTGCGCGATGAGATAGACGAGATCTACTCGCTCATAAAGGAGCTTGCCGTTACTATCCTCAATATTGCCAAGGAGCATACTGAAACGATAATGCCGGGATACACTCATTTGCAGCGTGCTCAGCCGATAACCTTTGCGCATCATCTTATGGCTTATGTGTGGATGCTTCTTCGCGATATGGACAGGCTCAAGGATACCGCAGGAAGAATGAATTATTGTCCTCTCGGAAGCGGAGCTCTTGCAGGTACGACATATAAGACAAACCGCAAGCAGACTGCGGAGCTGCTCGGATTTACAGCTCCCATGCCAAACAGCCTTGACGGAGTTTCTGACCGTGATTTCTGCGTGGAGCTTAACTGCGCTCTTTCGCTTATAATGACTCATCTTTCCCGTTTTTCTGAGGAAATAATAATGTGGTGTTCGTGGGAGTTCAAATTTGTCGAGCTTGACGACGCTTTCGCTACAGGCTCTTCGATCATGCCGCAGAAGAAGAATCCCGATGTTACCGAGCTTATCAGAGGAAAGACGGGACGTGTGAACGGAGATCTTGTTACACTGCTGTCAATGCTTAAAGGACTTCCTCTGGCATATAACAAGGATATGCAGGAGGACAAGGAAGCTATTTTTGACGCTGTTGACAACGTTAAGCTCTGCGTCAAAACTTTTACTCCAATGCTTGCAACAATGCGCGTGCTTAAAGACAACATGAGAAACGCCGCTGCCAAGGGCTTTATAAACGCTACCGACTGTGCAGATTATCTTGTTAAAAAAGGAATGCCGTTCCGTGACGCATACAAGATAACAGGAACTCTTGTAGCTGAGTGCATACAAAAAAATACAGTTCTTGAAGAGCTTCCCCTTGAAGATTATCGGGCAATGACGGAATTGTTTGACGAAGATGTTTATGACGCGATAAGCCTTGATACCTGCGTGAGAGAGAGAAAGTCCGAGGGCGGACCGTCTCCGGAAGCTGTTGCCGTTCAGATCAGTCTGGCTGAATCCGAACTGAGGAACCGATAATGAAAAAAAAGGATTTTATATTTATTCTTGGTCTGACCTTGTTTATGGCGGTGCTGTGGATAGTCGGCGAGCTTGTAATGGGCTTGTGGATAGCTGTTGTGCCGTCTGTAAGGCTTGCGTGGAGGATCGGGATAGTAGTCGTTACTCTCGGGATAAGCGTGTGGCACGCGTTTATTGAGGACAAAGCAGAGGAAGACCCTAAAAAGGCAAAATATGAGCGAAAAGCTGCCAACCGCAGTAAAAACAAGAAGAAAAAAAGATAATGGCGAACCCTAACAGGAGGAATATTATGTCAGTTAAAGTATATATAGACGGTCAGGAAGGCACAACGGGACTGAAAATTCTTGAACGCTTCGAGGGCAGGAACGATATCGAGCTTCTCCGCATCAGCGAGGAAAAGCGCAAGGATCCTGCAGAACGTGCAAGACTTATCAATATGTCGGATTATACGTTCCTTTGTCTGCCCGATGCAGCAGCAAGAGAAGCTGTCTCGTTTGTCAATAACGATCATGTAAGAATTATCGACGCTTCAACGGCGCACAGAACCAATCCGGAATGGGCATACGGATTTCCGGAGCTTTCGGACGCTCACAGAGAGAAGATAAAAACTTCAAACAGAGTAGCCGTTCCCGGCTGTTATGCAAGCGGATTTAATTCGATAGTGTATCCTCTTGTTAAAAATAATATCATTCCCGACGACTATCCTGTTTTTGCCTACGCAACGTCAGGCTACAGCGGAGCAGGTAAAAAAGCTATTGCCGTTTACGAGGGAGCCGAAAAGCCTTACGAATTCAACAGTCCGAGACAGTATGCGCTTTCGCAGCAGCATAAGCATCTTCCCGAGATGCAGGCTGTTCCGGGACTTAAATACAAGCCTATGTTCAATCCTATGGTCTGTGATTATTTCAGCGGAATGGTAGTGAGCGTGCCGCTCCAGACAAGAACTCTTGCGGAAAAAGTTACGGCAGAGTCCGTTCATGAAATGTTTGCAAAGCATTACGAAAAAGCAAGAATGGTAGAGGTAATGCCGCTTATGTCCGCAGACGAGCAGAAATCCTTCTTCCTCGCGTCAAATACTCTCAGCGGAATAAATAAAATGCAGATATTCGTATTCGGAAACGACGAGCAGATACTTTTGTGTTCAAGACTTGATAATCTCGGAAAGGGAGCAAGCGGCGCGGCTGTACAGTGTCTTAATATTATGATGGGTATTGACGAGACGACGGGGCTTGTGTGAAAATAAGGAGCTTTTTCTATGAACATACGCAAAATGAATATATCTGATTATGATAATGTATATTCTCTGTGGATGTCGTGCAGAAATATGGGGTTCAATAATCTTGATGATTCACGTGAAGGGATAAGTAAATTTCTGAAGCGAAATCCTAATACATCATTCGTATCCGAAGAGAATAATTCCTTAACAGGAGTTATATTGGCAGGCAATGATGGACGAAGAGGTTATATTTATCATATGTCCGTAAGTGAGGCATACAGGCGGCAGGGCATAGGCACGAAGCTCGTAAATGCCTGTCTTTTGGCATTAGAGCAGGAGGGAATAAACAAGGTTGCCCTGCTTGTCTTTAATTATAATGAAGCCGGTAACGCATTTTGGGAAAAGCAAGGCTTTTCGCTCAGAGAGGATATAGCTTACAGAAACAGAACGCTTTGTGAAATGGTACGGATAGATACATGATAATTCACAATTGTGACAGTCATATATGTTTGTTTATAAAAGGAGTATAAAGAATGAAATTACAGGAAGTTGAAAATATAAAATTTGTTGAGGGCGGAGTCTGCGCGGCAAAAGGATTCAAGGCAAACGGTATACAGTGCGGACTTTCTCATGCGGGAGCGTCGGTCACAGCGAAGAAAAATGATCTTGCACTTATCGTTGCCGATAAGGATTGTACTGCCGCTGCCGTTTATACGACAAATAAGGTCAAGGGAGCGCCTATCCTCGTGACAAAGGAGCACATCAAGGACGGAACTGCAAGAGCTGTCATTGTCAATTCCGTAAACGCCAACACCTGCAATGCGGACGGAGTTGAAAAGGCAGCTAAAATGTGCGCTCTTGCTGCCGCGGAGCTTGGCATAGACGAGAACGACGTTATTGTTGCTTCTACGGGAGTTATCGGTCAGATACTTCCTATCGAGCCTATCGCCAACGGAATGAAGTCTCTTGTTGAGGGACTTTCCTATGACGGAAATCCAAGAGCTGTCGAAGCTATAATGACTACCGATACAATGCCGAAGGAGGTCGCCGTACAGTTTGAAATGGGCGGCAAGACCTGCACAATGGGCGGAATGCTCAAGGGCAGCGGTATGATCCACCCGAATATGGCGACTACTCTTACGTTCATCACTACGGACGCGGATATTTCGGCGGAGCTTCTTCAGAGAGCGCTCAGCGACGTTGTAAAAATAACTCTTAATCGCGTAAGCGTTGACGGAGATACTTCAACCAACGATATGGTTTGCGTTATCGCTTCGGGAACGGCTGAAAATGCTCCCGTAAAAAAAGAAAACGAGGACTTTGAGATATTTGAAAATGCCTTATATGCCGTTATGATGAATCTTGCGCGTATGATGGCGCGTGACGGCGAGGGAGCTACAAAGCTTATCGAGTGCGTTTGCACCGGGGCAGATACCGAAAAAACTGCCGAAACAGTAGCAAAATCAGTCATCACGTCAAGTCTTTTCAAGGCTGCAATGTTCGGAGAGGATGCTAACTGGGGACGTATTCTCTGTGCCGTTGGATATGCCGACGCCGAATTCGACATTAATAATGTAAGCGTAACGATAGGCTCCGAAAAAGGCAGCGTCGAGGTTTGCAGAAACGGCGCGGGAGTTGAATTCTCCGAGGAAAAGGCAAAGAAAATTCTTCAGGAGGAAGTTATCAATATCGTCATCAGCATCGGAAACGGAGGCGGAACAGCTGTTGCATGGGGCTGCGACCTGACCTATGATTACGTTAAGATCAACGGCGATTACCGCAGCTGATTTTATGACAGGGGAGGTTATTTATTATGTTCGGGAAAAACGATAACGATGAATATACCGAAGACTACATAAGGCCTTCGGAGGAATATTATGATTCCGGCAGCGATCCCTATAACGGATATGATGAAGAGCATCGTACCTATAATGAATACAACAGCATCGAAAGTGAATTTTCAAATGTGCTTATGCTCGACGAGCAGCTACTCTGGGTCGGAAAAACTCAGAAAAGAGCAGGCATGAAAGCAAAAGGCACCAATGCGGCAGTGATGATCTTTCCTGTGTTCTGGCTGATGTTTGCCTGCTTCTGGACGGCAATGGCATCGATCGGCGGAGGTCTTTTCGGTCTTTTCGGAGTGCCGTTCATACTTATAGGCATATTTATGCTGAAACAGTTTCTCTTTATCGGCGAGCAGAAGTACGCTATTACTAACCAGCGTGTGCTGAAATATGCCGGAAAAAAGCTTTCGTCGGAGATGCTCTGCAATATCACGGATATAACTGTTTTCGATGCGGGAAATAACCTTGGCTATGTTAAATATTCCGTTATCGGCAATGTGTATCAAAACAGCCGATACGGAGTACAGAACGGTGTTTCGGGCGCGCAGAACGGATTTCTGGGCATTGAGGATCCTCACGGGGTCTACAGGATATTAAGCGATGCGGTCTATTCGGCTTCCGCACAAAAATAATTTTAGGAGATTTTTTCAATGAGTTCTATATCAAACGACAATAAGGCACAGGTCCTGATCGACGCTCTGCCCTATATTCAAAAATACAATAATAAAATTCTTGTAGTAAAATACGGCGGAAACGCTATGACCAACGGCGAGCTTAAAGACGCGGTCATGACGGATATAGTTCTGCTTTCGCTTGTCGGAATAAAGGTCGTTCTTGTTCACGGAGGAGGCCCTGAAATAAACGATCTTTTAAAGCGTCTTAATATTGAAAGCAAATTTATCAACGGTCTGCGCTATACCGACGAAGCTACCGTAAACGTTGTAAAAATGGTTCTTTCGGGTAAGGTAAACAAGGAGCTTGTTCAGCTTCTTGCACAGCATGGCGGAGAAGCTCTCGGACTTTGCGGCATTGACGGCGGTATGCTTATGGCTGAAAAAATGACGACGGACGACGGACAGGATCTCGGCTTTGTCGGAGAAATTACGAAGGTAAACACAAAGCCTATCACCGACGCTCTTTCCAACGGATATATCCCTGTTATTGCGACCGTTGCGACCGATGAGCACGGAAATACATATAATATTAATGCCGATACGGCGGCTGCGCATATTGCGGCTGAGCTTGGAGCGGAAAATCTTATCCTTATGACGGATATTGCCGGACTGCTCCGCGATAAAAACGATCCCTCCACGCTTATTCCGTATGTAAACGTAAGCGATGTTCCGTTTTTGAAAAGACAGGAGATAATTTCGGGCGGAATGATCCCGAAGATCGACTGCTGCGTGGAAGCCGTAAGGCGCGGAGTAAAGAAAACGGCTATAATCGACGGAAGAATTCCTCACTCTATATTGATTGAAATACTTTCAAACGAAGGTATAGGAACACAGTTTGCGTAAAATTTATTCTTTATATACAAAAAGTTTACTTAAATTGCGATAGCTCTTATTGATTTTGATGTGCAATGAGCGTTATAATTATTTTAAGAACTATTTTAAAACTCGGTTTGAGCGATGCGGAGCGAAGGGAGAGTCATAAATTGAACACTATTGAAAAATTTGAACAAAACGTCATGCATACCTACGGCAGATTTCCCCTTGTTATGGAAAAGGGAGAGGGAAGAACCTGCTTCGGAGAGGACGGTAAAAAATACATAGATTTCGGAAGCGGCATCGGTACGAACTCTCTCGGATACTGTGATGAAAAGTGGACTGACGCAGTATGTGCGCAGGTAAGAGCTGTTCAGCATACGTCTAATTACTATTATACTAAGATACAGGCGGAGTTTGCCGAGCTTCTCTGCCAAACGTCGGGATACAGCAAGGTGTTTTTCGGAAACAGCGGAGCTGAAGCGAACGAATGCGCCATAAAAGTTGCAAGGAAGTACAGCTTCGATAAATACGGGCGCGGCAGACATAATATAATTACTCTTGTAAATTCTTTCCACGGAAGAACGATCACAACGTTGTCGGCTACCGGACAGGATGTTTTTCATAACTATTTTTTCCCGTTTACTGAGGGCTTTATAAATGTTGAAGCCAATAATATCGACGATCTTAAGGCTAAGACAGACGATACGGTGTGCGCTGTTATGATAGAATATATTCAGGGCGAGGGCGGAGTTGTTGCTCTTGATAGACAATTCGTCGATGCGATCTTTAAGCTTTGCGCCGAAAAAGATATTCTGGTCATTGCCGACGAGGTTCAGACGGGAGTCGGCAGAACAGGAAAATTCCTTGCCGGAGATTGGTTTGACCATAAAGCCGATATAACCTCTCTTGCAAAAGGACTTGCAGGCGGAGTTCCGATAGGAGCTTGTCTTGTAAACGAAAAGTGCAGTCAGGTCCTTACACCCGGTACGCACGGTTCTACCTTCGGAGGAAATCCTATTGCCTGCGCAGGAGGAAAAGCTGTCTTGGAGAGAGTTACGGAAGACGGCTTCCTTGATGAGGTAAGCAAAAAATCGGAATATATACGCGGCGAGCTTTTAAAGCTTAAAGAAGTCGAATCCGTCTCTGGTATCGGACTTATGATAGGAATAAAGCTTAAAACCAAGGTCGCTGCCGATGTTGTAAGAAAAGCTCTTGACGAGGGACTTCTGCTGCTGACGGCAAAAGATAAGGTAAGACTTTTACCGCCGCTTACCATCACGATGCCGGAGCTTGAGGAAGGTCTGAATATATTAAAGAAGATACTGGGGGCGTGAGCTTATGGAACTGTTAGTAACACCAAAAGGAAGCAAATTTCTTGTACAAGATAAAAAATCCAGACTTCTTTATACAGTAAAAAAGAAAGGCTTCGGCGGAAGATATAATCTTCAGGACGCGAGCGATTATAATTTGTATACGCTGCTCCAGACGGAAGAAGGCAGAAAACCCGGATTCAGCATAATCCTTAACGACGAGCTTTTTCTGAAGCTGACGTGCAAGTCGCTTTTCCTCGATCCTACTATCGAATGCGAGGGAAAGGACATGAATTTTACGCTTTCAAGCAAGGAGCGTAAGGAATTCAAGATCATAAAAAACGGCGCGGTCGTCGGCACAATTAAGACTGTAAGTATGCTGTCGGGAGATCTTCAATATGAAATTGAGATCGAAAATACGGCTTTTGACGATTATATTCCCTTGTTTGCAGTAGCAATAGACAAGGCGTTCGGTGAAATGAACAAGAATAAATAATTTTTGGGCTATGAAAGGATAAAATATGAAACATTTACTTAAAATGCTCGACCTGAGCACAGAAGAGATCATAGATATACTCAACCTTGCGGATCAGCTTAAATATGAGCTGAAGCATGATATACCGCACCCTCGTCTAAAGGGCAAAACTCTGGGAATGATCTTCCAGAAGGCGTCTACCAGAACGAGAGTTTCCTTTGAAACAGGTATGTATCAGCTTGGCGGATATCCGTTGTTTTTGTCCTCCAACGATCTGCAGATAGGAAGAGGCGAGCCTGTTCAGGATACGGCAAGAGTTCTTTCGCGCTACCTTGACGGTATCATGATCCGTACTTTTGAGCAGAAAGAGGTCGAAGATCTCGCCGAATACGGAAGCATTCCGATAATCAACGGCCTTACGGATTTTTGTCACCCATGTCAGGTTCTTGCCGATCTTATGACTATCCGTGAATTCAAGGGCAGCTTTGACGGACTTAAAATGTGCTTTATCGGCGACGGAAATAATATGGCGAATTCCCTTATAGTGGGATGTCTTAAAGTCGGTATGGCTGTTTCCTTGGCTTGTCCCGATGAATATCAGCCGCCGAAGGAGATACTTGATTTCGCATCGCAGTACGACTGCTTTGAAATGACAAATTCGCCGATTCAGGCAGCAAAGAACGCAGACGTGCTTATTACCGATGTCTGGGCTTCAATGGGTCAGGAGGGCGAAGCAGAGAAGAGAAAGGCGGCGTTTAAGGGATATCAGATAAATGATGATCTTATGGCTGCCGCTCACGATGACGCAATGGTTCTTCATTGCTTGCCTGCACACCGTGAGGAGGAAATTACCGAAAAGGTATTTGAAGCTCACGCAAACGAGATCTTTGAGGAAGCCGAAAACAGACTTCATGCACAGAAAGCAGTTATGGTAAAGCTTATGGCTGATTAATTGCGAGAATATACTTAAAAAGGAAAGCAGTCCGATAATATCGGACTGCTTTTTATTTTTTCATGGCATCTCTCAAATCGTTCACGATATGCTGAATGTGCAGAATTTGATCGCTGTTGAGTCCGCTTACATCGAGAGTGCATTTATCGCTCAGACCTAAAAGATAATCCGTACTTACGGAAAAAGTAGACGCGATTTTGATGAGCATATCAATGGACGGCTGAATATTTCCATTTTCCCAGTTGCTAATGCATTGCTTAGTAACAAAAAGCTTTCTGCCAAACTGAATTTGGTTTAATCCCAGCGAAACCCGTAATTCCTTTATACGTTCCTCGAACATTATATCACTCCTTATAGTCAATTATTGCAATACTATTGTAAATTATTACTTGACATTGTTGGAATACTATGGTATACTAATATTGGACTTATTGTCCGGAATTTTATTTGTAAGGAGAAGTGTGCTATGTTTTGTAAGAATTGTGGAAACTCAGTCAATGACGGTGCGGTTGCGTGTCTTAAATGCGGTGCGGATCCAAGAAAAGGAAATCGGTATTGCGGGATGTGCGGCGTTCAGGTGAATGAAGCACAGGTTGTATGTCTGAAATGCGGAGCTCAGATATCTGCTTCTTCAAAAGTGGGAAGCGACGGCTTCAGCTTTGATAAATTTAAAAGATGTTCAGAAGGAAAAATGATAGCAGGGGTTTGTACAGGTCTTGGAAAGGCAATGAATGTATCGCCTTGGTTGATCCGTGTAGGTTTTGTATTTTTGCCACTCTGGCCGGTTTGGCTGATCCTCTACATTATATTGGCAGGCAAACCGATTGAATAATTAATGTATCAAGGTACGAAAAATCGAAGATATTTTCTTAAAACAATCCTAAAATATCAATGCAAACGCAGCGCATAAGAAGCATAAAGCTTTAAATGCGCTGCGTTTGTCAAAACAACCAAAAAAGCGAATTAAATTCAAAAGAATTTTTACTTGACAATTGGCTGAAATAGCGATATAATAATAAAGCTGTTTAAAGCGGCGTCAGTTAACATTGGAAATTATTTAAGAAAATTCCAAAAAAGTACTTGACAAAGCTAAGTAACGGTGATATAATATAAAAGTTGCAGCAATGACTGCAATGGGCACAAAAAATAAATTTGAAAAAACTTCAAAAAAGTTGTTGACAAATGGAAAAATGTGTGCTATAATAATTAAGCTGCTGAAAAGAATGGCAGCGGCAAAACCAGCATCTTGAAAATTGAACAATGCAAGAAAAGAAAAGAACACGACCCTTGAAATTCCTTATGAGAAGAAGTAAGGG